>NZ_LMKX01000009.1:0-506787 GCF_001421685.1 Sphingomonas sp. Leaf28 | reverse complement strand
GTCACCATCACGTCGCAGTGGAATTCCACGACACGACAGCTCATCTCAAGGAGCCGCTCTGCACAATATTCTTTACGTATGGATACGTGAAGGACATATGAAAGGCCCCCTTCGAAGTAATACTTCGAAGGAAACCCAGAGCGACTTAGCTTTAAACGATTACCCGAACCCTTGAGGAGCCCGGAAACCGCAAGCCGCCGCCCACATGTCCCTTCATCTAAACCTACAATGTCAAAGAGCCGACAAAAATACCGACACTCGCATAACCTCCCTTGCAGGAAGCTTGGAGAGCTTGGAGCATCTGGTTTTTTGCGACCGCTGCAGAAGCCGGTGAGGCACTCCGCTGCGGTGACACCCCTCTACGGCCACCCCRCASACCCGTCAAACACTTTCTTGCATATTTGTGGCAATTTTTGCCCGCCCACGCGTTCTGCGCCCCCAACCCACCCACGCGGGCGCCAGCCAAGCGCTTGGAATGGCCTAGTCCCGGACCTTGCGCACGGAGTCGGGTCAGCGGTCGTCGACCCGACCGCGCAGATGACGCCATAGCCTTCATGCCCACGACGTATGACGCCTGGCGTTCGCGGTGGAAGCACCGACCCGGAAACGCGGACCGGCGATACGCAAACCTTATGTCTGACCCGTCTGTTCGCGTCCGCCGTTCAGCTTGCCAAAGCGTTCGTGCCGTTATGCGACCGATATCACGGGCCGAGCGTTTGGAATTGCGACCATTTGATCAGCTTTCAGGATTTTGTTTGTTGCTTATACACTTGTGTCGTTCATGGCGGTGGTCATGACTGGTCTGATATCCCGCCTGACGCAGCTCCGGCACTCTGATCACGCTATCGCCGCCTCTGTGCGCGAGACGCTTGTCGGCTCGCTCTACGCGTCCCCGCAATCGCTCGTGATCGGTGCGATCACCTCAAGCGGAATGATGGGCGTGGTCGCGCTCGTCAGCGGCAGTCGATCGATGATCCTGTGCGCGGTGGCGATCCTGATCGTCGCCGGCATCCGGGTTAGCGATGCGATCGGGATATGGCCGAGATCGGCGCGGCGCGGCGCCGCCACCGCCTCGCAGCTTGCCGACAAGGAGATGCTCTATCGGTTCGGCGCGCTGTCCTACTCCGCGCTACTCGGCGTGTTCGGGCTGCTGGCACTGGTCTATACCGACGAGGCGGTGCTCCAGCTGCTCGCGGTAACCACGACGATCGGCTATGCGGCGGGTATCGCGGGACGCAATGCGGGCCGCCCCTGGATCGCGCTGTCGCAATTATGCTTTGCCTCGTTGCCGCTGTCCTTTGGGCTGATCCTGTCGTTCGACCCGCTGAAGATCGCGCTTGCCGTGGTGATCATGCTGTTCGTCGTGGCGATGATGGACATCACGCTGCAGACCTATGGCGTGATCCTGCAGGCGACCACGGTCTCCCGGGAGAAGGTCGCGCTGGCGGAATATCATGCCGCGGTCGCGCGCCGCGACGATCTGACGGGCGTCGCCAACCGTACCGCGTTCCGCGAGCAATTCGAGGCGCGGCTGCGAACGCTGTGCACCGCGGAGCGATGGCTGACGATCCACTGGATCGATCTGGATCGCTTCAAGGAGATCAACGACTCGTTCGGGCATCTTGCGGGCAATGCGCTGCTGGCCGGAGTCGCACGCCGGCTGAACGAGGCGTTCGGCAGCACGGGGATTGTCGCGCGGCTGGGCGGCGACGAGTTCGCGGTTGTCTGCGACGTCGAGCACCGCGACGGCGCGGCCTCGATCGGGCGCAGAATCATCGATCTCGTCGAGCAGCCGGTTCATTATGACGGCCGCCTGCTGCATGTCGGTGCGTCGCTGGGCATCGCGATCGCGCCGGTCGACGGCACCGATGCTGACACGTTGCTCAAGAATGCCGACCTCGCGCTGTACCGTGCGAAGGACAGCGGGCGCGGCCAGATGTGCTTCTACGAACCCCTGATGGACGAAAAGGTCGAGCGCAGCCGCGATCTTGCCAGCGAACTCCAGGGCGCACTGGAACGCGGGGAGTTTCAGCTGGTGTTTCAGCCGATCTTCGACCTTGCGGGCCAGCGCATCCTGTCTTGCGAGGCGCTGTTGCGCTGGACCAATCGCCGCCACGGATCGATCTCGCCGGCCGAATTCATTCCGATCGCCGAAGACAATGGATTGATCGTACCGATCGGCAGCTGGGTCATTCGCGAGGCGTGCCGGACGGCGAGCAGCTGGCCGGCCGATGTGAAGATCGCGGTCAACCTGTCGCCGGTCCAGTTGCGCGCGACCAACCTGCCGATGGTCATCATGAGCGCGCTGGCCTCGAGCGGGCTGGAGGCGGAGCGGCTCGAACTCGAAGTGACCGAGTCTGTGCTGCTCGACGATATCGAGGCATCGCTCGCGGCGCTCGACGCGATCAACCGCCTCCATGTCCGCACGACGCTCGACGATTTTGGCACCGGCTATTCGTCGCTCAGCTATTTGACCAAATTCCCGTTCCAGACGCTCAAGATCGACCGGTCGTTCATCGCCGATCTCGAGCAGAGCCCGGCGTCGGTGGCGATCGTGCAGACGGTCATCGATCTGGCCGCCAAGCTCGGCATGCGGACGGTGGCCGAGGGAATCGAGACGCAAGCGCAGCTCGACCAGTTGCGGCGGACGCGCTGCGATGCGGTGCAGGGCTATCTCCTCGCACGGCCGATGCCGGCGACCATGGTCGCAACCATGCTCGCCGGCGACGGTATCAAAGTACAAGGGCGATCATGACCGCAGCGATCAGGCCGCCTTGTCGAGCAACCTGGTCTGCGCGCCGACCAGCCGCCGCATGAGCTTCAGGTCCGCGTCGCTCAGCCGCAACGCCGCGTCCGCCCACAGGTCGACGACCGCCTGAAGCTCGGACAGGGGCAGCGGGTTGACCGAGCGCGACGCCTCGTAGATCGCGCAGTGCCCGCTGTGACGGCGCCGGTTCTGGCGGATATACGTCTCGACTTCGGCGCGCCCCTGGCCGGGATGGGCGAGCGCGTGGACGATGCCCAGGTCATACAGCTCTTCGGCACTGTACGATCGCCCGCTCAGGATCATGTGCTCCGCCCGCGCCGCACCGAGCCGGCGCGACAGGAAGCAGTGCGCGCCCATCCCGGGGAACAGCCCGAAATTGGTCTCGGGCAGCCCGAATTGCGTGCCGCGCTCGGCAATGACGACGTTGAACGATAACAGCGCTTCGAAGCCGCCGCCGAGCGCATCGCCCTCGACAAGTCCGATCGTGATGATCGGCCGGTCGAGGCTGCGCATGTTGCGATGCAGGATCTCGACGCAGGCCCGACCGTAGCGGACCAGCGCGTCGCGGTCCCCGTTGCGGATATGCGCAGCGAACAGGTCCAGATCGCCACCCAGCGAGAAGACGCCGGGAAACCGCGATCCAAGGACGACATACCGGATCGGCATCGATCCCGACGATTGCGCGGTCACGATATCGTCCTGCCACTGGCGGAATTCGGCGAGCAGCCCCGGGTTGAAGCTCGGGCGGCTGCGTTGGCGCATATACGTCCAGAGCGTGTCGGTGATGGAATCGAACTGGGAGTCGAGGTCGATGGCTTCGAAGGGCCGGCGCGGCGTTGCACGATGTGCTGGCGGCGAATCGCTGTGGATTTCGTGGCGGTCGGCCGGCACGGCGGCGGGGTATTCGAGGGTCATTACGACGTCCTTCTGCACACGCAGCAAAGGTGCTGCGGGCGAAGTCTAGTTTGAACTGAACGCAGGACCGATCACGCGATGCGCGGACGCCGCGAAAACTTCGCCGCGCGCTGATTTCGTTCCGCCCGACCTTGGCCGAGTCCTAGTCGCCGATGCGCGCCGCGCGCTGGTTCAGCACGATCCGCATCCCGCCCTTGGGTGTCGTGCCGGTAACGGTCGCCTGCCCGACGAACCCGGTCGCGTCATAGCTGCCCGCGCGCACGATCTGCATCGGTTCGCCGCGCTTTTGCGGACAGCTCAGCGTCTGCGCGTAGCGTCCGTCGGCAATCCGCTGACTGTCGACCCGGCATCCTGCCTTCGGATCGGGGACGAGCAACGCCTCGACGCCCTGCGCCGCGGGCAGCCGCTTGTGCTCCGCCTTCGACTTGCCGCGCATCATCCGCAGGATGAACCCGGGCGCGCCAGGAACGGCGATATCGGTGACGGTGGAGGTGACGTCCCAGCGTCCGGCGGCCAGCACCGGCCCCGCCGCCATCGCCGCAGACGGCAGCAGGACGAGCGCAACACCAAGTGCCGCAGCACAGGACGGGGCGAGGGATTTGGACGCGGGGGATCGGGGCATGCACTTGTTTATACGCCGATCTTTGCAGGCGCCAGCGCCGAGTGGCGCGGTGTATCGTTGCCTTGGACGTGACAAGCCGCGAGAACGCGCCATGGTTCCGAGTACCCGACGTCCCTCACCTCCTCCCTCCGCTCTCACGGTCCATGTCCATGCGTGACGTGCCGCCCGAAGCGCCTGCCCCGCTGGCCCAGCCCCCCGCCCGCGCCACGCTGGTTCTGTTCAGCGCGGGGGACTTCGCGTTCAATCTCTACTGGCAGGCGATCAGCCTCTATCTGCTGTTCTTCTACATGGATGCGTTGGCGTTGCCGCCCGCCACCGCCGGGCTGATCTTCATGATCGGCGCGATCTGGGATGGTGCCGCCGACTTTCTTGCGGGTGCGGCGGCGGAGCGGATGCGGCTGTCGTATCGGCGGATGGTCGGATGGGGCGCGCTGCCGCTGGGGCTGGCATTCGCCGCGATGTTCGCCGTGCCCGCGGGTGCGGCACTGTGGGCGCTTGCGACGCAGATCCTGTTCCGGACGCTCTACGCGTTCACCAACATACCCTATGCGGCGTGGACGACGCGCGTGGCGCAGACGAGCCGGGACCGGTCGCTGGTGGCCGGGCTTCGCATGGGGTTCGGATCGGCCGCCGCGGCGCTGGTGGCGCTGGCGCTGCCGGGGTTGGCGGAGAAGACCGGCAGCTATGGCGCGGCTAGCGCGCTGCTCGCCATACTGGGCGTGCCGCTGCTCGCGATCATGGCGTGGCGCGTCCCCGAACCGAGCCTCCCTGCCCCGCGCACCGAGGCTCCTGCGATCTTCGCCGGCCTCGTGACGCTCGCGCGCAACCGGGCGTTTGTCGCGCTTAACGTCGCGGCGGCACTGGGTGGCGCCGCGACCGCGCTGACGACGCAGTCGGTGCTCTATTATTTCCGCTACGTGCTGCTCGATACCCCCGGCGGCCCGCGCGCGTTGGCCGGTATGGCGCTCGGCAGCCTCGTCGCGGTGCCGGTCTGGACCGCGCTTGCCCGTGCGCAGGGCGCGCGTGTCGCGTGGATCGGCGCGGGCGCGCTGGCGCTGGCGGTGCCCGCCGTCTTCGCGCTGATCCGCGCCCCCGGCAGCACGGGGACGGTTGCATTCCTGCTGGCGATGCAGGCGGCGTTCGTCGGGTTCGCGCTCGCCGCGTGGACATTGCTGCCCGACGCGGTCGACTGGGACGAAGCGCGGACCGGCAAGCGCGTCGAGGCGCTCGCGTTCGGCACGTTCGCGCTGGTGCAGAAGATCGCGCTGGCCGGCGCGGGGTTTGCGATCGGCGCGATCTACCAGGCGAGCGGGTTCGTCGCGGGCGCCGTGCAGGGCGCGACCAGCCTGCGCGCGATACGGTGGCTGATGCTGGCCTGCCCCGCGGTGCTGATCGCGGCGATGCTGGTGGCGGTGATCGCCATCCCGCTTCGCCGCGATACATTGCTGCGGCTCAGGCGAGCGTAAACGCGCCCGAGACGCCTTCGGCCTGCGCCGAGGGGGCGATCCAGATCTGGAACCGGCCGGGCTCCACCGTCGGCCGCAGATCGCGGCCGACGAACAGCAGGTCGCTGCGGCGGAGCGTGAACGACACGCGCTGGCGCTCGCCGGGCTTCAGCGCGACCTTCCGGAACGCTTTCAGCTCGCGCACCGGGCGGGTGATGCTCGCTGCGAGATCGCGGATGTAGAGCTGCACCACCTCCTCGGCGGGGCGCGTGCCCGTGTTGGCGATCGTCGCGTGTACGGTAAGCGCCCCGTCGCTCGCCATCCGTCCAGTCCCGACATCGAGATCGGTATAGCCGATCGTGCCGTAGGTCAGGCCGTGCCCGAACGCGAACAGCGCGTCGTTGGCGAACTCGCGGTAATGCGCCTTGTATTCGGTGAGCGGGCCCGGCGCATTGGGACGCCCGGTGCTCTTGTGATCATAATGATAGGGCGCCTGCCCGGTGGCATGCGGGAACGAGACCGGCAGGCGCGCCGAGGGGCCTGTCTTGCCGAACAGCACGTCGGCGATCGCGGGGCCGTCCTGCGATCCGAGGAACCAGGTGACGAGGATCGCGGGGACGTCGAGCAAGGCCCCGTGCAGCGCGAGCGCGCGGCCGGTGCGGAGCAGGACGACGATCGGCGTGCCGGTCGCGGCGACCGCGTCGACCAGCGCCATCTGCGCGGGCGGAACGACGATGTCGACGCGCGACTGCGCCTCGCCCGACATGCGCTGGCTTTCGCCGATCGCGAGCACGACGATATCCGCCGCGCGCGCTGCGGCGACCGCGGCGGCAATGCCCCCGGCCAGCGGTTCGTCGATGCCCGAGCCGGGCGAGACGCTGATCAGCGACGGATCGGCGACGGTCCCGCGGACTCCCGTCGCGAGGTCGACCGCCTCGGCGTCGGTGCCATAGACGTTCCATGGACCGATCAGGTCATGCTGCCCCGCCGCGAACGGGCCGATCAGCGCGATCCGCTTGCCCTGGCGCGGCAGAGGCAGGAGACCGCCGTCGTTCTTGAGCATCACGATCGATTTCGCGCCCGCTTCCCGCGCGAGCGCCAGACTCTCGCGCGTGCGGATCCGCGTCTTCTCACGGCGGGGATCGATCCGGCGGAACGGGTCGTCGAACAGCCCGAGCTGGACTTTTAGCGCCAGCACGCGGCGGACCGCCTCGTCGAGCCGCGCCATCGGCACGTCGCCCGACGCGACCAGGTCGGGCAGGTGCTTGAGGTAGAAGCCGCTCTGCATGCTCATGTCGACGCCGGCCATGAAGGCCAGCTTGGTAGCCTCGCGGGCGTCGGCGGCGAACCCGTGCGCGATCAGCTCCTCGTCGCCGGTGTAATCGGACACGACCAGCCCGCCGAACCCCCATTCGCGGCGCAGCACGTCGGTCAGCAGCCAGGGATTGGCGGTCGCGGGCACGCCGTTGATCTCGTTAAACGACGCCATCACGGTCGGCGACCCCGCCGCGAACGCGGACTGGAATGCCGGGAAATAGGTCTCGCGCAGCGTGCGCTCCGAAATGTCGACCGAATTATAGTCGAGCCCAGCTTCCGCCGCGCCATAGGCGGCGAAATGCTTGGCGCAGGACGCGACCGCGTCGGGCGCCGCGAGGCCGCGTTCGCCCTGGAACCCGCGGACTCGCGCCGCGGCCATCATCCGGCCGAGCAGCACGTCCTCGCCCGCCCCCTCGACGCCGCGGCCCCAGCGCGCATCGCGGGCGATGTCGACCATCGGCGCAAAGGTCCAGTCGATCCCCGACGCCGCCGCCTCTGCCCCCGCCGCCCGCGCGGTGCGCCGGGCCAGCTCGGGATCGAAGCTCGCCGCCTCGGCCAGCGGCACCGGAAAGACGGTGCGCAGGCCGTGGATGACGTCGGCGGCGAACAGCAGCGGAATCCGGAGCCTCGACTCGCGCATCGCGCTGGTCTGCATCCGGTGCGCCATGACCGCGCCATTGCCGTTGAACACGCCGCCGAGCCGGCCGGCACGCACGTCGCCAAGCTGACCGTCGAAGCTGGCCGAGCCGCCCGCGGGATTGAGCGACGTGGCAGCCCCCCCTGCCCAGGCCGCCGCCATCAGCGTCAGCTGGCCGGCCTTCTCGATCGCCGTCATCCGGCCGATCAACGCCTCGACCGACGCGGGCAGCGCGGTCGCCGCGCCGCCCGCCTGCTGGAGCAGCGCGCGCGCGGGACTGGCCGCCCAGGCCGTCACCGCCGCCGCGCCCATCATCATCGCGCGCCGCGACACATCCCGTCGTGAATTCGTTGCCACCGTCATCCGCTCACCCTTGTCCATGCCTGTAGCGATCCCCCGAAAGGACGGTCGTCGCAAGGTTCTTGATCACCGCTTCTGGATCATGTAACCGGTTACATCAAGAATAAGATGCCGGTTGCAGTGAGCAACACCGGTGCCAGAGGGGACCCTGACGCTTCATGCCGCACGCCACGATCCGTGATATCGCCCGCGAAGCCGCGGTGTCGGTTGCGACCGTGTCGCGGGCGATGAACGGGCACAGCAACGTCCGCCCCGAACTGCGCGCGCACATCGAAAGCGTCGCGGCGCGGCTCGGCTACGTCCCTCACGCCGCCGCGCGCCACCTCAGTTCGGCGCGGTCGGGTATGATCGGCGTCGTCGTCCCCGATTTGCACGGCGAGTTCTTCTCCGAATTGCTGCGCGGCATGGACCGCGAGGCGTCCGAGCGCGGGCTGTATTGCATGATGATGGTGATGCACGGCGATGCGCAACGCGGCGTCGCGGCGCTGCACGCGATGCGCGGCCGCGTCGACGGGCTGGTCGTGATGGCGCCGCAGGTTTCGGCGGACGAGTTGCTCGCGCATCTGCCGCGCGACATGCCCGCGGTCCTCCTGAACTGCGCGCCGGGACAGCCGGGTCGCGCCGAACTGCGGATCGACAATGTCGCGGGCGCATCGGCGGTGGTCGAGCACCTGATCGCGAGCGGGCGGCGCCGGCTTGTCCATATCGCCGGGCCGGCGGGCAATATCGATGCCGACGAGCGACTTCGCGGCGCGCAGGATGCGTGCGCGCGCGCGGGCCTGTCGCTTCGCGTGCTGCCCGGCGATTTCAGGGAGCCATCGGGCGCCGCCGCCGCCGCGACGCTGATCGCGGAAGGCACCGACATCGACGCGATCTTCGCCGCGAACGACATGATGGCGATCGGCGCGATGATGGCGTTCCGGCGCGCGGGGATCGTCGTCCCCGACCAGATTGCGATTGCGGGCTTCGACGATATTCCGCTGACCCGGCTCATCTCGCCGTCGCTGACATCGGCCAGCATCGACATTGCCAGCTTCGGCGCCAGCGCGGTCGCGCGGCTGGTGAAGGCGATCGCCGGCGAGGACGATGGCAGCATCGAGCAGCGCGTCCCGGTCGTGATGGTGCGCGAGTCCACCGGCCCAGCGCGCACCGACCACACTCTTTCCAACGTCCACAACAACACACCCGAACAATCGGGAAAAGGGGAATATTCATGACCAGGATGATGTTGCGCGCGGCGGTCGTCTCGATGACGGCGCTGTCGAGCGGGCTGCTGTTCGCGCCGACGCCGGCGGTGGCGCAGGTCGGCCAGGCGTCGCTGCGCGGCACGATCACCGCACCCGCCGACAACCCGATCGTCGAGGTGACGGCGGTCGAGATCTCGACCGGCTTGCGGCGCACCGTGCCCGCCGAGGCGAACGGCGCGTACAACTTCGCGTCGCTGCGCGCGGGCACCTATCGCCTCGAGATGAAGCAACGCAACGGCACGCGCAATTCGGACGCGTTCACGCTGCGCGTCGGTCAGGTCGCCGGGCTCGATCTCGACCTGTCGGCGCCAACGGCACCCGCGGCGACCACCGGCGCCGAACCCGCTGCCACGCCCGATGCCGATGCGCCCGCGACGGGCGCGGCCCCCGCCGGCGACGAGATCGTCGTCACCGGCAACCGTATCCGCTCGCTCGCCGGTGGCCAGGTCGGCAGCGTCATTTCGTCGCGGCTGATCGAGCAGCTGCCGCAGAACAACCGCAACTTCCTCGCCTTCGCCGATCTGGCGCCGGGCGTGCGCTTCATCGAGGACGCGAGCGGCGCATCGCGCATCCAGGGCGGCGCGCAGGACAGCCGCACCGTCAACGTCTTCATCGATGGCGTCAGCCAGAAGGATTACGTCCTCAAGAACGGGATCACCGGCCAGGATTCCTCGCCCGGCAACCCGTTCCCGCAGCTCGGCATCGGCGAGTATCAGGTGCTGTCGTCGAACTACAAGGCGGAGTTCGACCAGGTCAGCTCGGTCGCGATCACCGCGGTGACGAAGTCGGGGACGAACGAATTCCACGGCGAGGGCTTTTACGACTTCACCAACCAGAATCTGCGCGACCGTCGCCCGAGCGAGATCTTCCCGACCACGATCCCCAAGGTCGACACCAGCAACAAGCAGTTCGGCGCGGCGCTGGGTGGCCCGATCATCAAGGACAAGGCGCACTTCTTCGCCACCTACGAAGGCAAGCGCATCTCCAGCCCGTACGACGTGCGGCCCGAGAACGGCTATCCGATCTCGTCCATCCCGCAGCAATACCAGGATAATTTCGGCACGTTCGCGCAGCGGTTCAAGCAGGACCTGTATTTCGCCAAGATCGACATCGTGCCGACCGACAATGACCTGATCGAATTGTCGGGCAAGTATCGCAACGAATCCGGCTTGCAGAACGCGACCGGAATCAACGCGGCCAGCACGTCGACGCTGAACAAGGTCGTCGACAAGCGCGGCCTGCTCCGCTGGCAGCATACCGGCGACAAGTGGATCAACGACGCGCGCCTCTCCTACGAGGATGCGCTGTTTGCGCCGACCCCTTCGACCGACGGCAACACGCAGTTCTTCCAGGCCACGCAGCGCATCGGCAACGGCATCCAGCGCACCGACCTGCTCCGCGCCGGTGGCGGCGGCAACTTCCAGACCAAGGGCCAGAAGGGCTGGACGATCCAGGACGATTTCACGTTCACCGGATTCCAGGGGCACACGATCAAGGTCGGCGCCAAGGCCAAGTGGGTCAAGCTCAACACGCTCGAGCAGAACCTGACCAACCCGGAATACACCTATGACGTAAACGCGATCCCGGGCGTCGCGTTCAACGATACGCTCCCGTACAAGCTTCAGTTCGGTGCGACGGGGGCGGCGGGCCAGGCCAATGTCCGGTCGAACAATTTCCAGATCGGTTTCTATGCGCAGGACGACTGGGACGTCACCAGCCACCTGACGCTGAACCTTGGCCTGCGCTGGGATTACGAGCGCACGCCGTCCTATCTGAACTACGTCACGTCGGCCGAGAACATCACGGCGGTATCACCCGAAAACTATCCCAACCTCAACGGCGCCGACTACGACATCAACGACTATATCTCGAACGGCAACAACCGGAAGGCGTTCAAGGGCGCGTGGCAGCCGCGGCTTGGTTTCACCTACCGCTTCGACGATGCAGGTCGCTTCTCGATGTTCGGTGGCTATGGCCGGTCGTATGACCGCAACCAGTTCGACTTCCTCCAGCAGGAAGCCAGCCAGGGCGCGTACCAGGTCCGCACGTTCAACTTCATCGGCAACGACTCGCTCAACCCCTGCGTGCCGAGCCAGACGTGTATCGCGTGGGATCCGGTCTATCTGACCGCGGCGGGACGCCAGCAGCTGGCCAGCACGGCCATTGGCGGCGGGCGCGAGTTCCGTTTCCTCAAGAACGACCTCAAGGTGCCGTATTCGGACCAGTTCAGCCTCGGCCTGCGCGGTCGGTTCTCGCCGGTCGAACTCGAGGTCGGCTATACGCATATCGAGAGCAAGGACGGGTTCGCCTTCCTGCTCGGCAATCGCCGGCCCGACGGATCGTTCTTCTTCAACGATCCTGCCGATCCGGGTGACGTGCCGCAGTCGCCCTTCTCGTTCTCGCCAAACGGCTATGGCTCGATCATCCTTGGCACCAACGGCCTCAAGACCAACTCCGACGCGGTCTATTTCAAGCTGACCAAGACCTATTCGGCAGCGTCGCCGTGGAGCATCGATGCGACCTACACCTACACGCAGGCCGACGAGACGGGGAAGTTCGGCGACACGTACCTGCTCGATTATGCGCAGCTCTCGGATTACCCGATGCTGCGCTCGTCGGGCGTGCCGCGGCACCGGTTCGTGATCGCGGGCAGCGTCGACACGCCGATCGGCGTGACGATCTCGACCAAGTTCCAGATCGAATCGCCCATCTATCTTAAGGCGTTCGTCGACCGGTCCGATCCGTTCTCACGCGAGCTGGTCGGCCGGCAGGCGGATAGCCTCGGCGATCTCTGGGGTCGACGCCAGCTGGACTTCGCGTTCACCAAATACGTCCCGCTCGGCTTCATCACCGATCAGACGCGCGTCCGCATGCGGCTCGATATCCTGAACGTCATGAACGACCGCAACTACACCGACTTCAACAACAGCCCGCTCGATCCGAATTACGGCCAGCGATCGACCTACAGCACGGGCGGCAATGCGCCGCGCACGGTCAAGCTGTCGGCGGGCTTCTCGTTCTAGCATGCTTGCGGGACGCAGCCCGGCTGCGTCCCGCGTCCCTTCGCGTATCAGTAACCAAAGGACGTCATGATCGATCGCAGGCAGTTGCTGGGCCACACGACGCTGGGCCTGGCGGGACTCATGGCCGGTTGTGCCATGCCTTCGCCCATCCGGCTCGGCGGCCCGACCGGCAGTACCGGGACCAGCAGTGGCACCGCGCTGCCGACCGCGCTGCTCACCGATCTCCACCAGCGCAGTTTCCGCTTCTTCTGGGAGACGACTGACCCCGCGACCGGGCTTGCCCCGGATCGCTGGCCGACGCCGTCCTTCGCATCGATCGCCGCGGTCGGGTTCGCGCTGACCGCCTATCCGATCGGCGTGGTCAATGGCTGGATCACGCGCGACGAGGCACGCACGCGGACGCTCGCCACGCTCGAATTCTTCGCCGCGGCGCCGCAGGGCGACAGCAAGAGCGACGACAGCGGCTATAAGGGCCTGTTTTACCATTTCCTCGGCACGACCAAGGGCCACCGGTTCGCGCGCGCGGAACTGTCGACGATCGACACCGCGCTGCTGATCGGCGGCGTGCTGTTCGCGCAGAGCTGGTTCGATTCGGATCACCCGGGCGAACTTCGGATCCGCACGCTCGCGGACCAGCTCTATGCGGCGATCGACTGGGCCTGGATCATGCCGCGCCCGCCGTTCCTGTCGATGGGCTGGCACCCGGAGAGCGGGTTCATCCCGCACGACTGGAACATCTATAACGAGGCGCTGCTGCTGTACGTCTTGGCGCTGGGATCGCCGACGCATGCCTTGCCCGCGGAAACCTGGGACGCGTGGACCGATCGCTTCGACCGGCAGTGGACCGACAAATGGGGCGAGCCCCATATCCATTTCGCGCCGCTGTTCGTCCATCAATACAGCCATTGCTGGATCGATTTCCGCGGCATCCGCGATCGCTACATGGCGAAGAAGGGCATCGATTATTTCGAGAACAGCCGCCGTGCGGTGCGTGCGCAGCGGGCTTATTCGATCGCCAATCCGGGCGGGTGGACGGGCTATGGCCCCGACATCTGGGGCCTGACCGCCTGCGACGGCCCGGGCGACTTCACCACCGATATCGGCGGCCGCAAGCGTGAGTTCTTCAGCTATGCCGCGCGCGGGCCGGACGACCGCGACGACGGCACGCTGGCGCCGACCGCCGCGGCCGCCTCGATCGCGTTCGAGCCCGAGCTGGCGCGGCGCGCGATCGAGACGATGCACAGCCAGTACGGCGCGCAGATCTACGGTAAATACGGCTTTCTCGACTCGTTCAACCCGACGCTGACGACCGCGTCGGCGCCGCTGAAGCATGGCAGCATCGACCCCCGCCTGGGCTGGGTCGACACGGATTATCTCGGGATCGACCAGGGCGCGATCGTCGTCATGATGGAGAATTGGCGGACCGGCCTCGTCTGGTCGACGATGCAGCGCAACCCGCATATCCGCCGCGGCCTGCAACGCGCGGGGTTCACGGGGGGCTGGATGGCCTGAACGCTGACGTCAGCGTTCGACTGCGGGAGTGCCGAGCGTCTTGAGGTCGATCGACAGATCCGCGAGCAGCGCCGGCTCGACCGCGACCGCTCCGGCGACCAGCGCACGACCCTGCACGTAATCGCGGACCCGGTTGACGCAGTCCAGCGCGATGACCCGGCCCTCTTTGAGATACACGACCGAGAAGCTGCGGCTGTCCGGATCGCCGCGCACGACCGCGTGGTCATATCCCGACAATAGCCCGACGGTCTGAAGCTTCAGATCATATTGGTTCGACCAGAACCACGGCACCGCGTGATAGGCCTCGGACGTCCCGGTGAGCAGTTTCGCGACGATCGTCGCCTGATCGTTGGCGTTCTGCACCGATTCCAGGCGGATCACGCGCCCGCCCGCAAACGCATTGGCGTGCGCGGCGCAATCGCCGATCGCCAAGACGTCGGGCAGCGTCGTGCGACACCGATCATCGACACGCACGCCGCCGCCGCTGTCCGCACCGACGCACGCCGCGCCGGCCGCCAGCAGCGGCGCGACCGCGGGGACGATACCGATCCCGACGATCACCATCTGGCACGCCAAGACCTCGCCATCGCCGAGACGGACGCCGCTGACCACGCCGGCGGCGTCCTCGACTCCCGCCACCGCGACACCCGTCCGGATCTCGACGCCGTGCGCGCGGTGCTCCGCCTCGTAGAATCGCGAGAGCGCCTCGCCCGTGACGCGCGACAGCACGCGGTCCTGCGCCTCCAGCACCGTGACCTGCTTGCCGAGCTTGGTGAGCACGGCCGCCGCCTCGAGCCCGATATACCCGCCACCGATCACGACGACCCGATCGACCGTGGGCATCTCCGCGATCATCCGATCGACATCGGCGCGCGTGCGGACACTGTGTACGCCGGTGAGCGCAGGCGGCATGCACGAGAGGCGCCGCGGCACGCCGCCGGTCGCCCAGATCAGCGTGCCATAGTCGATGGCGTGCCCCGTGGCGGTCGTCACCCGATGCGCGGCGGGGTCGACCGCGACGACGGCGCACCCCGGCAGCAGCGTGATCAGGCGATCGTTCCAGAACGAAGCCGGGCGCAGCAGGGTACGCTCGAACGGCTTGTCCCCCGCCAGATACTCCTTCGACAAGGGCGGGCGCTCATAAGGCAATGACGCCTCGTCGCCGAGCAGCGCGATCGTCCCCTCGAACCCGCGCTGCCGCAACGCGATCGCCGCCTGCGCGCCGGCATGGCCCGCACCGACGATCAGCACGTCGTACCGATCAGGCTGCGGCATGCGCTATCCTTGCGAAAGCGTAGCGTCGCGTCGTACGTTCAAAGGCGGGCCGAAAAGCAACCATCATCGCCATGGGCTATTGCGAAGCCATGGGCCCGTCAACGCACGCCGCACCACGGCGCCCGCCGGCAGTCGCGACCGACCGCCGGCCGCGCCGACCATCCCGCCTAGTCGATGATCTCATGCAGGTGGCGCGCGGCGCGTCGCCGCTTGTCTCGCTTCTTGGGAAACAGCTTTTCGAGCATGATCAGCGTCGTCGCGATGACAACAAACATAGTGATCAGGAAGATCGCCGAGTCCGATGTCCAGTCTATGTTGATCAGGCGCATGTTCTTTGCTTACCATTTCTGCATCGCGAGCCGAAGATATAGCGGAAAGGGGGCACCGCGCCAACCGATGCTTCGCGCGATACGGGCCTGCCGCCCGGTATCAGTCGCCGGCGAACGTCAGCGCCGATGTCCGCCGCTCGCGTTCGTTGATCAGCAGCGCGCGGCCGGCGGGGGCGATCGAGCGCTGCGGGCAGTCGTTGCGGAAACAGGCGCGACAGCCAAGGCCGATCGGCATCGCCCGCCCCGCCAGATCGAACCCGCTCGCCGCCGCCAGTTCGCCCGCCTGCGACGCCGCGACGCCCAGGCCGATCGCGAATTCGGCATGGACCGCGCCGTAGCGGCTGCCCTGCGGCGTCACGGTGCGCGCCATCGTCAGCCAGCGCGCGCCGTCCTCGAGTTCGACGAGCTGGACGACCAGGCTGCCGGGCCGGTCGAACGCGTGATGCAGCCGCCACAAGGGGCAGCGCCCGTCGGCCTCGACCAGCGCGGCGCCGCTCGCGCCGGGATAGCGCTTCGACGCCTGCCCCGCGCGGTCGATCCGGATCATGAAGAAGGGCAGACCGCGCGCGCCGACTCGTTGAAGCGTCGTCAGCCGGTGCGCGACCTGCTCGAACCCTGCGCCGAACCGGCGTTGCAGCAGCTCGATGTCGTAGCCGGTCGTCTCGCAGCCGCGCAGGAACCGCGCATAGGGCATCATCAGCGCGGCGGCGAAATAGCCGAGCAGGTGGCGGCGATACAGCCGTTCGGCGGCGCGATCGGTGAAGCCCGCGCCTTTCGCCAGCGCGTCGATCTCCGCCTTCGCCTCGATCTGCCCGAGCTGGAACGCGACCGCGAAGGTTCGCGAGGCGGGGTCGAGCATCTCGCTCAGCTGCAACTGGCGCGCATGCAGATCGAGCCGGCGCAACATATCGGGCAGCACGTCGGCGGGCAGGACCCGGATCGTCAGGCCGTGCTTGGCGCGCAACCGCTCGGCGATCGCGCCGTACAGGTCGCCCGCGCCCAGCCGCAATTCATCCGCCAGCGCCTCGGCCGCCGCGTCGAGATCGGCGAAATGGTTGCGCCAACGCTCGATCTCGCGGCGGACGAGAGTCACCGGGTCGTCGCCCGCCTCGACCACCGCGCCGCCGTCGATCCGGTCAAACACGCGCGCGAAGGCCGCGGCGCCGCCGGGCGCGCTGGCGAGCCATTCCTCGACCTCGTTGCGGTCGATCTCGAGATCCGCGAACATCGGGTCCGCCAGCCGCCGGCGCAGCGCGTCGGCGCCACCACCGGGTTCGGCCGCGGTCAGCGAGCGCGGATCGAAGTCGAAGCTTTCCGCCAGCTTGATCAGCAACGTCGCCGAGACAGGCCGCTGGTTGCGCTCGACGAGGTTGAGATAGCTCGGGCTGATCGCGAGCCGGTCGGCCATCGCCGCCTGCGTGAGCCCCGCCCCGCGCCGCAACCGCCGGATCGCATGCCCCGCCAGCAATTTCCGTTCCGCCATCGCAAAGCCTCCTGTCACGATGTTTACAGTTCGACACGCGATATACAAGGAGGGTGGACATCGCGACGCTGGTGCAGTGCGATGCCGCCTTCCAACCCCGCGGCATCGCCCGCTATTGATCGTGCATCGCCTCTCTCGGCACACCGATACTGTAAAGAGAGAGACAAAGTGATCTTGCCGGTGCCTTGGAGGCAACCGCGCGAGCCCTGCCGATCCACCGGCCCTATATCGAAGGAGGCAAGCCATGCAGACGACCACCGAACAACCCCGCGCCCGCGCCGTCTTCTCCACCAACGATTTCGCGCTGATGAAGGAAGTGCTCGGCGAGATGATCAGCAAGACCTCGATCGACGACGCCCGGCTGATGCGGATGAGTGCGCTGTACCACCGCCTCGGCCGGCTTGGCTGACCGTTTCACACCGTTTCCTGGGGAGGAAAGAGGTCCTCCGGTGGTTCGTCCACCGGCGGGCTTTCTCGTTTTCCGGCAGGGCGCCCTGCCCGCCTCTTCCGTCATCCTGACGCAAGTCAGGCCCCAGGGTTACGAGCGCCAGCGTTTGTGGCTCTGGGTCCTGACTTTCGTCAGGATGACGGGGGGGTAAAGCGATCGACCCGAATGATCGTGATCTTCGCGCCCGACCACGTACCCCAACCCGTTACGAAACCGCCCCTTTCCAACCGGGCCCTCTCGTGTAGGACGGCGCGATGGCCAAGACACTGACCGCTCGCATCAAGGACGACATCGTCCTGTACGGCGCCCTCGCCGCCAATCTCGGGATCGGCGTGGCGAAATTCGTCGCCGCCGGGCTGACCGGATCGTCGTCGATGCTCACCGAAGGATTTCACTCGGTGGTCGACAGCGGCAACCAGGTGCTGCTGCTCTACGGCCAGAAAAAGGCCAAGCGCCCCGCCGACGAGGCGCACCCGTTCGGCTATGGCCGCGAGCTGTATTTCTGGGCGTTCGTCGTCGCGCTCCTGATCTTCGCGATCGGCGCGGGCGTCTCGATCTTCGAAGGCTGGCGGCATATCCAGGAGCCCGAACCGCTGACCAGCCCGACGATCAACTATGTCGTGCTGGCGATCTCGTTCGCGCTCGAGGGCAGCAGCTGGACGATCGCGGTCCGCGAGTTTGCGAAGGCCAAGGGCGACATGGGCTGGTGGGACGCGATCCACCGGTCGAAGGATCCCGCGGGCTTCATCGTGCTGTTCGAGGATTCGGCGGCGCTGGCAGGGCTGGTGATCGCCGGGATCGGCATCTGGGCGAGCCACGCCTTCAACGAGCCGCGGATCGACGGCGCCGCCTCGATCGCGATCGGCGTGATCCTCGCGCTCGTCGCAGTGCTGCTCGCGCGTGAATCGAAGGGCTTGCTGATCGGGGAGCGCGCGGATCCCGCAATCATCGCCACGATCCGCCGGATCGTCGCGGCGCATCCGGCGATCATCTCGGTCAACCATGTCCGCACGATCCATACCGCGCCCGACAGCATCTTCGCCGCGATCAGCGCGGATTTCGACGATGCGGTGACGATGGGCAATGGCGAGACGATGATCGAGACGATGGAGGACGAACTCCGCGCCGCGGTACCGACGCTGTCGTCCATCTATATCCGCCCCGAGAAGCGCGAAAACGCGACGCTCGCCCCGGTGACGACGGCGACGGGCGCTGCCGGCAAAACTACCACGCCAAGCTGATCCAAATCAGACGCATCCTACTGGCAAGATTGAAGATTCGGCGATAGCATCCGCGCATGAAACCGCTCCTACGCCTGATCGCCCTGCTCTGCCTTTGCGTCGGATACGCGCTGCCCGCGCAAGCGGCGGTGACGATCACATTCTGGAGCCACGAGCTCGGCAACAGCTTCCCGCACGCGTTCTTCACGTTGCGCGGCGTGCCCGATGCGGGCGGTGCACCGGTCGATGCGAATTTCGGCTTCACCGCGAAGTCGGTTTCACCCGCGTTGCTGATGGGCCCGGTCGCGGGGAAGCTCGACATCGCCCGGCCGACGTACATTGCGGGCAGCGACGCGCAGTTCTCGGTCGTGATGACCGACGCGCAATATACTGCGGTGCTGCAGCTCGTCGACGCGTGGAGCGAGGGGAAACCCGACAGCGTCTATCGGCTCGGCGACCATAATTGCGTGCATTTCGTCAAGGAGGCGGCGCGACTGGTCGGCTTGACCGCGCTCGATCAGCCCAAGCTGATGAAGAAGCCGCGATCCTATCTGAAGGCGGTCCTCGCCGACAATGCCGGGCGGGTCACCCCCGTCGAGATGCACGGCAAGGCCTATCTCGCGAGCCTGGGCCCCGTCGCACCGGCAATCGCGGCGGCGCAGGCCCCGTCGACCGTGCCCGGCATCGTGACGACGACCGCCACGCCACCGGTGCCGGTCACCACGCGCTAATCCGCGGGGACGAGCTCGACCACGTCGAGCACCGATTCGAAGCGCGGATAGGGTAGCACGACTCGCCAGCGCCGCTCGGCGATCCGCTCGATCAGCCCCGCCATGTCGCGGTTCGCATCGCGGCCATACGACATCGGCCGCTTTTCATCGCCGAGTTGCATCGTCCCGAGGAAGATCGCGCGCGCATCGGTGTCGGGATAGATCGTGCCGACCGGACGCTGCGACCCGTCGAGCTTGGTCAGACTGACCACCGACTCGCCTTGCGCCGTACCGATCCGGCAGGCGAACCAGCCCGACGCCATGAAGGTCGGGCCGATTCCCGAGCGCGCGCCGAGCTTGAACGTCCGGCACCGATAGGCACCCTCCGGCGGCAGCGGATCGACGAGCGAGCGATCGGGGTTGAACAGCACCGGATCGCGCGCGATCTCGCGTGGGTCGACCTGCGGCAGCGCCGCGACCCACGCCGCGCGCCAGCCGCGCAGCCGGCCACGATCCGCCTCGGTCGCGGCGCGCCGCCAGTTCATGTCGCGGTCGCGACTATCGCGAGCGGAAGCAGGCGCGGCCCCGACCGACCCGATGGCCACGGCGATCGATCCGTACGTCACGAGCCTCTTGCCCGCTACAGTCTTCAGCCAGGTCCGCATCGTCGCTGATCCTCTGTACAAAAACGCGGATATTCAGGCGGCCGTCCAGCCGCCGTCCATCGACAGGTTCGCGCCGGTGATCGCCTTGGCCTCGTCGCGGCACAGGAACAGCGCGAACGCCGCGACCTGCTCGGGCGTGACGAATGCCTTGGTCGGTTGCGCTGCGAGCAGCACGTCGTTCATCACCTGATCGCGAGTGAGGCCGCGCGCCGCCATCGTGTTGGGGATCTGGTTCTCGACCAGCGGCGTCCAGACATAGCCGGGCGAGATGCAGTTGACGGTGATGCCGTCGGTCGCGGTCTCGAGCGCGATCGTCTTGGTCAGCCCGGCGATCGCGTGCTTGGCCATGACATAGGCGGACTTGTTCGGGCTCGCGACCAGCGAATGCGCGGACGCGGTCGAGATGATCCGTCCCCAGCCCGCCGCGCGCATGTGCGGCACCGCCGCGCGCATCATGTGCCACGCCGAGGACAGGTTGATCGCGATGATCGCGTCGAACCGGTCGATCGGGAAGTCGGCAATCCCGGCGACATGCTGGATGCCGGCGTTGTTAACGACGATGTCGACGCTGCCGGTTTCCGACGCGGCGCGCGCGACCATCGCGGCGATCTCGTCGGGCTTCGTCATGTCGGCCGGATCGTACAGCGCCGCCGCACCGCTGGTCCGCGCGAGCGCCGCGCGATCGGCCTCGATCGCCGCTGCATCGCCGAAGCCGTTGAGCACCACCGCGGCGCCCTCGGCCGCGAACGCCCTGGCATAGGCCAGTCCGATCCCCGAGGTGGATCCGGTGATGACCGCGGTCTTGCCCTTCAGGAACATGCGCACTCCCCCCATCGCTTTGGCGCAGCTGATCGTGCTGCCGTGCAACTCTAGCGCCACCTTGCGCATTTCGTTCCCAAGCAGAAACGAAAAGGGGCATTTTCATGCGGCTCGACGATTACGATCCGAATATCAACGTCGAGGACCAGCGCGGCTCGGGCGGCGGCGGCGGCGGCTTTGGCGGTGGCGGCGGGCTGCTGATGGGGCTGTTGCCGATGATCGGGAGCCGCTTCGGGTGCGGCGGCATCGTCGTCGTGCTGATCCTGATGGCGGTGTTCGGCGGCATGGGCGGGCTCGGCGGCCTGCTCGGTGGCGGCCAGTCCTCCGCCCCGACCACGCAGAGCGGCTCGCCGCGCGCGGGCACCAACACGACATCGAGCTGCAACCTGACGCCCGAGAGCAAGGCCGCGTGCAACGCGTTCAGCTCGGCCGACAACACCTGGGAGGCGATCTTCCAGAAGAACGGCCAGCGTTTCGAAGCACCCAAGCTCGTCTTCTTCGACGGCAACGGCCAATCGGGTTGCGGCGCGGCGCAGTCGGCGATGGGGCCGTTTTATTGCCCGACCGACCAGGGCATCTATCTCGACACGAGCTTCTTCAACGAGCTCTCGACCCGCTTCAAGGCTAATGGCGACTTCGCGCAGGACTATGTGATCGCGCACGAGTTCGGCCATCATATCCAGAAGCTGCTTGGTACCAACGCACAGGTCCAGCAGGCGCAGCGCCAGGCCAGCGAGACCGAGGGCAATGCGCTGTCGGTGAAGCTTGAACTCCAGGCGGATTGCTATGCGGGCGTCTGGGCGGCGGCGAACCGGTCGCGGCTCGAGGCAGGCGATATCGAGGAGGGCATGACCGCCGCGCAGGCGATCGGCGACGATACGCTGCAGAAGCAATCGCAGGGCCGCGTGGTGCCCGACAGCTTCACGCACGGCTCGTCGGCGCAACGCCAGTCGTGGTTGAAGCGCGGGCTGGACAGTGGCGACCCTGCGCAGTGCGACACGTTCTCGGGCGCGGTCTGATCTGAGCCGACGATCCTCCCTCGAGTGGGGAGGATCGCCGGCCCGATAGCGGCCTAGGCGACCGTCACGCCCTTCCAGAACGCATAGCGTCCCTCGATCTCCGCCGCGGCGGATTTCGGCGTGGGATAATACCAGACCGCATCGACGTTGCGCTTTCCGTCGACGACCAGCGTCTTGTAACTCGCGACGCCCTTCCACGGGCAGTTCGAGTGAGTCGCGCTATCCTCCAGCAGCGCCGCATCGATGCTGTCCGCGGGGAAATAATGATTGCCCTCGACGACGACCGTATCGTCCGACCGGGCGATCTCGTGGCCATTCCATGTAGCGACAGGCATTCCAATCTCCTTCAAGCGTGACCCAGCCCCGCTGCGTCATACCGCTCGGGCGTGAAGCCTACCAGCAGCGTCTCCCCCGCTTCGAGCACCGGGCGCTTGATCATCGACGGCTGCGCCAGCATCAGCGCGACCGCACGATCGGCGTCCAGATCGATGCGCTCGGACTCGGGCAGCTTGCGGAACGTCGTGCCGCTGCGGTTGAGCACCACCTCCCAGCCGGCAATGCCAACCCAACGCCGCAGCCGATCCTCGGCGACGCCCTCTTTCTTGTAGTCATGAAAGACGTACGCGACGCCGTGCGCGTCGAGCCAGCTGCGCGCCTTCTTCATCGTGTCGCAGTTCGGAATTCCGTACAGTTCGACCGTCACGCGTTCATCCTCCATGATCGCCGACGCTTAGACGGTCATCGGAGGGGTGGCGAGAGCGCGGCAGCGGCAGTCAGGGTGCGACCGAGCACGGCGTCGCAACGAGCACCGGGTTGCACCGCGCCATCGCACCACCGGGCAGCGTGACCGCGAAGCCGAACGCCTGCGGATCGGGTGCGCCCGGATAATAATCGGTGCTGACCGCCTGCGCGCCGCTGTCCGCCGCCGCCTTCGCCTTGGTCAGGTCGTGCGTGCGCGCTTCGACGGTGTTGGCATCGGTCCGCGTCCGGACGATCACGCCGGCCTTCACCCAGGCGCGGATCCTGGCGGCGTCGACCAGCGGATCCTGGACGATCTGGATCGCGCTTTCGGGCTCGCCATCGGGATACCAGCCGAACATCGCGCGCCCGCGCAGCGATGGATGCCCCGCACGATAGACATTCGAGACCGCGGGACGGACGTCGAACAGGACGTAGATCCGCCCCCGTGCGGCCTCCAGCGTCGGCCATCCGGACTCGTGGACTGCGGCGGACAGCGTTGCCGCCCTGCCCCGGACCTCGTCCGGAACGATCAGCCGCCGCCCCGGTATCGCCTGCCGGATCTCGCGGTCCAGCGAGTCGAGCAGCGCTCCATCGTCGAGCGGCAACGGCGCCGCGACCTGCGCCGAGGCCTGCGTATCGGCGGCGTTGATCGTGATCATGATCGGCAAGTGCCGCGGATGTGCGCGCGACCACGCATCGACCACGCCGAGGCACCGCCGCAGCGTGACGCAGGTCGAGATGTAATCGATGTCGGGGACGTGGAACACCTTGTACCCCGGTCGCAGCATCGCCGCCCGGTCGAACGCGGTCGTCTCGCCTGCCGCCTGCGCGAGCCGTTCGCCCTTCGGATCGGCATAGCGCCCGCCCTTGGGATCGGCGAAGATGTCGATCTCGATCTGCCGCACGCCGCGGTCGAGCTGCGCGTCCAGCGGCAGATGATAATAATCGAGCGCCGCCGCGGTCTTCGGATCGCGCCGCCTGAGCTCGGCCATCACCGCATCCGGGATCCTGGCCTTGAAGCTGTTGTGCGAACCGACGACCTGGACGTCGTTCATCCGGGCCGGGGCGCGATCGGGTTTGGCGGCCTGGGTCGAGCCGCCGATCGACAGCGCGGCGAGCAGCGCGAGACGTGCGAACCGCATCAGAATTCCGCCCGCACGCCGAACAACACGGTCCGCCCCCAATAGTTGATCTCGCCGAACCGCACGTCCTTGTCGTTATAGGTGTAGAGATGCGCGCCCGACAGGTTGATCGCCTCCAGGCTGACCGTCACCCGATCGCTCGCCTTGACCGAGATGTTGCCGTCGAGCGATCCGAACGGCGCGGTATAGACCGGCGCCTGCGTCGTGCTGCCGGTGCCCGACAGATACCGGTCGCGCCACACATAGGACAGCCGGGTCGAGATCGGCCCCTTCTCGTAGAAGCCGGTGATGTTGGCGCTGTTCTTCGACAGCCCGATCAGCTCGTCGCGGATCGGCCGCGCGCCCGCCGTGTAGCTCGCCTTGACCGAGGTGTGCGTATAGGACGCCTGCACACCGAGCCCGTCGAACGGTGCGGGCAGGAAGGTGAGCACCTGGTTATACGCCGCCTCGACGCCGTAGACCTTCGCGTCGCCGCCGTTCACCTGCGTCGACAGCAGCACCGTGCCGCGACCGGGGATGTCGATATTGACGTTCTGCTGCGTGATGTAATCGTCCATCGCCTTGTAGAACACCGCACCCGTCAGCGACCCCGCGCGGTTGAAATACCATTCGAGCGATCCGTCGAACTGCGTGGCGAGGAACGGCACCAGCTGCGGGTTGCCGCCGCTCGCGGTCGGCGCGTCGGTCGACACGGTGATCCGCGGTGCGCTGTCGGTGACGTTGGGGCGCGTGAGCACCCGGCTCGCGGCGAGGCGCCCGACCAAGTCGTGCGTCAGCTCGGCGCGCAGGTTGAAGCTCGGCAGCCAGTTGTTGAACGTCTTGGGAAAGCTGGCCGGCGTCGCGACATTGCCCGTCGTCAGTGTGCCGCTCGCGACCTGATCGGTATGGACGTAGCGCACGCCGATATTGCCCGTGACCGGCACCGCGCCGACGTCGAAGCCGTAATCGGCGCGGGCATAGGCGCCCCAGATCTTCTCCTTCACGACGAACGACGAGCGGAGGTCGCCCGCGGTCAGCGGCGATCCCTGGACCGCAGGCGTGAAGAACGCGTCGAGATAGGCCTGCGTCACGGGGACGAGGAACTGGCGCACCGTGTTACCCGCCACGCCTTTCAGGAAGTCGTCGTACGGCAGCTGTTCATAGGCGCCCGCCCCCAGCGACGAGAGCGGCGTGTTGGCGGCCGGGGTGACGTTGAAATCGCGCCGGAAATAGTCGCGCTTGCGCCAGTGATATTCGCCCCCCGCCGCCAGCTTGGTGACGAACCCGACGAAATCACGCGACAGATCGGCACGCGTATAGAAGTCCCAGTCCTTGCTGTCCTTGGGCGCGATATTGAACTGGTATAGCTGGTAATTGGCAGGATTGGTCGCGTCGACCGGCGTCGTGAAGGTCGGGATCGTCTTGTACCCGGCCGATCCGTCATAGGTGAGCGGCGCGAAGAACATCGCGCGGCTGCGTACCGTGCC
The DNA here is from genome assembly GCF_001421685.1 of Sphingomonas sp. Leaf28. NCBI lineage: Bacteria > Pseudomonadati > Pseudomonadota > Alphaproteobacteria > Sphingomonadales > Sphingomonadaceae > Sphingomonas > Sphingomonas sp. Leaf28. The sequence goes on along the minus strand of NZ_LMKX01000009.1, from coordinate 481,625 downwards.
CTCGTTGTAGTTCGGGTGATAGCTGTGCGCGCTCGACCAGTTCACCGCGCCCGACGCATGCCAGGCATCCGAATCCCAGGTCTGCCGCAGCCCGATGTTGAGCAGGTCGTGGCGATTGAGGCTGTACTCGCGCGACGCCATGAAACGCACATCGTTGATCGTCGCAGCGACCACCGTATCGCCGTCGAGCTTGACGCTGCCGGGGACGATCACCGGGCGATGCCCCGCGACGCTCGCATCGTCGGGATAGATGTCGAGGCCGAATTCGTCATAGGCGACGTCGAGCCGGGTCGCGAGAATGTCGAGCGTCGTCTCGAACTCGGCGTTCGGCTTCCACTGCGCGGACACCATGCCCGAGATGCGCTTGCGATCCTCCGTCTCGATCGTCGGCCGCGTGCGAGTCGGCGTGTAGAGACCGGCGGCGAGCCCGCCCGAGGCGGGGGCGGTGAACTTGTTGAGGTTCCACCCGAAGTTTAGGAAGCGATCGTTGCGGACCGCCTTCTGCCAATATTGCGCGCCCGCCAGGATGCCGAACGTGCCGCTCGCGTTGGTCGCGCTGGTGATGACCGTCGCGTTGGGCTTCACCTTGTCGGTCTGGCTCGTATAGGTGCCGCGCAGGTTGAGCGTCGTCTTGTTGCCGACGTCGAGCGGGTGGAATGTCTTGACGTCGATATTGCCGCCCAGCGCGCCCTCGGTCATGTTCGCGGTCGGCGTCTTGACGACGTCGATGCTCGAGGTGAACTCGGCGGGCAGCATCTCGAACCGGAACTGGCGACCGTTCGCGCCGCCATTCTCGATCAGGTCGTTCAGCGCGACCGTGCTGCCGTTGAGCAACGTGCTCTGGAACTGCGGCCCCAGCCCGCGCACGCTGACATACAGCCCCTCGCCGCGCGGTCGCGTGATCGTCACGCCCGGGATCATCTGCAGTGCCTCCGCGACGTTCTGCGTCGGGAACTTGCCGATGTCGGTCGAGCTGATCGAGTCGACGCCGTACGCCGCGAGACGCTTGGTCTCGGTCGCGGCGCGCAGGCTGCGGGCGTAGCTGCCCGTGACGACGATCTCGCCGGTCTCGTCGGTGGTCGCGGTCGTAGCGGGAGCGGACGTCGCTGGGGTCGTTGTAGGGCGATCCTGCGCCTGCACGGCGATGCCGCCGGATGTCAGAACAAGCGAAACCGAGGCCAGCAACAGACCTTTACCCATATGCATCGATGATATTCCCCGGTGGCAACGCCGCCACTCCCGGCGCCACTAGGTCTCATCCGCGTCATTTGGACGAACGTTCCAAGACAGTCGGGTTACGTAGCGTAATATTGTGATCCAGCCGGTCCGCCGCGGGAGATCAAGTCGCCGCGGGCGCGACGTCCCAATAGGTCGCATAGCGGTCATGCGCGATGCGGTGATACGGGATCAGCCGCACCGGCTGTCCGCTGGCAGAGGGGATGGTGAACTCGAGCGGCCGGTCGCCTGCGCGGATCGCGCCGGCCAGCGTCTCCGGATCGCCCGCCAGCTTGGGCGCCGCGAACGGCTCCGCATTATACTCGCCATATTTGCGTTCGTTGACGATGATGTCCGCACCCGGCGCCAGCCCGTCCCGCCCGAACGCGCCCGCCAGCACCAGCGGCCCCACCGTGAACGCCACGATGTTGGGCGCCCCCGGCAGGCGCTCGGCGACCGGATGCATGTCCAGGCGGAGTTCCACCACATCGTCGTTCCGCCAGACGCGCGCGATATCGAGGTAACGGCCGGGCGCGGTCGACCGCAGCACCTCGACCCCGTTGACCAGCACGATCGCCGCACGGCTCCAGCCGGGATGCCGCAGCTTGAGCACGATGTCGGTCGGCCGCTTCACCGTCCAGCGCAGCCGCGTCACGGGCTCATCGGGGAACGTCGTCGTCTGCGTCAGCACCGCGTCGCGCTCCCTCCACCGGACGGCCGAGGGCACGAACGCGTTGACGTACAGCGCGCGATCGTCGTGGAAATAGATCGAGTCGCGATATTTGACGTGGTTCTCCATCCCCGTGCCGGTGCAGCACCAGAACGCCGTCTCGGGGGTGTGGTACAGCTTCATATAGCCGGGCCGCGCGCCCTGGAAATAGGTCGCCATGCCCGTATCCGGATCCTGCGACGCGAGGATGCCGTTATACAGCGTCCGCTCGTAGTAATCGGCATAGTGCGCCTGCGGATCGTGCAGGAACAGCGCGCGCGTGAGCTTGAGCATGTTGTGCTGGCAGCAGGTCTCGGATCCCTTCGCCGAGAAGACGTGGCTGGCAAACTCCGCGACCGGAAAGAAATGCTCGTTGTCGCCGTGCCCGCCGGTCGCGAACGACCGGGTCAGCGCCACCGTCTTCCAGAAGAACGCGGCGGCATCGCGATAGTCCGCCTTTCCCGTAATCTCCCACACGCGCTGGAAGCCGATGATCTTGGGGACCTGCGTATTGGCGTGCAGCCCGTCGAGATGATCGCGGCTCCGCGCCAGCGGCGCGAGGATCGCCTTGTGCGAAAACCGCTCCGCCATGACGGCATAGTCGGCGCTGCCGGTCATCGCGTACAGGTCCGCGAACACCTCGTTCATGCCGCCATGCTCGGTATCGAGCATCGACTCGAACTGCGCCGCGTCGAGCGGCCGGCTCGCGACCACCGCCCAGTCGGCGAGCCGCAGCAGGACGGTGCGCGCGGTGTCGCTGTCCGCCAGCAGCGTGGCATCGCGCAGACCCGCAAAGACCTTGTGCAGCGTGTACCAGGGAACCCCGGTGATCGGCGCGCCGCGCAGATGCGCCGCCACCACGGCCGGCCCGTCGGGAAACGCACAGACCAGCCCGCTACCCGACGCCGCCTGGCACGCGGCGAGCTAGCGCGCGATATGCTCGATCCTCGCCTTGAACCGCCGGTCCCCCGTCGAGCGATAGGCGAGCGCACAGGCGGACAGATAATGGCCGAGCGTATGCCCCTGGCAGTTGATGTCCGCCCAGACCGGATCCGACTCCCAGCCGCCATAGACGCTGGCCTTGGGCGGCAACCCGGCATTCACGCGAAAATTGTGCAGCATCCGGTCGGGTTCGAGCGAGAGCAGATAGGCTGACGTCTTGCGCTCCGCCTGCAGGAACGGCCCCTCGCCCAGCGTCACGTCGGCCAGGTCGAAGGGCTTGAGCGCCGCGACCGGGATCCGCGGGGCAGCGTCGGGCGCTGCGGCATAGGTTCCCGCAGACCCGGCCAGCATGCCCGTGAGCAACGCCGCCTTGCCAACGCCGGTCAGGACATGACGACGCGAGGGGCCGCACTGGCAAGGGTCGGTCATCGCGGCATCCTCTTCGACGTCTTATATTTGTCGGAGTCGAGCATGCTCGCCGCTGTCAGGCAACCGTGTCGCCAGCCCCTGTTCGCCCGGCATCGATCGATGCGCGTCGCCATTGCCGATAGCCGATCACCGCCAGCACGATCATCGCCGCATACAGCCCCGCGGTGAGCGCGAGCCCTTTGACCAGGAACATCCCGACATACAGCGTATCGACGCCGATCCACAGCAGCCAGCTCTCGGCATGCCGGCGCGCGGTCCAATATTGCGCGACGAGACTGCAGCTGCTGAGCCCCGCATCCATCCAGGGCAGCGCGGCATCGGTATAGTGGCTGGTGAACCAGCCGATGGCCACCGCCCCCGCCGCGCCCGCCGCCAGTCCCAGCAGCGCCCGCATCGGCCGCAGCGGCGCGACGACGACCTCGCCCGCATCGTCCTTGCCGCGCGCCCAGGCGATCCAGCCATAGAGGATGGCGATCCCGAACAGCGCCTGCAGCACCATGTCGGCGTAGAGCCGGACGTCGAGGAACAGCTTGAAGTACAGCGCGCAGGCGACGAGGCTGACCGGCCAGCACAGCATCCGCCGCGATGCCGTCAGCCAGATTCCGGCGAAACTGACGACGACGGCGACGATCTCGAACGGCGTCATGCGCGCTCGATCCCGCGCAGGAAGCGCCGCCCGGGGGGTGCGAAGAACCAGTCGGCATGCGCGATCAGATAGCCATCCCACGCCATCGCAGCCGAGGCCGGATCGGCGACGACGGCAGTGAAATAATCGACCTCCGACAGCGCGAATTCGAGATGGACGAGCGGCAGCAGCCGGACGATCGCGTCGATATCGGCCCGCCCCAGCGGCACGATCGTCGCATAGCCGTCGAGCAGCGACAGCGCCGACACGGGATCGCCGATCGCATCGTCGTTGCCCTGCCCCAGGTCCAGCCAGCGGATCGCGGTCCGCTCGATCGCGGTCGCGATGTCGTGGGCCGCGGTCGTGCGATCCGCGAGCCCGAAGTCGATCGCGGTCCGCACCGTCCCGTCGTCGCTCCAGAGCAGATTGGACGGATGCCAGTCGTTGTGCGTCCAGAGCGGCGGTTGCTGCGCCATCAGCGCCGGCAGGTCCGCGCCCGCCTGATCAAACAGCCTCGCACACGCCGCCTGCCACGGCCGACCCGCGAGAAACGCGCGCACTGCCGGCCGCGCGGCGACATAGGCGCTCATCGCCGCGATGGAGTCCGCCGCCGGAACGATGCCGAAGCTTGCGACCAGTGGCTGCTGGCGACGCGCCGGTGCATCGAAACCGCGAGCCGCCATGTGCAATTCCGCGAGTGCCACGCCGGCCGCATGCGCGTGATCGCGCGACAGGAACGGCGTCCACGACAGCCGGTCGCGGTACAGGTCCGCGCCGGGCGACTGGCGATGCAGTTCGTACGACCAGTCGCCAACCTTCACGGCGCTCGCCCCGTCGGCCGCGCGCAGGACGTCGGGCACCGACAGCCCCGATGCGGCAAGGTGGGCGATGAACGCATGCTCCTCGCCCAGCCCCTCGCGCGTGCGGACGTGATGATGGTGACGCTTGAGCAGGAAAGGCCCGCGCGTTGTCTGGACCAGCGTGGCGGCGGAAAACGGCCGCGGCGAATGCCAGTGCAGCCCGGTCACCGCCCCCGCCGCCGGAAAGCGCGCGAGCACCGCAGCGGCCTCGTCCGGCGTGATCGCCGGCCAGGTGGGCGCCTCCCACTCCGTGCCCATGCCGTGGACTCGGTGGTCTTCGGGCTCAGGGACGCGCGCGGGGTTCGCTACCATCTCAGAACGCCCGCGAGATCGTCGCCATCACCGCCGCGCCGCTGCCGACATAATAAGCGGGCGCGGTGCCGACGATGACGGTGCCGTTGCGCCCGATCGTGTCCTGCGCGTTGGTGCTGACCGACTGTACGCCGGCGAGGACGTGCGGATCGGTGACGTTGATCGCGTTGACTCGCAGGTCGGTGCGCTTGCCGTCGAGCCAGTCCGCCAGGTGCATGCCGACCGACAGATCGAGCGTCGCATAGCCCTTGATCCGCTCGTCGTTCATGAAGCTCGCATATTGCGCACCGATAGTTTTCGACGCGACGCTGCCGAAGAACCGGCCGTCGTCATAGGTGCCGCCCGCGCCGAACTGGACGGTCGGGCTGGACACCGCGCGGCGGCCGCGGGTCGGCAGGAAGTCCGCACCGACGGGCAGATCGTCGTCGATCCGCGCACGCAGATATTCGCCCGACAAATAGAGACTGACCCCCGCCGCCGGGCGGTAATCGATCTCCGCATCCACCCCGTACGAGGTCTGCCCGCCGGCGTTGATCGTCGTGTTGACCTGCGCCCCGCCATTATCGATCACCGTCGCAAGCTGTCGGTTGCGGAACTTGTAGTGGAAGCCGGTCACCGAGGCGGAGAGCTGCTCGCCGATGAAGCGATAGCCGATCTCCTGCGAGACCGAATATTCGTTCTTGAGGTCGTTGGTCCCCTGCACCACGACCGCGCCGCCATAATAGCTGTTGTAGAGCGTGAATTCGTTGGGCGTGCGGAAGTTGGTGGTAATGTTGGCGAACAGCTGCTGGCGATCGTCGAGCCGGTAGTGGATCGCGGCGCGGGGCAGCGCGGCGAAGCTGTCCTTGCGCACCGCGTCCTGCGGTCCGGGCAGATAGGTCCGGCCGTTGCGCAGCACGCTCACGCCCTTGAACCCCGCCTCGATCGTCAGCCGCGGCGTCAGCGCGATGCTGTCGGCGAGGAAGACGCTCTTGGTCACCGTGACGGTACGCTGGTTCTCATAGGCGAGCAGGCGGCCGTCGGCGGTGCGGATCGCCTTTGCGCGGTACCCCCATCGGTCGGTCGGCTGCCCCTCGGCATCGATCGACGTGTAGGACTGCGTGACGCGGTCGGTGCCGTAATCGAACCAGAGGCCAGCGGTGAGCGTGTGAACGCCTGTCTTCAGCGTGAGCTTGGCGACGGTGCCCGCGCGCATCTGGTCGCCGGTATAGTTGCCGAGCACGGTCGCGACGCCATCGACCGCGCCGGGCAGCGCGATCGGCTGGGCCAGTGCCTCGGTGCCGAGGAAATTCCCCTCCGTGGTCAGCTGAGTCCCATAAGGCGCGTTGCCATAGCCGAACTGGAGATAGCTGGTGGTGTCGAACGCGAGCCGGTCGCTCAGCGCGAGATGCACCGGTGCCGAGGCGTAGAGGTTGCGGAACGGCGCGCGGTACAGCCGCCAGTAGTTGGTGTTCCCAGCGGTGTAGCGCGCATCATAGTTGAACCCGCGCCCCTGCGCGGTCCACTCGGCGAGCGTCGGGCTGGGATAGCTCGACGTGTTCGCGTCGTTATACGACAGCGCGAGGCTGGCCCGGTTGCCCGCGCCCCACTCGTTCAGGATCTTGGCGTCGATGTGCTGGCGCGTGTCGAAGCCCGGCCCCCGCCAGTTGTCCGCGCGGGTGTTCGAATAGGACAGGAAGGCCTTCAGCCCGGTTTGCCCGATCGTACCGCTGTCGACGCGAACGAAGCCGCGCCGCGCCGCATAGCTGCCGAGCGACAGGTCGACGAGCGCACCGGGGCGCGCTTTCGGATCGTCGAGCGCGAGCGACAACAGCCCGCCCGCGCCACCCAGCGTCGGCGAATCGATGTCCACCGAGCCTTGCGCGATCGAGATGCGCTTCAAATTCTCGGGGTCGGCAAACTGCGAGGGATAGGCGTAATAATAGCCGATGTCGTTCTGCGGCGCGCCTTCCATCAGCACGCCGATCTCGTCCTGGCCGAGACCGCGCAGCGTCAGGCTGGAGCTGGTCGACAGGCCGTAGGGATCGCTCGACGCGACATTCGCGCCGGGCAGCAACGTGACGAGCTGGAACGCATTGAGCGTCGGCGCCTGCTTGACGATGAAGTCGGCGGAGATCGCACTCTGCGCGCGCGGCACTTTCTGGTCGGGCAGAAACCCGGCCGAATCCTGCTTGCCGACCACCCGGATCTCGGCGGGTTCGACCGGGTCGGGCGCGACCTGCGCCGCGGCCGACGAGGCGACGAACGCCGCCGACAGCATCAATGCGATGCGCGCCGACCGCCTGCGGTCGCAAGAGGCCGACATCACGAGCGAAAACCGATACTGAAAAACGTCACGTCCACTCCAATCGGAGGGACGACGGGCCAGCCGCAGACCCTCCCTACGCCGGTATCAGCCGGATCAGGTTCAGCGGGTCATGGGCTGCAGCCCACCTCTCAGCCGCGCATCAGCGGCCCCCCGGGGATGCGCGGCGCTTAAGTGGTTGGACAAGCGATGGGAAGCGCTATCGCGACGACGGTGTCACGCCAGTGACACCCGCGGTGCCTAGGGGGCGATCGGCGTGCGCCGCCCTCTATCGAACCAGGACCCGTATAATGCCCGCTCTCCCTCCCGTATCGGCCGCGTTCCGTGCCGCCATCGGCCTGTCGCTGTCGATCATTCCGGCCGTGACTCAGGCGCGCACGCTACCGCGCGACCTGCGGCTCGAGCGGGTCGTGATGCTGATGCGGCACGGCGTGCGCGCGCCGCTGGCGGGCGAAGTGCCCGACTCCACGCGGACCGCGCAACCCTGGCCGACCTGGCCGGTCCCCGAAGGACAGGTGACCCCGCACGGCGCCGCCGCGATGCGGTTGCTCGGGCGGCATGACCGTCGCTGGCTCGCCCCGCTCGGGCTCGCCCGCTGCCCGGTGCCGGGCTCGATCCGGATATGGACCAACACCGCCAGCCGGACGATCGCGAGCGGAGAGGCCTATGTGCAGGGGTTCGCCCCGGGCTGTCACGTCGCGGTCGGCCACCGCCCCGTCGGCCAGACCGACCCGATCTTCGAGCCGCTGTCTGCGCGCGCGACCGCGTTCGTGCCCCGCGAGGCGATCGCCTCGATCGATCGCCATACCGGCGGGATGGACGCGCTCGTCGCCCGCCATCGCCCGGCACTCGCGCGGATCGACACCGTGCTCGGCTGTGAGGCTGGCGTGTGCAGCCCGGTTACGCCTGCGACCGTTAGCGCATCGGCCGATGGGCACGGCATCGATCTGTCGGGCCCGATCCGCGCCGCGTCGGGGACCGCGCAGGTCCTGCTGCTCGAAGAGGCCGAGGGCATGCCCCGCCGCCAGGTCGGATGGGGCCGCGCCAATCCCGCGACGATCGCGCAGGTCGGTGCGGTGCACGCCGCATTGTTCGATGTGTTCACGCGCTCGCCCTACATGGCGGCGCATCAGGCCTCGGTTCTCGGCCAGCGGATCATCGAAACGCTCACCGCGCGGAGCGCCCCGCGCCTCGACGTGATGGTCGGCCACGATACCAATGTAACGGCGCTGGCCGCCGCGCTGCACGTCGATCTCGATGCGCCGGGCTTTGCCCGCAACGACATCGCACCCGGCGGCGCGCTGGTGGTCGAGCGGTTGCGCGACACGCGATCGGGGGAGCGGTTCGTCCGGCTATATTACCGCGTGCAACCGCTGGCCGCGATCCGCGTGTTGAAGGCCGACGTCGTCGTGACGCCGCTCACTATTTCAGGCTGTGCGTCGCCCTGCCGGCTCGACCGCTTCGTCACGCTGCTGCGGTCGAGGATCGCCGTACCGCGCCCATAGGATGGCGTGATCACGGCGATCCACTGACACGACTTAAGGAGATGCTCGCTCAGCCGTGAGTGCGTGCGCGTGCCTTCTCCGCCTTGGCCTGCTTGGCATAATGGTGATGCGCGACGGCACACCCGACCGCGGCGCCCATCACCGCATGCCCCTTGCCGACGAAATGGCCGCCGACGCCGCCCGCCGCCGCGCCGCGGATACAGCCCTTGGCCAGCACGGGAGACGCGCTCATGGCCAGCAACGGAAGAGCAACCAGCGTAAGATACCGCATGCCTAAGTCCTTTATCGACGAGATCAGGACTTAGAAAACACGGTCAACTTGCTCACGTTCCGTGAGATTTCGTTCATGTTCTCCGGCATCGCATCCAGCCGATCCGGGAGGCAAAGCCTCGGCCCGCCCGGAACGCCCATGCGTCCGAGCAGGCCGGGTTCAACCGATCACACCGCGCCGTGGCACTGCTTGTACTTGCGGCCCGACCCGCACGGGCATGGCGCGTTGCGGCTGACCACGCCTTCCCAATTCGCCGGATCCTCGCCGATATCGGCCTCCTGCGGCTGCGGGATCTGGAGCGGCGGCATCGTCGACGTGATGTGGCCGCGCGTGCCCGCATCGAAGTCGTTCGAATTGTCCTCGCCCGTGAACGGGTCGAAATGCGTCGTGATGAAATCGGGCAGTTCGGGCAGGCCGACCGGCGCCTGCATCTGGAACTGCGCATGCGCGATCGTCTTGGTCACGTCCTCGCGGATCGTCTCGAGCATCCGCTGGAACAGCGAGAACGCCTCCTGCTTATACTCGTTGATCGGCGTCTTCTGCGCGTACGCACGCAGATGAACCACCTGGCGCAGCGCGTCGAGCGTCGCCAGATGCTCCTTCCAGTGATGGTCGAGATTCTGCAGCAGGATCGACTTCTCGACCGACGTCCACGTCTCCGCATCCAGATCCGCGGCCTTCGTCGCGATCGCCTCGTCCGCCATCGCGCGGACTCGCTCCTCGATCACCTCGGGGTCGACCGATTCCTCGAGCAGCCACGCGTCGATCGGCGGCTCGAGGTTCATCACCTCGGCAAGCCGCGCCTTCATCCCCGCCACGTCCCACTGCTCGGGATACGAGTTGGGCGGGCATGCATCGCCGATGATCACGTTGACCGTCTCCGCGCGCATGTCGGTCACCACGTCGCCGACCGTCTCGGCATCCATGATGTCCGCGCGCTGCTCGTAGATGACCTTGCGCTGCTCGTTCATCACGTCATCATATTCGACGACCTGCTTGCGGATGTCGTAGTTGCGCGCCTCGACCTTCTTCTGCGCGGTCTCGATCGCCTTGCTCAGCCACTTGCTGCCGATCGCCTCGCCGTCCTCGATATTGTTGCGCATCATCTTGGCGAACAGCGTGTCCGGCCCGAAGATACGCAGCAGATCGTCGTCGAGGCTGAGATAGAAGCGCGACAGGCCCGGATCGCCCTGACGCCCAGAGCGCCCGCGCAGCTGGTTGTCGATACGCCGGCTCTCGTGCCGCTCGGTGCCGAGCACGAACAGGCCGCCCGCGGCGAGCACCGCCTGCTTCTCGGCCTCGATCTCGATCTCGATCCGCGCCGCCTCGGCGGCATATTCCGGCGTCCCCTCGACGAGCTCCGGATGCTCGTCGAGCATGCGGAATTCGAGGTTGCCGCCGAGTTTAATGTCGGTGCCGCGGCCCGCCATGTTGGTCGCGATCGTCACCGCGGACTTGCGCCCGGCCTGCGCGACGATGTGCGCCTCCATCTCGTGGAAGCGCGCGTTCAGCACCTTGTGCTCGACCTGCTCGCCGACCAGGAACTCGCTCAGCAGCTCGGACTTCTCGATCGACACCGTGCCGACCAGCACCGGCTGGCCGAGATCGGCGTGATGCTTGATCTTCTTGGCGATCGCCGCGAACTTGTCCTTGGTGTCCTTGTAGAACTCGTCTTCCTCGTCGACGCGCTTGACCGTGACGTTGGTCGGGATGCTGACGACGTTGATCTTGTAAATGTCGTAGAATTCGGCCGCCTCGGTCGCGGCCGTGCCGGTCATGCCGCCGATCTTGGGATACATGCGGAAATAGTTCTGGAACGTGATCGAGGCCATCGTCTGGTTCTCGGGCTCGATCTGGACGCCCTCCTTCGCCTCGACCGCCTGGTGCAGGCCGTCCGACCAGCGCCGGCCGTCCATCATGCGGCCGGTGAACTCGTCGATGATGATGACCTTGCCGTCCTTGACGATGTAGTCGATGTCCGACTTGAACATCACGATCGCGCGCAGCGCCTGGTTGAGGTGGTGCACGACCTGCGTGTTCTCGAAGTCGTACAGGTTCTGCCCCTCGAGCAGCCCCGCCGCCTCGAGCATCCGCTCGACCTTCTCGGTGCCGTCCTCGGTGAGGATGATCGTCTTCTGCTTCTCGTCCTTGTCGTAGTCGGCGGGATCGAGCTGCTTCACGACCGCGTCGACCTGCATGTACAGCTCGGACTTGTCGTCGGTCGGGCCGGAGATGATGAGCGGCGTACGCGCCTCGTCGATCAGCACCGAATCGACCTCGTCGACCACCGCGAAGTTGAAGGGGCGCTGCGTCATCGCGCTGCGCTCATACTTCATGTTATCGCGGAGATAGTCGAACCCGAACTCGTTGTTCGTCCCGTAGGTGATGTCCGCGGCGTAGGCGGCACGGCGCTCCTCGTCGGACAGGTTCGGGATGATGACGCCGATCGTCATGCCGAGGAAGGTATAGACCTGCCCCATCCACTCGGCATCGCGCGCGGCGAGGTAGTCGTTGACGGTGACGACGTGGACGCCGTCGCCGGGCAGCGCATTGAGATAGGTCGCGAGCGTGGCGACGAGCGTCTTGCCCTCGCCGGTGCGCATCTCGGCGATCTCGCCGCGGTGGAGGACGATGCCGCCGACCATCTGCACGTCGTAATGGCGCTGGCCGAGCACGCGCTTGGCGGCTTCACGGACGGTCGCGAACGCCTCGGGGAGCAGGTCGTCGAGCTTCTCGCCCTCGGCGAGACGCGCGCGGAACTTGACCGTCTGGCCCGAGAGTTCGTCATCCGACATCGCCTGAAGTGACGGCTCGAACGAGGCGATCTTGGCGAGGATCGGGTTGAGCGACTTGACGTACCGGTCGTTGGACGAACCGAACAGCGATTTGGCGAGGCCACCGAACATGGGCAGAATTCCTGGATATGAGACGCGGCGGCACGCTTTGCGCCCGCACGCGGAAGAATAGGGAGCGGCCCGCAGGCCAAGGGATCACACGCCCGACGCTATTCGCGCCGACGGTCCGCCCAGATCGGGGTGTTGCCGAGGTCGATGGTGCGCAAGGTCGCCGACACGGCAATTTCCGCCAGCGAGGCGAGCGCCGCAACCGGCCGCACCGCGACCTTCGCCACGGCGACTACGGCCGCCTGCGCGCAGATGCTGCCCTGCGCCACCGCCTGCGCCGACTGTCCACGCACGCCCGGCACCGCGCCGGTCAGCGCAGACAGAAGGGCGGAAAGGAGAAGCAGCAGGTTCATGCGTCCCGATCCATTATGGCAATGCTGTTGAGACGTCCATCCTGTAGATCGACTTAAAGCCGCTCAGTCGGCGGGCTTGGCAACGGCCGAGTAGCGGTAATGTACAATGGTCCGAGATGGCTGGCCATTACGGACATAATTGCTGTACGTCGGCGATCCTGGAACAAGCTTCATGCAGGGGTCCGGCTGCGCCGCATCGGATTTCGTGATGACGCGGCAGCTCACGATATTGCCATCCGTCCCGATAACGCTCTCGAATTCCGTCACCTGTTCGAACTTGCCCGACGTCAGGTCGATCGGCGGCGCGGAGTCAGGAACCAGCCAGCTGACAGGCATATGATAGGTGCCAGCGGTCGGTCGGCCTTTCATGTCCGTCGCGGGGTTGAACCGTCCGCGTTCCATGACGATCTCGCACGTCTTCAGATCGAGGCTGGTGGTGCCACTCGACTCGCTGACTTTGCACGATATGACTTTTCCGTCGGAGCCGACGTCGACGTCTGCGACGACCCGTCCAGATCGATTGGCTCGAACAGCCTCAGGCGGATAATCATCAGCCGTTATCCACGTACCCGGGTTGCCGATCGGAACCGGCATCATCGGCCGCTGCGCCGCGGTTGCAGTGGTTACCGAGCAAATTGCGAAAGCTGCCCCAACCAATCGCTTGCCTGTCAATGTCATGTTGCTACCCCGCTGCCCGACCCAGAAGTAACCTAGGCGATCCTGCATGTCATCACCGCTCGCGCTCCCCTTCCCGTCAGCACCCGCCATTGCCGGGGTGACCGCATATGTGGCCCGCGCAAGATACAAGGCGTGGGACCGGTGCGACCTGACCTTCGTGACGCTCGATCCGGGCACCGTCGTCGCGGGGGTGCTGACGACGAGCAAATGCCCGTCGCCCGAGGTGGAATGGTGCCGCGCGGCGCTGACGCTCGGGCAGGCGCGCGCGCTGGTGGTGAATGCGGGCAATTCGAACGCGTTTACCGGGTCGCGTGGCCGGGCGGCGGTCGAGGCGATCGCGGCGCGGACCGCGGCGCATCTCGGGTGCCAGCCTTCGGACGTGTTCGTGTCCTCGACCGGGGTGATCGGTGTGCCGCTGCCGATCGACAAGGCCGAAGCCGGGCTGGATGCCGCATTCGCCGCCGAACCCTGCGGCTGGGAGGATGCCGCCGCGACGATCATGACGACCGACACCTTCACCAAGGGCGCGGTGACGACTGCGGTGATCGGCGACCGCACGGTCACGCTGGTCGGCATCATCAAGGGCTCGGGGATGATCGCGCCGGATATGGCGACGATGCTCGGCTTCATCTTCACCGACGCCGCGGTCGAGCCGGAGTTCCTCCAAGCCGCGCTGTCGAAGGCGAACGCGCCGAGCTTCTCGTGCATTACCGTCGACAGCGATACCTCGACCAGCGACACGGTGCTGGCGTTCGCGACCGGTAAGGCGGGTAATGCGGTGCTAGCGGACGATGACAGCGTCGGCGCGGATGCGTTCCGGGCGGCGCTGGCGGACCTCTGCCATCAGCTCGCGATGCTCGTCGTCCGCGACGGCGAGGGCGCGCAGAAGCTGATCGAAATCCAGGTTACGGGCGCCGAGAGCGACCGCAGCGCGCACCGCATCGCGATGAGCATCGCCAACTCGCCGCTGGTGAAGACCGCGATCGCGGGCGAGGACGCGAACTGGGGGCGCGTCGTCATGGCGGTCGGCAAGGCCGGCGAGCCCGCCGATCGGGATACGCTATCGATCCGGTTCGGGAATACGCAGGTCGCGGAAGGTGGCCTGGCGCTGAGCGGCTATGACGAAGCGCCGGTTGCGGCGCATCTGAAGGGCCAGGAGGTCGAAATCGGCGTCGATCTTGCGCTCGGCGACGGCCGGGCCACCGTGTGGACCTGCGACCTGACGCACGGCTATATCTCGATCAACGCGGACTATCGCAGCTGAAACCCCCGTCCGTCACCCCAGCGAAAGCTGGGGTATCCCGGTTGGCTAGGGTGCGGCCCGAACCGGGAGATCCCAGCTGTCGCTGGGATGACGGAAGGCTTCAGTTCAGGCGAGCTCACCCTCGAGCCAGGCCTTCAACCGGCCCTTGGGCTCGGCGCCGACCTTGGTCGCTGCCGGTGCGCCGCCCTTGAACAGGATCATCGTCGGGATACCACGGACGCCGTACTTGCCCGGCGCGTCGGGGTTCTCGTCGATGTTGAGCTTGGCGATCGTCACCTTCTCGCCCAGTTCTTCCGAGATTTCCTCGAGCGAGGGTCCGATCATCTTGCACGGGCCGCACCATTCCGCCCAGAAATCGACGAGCACGGGCCCGTCCGCGTTCAGGACGTCTGCATCGAAGCTGGCATCGGTAATCTGCTTGGTCGCCATCGTGAATTCTCCTTCGTTGAACGCAATCTAGGGTCGCGCGCGTGTTCGCTCAACCACCGAGGCGCTAGCTTTGCTCCGCGGGCCGATAGTGCGGCTTGTTCGCGGCCAGCGTCGCATCGCTGAGCACGATCAGTCGCGGCCCGGCCGTGTACAGCAACGCCGCCTCGACGATCCGCCCCGGAAAGATCACGCCCAGCGCCTCGGCATAGGCCGCCATCTGTTTCAGATGATAGTCGGGCACGTCGTCTAGCCCGCCCGGCGCGCGCCGCCCGGTCTTGAAGTCGACGACGCGGATGCGGTCGGCCTCGATCAGCAGGCGATCGACCGTCCCCGACACGACGATGCCGTTCGGCAAGGTCGCGGCGATCGGCGCCTCGGCGAGCGTATCCGCACCGAACAGCTCGGCAAAGCGCGGATCGTCGAGCACCGTGACGACGCTGCGCACGATGTCCCCGCGCGCCGCGGCATCATCGACCCCGCCCGCCTTCGCCAGCCAGCGATCGGCCGCGGCGACGCGATCGGAGGCAGCAACCGCCGGCAGCCGCTCGAACAGCGCATGGATCAGCCGGCCCCGCTCCGCCGCGACTCGCATCGCAGGCGTAGGCGGCGGATCGGAGACGGCATCATCGCCCAGCGCGGACGGCGACAAGGGGCGCGGCGGACGCGCCTCGAGCGGCGCGGGTTCGTGCGCCCAGGCCGGGAGGTGCGCATCGGCCGGACGTTCGGCCAATGCCGATGCCTTGGCGCTCACCGCGGGCTGCGGATCGACCCCGACGAAACGCCGTTCCTCGCCGCTGCCCTCCTCGGAGGGCGGCACGGCAAGCGCGGTCAGCGCACGATCGGCCGCCGCGTACCAGCTATTCTCCGGCGGCACGCCCTTCGCGCGAGTTCCGAGCGCTCCCGCGATCACCAGCCGCTCTTCAGCGCGCGTCGCCGCGACGTAGAACAGCCGCCAATGCTCCTCGAGTTCGCGCTGCTCGGCCGCGGACACGACCGCATCGAGCGGCCCGCCGCGCTCGTTCGATCGCGGGCGGAACACCGGGATCGGCGCAGCGCCGGGCTCGGGCGCCCATTTCAGGATCGATCGCGGTGCCGCCGACGGATCCGCGGTCGCATCCGCGAGGATCACCAACGGCGCCTGCAGGCCCTTCGCGCCATGCGCGGTCATCACGCGCACCGCATCGAGCGGCGCGGACGGATCGCGGACGATCTCGACATCGCCGCGATCGAACCAGTCGAGGAAGCGCTGCAACGACGGCGTCGTCGTGCTTTCGAACGTCAGCGCGGCGTTGAGCAGCTCCTCGATCGGATCGCGCGCCTCGGTCCCCAGCCGCCGGATCAGCTTCCGGCGTCCGTCGAGCGGCCCCGACAGGAGCTCCTCCAGGAACTGATACGGCGTGGCGATATCGGCGCGCGCGAGCATCGCGAGCAACGGCGCGAGCCGCGCAGGCGACTGCGTGCGTTGCAGATGCCGCCAGAGCGGCCCGGCCTCGCGCGGTGCCGCCGCCATCAGCTCGTCCTGCGTCCACCCGATCAACGGCGACACGAGCAACGCCGCGACGCTTAAATCGTCCTCGGGCTGCAGCACGAAGCGGATCGTCGCGAGCAGATCCTGCACCGCCAGCGGCGCGTTCAGCCGCAGCCGATCGACCCCCGCCACCGGCACGCCCTCGGCATAAAGCCGCGCGACGATCAGCGAGGCGAGGTCGCCGCGCCGCTTGACCAGGATCATTACATCCTCGGGGCGAAGCCTGCGCCCCTTGCTCTCGAGCATCAGCCCCGTGTCGGGCGCGAGCCAGCGTTTCACCGCGCGCGCGATGTCGCTGGCGAGTTTCCGCACCGCGTCGTCGACCCAGCCTTCCTCGTCATCCTCGCTGCCGCCCGCCGAGACCGGCGGCCACAACGTCACGGTGCCCGGCCCGGCCACTTCGCTGGCGTGCCGCTCGACCGCGCCCGCGATGCCGAGACCCGGCTCGCCGATCGCGTCGATCGCGGCATCGACGAACTCCAGCACGGTCCGCGTCGAGCGGAACGAATGCCGCAGCGACAACCGCGCGAGGGGCAGCCCGCGCTCCTCCTCGGGCCAGTCGTCGTCGCCCAACGCCTCGGTCGCACGCCCGCCGAAATACTGCTCGGCCGCCTGGAAATTGAGCGGGTCGGTCCCCTGGAACCCGAAGATCGCCTGCTTGTAATCGCCGACCGTGAACAGCGTCCGCGTCGACGGTGCATAGATGCCGCGGCCGACGAAGAACTCGTCCGCCAGCGCGCGCACGATCCGCCACTGATGGCCGTTGGTGTCCTGCGCCTCGTCGATCAGCAGATGCTCGGTCGCCTGGTCGAGCTTGTAGCGCACCCATTCGCCGATCCCCGGCTGGTCGAGCAACGCCACCGTCGTCGCGATCAAATCGTCGAAATCGACCGCGCCTGCGCGCCGCTTGGCCTGCGCATAGCCGCGCGCATAGTCGCGCCCGACCTCAAGCCCGTCGCCGAGCAGGTCGCAATAGATCGCGCGCTGCACCATCGACAGCACGTCGGTGCACGCCTCGCCCAGATCGCGCGCGAGCACTTCGTAATCGGGATCGGCATCGATCAGCTTCTTCGACGCTTTCCGCGGCTCGCCCTTGCCCGTCAGCACGACGCCAGCGAGCTCGGACAGGGTCGCCGCACGATCCTCGGAGTCGAGCCAACGCTGCACCGTTGCCGCCGCCGCGAGGCCCGTGGCCGTCCCCCAGGCACGATTGGCCGCCGCGATCCGCTCGATCGCGTTCAGATCCAGCGCATCGCACCACTCCGCGATCGCCTCGTCGATATCGCCCGACGGCAGGCCGAGTTCGCGGCGCAGCCACGGCTGGATCCCGACCGGCAGCGCCTCCAGAGCGGGCAACGCGCGCGCGCACGCCAGCAGGAACGCCTCCGCCCCGCCCTCGCCCATCCGCAGGCTCAGCCGCCCGACGATCTCGACCGGACGCTCGCGCCCCTCGCGCTCGGCATCCGACAACAGGCTCGCCAGCGCCTCGCGCGCGAGCCCCGCCTCTTCGCGCGCCTCGAGCGGGCGGAACCCCGGCGTCAGCCCGGCCTCGACCGGGAACGCGGCGAGCAACCCCTGGCAGAAGCCGTGGATCGTCTGGATGCGCAAGCCTCCGCCCGGCGCGTCGAGCACCTTCGCGAAGAGGGTGCGTGCGCGATCCTGCAACACCTGAACCGGGCTCTCGCCAAGCGCGATCAGATCCGCCCCCAGCGCCGGCGCGGGCATCCGCACCCACGCGGCGAGACGCCCGTTGATCCGCTGCGCCATCTCCGCCGCGCCCGCCTTGGTGAAGGTCAGGCACAGGATCGCGCCGGGATCGACGCCGCGCAGCAGCAGCCGGAACACGCGTGCCGCGAGCACCTGCGTCTTGCCGGTGCCCGCCGACGCCGACAGCCAGACGTGCGACGACGGGTCGCTCGCATTGGCCTGCGCCCCCCTCAGCCGGGGCAGCGTGGCGAGCGCATCACCGCTCACGGCCATACCATTCGTCGCGTCGCATCAGTTGGTCATACTCGGCATAGGGGGCATATTCGGGGACGAGCTTGGCGGTGAACGCGGCGCTGCCCGTGAGCCATTCGCCGACGACTTCGGTGAAGTTGTGTGCGGCGATAGAGGTGAATTCGGCGGTCGGGATCTTGTCGCGCTTGCCCTCGGGATCGACCGGGCTCTCGATATAGCCGAACGCATCGCGCTTCTTGCCGAGCGACCAATATTCGAACGCGCCCGCGGTGCCCGAGACGTCGGCGAACCCGCCGCGCTCGGCGATCAGCCCGAGCAGGCCGAGCTGCAGGCTGTAGCCGGCGCGCACCGCGGTCGGCGATGGCGGCTTGCCGGTCTTGTAGTCGATCACCGCGAGGCGACCATCGGCGAGCCGGTCGATCCGGTCGTAGCGCCCCGACAAGGTCACCCCGGCGATCTCGATCTTGCCCTTGCCCTCGGCGCTGGCCACGCTGCGGCCGTCTTCACCCTGCGCGACGATCGCGCCCGCGATCCAGTCGATCGCCTCGAGCAGCCGCGGCTGCCACAGCGCGCGCATCATCGGATGCGTCCGCTCGTCGTCGAGCATCGCCTTCGCGCGCAGCCGCAGCGTGTCGACGGTGCAGCCGTCCTGCTTCCACCATTGTTCGAGAATATCGTGCACCGCGGTACCGCGCCACGCCGCGCTCGGATCGGCATCGACCGGATCGAGCGGCATCAGCCCGAGCACGCGCCGCGCGTAGAAGGCGTAAGGGTCGGCCTTCAGGCGATCGACTTCGGTGACGGAAATCGCCCTGGGCCGCAGCAGCGCGGGCGGCGAAGGTGCGGGACGATCCGCGGGCAGATGCTCGCCCGGATCGTCGAGCGCACGCGTCCAGCCCTCCAGCGCCGACGCGCGCTCGAACCGGTCGCCCGCCAGCGCCTGCAACCGAAGCCAGAGCCGTGACGCCAGCGCCGGCGACTTCGCATCGCGCCGCGCGCGCGTCACGACTGCGCGCGGGGCACCCAGCGCCTGCGCGAAATCATGCGCCGCGGTGCCGACACGCCGTTCGAGACCCGGCAGGCCAAGCTCCATGCGGATGCGTGGTGCCAACCACGGATCGGGCGCGGGACGTCCCGGCCACACGCCTTCGTTCAGCCCGCCCAGCACCATAACGTCGGCGGTCTGCAACCGCGCCTCGATCAGGCCATAGATCGCCAGCCGCGGATGCCCGCCCGGCGCGGGCCGCACCGCGACCTCGTCGAGCAGCGTGCGCAGCAATTGCGGCACCTCGCGCGGATCGACCCGAGGCGGTCCGGCGGGTGCTTCGGCTTCCAGATCGGCAAGGAACTCCGCCGCGGCACGGCCCGCAAGTCCCGACCAGAGATTGTCGCCGCACAGCGCCTGCGCCGTCTCGCGCAGGCAGGCGAGCACCGAGGCCAAGGGCTGCGGTCCCTGATCGAACGCGCCGGCCAAGGGAGTCAGCAGCGGCTGGACGTCCGCCCACCATGTCGCAGCCGTGCCCTTGCGCTCCTCCAGATGGCCGGCGATCCCGTCGAGCCCGGCAGCCGGTCGCGGCCCGCGCAACCGTCGGTCGAGCGCGCGCGCCCCGTCGAGCCACAGCAAGCGATCCTCGCCGCTGCGCACCAGCGGATGCTTGAGCAACGCCAGCAACGCGAGCGGCGAGAAGCGCTGCGCCGCCGCCTCGGCGAGCGCAAGCAACAACGTCCCCGGCGGCAGGATCGACAGAGGTCGCCCTGCGCTGTCGTCGATGCCGATGCCCCAGCGCCCGAGATGCGCCGCCACCCGCCGCGCCAGCGCGCGGTCGGGCGTGACCAGCGCCGCGGTCCGCTCGGGCACCTCCAGCGCCTCGCGCAACACGAGCGCAATCGCCTGCGCCTCTTCCGCGGGCGTCGCGAGTTCGGCGGCCGTCACGCCCTTCAAGCGGCGATCCTCCGCCGCGATCTGCGTCCACTTGCCGGTGAAATCCGCAGGCGCCAGCGCGTTGGCGATCGCCCGGCCGCGCGCGGCATCGGCGTCGTGCCCGCCGCCCTCGCGCCACGTCTGCACCTCGCCGCGCGCGACGCCCATGCGCAGGAGCATCAGCTTGGCATCGAACTGCGGATGCGTCTCGATCGAGCGCCGCGTGAGCCCGGTCACGGGGTGCGGATCATGCGGGCCGAGCGCGTCCCATTCCTCGTCGGGCAGCGCGAGGTCGAGCCCGGCGAACACCACCATCCCGTGCGGCATGTCGGCGATGCAGCGGAGCAGCCGCGCGACCGCGGGTGCGGAATCGGTCACGCCCGCCGCACACACGATCCCGGCAGGCGGCGCGTTCCGCCAGCGCTGCGCGAGGCGGTCGAGCAACGCCGAGCGCCGCGTCGCCGCATCGATCCGCTCGAGCCGCGCGAGTTCGCCCGGCCAGCGTTGCAGCACGATCTCGAACGTCGCCAGCGCGCGACGCCAATGCTCGGTGAGTTCGGGGCCCAGCTCGATATCGCGCAACTTGGTCGGCGGGACTTCCTCGACCAGCAACTGATCGAGCGTCCGCGCGAGTTCGCCCGCGAGCCGCACCGCTTCGGCCGCATCGACAGGATGCCCCTCTCGCGCGCGCTCTTCGGACACCAGCCGCGCGAGGATCATGCGGCGCTGATAGGGCGGCACCGCGGGCAGCGGCGGATCGATATCGTCCGCCGGATCGAGCGCGGCGCCGACCGCCTCGCCCATCTCCGGATCGCCCAGCGCCACCAGCCGCGGCAGAACGAGCCCGCCGCCGCTCGCACGCACGAACGCCTCGGTCACCGCCTTCACCGCGCGGTTGTTCGGCAGCACGACCAGCGCGCGCGCCAGTGCCAGCGGATCGCGCCTCGCCTGCCGCATCAGCCCGGCGACCAGCGCATCGGCAAACGCCCGGTGCGCGGGGATCGTGTACAGCGTCGGACGACCCGCCGTGGCGCTATCAGCCATCCGCGAGGATCGCCTCGGTCCGCGGAATCGCGGCGGGCGTCCCGACATCGAACCACAGGCCCTGATGGACCTGCCCATAAGCGCGGCCCGCCGCGATCGCGCGATCCCAGAACAGGTTGGTCGAGAACGGCCCCTCCGGCCAGTCGGCGATCAGCCGCGGGTGGAGGATCTGGATGCCGGTATAGGCGAACGGCGCGAGCCGGCCCGACTTACGCCGCCCGCTGATCCGCCCATCGGCAGCGAGATAGAAATCGCCCGGCCCGCGGTGATTATGCGCGCGTGCGAGCGGCACCATCAGCAGCAGCGCATCCATCTTGGCATCGTCCCAGCGCGACGCGAGCAGCTTGATCGCGTCGACCGGTCCGTCGATCCACAGATTGTCGCTGTTGACCACCAGCACCGGCGCCTGACCGAGCAGGTCGCGCGCCTGCACCAGCCCGCCGCCCGTCTCCATCAGCATCTTGCGCTCGTCGGAGATCACGACGTCGATCCCGTCGAACCGGTCGGTGACGTGCGCCTCCAGCGTATCCGCGAGGTAATGCACGTTGACGACGGCGCGCTTGATGCCCGCCGCCTGCAACCGCGCGAAGACGTGGTCGATCAGCGGCTTGCCTGCCACCTTGACCAGGGGCTTGGGCCGCGTCGCGGTCAGCGGCCGCATCCGCTTGCCTAGGCCCGCCGCCATGACCATCGCCGTCTCGGGGACGGTGCCACGCGGGACGGGGCGGATCGTCTGCTGGCGGCTCATGCCGACAGGACCAGCGGATCGCCGCGCAACGCGGGCGGTACGTTGGCTGCGAACCACGCCGCGACCGGCGCCATCACCGGCTGTGCGAGGTCGCGCTCCAGATACGCCCAGACACGCGGGCACATCGTCGGGTAATGCGGCTTGCCATCGCGCTGCCATAGCCGCGTGAAGATGCCGAGGATCTTGGCGTTCCGCTGCGCGCCGAGCACGTGATACGCGTCCATGAACGCCGCATCGGCACCGGTCGCGGCGCGATACCGCTCGAGCATCGCCGCCTCGACCGTCGGATCGACCGTCCGCCGCGCATCCTGCAACAGCGACACCAGGTCGTAGGCTGGATGCCCGGCGAGCGCGTCCTGGAAATCGAGCAGCCCCAGCGACCGTTCCGGCCCGACCAGCATCAAATTCTCGGCATGATAATCGCGCAGCACGGTGACGGGCTTGTCGGCGATGGCGTGATCGAACACCGCCTCCCACGCCGCGTCCCAGCCGGCGAGATCGGGCGCGATCCCGACCGCCGGGCAATACCATTCGACGAACAGCCCCGCCTCGCGCTTCAGCACCGCGCGATCATAGAGGGGCACCGGTCCAGCCGGCTCAGCGCGCAACCGAACGAGCAGGTCGATCGCCGGCGCGTACAGCGACAGCTCCTCCTCCGGCGCCGCATCGACCGCCTCACGCAACCGATCGTCACCAAAATCCTCGATCAGCACGAGCCCCTGGTCGAGATCGCACGCCAGGATCGCCGGTGCCGAGAAGTCGCGCTCGACGAGCCATTCGGCCACCGCAATGAACGGCCGGGGGTCCTCATGCGGCGGCGGCGCATCCATCAGGATCGCGCGACGCTCACCAAGCACCGCGCGAAAATAGCGTCGGAACGACGCATCGCCCGCGACCGGAAGGATCTTCGCCCCTCCCCAGCCATGAGCGTCGAGAAAAGCGGCGGCGCCGGGCGGCGGGGTCATGTCGGCCATCGCGACCTCCAAGCTTCCGGCACGCCGATAGTCAAGCCGCGCGTGCCGTCCGGCTCGATCGTCAGGCTCAGCCGAAGCGCATCGGGCCAATAGTCCGGCCCCGCGCGCTCGGGCCATTCGACCAGCAGCAGCGAATCATAGCGTGCGTCGTCGAGCGCGAGTTCCTCTATCTCTGCCGGGTCGTCGATCCGGTACAAGTCGACGTGCATGACGGGAAAGCGCACCTCAGGCGGCTCGTAAGGCTGGACGATCGCAAAACTGGGCGACGGCGCCTCACCGACGAGCCCAAGTGCAGAAAGCAGCCCGCGCGCAACGCTGGTCTTCCCCGCACCGAGCGTACCCTGGAGCGTGATGACGTCGCCGGGCCGCGCGCGCGCGGCGAGCAGAGCGCCGAATGCCTCGGTGGCTTGGGGATCGGGTAAAAGGATCATGCGAACGAGCCCTCTCCCCCTCGGGGAGAGGGTTGGGTGAGGAGCTGTTCGAGGCGCAGCACTGCTTGGCCGCCCCTCACCCCGACCCTCTCCCCGCAGGGGAGAGGGAGCAGAAGTTGCGCGCTCATCGCCGAGGCAATTCGACGGTGATCAGCGTGCCCGCCCCCGGCTCGGACACCAGCTCGATCGTCCCGCCATGCGCCTCCACGAACTGCTTGGCCAACGGCAGGCCCAGCCCCAGCGCCCGGTCGCCCATCGGCTTGGACTCGGCAAACCGGTCGAACGCGTGCGCAACAGCCTCCGCATCCATCCCGACCCCGTCGTCGGACACCACGATCCGCGCCGAGGTCGCATTGCCGTCGGTATGCAGCAGCACGCGCCCGCCATCCTGCGTCGCCGCGACCGCGTGGCGCAGCAGATGCTCGACGACCTCCTTCAACCGCTTCGGATTGCCGTTCACCCGCCCGGTCGACCGCGCCACCTCGACCGCGAAGTCGAGCTTGCGCCGTTTTGCGGACGGCAGGATCGTCTCCGCCGCCGCGCGGACGGTAGTCGCGAGATCGACGTCGCTCCGATCGGTCTCCTCGCGATCGCTCTCCGCGCGCGTCAGGTCGAGCACGTCGTCGACCAGCAACCCGAGCCGCTCGACCGATTCGAGGATCGCGCCGACATAGCCCTCGGCCTGCGGCGTCATCGCCCCCGCATAGCCGCCGTGCAGCATCTCCGCGAACCCGCTGATCGAGGTGAGCGGCGTGCGCAATTCATAGCTCATGTTCGCCACGAACGCGGTCTTGACCTTGTCCGCCGCCTCCAGCGCGTTCGCCCGGTCGCGCAACGCCTGCTCCGCACGCCGGCTGTCGGTGATGTCGAGCATCGTGAACAGCGCGTTGCCATCGGGCAGCGGCACGCCGGCGAACTCGAAATGCCGCCCGTCGGCAAACGCCACGCGCCCGCCGCGCTGCTGCCGCTCGACCGTCGCCGAGCGCACCAGGTCGGGGATCAGCGCCGACCGGTTGGGCGTCAGAAGCTTGCCGCCCGCCGCCTCGGCAAACGCATCGACGCGCGGGTGCGACGCCAGGAACTCCTCCTCCAGCCCCCACAACAGCCGGAACCGGTTGTTCCACAACTGCAACCGCCCGTCCGCCGCGAAGACGCCGAGCGCCTCGAACAGATTGTCGAACGTCGCGGTGCGCACGCGCAGCAGCGTGTCGCGCGCGCTGGCGAGCTGGACCTGCTCGGTCCGGTCCTCGAAGATCAGCAGCAGGCCGCCATCGGGCAAGGGCTGCGCGACCACGCGAAGATGCGTGCCGCCGCGCAGGTGCCAATTCTCCTCCATCGCGCCGCCGCTCTGCCCGCCGGCCTGCGACGAGCCGGTCTGCATGAACCAGTCGCGCCGCTCCGCCTTCCAGCTCGGAAAGTCGCGGACTTCGGGCAGGCGGTTCGCCTCGCGCATACGCTCTAGCACGCGGTCGAATTCGGGCCGGTCGGCGAGCCATTCGCTCCGCATCGCAAACATCCGGCGGAACGGCTGGTTGCAGAAGACCAGCGACCGGTCCCCGCCGAACTGCGCGACGCCTGCCGACAGCCGGTCGAGCATCGCGCGCTGCGCCTCGGCAAACCGCTTGGCGCCCGATCGCGCCTGCTCGAGCTCCTCGATATCGATCGCGAACCCGGCAACGCCGCCGCTCGGCAACGGCACGTCGTAGATCTGCAGCGACCGGCGCGCGCCGTCGATCGTCGCGGGCAGGACCTGCTGGTGCGGCCGCCCCTGCTCGCGCGCGACCGCGGCCCCGGCCAGCGGCCCGCCACGCCCCGACCCCTCGACCAGTTCGAGGCCGCGCGCGACCACGTCGGCCGCATCGCGACCCTCGACCGCGTCGACATAGGCCGTGTTCACCATCGCCAGCCGCAAATCGGTCGCGCGGTACCACATCGGCATCGGCGCGGCCTCGATCAGCCCGGTCAGCGAGTCGTACGCGGACCCGAGCCGTTCGGTCTCCGCGGCCAGCCGGGCGATCTCCGCCTCGCTGTCGGTCGCATCGAACGCCCAGAGCAGCACCGCGCCGCTCGCGCCCATCTCGCCCGCCGCACGCGCGCCGCGAAACGTGATCGCGCGCGTCGAGCCGACCAGCCGCACCGAACGCACGAACGCCCGCCCCGACCGCTGCGCCGCGGTAATGTCGGCGATCAGCCGCGCGGCATCCTCGGGCGAGAGCCCCGTCCCGCCGGTGGCCAGCTCGCCGATCGACCGCGGCGGCGCATCGAGCCCGAGCCAGTCCGCCATCCGCTGCGTCATCTCGATCCGCCCGCCCGAGCGGATCACCGTCACGATCGCCGGCGACCCGTCGAGCACCGCGCGCAGATGCGCATTGGCCTCGACCGCCTCCGCCGCAGCCCCGCGTGCGCGTAAGCCGAGAAACACCAGCACGCCCCCTGCAACCACGAACGCGAGCAGGAGTGCACCCGCCAGCAGACCCGTACCGGCCCCCAGGACCATCATCGTTCAAGCATGCGCGCGACCATCCCGCCATCTAGGCCAACCCCGTGCCGATAGGGAAGAGGATGCGGCGCATTCGCGGAGGTGATGATGGCGCCGGTGCCCGGCTGGCCGAGGCTGGGGCTAATCGACATCACGCCACGATACCTCGGCGTGCACGCGCGGCGGCGGCTACCCCCACCCTGTTGCAGAATTGTGTCACCATGGGGCGAAAGCGACAACATTAGTGACCATTCGTCGCATTGCGCTTTCCAAATCAACCGCGGAACGGTCTGGGGCCGCATCATCGTACGCGTTAATGACGAAGGAATGGCGTTTGCCTCGGACTCTGCTTCTCACTGCAACAATTCTCGCTGCTGGCGCACTCGCCGTACCGGCATCTGCGCAGGACGTTCCTGCTGCGGCCCCCGCCGCGACACAGGATCAGGCCACGGTCGCCCCGGCCGCAGAAGCGCCGGCAACCGATGACACGATCGTCGTGACCGGCTCGCGCATCCGTCGTCCCGATCTCGAATCCGCCTCGCCGGTCGCGGTGGTCGATTCCCAGCAGATCCAGTCGCAGGGCATCGTCAACACCCAGGACCTGCTGCAGAAGCTGCCGCAGGTCGGCATTCCCGGCCTCAGCCGCACGAACAGCAACTTCGCGACCTCGGGTAACGGCATCGCGACGATCAACCTGCGCAACCTCGGCGATTCTCGAACGCTGGTGCTCGTCAACGGCCGTCGCTTTGTACCGGGCGTCGCAGGAACCTCGGTGGTCGACGTCAACAACATCCCCGCCGATTTCGTCGAGCGGATCGAAGTCGTCACCGGCGGCGCGTCGGCAATCTACGGATCCGATGCCATTGCCGGCGTCGTCAACTACGTGACGAAGACCGACATGCAAGGCATCATCGCCCGCGCGCAATATGGCCTCACCAGCCGCGGCGACAACCCGAACTACACCGCCAGCATTACCGGCGGCACGAAGTTCGGCGAGGACGATCGCGGGTCGATCATCGTCAACGGGACCTATTCGAAGGATCTCGGCCTGCTGTCGCGCAAGCGCGGTATCTCGGCTGAAGACTGCTCGGCAGCGGGTTGCGGCCCGCAGTCGTACAGCTCCTATTCCGCGCAGGGCCGCTTCCAGTTCCGGAACGGCGCCAACGAGTCGACGAACGCCGGCGGCTATGCCAGCAACCTGTTCTCGTTTAACCCGGACAATTCGGTCGTCGCCGGCGGTGGCACGGGGTTCAACCGCAATTCGGTGCGCCGCATCTCGACGCCGGTCGAACGCTATCTCGCAGCCGGCGCCGCGCAGTACAAGTTCAGCGACTCGGTCACGGCCTTCCTCGAGGGCACCTACGCCAAGACGAAGTCCAGCTCGCAGCTCGAGGCGCTCGCACTCGATTCGCAGCTCGATACCGGCGTCGGCTACGGGATCGACAATCCGTACATCCCTGCATCGATCCGCCAGCAGATCACCGCGCGCAACAGCGATGGCATCGCATCGAACGACGTGACCTCGATCGACTTCCGTCGTCGCCAGAACGAGGTGTTCAGCCGCAGCAATACGAACGATCGCGACACCTTCCGCATCGCCGGCGGCTTCCGCGGCGATATTAGCCCCAAATGGCGGTACGAAGTGTCGGGCGTCTATGGCCAGCTGAAGGACAGCACCAGCAGCCAGGACATCGACATCACGAAGTACGCGAACGCGCTCGACGCGGTCACGGACGCCACAGGTACGATCGTCTGCCGCGATGCCACAGCCCGCGCAGCCGGCTGCGCCCCGATCAACCTGTTCGGGTACAACACAGCGAGCGCCGCCGCATCGAACTATGTCCAGTCCGACGTGCCACGCTCGGTCGAGATCAAGAATACGCAGTTCGTCGCCAACGCCAGCCTCAACGGTTCGCTCCTGACGCTGCCCTATGGCGATGTTCAGGTCGCTCTTGGCGCTGAGTATCGCCGCGAGAAGAGCAGCGAGAATTGGGACGCGCTGACCAACGCAGGTCTGAATTCGGGCAACCAGACGCCCGATACGGTCGGCAAGTTCAACGTGAAGGAGCTGTTCGGCGAGATCGACATTCCGATCCTGAAGAACGTGCCGTTCGTTAATTCGCTGAGCCTGCAGGGTGCTGCGCGCTATTCGGACTACTCGACGATCGGTACCGTGTTCAGCTGGAACGCCGGCGGTGAATATTCGCCGGTCCAGGGCCTGCGTTTCCGCGGCAACTATGCCATTGCGAACCGCGCGCCGAACATCAACGAACTGTTCTCGTCCGCGTCGGAGACCTTCCCGCCCGGCATCCAGGATCCGTGCGACGGCGTCACCGCCGCATCGGCCGGGACTTATGCCAATGCCTGCCGTCAGATCCCGGCTATCGCCGCTGCGGTGCGCAACGGCGGGACGTTCCAGTACACGCTGGCGGATATTCAGAGCATCAACGGCTTTGACGGCGGCAATCGCAACCTGCAGGAGGAGAAGGGCAAAACCCTGACGCTCGGCGCAGTGATCGCGCCGGATCAAGTCCGAGGCTTCAGCCTGACGGTCGATTATTTCGACATCAAGCTGAGCAACGCGATCGGCATCATCCCCCGCTCGACGTCGATCCAGCAGTGCCTGCTGACCAGCGAGCCGCAGTTCTGCAACAACGTCATCCGCTACGACAACACCGGCTACATCAAGACGGTGAATGCGCAGAACATCAACATCTCCGACACCAAGACCCGCGGCATCGATGTCAACGCACGTTATGGTCGTGCACTCGGCCTGACGACGGACGATCGTCTCGACGTCAGCGTTCTGTACACGCACACGCTCCGCTATCAGACGCAGTCCGATCCCGCCGCCCCGGTCAACAGCGGCGTCGGTAACCTGGAATACGGTGCGGCATTCCGCGACAAGGTCAATGCGACGGCCAGCTACCGCACGGGTCCGTTCAGCGTGAACTGGACCACGACGTATCTCAGCCCGATGCTCGATACCCCGCGTGACGAGTTCGCTGAAACCTCGGAAGGCCTTTCGCCCGAGATCGCGGCGCATAACGAGATCGCGTCGCGCTTCTATCACGACGTGCAGGTTCGTGCGCGCGTCGGCGAGGAGAGCAAGCAGATGGAGATGTTCTTTGGCGTCACCAACCTGTTCGATCGCAAGCCGCCGAAGCTCGAAGACAACGTCTTCTACGGCTCGATCACCGGCACCACGACCGCAGCGGACGTCTACGATCCGATCGGCCGCCGCTTCTATGTCGGCGCTCAGTTGAGGTTCTAGTAACCGACCATCTTCAGACGATCAGGCGGGCGGGGCAGGCAACTGCCTCGCCCGTTTGCGTTTAGGGTGGCCGCGCTAGGGGTGCGATAGCCTTGGATCGAAGATCGCTCGCTAGCGTCTACCGTAGCCAATTTGACAAAGCCTAACCGCTCATCCGCCGGCCGGCAGGATACTTGTGCTTTGGGTGAATGCCCGTGCGCCATTCCGGACCGTTCAAAATGTCGCCGCTACAATGCCGCCCGGTGGCCGCATCATCGCGACCTTCAACAGCGTTGCGGATCGCATGTCGAACGGCGTGACCTGATACGCGACGAGCAGGGCGGCGCTTGTCAGCATGACCAGGGGCTTGGCGCTCGACCTCGGACTTCGTTCGCCTCAACTCCATCTCGGCCGGTGCGCACCTCCGCCTGGAAAGCGCAAACTCCATCCAAAATGATATTCTTTTTGCCGGACCGAAGCTGGGCGCCACGTCGCGCCTATAAAGATTTCAAGCCAGCCAATTGGCAAGGGATCTCACATGAACCGATTAAAAAAAAGGCGCGTTGGGCGCAGCGATGGCGCTCGCCTCCACTTCGGCGACGGCACAGGATTATTCGGACGTTCCCGCCTTTTTGGCGGGGTCCGAGATCGCCGTCGGGGTGCTCGAACATGCCGCCAACTTCCATCCGCTGTCGGGCAGGATGACGCTCGACATGCCCACGCGCAGGATCGGTGAGATCTACGGCGCCGAGAAGGAAAACTGCACGGCCGACGTCCAGTTCACGTACCGGAGCCCGCCGCTGCATTTCTTCTTGAAGCCGCGACTCACCGCCAAGGTCCAGGTCAGCACCGGCGGCCGCACCAACTTTGCCAGCTTTGGCGAGGAGTGGCGGCAGGACACGCTCCACGGCTGGCTCTACGGTCAGGCCGGCATCGGGGTCACCGTTCATGACGGTTATAGCTTCACCCCCGAACCATACGCGCGCGACCTGACGGCCAGCGAGGTCCATCGCAGACGCCAGATCTCCTCGCGCCGCACGTCGTTCGGATCGCCCGTGCTGTTCAACCCCAACGCGTCGATCGGCGTTCGCGTCAGCGAGCGCTGGGCGGTCGAGGCAAGCTGGGAGCATTTCAGCCATGCCGGCCTGTTTTCCAAACGGAACCCCGGGATCGACAATATCGGCCTTCGGCTCGTGCGAACGCTGGGGCGATGAAGCGCCGAGCGATCGGTGGAGCCGTCCGCCAGTCCCTGGCTACTCGGCGATGCTGAGCAACAGCGCGCCGAGCTGCTCCAGCTGCTCCGGCAGTGCGGCGGCCGAGCCCTGTAGGGCGTCCTCGCGCGCCGCCTCGGAAGGATAGACCTCGCGCAGCGTCAGTCGCGTCGCCCCGCCTTCATCCTCGAAGACCACGGTGGTGACGGCGCCCTCCTCCCCCTCGTCGTTGGTCCAGACGATCAGCGCGTCTTGCACCACGTCCAGATATTTGCCGTGGAACACCATCGTGTCCGTCCCCCCGGCGCCGAATTCCAGGCGGTACGTGCCGCCGGTTCGGACGTCGAGGTCACACGCCATCAGCGCCACGCCGGGCATCGAGTCCGGTACCCACCAGCGCCGGAACAGCGCGGGCTCGCTCCACGCCCTGTACACCGTGGCGCGTGCAGCGCTGAACCGCCGCGTGACGACGACCGCCCGGTCGCCACTGCGTTCGACCGTCACGGCGATCGTGCCAGACCCGGGATGGTCAACGCGCGTATCCATCGGCTTGTCCTTCATCCAACCGCTGATGTCGTCCAATGCTGTGAGCTGATCTTCAAAGAGCGTTCGGTCCGCGTCGATCCCCTCCCCTGCGCGCCGCGGCCGGGCCGCCGAGCCTCGCTGCCCCCGCACGTCCGACGGTCCGCAGCGCGAAGAGCACCGTCCGCTCGAGGACTAGCATGCGCGGGTCGGTTTCAGTCTGCGCCATCGGGACCGTGTCGGCAAGACTGGTGCCGCATGTCCCACGCGGCTGACGTGGCCCGATCCCGCGGCGGTCGCCGGATCCCTTGCGTCGCGCGGGACTCGCGCGGACGTCGGGGTTCAACCCCGGACAAGGCGCAACAAAAAACCCGCGCCCGCCTGGCGGCGGACGCGGCTTTCGAAAACCCTACGGGATCCCGAGGATCAGTAGCGGTAATGGTCCGGCTTGAACGGGCCTTCGACCGGCACGCCGATGTACCCGGCCTGCTTGTCCGAAAGCTTCGACAGCTTCACGCCGAGCTTCTCGAGGTGGAGCATCGCGACCTTCTCGTCGAGGTGCTTCGGCAGGACGTAGACTTCGTTCTTGTAGTTCTCGCCCTTGGTCCAGAGCTCGATCTGCGCGAGCGTCTGGTTGGTGAACGAGGCCGACATCACGAACGACGGGTGACCGGTGGCGCAACCCAGGTTCACCAGGCGACCCTTCGCCAGGATGATGATCTGCTTGCCGTCCGGGAACTTCACCAGGTCGGTGCCCGGCTTCACTTCGGTCCAGTCATAGTTCGACAGCGCGGCGATCTGGATCTCCGAGTCGAAGTGACCGATGTTGCAGACGATCGACATCGGCTTCATCGCCTTCATGTGATCGGCGGTGATGACGTCGGCGTTGCCGGTCGCCGTGCAGAAGATGTCGGCGCGGGTCACGGCCTCTTCCATCGTCACGACTTCGAAGCCCTCCATCGCCGCCTGCAGTGCGCAGATCGGATCGACTTCGGTGACCATCACGCGCGCGCCGCCGTTGCGGAGCGACTGGGCCGAGCCCTTGCCGACGTCACCGAAACCGGCGACGCAGGCGACCTTGCCCGCGAGCATGACGTCGGTCGCGCGACGGATCGCGTCGACCAGCGATTCCTTGCAGCCGTACAGGTTGTCGAACTTCGACTTGGTGACCGAGTCGTTGACGTTGATCGCGGGGAACGGCAGCTCGCCCTTCTTGGCAATCTCGTACAGGCGGTGGACGCCGGTGGTGGTCTCTTCCGAGACACCCTTCAGGTTCTTGACGGTCTCGGTGAGGTAGCCGGGGTTCTTTGCGACATACGCCTTGAGCGCACGCTGCATCTCGACCTCTTCCTCGTTCTCGGGCTCGGGCATCGTGTGGCCGGCCTCGAGCTTGGCGCCCCAGAGCGCGAACATCGTCGCGTCGCCGCCGTCATCGAGGATGATGTTGGCGGTCTGACCCTCGACGTCGCGATCCCACGAGAAGATGTCGCCGACATAGTTCCAATAGTCTGCGAGGCTCTCGCCCTTGATCGCGAACACCGGCACGCCCGATGCGGCGATCGCGGCGGCGGCATGGTCCTGCGTCGAGAAGATGTTGCACGTCGCCCAGCGGACGTCGGCACCGAGCGCGGTCAGCGTCTCGATCAGCACCGCGGTCTGGATCGTCATGTGCAGCGAGCCGGTGATGCGCGCGCCCTTCAGCGGCTGCGCTGCGCCGAATTCGGTACGCAGCGACATCAGGCCGGGCATCTCGGTCTCGGCGATGTTGATCTCGGCGCGGCCGAAATCGGCAAGGCTGATGTCGGCGACGACGTAATCCGTCTTCGCGGGCGCTAGGGTGGTGGCCACGAGGATATCTCCTGGGAATAATCTTTGATCGGCGAGCCTCATGCCCGTGCCGGATACCGCATCTTAGGCGGTTGGCGGCGCCAGATCAAATATAAAGATATCTTTATATGACGACTCGGCGCCTCACGGGTAGTTCGCGCCCCCACAAACTATCCTCCCCCGCCAGGGGGAGGATCGGCTCACGCCCGCCCCGTCTCCGCCACCAACAACCGCGGATCCACGCCCGCCTGCGCAAACGCGTGAGTCCAGCGATCCTCCGCCCCGGTATCGAACAGCAGTCCGGTATCCCCGGCCACGTTGAACCACCCCGGTCGCGACAGCTCGCCCTCGAGCTGCCCGCCGTCCCAGCCGGCATAGCCCAGCGCCACCACCCACTGCGACGGCCCGCGCCCCTCGGCGATCGCGCGCAGCACGTCGACGGTGCTCGACAGCTTCCACCGCCCGGCGACGTCGACGCTGTCCTGCCCGCCCCAGTCGGACGAGTGCACGACGAACCCGCGCCGCGGCTCGACCGGGCCGCCGAAATGCACCGGCGCGTTGGGCGCATCGCCGGGCTCGATCCCGAACTGTTCGAGCAGGTCGTGAAAGCCCAGCCCGTCGATCGTCGCGCCCAGCCCGATGCCGATCGCGCCATTCTCGTCATGGCTGCACATCGCGATCACCGCCCGGGCAAAGCGCGGGTCGCTCATCCCCGGCATCGCGAGCAGGAATTGTCCGGAAAGAAAGGCCGTCTTGTCCATGCGTTGGAACATAGCGGCGCAGACGGGCGCCCGCCACGCTTGAAATACGTACGACTGAGTCCAAGGTACGGCTCGCGCGCGACCACCTCGCGGCGACAGGAGATTTCAGATGACGATCAGCGTCGGCGACCGGCTTCCCACCACCAACCTCGTCAAGGCAACCGCAGACGGCCCCGACCAGGTCGATACGGACAGCTTCTTCAAGGGCCGCAAGGTCGCGCTGTTCGCGGTTCCCGGCGCGTTCACGCCGACCTGCTCGGCCAAGCACCTCCCGGGCTTCGTCGAGAAGGAAGCCGAGCTGAAGGCCAAGGGCGTCGACGAGATCGCCTGCGTCTCGGTCAACGACGCGTTCGTGATGGGCGCATGGGGCAAGTCGGCGGGCGCCGGCGACATCACGATGCTCGCGGACGGCAACGGCGATTTCGCCAAGGCGATCGGGTTGACGATGGACGGCTCGGGCTTCGGCATGGGCACGCGCAGCCAGCGGTATTCGATGCTCGTCAACGACGGCGTGGTCGAGCAGCTCAACGTCGAGGCCCCCGGCGAGTTCAAGGTAAGCTCGGCCGAGCACCTGCTCAGCGAGATCTGATGTAGGAGGGCGGGCGCGATGCCCGCCCTTATTCCCACCCCGGCGAAGGCCGGGGCCCAATTGGCAGGATCGAGGTAACTTCGGGCTTCCCGCCGTTATATCTCTTCCCCAATTGGGCCCCGGCCTTCGCCGGGGTGGTTTCAAACCGGAGGTCGCCCGCAGTCTTGCCAGCGTAACCTCGCCCGCGTAACACTGCGCGATGACACTCGCATCCGACCTCGTCGCCGACCTCGACCGCCTCTACCGCGCCTCCGTCGAGCGCCTCCAACAGGCCATGAGCGCCTATATCGCGGACGGCACCGTCCCCGATCCCGCCAGCCGCACCGATGGCTCGTTCGCCTATCCCGAGATCCGGCTGACCTATAAAGGCGGCGTCGACCGTCCCACCCCGCTGCGCTCGTTCGGCCGCATGGTCACGCCCGGCGAGTACAAGATCAGCGTCACGAAGCCCGCGGTCTTCGCCGAATATCTGATCGAACAGCTCACCCTGCTGATCGAGGATTACGACGTCACCGTCGAAGCGGTCGAAGGCCGCCAGGAAATCCCGTTCCCCTACGTCATCGAACCCGGCCACGCGCTGAGCCTCGACGAGGTGTCCGCGACCGAATTGTCGCGCCACTTCCCCGCCACCGAGCTCGCGCATATCGGCGACGAGATCGCCGACGGTATCTGGGTCGCGCAGGACGATACGCGCCCGCTCGCGCTGTTCGACGGCCTGCGTACCGATTTCAGCCTCGCGCGCCTGCGCCATTACATGGGCACGCCCGCCGAGCACGCGCAGCGCTTCGTGCTGTTCACCAACTATCACCGCTATGTCGACGAGTTCGTCCGCTGGGCCGGCACGCAGCTGGGTGAAGGCAGCCGCTTCACCAGCCTGTCGGGCGCGGGCGGGATCACCATCTCGTCGGGCGACGATATCGACAAGATCATCTCCGACAGCGCGTGGCGGCGGCACCAGATGCCCGCCTATCACCTGATGGCGGACGACCGCACCGGCATCACGCTGGTCAATATCGGCGTCGGCCCGTCGAACGCGAAGACGATCTGCGACCATCTCGCCGTGCTCCGCCCCGAGGCGTGGCTGATGATCGGGCATTGCGGCGGCCTGCGCCCCAGCCAGCGGATCGGCGACTATGTCCTTGCGCACGCCTATCTGCGCGACGACCATGTCCTCGACGACGTGCTGCCACCCGAAATCCCGGTGCCGGCGATCGCCGAAGTCCAGGTCGCGATGGCCAAGGCGGCCGAGATCGTCTCGGGCCAGTCGGGCGAAGAACTCAAGCGCCGCCTGCGCACCGGCACGATCGTCACCACCGACGATCGCAACTGGGAACTGCGCTATTCGAAGTCCGCGCTGCGTTTCTCGCTGTCGCGCGCGGTTGGCATCGACATGGAGTCGGCGACGATCGCCGCGCAGGGCTATCGCTTCCGCGTGCCCTACGGCACATTGCTGTGCGTCTCGGACAAGCCGCTCCACGGCGAACTGAAGCTGCCGGGCCAGGCCAACCGCTTCTACGAACGCGCGATCAGCGAGCATCTGCGGATCGGCATCGAGACGTGCGAGCAGTTGCGGCTCGAGGGCGCCAAGCTGCACAGCCGCAAGTTGCGCGCGTTCGACGAGCCGCCCTTCCGCTAAGCGCGCACATACGGAGCGGATCGCGTACCAATGCGTTACGCATCCGCAATCATTTCTGAGGGAGCATAGCCGTGGCCGACACCGACCCACCCGAGACGGACAGCAAGAAGCCCGTCACCCGGCGCCGTGCCCCTCGCAAGACCAGCGCGCCGAAGTCGGTCGCGGCAACCTCGACCGCCAAGCCTGTCGCGCCGTCGAAACCGACTCCGGTGAGGCCCATATCCGAGGCAAAGTCGTCCGCGGAGTCGACCCCGCGAAAGGCCGTGCCGAAACCCGTCCCAAAACCACGCTCGACCAAGCGCAGCACGCCGCGGCCAGCCTCGGCACGCCCGATCGTGCCGCTCGCTCCGGTCGTAAAGCCGGAGCAAAAGGCGCGCGGCAAATGGGGTGCTGCGGCGATCTTCAGCGGTGTCGCCGTCGCCGGCGCCGCGATCGGCGCGCTGCTCACGCTGCGCGGCAGCACGCCGAAGCTCCCTAGACTGCCAAAGCCCGACCCGGCCCCCGAGCACTCCCATCAGGCCGACGGAACCGACTCGTCAAAGTCGTTCGCCGCCGGCATCGCCGATCCGGGCTCAGTCCCGGAATAACCGCCGTCGGATAATTGCCCCACGCTACCACCACCCCGGCGAAGGCCGGGGTCCAAGTGGAACGTCCCGAGTAAGGACGCACATCGCTCCGTTAGCCCGGTCCCCCCCAACTGGACTCCGGCCTTCGCCGGGGTGGTGGCAAGTCTCCAAGCACTTCGCATGTTCCCCCGCGGAGGCGGGGGCCCAGCTAAAACCAAACATTGCGCGCGTGGCCCTGGATCCCCGCCTTCGCGGGGAAACAGACAGGCTGCTCACCACCCAGTCGGCTTCCCCTTGTTCTGCACATCGAGCCACGCCTTCAACGGCGCGAAATACGCGACCAGCGCCGCGCCCGACATCTGCCGGCTGCCCGTGAACACCTGCAACGCATCCGGCCAGGGCTTCGACTGGCCCATGCTCAGCATCGCGTTCAGCTTCGTGCCGACCGCCTTGTCGTCGTAGAACGAGCAGCGATGCAGCGGCCCCTTCCAGCCCGACTGGTCGCACGCCGCCTTGTAGAACTGGAACTGCAGCACGCGCGCCAGGAAGTAGCGCGTATACGGCACCGCCGCCGGGATATGGTATTTGGCGCCCGCATCGAACTTGGTCTCGTCGCGCGCGACCGGTGGTTTGATCCCCTGATATTGCAGCCGCAGCTGGTCCCACGCCGCCTGATAACCGGTCGCCGGGATCTGCCCCGAGAACACGCCCCAGCGCCACTTGTCGATCAGCAACCCGAACGGCAGGAACGCGACCTTGTCCATCGCCTGGCGCAGCAGCAGCCCGATGTCCTTGTCCGCGCTCGGCACCTTCGCCGCATCGAGCAGCCCGATCTTGACCAGGTAATCGGGTGTGATCGACAGCGCGACGGTATCGCCGATCGCCTCGTGGAAGCCGTCGTTGGCGCCGTTCTTGTAGAGGAAGGGCTGCGCCTTGTACGCGCGCTGATAGTAATTGTGGCCGAGCTCGTGGTGGATCGTGACGAAATCGTCCGCGTTCACCTTCGTGCACATCTTGATCCGGATATCGTCCTGGTTGTCGAGATCCCAGGCCGAGGCATGGCAGATCACGTCGCGGTCGGCAGGCTTGGTGATCTGCGACCGCTTCCAGAACGTCTCCGGCAGCGGCGCAAAGCCCAGCGACGAATAGAACCCCTCGCCCTGCTTCACCATCTTGAGCGGATCATAGCCCTTCGCCTTGAGCAGGTCACCGGTATCATAACCGACGTCGCCCGCCCCCTTCGGTGCGACGATGTCGTAGATATTGCCCCATTCCTGCGCCCACATATTGCCGAGCAGGTCGCTGCGGATCGGCCCGGTCTTCGCCTGCACCGCGTCGCCGTACTTCTCGTTCAGCTTCCACCGCGTATAGGTGTGGAGCGCCATGTAGAGCGGCTCGACCTCTTTCCAGATCTTGTCGGTCAGCGCCGCGAACTGCTCGGGGGTCATGTCGTAGCCCGAGCGCCACAGCGAACCGACGTCCTTGTAGCCGAGCTCGCGCGCGCCTTCATTGGAGATCGCGGTCATCTTGGCATAGTCGCCGCGCATCGGCGCGCCGACCTTGTCGTTCCAGCTCGTCCACATCTCGGTCAGCTTGGCCGGATCGCGCACCGAGCCCATCGCCGCCTCGATGTCCGACCCGTTGATCGGCTTGCCGTCTAGCGTGCCCATGCCCTTGCCATAGGACGACGACATCTTGGTGGTGAGCGTCGACAGTTCCTCCGACGCGCCCGGCCGCGTCGGCGCGGGCAGCGTCAGTCCGCCGCGCAGCAGATCGAGCTTGCGCTTGGTATCGAACGACAGCCCCGGCAGCGACGCATAGCGCGCGGCCCCCAGCGCATACTTCACGCCGAGATCGGTCATCTCCGCGCCCGACTTCGCCGCCAGCGCATCGGTGTCGTCGGTGATGTACGTCGCGTTGACCCACGCCACGCGGCTCGCGTTGATCGAGGCGGCCGCCATCACCCGCTCGGCTTCGGCGACGAACGCATCCGCCTGCGCGACGGTCGGCTTGCCCGCTGGAGTCGGGGTCGCTGCAACGGCAGCCTGCGCGCCGGCGACGGACGGCACTGCGCACAGTGCCCCAGCCAGAGCGAACATCGAAACACTGAACCGAACCATCATCATCCCCTTTTATGCGGGGCACTGATGGCGGCTCGACCGCGCCGTGGTCAACCCGCGATCGGCAATGTCAGCCTCGCCTCAGCCTCGCCCCCGCCCCGCCCGCCCCCCGTCATCCTGACGAAAGTCAGGACCCAGAGCCAAGCACGGCGGCGCCCGTGATCCTAGGTCCTGACTTTCGTCAAGATGACGGAAGAGGTGGCGGAAAGGGTGCCAATCCCTGTGCGGGTCAGCGCGCCAGGAAGTCGGCGATCGCCTGCCC
This sequence comes from Sphingomonas sp. Leaf28, assembly GCF_001421685.1. Lineage (NCBI taxonomy): Bacteria > Pseudomonadati > Pseudomonadota > Alphaproteobacteria > Sphingomonadales > Sphingomonadaceae > Sphingomonas > Sphingomonas sp. Leaf28. The sequence continues at coordinate 442,994 of NZ_LMKX01000009.1, read as the reverse complement.
CAGCTCGGGCTTCACCACCGCGCTCATATGGCCGCCGGGCGTCTCGACATACTCGCCATGCGGCAGCGCCGCGGCCAGATCCGGGGCCGATCCGTTATCCTGGTCCTCCGCCCCGCACACGACCAGCGTCGGCTGCTGGATCGCCTTGACGGACTCGATCGGCGTGTCGACGAACGTCTCGAGGATCCCGAGCAACGCCACAGGATCGCCGCCGGTGGTCTTCAGGAACGCCTCGGCCAGCCACTCGGGCGTCCCCTGCACATGCTCGCCGAGCTTGGTCAGGATGTTGCGGAAATGGCCGGCACGACGCGATGTCTGCGTCAGCCCCGCAAGCCCCATCCCCGAGAAGATCACCCGCCGCGGCGTCGCCCCCGTCGCGAGCATCCGCGACGTCGTCCGCGCGCCCAGCGAGTAGCCGCCCAAATCATAGTCCGTCAGCCCGAGATGCGCGACCAGCGCGTGCCCGTCCTGCGTCAGCGCATCCGCCGGATACGCCTCCAGCCCATGCGGCTTGCCGCTTTCGCCATGCGCGCGCAGGTCCGGCATGATCACGCGAAAGCCGTTGGCGGCGATCTTCGCGGCGTGGCCGTAGCGGATCCAGTTGGTCTTCGCGTCGGAGAAATAGCCGTGGATCAGCACCACCGGCCGTCCCTCGCCAAGCTCGCGCCACGCCAGCCGCGTGCCGTCGAAGCTGTCGAAATATTGGGTCTCGCTCGGGGTGCTGGCCACGGTCTCATCCTGATATGGTTCGCCGCCAGTTCGTAGCGCGCGCGCCGTCTGTCAACGCCCGCGAACGAAAACGGGCGACCCGAAGGCCGCCCGCTCACGCCTATCTATGGGGGGTGTCAGAACTGATAGCCGATCCCCCCCGACGCCCCGGCCTTGCCCTGCGAGTCATAGGTGCCGCTCAGCTTCACCACGGTATGGCCGTCGTGGAACGCCTTCGACATGCCGACCGCGACCGCCGATTGCCCGGCATAGGTGCCGCCGCCGATCGCGAGCATGCCCTTGCCAGCCTCGTACGCCTGCGGAAGCCCGGCGGCGGCCAGCGCGCCCGACGTCCCCGCATAGCTGTCGCGGCGGACCGATCGGAGGTCGAAGTCGAGCGCCGCGATTCGCCCATCGGTATAGGCGTTGGCCTGGGTCACCGCCGAGTTGATGCCCGAATTGAGCTGCCCGACATTGACCGCGTCGGTCGTCGACACGCCCGCCGCGACGTTGCTCAGCACGGTCGCCGCACCGCCCGCATTGAACGTCACGTTGGTCCGCGACGGACCATATTGCACCGAGTTGCCGCCCAGCGCCAAGGCAGTGTCCGCCGTCCCCTGCGCAGCTGCGACCGCCTGGTTGGTCGTGTAGAGCTGCCCGCCATTCACCGCCTCGGCAGAGCCTGCCGCCAGCGTACCCGCCGCGACGTTCGCCACGGTCACCGGTGCCGCCGCATTACCGCCAGCCAGCGTCACGGTGTTGGTCCGCGCACCGGTCGCATCGGTGTTGTACGACACGGCATTCGCGGTGGTCAGCGCCAATGCATAGACCTGCCCGCCATTGACCGCGTCGGTTGATCCCGCGGCGATCGCACCACCGGCGACGTTGTGCAGGCCTACCGGCCCCACCGCCGCGCCGACCAGCGTCAGGTCGTTGGTCCTCGTGCCGCCGTTCGGCGTGGTGGCGCTGCCGGGGTTCGAATATTGGACCGGACCAGTGCCGCCATTGCTGATCTGGTTGCCCAGGTTGGTGATCGCGGTCGTGTTGTTCGCGACCTGGACGTTGGTGGCGTTCAGCTGCGATCCGTTGACCGCATCGGTCGATCCCGCCGCGAGGCTGCCCGCCGCGACGTTGGTGATCGTCGTGCCCCCGGCGCCGCCCAGCGTGATGCTGGTCTTGGCGCCATCGTCATACTGCACCGCGCTGGTGCCGAGCGCCGCGACCTGCGCTGCGACGCCGGCGACCTGCCCGACATTGGCGGCATCGGTCGCCGCGGTGCCTGCCGCGACGTTGGTGATCTGCCGCTCCGCACCCGCGGACCCGACCGACACTTCGCCGACCGAGTTCTGCACCCCGCCCAGTCCCAGCGCCGCATAGCCGAGCGTCCCGCCGCGCAATGCCGAGGCGCCGGTGCCGATCGCAACGCTGTTGGCCGCGCTCGCAGTCGCCTCCGGGCCGATCGCGAGGCTGTCGACGCCCGTCACGCTGCCGTCGCCGCGCGTCGAGAGCACCCGGAAGTACCGGATCCCCGCCCCGCCATTGACCGCGCCGTCGACCGCATCGAACACCGACTGGACGCTGCCATAGCGCACGCCGCCAAACCCGATCGAGGCCAGCACGCTGTTGGTCGCCGCGTCATAGGTCGACGCCCCGCCAAGGCTCGCCGCGACCGACGTCCCCAGCCCGACGAGCTGCCCGCCATTGACCGCCTCGGTCGATCCCGCCGCGAGCGTTCCCGCGGCCACGTTGCCCAGCACCACCGGTGCGGCCCCCGCCCCACCAAAAGTCACGCGTGACCGGCTCGGATCGTCATATTGTACCGCCAGCGCGGCCAGATTGCCGAGCTGCCCCGACACGCTCGCCAGCTGGCCGCCATTGACCGCATCGGTCGAGCCGGCCGCGACCACGCCATCGGCCACGTTGTGCAGCCCGACCGGCCCTGCCGCCGCACCGACCAGCGCGACGTCGTTGCTCGGCACGCCACCGTTCGGCACGGTCGGCGTGGCCGCGTCCGTATATTGCACCGCGCCGATCCCGCCATTGGTGATGCTCGTCGTCAGGTTCGTGACATTGGTGTTGGTCGCGAACAGCTGGCTGCCATTCACCGCTTCGGTCGATGCCGCCCCGAGCGTTCCGGGTGCAAGGTTGTCGATCGTGGTTCCCGCGGCTCCCGCCAGCGTCACGCGATCCTGCGCGGCGCTGTTATATTGCACGGCACCGGTTGCAAGCGTGCCGATCTGCGCCTGCACGCCCGCCAGCTGCCCGACATTGACCGCATCGGTCGCCGCGGTTCCGGCGGCGACGTTGGTGATCTGGCGTTCGAGCCCTGCAGAACCGACCGACACCTCGCCGGCCGAATTCTGCACGCCCGCGAGCCCGATCGCGGTGTAGCCGGCTTGCGGCGCACGCGTGGCGACGCTGCCAGCGCCGAGCGCCACGCCGTTGACGCCGGTCGCGCTGGCATCGGTACCGAGCGCGATGGCCCCGGTCGCACCCGCGCCGACCACCGCGCGAGTCCCGAACGCGATCGACCCCGCCGCGGTCGCCGCAGTCGCCGCCGAATTGCCGAACGCCACCGAGTTCGCCTCGCCCGCCACCGCGTCGAGACCCGTCGATCCGAGCCCGGTGATCCGGTTGCCGCCGATCGCGATCCCGGCGGGCGTCCGCAGCGAGAAACTGTCCGCCTGCGTGTCGCAGCGATCCGCCGGACCGACGACCGTGCCGTTGGCGTTCAGGACCTGCAGCGTGATCGGACTGCCGTTCGCCGCATTGTCCAGCAGGCCGGTCGCGTTGATGTTGAGGTTGGACACCGTCAGCGGCGGCACGAGCGCCGAGACGAGCGGCACGGAGATGACCGCGTTGACGCTTCCCAGGATCGGGTTGACCGTCGACTGGATCGGATCGACGACGCCGTTGATCACCGGCCGCAGGATGTCTGTCACCACCGACCGCGGCAGGCTGACGCCTGAGCACGCGCTGACGATGTTGGGCGTTACCGTCTGCGCCGAGGCGGTCTGCGCGGCGAACAGCGTGGTTGCCGCCACCCCGATCAGCGACACCCCGGCGCGCAGCCGGCGCAGCGCGCGGCTGCTCCTGCCAGCCCCCGCCACGGCGCTGGCGGAAGGCATCGTCGCGACGGCGCGGGACTCGGTAGCGGCGGCATGCGGGCGAACAAACGCTTGGTACATCGAACAATCCTCCACTGGCGGCTGCACAGGCAGCGCGAACACTTCCGGATGGCCGACCGTCTTCGGGTCCGACTACCGGAACAGGGCGATGTTCGATCCAACAATACTAACAGTAAGTTACTATAATAAATAAGCAAAATTGAGGAACTCAAAACTTACACCTCTGTTATTTGACACTCAATACTACTCAAAATGGATCCAAACCGAAACCGTTCCAGGTTTTACAGGGTTAAATTCATCAGCGATGCCGGCATCTCGTCTTGCAACGCTGCTCACTAATCAGGTCGAAGTGGCAGATATCACCGCATCCGGTTTTTATGCTGGCATAAGTGGTTGGATCCGCGTCGTTTCATCGAATCGGTCCGGCCGTCGACGACTCGCAAAAACACCGCGCCTTCACCCTGGGTGAGGACGCGGTGTCGAGGTCGCTTTCGAAGGAAACGGGGGCCCGCCCCCGCGGCGGTTACGCCTTTTGCAGATGCCTGCGCCCGAGCAATTCAGCGATCTGCACCGCGTTCAACGCCGCACCCTTGCGGAGATTGTCGCTGACGCACCACAGGTTCAGCCCGTTCTCGACGGTCGGATCCTCGCGCACGCGGCTGATATAGGTCGCGAAGTCGCCGACGCATTCGATCGGGGTGATGTAGCCGCCGTCCTCGCGCTTATCGACCAGCATGATGCCGGGCGCCTCGCGCAGGATGGTCTGTGCCTCCTCGGCCGAAATCTCGTTCTCGAACTCGATGTTGATCGCTTCCGAATGGCCGACGAACACTGGCACGCGTACGCAGGTCGCGGTGACCTTGATCTTCTTGTCGAGGATCTTCTTGGTCTCGACGACCATCTTCCACTCTTCCTTGGTCGAGCCGTCGTCGAGGAAGCTGTCGATGTGCGGGATCACGTTGAACGCGATCTGCTTGGTGAACTTCTTGGGCTCGGCCGGATCGCCGACGAAAATGTTGCGGCTCTGCTCGAACAGTTCGTCCATCCCCGCCTTGCCCGCGCCCGACACCGACTGATAGGTCGAGACGACGACGCGCAGGATCTTCGCCGCGTCGTGCAACGGCTTCAACGCGACGACCATCTGCGCGGTCGAGCAGTTCGGGTTGGCGATGATGTTGCGTGCCCGGTAGCCGTCGATCGCCTCGGGGTTCACCTCGGGGACGATCAGCGGCACGTCGGGGTCCATGCGGTACAGCGACGAATTGTCGATCACGACGCAACCGGCGGCGGCGGCGATCGGCGCGTAGACGGCCGTGCCTTCGGAGCCGATCGCGAACAGCGCCATGTCCCAGCCATTCCAGTCGAAATGCTCGATATTCTGGCATTTGATTTGGCGGCCAGTGTCGCCGTAATCGACCATCAGCCCCTGGCTGCGCGACGAGGCGACGCAGGCGATCTCGTCGGCGGGAAACTCGCGCTCCGCCAGGATATTGAGCATCTCGCGCCCGACATTGCCGGTCGCCCCTGCGACCACCACCCGATAACCCATGTCATAACTCCGATTGGACTTGCCCGCGCAGTACCGACGTTGCGCGGGCAGGTCCAACGGCTTTCGACTTGTTGCGCGGATAGCGGGGGTTGGGGGGGGGGGGGCGGGNAGCGCTGCGGCGGCAAACAGGCGAAGCGCGCTCATGCGCGGCCTCCCGACGGCACGACCTGGAAGGTCTTGGGCCCAATTGGAAGGTCGCAGTAACGAAGCGCAGCGCTCCGTTAACGCCGTCCCCCAATTGGGCCCCGGCCTCCGCCGGGGTGGTGACCTTGCGCGCCCTCAATCATGCGTCCGCGCCTGCCACGTGGCATGCTCGATCCGGTGGACCTTCGCGAGGTGATCCGTAATCGCATCCAGCTCCTCCGACGGCACATTCGTCGCCACCAGAGTCACCGCGATCTCCACCCGGTCCTCGCCGCGCTCGGTCACGTCGAGTTCCGCCACCTGCAGCTGCACCGCCTCGAGATGCTCCACCACCAGGTCGCCAATCGGCCCGGCATCCGCCGCCGCCGCGGTCACCATCACGCTGTAGGTCGCCTCGATCGTCCGCCCCTCGGTCGGGATCCGGTTAATCCCGTCGACCAGCGGCCGCAGCGCAGTGTTCGCCAGCAGCACGATGAAGGTCAGCAACCCCGCCTCCGCGATCATGTCGCTCCCCGCGCAAGACCCCACCGCCGCCGAGCACCACAAGGTCGCCGCGGTATTCAGACCGCGGACGTTCATCCCCTCCTTCATGATCACGCCCGCGCCAAGGAAGCCGATCCCCGACACGACATAGGCGATGATCCGGATCGACTCGACATCCCCGCCCAGCCGCTGGCCCAGATCGACGAACGCCGCCGATCCGAGCGCGACCAGCGTGTTCGTCCGCAATCCCGCAGTCCGCTGGCGATATTGCCGCTCCGCCCCGATCAGCGTCCCGAACACGAACGCGGCGGCATAGCTCACCACCGTGTCGAGGAACGGCCACAAATGAAACGTCTCGACGAACCGCACCGGCGCTTACTTCACCGGCGCCGACGCAGCTGCCTCGGGAACCGGCTTGTCCTTCACCGTCCGGTCGAGGAAGTTCAGGATCGTCCCCCAGACATGCTCGCTGATCCCCGGCCCCGCCACGCGGTGCGTATAGCCGGGGTAGAACATCATCTCGAACGGAGTCGCGGTCGCCTGCATCCGCGCGGCGACCTTGGTCGAATTGTCGAGGAACACATTGTCGTCCGCCATGCCGTGGATCAGCAGCAGCGGATCGACGATCCTGTTCGCGTCCTCGACCGCCGCCGAGGTGGAATAGCTCGCCGGGTCCTTCGCCGGATCGCCCAGATACCGCTCGGTATAATGCGTGTCGTACAGCTGCCAGTCGGTCACCGGCGCGCCCGACACCGCCGCCGCATAGACGCCCGGCGTCTTCTCCAGCATCTTGAGCGACATATAGCCGCCATAGGACCAGCCATAGGTCGCGATCTTGCTAGGTTCGACGAACGGCAGCGACTTCAGGTAGTTCGCGCCCGACAGCTGGTCCTCGACCTCGACCGTGCCCATCGCGTGATAGATCTGGTCCTCGAACGCCTTGCCGCGATTATACGAGCCGCGATTGTCGATCTTGAAATAGATCCAGCCGCGATCGACCAGATATTGCGGCAATCCGCCCTGCCAGCCGCGCGTCACCTGCTGGCCCGTGCCGGGGCCGCCATAATGTTCGAAGAACACCGGGTATTTCTTGCCGGGCTCGAGCGGCGGGGTGATCATCTCGTAATAGAGCGTCATCCCGTTCTTGGCCTTCAGCGTCCCGAACTTGGTCTCCTGATGGCTCTGCAGATACGGGTAATAGGGATGCCCCTCGACGACCGCATTCTCGTTGATCCACGACAGCCGCTTGCCCGTCGCGTCCGCCAGATAGACCTGCGTCGGCTGTTTCGGGTTCGAGCGCGAGATGATGAACCGGCTCGCGGCCGCATCCATCGTCGCGCTGTTCCACCAGCCCGCCTCGGTCAGCTTGGTGATCACGTTCGGCTTGGCGACATCGACCGAATAGAGCTGCTGCTCGAGCACGTCGTCCTTGTTGCCAAGGAAGAACAGCCGCCCTTTTGCCTCATCGACCCCCACCAGATCGGTGACGACCCAGTCGCCCTTGGTCATCTGCGTCCACTTGCCCGACGCGAACCGGTAGAGATGGCCATAGCCGCTACGCTCGGACCGCCAGATCAGGCTGCCGTCCTTGAGCACATGATAGGCATCGGACAGGTTGAGCCAGCTCTTCGCGCCCGATTTCTCGGTAAACAGCACGGTCGACTTGCCCGTCGCCGGATCGACGCGGAGCATCTCGAGCAGCTTCTGGTCGCGGCTCTGGCGCTGGACCAGCAGCATCCGGCCATCGGGCGTCCAGTCGACGCGCGCGAGATAGATATCGGGGTTGGTGCCGAGATCGACCTTCACCTGCCCCGAACCGTCCGGCTTCATGATATACAGCTCGACCAGCACGTTCGGCGTACCCGCGGCCGGATAGCGCTGCTCGTACACCTTGGTCCCCGTCGCGCCGATCGACGCGCGCGTGGCGGTGTGCACCGGCGCCTCGTCGAACCGCTCGACCGCGACATAGCGCTCGTCGGGTGACCACCAATAGCCGGTGCGGCGATCCATTTCCTCCTGCGCGACGAACTCCGCCTCGCCGAAATGCACCGTGCCGCCGCCGCCCTTGGTGACGGCCTGCGCGGCGCCACCCGCCAGCGGCTGGACGAACACGTTCTGGTCGCGGACGAACGAGACGAAGCCGCCCTTGGGGCTGACCACCGGGTTCAGCTCGCCGCCGGGGGTGTTGGTCAGCCTTGTGACCTTCCCGTCGAGCCCGGCGAGATACAGGTCGCCGTCGAGCGGCACGAGGATCGACTTGCCGTCGGGCGCCCAGTCATAGGCGACGATCCCCTTCTGCCCGCCGATCCGCGCGCGCTCGCGCTGCATCTTCTCGGCTTCGGTGAGTTCCGCGCCGCTGCCGACGCTCTTCGAATCGACCAGCATCCGCGCCTGACCGGTCGCGGTATCGACCGCCCACAGATCGAACCGCTCCTTCTCGTCGTCGCGGTTGCGCAGCGACGTCAGCAGCGTGCCGTCGGGCGACAGCCGCACCGCGCGCGGCTGCGATCCCGACAGGTCCGGATTGCCGAACACGCGCGCCATCGTCAGGTCGCCGGGCGCCGCCGCCTCGACCGGCCGCACCGGCGCAGGCTCAGCCACAGGCGCCGCCGCCGCCGGCTTTTGGGCCGGCGTCACTTGGTCAGCGGCCATTGCGGCGGTTCCGACCGAGGCAAGCGCAAGTCCGAGCAACCATGTTCGCATCCTGTAGACTCCGTGGGATCATCCCGCCGGATACCCCCCGACGGCCCGAAGATATTCGGTGGCGCGTTATCGCGACGGCATGCCGGGACGTAAAGGGCGCATCGCAGCGTCGATTTCGGCGCGGAGGACCGCCGCAATATTCGTCACCGCGTAAACCGTGTCTTTACGCGCATCGTGTAGAGCACCGGCAGGCACCATGCCGTGGACGATCGGTCCGCGGTCCAGCACGAGCGAAGTATGATGGTCTCGACCGCGATACCACAGGGCAGCGACGCCGCGGGCGTACCCAGCGCATGGCAGGCGCTCGTCCGGCTGGGCGAGGCCGATGGCAGCGCCGCGCACCCGCATTTTCGCCGGCTGGTGGGCGGCGAGCAGGGGCAGCGCAACCTGTCCGACGCGGTCCACGCGCTATGCGCGGTGCACGGCGACCATCCCGGCCTGATCGCCGACGTGATGGCACGCGCGGTCCAGCCCGAGGCCCAGGAATGGCTCGCCGCCGCCGCCGCCGGGTTCGTCGACGAACGGACCTATCTCGCGCAGCTCACCGCCGCGGTCGGCCCGCTGCCGTCGACGCCCGGCCAGGCGGAAACCGAATCGGCGCTCGTCGGCGAACGCCACGCGCTCGAAATGCTCGCCCGGTCCGAACGGCGCGGCTGCGCGACGGGCGCGGTCGCCGCGTTGTTGCGCGACTGGGCAGCGATCCGCGCGATGCTCGATGTCGCCGCCGACTATTTCGGCCTCGACGTGCCTGCGCCGACGCTCCCCAGCACGGCCGATACCGCCGCCGCCATCACCGACCTCGGCAGCGCCCCCGGCCCGCAACGCGCGATCCTGTTCGGCGCGCAACAGCTCTTCGCGCAACATCGCGGCCTGTGGGCGCTGCTCGAAGCACGAGCGAGCGCGCGTGGCGATCTCTAACGCGCTTGCGCTGGACGACGCTTCCCCTCTATCCATACCCGGTATTCAGAACCGGACGGGATATCGCATGAAGCGCTTCGAGGGCACCCAGAGCTACGTCGCGACCGACGATCTGAAGGTCGCGGTCAACGCCGCGGTCACGCTGCGCCGTCCGCTGCTGATCAAGGGCGAACCCGGCACCGGCAAGACCGTGCTCGCCTATGAGATCGCCAAGGCGCTCGGCGCGCCGCTGATCGAGTGGAACATCAAGTCGACCACCAAGGCGCAGCAGGGCCTGTACGAATATGACGCGGTCGCCCGCCTGCGAGACGGCCAGCTCGGCGACGAACGCGTCCACGACATCGGCAACTATATCCGCAAGGGCAAATTGTGGGAGGCGTTCACGCAACCCGCCCCGCCCGTCCTGCTGATCGACGAGATCGACAAGGCCGATATCGAGTTCCCGAACGACCTGTTGCAGGAACTCGATCGGATGGAATTCCACGTCTACGAGACCAAGGAAACCGTCCGCGCGGTCGAGCGCCCGATCGTCATCATCACCAGCAACAACGAGAAGGAACTGCCCGACGCGTTCCTCCGCCGCTGCTTCTTCCACTATATCAAGTTCCCCGATCGCAGCACGATGCAGGCGATCGTCGACGTCCATTTCCCCGGCATCCAGAAAATCCTGGTGAGCAAGGCGATGGACCTGTTCTACGACGTCCGCGACGTACCCGGCCTCAAGAAGAAGCCCTCGACCAGCGAGCTGCTCGACTGGCTGAAACTGCTCCTCCACGAGGACATGCCCCTCGACATCCTCCAGAACCGCGACCCCACCAAGGCGATCCCCCCGCTGCACGGCGCCCTGCTCAAAAACGAACAGGACGTGATGCTCTTCGAACGCCTCGCCTTCATGGCGAAGCGCCAGAAGAACCAGGGGTAAGGGCGCCGGACCGATCGCGAGAACGGTCCGTCCGCGGCACCACACGCGCCGACCTGCCCGAAAACCACGGTCGACGCATGCGTTAACTATAGCGCGAAACCGGCTAGTCACCTTGATCTGGGTAAGTCTTGGGGATGAAGCGAATCCCCCGATTGCTCCTCTGCCTTACCCTTGCCGCCTCCGCGGCGACGAGTGCCACTGCCGGTTCGCTGCTCAACTATGTCGGCGAGTGCGTGCCGTTCGCGCGCGCCGCGTCGGGGATCCAGATCTATGGCAATGCCTGGACCTGGTGGAGCCAGGCCGACGGCAAATACGAGCGGACGCACAAGCCCAAGGAAGGCGCGGTCATCGTCTTCGCCAAGACCGCGCGGCTGCCGATGGGGCATGTCGCGGTCGTCAGCCGCGTCGTCGAGAAGCGGGTCGTGATGCTCACCCACGCCAACTGGTCGCGACAGAACGGCGAACGCGGGCACGCCGAACAGGACGTGACGCTGTTCGACGTCTCCCCGCGCAACGACTGGAGCGACGTGAAGGTCTGGTACAAGGACGTCGACGGCCTCGGCGGCGGGATCTACCCCGTGTACGGTTTCATCTACGGCCACGCGCACGCGGCCGCCGAACTCACCAGCCGCAACCCCGATTATGTCGGCGCACTGATCGACGCCTATGTCCCCGGCAGCGGCGAGCCGGTCGCGCGGTAAGCGCTCTTACCGTCATCCTGCCCCCCCTACCGTCATTCTGCCCCCCCCTACCGTCATCCTGACGAAAGTCAGGACCCAGAGCCAAGAACCGCGCCGCCCGTAACCCTGGGTCATGACTTTCATCAGGATGACGGTGCGAGCGGTGTTGCCGCCACCCGCCAAACCGTGCCACCACCGTCTGCGAAAAGACGGTGAGGATGACGATGCGGTTCAAGGCTTTCACGACGATCACGCTCGCCCTGCTCGCGACGTCCGCGCCCTCGCTCGTCGGCGCGCAAAAGGAAAAAACCCCGCCCCCCGGTGGCGACATCCCCGCCAAGTTCGTCCCTGCCAACGCAAGCTTCGATTTCGACCGCCGCGAGGTCGATATCCCGATGCGCGACGGCGTCACGCTCCATGCGGTCATCGTCCAGCGCAAAGGCCTCACCGACGCGCCGATCCTGCTTCAGCGCACGCCCTACAATGCCGATAGCGTCGCCAGCCGATCGTCGAGTTCCAGCGGCGCGATGAACCTGCGTGCGTCCGACGCGATGTTCTTCGACGCAGGGTACATCCGCGTGTTCGAGGACGTCCGCGGGAAGAACGGCTCGAACGGCGCGTACATCAACGAACGCCCGCTGATCGGCCCGCTGAATAAAACCAAGGTCGACCACTCGACCGACGCCTACGACACGATCGACTGGCTGGTGAAAAATCTCAAGAATTCGAACGGCCGCGTCGGCATCATCGGCGGCAGCTATGACGGCATGATGGCCGCGATGGCGCTGGTGAACCCGCACCCCGCGCTCAAGGCCTCCGTCCCGATCAACCCCGTGATCAACACCTGGAAGGGTGACGACGACTTCCACGGCGGCGCGTTCCGCCAGATCGGTTACGACTATTACTACAGCCAGGACGCCGCAAAGGGCGAGGCCGGCGACCTGTGGCGCGACGCGTACGACGATTACGACACGTTCCTGCGCGCCGGATCGGCCAGCGATTTCGTCAAGAGCCGCGGCCTCGGCCAGCTCCCCTTCGTCAACCGGATGCACGATCACCCGACCTACGACTCGTTCTGGCAGGGCCAGGCGCTCGAGACGATCCTGCCCAGGCAGCCGCAGACGGTGCAGACGCTCTGGGTCGCCAGCCAATGGGACCAGGAGGACATTTACGGCGCGGTCGCAGCGTATGAGGCGGTGTCGAAGGTCGATCCCAACCACGTCAACCACCTCGCGCTCGGCCCCTGGGCGCATGGCGGCGCGAACGGCGACGGCTCGACCTTGGGCGCGATCCGCTTCGATGCCGACACCGCGCTCTGGTTCCGCAAGAACGTCCTGCTCCCCTTCCTCGACGGCGCGCTCAAGACCGGCGCGACGCCCGCACCGCTCGCCCCCGTCACCGCGTTCCAGACCGGCACCAACCAGTGGCAGACGCTCGCCGGCTGGCCGAGCTCCACCGCCACGCAAAAACTCTACTTCCAGCCCATGAGCGGCCTCGCCCCGACTGCGCCCACGCAGGACGGCCGCGACGACTATGTTTCCGATCCCGCCAAGCCGATCCCCTACCGCCTCCGTCCGATCCGCCCGACCTATGCGACCGGCTCGACCTGGCGGCAGTGGCTCGTCGACGATCAGCGTCCCTTCTCCGACCGCACCGACGTCCTGACCTACCAGACGCCGTCGCTGACCAGCGCGGTCGCGATCGCCGGCGCGCCCGTCGCGGACCTGATTGCCAGCACCACCGGCACCGACGGCGATTTCGTCGTGAAGCTGATCGACGTCTACCCGGCGGAATATTCCGACAAGCCCGACATGGGCGGCTACCAGCTCGCAGTCTCGATGGACATATTGCGCGGCCGCTACCGCGACGGCTTCGACAAGCCGACCCCGATCGTCGCCGGCCAGCCGACGCACTTCCGCATCGTCCTGCCCAACGCCAGCCACGTCTTCCTGCCCGGCCACCGCATCATGGTGCAGGTCCAGTCGAGCTGGTTCCCGCTCTACGATCGCAACCCGCAGACCTATGTCCCCAACATCTTCGACGCCAAGCCCGCCGACTATCGCAAGGCGACGATCAGCGTCTTCCACGCGCCGACGCAGGCCAGCGCGATCGAACTGCCGATCGCAGCGGCGAAGTGAGGAAATGACCCCATGTTCCTGAACTTCCTCGACGAACTGCGCAGCGCCGGCATCCCCGCCAGCCTCAAGGAGCATCTTCTCCTGCTCGAGGCGCTCGACGCCGAGGTGATCGAGCCGACGCCAGAGGATTTCTACTACCTCTCCCGCGCGGTGTACGTGAAGGACGAGGGGCTGCTCGACAAGTTCGACCAGGTCTTTGCCAAGGTCTTCCGTGGCCTCGCCACCAGCTACGGCACCGCCCCCGGCGAGGTGCCCGAGGACTGGCTGAAGGCGGTCGCGGAGAAATTCCTGACGCCTGAGGAAATGGCCGCGATCAAGTCGCTCGGCTCGTGGGACGAGATCATGGAGACGCTCAAGAAACGTCTCGAGGAGCAGAAGGAACGCCACCAGGGCGGCAACAAATGGGTCGGCACCGGCGGCACGTCGCCCTACGGCAATGGCGGCTACAATCCCGAAGGCGTCCGCATCGGCGGCGAAAGCACGCACAAGCGCGCGCTGAAGGTCTGGGACCAGCGCGAATTCCGCAACCTCGACAACACGCGCGAGCTCGGCACGCGCAACATCAAGGTGGCGCTGCGCCGCCTTCGCCGGTTCGCGCGCGACGGCGCCGCCGACGAACTCGATATCGACGGCACGATCGCCGGCACCGCGCGCCAGGGCTATCTCGACATCGTCATGCGCGCCGAGCGTCGCAACGCGGTCAAGCTGCTGCTGTTCCTCGACGTCGGCGGCTCGATGGATCCGTTCGTCAAGCTGTGCGAAGAACTCTTCTCGGCCGCGACGACCGAGTTCAAGAACCTCGAATTCTTCTATTTCCACAATTGCCCGTACGAGGGCGTGTGGAAGGACAATATGCGCCGCTTCGCCGAACGGACGCCGCTCTGGGACGTGCTCCACAAGTTCGGCCATGATTACAAACTCATCTTCGTCGGCGACGCGTCGATGAGCCCGTACGAGATCACGCATCCCGGCGGCTCGGTCGAGCATTTCAACGAGGAGCCGGGCGCGGTCTGGATGCAGCGGTTGACGACCACCTATCCGGCGGCGGCGTGGCTCAATCCGGTGCCCGAGGCGCAATGGGGCTATTCGCAAAGCGTCCGGATCATCCGCGAGCTGATGACCGACCGGATGTACCCGCTGAGCCTTGCCGGGCTCGACGACGCGATGCGCGAACTGACTCGCAAACGCTAGGCAGGCGGCCGTAACGGAACCGTCATGGTGGCGGTCGGTTTAACGTGCATCATTTCCAACCCAAGGAACGCCTGATGTCGTCGATCCCCAACTCCGCCATGCCGCATGCCAAGGTCCATCACGACGACGATCACAAGCCGAAGCCGCCAAAGCCCCCCAAGGCTGGCGCGAGCGACTGGGTCGAGGACGCGACCGACGCGGCAAAGGCCGGGCTAGCGACCGCGACGGACGCAGTAAAGTCGCACCCGAAGACCGCGATCGCGGTCGGCGCGACGGTGATCGCCGGGATTGCAGCGGCGATTGCAGCGCCAGCCCTGCGCGCCAAGGACTCGGCCGAGAAGAAGCCCGACCCGAAGAAGCCAGCGCCGCACAAGCCCGAGCCGAAAAAGCCGGCCAAGGCGAAGAAGCCGCACTGATACGCCCGCGCCCCCTCTAACACACCACCCCGGCGAAGGCCGGGGTCCAGTTGGAAAGGTCGCAGTAACGGAGCGCCCCGTTAGTTAGCCACGTCCCCCAACTGGACCCCGGCCTCCGCCGGGGTGGAAGAAGAAGCGGTGCAAGAGACGGGGGCGAGCGCTCTAACTCAGGCTCCCCCCGCCCCCTTGTTCTCCCGCGAAGGCGGGAGCCCAGTCTGGGCTCCCGCCTTCGCGGGAGAACATACTTTCTCCGAAGGGCTCCCCCACCCCGACTCAAACCCGGTCCACGACCCCGCCAGCCATCGCCACCGGCACCCCCGTCGTCCCTGGAAAACTGATCGGCAGCCCCCTGAGCGTCCGCACCGCCATATAGGCAAAGCCCTCCGCCTCCAGCGCATCGCCGTTCCACCCAAGCGCATCGGTCGGCTCGACCACCAGCCCGGTCCGTTCCGCAATCATCTCCAGCATCGTCGGATTGTGCCGACCACCCCCCGCCACCAGCAGCCGCACCGGCCGCGCGGGGAGATGCCGCATCGCCTCCGCCACCGTCGCCGCGGTAAACGCGGTCAACGTCGCCGCGCCGTCCGCCGCCGACAACCCCCGCGCTGGCTGGATCGTGAAGTCGTTCCGATCGAGCGATTTCGGCGGCGGCGCGTCGAAAAACGGGTGGTCCAGCATCGCCGTCAGCACCGTCTCGTCGACCCGCCCCGACGCCGCCAGCGCACCCCCCGCATCGTACCGCGCGCCCGTCTCCGCTTCGACCCAGCTGTCGATCAGCCCGTTCGCCGGCCCGGTATCGAACGCCACCAGTTCTTCCGCCCCGCCGGGAATGAAGGTGATGTTCCCCACCCCGCCAAGGTTCAGCACCGCGACCGGCCCCTCGAGCCCCGCTGCCAGCGCCGCATGATAGACCGGCAGCAACGGCGCCCCCTGCCCGCCCGCCGCGACGTCCGCAGACCGAAAATCCGAGACCGTCGTGATCCCCGTCGCGCGCGCGACCGCAGCGCCGTCGCCGATCTGCCACGTCCAGCGCCGGTCCGGCCGGTGCGCGATCGTCTGGCCGTGAAAGCCGATCACGTCGACATCCGCCGCCGCCACGCCCGCATCGGCGAGCAGCTTGTGCACCGCGAACACGTGCGCGCGCGTGATGAGTTCGCCCGCCGCGACGACCGGCGGGCTCGCCCGCGGCCGTTCGAACGTCAGCGCCATCCGCGTCGCCTCCGCGAGCTGAGCGCGCGCGGCATCCGAATAGGGCTCGCCGCGGAACGCGATCGGCCGCACGAAGGCCTCGCCGTCGGTCTCGATCAGCGCCGCGTCGATCCCGTCGAGCGACGTTCCCGACATCAGTCCAATGGCCAGCATTTAAAATCCTTCCCGGGCACCGCGTATCGCAATCGGCCCTCCCATGGATGATGCCCCTTGCACCGCCTAGAAAAAACCGAACTTTGCGCCTATGTGCGCGGGCTTCATGGCAACAACACTCCCCTCCCCGCCGAAAATCGGCATGGTCTCGCTCGGCTGTCCGAAGAACCTGGTCGATAGCGAACGGATCCTCACGCAGCTGCGCGGCGACGGCTATCAGATGTCGCCGGATTATGCCGGCGCGGACATCGTGCTCGTCAACACCTGCGGCTTCCTCGATTCGGCGAAGGAGGAAAGCCTCGAGGCGATCGGCGAAGCCATCGCCGAGAATGGCCGCGTCATCGTCACCGGCTGCATGGGCAAGGAAGCCGACGCGATCCGCGCGCGCTTTCCGCAGGTGCTCGCGATCACCGGCGCGCACGAATATGAGCAGGTCGTCGGCGCGGTCCACGACGCCGCGCCGATGCCGCCATCGGCGTTCCTCAACCTGATCCCCGACGCCGGGCTGAAGCTCACGCCGCGCCACTACAGCTATCTGAAGATCTCGGAAGGCTGCAACCACCGCTGCTCGTTCTGCATCATCCCGAGCTTGCGCGGCGACCTCGTCAGCCGCCGCCCCGACGCGATCCTGCGCGAGGCCGAAAAGCTCGTCGAAGCCGGCACTAAGGAACTGCTGGTCATCAGCCAGGACACGTCAGCCTACGGCGTCGACCTGCGCCACGCCAGCTGGCCGGTAAAGGCCGGCGGCCCAATGTCGCGCGGCGAATCGCGCGAGGTGCGCGCGCACATGACCGATCTGTCGCGCGAACTCGGCAAGATCGCCCCCTGGGTGCGCCTGCACTACGTCTACCCCTATCCGCACGTCGATCACGTCATCCCGCTGATGGCGGAGGGTCTCGTGCTGCCCTATCTCGACATTCCGTTCCAGCATGCCGCGCCGTCGGTGCTGCGCCGGATGAAGCGCCCCGGCAACGACGCCAAGGTGCTCCAGCGCATCCACAAATGGCGTGAGATCGCGCCCGACATCACGATCCGCTCGACCTTCGTCGTCGGCTTCCCCGGCGAGACCGAGGAGGATTTCCAGTATCTGCTTGACTGGCTCGACGAGGCGCAGCTCGACCGCGTCGGCGCATTCCGCTTCGAACCCGTCGAGGGCGCCGCAGCCAACGCGCTGCCCGACCATGTGCCCGAAGCGCTCAAGGAAGAGCGCTACGCCCGCATCATGGAAAAGACCGCGGCAATCTCCGCGGCCAAGCTGCAGGCGAAGATCGGCCGCACGCTCGACGTGATCATCGACGCGGTCGACGAAGAAGGCGCGACCGGCCGTTCCAAGGCCGACGCGCCCGAAATCGACGGCGAAGTCTTCCTGCGCGACGCCGGCCATCTGAGCGTCGGCGATATCGTACCGGTCACGATCGAGGACGCCGACGACCACGATCTCTACGGCGTGCCCGTATAAGTCTCCCGGGGTCGGGGCATCGGGATGCTATGCTGGATCGCCGTACCAGCCCGATCGCCCTAGACCTTCCGACCCGCTGTCCCGCGCAGCGCGGCGAGCGACCCGACCGCCGTGGCGGCGAATGCACCGCCGAAGAACGCCGTCGTCGTGACGGCGGTCAACCCTTCGGGCAGCAGCGTTCGGAAGAGACCGACGGCGATGATGCCGCCAATGCTGCCGATCACCCCGATGGCGAGGTCCCACCAGGGCTCCGGGTCAGGACCGGGGCCTGGATGCGGCCAGCGCCACCAGCCTGGCCACTTCGTTCCACACCAGCCGATCATCGCAAGATAGGCGTATAGCATACAACCTCCTTAGAGCCGAAAAGCCTGCAAGGTGGCTGTAACGGATCGATGGCAATCTTTGCATCTCGCGCGAGACTTGCAACATACAATGGGTTCGATTTGGCGGTGTCTTTGCAAACACCGCCGATCTCGATAGTTTTTAGTACAACCCATCGACCAATTTCATGGCATCGGCGATTTCGATTTGGGCATGTACTTGATCTTGTAAACCGACTGGCAATAACGCCATTATGCCGGTCAGACGACGTTGCGCCCGGTGAACAGCTTCACCAGCACGACGATGACCGCGATCACCAGAAGGATATGGATCAGCCCGCCGGCGACATGGAAGGCGAACCCGGCCAGCCAGAGAATAAGCAGGATGATGGCGATGGTATACAGCATGGTTCTAGTCCCCTCGGAAGTGACGGGCTCCCGGCCCCGCCATAAAACGTCGCTATATTGATCCATGTTCCGTCAACATTTCTGCCATAGCCTAACCCCCTCTACCGACGCGGTATTAAAATCACGGCGTTGCACCGACGACCCGGTTCTGCTTCGTTGCGGCGATGTTGACCCGCCTTCTCGCCGTCGCCGCGCTGCTGCCGGCTCCCGCCATCGCCCAGTCGCTCACCCCTGCCGAGACCGCGCAGATCGACACGCTCGTCGCCGGCGCGCTTGGCGACACCGGCGTCCCCTCCGCCTCGATCGCGGTCGTGCGCGGCGGGCGGATCGTGTTCGCCAAGGCGTACGGCAAACCCTCCGAGGCGATCGCGACGGCGGACCCGAAACTCCCCTACCAGATTGCCTCGATCTCCAAGCAGTTCACCGCCGCCGCGGTCCTGCTGCTCGAGGACGAAGGCAAGCTGTCGCTCGACGACACCGTCGCCAAATACATCCCCGGCGTCACCGGCGGCGACCGCATCACGATCCGCCAGTTGCTCAGCCACACCTCGGGCCTCCAGGACTACTGGCCGCAGGATTACAGCTTCGCCGCGATGGCCAAGCCCGTCACGCCGCAGCAGATCGTCGACCGCTGGGCCAAGAAGCCGCTCGATTTCGCACCCGGCACGCAGTGGCAATATTCGAACACGGGCTATGTCGTCGCGGGGATGATCGTCGAGAAGGTGACCGGCCAACCACTCCTGTCCTTCCTCCAGCAGCGCATCTTCAAGCCGCTCGATATCCGCGCGCTCGATCAGGACAAGGCGATCGGCAAGGCGTTCCCGCAAGGCTATGGCCGGTTCGCGCTCGGCCCCGTCCGCGCCGAGACGCCCAGCGCGGATGGCTGGCTCTACGCCGCCGGCGAACTCTCGATGAGCGCGCAGGATCTCGCCAAATGGGACGTCGCACGCCTCTCCCGCACCACCCTCCCCGCCGACGACTGGGCCGCACAGGAAACCCCCGTCAAGCTCGCCGACGGATCGAGCAACGGCTACGGCCTCGGCGTCTTCACCGGCAGCGCAGACGGTCGTCGTTATGTCGAGCATAGCGGCGAGGCGGTCGGCTTCCTGTCCGAGAACATCGTCTACCCCGACGACAAGGCCGCGATCGTCGTCCTCACCAACAGCTGGTTCAGCGACGCGGTCGGCCGCATTTCGAAGGGCGTCGCAAAGATCGTCCTCCCGCCCGCGACCGCCAGCGCAGAGGACACCGCCGCCCTCACCCGCGCGCGCGCCGTCTACGACCAGCTTCGCACCGGCACGCTCGACCGCAAGGGCCTCACCGAAGACGCCAATTACTACTTCAAGCCGGTCGCGCTCGCCGACTACAAATCGAGCCTCGGCATACTCGGCGAGCCCACCGCATTCGCACAAACCGGCAAGACGCGCTTGCGCGGCGGCTTCGTCAACCGCACCTATCGGATAACCTATTCCGACCGCACGCTCTCGCTCAGCACCTATGCCGAGCCAGGCGCGAACGGCCGGTACGAACAACTTCTGGTGGCACCCGCTTCATGACCGACTTCGCTTCGATGCTCCTGCCCGACCGCGGCCAGCCCGCGCGGACGATCCACGTCGTCCATCCCGACGCCTACGATGCCTGGCTCGGCACGCAGCCGCAGCGCGTCCGCACGACCGTCGCCGCGCACCGCCTGACCGGAAAAGCCGGCGACCGCGCAGTACTTCCCGGCGACAGCGCCGACGACTGGTCGATGCTGCTCGTTTGCAACGAAGCGCTGACGTCGCCATGGCGGATAGCCTCGCTCGGTGCGTCGCTGCCCGCGGGCACCTACCGCCTCGCGGACGGCCCGGTGGGTGCCGCCGGGCTCGGCTGGATGCTCGCCCAGCACCAGTTCACGCGCTACGTGAAGCCCGAGCCGACCGGCGCTCGCATCCTGCTGACCGCCGACGCCGCGTCGATCGACGAGACCGTGCGCCTTGCCGAAGCCACCGCGATGGTCCGCGATCTGGTCAACACCGGCGCCTCCGACATGGGCCCCGCCGACCTCGAAGCCGCCGCGGAGACGCTCGCCAAGCGCCACGGCGCGACCGTGACGACCACGCGCGGCGATGCGCTGGCAACCGGCTACCCGATGATCCACGCGGTCGGCCAGGCCGCTGCCAAGGACCGCGCCCCGCGGCTGATCGAGCTCGAATGGGGCGACCCCGCCCACCCGCGCATCGCGCTGGTCGGCAAGGGCGTCACCTTCGACACCGGCGGGCTCGACATCAAGCCGTCCGCCGGCATGCGGCTGATGAAGAAGGACATGGGCGGCGCCGCGCACGCGCTCGCGCTGGCGAGCCTCGTGATGGCCGCCAAGCTCCCCGTCCGGCTCCATTTGCTGATCCCCGCGGTCGAGAATGCCATCGCCGGCAACGCCTTCCGCCCCGGCGACGTGCTCGCCACGCGCAAGGGTCTGACGGTCGAGAACACCAACACCGATGCGGAGGGTCGCCTCGTCCTCGGCGACGCGCTCACCAAGGCCGGTGAGAGCAACCCGACGCTGATCCTCGACTTCGCGACCCTCACCGGCGCGGCGCGCGTCGCGCTCGGCCCCGACCTCCCGCCGCTGTTCACCGACGACGAGACGCTCGCCGCCGACCTGCTCGCGGCCGGGATCGAGCAGACCGACCAGATGTGGCGCCTGCCGCTCTGGAACGCCTATGACGAGATGCTGCGCTCGGACGTCGCGGACATGGTCAACGCCCCCGATGGCGGCTTTGCCGGCGCGGTCACGGCCGCGCTGTTCCTCCGCCGGTTCGTGCCCAAGGGGACGACGTGGGCCCACTTGGACGTGTTCGCCTGGCGTCCATCGGCGAAACCTGGCCGACCCAAGGGTGGTGAGGCCTACGCCCTGCGTGCCACCTTCGCGATGCTGGCGAAGCGGTTCGGCTAGACCGTTCCCGCCTTCGCGGGGGAACGGGCTACTGTAGGGATCGTCCCGGCAAAACCGCCAGCCCTTACCCCGTCGCGAACTGCCCGAACGGCAGCAGCTTGTCCGCCAGCGCCTTGGTCGCATCCGCATCGCCCGCGCGCAGCGGCACGAGCACCGCTGCCGCAGCCTTGCGCACGAACCCGTCGATCGCGGTCGGCGTCGGCGCCTTGCTCGCGGTCTCGACCAGCGCGCGACCCCGCGCATCGTTCGGATCGAGCTCCAGCCGCAGCAACCCCGCCAGCCCCGCGAACATCGCGCGATTGCCGCCGAGCGCCACCGACTTGTCGAGCGCCTCGAACCCGGTCGCCTTCTGCGCCCCCGCCACCGCCCGCCCGACGAACCGACCGAGCTTGGCGATCACCCCGACATGCCACGCACCGAGCGCCGCCTGCGCCTCGGCATTGCGCGGATAGCGGGTCACCAGCGCCTCATATTGTTTCCGCGCGGCGATCGCCTGCGCGCGGTTGCCGAGCAGCTTGGCGCGATAGCCGTTCGCCATCGCCTGCATGATCGCGGCTTCCTGGTCGCCCGGCGCACGACTGAGCGCCTGCCCCGCGACCGCGGCCGCCTTGTCGATCCGCGCCAGCGCCATCCCGCGGTCGCGATCGACGAACCCTGCCTGGGTCAGCAATTCGCGCGGCGTCTCCGCGCTGGCGGGGATCGCCGCCACCACCGCGCAGACTGCGATCGAGGCACCGACGCACCCGCGAAACCACTTGGCCATATCAATCCCCGCCCGAATTACAGCGTCACGCCGCTCAACGAATCACACATTAATCATAAGAGCACAGTGTTTATCGACACTTAACGCTGTTCGACGCAAGCCGTCACAGCGAAGCCGCCGCCTCGATGATCGGCACGAACTTGGCCGCAGTCAGGCTCGCACCCCCGACCAGCGCCCCGTCGACGTTCGGCGTATCGAGGATCGACGCCGCATTCGCGCCCGTGACCGAGCCGCCGTACAGGATCCGCACCCCGGCCGCCTTCTCGCCGATCAGCATCCGCAACTTCGCGCGCGCGATCGCGTGGATCGCCGCGATCTCCTCCAGCGTCGGCGTGCGCCCGGTGCCGATCGCCCAGCGGGGCTCATAGGCCAGCGTGAACCAGCTGCCGTCCGCATTGTCCGGCACCGACTTCTCGATCTGCGCCTGCACGACGCGTTCGGCCCGGTCCGCATCGCGCTCGGCCTCGGTCTCGCCGCAGCACAAAATGACGTTCAGCCCCTGCTTGTGCGCCGCCGCCGCCTTCGCCCAGGCGTCGTGGCTGGTCTCGTGCTGGTCCGATCGGCGTTCCGAATGCCCGACGATCGTGAACGACGCGCCGACCTCCTTGACCATCGATGCCGACACGCACCCGGTATGCGCGCCCGACTCCGCCTCGTGAACGTCCTCGGCACCGATCGCGAGGGTCGGCACCCGCTCGGACGCCGCCGCGATCAGCGTGAACGGCACCGCGACCGACACGTCGATCCCGGGCGCAGCGCCCGCCGCCGCGGCGATCGCATCGAGTTCGACGAGCATCGCCCGCGACCCGTTCATCTTCCAGTTTCCTGCTACCAGCTTGCGACGCATCACTATCTCCCGGATATTTCGCCCAGCGATAGCGCCGCACCCGCCCCGCACAAGTCCGCAACGTCCCCTATACGTCCGCACGCCCTTTGCAGCGCCTGACTTGAAGAGCTGCCCGCGCGCCCGTAAAGCAACGCCGTTCCCATCCCTGTCGATCGGCTGTCCATGCTCGCTTTCTTCCGCCGCCTTACCCATTCGAAGGTCGGCGTGATCATCACCTTCCTCGTGCTCGGCGTGATCGCGCTCGCCTTCGCGGCGGGTGACGTCACGGGGCTGAGCTCGATGACCGGTGGCGCAGGGATCACCGGCGGCGACGTGGCCACGGTCGGCAAGGCCAAGGTCAGCGCGAACGAGCTCAAGACGCAGGCGCAGACCCAGCTCGAAGGCTTCCGCCAGCAGCAACCGACGCTCGACATGGCGACCTTCGTCAACCAGGGCGGCTTCGAAGGCACGCTCGACCGGATCATCTCCAGCATGGCGCTCGAACAGTTCGGCCGCGCACAGGGCATGGTCGTCAGCAAGCGCTCGGTCGACGGCCAGATCGCCAGTATCCCCGCGCTCCAGGGCCCGACCGGCAAGTTCGACGAGAATCTCTATCGGCAGGTGCTCGCGCAGCGCAAGCTGACCGACGCACAGATCCGCAGCGACATCGTCCGCGATACCTTCGCACAGCAGCTCACCATCCCCAGCACCGGTGCGACGCAGGTCTCGAGCCAGCTCGCACTTCCCTACGCCTCGCTCCTGCTCGAGAAGCGCACCGGCACGATCGGCTTCATCCCCGCCGCCGTCGTCCCCGCCGGTGCCGCGCCGAGCGATGCCGATCTCAACACCTTCTACACGCGCAACATCGCGCGCTACACCGTGCCCGAGCGTCGCATCGTCCGCTACGCGGTCGTCTCGCCCGATCAGGTCAAGACTCAGGCCGCCGCGACCGACGCCGAAATCGCCAAGGCCTATCAGCAGGAACGCGCACGCTATGCGGCCACCGAGAAGCGTACGATCACGCAGGTCGTCGTCGCCGATCAGGCCGGCGCCACCGCGCTCGCCGCCAAGGTGAAGGCGGGCACCAGCCTCGCCGATGCCGCACGCGCCGCAGGCCTCGAAGCCTCGACCCAAGCGGGCGTCGAAAAGGCTGCCTATGCCGGCACCGCATCCGCGCAGGTCGCCGATGCCGTGTTCGCCGCCGCGAGCGGAGCCGTGATCGGCCCGGTCCGTACGCAGCTCGGCTGGACGGTCGCCAAGGTCGACAAGATCGAGAACGTCGCCGGTCGCTCGCTCGACCAGGTCCGCGGCGAGATCGCTGCTGCGCTCGGGATCCAGAAGGCAGCCGCCGCGCTGTCCGACATCCACGACAAGATCGACGATTCGCTCTCGAAGAACGCGACGTTCGACGAAGTGATCGCCGACCAGAAGCTCAAGCCCGTCACCACGCCCGCGCTGATCGCCAGCGGCATCAATCCCGACGACGCGTCCAGCAAGCCCGATCCCGCGATCGCGCCGCTCGTCGCCGCCGCGTTCCAGGCGGCTGATGGCGATGGCCCGCAGTTGGTCCAGCTCGGCACCGATGGCGGCTTCGCGGTCGTCGCGCTCGGCCGCGTCGTTCGCGCCACGCCGCGTCCGCTGGCGCAGGTTCGCGCCGCCGTGCTGCAGGACGTGACCGCCGAGCGCTCGCGTCAGGCCGCGCGCAAGGTCGCCGCCGACGTGCTGGCGCGCATCAACAAGGGCATGACGATCCAGCAGTCGCTCGCGCAGACCAAGCTGCCGATCCCCGCCGCTCGCCCGCTGACCGCGTCGCGTGCGCAGATCGCCGCCGATCCGCGCGGTGCGCCGCCCGCGCTCGCGCTGATGTTCAGCATGGCGCCGAACACCGCCAAGACGCTGGCCGCGCCCGACGACAGCGGCTGGTTCATCATCAAGCTCGACAGCATCGCCAGCGGTAATGCGGCGGGCAACGATGCCGCGATCAAGGCCGCGCGCGCCAATATCGGCCGGTCGGTCGGTCGCGAATATGTCGAGCAGTTCGCCAAGGCGGTCCGCGTCGATGTCGGCGTGAAGACCAACGCGACCGCGCTCGCGCGCACCCGCGCCGAGTTGCTCGGCCAGGCCGGTACGGCGAACTGATCCTCGCATGACGCCCCGTGAAGCCTTGGCCGATGGGCGCCCCGCGCTCGTCTGGCGTCGTCAGGTCGCCGACACCGAGACGCCGGTCGCCGCCGCGCTCAAGCTCATCGAGCCGGGGCGTGGCGACTTCCTCCTCGAATCGGTCGAGGGCGGCGAGACGCGCGGCCGCCATAGCCTGATCGGCCTCGCGCCCGATCTGCTGTTCCGCGCGCACGGCCAGCGCGCCGAGATCAACCGCCACTGGGCGACGGATCGCGACACGTTCGAGCCGTGCGGCGTGCCGACGCTCGACGCGTTGCGCGCGCTCGTCGCCGAATGTCGCGCGGACGTCCCCGCCGAACTCCCCCGCGCGCTCGCCTGCCTCGTCGGCTATTTCGGCTATGCGACGATCGGCCTGGTCGAGACCCTGCCGCAGCCGCCGGTCGATCCACTCGGCCTGCCCGACATGATCTTCGTGCGACCGACCGTCGTGCTCGTGTTCGATCGCCTGACCGACGCGCTCTATCTGGTCGCGCCCGCCTGGCCCGATCCCGCGCGCGATGCCGACGCGATCGTCACCGAAGCCGAAGACCGGCTCGACGCGGTCGCGGCCAAGCTCGCCAGCACGCCCGTACCAGCCCCGGTCCGCGCCGACGTCGCCGAGCCCACCTACACGCCAGCGCTGCCCGAGGGCCGCTACGGCGAGATGGTGGCGACCGCGAAGGACTATATCCTCGCCGGCGACATCTTTCAGGTCGTGCTCGCGCAGCGGTTCAGCACGCCGTTCGCGCTCCCGCCGTTCGAGCTCTACCGCTCGCTACGCCGCATCAACCCGTCGCCGTTCCTCTATCATCTCGATCTCCCCGGCTTCGCACTGATCGGCTCGAGCCCCGAGATCCTCGTCCGCGTCCGCGACGATGAGATCACTATCCGCCCGATCGCAGGCACCCGCCCGCGCGGCAAGTCCGCCGCCGAAGACGAGGCGAACCGCATCAGCCTGCTCGCGGACCCGAAGGAACGCGCGGAGCATCTCATGCTGCTCGATCTCGGCCGCAACGATGTCGGCCGCGCCGCGTCGCCCGGGTCGGTGCGCGTGACGGCCAGCTACGGCGTCGAATTCTACAGCCACGTGATGCATATCGTGTCGAACGTCGTCGGCACGCTGTCGCCCGCCAAGGACGCGCTAGATGCGCTGTTTGCTGGGTTTCCCGCAGGCACTGTCAGCGGCGCACCAAAGGTCCGCGCGTGCCAAGTCATCGCCGAACTCGAGCCAGAGCGCCGCGGCGCCTATGCAGGCGGCGTTGGCTACTTCTCGCCCGACGGCTCGATGGACTCGTGCATCGTGCTACGCACCGCGGTGGTCAAGGACGGCACGATCCACGTCCAGGCCGGCGCCGGCATCGTCGCCGACAGCATCCCCGAATACGAACAACGCGAATGCGAAGCCAAGGCCGGCGCGATCCTGGCAGCGGCCCGCGAAGCGGTCGGCCGAGCAAAAGCGCCAAGCTTCGGACAGTAGCTCCTCTCCCCGTCATCCTGACGAAAGTCAGGATCCAGAGTTACAAGACGCGATCCTCTGTAGCGCTGGATCCTGACTTTCGTCAGGATGACACGAGAAGTTGGATTACGGCGTCGTGGTGGTCTCGCTGCTCGGCGCACGACGCTCCGCCGCATAGGCGTTGTTCCGCGCCAGGAAACAGCCCGACTGGCCACCCGTGCCGACCGCCGAACACGTATCCGGCAACCCGCCCGCGACTCGCCCGATCTGGTCCATCGACGCTGCGCGGTTGACCCAGCTCTGGTTCTGCGCGGCGATCGGCTTGTCCTCGCGGAGCGCCTTGGGAATCCGGTACGGCTGGTCGAGCGTCGAGCACACCACGACTTCGCCGTTCGTCGACGGCGGGCACTTCTGGTCCCCGGTCAGCGTGACGCTGCGGATCCGCTGCGGCGGCGAGGCGACCTGTGCATCCTGCGCGGACGCCATGGCGGGAAGCGCGATCAGTGCGGCGAGAACGACGGTACGAAACATGGGGAAAGGCTCCTTTGAAGGGATAACGTCCGTCACACAGCATTGCTCCGCACTGAATGAAGGTCGCCCGCGCCCCTCATATAGGGACGTCCGTCCCCATCCGCGACCGCCCCGCGGCACTTTGCGGCGCGCCGCCGCCGCGCGCCTTGCATGGCCCCGCGCTTCGGCTATGGCGGCGCGATGATCCTCGTCGTCGACAATTACGACAGCTTCACTTGGAACCTCGTCCATTACCTGATGGAGCTGGGCGTCGAAGTGGAAGTCGTCCGCAACGACGCGATCTCCGCCGGGCAAGCCTTGTCGTCGGGCGCGGACGCGTTCCTCATCTCCCCCGGCCCCTGCACGCCGACCGAGGCAGGCGTCAGCCTCGACCTCGTCGCCGCCTGCGCGGACGCGGGCAAGCCGCTGCTCGGCGTGTGCCTGGGCCATCAGGCGATCGGCCAGCATTTCGGCGGCAAGGTCGAGCGCGGCGGGCTGATGCACGGCAAGACCTCGCCCGTCCTCCACGACGATACCGGGCTCTACGCCGGACTCCCCTCGCCGTTCATCGCCACGCGCTACCACTCGCTGATCGTCAACGCGGTCCCCGACACGCTGGTGGTGAACGCCACCGCGCAGGACGGCACCGTCATGGGCTTCCGTCACAAGACGCTGCCGATCCACGGCGTCCAGTTCCACCCCGAGAGCATCGCCACCGAACACGGCCACGCGATGCTCGCCAATTTCCTCAAGATGGCCGACATTCCCCATCAACTCCCCTCCCGCCTGCGGGAGGGGTCGGGGGAGGGCAGCGCCGCAACCGCCGCGCCCACGAAGAGCGAAGCCCCTCCCCTAACCCCTCCCGCAGGCGGGAGGGGACTATGATCCTCCCCGACCCGTCCTCCCCCCTCTCGCGCGAATCCGCCCGCGAAGCGTTCGCCGACATCCTCGACGCGCGCGCCGGCGACGACGCGATCGCGACCTTCCTGATCGATCTGTCGGCGCGCGGCGAAACCAGCATCGAGATCGCCGAAGCCGCGCGCGCACTGCGCAACCGGATGATCCCGATCGACGCCCCCGCAGGCGCGATCGACGTCTGCGGCACCGGCGGCGATGGCCACCACACGGTCAACGTCTCGACCGCAGTCGCACTCGTCGTCGCGGCGTGCGGCGTCCCCGTCGCCAAGCACGGCAACCGCGCCGCCTCCAGCAAGGCCGGCGCCGCCGACACGCTCGAAGTCCTCGGCCTCGACATGGACCGCGCCGGCGCCACCGCCGAGGCGAGCCTCAACGACATCGGCATCGCCTTCCTGTTCGCCGCGAACCACCACCCGGCGATGAAGCGCATCACCCCGATCCGGCAGCGCATCGGCAAGCGCACCATCTTCAACCTGATGGGCCCGCTCGCCAACCCGGCCGGCACCACCCGCCAGCTGATCGGCATCGCGCGCCCCGACTACGTGACGCTCTACGCCGACGCGCTCGAACAGCTCGGCACGCAGGCCGCGCTCGTCGTCTCGGGCGAAGAAGGCCTCGACGAACTCTCCGGCGCGGGCCCCAGCATCGTCGCTTCGGTCGGCAGCGTCTCGCTCCCCGCGCGCATCGCCCCCGAAGATGCCGGCCTTACCGCCCACGCGATCACCGACATCCGTGGCGGCGACGCGCACCACAACGCCGACGCGCTCCGCCGCCTGCTCAAGGGCGAGACGGGCGCATACCGCGACGCCGTCCTGCTCAACGCCGCCGCCGCCTTGATGGTCGCCGGCACCGTCCCCACCCTTGTCGATGGCGTCGCGAAAGCCGCCACCGCCCTCGACACCGGCAGCGCCGACGCGCTGCTCGCCCGCTGGATCGCCTACTGACATGACCATGCTCGACCGTATCCTCGAGACCAAGCGCGCCGAAGTCGCCGCACGCAAGGCCACCACCTCGCTCGCCGATATCGACGCCGGGATCGCCCGCATGTCCAAACCACGCGGCTTCCGCGCGGCTCTTGACGCCAAGCCCGGCTACGCGCTGGTCGCCGAGGTCAAGAAGGCCAGCCCCTCGAAGGGCCTGATCCGCGCCGACTTCGATCCCGTCGCGCACGCCCGCGCCTATGAAGCCGGCGGTGCCGCGTGCCTGTCCGTCCTGACCGACGAAAAATGGTTCCAGGGCGCCGACGCCTACCTGACCGCCGCGCGCGACGCGGTCTCGATCCCCGTCCTGCGCAAGGACTTCATGGTCGACCCCTGGCAGTCGACCGAGGCGCGCGCGATCGGCGCCGACTGCATCCTCATCATCGTCGCCGCGCTCGACGACGTGCAGATGGCGGAGATCGAGGCGTCCGCGCTCGAATGCGGCATGGACGTGCTGGTCGAAGTCCACGACGCGCACGAAATGGAGCGCGCGCTCAAACTCAAGTCGCGGCTGATCGGCGTCAACAACCGCGACCTGCGCGACTTCACCGTCGACTTCAACCGCACCTACGAGCTGGTGAGCCGTGCCCCGAAGGACTGCACCTTCGTCGCCGAAAGCGGCCTCACCACGCGCGCCGAGCTCGACGCGATGGCCGAGCACGACATACGCTGCTTCCTGATCGGCGAAGCGCTGATGCGCCAGGACGATGTCGAGGCCGCGACGCGAGCGCTTGTAGGGTGACCGGTCTCACGCACATCGACGAAGCGGGCGCGGCACGGATGGTCGATGTCGGCGGCAAGGCGGTCACCGCGCGCGAGGCCGTCGCCTCGGGTCGGATCACCATGTCCGCCGAAGCCGCCGCCGCGATCGGCGCGGGCACGGCCAAGAAGGGCGACGTCCTCGCGGTCGCGCGCGTCGCCGGGATCATGGCGGCCAAGCGCACCAGCGACCTCATCCCACTCTGCCACCCGCTCCCGCTGACCAAGGTCGAGATCGACCTCGTCGTCGACGCGACCGGCGTCACCGCGACCGCAACCGCCTCGACCGAAGGCAAGACCGGCGTCGAGATGGAAGCGCTCACCGCCGCGACGGTCACGCTGCTGACGATCTACGACATGGCCAAAGCGATCGACAAGACGATGGTCCTCTCCGACATCCGCGTCCGCGCCAAATCAGGCGGGAAATCCGGCAACTGGACCGCCTGAAACCCTCTCCCCAACGGGGAGAGGGAAAGACGCCAAAGGCGTCGAGGGTGAGGGCAAGCCAAGCAAGACGGCCGCCCCTCAAGCCCGATCAGTCATCCATAGCCCATTCGTGATCCTCGACGATCGTCGACTCCACCGGCCGCCCCGCCGCATCGAGCGAAGGGTCATACCGAAACCGCTGCTCGATCAACCGACACGTCAGCGCATCCAGTTCCCGGCTCCCGCTGGATCCAGTCACTCGACACCGCGTAACCCGTCCATCCGTCCCGACCACATACCGCACCGACACCCGGCCACGGATCCCCGTCTCCGCCGCCTCGCGCGGATAGTCGGAGTCCTTCAGCCGCCCCTTGCGCCACCGCGGCGGCGTCTCCTCGCCACCCCCACCGTCGCCATCGCCAGACCCACCGCTCCCGGTGCCATTGCCGATCCCGCCGCTCCCGGTCCCCGGCCCGCGCACGTCCGAGGCGCCCGCCGTCGCCTGCGCGCCCAGCCCGGCCTTTTCCGCCACCACCAGCGGCGGCGGCACCACGATCGGCACCACCGGCGGCGGCGCCACGAGCTCGGTCGCCTTCGACTTGAGATTGGGCGGCGATGCAGCCCCCTCGGGCTTCCGGCTGAGCGACGGCCGCGGCTTGACCTTTTCGACCGGCGGCGGCGGCGGCGGCGGCGCCACCCCGAACACCTTCAACGCCTCCCCGACCGCCGCCGGCATCGGCACGACCAGCCCGTTGAGAAGCGCATAGCCAAGCATCCCCGGCAACACGACCGCCCCGATCGCCGCGCCGATCCTGTCTCTCGTCCGTGGCTGCGTCGCGGTCATCCTATTGATCTGGTGCGTCATTGCGCGCCAGAAAAGCCCCTCACCGCATGAACGCACGCTGGCCAGCGCCCCCACTACCTCCACCCCGGCGAAGGCCGGGGCCCAGTTGGGAAAGCCCAAGTGATAACCAGCGCCACCCGCCCCACCCTGTTTCCCCGCGAAGGCGGGGACCCAGCCTGGGCTCCCGCCTTCGCGGGAGAACAAGGAAGCAGTCGCTGAAGTTCGGTATCGACCGATGCAGCCGAAACGCGCGACCGCCGCTCCACCCCAACAACACCTGTCCTACACAACGATCGAATGGCACAGCACGGAACATACCGACCCACCCCCGCGCTTCCCCTTACGACACCCCGCCAAACGACGACCCGCCAAACACCTCCCAGCGTCTCTACTTCCTATACTTCACTTTTCCGAACCGCCCGAAAACAGAGACTTACGCATGACCCTAATCCCCGTCGCCGAAGCCCAGACCCGCCTCTTCGCCATGGCCCCCCGCGTCGGCCATGAGACCGTTCCCCTGCGCGACGCCGCCGGCCGCTGGGCCGCCGAGGATATCCTCGCCCGCCGGACCCAACCCGCCGCCGATCTCTCGGCGATGGACGGCTACGCGATCCGTTTCGCCGACCTCCCCGGCCCCTGGACCGTCATCGGCGAGAGCGCCGCCGGCCGCCCCTTCACCGGCGCCGTCGCCACAGGCCAAGCCACCCGCATCTTCACCGGCGCCGCGATGCCCGAGGGCGCTGACACCGTCATGGTCCAGGAAGAGGCCGAGCGCGACGGCGCCACGCTGATCCTCGCCGGCGAAGGCCCGCCGATGCTGGGGCGCAACACCCGCCGCAAGGGCCTAGACTTCTCGACCGGCACGCGTCTGATCGCGGCAGGCCAGCGCCTCAGCCCCGCGCGCATCGCCGTCGCCGCGACCGGCGGCCATGGCAGCGTCACGGTCAACCGCCGAGTCCGCGTCGCGGTCGCCGCCACCGGTGACGAACTCGTCCCGCCGGGCTCGACCACCGATGGCGTCGCGCTCCCCGAATCGAACGGCATCATGCTCGCCGCGATGCTCGCCGACATGCCCGTCGACGTCATCGATCTCGGCATCCTGCCCGACAATCTCGACGTCCTGCGCGACGCCTTCGCGAGCGTTCAGGCCGACCTCCTCGTCACCACCGGCGGCGCGTCGGTCGGCGATCACGACCTCGTCCGCCCGGCGATCGAGGCAGCGGGCGGAACGATCGATTTCTGGCGGATCGCGCTGCGCCCCGGCAAGCCGATGATGGCCGGCAGGATCGGCGACATGATGGTCCTCGGGCTTCCCGGCAATCCGGTCTCCGCGTTCGTCACCGCAATCCTGTTCGTGAAACCCGTCGTCGCGCACATGGCCGGCGCAAGCGATCCGCTACCGCAAGCGACGCATGCGCTGCTCGGCGAAGACCTGCCGGCCAACAACGCGCGGACCGATTATCTCCGTGCCGAACTGCGCGACGGCAAGGCCTATGCGTCGACGATCCAGGACAGCTCGATGCTGCTGACGCTCGCCCGCTCGACCTGCCTGATCGTGCGCCCCGGCAGCGCACCGGTGGCAAAAGCGGGCGAATCGGCGGAAATCCTCGTCATTGCGTGATGCGGGCGCTTGACGGGGTCAACTATGTTCCATAGAAGTTCCTCGTCTGTTCCGGACGGAGAACCGCCATGCTCACGCGCAAGCAGCACGAACTCGTCTGCTTCATCAATGATCGCCTCAACGATACCGGTGTGTCGCCGTCGTTCGAGGAAATGAAGGACGCGCTCGACCTGAAATCCAAGTCGGGCGTCCACCGTCTGATCAGCGCGCTCGAGGAGCGCAACTTCATCCGCCGCCTGCCGAACCGCGCGCGCGCACTCGAAGTGCTGCGGATGCCGGAGCGTCCGGAAAAGCCTGAAAAGAAGGTCGCCGCTAAGTCGTCGAACGTGAAGGCGGCGCCCGCTGCCGCCACGCCGCAGCCCGCCAACGACGTCATCGAGATCCCGCTCCACGGTCGCATCGCCGCGGGCGTTCCGATCGAGGCATTCGAAGGTAGCACGATGCTCGCCGTCCCCGCCGCGTTGCTGGGCACCGGCGAACATTACGCGCTCGAGGTGTCGGGTGATTCGATGGTCGAAGCCGGCATCCTCGACGGCGACTACGCGCTCATCCGCCGCACCGATATCGCCCGCGATGGCGAGATCGTCGTCGCGTTGATCGAGGACAGCGAAGCCACGCTCAAGTTCTTCCGCCGCGAAGGCGCAATGGTCCGTCTCGATCCGGCCAACCGCGCCTACGACCCTCAGCGCTATGCGCCGGCGCAAGTCCGCGTTCAGGGCAAGCTGTCGGGCATCCTGCGCCGCTACGACTGAAACCGGTACGCCGCCGGGTTAAAACGCCGGGCCTGCCCAGGTCCGGCGTCGAGCCTCGGCGGATCGCGCCAGGGATGACGGTCGCCCGGCGACAGGATGGTCTCGACCCGACCAGACCCCAACGTCACCGCCACCCCGCCGGTCCGCCGCAGCATATTTCGGTCGAGCCGCAACCATCGCGGCGTACAGCGACTCGGCAAGCTCCGCTCGCTGACGACGATATCGGCGGTCCGGCACGCGGCGAGCAACTGGTCGATCGGCACCATATACGCGCTCCGCGTCGCAAGAACCCGCCACGTCCGCCCGCCCCCCGCGATATCGGTCACGCATAGATCCCGACTGCACCGCGCATCGGGCTGGTCGGCCAGGAACAACGGTTCGCCGTCGACCCCGCCATTTTCGGCGAGCGTGGCGCGCGTATAATCCCCCGCCCGGTCCCGCAACATCGCCAGTCCCGCCGCCGTCCGCACCGCGACATGCCGCCCGTCTCCCGTCACCAGAATGTCCGGCGGCGGTGTCGTCAGCGCCCAGATCGCCCCCACCGCCAACGGCAGAGCGCCGAGCCGCCGCCACCGCGTCCGCCACAACGCAATCCAGATCCCGCCAACGACCATCAACGCAAACGCCGCACTCGGCATCGCCGGCAAGGCCCGCACCGACCCCGGCGCATCGGCCACGCGGTGCGCAAGCCACAACAGCGCGTCGAGCGACGTCTGCACCAGCCACCAGACCGGTGCGCCCATCCCCCCGACATCGAGCAGCAGCGCCAGCGCCTCGAGCGGCATCACGACGAACGTCGTCAACGGGATCGCGATGATATTGGCGAACGCACCGTACAAACCCGATTTATGGAAATGAAACACCGCGATCGGCATCAGCGCGACTTCCACCAACAGCCCGGTCAGCAGCAACGAGGCCACGCCGCGTCCCAGCTTTCGAACGCGCCCCTCGTCATGCGCCCCGAAAAAGGTCCGGATCGCCGGATGTTCGTGAAACGCCATGATCGCCGTGATCGCAGCAAACGAGAGCTGGAAGCTCGGCCCGGCCGCGGACTCGGGCAGCACGAGCATCACGCACATCGCCCCCGTCGCGACGAGTCGCAACGTCATCGCCTCCCGCCCCATCGCCAACGCCACCAACACCAGCAGTGCGGCGACGCAGGAGCGGATCGTCGGCACCTGGCTTCCGGTCATACTGTTATAGGAGTTGGAAGCCGTTAACCCCTTCCGACACAGAGTAGGGATATGACGCTTCCAGCAACGATCTACGCGCGCTTTTCCAACCAGGAGCAGGCGCAGGGCAACAGCAAAACCCGACAGCTCACCTTATGTCGCGATATGGTCGCCCGACATGGCTGGGAAGGATCAACCGACCGCGAACTGATCGATGAGGGCCTGTCCGCATACAGCGGTGCCAACCGTGCTTCTGGCGCTCTCCTGTATCGATTTGAGCAGCAGGCCGAAGCTGGCCGCTACCGCAACGGCCATGTCCTCGTAGTCGAGAATTTGGATCGCATCAGCCGCCAGGGCTATGATGCTATCCTACCCTTCCTCCAGAAGCTGACCGCATCGGGCGTCACTGTCGCAACTGTGGACGGTGATCGGGTCTATCCGGCCTACGAGCGCGTCACGATGACCAGCGTCATCGAAGCCGTGGTGAAGTCGGAACTCTCGCGCGAGGAAAGCGAGAAGAAGAGCCGACGCCTGAAAGCGGCTCAGAACAAGCGGGTGTCGGAAGCCCAAGCTAATGCCGGTCGGCACATCAGCAACACCGCGACGGTGCCTGCTTGGATCGACACCAAGCGCATCAGCAAGACCAGCGAACGTCCCGCCTATGCCATGTCGCTCAACGAAGGCCGTGTTGCCGTCCTCCGTGAGATATTCCAGCTGACCATCGACGGCTACGGCACCCCAGCCATCGCAAAGATGCTGAACGGTCGGGGTGAACCCGTTTGGAGCCACCTCAACCAGCGCAGCAATAACGGGTGGACGGTAGGCTACCTGACGAAGATCGTCGTCAATCGAGCAGTCATGGGAGAATACCACCCCATGAACCGGCCTCGTAGCGGTCCTGCGACGAGCAAGGACATCACCGTGCTCAACCACTTTCCGCAAGCCATCGATCCCGTGACGTTCGCCAAGGCCCAGGCAGCAAGGCAAGGACGCAAAGGCACCAGCGGCGCATGGCAGATCACGCACAACAATCTGTTCAGCGGCATAGCCAAGTGCAAATCGTGCGGCGGGCGAATGAAGCAGGAAGTCGTGGTGCGTAAGGGCGGAAACCGACGCAACGGCAAGAACCCCGATGCAGTTTACCAGTCTAAACAGGACATCAGCTACCTCAAGTGCCACAACGCACTCAACCGAGTGTGGGACGAGGAGAACGATCGCGTCCGGTGCGAGAACCGCAACTGGGTTCGGTATGAAAAGCTGGAAAAAGCAGTGGTCGAGTTCGCAGCTGGATGGCTGGCGCTGAACCGGCAGTCCGCACCAACCGCTGCCATCGCCGAAGTAGAAGTCCAGATTGCCGAGGCGCGACGCTTTCTGGAGGACAAACAAAAGCAAGCCGACAATGCAGCGGTCAGCTTCACCAGAACCAGCAGTGCCACGATGGAGCGGCTGATGCTCCAGCTAGAGGTAGAGGTGGTCGACCAACAGAGGGAGATCGACGCGCTAGAGAAGCGCCTGATGGCGGCGCGGACCACTGGCCCCTCCCCTGACCTACTGAACGAGATCGAACACCAGAAGCGCGCTTTGGACAGCGAGGATGACGAGGAGCGCAACCGCGCGCGTGTCGCAATGAAACAGACACTCAGGGGCATCATCACGTCCATGGAGTGCTGCACCAGTAGGGACACGATGATCGTCCTAGGCGACCGCGCTATGGGCCTTGTGTTCAACCAAGAGGGTGAACTTGTTCAATCGGTAGTGCTGCAAGAAACCATATACGGCCCTCACGGCGAGGTCGACTGGCATCCCGACTTCCCCGACGCTGATTACACCATGGCGGCCTGAAAGGACGATCATGCTCAAGATGAGTGACCCAGTAATCCAAGCCATCGTCCAGGCGCGAGTGGCTTTGCTGTTCGACGACCCATGGTATGGCAATCTTGTTACGCGCCTCGAAGTTGTTGCCGCCAATGAGGTTGACGCTGTCCACGTCGGCTATCGCGAACTCCGCTACAATCAGGAGGCCGTTCGGCACATGACGCCCCCACAGCTGACTGCATGTCTGCGGGAAGGCATTGACGCACTAATCGCAGGACTGGCCGGTCCTCCTATTTCAACCGATGACCAGGTTCCGCGACAGGAGTTCATCGCAGCGGTTATCAACGCAAACGTGGCAACGGGCCGTAAGGCTACCGACCAGCTTGCCCATCTGGATGCTAAGACCCCGAGAACATCCAGACAGGAGAAGGAAGCAATCGAATTGCCCCCTCACCTCTCAGCCCTGTGCGGGTATCTCTGACCTAGCAGCGGGGCAGATTATGCACCTCGCTACCGATGTGAATTGCAAAGTGGTTGCGCTTGCGCTCAACGTAGTAGCGCACCCCCTGGAACGTCACGGCAAACTCGTCTTCCTCAAAGTCCGCGCTGTAGTCGAACGTGTTAAGTGCGTAGTCTGCGAAAGCGTTAAGTTCGATCTGCATGTCTGCTACTCCAGTTCCTATAACTGGACTAACGACATCGCCTGACTTCCATTCCTACCACTTTCTGGCTCTACCGACCAGAAAGGTGACTAACTTAGATTTCTGGTAGATCGACCAACTCTGGCGTTGCTCTTTCTACCAGAAGAAGTCTTCTACCCGTGGGCCAACAACTAGGAGGCTCACATGGCAGAACACTACCCCGCAGCCAGCTTGGAGACAGCGTGCTGTCTTTGGGAGGAAGTGCCGGAACTTCTACGCGGTGCAAACGGCACCAAGGGGCTTCGCAAGAAGGTCGAAGCGGCGCGCGAGCGGATGGGAACAAGTCGCCTGCGCCTCACGGTGATCGGATGGACTGATGCTGCCGACGCCGATTGGGCAACGCTCAAAGAGGAGTGCTGGGACAAGCCGTTTGATTGGGAATGGATACCCGAGTGGATTGCCGCCAACGTGGACTGGACGACCGACCAACCCACGCTGCGCTCACCTCGCACCATTCCGGGAGGCAAGGCATGACCGCATGGATTGCGATGCTCGGCACCGATGTTGTCCAGCAGCTGATCGCCAACGGTAAGGAACAGGAGCCGTCGAAGGGGACGCGCGAGGAACGCGACTTTACCCCTGTTTGTAAGGTCTTCCTGCCCTGGACCTCAGGGACGTGGCTGCTCACCGAAATGGACTACGACGGGCTGGCGTTCGGCCTAGCCGACTTGGGCTTCGGCACACCAGAACTCGGCTACATCAGCTTGGACGAGATATGGGAGATCGTGGGACCGGGCGGCTTGCGAGTTGAACGTGACATCCACTGGAAGGCGACCAAGCCGCTCTCAGAGTATGCGACGGAAAGCCGACTGCACGGTTTCATTAGAGCCTAAAGAAACGAAGCCCCGGCATCACACCGGGGCTTCGCCATGTCAGGTTACTTGGCGTTCGCCTTCGCCTCGGCAACCACCTGATCGATATGGGCAGCATCGAATTTGGGATTGGCGCGAGCCGTAGCCTCTGCCTCCTCCAGGGACTTGCCGTTGCCAAGGCTGCGACCAATGCTGCTACGCACGTTGGACAGTGGATTGCGACCACTGCGAGTGCCTGAGCTGCTCGACGTGCTGGCGCGCGGTGCGGCGTCGCCATCCAGAGCAGCCTTGATTTCCTTGTCGAGGTCGCCCTTCTCGACAGCGGCCTTCAAGCCCTTGAGGAAGTCCTGGAAACGCGACTTGTGGACGAAGTTGGTTTCCTTGCCACCGATCAGCACCGGCTTGCCATCGATCTTGGGCGAGAAGCTGATGCCCTCGTTGTTGCCAGCAGCCCAGGACCGATTGGGAGCGCGCGTCGTGCCCTCGTTATGTTGCTTCGATGCCAGTTCGATCACGCGCAGAATCTTCTTGCGACCCGTCTGCGGATCATAAACCGGCGTGTGGAAGTGCGTGCCCAGCGTGTTGTCGATCAGTTCGAGAAATCCGGCCATTGTTGCCTCCGCAGTTAAGTTGCCCATGCAGTTAGGTGCAACTCCTTACTGGATTGTCAACGGCAGACGGCAAAAAGGGCGCCCCGCGAGGAGCGCCCTGGGTAGGTGCAGTGTTGCTTACTTAGCTGGTTCAGCAGCCTTTTTGGTAGCGCGCGTCTGGCGCAGCTTGTCGGTGCGTGCTGCCTTTTTCTCGGTCAGCGTAGCCAGCTGCGCGTCATACTCGCCAGCCTTGATGCGATCCGCATAGTAGTCGAGTGCTTCCGTGAAGTTGGCTTTGGGAATCGACATTTCGCGAACCTCGACCTCCGTGTCCTCGACCTTGGTCTTTTCCAGCACCAGCGGCGTGTTGGACACGCGGATCGTGAACGCCACGCGCCCGCCGTCGATTCCCTTGAAGTTGATTTTGCCTTCTGCGGCGTCGCCGGCTGCAAACTGCTCCTTCATGCGGTTGATGTTGCCGAGTGCAACGTCCTTGGCCGAGCGGGCTGCGCTGCCCTTGTCGGCTGCGAGTGCGGGAACCAGCATGGACGGGTTGAACTTGCTCATTGCGTTGTCCTTCGATCTTGTAAGCAACAGCGCCTACTCCAATCGTATGTTGTCGCCTGAAACAAAGGACAACGCCAAAGATCGGTTGATTTCACTCTTTTCTGGAGAAACGCCGACCACCTATGTCTTCGATAGGAAGGACCAGCGCGAGGTTATACAAAGTAGCTACAGAAGGTGACCACAGGGAGGACTACATGAGCGCGCAGATTATACCTTTCCCACATCGTAAGCCCGACGCCGACCGGCTCGCGCTTGTAGGCGAGAACGTCAAGACCGCTTTGCCGATTGCGGCATCCGATCCCGAATTGGACCTACTGCTCCAGATCGGCGGCAAACTGCTCGACAACCTGAACGACTATCAGGCTATCGATGTATGGCTCGCGCGGTTGGACGCGTTCGAAGCTAACTCCGGAGGCTAGTTCTGGGCGAAGTTGCCATCCACGGGTTCGTCCTTGATCGCATGGTATAGCCCAAGCGCGAGCGCCATTGCGTTGCCGTTGGCCGTGAGCATGACGGCCCGGCGCGCATAGGCAAACACCTCGTTTACGGTTTCCAGCGTGAACTCCTCGCCAGCTGGCACGTCGCCGTTTTCCCAGAGGTCGTAATATAGCGCCAGATGCTTCTTAGTTTGCAGCTTGCCTGCGTGCGCCTCCCACATAATCGCGAGATCGCGTGCGTTCACCTCTGGCATTTTTTGTCGCCATGGCTCACCATCAGCCATCAGGTAATCATATTCAGGAGCCAAGCTGTCGGCGACCAAGAGGCAGGTCAGCGCAGCTTGCTTCGTCAGGTGCTGATTGCGCCTGCGATCCTTCTTCAAGTCAGGATACATAGCTTCCCAGCGAACGAGGATGACCTTGGCAATTTCCTCGAGCGCAATCAGGCCAAGTGCGTATGCGCTCTGGTATCGCTGGTGATTTCGCAGCAACTCGGCGTCCTTGAGCAAGCGGACGAAGTTGGCGACTAGACCCTTATCGTAGTGCTGTAGATCATTGAGCATTGCCAAACGTGGCGCACCCCCGATCGCGACGCAAGCACCTCAGCCGAACAGAGCAGCGCGCTGCATCTCCGGCGTGACCTCGCAATAGGCTAGCGTGGTCATGGGATTGCTGTGGCCGAGGATGCTTTGGATGGTCAGGATGTTGACGTTCTTTTCGACCAGCCGCGTCGCGAGGGTCCGACGACCGCTATAGCAGGACGCTTGGATACCAGCCTGCTTGAAGAGGCGTCGGATGCTGTCGCTGATGAGGCTGGGCAACATGGCCTCGCCCTGCTGATTGAGGAACACGCGCCCTGTGCGTCCCTGCATGTGGGCTTCCAAGGCTTCCATGATCGCTGGGCTTACCATGATGCTGCGGGGACGCTTGCGCTTGCTCTGACCGTGCGGGATGCGGAGTTCGCCGCCCCGGAACCAGTTGCTCTCTAAACGGGCGAGTTCAATCGGCCGCAAGCCCAGGTCACGACACAACAGCAACAAGAGCCGGTAGTGAGCGGGACGCTTCATGGTCTCGATGTGCGCGAACACAGTGTCGAACTCGGTATCGTTGAGCAGCGGGGCCTTCATGTAACGTCTCCTTCCCCAACTGTATGTTGTCGTATGAAGTGTATTCCTACTGAAAAATCAGACCACAGGCGAGAAACCTGCGTCTGACTAAGTAGGGTATGAGTGAACAAGAAAGTGAAGCAACCTCGATCATCCGCCTGACCAAAGAGCAAGTGTGGTCGGCCATGAACGCTGTGGTTGATGATGTGCAGGCTGACTATCCCAACGAGGATGCCGCACTGCATGTAGCGGAAGCCCTTGGTGACATCTTTGAACGCAACCTACTGCGCGATCACGTGGTCCCGCGGATCGCGGACCATGCGGAGTTGGACTGGCTAAAAGCCAACCACGTGAACTTCGCCATTAAGAGTTCCGTGAACCAGTTTGTCGAGGGCCATTACCTCCGCATTCAAGTCCTCAACAAAGCCAATCAGCAAGCATGGAGGAAATGGCGTGAGCAATAATCCACCCCCAATCAACACGAACCAGACCTTCCAGGCCCTAGCTGCCGCAAATGCTGCCGCAGCCGCTACTGCTAATCACATTGCTGCGATATCGGGCCGAGTTTTCGGGACACAAATTGGTCCTCAACTCAAGCTGTGGGACTACGCCTACGAGCCTCAACACCCTGATGACTGGACAACAGTTAAGACGCGCGACTTGGAAGAGGGCGAACTGTTCGAAGTTCACAAGTGGCTACGGCTTATGTCGAACCAGCCCTATGACACGATCACCCACTACACGCCCGCACTCAGTATGTTGGTCTATTTTGAGCGAACACAGGACGCGGCGATGTTCAAGCTGGCATGGGGTGGGGAATGAGCGAGGAGACGCCCAATGAGCGCAAACTGGCCCTCCACGAATATCCCAGGGAGTTCACGGAGGAACAGCTAGCCAAAGCAACAGCAATGGTGGCAGAGGGAGCCACGTATGCGGCGGTGGGTAGAGAACTGAATATAAGCCATAACCGAGCGACGACGCTATGCAAGCGAGTGGACGTGATACAAGCGGCTATCCGACTGCGAGAGACAAAGCTAATCCCTGATGCGCTGATCCAGCTACAAAGTATGACGGCAACGATGCAGGACTTGCTACTCGACTTAGTGAAGCGACAAACGGCATTGGAGGTCATGCAGGGCCGTGTAGTCAAAGCTATGGTGATGAAGCGATTTAAGGCAGAGCGTCAGACTGAGACTATCAAGAAGCTGAGAAGTGAGAACAAGGAACTGCGCGACTTAATCAGGAAGCGCGGCATCGTATAAAGGGGTGCGCCATACATCAGGTGCCAAGGGCGTGGGTGCTGCGCTCTACGGCGTTGGGCGTGCTGGGTGCATGAGGGACCGCACCCTGGACCTATACCCACCAGAATTGCCGGTTTGACCCCTTTATAGAGCCACCACTTTGGCCCCAGGCTCTGGTGCAAACCTAGTGTGACAGCCCCTCAGACACCGACTCTGCACCACTCTCCCACACGGTCGCAGCACGGCAGGCGGATTGCGGTAGGTCTGAACAATCTCGAAATATCAGACCGCATGTAGGCAGGGTGCCGTGCATAGCCCCACCCTCATGCACAGGCGCGTTATGCCACGCTGCCCCTACAAGGGCCTGTGAGCGCCAGGGCCACACGCTGGGGCAGTCGGGTAGCCCCACGTATCCACGGGGCCTGTGCGAGCGTCTGTGGGGGAAACATCGGATTGCAGGGTGGTGTGAGGGCGCTGGTTACTACTCACCGAAGACGTCAACGATTTTTCCAGTTTGTCATCGCATGTCGGCACCGGAAGCGTTGGCATCCCTCGCGCACACCAATATCATGATCCCATGTCACAATTCGATAAGCAGGTTGCGGATGCCGCGACCAACGTAATGAAGCGGCTCCTGGATATGCGGCGGCTCTGGTTGGAAGCGGCAGACGCCTATTTCGATCCAGACAAATTCGTCCTCATGCTTCAGCAATGCATCACGACCTCGCGGACCGTCACGTTCATCGTTCAGAGCAATAAGGCAGCGTTCCACGACTTCGACGCTTGGTATGCTTCTTACCAGGAGCGGTGGCGTGGCGACCCCATCATGACGTGGGCGCGGGATGCTCGAAACACTATCGAGAAGCAGGGCGATTTGGAGACGCACAGCCAAGTGCGAGCCGAATTGATCGCTGGTTTTCTCCCAGGCCCAGCTACCGAATGGTCGCCTAGCGAACTGTTTGCATCTCCACTGGCGATCTGGCGAGGCATTCCTGAGGAGTATCTAGTGCCGCAGG
This sequence comes from Sphingomonas sp. Leaf28, assembly GCF_001421685.1. Taxonomy (NCBI): domain Bacteria; kingdom Pseudomonadati; phylum Pseudomonadota; class Alphaproteobacteria; order Sphingomonadales; family Sphingomonadaceae; genus Sphingomonas; species Sphingomonas sp. Leaf28. The sequence continues at coordinate 400,058 of NZ_LMKX01000009.1, read as the reverse complement.
TGATCGAAAACGGCACCCTACTAATCGAGCGCCGTTGGGTCGCGTCTTCTCTTCCCGACACTGAGGTGTTGCAGGCATTGGCTCACGTCGACGAACAGTTCTGCGACTTGATCGTGGACCTATTGCAGCGGCACGGCATGACAGCACCGTCCGGCTTAATGGAGTCGCGACCCGAGCCAATGGGCCAGCTGGCCATGGACCGGGCGCTTTATTTGTCAGTCGAGTCCGGACAGCCGGTGGGTGTTCGGTTGCGTAATCGACCCCTGATGTTCGACAAGGACAAAGCGCGAAAAAAGTCGTTGAAGCGGTATGGTATAAGTTCCGACTGGACCCGTCTAAAAAATGCGACCACGTTCCGCGAAGTTGCGGAAGCATACTTCGAACATGCGCGCGTGGTGATGGCCAAAGACGGCTTCTATCGCAGTTTGGCATTTCTACTTCGCGGAACGAAGATCGTCGAGACTGTTGGAACTGAGCATCCTGATCGCGCGAGCCGCTATGTCATGATGAGGGAACTGGCGAAATTCGCATCCGCTTGTCGTGCCGACGGGGTCATACTGTTGTCGGAGGCGTGGACGGCGCACGGCAGCGACGTTCCGGAAAGTGGCTATCCGGCTGACGCTGCCAACCGTGGCGAGGCGCTGGCGCTGATTGCAGGAAATAGCGCCGGAGAGACAGTTGCGTTCGACGCCGTGATCGTTCGCAAAAAGCCAGGAGGCAAGAAGGTCAGACGATTGGAGCCGACGCGTGAGAACAGCGGGAGGGCTCAGTTCATCCTCATGCCCTTCCAAGCGCAGTGGGGTTGCTTAACCGACGAAATTATCGAGCACTCGGTCCGGTCTCTTGATGAAATAGGCGTCGGTAAAGCGGATATAAGCGGGTGAAAAGTTAACTGTCGAATACGTCACCACTTTTTTCAACCGCCTTGGACGTCAGCGATTATTCCAACTTACCTGCCACGGAACCCGCCGTTCGGCTCAGAGCGGTCTCACTCCTTGAAGACTGTGAAATGAACATCACAGCCAAACACCTTGTCGGTGAACCCCGGCACGTTAACGGTCACTTCTTTGAACCAACCCCCTTTGATGCTGCTGTCCTCAGGGTTGGCGGCCTTGAAACCTGCGTAGACTGCGCGAGATACAAGAATGGGTGGAGTTGCCTGCCTTGTTTCCACATACTCGCTGGACAGGCGCAACGTTCGGAAGGCCGGGTTATCGAAAACGATATGGTTGACTAGCGCAGGTGAGTCGATGTGCCTGATGAACTCCCAGGACTTGTATTCGACCCAGCGCCAATTAAACTCAGGTAGCCCTGCCTTTTGAAAGGCGACGCGAACGGTATCGAGGTCTGCGCCATCAGACGGCTTGTTAGCCAAGTCCGTCAGTTTCGATGCAACGTTCGCAGGGCGACCTAACCAAACTAGGTTCTTATAGTTTTGCCGCTGCTGGCCGTTTTTGCGGATGCCAGTCTTAGTTACGAGCATCTTGCCACAGTCGACACCAATGCCGCATGTCACCTCGTTAGCGGAAAAATGCTTATTGATGACATACTTCGATACGGAGTTCATCAGGAACGCGCAGTTCATGGCATTGGTGAACGCATCGTCCGTGTCAAACAGCACCATAACTCGATCGCCAATGATACCGCGGACGTGACCGTCATACTGCCTCGCCGCTTTGGTCATCGCCCGGACAAACGAACTGTAAAGCTTCGCTACTGTCTGTGGTCGGTGCGATAGGTTGAGTTCGGTTGATCGCCGTATATCGATGTAGAGGATGCAAGTGTCGATCAGCTTACAGGACTGCTTCTTATCATCCAGGTTCGGAAAGGTGATCGCCACGTCGTCAGAGTGCGGGACATACTTCGTCGCGATTACGCCGACGGAAAATTCCTTCGACATGATGGTCGCGACTTCATCGTTCAGCTCATCCCGCAGGTCTGACATTTTCATTTTAGTTCCTCACCAACCGAGCAGATGGGTAGCAATGGCCTTCGTAGTTGGCCAAGCGAGGGCGACGAGCGCCGTGAAACAAAGCCAGCCTGCGGTTCTGAATGCCTTGAACTTACTGTTCGCTATACCGCTGACAATCCGTATCTGCTGCGCCAAGTCGCCCAGGTATTCAGATCGATACGTGTCTTTGCCGGACGGAAGGTATCGTTTTTCCATCTCCGAAGCGGCGTTACCAACGTCAACCTCCGCAATATCTCCGTAGAAGATCAGGTTTGTATCGCGGTAGCGCCGGGCAGAAGGCGCAAGGAACTTCGGTAAACTGATTTGTGGCATGAAGGACCAGACGAGCCGGATTATGGCCACCATCAAAATAGCTATCGAGAGCGGCAACATCCACTCGTAGCCATCTGGTATGCCCTCCTTGCGAACAGCTACGTTGACTGCCGCTACCGTCCATCCAGATGCCAGAGCGAGCAGCACACCGTTTTTGGTTTCGGAGAACTTCAACCAATCGATCACGCGGGCTAGGTTTGCGGTGAGAAGCTTTTCGTAGTTCTCGCTTGGTTCAGCCATGCCTTCCCCCCAACGGACCACTCGGCCGCTTTAGGGGAGGATATCAGCGAGCCACGCGGAAAACCAAGAACAAAGCAGGTTGGCTATGTCACAAGGGTGCCCTACCATCACGTTGCGAGACCAGGAGGGCCTATGAGCAACCGACAGCTTGAAGAACGCATGGAGCGCGAACACGACGCCCAGATCGCGGACGCCCTCGGGATCAGCGCCGAGGATTACGAGCTGCTGGAACCACGCATTGAGCCGGTCGATAGCGACGGTGGCACCGTCGGCCTGGATGTCTATTTCGACGAGGGATCAGACCCTGAGATAATCGCCAAAATCCCTGGAGCGGAAATCGGCGGCTTCAAGCGCATTGGCTACATCGACTTCGATGGCCCAGATGAGCCGGATCACATCTGACCGGCTTTTTTAGTCTCTAAAGAAATCAGCGCCCAACGCGGTGCCTCGTCACGATGGCGTTGACCTCTGCCCCAAAGAGCGCCTGCTCCAGCGCATCCGTTTGCGCCCGTGTGGCGATTTGCTTGCCGCAGATGCTTTGCTGCCATTCGTGTCCCTCACTCATCCGCTCAGTAAAGCGCACCAAAACACCCTCTGCGACGCTCTCAAGCTGAAACACGCCCTGGAACGCGCACCACGTATCCGGTCGGGCGATTTGCGACGGTAGCGGGCCGAATGTCGCGTCCAGGGCAGCAACGACGGCCTCGCGGTCAGCAGCCGCGAACAGCCACGTCATCTTCATATCGCGCCCGCCAGACCAGACGGTTTCCCTGATAATCGGCGCTTTCCAGTCAATTTCCTCGCGGAAATTGCCCACTCGCACGTCACAAGTGCGATCGATTGGCTCCTTGCTGACTGTGACGCAGTTCTTGACATAGAAGTTGCGTTTGAACTCCACAGTCGTGTTCATCATGCCATTCTTGTCGAACCGAGGGTAAAGTCCGTCATGCTCATACTTGCTGGCATCCTGGGCCGCTGCGCTAGTTGTCATCAGCCCTGCGATCAGTCCTAGTAACAGTTTCATAGTAAGTTCCTTCCATTGAGCGTGTCACTCAAGTGTCGTCTTTTGGGATCGTCAAGCTAAGAATGGCTCTCTGACTAAGTAGAGCTATGAGCCTACCTCCCGACGACAAAACAGCAAAGAAGCACTGGCTAAAGCAGGAAGCACCTCTTGGTCGACCATGGGGGACACCTGACCCCGGCCTCACTCAAGTATCTAGTCCTGCTGACATTCGGGAGATTGTCACGCGGGAAAGCCAGGGTGAGCAAGTTCCTACCTACCGCCAGCGCACTGCCAGCAATCTGCCCGATCCCGTTGCGCGCAGTCAGGGGATGATCCGGCAGTTCACGCAAAAGGGCATCGCCGCCGACAAGTTCATGAAGCAGTGCGAGAACGTCGAGGACATGATCCTCTTCATGGCGCTGTATGGTGACATGGAGGACGACAAAAAGGGTGCGCTGTTCGTCAAGCTGAGCAAAATCCTCTTCGACGCACAGAAGGAAGTGCAGAAGCAGAACAACATCACGTTGGACCGTGAAGCACGCCAGATCAAAAACACGCTGGAGAACCAGAAGAAGCTACAGAAGCTGTTGGAGAAGGGCGCGATTACCGTCGATGCCAAGGAGGTAAAGCCTCGGGATGGTGACGCATGACGCCACTCCAGGAACGACGCCTACTTCTTAATATCGCACGTAACCAGATGGCCAGTCTTGGCGTTCACGGCTACTATGACTGGCTCAATCAACTAGACGACGACCTATACGACCAGTTCCACGGTGCCGCATCCGATCCAGCCCTGACACTGCGACCAAAGCAGGAGATGCCTGAGGGTGACTGGTATATCTGGATGCTCCGCACGGGACGAGGCTTCGGCAAGAACCACGCCGCCAGTTGCGCGATCAATCAGCTGGTGGAGTTTGAGTTTCCCGGCAAACAGGGTCTGATCGTTGGCGCGACGTTTAAGGACGTTCGCAGCACCATCTTCGAAGGACCAAGCGGCCTCAAGAACACTGCTCGTCCTGGCATGGAGCCGATCCTAAGCGAGCATCACGCGGAAATCCGCTGGCCCAACGGCAGCAAGGCGGCGATCCGCACCGGCTACAACCCGCAGGACATTCGTGGTCTGTCGGTGCCGTGGGCTTACGCGGACGAGCTTATTAAATGGCCCAAGGGCCAGGTCAGCTTCGACAATATCGCCATGTGCGTGCGTGAAGGCGAGCGTCCTCGCATCATCCTCACGTCTACGCCGCTGCGCGGTGCCGAATGGCTCAAGCGGATCGAAGCGCGTGAGGATTGCCACGTCACCACGGGTAGCAGCCGCGAGAACGTCAACCTGCCCGACGCCTTCTTCACCGGCCAGGGACAGCTTGAGAGCAAGAAATACGCTGAGGAAGCCGACGGTGAGTGGGTCACGGAGAACGGCGCACTCTGGAGCCGTAGCCAGCTGGACGAGGTAACGGTTCTCAACAACCGCGTTCCCGATCTCAGCTTCCTCGAAACGTGCGAGCGCCGTCAGATCAGCATCGACCCCAGCCAGGGCAAGCGAGATTTGGCCGGAATGAGCCTCCAGGCCGTCAAGGATCGCACCTATTGGGTCATGGGCGACCTGACGCCCGACAAGACTATGAAGATCAGCGATTGGACGGCGCACCTTCGCAAGCAGGTGAAGCGATACCTCAAGCCCGGTGACACAATCCTCGTCGAAACCAACGGCTTCGCGGGCATTGACGAGACATTGCAGCGCGAATTCCCAGACATGCACGTCATTGGCAAGTTCCACACCGGCAAAGACAGCCAGAAGGTCGCAAGGGCAGAACGGGCGCAGATGCTCTACCAGAACGGCAAAGTGCGCCACTTCAACCCATTTCCGCAGCTAGAGCGCCAGATGATGGAGTTCTACGATGTCGTAGATAGCAGCACGGAAAGCCCTGACCGAGCGGATGCGCTCATTACCGGCCTGAACTGGCTGGAGGAGTTGCCGCCGCCGACGATCGCCGTGCTGAACCTCGGACTACAAGGCGGCTTCGCCTTCTAAGCGTCAGGGTTGTCCGGCACTACGTCCGGCCCCTCTAGGAAGAAGTGGGCTTGCTTGGCCAGCATGGTAAATCTGACCGCATCAGCTGCCGTAATATCGTCGCCATGCGCGGCGGCGTTCCGCAGTCCGTTGAGATCGGACAGCAGGGAATACGTGCTGGCGGTAATCTGTCCCGCCTGGAAAAGCATTTTTGCCGCTGCGCGGAATGCAAGTTGACCGTGATTGGAAACCGCGGCGGTCGCGTATTGGGGTAGCAACGGAAGCGCGCGTTTTTTTACCTCCGTCTCAATTGAACGCCACGCGTCAACCACCGCAGCCGCTGGCGACAAAGCAATTAGCTGAGCGGTTCGCGCGTCGGGGAGGCCGATGCCTGCCGGTTCAGGTGCCGCAGCGGGCAAAGCCGTGGTAGCTTCTGCCTCTGCCTCGTCTAGCCGTTCCCCGAAGTCGAGCGAGTTATCCCCCAGGGATAGCTTCTTCAATCGATCGACCAGTTTCCTGATTTGAGCGCGGAAAAGGAAGGCGATGGCGAAAGCCGCAATCGGCCACGCGATGGACCCGACCAACGAGGACACGAACGTCATCCAATCCATGGCGTCGTCCGGCTTTACGATCTTCAATGTCAGCATTCTGTCCCCCCACTGGAGCATAACCGAGCCGCAGCGCAAGGCAACCGCTGCAAAACGTCCAAAGCACCCCTTTGACTAAGTAGCTGACAATAGAAGTCAGAGGTAGTCATGGGAGTTTTCGATTTTTTCAGGGGCGCAGCTGGTGAGGTCTTGGCCAAGAACGCCGACGACATCCTCGCCCCGCACCTGCATGAACTACTCGACGTTGCACACAAAGACTTCGACTACAGCAATCAGCTACCGATTTCGCAGACGGCCAATCTGGGTGTCTATGTTTCCCAGCTAACCGGGACCGAATGGGGTGACTGTAAGACGTTCGCCAAGAAGGCCGAACTGCTACTGCAAAAATGTCCCGTTAGCCGCGCTTGCATCGAAATGCGCGCACAGGGAATCCAGAATGTTACGTTGAAGATCAGCGATAGCCGCGCAACCAAGAGGATGCTGGCAAGCCCCAACGCCGTCGAGCGCACCACCGGCACATTCCTAAAGAACGCCGAAATTGGCCTCAGCGTCGGCGGCGACTTGTATGTGTTCTACGACCTGAAGGTTCCTGGCCTGCCTCAGATGCACACCTTTCGACAGGACTTGATGTTCAAGAACGTCGAGAAGAAGCGTTTTGAATATGTGCCTGGGAAGCTGCGCGGCGACAACACTCCGCACTTCTGGTTTAACTACGATGCCGCAGGCAAGACGACCGCAGCGTTCAACCGCAACGGCGTGCAGTTCAACGGCGCTCTCCAGCACATCAGCTACTTTGATCCAATCAACCCGCTCCAGGGCGCAGGAGCAGGTGACAGCGCGATCCGCAGCGTCCAGAACTACCTTGCCATTGACGACCTCATCCGTCGCAAGCTGGCAAGCGGCGGCGCAAAAAACGGCTACTTCAAGACACAGGGCATCTACAGCGATGCTGACCTCGCTCGCGTTCAGACGCAGATGGCGGGCCTGACTTCGTCGGGCAGCACCCAGCTTCTAGCGGGCCTGGACTTCGAAGCCGCGCAGCTGACGTTTGCTGAACTCCAGCTCGACATCCTTCGCGACAAGGCCGCTGACGCGATCTGCACCGCGTTCGGCGTCAACAGCGCGATGGTCAACGTCGGTGAGGCAACGCACGCCAACCTGCGCGGTATGGACAAGATCTTCTACCGCAACTTCATTGGCCCTGAGGCTCATTGGCTGATTGGGCAGTTGGAGTGGGGCATCCAGCAGTATGTGGACGAAAGCGCCACCGTTGCTGTTGATGAAACCGCCATCCAGCACATTCAGGACGACTTGGACGACAAGGTAGTCAAGTGGGCGCAGAGCGGTGTCGTCACCATTGACGAATGCCGCGCAGTGATCGGCCTTCCTCCTCTGCCAAATGGCGAAGGCAAAGAACTGGCTGGCGCAAAGGCGCAGGCATCTGACGAAACAGGACTTGGACAGCCCGACGAAAAGCCGGGTGGTGAGACTTCATTCAACGCGAACGCGGGAGACCGAGGAGATAGGAACAATGGCTAAGGGCATCCAGTTTAAGTCGTTCAAGGCGGATGCCTTTGACTACGAGAATGGCACAGTAGAGGGTTACGCCAGCACCTTTGGCAACATCGACAAGGTGCAGGACGTTGTAACTCCCGGCGCGTTCAAGACCGCGCTACTCAACGGGCCTGATCGCGTCCGCTTCTTGTGGGAACATGACCGCAAGGAAGTCATCGGCGTAATCGAGAGCTTGGAGGAAGACACCAAGGGACTGCGCTTCCGCGCACGCTTTGCAGGCACCCAGCGCGCCCAAGAGACGCGCGAACTCATGAAGATGGGCGCAGTTGACAGCTTCTCGATTGGCTACCGCGTTCTCCAGGAACAAAAGGGTTCGCACAAGGGCAAGAGCGTCAACTTCCTTAAGGAGATCCAGTTGCTGGAGGTGTCGTGCGTGGCATGGCCCTGCAACGTGGAAGCGCGCATGTCCGCTATCAAGAGTGAACTGGACGAACGCTTCGACGGCCTGACACTCGATCAGCAAGCCCTCATTGAGAATTTCATCGGCTTCCTAGAAGCCGAGACGGAGCAGAAGTCAGACGAGGCTGATAAGCCGTTCATCGAACGCACCGATGCCGCTGTCCACATCGACCTGACCGCTATCAAGACGGAACAGGAATGGCTTTTCGTGGAAGATGCCGAGCAGCTGAAGTCCGAAGAGGATGCCGCAGAAGCGCCAGAGAGCGTCACTGAGGACACTGCTGAACTAGAAGCAGTCGCGGAAGCACTCGCACTGTTCAACCTCGCACAGGCCCTAAAGTCCGCGCTCTGAGGCGCGCGGACCCCAACTACCAGTCTGACTAAGTAGAGTTGCAGCCAGTCGGCAACGTCCGACCCGGCACTACGGTCCCAGGAGCCGCATTAGCACTCGTGGGCCACCCGAAAAACAAAAACAATAACAGGGAGGCTCACATGAGCACTGAAAACAAGAACATCGTGGAGGACATCCAGACTTCGCTGGCTACTCTGCGCCAGAAGGCTGAAGATGGCGCAACCAAGGGCGAACTGAGTGCTCTGGAAAACCACATCGACGGTAAGATCACCGCTCTACAGGCAGCCTTTGCAGCGGCTAACACCGTGTCGGTTGATACCGTCGTCGATACTTCTGGGATGGAGAAGGCTGCGATTGGTCGCTTCTTCGCCAAGGGCAATGACGTTCTCAGCGCAGTTGATGGTCAGGGCCGTGTCCAGGTCAAGGCGGTTGGCGATCAGGCATCGCTTAGCGTTTCCCCAGAAGGCGGCATCCTGCTTCCTAAGGTCTTCGGCCCAATGGTCGACGGCATCAACAAGAAGGCTTCGCCACTACGCGGTCTGGCTACCGTTGTTCGCGGCGGCATGGGTTACACCACCCCAATCAAGACCAAGAAGGGTGACGCTGCGACCCGTCTCGAAATGGGCAACATCCACAGCTCGCCTACTCCTCAGTATGACACTCTGGCACACACCTTCTTCGAGGTGAACGCTGAGGAAGTCGCTACTGTGTGGGCGCACCAGGGTGACACTGCTCCTTACGATCTCGTTCAGGGCATCATCCAGGACGTGCTTGAGAGCATGGCAGAGGAAGAGGACAACCAGTTCCTGAACGGCGTTCACCAGAACGCAAAGGGTTCGGGCGGCTTTGTCAACAATGGTCTACTGACCCAGACCAAGCTGACCGTTGGCGTAGACCGCTACACCAACGTCATCGGCTCTATGGGCGGCATTGAGACCAAGGCAATTGACGCAGACGCAGACGACATCCTCGAACTGCTTCACACCCTGCACGGTCGCTACACCAGCAAGGCAATCCTGGGTTCGCGTGAACTCCAGAAGACTTTGCTGACCCAGAAGGACGCGAACGGCAACTACATCCTGACGATGGGTAACATCCAGGGCGGCGCGTTCCCGCAGGTTTGGGGCGTTAGCTTCATTGCCGACGACTTCATCGGTGAGGATGCGAACATCCACGCAGTGCTGGCAGACTTCCGTCAGGCAGTCACCATCGTTGACGCTTCGGACGTTGCATGGACCGTTGATCCTTACACCGACAAGCGCGTCGTGAAGTATCTGGGTCGTCGCCGCACCAGCAGCGCGATCAAGAACTACAACGCAATCCGTGCGCTCTACAAGAAGAGCGTCTAAGTCTCAGGACTGCGAAATGGAGGCCCCGGCGGAAACGTCGGGGCTTTCCAGTCTCTGACGCTTCTCTCGCTAAGTAGACTACAACTAGCGAGGGCGCTCATGGCGGATATTGATTACAAAGCATTGGTCGTGACTGACGGCCCTGACCAAAACAGCTACATCACAATCGATGAAGCAAACCTGCTGTTCCTGACACTCGCGCCCAGCTTCCTCGGTGACGATACGGCGCAGCTTAACGATACGGATGTTCGCTTCCTGATCGAAGCAGGCCGCGATCTGGACGCACTGTGGTCATTCAAAGGACAGCCCACCAGCAACGCGCAGAATATGGCGTGGCCGCGCATCTATGTTGAGAAGCCCGGCTTTGAGGTGCCAGCCGAACCAATGGACGGTGACGCATTCCTCCAGTTCAAAATCGACTACCTCACGGCTGGCCGCACAATCATTCCTTATTTGGATCACCTGACCGTTCCGCGCCCGATCAAGGAAGCACAGGCGCTGCTCGCGCTCCTGCGTAAGCTGGGCAAGAACCCGGTTGGCGACAACCAGGGTGACGCCAAGGGCCTCCAGCTGGATAGCGGCTTCAAGGTCGATTACGTCAATGCGCTCAGGGACAGCGCAGACATCCATCGCCTGCTTTCCGGCCTGGGCGTGTTCATTGGCGACCGCCTCTTGAGGTCGCGCAATGGCTGATTTTGGCGCGACGGTCACAAAGCAGATTGAGCGTTACGGCCAGCCCTGCACGATCACCTATCCTGCGATCGGCATTGGCAGCACCGCGCAGCCTGCTTCCACGGCCAAAACATCCGTCCTGCTCAAGCAAAAGAGCGTGTTCACGGGAGGCGCGACACCGGCCTTCGTCACGATAGCGACGTTCGGCCCGACCAAGCGCAGCCTAAGCGGTGCCAAGATCACCGTGGGCGGTAAGACCTACAACGTCGTTGGCGTCGTGGAGCGTATCGCGGACGGTAAGACCTTCATCCAGCGGGTGACGCTGGGATGAGCGACGGCAGCGCGGAGTGGGTCAAGGAATTGGATCGGATGATCGCGGCGCTGGAAGGCCCTGCGATCGAGGAGGGCATGACGGCCTGGACGAACCAGATCGTTGTCCCTGCCGCACGCAGGCTCGTTCCCAAGCTGACGCGCGCTACTGAGCGCAGCATCGGCGCAGTGGCTGGCCCCGGTGGCGCAGTCGTGTTCGCTACGACCCATTACGCACCAATCATTGAGTTTGGCGGCGGCACGCGAATGGCCAGTCCATTCCTTATGCCCGCGATCCTCTTGTCACTACCACGCCTTGGTGAGTTCATCGCCCGCGCAGTCTTTAGGAGGAGCATGTGAACCCGCTCGACAACATCATTCTCGAACTGGAGCGCATCGTTGGCGAGGACGCCAACATCCAGGTGTTTCTACCCGTCCAGACGGGATGGCTCGACTATGGCCTTCCTGCCGAACAGGGTCCTTATCCCTGCCTGCGTATCGATGGCCTAACGTCACTCGATGACAAGCTAAACCGCTACTACCTGAACTTGAAGTTGTGGGGCATGGACATGGGCATTGGCTTCATTGAACAGATTGAGCAGCTTCGTGCGGCACTCGCGACTTCCGACAAGTTCCACTGCATGGGTTATATCCATCAGCCAGAGCCTGCCCGCAACTGCTCGGTTTTCGCGATGACCTTCATCCCCTAAAATCCGACCAACCGCGGAATCCCATTAAGTAGTGGACTACGACATTTGTTGGAGGACACTATGACTACACCTACTACTTCGTTTGCGCTCGGCAAGTATGCGCGCCTCAAGGTCGGCCCCGCGCCAACCGATGATGGTGTTCGCCCCGCAGACAACACGTTCAAGCTCGTTGAGACTGAGAACGAAATCGAATTGACCTGGAAGAGCGACAAGGAAAAGGTCAAGACCAAGTCCAAGGGTTCGCTTACCCTGCCAGAGGGCGATGAGGAATGGCAGATCAAGGCAACTTGTGACGCGGCTCTCGCCGATGAGGGTTACGCTGAACTACTCGCCACCATGAGCGGCGCGCGTTGGGTTCAGATTGTCGATACCAAGACGAGCAAGGTGCAGATGGAAGGCGTGTTCACCGCGTCTGACATGAGCTTTAAGGCTCCGCAGGCTGGCGTGCGTCAGTCCACCTTCACGCTCGACAACAGCGATGCAGTCAACCTGTATCTCGCAACTGGCGGTCGCGCGACCTCGTAAGGGCAGTTCACCTTACGGACTAAGTAGACTGGCAGCGGTCCTCCACTGCCAGTCTATTCTGTCTGAGGTGATTAATGCCACTACCAAGTTCGATCCGCACTTCCACTTTCCACTACAACGGTGCGTCGCTGCGCCTCCAGGCATCTTTTGCCAACTTGGAACGGCTCAAGCAGGCAACTGGTAAGTCGCCGTTCGACTACATCTTCACTGCCATGGACATGGAAGAGGTAGACGATCTGATGGAAATGATCCGCACCCTCTTTTTCAATCTACAGGCCGATGTCGAGCCATACACTGAGGCTCAAGTCCACGACTGGCTTTTTGGCGAGTTCATGGGCTTCTTCAACGAAGAGAACATCCAGCGCGTTCAAGAGACGCTGGGCAGCATCATTGGTCTGGACCTGAAAGCCAAGCTGGAGGAGTTGGCCGCAGAAGCTGCCACTAACACTCCTAGCGAGGATGCGGCCTCCCCAAAAAAGTAAGTCGGCTGGATCAGTTGGATGCAGCTTACGCCCAACTGATCCAATCAGGTGTGCAGCCAAGTGAGGTTTGGCACATGACATGGCCCGAATACTACGTCCTCCTCATCTCCAAGTATGAGCAGGAGCAAGCTGCGCCAACTAACTCTGATCCCGAGCGCGGCAATGTCATTCGTTGCGACAGCTTCGAGGACTTTGCAGCCGTCCTCGCCGGAACCCGAGGACGCATAGAATGACCCTCTAAATAGAGCACAACAAAGTGGGGTGTCTATGTGGCGCAAGGACTAAGCTACCAGATTACAGCGGACGCCAAAGCGGCGATTGCGGAACTTAAGAAACTACAGACTACCGTTAAGTCTGTTTCCGCCGCCGTTCGTCGCGACGTGCAGGGCGTCAACTCTGCACTGCGAAGCATCAATCCCACTGGTCTTAATCGCGTCCGGTCCTCGCTACAAAGCAATGTCACCAACCCGCTGAACGCCGCCGCCCGCGCAGCGCAGAACGCATCCCAGAGCATCAACAACAGCTTCCGTGGCATCGGTGCGCCGATCCGTGGTGGCTCGTCCGCCGTCGCGTCGTTCAAGGGCAACCTCGCTGCGATGATCGCCCTCCAGGTCGCGTCCTGGGTAAAGCAGGCGGCTGGCAGCTTTACGGAGATGTCCGACGCGGCAACGAACGCGCAATCGCGCCTCCAGTTGGCGATCACCGGCTGGGGCAATTACGGTCGCGCGCAGGCCGACGTTATGGCGATCTCGCGCCTCACTCGCGCCGAGTTGAATTCGACTTCCACGCTTTACGGCAAGCTGGCGACCACGGGTAAGACGCTCGACGCTTCCCAGGCACAGGTTGCCCGCGCCACGCAGACCGTCACCACCGCGCTCAAGGTATCGGGTGCGAGCGCAACAGAAACCACCTCGACCGTTCTCCAGCTGGGTCAGGCGCTATCGTCGGGCAAGCTGAACGGCGACGAATTCCGATCCCTTGCTGAGAACGCACCGCGTCTCATGCAGCTTCTCGCCGACAGCCTGAACGTGCCCAAGGGCGCGCTCAAGAAGATGGCCAGCGACGGCGAGCTAACGGCGGACAAGCTGTTCAAGGCGTTCAACGACAAGAAGTTCACGACTGCGCTCGATGAGGAATTAAAGCGCATGCCAAAGACGTTTGGCGATGCGTTCACGGCGATCCAGAACGTTGCCGGTCAGACCTTCGCAGCGTTCAACGAGGGGGGCCAGTTCAGCCAGGCGCTTTACGATTTTGCCGACCAAGGCCAGCTGAACATGCGCGACATCATCAAGGCCGCGCGTGAGGCCGGTGGCGAAATCCGCGACAGCTTTGCAGGCTTAAGCGATGCGTTCCAGCCGCTGCTCGTCGGTGCCAACAGCGTCTTCGATGCCCTTGGCATCCGCGTCCAGTCCCTGCGTTCCCAGATCGCCGGCCTGTTGGGCATGATGGATAGCATTGCGAATGCTCCCATCCGCCTACAGAACTTCGCCAACCGTTTCGACAACAAGTGGTTTGGCACCAACAAGTCAATTGCTCCGCTCCAGAACATGGAAGGCGATTTCCAGAAGGGCTATTCCGAGAACCGCAAGAACCGCGCTCGCAGCCGTCTCGTAAGTTCTGTGCAGCGTTACAGCGGCGACTACAAGTTCGACGCTAAGGGCATGACCGACGATCAGTTGCTGGCATACAGCCGCACGGTAAAGCCGTTCAAGCAAGGCGGCAGTGGCAACATCCGCAACACTCCCGGCGTCGAGACTGAGAAGAAAAAGGGCAAGGGCGACAGCGACAAGACCAAGGAGCAGCGCGAAGCAGAGCGTCAGGCAAAGAAGTATGCCGATGCACTCCAGGAACTCGTCAACAAGAAGAACGACCTCGCACTGACGGACGATCAGCGCCAGCTTGCAGACGCACTGGAAAGCGCCGGGCTTGAGCGCAACATCAATCTGACCGGCAAGAAGGCAGATGAAGTCCGCAAGCTGGTTGCCAGCCTTCAGGAAGCGCAGAAGGGAAAGAAGCTCGCTGACACCCTCAAGGAGTTGAAGGACCGCAACGAGGAACTAAGCCAGACTGAGGAGCAGCGCGCTCTAGTTGAAGCCCGCGTCGCAGCCGGATTGCCTCGCGACCTCAAGGTCATCAACGAAAAGACCAAGGCAATCGATGAGCAGGCCGCAGCCAACTACCGTTTGGAGCAGAGCAAGAAGAAGCAGGCCGAAGACAAGGGCAAGGCCGAAGGCATCGAGAGTGAACTAAAAAGCGCCAAGGAAGAGACTGACGAAAAGGCCGCAGTGCGTGCCGATGCCAACAAGTCGCCTCTTACGCAGGCTCTGAACGCAATCGATCGCGTCAAGCAGAAGCGCGTTAATCTACTCAAGAGCCTCCAGATTGAGCAGAGCCTGCGTGACAAGTTGATCGCGCAGACCAACGAGCAGGCAGAGGCGGAGCAGAAGGATGCTCGCGCAGAAGATCAGCTGAACAAGATCGAGCGTGTCTCGGACTTGCTGGTCAACCTATGGGATAACCCCAAGGAGGCGATGAAGGGCTTCTTCAAGGAGATGTTGAAGAACCTCCTCATGAACATCGCCAAGGCTACCATTCTCAAGAAGCTGATGCCCGGTGGCGGCGGCGGTTCCATTGGTAGCATTATCGGCAACGCGATCAGCGGCGCACTCGGATTTGGTGGCGGGAAGGCAGTCGGCGGCAACGTCGATAGCAGCAAGTTCTACCTCGTGGGTGAGAAGGGTCCAGAACTCTTCGCTCCTGGTCGGGGCGGCACGATCATCCCCAACCACAAGGTCGGCGGTGGCGGTGCAACCACCGTCAGCTTGGGAGCAACCAACATCACCATCATGGGTGGGGCGAACGACAACACGGCTCAGCAGCTTGCGGCGCAGATGGATGCTTACAAGCGCAGCACCGTCCAGTTGGTCCGCAAAGAGATTGAAAGGAGCAAACGCTAATGGCGGCTCTACCATATCAGGGTGACTTGAACGTTCCGATCAGTTGGAGCGTCCAGCCCATCAAGACGACTTTTACCGCAGGTTCCTATTCGCTCAGCGGCACGATTGGCTTCAAGCCTTGGAAAAGCACGGCCACGCTTTCGTGGACGCTGCCCAAGGACAAGGCCAAGGCACTGCTCGCAGAGCTAGAGGCGGGCATGTTCAATCGCGTTTACGACTACACCTGTTCGCTACGCGGTGCAGTTCGCATTCGTCCAACTGACAGCGCAGGATTTCAGGAACGTCGCGGCACTCAGTTTGTCACGATCACCTGTGCGTTCGAGCGCGTATGACCCAGCTGAACACAACCACCTGGGATGGCTATGTCCAGCTAATCACTATCGACCTGACGGCCTATGGCGATCTCAAGTATGGCTTCATCGATAGTTCGCCCAAGACGGAAAGCAACATCAGCGTTCTGCCGCAGCTGGCGTTCGTGAAGTGGAGCAATCAGGACTTTCAACCTGTGCCGTTCAGCGTGTCGGGAAGCCAGCGCGGCGGTGAGAACCTAGTCCGACCTCGCATCAGCCTGCCTGACTTTGGCGCGGCTATGTATGTAACGCTTTCCAAATACGGTTTGGCACCCGGCGCACCTGTAATTCGCTATCAGGCACTTGCCGCTGACATCCTGGCCAACGATCCCAACGCACCGTTTCAGGAAGAGCAATACCTGTTGAACAGTGTGAGCTTCGACGGCATGGCGATCCAATTGGAACTAGCCACGCACCTTGACTACCAGCGCGCCAAGTTCCCCCGCCACACTATGTATCGTGATGAGTTCCCCGGCCTGGGATCAAATCTAACGAGGTGAATGATCGAATAGTAACCTCTGTCCCTTCGACCAACGGCACGGCAGCTTTGCAGTCCATCGCAACACTCGCTTGATTGCTGCTGATGGTCACACCATCGACGAAGCTAAACTGATCGCTCAGCTGACCAATGGCCGAAAAAAGTCGCGGTGTCGCTGATGCGATCTCTCTTAGTTCGTTCAGCCGCCGCATCACGCGCCCCACGTTCATCCGCAACTCTTCATTGCGCTTTGTGGACATAGCAGGGTTCAGCGCGTTCATTGCGCTGTAGCTGCTCAGCTCGTCTTTTCCCTCTTTCGACAGACGCAGGGCCTCTTCCGCGATGTCATGGGTATTAGTCCGCTGCCTGCGTGCTGCGCGACGGTCGGCTGTTCGCGATCGACGTCGATCAAAGAAATAGACGGTTGCGGTAAAGACGACGGCACCGGCGGTGCTCACGGCGCTCAACCAATCTGCGGCGTTTGGTGCATCGACTGGCACGGGCACTGCGACCTCCTGCTAAGTATTCGGTGACCGATTTAGATGATGACACCTGGGCCGAAATCAAGCCGATCTTTCAAAGCGCGTTTCCCTGCGAAGCCGTTGTCGCCCTCTTTCAGGATGGAAGTTGGCGAGAGATCGAGAACATCAACGCGCAGCCTTGGCAGGCATTCACGATCAGCATGGCCGACAGCGCGCTCCTCGCGCTCCAGGAACCCACGCTGTTCTTGCATAGCCATCCCAACGGGCAGGCTTGGCCATCCGACATGGATACCGAGCAACAGCTAGGCACAGGTTGGAACTGGGGCATCGTCCCCGTCACCGGCAACGTCGCCGGCGACGTGTTCAACGTTGGCTACCCTGGGATTTGGGGGCCTGACGCCCCGATAAAGGCCTTAGAGGGCCGAGACTTCCTTTGGGGCATCCGCGACTGCTGGACGCTCGCATGGGACTATTACCGCGTCTCTGGGCGCGAGCTGCCCCCGATCCCGCGTGTCAGGGAGCCGGGTGGGCATCACACCGAACCGCGCAAGGTGGATCCGTTTCGCTACTGGCCGCCCAAGCTGGGTTTCGTGCGCGTCGATCGCGCCGATCGCCGGGAAGGCGACATGGCCGTCCTGCACTGGTCATCCCCAATCCCCAATCACGTCGCGATCTACCTGGGCGAAGGCCGATACCTGCATCAGCCGGAAAAGAGCCTGAGCCACATCTGGCAAGTCCCTCACGAGGAGAAATGGATCGAACGCATGGCAGCAGAATTCTGGAGGCTTCCCAATGACGATTAACGTGCGCTTCTACGGTGCAATCAAGAAGGCAATGCCACGGGACCATCAGGGAACTCACAAAGTCCATGCCCGGACCTATCAGGAAGTCCTAAGCTACTGCCAACAGCACTACGACTTGCGTTCGCATCTTGCGACCAAGGCAATCGACGTGCGTATTGGCGACGACCTTACAACGTCGCGCTATCTTACAGCCGACCAAGTTGCACGCTGGAGCATCCCCAACGGTGCGACCGTCCATGTGGTCCCCAATGCCAATGGCGCGATTACGGGTGCGATCCTCGTTACCGCGTTGGTCAGCGCAGCAATCGCCATTGGCGTCACCATTCTGGCCAACCTCCTGTTCCCCATGGACGCGGAGAAGGGCGACACCCGGAAGAGCGCGCAATACCAGAGCGGCCTCCAGACGAGCAAAGAAGGCGTGCCGGTTCCCTATTGTGCGGGCGACCGCGTGTTCTGTGGCGGCAACGTCATCGAGGGCGATTACGATTACACGAACAGTGGCGGTGCCAACGTCTACGCGGCGGGCTTTGGCGGCATCGACTTCGATAGCAGCGGCGAAATCGTCAAGAGCATCCTCAAGCAGGGCGGCTCAGCCGGTGGAATCCCTACCGACGCTAGCCAGGTCCAGGAGGGCATCACGTCCTTTAAGGGCGGCGGCGGCAAGACGATCAGCAACACGACCTACAGCGACGCGACGATCCGCTTCGCCATGGTTTACGGCTCTGGTGAAACCGGCGGCATCGTTGGCAGCAACGGCGTCGAGAAGAGCAAGAACATCCTCATCAACGAGGTGCCGCTTGTCGATCGAGGCACGGGTCAGCCCAACTATCACGGCATCAGCTGGGAAGAGCGGTTTGGCGTCGAAGGTCAGAGCGCGCTCAAGCTGACGCCTGACACGGGCGCCCCATTCAGCGTCGATATCGAGTTGAAGCAGCGCAGCGGCGCAGGCGGTGGTCAGTTCTACAGCACGCAGACGGTCACTGGTGCGGACGTGGATCGCGTCAAGCTGGACTTCCGTATCGACCAGCTCGTCAAGACAGACAGCAAAGGAAACCAGAGCCGCACGTCCGTGACGTTTGGTGCTGACGTAAAGCGCATGAGCGCAAGCGCCTGGACGCCCGCAGGCAGCTGGAGCGTCAACGAGAAGAGCACGTCCAGCTTCAACCGCATGTTCGTGATTGCCGCCCCGGCCAAGACCGCAGGCAATGACGCTGATCCCTGGATGTTCAGGGTCTACCGCACGACACCCGATAGCAGCGACGACAAGCTGGCCAACGGCACGACCTTCAAGGGTTGGGTCGAAATCAAATCCAAGGATTACCGCTACGACGGCACAGAGGTTGAAGGCGCGATCCCCGTTGCGCTGTTCGCGGCTGCGCTCGACGGTAGCCAATTCGACGTCGCGCAGAAGCCCGAAGTCGCCCTGATCGTGCAGGGTCAGAAGGTCCGCGTTCCTGACAACTATGATCCCGTGAGCCGCAGCTACGCGGGTAGCTGGAGCGGCGCGTGGAAGTATGCCGTCACAGCGAACCCCGTTTGGCACTGGCTTGAGATTGCCACCAGCACCGAAGTTGGTTGCGGTTTCCCCCTGACATTCTTCGACAAGTTCGACCTCTACCAGACTGCCAAACGTTGCGATCAAAACATCCACGGTCGTTTCCGATACACGGTCAACAAACAGTTCGCCGACGAGACAGACGGCTGGCAGTTTCTGTGCGATCTGGCGCAGACGTTCCGGTCCATTCCCTACTTCAACGGCACGCAGATTGTGTTGGCGCAGGACCGTCCTGGCGCACCCGATCACTTCATCAACAACAGCGCCGTTGAAGAAGGTAAGTTCACCTACACCAGCACTCCAGGGGATCAGCAGTTCAACGAGGTCATCGTTCAGTGGGATAACCCTGACGATTACTACCGCGTCAACAACGAGCGGTATCAGGATGTTGATAGCATTCAGCGCAACCGCAAGCATCACCTCAGCAACAATGGCATCGTCAGCAAGACGGTTTACAAGCACGGCTGCACCAACAGGCAAGAGGCATACGACTATGCCCGCGCGCTGGTGTTCGACGCTCAGAACCAGACGAACGCCGTTACCTTCGTCACCAGTATCAATGCCTGCGGCTACGCTCCTGGCCAGCGCATCCTAATCGATGACTGGAACCTCAGCGGCAAGGAAATCACGGGACGCCTCGTTAGCGTAAGAGCCAACGCCATCACCGTTGATAAGCCGATCACCTACAAGGCCAACACCAGCTACGACGCGCTGCTTATTACCGACAACCATTTGGTTCGCCGTCCGCTCGTTCAGGTCAACTCCACGTCGGTGACTGCGACGTTTGGTTGCGATACGTCTGGCATCGCAGCTGACACGCCAGTCAGCATCGTTGAGAACACGCCGACTGCCGCGCAGCCGCTGGAATACAAAATCAGCGATATTCAGGAGCAGGAAACCGGCAAGTTCCAAGTCACTGCGCTTCGCTACATTGAGGGCAAGCATGAGTGGCTGGACAACGGCACGCCGGTTCAGTTTGTGCCGTGGTCGCAGGTCAACCTAGTGACGCCAAAGCCAACTGGCATGACATTCTCGGCCTACAGCTACGTTGACGAACTTGCAGGGACCAAGCGCGGCATCGACGTTCGCTGGGATGCGATTGCAGCCGACCTGACCGGCTATGGCACGGGACTAGCTTTGGCAGGCTACACGCTTGAAGTTCAGCGCCCAGGCTCTTCCAAGTGGGAGCAGGTTTACAAGGGAGCCGACAACTTCACTACCATCCGGGATGCGGAACCTGGCCTGTATGGATTCAGTCTGCGCTCACTAAATAGTTTGGGGCGTAGCAGCGCCGCCGAAGTCGTCATGTGGACTTATGCCAACGACGGTTCGGCTGGCCTCCAGCCTCCCTCTATCACCGGATTTAAGTGAGATGCATGGCGACATTCGAGTTCCACGGCGCGGACCTAGTAGTCTACTTTAACAGCAACCCTGCGAACGTCGCAGTTGACCACTATGTCATTGAGTATGTTTGCAGGAACGCCACTGTTACGCACCGCGTCGACCAAGCCGTGTTCCAAGCCGAAGCCACCAACGGCGTTCGCAGCTACCAGGACACGCTTACCCATGCCGAGAACGACGCGGCGGGCCTAAGCCGCCATGTCCGCGTTAAGGTCTATGCTGTTGGCGATCGTGGCACATCCGCTCCCGACGTGGACGATGCGCAGAACAGCTTGCCCGTTCTACCATTTGCACCACGGATCACCAGCACTCTGACCGGCGTTGAGATTGCTTGCCCGCAGCCCGTAGACGGCGATCTAGAGGGCTTCGTCGCCTGGGTAGGCACCACTAGCGATTTCCCGCTTGATGCCCTGCATGAGCGCTACAGGGGCGCAGCTGCCACGTTCTCCCTGCAGCTTCCCGACGATGATACCTATTGTATCCGCATTGCGCCGTATGACGCCTTTGGCCTGGACACGTTTAGCGCCTGGGATCCCCAGCCGATCAAGCGCCGTCCGTTGGGTAACGAGGTTGTCAACAGCCCGCCGTGGCGTCAGCTTCCCAATTTGGTGACCGGGCTAATCACTACGCCCATTGAGCAGCTATCCGCGCTTCAAATCGGATACGGCACGTCGAACGTCAAACTCTCTCAGGCGCTCAATAAGGAAAACCTAGTCGCCATCAGCAAGTTGGAGACTCGGATTGAGGATGACGGAAGCAAGGTCGCAGAGAGCTTTCTACAGCTAACCAGCCGCCTGACTAACGCTGAGAAAGCCGTCGCGGGTATCGACATCAAGGGTCCGATTGAAGCCGGATTGAGTGAACTGCGCCGTTCGATCGCTAACGCCAATTATGCCAGCAGCGAGGTCGTAGATATCAAAATCGCCAACTACGGCGATGGCGTGACGGCATGGCAGACCAACGAGGAGCGTGTTCGCGCTGAGCGTGACAAGGCGATTAACGAAGACATCGAGAAGATGGGCGTCAGGATCACGGACGAGGTTGGCGGCGTAAAAACCTCGCTGGAAGGCTCGTTCAACGATCTGCGAAAGCTGGTCGTAGATAACGAGTTTGGCACTGCCTTGGCACTCCGCGTCGATGAAATGGGCGTCCGCATCACCACTGAGGTCGATGGCGTAAAATCGGCCAATGAAGCCGCAATTCGCAACGTCGAGAAAGCTATCGTGGATGGAGACTCCGCACAAGCTGAGAAGACTAATACTCTTAGCAGCTACGTTGATGGCATTGTTGGCCCCAATGGTCCAATTGCAAATATCAGCGGCGTTATTCAGAATATGCAACAGACATACGCTGACAATGATGGCGCCCGCGCACAGGAAATTCGCAATGTCCAATCAAAACTAGACGGACTGAATTTCGCGGCTGCCGAGGAAAAGCTCAACACCTACGCGACCAAGACAGATGGTATTGGCGCCCAATACGTCTTGAAGGTCCAGACCGACGTAAACGGCGTGAAGTCCATTGCCGGTATGGGCATCGCCGTCGAGGATAACGTATCGGCTATTGCGTTCACTGCTGACAGTTTCCGCCTCACGACTCCCGGCTCCTTCCCTCAGCAGGTATTCTATGCGGATGCCAACGGCGTTTATATGCCGAACGTAACCGTAGATACTCTGAAAGCTGGTGCAATCGACTTCGAGTTTTTGTCGAAGCAGTCAATCCGCGACCAAAACGGAGGCTACCAGATTCTACCGGGTGGACTGGTTATCATGTGGGGCCGTTTTCGGCAGAGGATTACCTACGAAGCCACGTTCTCGGTTAGCTTCCCAATCCCATTCCCAAATCAGTGTATGATGTTCAATGCAACGCCATACCTTGCTGTCTTCCATAACGAACGAGACTTGTGGATTCAGAACATCGGCCAGACCAGCCGCTTTGGTGCAACGGTTGCAACACAGGCTGCCCGTCGCGATGACCAATACCTCGACGGCTTCGACTGGGTTGCGTTCGGCTACTAACCACGACCGATACGGCCCCGCTAAATATCAGAAATGATATTCAGGGGGCCGCATGGCAACTAACTTCGAAAATAGCGGAACGATTAGCCTGACCAACGGCTCTCGCCGGGTTGTGGGTTCCGGCACGTCTTGGCTTACCAATTACGACGGCACTGCCCTTAACATCGGCGGACTCAGCTTCCCCGTTGATACCGTGGACAGCGCAAGCGAACTGACTCTGGTTGACCCTTATACGGGTCAGACTGCATCGGGCTTGAACTACACGCTGTTGCCTTTGCAGCCGCACAATTATCAGCTTGCGAAGGAAGTCCGCCAGATCATCGACATTGCGGGCGACCTCGTTGATGCGAAGGTCGGTCCAACTGGCCCAGCCGGTCCCAGCGGCCCCGCCGGTCCATCGGGCAAGAATGGCGATGCGGGCTTTGGCGCGATCATCAACCTGAGTGAAGTTGCAGGGCAGATTGCCGGCAGCAACGGCTCCTATGTGTTGGTCCCCGTCAACCTCGGTGATCCCGGTATCACGCTCACGCAGGAAGCGACCGTGTTCCTTCCTGGCGACAAGCCAACCGCTACAGCGGCCCTGTATGCGCGTGCCCGCGTCATCGGCGGCGTCTCAGGTCTCGCGATCACCATTGGCCTCGCGAACGCTCCCGAACCCCAGCCCGAAGTCCCAACCGAGCCTGTCGATCTCTCGGGTAGCAGCACCATTTACGGCTCCCCAGGCACGATCATTCCTCTGGGTATCAACCTCGGCGGCAGCAAGGCGAACTTCACCGTCAACACACCAGAAGAGCTCCCTGTGATGATTGAGCGGCGCGTTGATATCGTAACGCCAACGAGCAGCACTTGGACGCTTGGCGGTTCTGGCGCTCCTTACGCGGTCGTCGGCAATGCGGTCAGCACAACGGCTGGCCTGAACAAGAGCGGCACAGGCTTCAACTTCCGCAACGGTCACGTCGTCGTCAATCAGGGCAGCTACCTGTTCAGCGAGGCGCTGGCGATGGAGTTCAAGACCAGCACCAACGACATCATCACCCAGACACCACCGTCACTCCGAATGAGCTGGAAGGGCGTCGTTCCTGCTTCGACGTTTGAGGCTCCGATCCTGAACCTCATGGATTACGGAACGGGCGGCATGACGCTTCGCATTCACTGGGAAGGCAACACGCTCCAGCTACAGCTTCACCGCAACGGCTCCAGCGAGAACATCATCAGCCCTGAGGCGACGAACCGCGTTCTTGGCACCAACCAGCTTTACGAAGCGGAATGGAACGACAACCCCAGCGGCGACGGCGGCACGGTCACATTCTACATCGACGGCGTTCAGCTTGGATCGCCAGTGGCAACATCGAGCAAGCCTCGCATTGCGCCAGCAGCCTCGCTGGAAATCAACGCATCGGCAGGCAACACCTCGCAGGGCATCAACGATCTTGAGATTGAGTCCGTGAAGCTGTCCGTTGGCAAGCCGGACATCAAGAGCAATTACGAAGCGGTCAAGGATGGCGTTATCAGCGTTACGGACTTGCAGAATCTGGTCGTGGATGCCCGCAATATCACTGGCAACCAGACTGCTCGCCACCTGACCTACACGGCCAATGGCTTGCAGACATACGATGTCGAGATCGTCGTTGGTGAAATGCAGCTACCAGCGGGTCGCGCTTACAAGGCTGTTCTTGAGGACTGGTCGAGCGGTTCGGCTGTTGAGCATCCCAACCACCTCGTCATGACCAAGCCCAGCGCGCAGAACTGCAAGTTCGAAGACGCTTCGCTCTACGGCAGTCAGGCAACATGGACTGAGGTTTTGCCTATGGGACCAGTGCCCAGCATCAACGGCATCAACTACTATTGCGAAGGCATTCGCATCGGAACGTATGTCCAGTTCCAGTTTGGTTACGACTGGAACACGGCGACCATGCCCAATGCGCCCTTTGGCGATCCATCGGGCAAGGACAGCTACATGGTGCCGCACAAGTGGAAGATCCTAGACAGCACGGGCGCGGTTATTGCTCGCGTTGAGAAGCCCAACGGCGAACCCCTGAACGCTACCAGTTCGCCCGCGACATGGCAGGGCACGTATGATGGTCGCGGCGTGGCGCAGATCACCGCAGCCAACCCGTTCTATCCACATGGAACGACCCGCAGCGGCGTTATCTGGCGCAGTCACGATCCTGTGGAATACACCCAGCAGCAGATTTGGAGCACGGTTCCCGTTTACGACTTCCGCGTCCCGTTCGCGTCCAAAACCGGCTTCTCGGTCAACGGTGGCGACATGAGGATTTTCAGCGACGGTCAGGCAAACGGCTTTGCGAACTACCGTGTCATGTCGTGGGAGCCGACGACCTATCAGGACATTCAGGCGCAGGCCGCAGCGACCAAGGACCCTTGGAAGGGCAGCGTTTACAATCCCGATGGCGCAGTGCCGAACGCGGGTGTCTGGCTCAAATACACGCCATTCAACCAGATGGGCCGCAGTCCAATCACCGGTCCTGGTGGTGTGAGGGATGATCGTCAGGTCATGCCCGAAATGGTCGCCCTCTATGCCCGCGATGTCACGTCCAAGCGTCCGCACGACCAACGCCCCATGAAGCAAATCGCGCTCGACTACCTCACCGGCTATGTCAGCGATCCATATCACGCCTTCGAGAACGGCAGGAACAAGCCGCTCTACAAGGGCAACATGCGCCGCAACATACGATGCGTAACCACTACTATGGACCGGGACAGGCCGCGACACCCGCGAGCCAGGCCTATTACGTGCAGGGCGGTCGTCCATACGAATGGTCCAACGGCAGCAGCCCACTCAGAGTGAAAGTGCCCTATGGCGGTCTGGTGGCTTCGAAGCCGGTCTTCGGCACCAACCAGATTGACGAAGCGCACGGCCACCAGCTTCCCCATTGGGGCTCGCTGCTATTCCAGACGCCTGAATTTGCGTTCTTGGGTCATAGGTTCTTCGATCAGGTCAAACTCTACGACAACGTGATTCTGGGTAAAGCCGATAGCTGCACCGAGTTCTACGAGCGTGGTGCAGCTTGGAAGTTCCTACAGAGCGCGATGGCTTGGAAGACAGCGAGCGCAAACAGCGACCGACTCTACAGCCGCGCGGAAGTTATGGATTTCGTGACGTTCGATTTCGAGACCTTCTACGATCTCTGGTATGCCAGCACTCCCGGCTTCCTCAATCCGCCAACCAACATCATGTCGGGTGGAGAGATTGACCAGCGCAAGGCTGTGTTCGCGGGTGCGGCGCGCTTTGGCCCGGTCCAGCTTACTGACGCTGGCATTCACTGCCACGACTTCTTTAGCGGCTACTGGCTGAGCGCACTCCATGTCGCGCACCGTATTGGCTTCCTTGATGCACTTCGCGCAGCAAGCCCCAAGGTCAAGTCGGTCGTGGATTGGCTGCTGGCATGTCACCGCAACCGCATGATTGGCCGTATCAACGACGGCTATCTCATCAACGCCTATCAGGGCACTGATTACCTCACCAGCTACTGGACCGAGGCGGAAATCAGGGCTGCTGGCGGCGATGTCTCGAAGCTGCACCAGAACATGGCTCAGGTTGCAGCCGCGCGACCAGCGCCAAGCTGGGACACTTACAAGAACGGCAACGAAACAGGCATTCGCGACGGTCAGGCAATGGACCAGCTTCTCGCTGGCCCTGCGCTGCTCAAGGACATGGGCATGACAGGTGCGGATATCGACAAGGCCGTGGCAGCGGCAGAGCAGCGTTTCCAGCAGAAACTAGCCGAGGAAACCGCGAAGGGTCCAACGGTAGCTGGTTCGGATTGGTTCAAGTATCACCAAGCTACGAACAACAGGCCAGTGAGGCCCTGATAGACAGTATCTAATACGCACTCGCGATAACCGTAAGGTCACCGAATGAAGTTGGATACTGGCTCCGCTGGTGAGTCAGGCCCGGCGGGACCGACTGGTCGGATCGGTAAAGACAGCTAGCCGGCGGGCTCAAAGTCTAGCCCGGTCGCGAGGGTATAGACGGATTCGATAGTCCGCACATTAGGAGAGCCTACGGGCAGAACGGAGTTTGAAAATGAATAATAACGAGACGACCGAAAAGGTCGCAGAGACGCCCTCTTTCTTCAAGGACGTGAAGAACGGCCTAGTGCATGTCGCAAAGACCGCGTGGGCAGTGCCAGAAGCGCGCGGCATGATCGCAACGCTTCTTGTCCGCGTCGGCGTTGCCAGCCCCGCTATCGTGGCGATCGTGCTTAGCATCATCGACGGACTGGCGAAATAAGATGAGCGACGGGAATAAGGCAGAGGCCGCTACCTCGTCCAGTGGCACTCCTGTGACCACCAGCACGACCCTGACGGCCACGACTGTGGTTCCCGTCCCAAATCCGTTGCTTGAGCCAAAGAACCTCATGGAGGCTGGCGGTGTCATCCTTATGATCGCTGGCGTCTTTGCACTGATTGAGAAACGAGCCGACAAGCGCCGCAAGGAAGATCATGACTTGCACAAGCTAAGCCACGATGCGGTCAACAAGGAAATTGGCGACCTGAAGCATGATATCAAGAACAACGAAACGGCGATCAACGTGGTAGCGAACAACCGCACGTCTGACGTGGAGCGTATCGTCAA
Organism: Sphingomonas sp. Leaf28; assembly: GCF_001421685.1. NCBI lineage: Bacteria > Pseudomonadati > Pseudomonadota > Alphaproteobacteria > Sphingomonadales > Sphingomonadaceae > Sphingomonas > Sphingomonas sp. Leaf28. The sequence goes on along the minus strand of NZ_LMKX01000009.1, from coordinate 372,895 downwards.
GTTGGAGATCGGGCAGCAGAACATTGAGAAGGGTCAGGTTCGCATCGAACACACGATGGAGAAGAACCACAAGGAAACGCTCGACCAGATGAAAGCCTGGGCAGATCAATTTGCTGAGAGCATCCGCGAGGTGCGGAACGTCGGCCCCAAGGGGTCGTAACGCTCCAGAGCGCCCCGGTGAGGGCTTATCCGATCTTCCGGATACAACGAAGCCCCGGCCTCACCGCCGAGGCTTCCTGTTAGTCAATGGGCTTCATTTGCCGCCGTGTGTCAGCTTGAAAAGCAGAGCCAACTTCTTGTCTCTGTCGACTCCTTCTCGATATTCCTCGTCCACGTCATCTTCCTCAAAGAACGTCATGACGACCCTGGGTTGGTAGCCGTCCCCAATCATTTCCGCATCGATGGCTGCGATTTGAAGCGTGTCGTCCCACTCGTTCGCAATCTCGCCGTGACCAATGTGGAAGTAGACGCTCGCTTGCTGATTGTGGAACCACTCTCCGAATTTAAGAGCAGCCCAAGTGCGAATGATCGAGTCCGCTGATAGCATGGCTACGATGCCATGTTGGTTAAACTGCTCTGTTAGGTCGTCCTTGATGTGGAGGTATTCCGCTAGGGGAATGGAGATGCGAACTTCAATCATGCGCCTGCCCCCTTGGCAGCTTCCCTAGCTGCTCGCTTTGCGGCTTCGCGCTTGGCCGCGACAGCCTTGAACTTTTCACGCTTCTCTTCGGACCATGTGGGCTTCGCCACGCCCTTGCAGGCCTCGCTGATATTCGCTCGGTGTTCGTCAGATAGGGTTCGCCCCTTCAAACCTTCGCTCATGTTGTGGACGTGAGAGGGACGGAGTGTATCGCCAGTTCCTGACCTGTTGATTTTGAAGCTCTCTTCGCGGGTGCAAACGAAGGCCGTTTCGCTAGTAAACTCCTCCGAGGAGCGGGCGGCGTAGCTGCGCCATGTCAGGACCAATGCGTGCTCGTTCGTCTCGTTTTGGACCTCTTTGATCTTGCCGTCCATGAGCGCGATACGAAGCTTTTGGAGTTGCTTGGTGTCGAAGAGGTTCAGGAACTCGCAAAAGGTCAGGTCAACATAGTGACCTTTGTTTCTCTGCTTCCCGGTGGAGGTGAGGTGCCATGACCTGAGATAGCCCAGCAGTGCCTTGGTCGAGTGCTTCACGCTGCACCTCCCGTTTCGGTGCTGCGCGGCAGGTAGCGAACGAAGCTGTATTCCTGCTTGGAGAAGACGCCCGACGTGTCGGACTGGATACGCAGATGCTCGGCCTCTGAGACGCGCATCTCACCGCAACGATGGCTATAGACGTAGCGGTTGGTAGCTTTGTCACTAATCTCCAGACCTTCGATATGTCCTGTTAGCTTCCCATACACGATCGAACTCGTGGGCACGCGAATGATGTAGGCGACCTGACGTTCCCCGCTTTCCGGTGGCTTGGCGTTGTTCCTGAGGTCGTAAACGTGGTCGATTGCCTCGCGCTTCGTAGCACCGCCAACATAGTCTGTGGTCGTCTCGATGATGTTGACGACCTCACCTTTGTGGTGTGCAGCGAAGCTGTGGGCTTTGGGGAGGTTCATGGTGCGCGGCAAGCCGGGGATCTTTGCATCGGTGAACACGCGGAATTTGCTGCTCTTGAGCTTTTTGTCGAAGTTGGACGAGTAGTCCTGCCAGACGCCATTCTCTTCCCAACGTAGGGCAAGAGTGATGTCGATTGTTTTTGTCATGTCGTGCTCCAAATAGAAAGAACCCCCGGAGAGCACGACCAATCCGGGGGTTCCGCGTTGATCCCACTAGGATGGGAAACTGAAACTCAAAGGCGCTATAACGTCGTGCTCGTTGCGTCCGATCTATTTAGAGGGTCTGTGGGGCAGTTAAGTGCCGCTATATGGTCACTATGCACTCTGGCATCGTGTCGCGTCTATATCCGCGTGGTCTGCTCTATATATAAACCGCGAAGCGATGCTGAACTAACTGGCGAACCAAGAGAGTAGCTACATTACTCTCGAAGAGAGTAATGAACCCACCCTATTGATCCCCCACTAAGGTCAACTTCACTTCACGACGCTGCGCGGTTTCGCGCGCTCTTCGCGCGTCTCCGACGTCAGCTCAGATCGGCTCAACCGCCAGCGTCTCGTTTCTCAGGTAGTCGTCCTGGCTTTCGCCAGAACATTCGTCTGCGACGCCATTGCTCCGCTCCTCCCCAGGAGGTGTAGAGGGACTGATGGCTGCGCCGAGGGAAGCCCGCGTCACCAGTCCGGGCGCAACTGGTCTAGTTCGTCCTGATGCTGATGGATCATCGCCATGGCGTGGGCAGTAGGCATCGCCAGTATCGTCTCGATAAAGGCTGCTATAACATGGACTGCCTTGGGCGTCAGCTTTGGATCGCGGATGCGAGGATCATCGAAGTAGGTATCGTGGGCTATGTCGTGCGCGTCGATCAGGGCTTCGACGTTGTGATGAACAAGTAGGTTGCGTCCGTCAGCACTCAGTTCATTTGTCCCCGGCTCGCGCAGGTCGCCCAGCGTTAGTGCCTTGGACAGCGCAGTGCGCGCAACGACCTTCCGGGTCACCCGATCCTTGTTCCTGATTACCAGCGACATGAAGTCGCCCAGGTTACGGCGGTTCTGAACTGCGCTGTATACGGATGGCGCGCAATAGAGGATTGACCACCGTGACGGATCGATGGCGTAGCCAGTCATCAATCGCTGAAAGCGCCCCCCTGACAGGAACGCGCTTGCGGTGTCGAAGCTAAACTGGATGTCAGGGTTGTAGAGCTTTCGCACCGTGCGCTGCACCACGGATAGCAGCACGCCAATGGGCAGCGTGGACGTGCCGAGAACGTGTATCCACTGCGCCGTCTGCAACAGCCCGTCGTCGCGCATATCGAGCAGCCGCGCCAGCATCAGCGAGAAACGGTTTTGATGGTGGCCTGCGAACGCCCAACCTTCAAACGGATAGTGCTTTACAGCCTCATACCAGAACGAACTCTCGCGCTCTGACCGGCCTTGCAGCACGTTGAGGAAGCGCGTTGCTCCAGGCGCTTTGTGCTGGAGGAAGTCGTCGTTGTTGAGTTTGGTCTGTTCCAGACAGGCGTTGTAATCCAGCCCTAGCCGATTGGTCGCGTTCAGCGCCGTCAATGCGGCATTGGCATCGAGGCGTTCGACGTGTTCGCGCATGTTGCCGCTTGCGATCCCGCCGGTGGGAAAGTCGAGGACCATGCTGTAGTCAGCAATCGCCTCCATCCATCGCAGGTTGCGAAGAACAACGGCTGGCGAGAAATAGCCAGGTGTCGTGGATACCTGATAGCCCCCGCTATCGCCCAGAACCAGCGTCTCAGCCCTGTCACGCGCGTTGACCATGTCGGGTAGCGGCGTTCCCGATCCACTGCTCTGACCCGCGCTGTAGAGCGCATACGGGTAATGGAAGAGCGGGTTGCCGGGCTTGAGGAAATCGAGATCCGTTGCGGGGAAAGGCAGCGATGTGGTCAGCTTCCCGAGGTGGATCGTGCGCGCAAACGTCTGGCTGATCGCGGGCAGATAGATCGCCCGATTGTCGTCCTGGAGCCGTTGCCTCAACGGAGTTTTAACCGGGTCGGGAGGAAGGATCATGCGGCTCTCAGATTTTTAGAGACTAAAGAAATCAGCCCCTCAGGGGCAAAGCGGGGAACGGTCCACGGTGCAGATCACAGCGAACTCACTTGAAGGTCAGCTAAGCCAACTCGACAAACAATTCCTTAATGTGGAGGCAACTGCAAAGTCCTTCGAGACGCTGGAAGGCAAGGCCAGTGCCATTCTGCACAATGCTCTGGAGCAGGTTTATACGTTTGGCGAAATGCTATTCGGGATCAAGCCGCAGGCTGGTGTTTCTCTGACGCACAAGTTCTTTGAGAAGCACAAGATACCTTACAACAGTCGCACCCAGGCCAATCCCTACATTGGCCTTTTGAAGCTGGCGTTCACAGCAAAGGGCAATGATAGCTCGCGAAGCCAGTATGCGACCGTCCTCAGTTATGCTGCGTCATTGGGGAAAACCCCTCAGGAGTTTCCTGCGTGGCTCAAAGAGAAGGGCATCGAGGGATGGCGCAGCAAAGCACTGGACGAGCAAAACAGCCGGGGCCGCGCTATCCGCGATCAGGGGCGTCAAACCCGAGTTCAGCGAGCCGAGACGATCCTTGATGCCAAGCCGCGCTCTGCCGCCGTGGCGCTTCCGGCCGGCGTGAAGGCCGGTGCAGGATATGCGCTGGTGCTGGCGAAGATCGACGGCAGTGGTTCCGCGGAGATCGTGGAGGTGGTGCATGACGACGCTGCCAAGGTCGAGCCGATCTTGCTCAGCATGGCTGGCGATGCTCCCAAGCAATCTAGCGAACCACTCGCGCCATTTTTCCGCGCCATCGATCTGATCGTCAACACGACACCCGACAAAACGCAGGGCAAGGAACGCGACCTGTTGATCCGAAACAGGGTCAAGCGCGGCAAGAAGGTAGCGACGATCGAGGCTGTGTCCGAGGCTGATAGCTTCCCCGGCGCTGTGATGACGTTGACCGATCATGTGGGCGACCTGCCTGAGGATCAGCCCTTCATCCTTACGGCTGGCGATGCACGCCACCTGCTTACTCAGGTCGAAAAGCTGACGGGCTGGACCCTGGATAGCGCGGGCGAGATCAAGGCGCAGTCGATCCAGCAGCCCATTCACCTCCACCAGATCACGAGCGCAGGCAGCTATCGGGTAGCACAAGCCGCCAAGACCCCCAGCAAGCCCCTAAAAACGCTCAGCAGTGAGTTCGAGCAGGCGGCGCGCTACATTGAGCATGAGCGACAGGATCACGCGCGTAAGAACACTAATAGGGGCGAGAGCCGGTCATTCGCGGGGTCAGCACGGCTTTCGATCCAAGACGCCAAACTCAGCTTCAAGCTGCCGCAATCTGGACGCCACGCTATCATTGGTGAAACTGGCGCAGCTTCCAAGTTCGACGGCGTAACCATTGCGGTCAAGGACATGGAAGGCTTAGCCACTACGCTGGCTAGGCACGATGTGAACGCACATGGCTGGATCATGGACGGTGACGTTGACGACGCTGCGCTGGTCTTGGAAGTTCACTTCGACAACGACCTGTTCCGCATTGTCATGCCAACGCGCACCGGCACGGATTACAACAAGGTATGCGAGGCTCTGGTTCTGTGAACTTCGCGGAAGCCTTACAGGAGTTTCTTACCGCACCGGAGGAGGGGCAGAAGGTCCGTCCACACGTTTGGGACAACACTCTGCCGTTCATCGACAGCGCGTTAGCACTGGGCGAAAAGCCGCTACTTCGCTCGAACGTGTTCGCCGCCTTCAAGGAGGGTGACGAAAAGGGATCGGTCTTCGCGCTCGTTTGGGGCTACCCCGACGGCCATACCAACTACATGACCAAGGGCGCTCCCGTCAGCCTTCAGGTGGCAATGCGGGATGCGCACTATATCGGTGATGTTTTGGGCTCGTTGCGCGAATACGGCACGACCAAGAAGAACCCGCTGTCCAGCCTTAATGAGATACCCGGTCTGTTTACAGCCAGCACAAGCAAGCTGGCCTACTTCGCCGGATTGGATCACCGTGGCGACCGCTGTCTGATCCTCGATCAGCAGGTAATGCGCGCGATCATGTCTGAGGACTATCGCGAGTTGGACGACTTGCGCGCGGCGATCCTCAAAGACCCAATGCCAGGACGTATCGAACAGGGCAGAGAGGTGCGAGCAGTCAACGCGCCCAACAGTTATCCACGCTATATCGAGGAAATGGGTAAGCTGGCTAAGTCGCTTGGAAGCGACGTTGACGCCGAGGACGTAGAGCGGTTCCTATTCGAGTTAGGCCGAGACATTCACAGAACGACGAACACGAGGAAGTGGCGCGCCTTGTCCAAGTCCGTCGTCATAGGCGAACCCCCGGCCATCTGACCGGGGGTTCTACAACATCATGACTTGAGCAGCCCGGATGAGCATCCTGAGGTTGTCTTCTACTTAATCATGCTTCGTTCTTGGACGTGCTGCCAGGGGCAATGAAGTAAGGCAACGGCACCAGCGGCGGCGTCTGACCGGCTGGCCAGCGAACCGCGACAGCGCGCGATTTCTCAATCCACGTCTCGTTGACCGCATCGCTCTGGTTGCCGCCAAGCACGCGATACCGCGTCTTGTCCTCGCCAACGAGGAAGCCGACGTGGCCGCCGCCGGGGCGCTGGAAAACCACGACTGCCCCAACAGTGGGCGCGCACTTCTGTCCCCAGGTGGACCAGCTGCTCGCACGAACCGCGATCGGTGCAGTGGGTAGTCCTGCGCTCTTGATGCAGTGCGCGACGAAGAGACCACACCAAGGAGTGCCGTCTTCGTTGTAGGCCATGCCAAGCGCCCTGTTACCAAGTGCTTTTGCCCAAGCCATGATTGTTGAACTGCTCTTAGGACCAGGAACTTCCTTGGTGCCAATAAGCGACTTTGCTGTTTCCATCCATTTCATAACTCTAGTTAGTCAGATGACTATCTGGAGTTATCTACGCACTTAACTACCTGCGGCTCTGACTAAGTAATTGTGTCGAAACAATTACACGGAGGAGCCAAACATGGCCTACCGCACCCACTTAGTAGAACGCAGCGCACTCAAGAACGCAATCCATCGCTGCCACAACGAAAACAATATCGCTTACGAGAACTATGGAGCGCGAGGCATCCGCGTATGTGATGAATGGCGTTACCAGACTTCCGGCTTTCAGTCCTTCCTAGACGAGGTTGGCCCACGCCCGACTGCCAAGCATAGCCTAGATCGCATCAACAATGACGGTCACTATGAACCCGGAAATGTCTGGTGGGCACCCGATCGTAAGACACAGCAGAACAATCGCAGGCCCAGCAAGGGCGTTCGTGAAGTCAATGATTATGGCTTCCCTCTGGGTCGATCCAAGCGCGACACGACCGGCAAGGGTGGTTCAGTAAGCCCAATGCTGCCTCACAAGGGCCGCGTCGAGACACTTTGCGATTGGGCATTTGAGTTGGGCATGAACCCGGCGACCATTCGTCAGCGACTACAGCGCGGCTTGAGTGTGGCTGAGGCTCTGAACCCCTGTGTCAGCCGCGCAGGCGAAACCAAGAACAAGAACTCTAACTTCCAGCTTTACCTCCCGGAACCCGCCGAAGACGGCAACACCAAGCTGAAATCAACTATCTCAAAAGCCATCGATGGCCTGAACAAGGCGCTCGATCAGATTGGCGGGACACTCCATTGATCCAGCTAGTCGATTGCGCCGAGGCAGAGCGGATTTACCGTCAGGACATAGTGACGCTGCTGAGCCGGAACCCTCACTGCCCGATTGCCAACCTACTTGGTCAGGCACTTGCAGACTTTGACAACGATTAACAGCACGGAGCCGGGAACGGCTCCGTCGCCATGAATGCTATCCGAGATGAAGGATGCGAGCAGCGGCTTCACGGACCATTGGATGCGCGAGCGCCAGACCGCTGATCGTAACCAACGAACGAAGGACCGTTTGCATTTGACGACGTTGATTATGCGCCATCGCGAGTTTGAACGCTTTGTCCGGTTCACCGGCGTTGACGAACATTCGCACCTGCTCGTTACCAACGTCACTTATTGGTCGAAACCGCGTTTGAACGCTCCGACCATCATCGCCGCTGTTCCCCATCAGGAAAGCCCCGCAACGAACGCCGCATCATTAGCCGCACCATTCGCCGAATTAGGAACGTTAGGAAGAACGTTGGCGATAACGTTATCGAAGCCGGGATAAAAGCCAATCGCAACGATCACCGCAATCACCATACAAAGTGTATTGACCGCAGCGTCAACAATAACGTAATCAATAGCAACGTTAAGCCGAACACCAATAATCGGTGAATGATGAAGTAGGTGAACGCGGGACATAGCGCAGCCTTTCATCCCGGCCCACGAATACGGCAGGGTTCTGGTAGAGTGGCATCGAGTGCCACTCTCAACATACCATCAACTTAGGCTGTCTGGCAATCACCCGGTAGACTGCTCTTGTTCAGGCACGCGCGTAGAAACCCGCGCTGTCCGGCGATCTGCACCCGGTCGCAAAATCGACCTAGACGAATCGGATCAAAAGGAGAACAAAGGCTGCATGACCCAGCCTGATCCCTCCAGCCTCGCCCAAAGCCTCCTCCTTGCTCCAGCGTGGGCGCGCGTCGGGCTGACAGCGCCCGTGCAACGCATCCGCGAACAGGCAGCAGCCGAACTAGCTCAGACGATTATCGGCGCTATGGAGGGTTCTGCGACACCCTATGATGCGCGGCAGATGGCGCTGCCGCTTTAGCGATTGGCAGCCTCACTGCTTCTGGTGTAATCCTGTTCCGCTATTGTTCCACGATCCAATCTTCGGAGTAGAACATGAAGGACGATTACGGCCGTTCGATCAGCTTGCAGTGCCCAACTTGCGGCGGCGAGAGCTTTGAGCACGACGAAGAAAAACCGGATATCAAATGCGTTCGTTGCGAGCGCGTGATGACCAAAGACGAACTGCGAGAAGCCAACGGTGCGCGGATCGAGGAAGAGGTCGATGCGTTGAAGGCGGAGGTTTTTAAAGACGTAAAAGCCGATATTTCGAAGATGTTCAAAAAATGGAAGTGACCATCAGCGATGTGATGGCCGTCGCCGCTTTTGGCCTCTCGGGCTACACGCTCTGGCGACAGCGAAAAGGTGACGAGCTTACGCGAAGACTAAACGCCCTCCAAATCGAGAAGGAGCAGGCCGAGAGCGTTTCATCGAAAAAGGCTGATCTGTTCGCCAATTTCGTGAAGACAGGAAAAACGAGCTATCAGTTCAAGATATTCAATCGGGGCAAGGGAACGGCTCGTAGCGTCCGCATGGACGTATTGGCTGGTAACGATTTGCTTGAGAGCCACGATCTGACAGAAAAGTTCCCTTACCCTACGCTCGAACCACACCAAGCGATCAGCCTTCTAGCTGCCGTTTACATGGGATCACCGAGACGAGCGACGGTCAAGCTGTCATGGGATGATGATGCCGGTGGCGGCGAAAAGACGATCACCGACGACGTATTCTAAAGGGGTAGGTGGATGCGGTTACAATTTGCACTGAGCGGCAGCGTGCTTTTCTCAACCGAAGCTGATGGCGTTCCGCCGATCGGATCGGTCGTCCAGATAACGACTGAGGCTTATAAGAAAGGCTTGAACGCTGGGTCGGTCATCTCGGTTCGTATCACCAATGACGATCCTCCCGTCTATGACTTCACCGAACCCGGCGGCCCAGTCGTTTACATCGATCTGAACGGATACGAGGTAATTGCTGAGGGTCCGCCCCCACCGGATGACGACTAGAAAATCGCAGAAAGCTGCGAAAAACTCTGATGTTGACTCCTATAATGCGCGGGTCAGGGCGTTGTAGCCGTAGCCTACTGCCGCGCGATTTTCTCGAACGTCCGCTGACGCCCACTTGCGGACATTCCACGGGCCGGGGTGACTGCGGGTTACGCGCCAGTTAGGTGAGACTGCTAATAGCGATCGAAAGTCGATCAGCCTTCAGGAGAGTGCCTGTGCTTTTTCACACCATGGTCGGATCGAATGACATCGAACGGTCAAAGCGCTTCTACGACACGGTGCTCGCCACCCTGGGTGCAGGCGAAGGAACGCGGAACATCGCCGACAGCGGCCATACCCGTCTGATCTACAACAATGGTAACGGAACCAACTTCATCGTCAGCCAGCCGATCAACGACGAACCGGCAAGCGTCGCTAACGGCAGCACCGTTGCCTTTTCCTGCGACTCGCCCGAACAGGTGAAGCAGCTTCACGATACCGCCGTTGCCGCTGGCGGGACCTCGATAGAAGCTCCGCCGGGACCGCGCGAAACTGCCTCCATGGGCACCATCGAGCTGGCCTATTTTCGTGACCCCGACGGCAACAAATTGTGCGGAATTCATTTTCCTGCCTGATTCGTTCGATACGGGTCCGCTTCTGTCGATAGCGGACCCGATCATGCGATCCCGCGAAGACCCGCTTTCCTCCAATCCCGGACATTCAGTAGCCGCGCAAATCTGCCAAAAATAAGGGTTTGACTCCTATAACGCACGGGTCAGCAAGGTATAGCCGATCGCCGCCGCCGCCCCCGCCAGCGCCGCGATCACCGGCAACCGCGCATGCAACGCCAGCCACGGACTGAGCGCGAACAGCCGCATCACGATCAGCATCGTCGCGGCCACCGCCGCGGTGATATGCAACCCGCTGACCGACAGCAGGTGCGCCAGTCCAGCCCGCCGCATCGCCTCCGAATCATCCTCGGTGATCGCGCCGACGTCACCCGTCGCGAGCGCCGCGGCGATACCACCGGCGCTGCCCTCCAGCCGGCTAACGATATGACGGGAAAGCGCGACTCGGATGCCCGCGCCCGATCCGCTTGCCGCCGTCACGACGACCGGGGCAAACCCCCGACCCGTCGCGCCGATCCCGCTAAACCACGCGACGCGCGCGAAATCATAGGCGCCCGGTACCGCCGGTAGCGGCGGCGGCATGAGCCGCGCACGCAGCCGGACGACCGCGCCCGTCCCAAGCCCGACCGGCGCATCTCGTTCGGCCAGATTGACGCGGATCCGGTGCGGCAAGGCGACAGCTCGCCCCGCGCTGTCCGCCCCCTCCCCGACCGGCAACAGCGTCAACCGCACGAGCTTGCGTGCCACCAACGGTTCGATCACCTCGACGCTCGCGGAAAAGCTGGCGATGGTCGGGCCGCCAAGTACAGGGGCCGCAACCAAGTCCGCGCGGAACCAGATCAGCCCCAACCCCAGCGCCGCCGCCGCCATGCCGAGGGCAACAACCCGCGCCGCTCGACCACCGCGCCCGGTCGCAACACAAGCAAGCCCGATCGCGAGCATCCCCAGGATTGCCGACCGCCACGCCGCCGCATCGGGCAACGCAAACCAGAGCGCGATTCCGCCGCCCAACATGACCGGCAACCACAATACGAGTTGGTCGCGCTCCGCCTCCAGCCAGCACTCGATCGTGCGGCCCGTTCCCGCCATCCAGGGCGGCACGCCTATTTGTCGCCGCCAAGGACGCATGCTAGGGCCGGCGACGGCTGATCCGGCCATCGTTTCTACAGTCTGGGAGCACCCGCGGTTGGGCGCAATATCTGATACGGGCACCGCCAATTCGGCCGCACCCGTGGTTACCCGTTTCGCTCCGTCGCCGACGGGGTTCCTGCATCTTGGCGGCGCGCGCACCGCGCTGTTCAACTGGCTGTTCGCAAAGGCGAACGGCGGCAAGTTCCTGCTCCGGATCGAGGATACCGACCGGGTCCGCTCGACCCAGCCCGCGATCGACGCGATTCTCGACGGGATGCGCTGGCTCGGTCTCGACTGGGACGGTGACGCGGTGATGCAGTTCGCCGGCGCCGAGCGCCACGCGCAGGTCGCGCACGAGATGGTCGCGAACGGCCACGCCTATCGCTGCTACATGACCAACGAGGAAATCGCCGCGATGCGCGCCGAGGCGCAGGCAGCGAAGAAGCCGCTGCGCATCCGCAGCCCGTGGCGCGATCGCCCGGCGAGCGAGGCGCCCGATCTTCCCCACGTCGTCCGCCTGCGCGCGCCGCAGGAAGGCTCGGTAACGATCGAGGACCGCGTCCAAGGGTCCGTCACCGTCCGCAACGAAGAGATCGACGATCTCGTCCTGCTCCGCTCGGACGGCACCCCGACCTATATGCTCGCGGTCGTCGTCGACGATCACGACATGGGCGTCACGCACGTCATCCGCGGCGACGATCACCTCAACAACGCGTTCCGCCAGCTGCCGATCTATCGCGCGATGGGCTGGCCCGAGCCGATCTACGCGCACATCCCGCTGATCCACGGTCCCGACGGTGCCAAGCTGTCGAAGCGCCACGGCGCGGTCGGCATCGAGGCGTATCGCGACGAGATGGGCATCCTGCCCGAGGCGTTCGACAATTACCTGCTCCGGCTCGGTTGGGGCCACGGCGATGACGAGATCATCAGTCGCGAGCAGGCGGTCGAATGGTTCGACCTGTCGGGCGTCGGCAAGTCGCCGTCACGCTTCGATCTCAAAAAGCTCGAAAACCTCAACGGTCACTACATTCGCGAAGCCGACGACGCACGGCTGGCAGAACTAGCCGCCGCACGTCTGGGACACGACCTCCCGACCGGCGGACTCGATCTTCTGACTCGCGCAATGCCGGTCCTGAAGCCGCGGGCAGCGAACCTGAACGAGCTGGCCGAGGGTTCGAATTTTCTGTTCAGCCAGCGCCCATTGGCGATGGATGACGCTGCGGCGAGCCTTTTACAGGGCGAAGCGAGCGCAATTTTGGTCAATGCCCATGCCGAACTTGACGCGCTCGACAAGTGGGATACGGAGGCGCTCGAAGGCGCGGTACGGCGCGTGGCCGAAGCCCGGGGCGTAAAGCTCGGCCAGGTCGCACAGCCGCTTCGCGCCGCGTTGACGGGACGCAAGACGTCGCCGGGGATCTTCGACGTGCTCGACCTGCTCGGGCGCGACGAGAGCCTGGGACGGATCGCCGACCGGATGGCGAGCTGATAAGATTTCGAGGAAGGATACAAGCATGAGCGAGACCGCAAACCTCAAGGTCGACGGCAAGGAATTCGATTATCCGGTGATGTCCGGAACGGTCGGCCCCGATGTCATCGATATCCGCAAGCTGTACGCGCAGACGGACAATTTCACCTATGATCCGGGCTTCACCTCGACGGCGTCGTGCCAGTCGAAGCTGACCTATATCGATGGTGACGCGGGCACGCTGCTGCACCGCGGCTACACGATCGGCGAGCTGGCCGAGCAGTCGAACTTCATGGAAGTCGCCTATCTGCTTCTCAACGGCGAACTGCCGAGCAAGGACGAGCTGGCCAACTTCTCGAACACGATCACGCGCCACACGATGGTGCACGAGCAGCTCGCGCAGTTCTTCCGCGGCTTCCGTCGCGATGCGCATCCGATGGCGATCCTGTGCGGCGTCGTCGGCGCGCTCTCGGCCTTCTACCACGACTCGACCGACATCCACGATCCGGCCCAGCGCGTCATCGCGTCGCACCGCCTGATCGCCAAGATGCCGACGATCGCCGCGATGGCGTATAAGTACAGCGTCGGCCAGCCGTTCGTCTATCCGGACAACACGCTGAGCTACACCGGCAACTTCCTGAAGATGACGTTCGGCGTGCCCGCCGAGAAGTATGTCGTGAACCCGATCGTCGAAAAGGCGATGGACCGCATCTTCATCCTCCACGCCGATCACGAGCAGAACGCGTCGACCTCGACCGTCCGTCTCGCCGGCTCGTCGGGCGCCAACCCGTTCGCGTGCATCGCGGCCGGCATCGCCTGCCTGTGGGGCCCCGCGCATGGCGGCGCGAACGAAGCCGCGCTCAACATGCTGCACGAGATCGGCACGGTCGACCGGATCCCCGAGTTCATCGCGCGCGCCAAGGACAAGAACGATCCGTTCCGCCTGATGGGCTTCGGCCACCGCGTCTACAAGAACTACGATCCGCGCGCGGCCGTCATGCAGACGACTGTCAAGGAAGTGCTCGGCGAGCTGGGCGTGACCGATCCGGTGTTCGACGTCGCGATCGAGCTCGAGCGCCTCGCGCTCAACGATCCGTACTTCATCGAGAAGAAGCTGTTCCCGAACGTCGACTTCTATTCGGGCGTGATCCTGTCGGCGATCGGCTTCCCGACCTCGATGTTCACCGTGCTCTTCGCGCTCGCCCGCACCGTCGGCTGGGTCGCGCAATGGAACGAGATGATCACCGATCCCGACCAGAAGATCGGCCGTCCGCGCCAGCTGTACAGCGGCCCGACGGCGCGTGACTACGTCCCGATGGACGCACGCTGATGACGACGCTCCGGCCGATCCTGATGATCGTCGGTGTGCTCTGCGCACTGATGGGTCTGCTCTGGATCGGCCAGGGGCTCGGATACGTCCATTGGCCGCAGTCGAGCTTCATGCTCGACCAGCGGCCATGGGCGGATCGCGGCGCATTCCTCGCCGCGTTCGGTCTAGCGCTGATCCTGGTGGCGCGCCGGATCCGCCGGTAGCGTCAACACGAACCGCGCGCCTTCACCCGGTGCGCTCTCGATCGTGAGATCCCCCTGCATCGCCCGCGCCAGACGCCGCGCGATGTACAGGCCGAGCCCGTTGCCGCCGGCCTCCGATGGATCGACCCGTTCGAACTTCTCGAAAATCCGCACTTGGTCCTCAGGCGCGACGCCCTTGCCCGTGTCCGCAACCACGACGGCTGCGCGACCGTCGATCTGCGTCGCGGTGACGATCACCTGCGCCCCACGTGGTGAATAGCGCACCGCATTGCCGACAAGGTTGACGAGGATCTGCAACACGCGCCGGAAATCGCCGAGCGCCGCGACGCGCACGTCGACCGCGGGCCGCGTGATCGTGACATCGGCATTGGCGGCACGCACCGACAACAGCCCCGCCGCGCGGCGGGCGACATCGGCCAGATCGATGGGCTCGGGCACGAGCGTGAAATCGGACCGTTCGACCGCCTGGAGATCGACCAGATCATCGACCAGTTCGAGCAGATGGCGCCCGGCGCTGGCGATATCGGCGGCATAGTCGGCATAATCGCCCTGCACTGGCCCATCGGCCTGCGCGTTGATGCTGTCGGCATTGGCGACGATCCGCGCGAGCGGTATCCGCAACGCCTTGTCGAGCCCGCTGGTAAAGGTCGGCGACAGCGTTTCCGTCTCGGCCGGCGGTGCGACATCGTCGACTACCATCCGCGCCGCGCCGACGAACCCGGCGAAATCGCCCGAGGCATCGTGGCGGACGCTCGCCGTCAGCGTCACGGCACGCCCCGAACTCCGCAACCGCGCAGGCTGCGCGATCAACGAGCGCCGGCGCGCGAGCGAATCGAGGATCGGCAACGTCCCGTCGGATCCGGTATCGAGCGAGAACATCGCCGTCAGCGGCTGGCCGAGCAGCGCGAACGCGTCGAAGCCATGCTTGGGCCCTGCATCGAGCGTGACGAACGTCAGCCGCAGCGCCGCATCGGTTTCCCACCGCCAGTCGGTGTCGCTGCCGAGAAACGCGTCCTGCGTATCGGGCGAGGCGCGTACCGGCCGCCATGCCGCGATCTCGCGCCAGCCGCTCACCGTCAGCCGCACATTCTCACCATCAGGTTGCGCGCGAACCCAGAGATCTACATCGGTCTCGTCATCGGCGACCACCACGCCGCGCGACACGACGATACCGAGCCGCCGCGCGAGCCGCGCGATCGTCGCGAGTTGCGGCACCGCCAGCGGCGCGCCGCGCATCCCGCCCGCGCGCTGGTTCAACGCGATCAACGCGGGGTCCGCGAACGACAGCGAACCGTCGGGCGCGACGATGGCGTGGGCGATCGGGCTTTCGGTCGAAGGGTCGAACGCGCTCATCGTCGTTCCGTACGCGCCAGCGCGCGCAACGCCATGCGAAAATCGCGGTTCAGTGCCAGCGGCGCGATGGACGCCCGCGCATCCTCAACGCCGATCGAAACGATCGCGTCCAGCGCGTCCGCAAACGCCTCGATATCGCGGCGCGGATCGGCTTCCGACAGCGCGAGCCCGATCCTGGCGATGGTCGGTCGATCCATGTCGAGCGCGCGCAAGGCGAGCCACAACCGGTCGCCCTCGGGATCGAGCGTGATCGCGCGCGCCTGATCGAACCCGATGCCCAGTGCATGCGCCAGCACCGCGACGAACAGCGACAGACGCCGATCACCGATCGATTCAACCAGCACCGCGGCCAGCTCATTGGGTCGCGCATCGAGCGCCGCCGCCAGCCGCGTGGCCACCGCATCGGGACGCTCGCCTTCGTCATGCGCCGCCAGACTGCGCTGTGCCGCATCGGTGATCGCGCGATCGCTGTCGCGTGCCGCGGCTTTCAAGCCATCGCGGATCGCCGCGGCCACCCACCAGACCAGCCGATGATGCAATTCCGCGGGCAGCTCGCTGCCCCCGACGGACCCTTGCTCGTTCGCCACCCGCCGCCGGCTTTCGGCGGCCAGCAGCGCCGAGGCCGCCGATGCGACGACGCTATCAGGCACGCCCGCCAACCGCACCAGCAGGCTCGCTTCATCGGGTTCGGCCACCTCGACCGGCAACGATGCCGCGATCAGATCATGGCGAACCCGCGCGATCAGTTCGTCCATCAGGTCTTCGTCGCGCAGCAGCCCGGCGCGCGTCAGCCGCTCGAGCACGGTCCCCGCCCCCGCCTTCAGCATCGCTTCGCCCGCACGCGTCGCGCCGCCGCCGACCAGCAGCCGCGCTGCGTGCCGCCTTATGTCCCACTCGATCGCCCCGACGATCGCGCCGAGCACCTGCGCCAGCAACAGACGCGTGCGGTCGTCGAGCCGCGCGTCCGCATCCAGGAAAAAGTCGGCGATCGTCCCCGCCAGCCGCGTCTCGGCGCGCAGACGCGCACGCTCGGCCCGTTCCATTGGATCATAGGACGGCATAGCGTCTTGCATCGTTGGGCCGGCCGACATGATCCGTGTTTAGCCCCCCGGTCGTTAAGGTCCGCCTAAGGCGCGCGACGCAATCGTTCGATCGCCGCCGCCAGCGTGGTCGTGGCATAGACCGCGGTCACGCCCAAACCGAACACCGGAAATCCGATCAGCGCGAACACCGCGACGACCAGCAGATACGCGGCTGGACTGCCCCACCACAGCCGGCGCTCGCGTTCGAGAATGGCGCGCTCCGCCAATCCGCCGAGCGCGACCGTCGCGGTCCCGATCGCCAGCGCGGTGTTGTCGCCCGCATAGCCGCTGACGAAGAAGGCGAAGACGAGAATCGCGGCCGCGACGACGCCGCCGATCGCCATCGTCTGCCAGCGCGCCATCGGTGCCTCGTCGCGAAGACCGCTCAGCACCGAACCCAGCGCCAGTGCGATACACCCGATCAACGCCAGCACCAGCCCCGCCGACGACAGGCCGAAGCCGATCGTCACCAGCCCGGCGACACCCAGCGCAAGCCCGGCCGCACCGACGGTCGTTCCCGCCGCACCGCGATCGACCAACAACGGCAGCGCCAGCCGCGCGATCGGCGCGAGCACGAACCGGTCGAACCAACCGCGCCGCCCCGACACGATCGTCATCAACACGGCGCGGCCACGTTCCTCCAGCGTCCGCGCCTGCCGCTCGATCCCGTGGCCGCCGCGCACCGCGTCGGTGGGCAGCAGCACGTGGATCGCACGCGACTGCACCGCCAATCGCAGCAGCGACGACTGGAGATCATAGTCCTGTGGGAGCGCCGCCACCTCGGCGATCCGGCTCGAACTCAGTCGCGCCACGCCGGCCCAGGCCATTTGCCCGCCGACGCGTTCGAAACCGGGCCCCGCATCGCTCTCGGGTACGACGAGCAGGCAATCCCCCTCCTCGCTCGCCATCGCCTTGACGATCGCGTCGGTCGTCACCAGCCCGTCGCCGAGCATCAGGACGCGCGCGAGCGGGTGCAATTTCTCCACCGCCTCGGTCGCGGAGCGCACCGTATCGACGCTCACGCCACGCCGGCCGATGCGGTTGATCGCACCGAGCAATTCGGGCGTCATGCGCGCAACGACGACGATCACCTGCGACACACCGGCCGCGATCAGCAACCGCGCCTGATACTCGATAAGGGTGACGCCGCTGAACGGCAGCGTCGCAGCCAGACGATCAGGGCGATCGTCGGCGTCATGAATTGCAAATAAAAGGCCGGCAAGCATCGCTGGCTGTTAGGCCGTACGCGTCGTCCTGCAAAGCCCGCGTTCGGCCGAACCACCGTGCGCCGCGGTTCGGTTCGACGTGAGGCCCGCAAAATAGGGCCGAGAAAGCGCTCTGGACTCGCGCGACCACGTCTAGGCCGCCGCTATGATAGGCCGTGCCGCCCTCATTACCCGATGGATGCGTAACGGATCGTCGCATCATCCGTTTTGTCCGGCCGCAAACCGTGATACCCCCAATGTTCATGAACGGGGGTTCGTCAATGATCGGGTTTCGTGCGGCGGCAGGCAATGCCCATCCCATTCGCGCGGACATCGTGATGGATCCGGTGATAGAAGACATGTCCGAAACCGTCGCTGAACATCAATACGACGAGGTTTATCAAGAGCCTGCACCTGAACGTGGCGCGCTGTACGCCGGCATCGCCGTCGCGATCGTGGTCGTCTGGCTTGCCGCGATGCTGTGGATCGCGCGCGGTGCGCTTGTGACGGTTGAGCCCATCGCGCTCGTCCAGTTCATCGCCGCGCTCTGCGTCGTGCCGGCGCTTGTCGGGATCGTCTGGTTGCTCGCGATGCGAACCAGCCGCGCCGAGGCGCACAGGTTCGGCATCACCGCGCAGGCGATGCGCGACGAGGCGGCCAGCCTGGAGCGCACCGTCGCCGCGCTGTCAAACACCATCGACGCAAACCGCGCGCAGCTTGCACAGCAGCTCGACGCGCTGATGGCGATGGGCGGCGGCGCGACCGAGCAGCTTGCGGCGATCGGTCGCGGCATGGTCTCCGAAATCGACCAGGCCGCCGCGCACGCGCGCAATCTCGCGACCTCGACCGCCGGCGCGCAGACCAGCCTCGGCGTCCTGATCGCCACTCTCCCCCGCGCGCAGGCGGATATCGACGACGTCGCCAAGCGCCTCGAACGCACCGGTCTGTCGGCGAGCGAACACGCCGCCGCTCTCGACGCGCAGATCGTCGCGCTCGCCGAACGCGGTCGTGAGGCCGATACGATGGCCAGCGGCGCGGCGCAGCGCCTCGCCGCGCATATCGTCCGCATGGAGGCGACCAGCCAGACCGCGGGCGCGCATCTCGAATCGGTCACCGATGGCATGTCCGGCGCGGTCGACGCGCTGCTCAACCGCACCGCCGACGCGGTCGACGAAGCACGCAAAGGTATCGCCGCACAGGGCGACGCGATGCTGGCGATGGTCGGCGCGAACCAGGCGGCACTCGACAGCGCCGCACGCGACAGTGCCGAAGCGCTCGCCCGCCGCATCGCCACCGTCGAAGATGCGATCGAGCGCGTTGCGATCCGCCTCGACCTGCAACGCGGTGCGGGTGAGCGGATCGTCGACGATCTCCACACCGGGCTCGGCGAAGTCGAGGCGCGGATCGAGGCGCTCCATACCCACGGCACCGAACGCACCCGCGGCCTCGCCGCATCGATCAGTGCGCTCGGCGGATCGGCAGATGCGATGACCGAAGCGTTGCGCGCCGGCGACGCGATGGCGCACCGGACGATCACGACGACCGAGACGCTGCTGGTCGCGCTGGACGCGGCCGCGCGCGAGATCGACGAGACGATGCCCGAGGCGCTCGGCCGGCTCGATTCGCACGTTCTCGCGAGCAAGAGCATCGTCGTCTCGGCCCGCCCCGACCTGCTCGCGCTCGTCACCGCGGCGGAGAGCACGCACGACGCGATCGAGGCGATCGCGGGGGTCATCGGCGAACAGCGCCATGTTCTCGATACGCTGTCGACCGACCTGCTCAACACGCTCAATACCGGCCGCGCCAAGGCGGATGCACTCGGCCAGATGGTAGACGAGGCAATCGGCCGTACGCAGCATTTCGCCGAAGACGCCGCGCCGCAGTTGATCGAGGCACTGCACAGGGTCCGCGAAACCGCGACGGTCGCCGCCGACAAGGCGCGCGAGACGCTCTCGAAGGTCATCCCCGAAGCCGCAGCCGCGCTCGGCGCCGCGAGCGCCGACGCGATGCGCCGCGCAACGAACGATACCGTCGAACGCCAGGTCCGCGCGCTCACCGACGCCACCGACGCGGCCGTCGACGCCGCAACCGGCGCGACCGAGCGGTTGGCGCGCGAAGTGCAGGCGATCGTCGACTCGACCGCGATCGTCGAAACACGGATCGAAGAGGCGCGCACCGAACGCGAGGAGGCGGACAGCGATACCTTCGCGCGCCGCGTGTCGCTGCTGATCGAATCGCTCAATTCGGCCTCGATCGACATCACCAAGGCGATCGCGCCCGAAATCTCGGACAGCGCATGGGGCGCGTATCTCAAGGGCGATCGCGGCGTCTTCACGCGGCGCGCCGTCCGCATCCTCGACGCGAGCGAGGTACGCGAGATCGCCGGCCTCTACGACGACGACGACACGTTCCGCGAAATGGTCAACCGCTACATCCACGACTTCGAAGCGATGCTCCGCGCGATCCTGACGCAGCGCGACGGGTCGCCGCTCGGCGTGACGCTGTTGTCGTCGGACATGGGCAAGCTGTACGTGGCGCTCGCGCAGGCGATCGAGCGGCTGCGCTAAGCCTTACCAACCAGAAGTTTTCGAAATGATCCAGCGCCACCGCTGACGCGGCCCTCGCCAGCGGAGCACTCCGCCGACCGGACTCAGGTTTCGAGACTCCTATGCCAAGATTGATCACCAAGACGTGCGTCGTCACCGGCGCAGCGCGTGGCATCGGCCGCGCCATCGCCGAGCGCTTCCATGACGAGGGCGCGGACGTCATCCTGACCGATATCGACGAGACCGCCGGCCTGCAGGCCGCCGCGGCGATCGGGTGCCGCTTCCAAAGACTCGATGTCCGGGACGAGGCCGACTGGCAGCGACTGGCGGACTACGTCCCGATCGTCGACGTGGTCGTCAACAATGCGGGTGTGACGGGTTTCGAGGGCGGCATGGGCCCCCACGATCCCGAGCATGCGAGCCTGACGGACTGGCGCGCGGTCCATGCGGTCAATCTCGACGGCACGTTTCTCGGCTGCCGTTATGCGATCGGTGCGATGAAAGCGGCGGGTAATGGCGCGATCATCAACATCTCGTCGCGCTCAGGACTCGTCGGCATCCCCCTCGCCGCCGCCTATGCGTCGTCCAAGGCGGCGATCCGCAATCATAGCAAGACGGTGGCGCTCTACTGCGCACAGCAAGGGTGGAAGATCCGCTGCAACTCGGTGCATCCCGCCGCGATCCTCACGCCGATGTGGGAGCCGATGCTGGGCACCGGCCCCGACCGCGAGGCACGGATGCAGGCGCTGGTGGCCGATACGCCGCTCAAGCGCTTCGGCATGCCGGACGAGGTCGCCGCCGTCGCGGTCATGCTCGCCTCCGACGAGGCGACGTATATCACGGGTACCGAGATCAACATCGACGGCGGCCTGCTGGCCGGCTCGGCCGCGTCGCCGGGGTGATAACCCTCCCTAATCCTCCCCCGCAAGGGGGAGGTGGCACCGAAGGTGACGGAGGGGGAGGACACGGAACAGAGGTTTGCGCCTACCGCCCCCCCCGTCTGGCAAGTGCCAGCCACCTCCCCCTGGCGGGGGAGGATTTAGCGGGTCACCATATTCCCGCGGTCGAACAGATCGACGCTCTGCGGCGTGATCCACCCATAATAATAATTGAGCTGGAACAGCACGAACAACACCGTCGCCACCACCGTCACGCGCAACGCCGTCCGCCCCGACCGAAACTCATCCGGCGCACTCTCAGCCTGACCGGGGACGAGTTCGCCCCCGGCCTCCGGCGTCGTGCGCACGCCGAACGGCAGGACCAGGAACACCGAGAACGCCCAGAACAGGACGTAGATCGCAAGTGCCGAGGTCCAGCGCACGGGATCAGCCCTCGATCAACAGGACGTCGACGATCGGCTGCTTGCCCGTCCAGCGCTTGGCGACCTTGCGCACCGCGAGCCGGATCTGCTCGCGCATCTTGTCGCTTTCGCGCTTGCCGCCGCGCACCGTGTCGCCCGCCGCCTGGACCGCGTCTGTGATGAACGCCGCACGGTCTTCCTCGACCGGCACGCCCTGCACGCGCACCTGCGGCTGGCCGACCATCCGGCCGTCCTTGCCGAGCGCGACCGCGACCGAGATCTGGCCGTTGACCGCAAGCTTGCGGCGCTCGGCGATCGTCGCGCCGTCGGCGGGCAGGATCACGTCGCCATCGAGCACGAGACGCCCGACGGTCGCGTTGCCGATCTTCACCGGGCCCTTGGGCGCCAGCCGCACGATGTCGCCATTGCTCTGCACCAGCGCGCGCGGGATCCCCTGCTCAAGACCAAAGCGCGCATGCTCCATCATGTGGCGCATCTCGCCATGCGTCGGGATCAGCACATCGGGGCGCAACCAGTCATACATCTGCGCAAGCTCGGGCCGACCCGGATGCCCCGAGACATGGACGTGCGCCTGCCGCTCGGTGATCATGCGGATGCCCTTGGCCGCCAGCGTGTTCTGGATGCGGCCGATCTGGACCTCGTTGCCCGGGATCTGCTTCGACGAGAAGATCACCGTGTCGTCGGCCTCGAGCGTGATCGTGTGGCTGCCATTGGCGACACGCGCCAGCGCCGCGCGCTCCTCGCCCTGCCCGCCGGTGGCGATGATCAGCACCTTGTTCTTGGGCAGGCGCATCGCCTCGTCGGGGCTGATCGTGTCGGGGAAGTCCTTGAGATAGCCCGTGGCGCGCGCGACCTTGATGATCCGGTCGAGCGAACGACCCGTGACGCACAGCTTGCGCCCGGTTTCCTTGGCGACTTCGCCGAACGTGTGCAGACGCGCCGCGTTCGACGCGAAGCTGGTGATCATCACCCGCCCCTTGGCCTTGCTCACTTCCTCGAACAGACCCTTGCGCACGGTGCTCTCGCTGCCCGACGCCTTGTCGTTGAGGATGTTGGTCGAATCGCAAACCAGGACGTCGACGCCCTTGTCGCCGATCGCCATGAAGCCCTCGGGCTTGGTCGGGTTGCCGATGACCGGCGTCGCATCGAGCTTCCAGTCGCCGGTGTGGAACACGCGGCCAAAGGGCGTATCGATCAGCAGCGCGTTCGCCTCGGGGATCGAATGCGACATCTCGACGAAGGTGAAGCCG
Source organism: Sphingomonas sp. Leaf28 (assembly GCF_001421685.1). NCBI lineage: Bacteria > Pseudomonadati > Pseudomonadota > Alphaproteobacteria > Sphingomonadales > Sphingomonadaceae > Sphingomonas > Sphingomonas sp. Leaf28. Next base: position 350,060 of record NZ_LMKX01000009.1, on the reverse strand, counting down.
AACGGCCCGAGCTGGAAGTTGCCGCCCATCGGGATCATCTTGAGCTTCACGCGGTTGGCGATGCCCTCTTCCTCGAGCTTGCCGCGGATCAGCCCCATGGTGAAAGGGGTCGCGTAGATCGGCACGCCAAGGTCTTCGGCGAGATACGGCAGCGAGCCGATATGATCCTCATGCCCGTGCGTGATGACGATGCCGAGCAGGTCGTCGATCCGGTCCTCGATAAAGGACAGGTCGGGCAGGATCACGTCGACGCCGGGATATTGCGGATCGGCAAAGGTGATGCCGAGATCGACCATCACCCACTTGCCCTGGCAGCCGTACAGGTTGACGTTCATGCCGATTTCGCCGGAGCCGCCAAGGCCACAGAAAAGCAGTTCGTTCTTCGGAGTCATTGATTACTTTCAGGATTACACAGGAATATGGCCCTCAGGCCGGTGGCGCGAGCCAAATGGCCCTAGATATGGTGACGGTCCCACATCATCGCCAGCCCCTGGATCGTCAGGTCGGCTTCGATGACGTCGAACACGTCGGTCTGTTTCTCGAATAAGGTGGCAAGGCCGCCGGTGGCGACGACCTTCACGGGGCGGCCGATCTCGCGCTTCATCCGCGCGACCAGCCCCTCGATCATCGCCACATAGCCCCAGTAGATGCCGATATGCATCTGCGAGACGGTGTTGAGCCCGATGACGCTCGTATCGGTCGGCGCCTCGATCGCGATGCGCGGCAACTTGGCCGCCGCGGTAACGAGTGCGTCGAGCGACAGGTTGATCCCTGGCGCGATGATCCCGCCCTTGTACGCGCCGCTATAGTCGACGACGTCGAACGTGGTCGCGGTGCCGAAATCGATGACGATCAGGTCGCCGGCATGCAGCGCATGCGCCGCGATCGTGTTGACCGCACGGTCCGCGCCGAGCGAGGCTGGCTCGTCGACATCGATCGCGATGCCCCATTCAACGGGGGCGTGCCCCGCGATCAGCGCGTCGGTGCCGAAGTATTTGGACGCGAGCACCTGGAGGTTGTGGAGCGCGCGCGGCACGACGGTGGCGACGATCACGCCCTTGACCGCGGTCCGATCATGCCCGCCGAGCTGCATCAGCTGGCTCAGCCACACCGCATATTCGTCCGCCGTGCGGCGAGGATCGGTCGCGATCCGCCAGCGCGCGACAATCTCGCCCCTTTCGACGAGCGCGAACACGACATTGGTATTGCCGGCATCGATCGCGAGCAGCATCAGCGGGGCCTCAAAGCAGGAAGACGTCGGCAGCGTGAATGACACGCCGCTCACCAGACGCCAAGCGGAGGATGAGCGCGCCGTCGGTGTCGAGCCCGACGAACAGGCCATCGATGCCGCTCCCGTCGGGCAGCCGTGCGGTCAATGCGGTGCCGGCCGGGTGCGCACAATCGACCCAGCGCTCACGCACCGGCGCGATGCCCTCGGTCCGCCAGCGCCCCATCCAGCGCGCAAAACTGTCGGCGAGAATATCGAGGAACATCCCCGGATCGACCACCACGCCATGCGACGCAAGGTCGGTCGTCAAGCGGTCGGGAAGATCGGGATGATGCGCGATGTTGACGCCATAGCCTATGATCACCGCATCGCCCGACCGTTCGAGCAGGACGCCCGACAGCTTGGCTTCCGCGAGCAGCAGGTCGTTCGGCCATTTGAGCACCAGCGTGGCACTCGCGTCGGTCGTGCCCTGGCAGATGCCGGCGACCAGGAAGGTCGACACGGTCTCCTGCAGCGCGACCGCGGCGACCAGCGCGAGGCTGGCGGCCGGCGGGTCGGTCGGGCGCAAACGGACGAGCGTGCTCGCGTAGAGGTTACCCTCGGGCGATTGCCACTCGCGGCCGAGACGCCCCCGCCCCGCAGTCTGCCGGATCGCACGCAGCCAAAGGCCGTCTTCGGCACCGCCGCGTGCGAGCTCCAGCAGGTCGGCGTTGGTCGATCCTGTTTCCGCGACGGTGCGGATGATGCTCAGAACAGCGCCCGTGCGGCCGCCATCGTCCACGCGCCGAGCACGGGGATGAGGAGGTAGCCGGCTGGCGAGACGAACACCGCGGCGATGGCGATCAGGCCACCCTCGACCTTGCTCTCCATCGGCGCGAAAGCCAGCGCAGGATCGTCGAAGTACATCGTCTTGACGACGCGCAGATAATAATAGGCGCCGATCACCGAGGCGGCGATGCCGACGACGGCCAGCGGGAACAGCCCGGCGTCGACCGCCGCACTGAACACCGCGAACTTCGCGTAGAAGCCGAACAGCGGCGGGATGCCGGCCAGGCTGAACATGAAGATCGCGAGCGCCGCGGCCAGCGCGGGCTTGGTCCGCGACATGCCGGCGAGGCTGTCGATCGTCTCGACCGGCTGACCGTCATCGCCACGCATCTGCACTACGACCAGGAACGAGCCCAAAGTCATCGCGACATAGATCGTCAGGTACATCAGCACCCCCGACACACCCGCGGGCGTACCCGCGGCAAGACCGATCAGCGCGAAGCCGACATTGTTGATCGACGAATAGGCGAGCAGCCGCTTGATGTTGGTCTGGCCGATGGCGGCAACCGCACCGAGGATGATCGAGGCGAGTGCCGCGAAGATCACGATCTGGCGCCACTGATCGGTGGCAGGCCCCATCGCATCGACCGCGACCCGCACCGCCATCGCGAGCGCCGCGACCTTGGGGGCCGAGGCGAAGAACGCGGTGACCGGCGTCGGTGCGCCCTCATAGACGTCAGGCGTCCACATGTGGAACGGCACTGCGCTGATCTTGAACGCGAGCCCGGCGAACACGAACACCAGCCCGAACAGCAAGCCCAGCGACTTGGTGCCCGCATAGGCGTCGGCGATCCCCGAGAACAACGTCGTGCCGCTGAACCCGTAAACCAGCGAGATGCCGTACAACAGGATGCCGCTGGCCAGCGCGCCGAGCACGAAATACTTGAGGCCCGCTTCGGCCGACCGCCCGTCGCGCCGCATGAAGCTGGCAAGGACATAGGCGGCAAGGCTCTGGAGCTCCAGGCCGACATAGAGCGTCAGCATGTCGCTGGCCGAGACCATGATGCCCATGCCGCACGCCGACAACAGGATCAGCACCGGATATTCCGGGCGCAGATCGTCGCCATGCGAGCGCGCGAAGAAGCTCGGCGCCATCACGATCGCAACCGCCGAGGCGATATAGATCAGCACCTTGGCGAACGCACCGAACGCATCGGCACGGTACAGCCCGTCGAACGCATAGCCGCCCGACGATGCCGGACCGACCAGCGCGATCCCTGCGCCCACCAAAACGAACACGGAGGCGATCGACACGGCGCGCGTCGACTTGTCCCCGCCCCAGGCGGAGACGAGCATCAGGGCGATCGCACCCAACGCCAGCACCAGCTCGGGCAGCGTCATTGCGATGTTAGCGGCGTAGGTCATCAGTGTGCCTCCCCGTGCGCGGCGTCATGCACGGTGGCGGGCTTCCCCGCAGTTGGGTTCGAATCGCTGGCGGGCTTGGCGCGGTCGACGCGGGCGAGCAACACGCTCACGTCCTTGCGCATCGGTGCCAGGAAGCTCTCGGGATACACGCCCATCCACAGCACGACGGCCGCGATCGGCGCGAGCAGCCAGAACTCACGGGCCGACAGATCGACCATGCCGCGAACCTCGTCCGACTTGATCTCACCGAACACCACACGACGGTACAGATACAGCATGTACGCAGCGCCAAGGATGATGCTGGTCGTGCAGAGCAACGCCGTCCAGGTCGAGACCTGATAGGTGCCCATCAGCGACAGGAACTCGGCGACGAAGCCGCTGGTACCCGGAAGGCCGATCGACGCCATCGTGAAGAACAGGAACAGGATCGCATAGCGCGGCATATTGATCGCGAGGCCGCCATAGCGCGAGATCTCGCGGGTATGGAGCTGGTCGTAGATCACGCCGACGCACAGGAACAACGCACCCGATACCAAGCCGTGGCTCAGCATCATGATCATCGCGCCTTCGATCCCCTGCCGGTTGAACGCGAACAGGCCGATCGTGACGATCGCCATATGCGCGACCGACGAATAGGCGATCAGCTTCTTCATGTCCGACTGCACGAGCGCGACGAGGCTCGTGTAGATCACCGCGACCGCCGACAGGCCGAAGATCAGCCAGGTCAGCTGACCCGACGCCTCGGGGAACATCGGCAGCAGGAAGCGCAGGAACCCGTATCCGCCGAGCTTGAGCAGCACGCCCGCCAGGATCACAGACCCTGCGGTCGGCGCCTGCACGTGCGCGTCGGGCAACCAGGTGTGGACCGGCCACATCGGCACCTTGACCGCGAACGATGCGAAGAACGCCAGCCACAGCCACGTCTGCACATGCGCCGGGAAGTCGTAGTTCAGCAACGCCGGGATGCTGGTCGTGCCCGCCGTCTTCGCCATGTACAGCATCGCGATGAACATCAGGACCGAGCCGAGCAGCGTGTACAGGAAGAACTTGTACGACGCGTAGATGCGGTTCGCCCCGCCCCAGATGCCGATGATCAGATACATCGGAATGAGGCCGGCTTCGAAGAACACGTAGAACAGGAACAGATCCTGCGCCGCGAACGTGCCGATCATCAGCACTTCGGTGAACAGGAACGCCGCCATATACTCCGGCACGCGCGTCGTGATCGAACGCCAGCTGGCGCCGATGCAGATCGGCATGAGGAACACGCTGAGCATGATCAGCATCAGCGCGAAGCCGTCGATGCCGAGCGACCAGCCGAACGGCCCGAAGATGCCCGGGGCATGCTCGACGAACTGCCACTGCGCGCCGCCGATGTCGTAATTCATCCACAGCATGATGCCGAGAACGAAGTCGATCAGCGTCGCCGCCAGCGCGAGCATCCGCGCCGTGTTCGCCGAAACGAACAGGCATGCGATGGCCGCGACCATCGGGACCGCGATCAGGACGGAAAGGATAGGAAAGCCGGTCATCAATAGAGTCCGATCGCCCAGGTGACGGCTGCGGTCAGGCCGATCAGCATGACAAAGGCATAGGTGTAGAGATATCCCGTCTGGAAGCGGCCAGCGACGCGCGCGCCGATCTGGACCAGCCATGCCGACCCGTCGGGGCCGAACCGGTTGATCGTCTTCTCGTCGCCACGGTGCCAAAGGAACCGGCCGATCGCGAAGGCGGGACGGACGAAGATCAGGTCGTAAAGCTCGTCGAAATACCACTTATGCAGCAGGAAGTCGTAGAGCACGCCGAACTGTTCGACGACCTTGGCCGGGAACGAGGGGTTCTTGATATAAGCGTACCAGGCGGTCAGCAGGCCGAGCAGCATCGCGATCGTCGCCGACAGCTTGATGATGAGCGGAACGCCGTGCATCTCGTGCATCAGATGTTCGCGGAACGCGAGTGCGCCCTTCCAGAACTCTTCGCCCGCGGTCGGTTCGATGAAGTAGCCGTGAAACACGAAGCCCGCCAGCACCGCGCCGATCGACAGGACGATCAGCGGGATCAGCATCGGCAGCGGACTCTCATGCGGGTGATACCCGCCATCGCCTTCCGCCGGCGCATGCGCTGCGTCGTGATGATCGTGCGGCGCATGCCCTGCGTCCTCGGCCTTGGCCGGGTTCGCATGATGGTCATCTACGTGATGAGCATCGTCATGATGACCGTGCGCGTCGTGGAGCGCATGCTGGATATGCTCCGATGCGGCCCAGCGCGGCTTGCCCCAGAAGGTGAGGAACATCACGCGCCACGAATAGAAGCTGGTGAGCAGCGCGACGAGCACGCCGACGAACCAAACACCCGGCTGACCGGCCGCCCAGCTCGCCTCGATGATCGCATCCTTCGAATGGAAGCCTGCGAACCCGAACGCGGTGTTGCCGAAGATGCCGGGGATGCCGACGCCGGTGATCGCGAGCGTACCCGCCATCATGCCCCAGAACGTCACCGGGATCTTCTTACGCAGGCCGCCATAATAGCGCATGTCCTGCTCGTGGTGCATCGCATGGATCACCGAGCCGGCACCCAGGAACAGCAGCGCCTTGAAGAAGGCGTGCGTGAACAGGTGGAACATCGCCGCGCCATAGGCGCCGACGCCGGCTGCAAAGAACATATAGCCGAGCTGCGAACAGGTCGAATAGGCGATCACGCGCTTGATGTCGGTCTGGACGAGGCCGCAGGTCGCCGCGAACAGGCAGGTCGCGGCACCGACCGAGGTGACCACGGTCAGCGCGACCGGGCTCATCTCGAACATCGGCGACAGGCGGCAGACCATGAAGACGCCCGCGGTGACCATCGTCGCCGCGTGGATCAGCGCCGACACCGGCGTCGGGCCCTCCATCGCGTCCGGCAGCCACGTGTGCAGGCCGAGCTGCGCCGACTTGCCCATCGCGCCGACGAACAGCAGCAGACAGAGCACCGTCATCGTATCGAGCCGGTAGCCGAGGAACCCTATCGTCGAGCCCGCCATGCCAGGTGCGGCCGCGAGGATCTCGGGGATCGAGACCGTGCCGAACACGAGGAACGTGCCGAAGATGCCGAGCATGAAGCCGAGATCGCCGACGCGGTTGACGACGAACGCCTTGATCGCGGCCGCACTGGCCGATGGCTTGCGGAACCAGAACCCGATCAGCAGGTAGGAGGCGAGCCCCACGCCTTCCCAGCCGAAGAACATCTGGACGAGGTTGTTCGCGGTCACGAGCATCAACATCGCGAAGGTGAACAGCGACAGATACGCAAAGAAGCGCGGCTGGTCGGGATCCTCGTCCATATAGCCCCAGCTATACAGATGGACGAGCGCCGAGACCGACGTGACGACCACGAGCATCACTGCGGTCAGCGCATCGACGCGCAGCGACCACGCGACGTTCATGTTCCCTGAGTGAATGAAGTCGAGCAGCGGCGCGACGGTCGCGGTGCTGGTACCTGCCATGAAGCCGAGGAAGATCGGCCAGGACAACAGGCACGACGCGAACAGCGCAGCCGTGGTGACGATTTTCGCCGGCACGTTGCCGATCGCGCGATTGCCGAACCCGGCAACGATCGCGGCCAGTAACGGCAGGAAGACGATAAGCTGGATCAACCGTATTACCCCTTCATCCGGTTGACGTCGTCGACCGCGATGGTGCCGCGACCGCGGAAGTAGATGACGAGAATGGCGAGCCCGATCGCGGCCTCACCCGCGGCGACCGTCAGCACGAACATCGCGAACACCTGTCCGACGAGATCGTGGAGGAACGCCGAGAACGCGACGAGATTGATGTTCACCGCCAGCAGGATCAGCTCGATTGCCATCAGGATGACGATGAGATTCTTCCGGTTCAGGAAGATGCCGAGCACCCCCATGGTGAACAGGATCGCCGCGACGACCAGATAATGGACGAGACCGATCGTCACAGTTCGACTCCCTGCCCGACGACCGGGCTCGTGTTGCGCGTGGCGTCCTGTGGACGGCGGGCGTTCTGGCGCGCTACATTCTGCGCCTTGACGCCGCCACGCTGGCGGTGGGTCAGGACGATCGCACCGATCATCGCGACGAGAAGCACAAGACCTGCGCCCTCGAATACGAACAGATAGCGCGTGTAGAGCAGGTTTCCGATCGCCTGGATGTTGGGCACCGTATCGTCGATCGGTGCCGCGCGCCGCGCCAGCTGGATAGGCCCCGTGCTCCAAGCGCCGATCGCGATCATCACCTCGGCCGCCAAGGCGACTGCGAGCGCCAGACCGATCCCGAAATACCGCGCCACGCCGGCACGCATCTCGGCAAAATCGATGTCGAGCATCATGACGACGAACAAAAACAGCACCGCGACCGCGCCGACATAGACGATGACGAGCAGCATCGCGATGAACTCGGCACCCACCAGGATCATCAGACCCGCGGCGTTGAAGAACGCCAGGATCAGCCACATCACCGAGTGAACCGGATTGCGCGACGCGATCGTCAGCGCCCCCGAAAGGACGACGACGAAGGCGAAGAGGTAAAAAGCCAAGGCCTGGATCACGCAATCACCCTCCCCGTCACCCCAGCGAACGCCGGGGTCTTAACGTTGGTGAGTGCGCCCGTGCGGCACGAGATCCCAGCCTGCGCTGGGATGACGGAGTTGATCTGTGTCATCGCGGCGCTCGCTTAACGGTACGGCGCATCGGCGGCAAGGTTCGCCGCGATCGCGCTTTCCCAACGGTCGCCATTATCGAGCAGCTTCGACTTGTCGTAGATCAGCTCTTCGCGCGTTTCGGTCGCGAACTCGTAGTTCGGGCCCTCAACGATCGCATCGACCGGGCACGCCTCGGCGCAGAGGCCGCAATAGATGCACTTGGTCATGTCGATATCGTAGCGCGTCGTGCGGCGCGACCCGTCGTCGCGCGGCTCGGCCTCGATCGTGATCGCCTGGGCAGGGCACACGGCCTCGCACAGCTTGCACGCAATGCACCGCTCTTCGCCATTAGGATAACGCCGCAACGCATGCTCGCCGCGGAACCGCGGGGACACAGGGTTACGCTCGTACGGATAGTTGATCGTCGCCTTCTCCTTGAAGAAATAGCGAAGCGTCAGCGCATGCGCCTTCACGAATTCCCACAAGGTGAACGACTTGATGATCTGAGCAACGCTCATGAACCCACTCCAACGCGCGTCAGCATGAGATAGCCCGACACGAGGAAAACCCAGAACAACGACACGGGCAGGAAGACCTTCCAGCCGAGCCGCATCAGCTGATCGTAGCGATAGCGCGGCACGGTCGCCTTCACCCAGCTGAACAGGAAGAAGAAGAACAGGATCTTGGCGAACAGCCAGATTATCCCCGGCACGTAGTAGAGCGGCGCCCAGTCGACCGGTGGCAGCCACCCGCCCCAGAACAGCGTCGCATTCAGCGCGCACATCAGCAGCACGTTGGCATATTCGCCGAGCCAGAACAGCGCGAACGACATCGACGAATATTCGGTCTGGTACCCGGCGACGAGCTCGCTCTCCGCCTCGGTCAGATCGAACGGCGCACGCTGCGTTTCCGCGAGCGACGAGATGAAGAACATCACCGCCATCGGGAACATCAGCGGATTGAGGATATAGCCGTTGAAGATCCAGACATGCGATTTCTGGGCGAGCACGATCGCCGAAAGGTTGAAGCTGCCGGTCCACAGCACGACCGAAATCAGGATGAAGCCGATCGCGACTTCATACGACACCATCTGCGCGGCTGCACGAAGCGCCGAGTAGAACGGATATTTCGAGTTCGACGCCCAGCCCGACAGGATGATCCCGTACACCCCGAGCGACGACGCCGCGAGCACGTAGAGCAGGCCGACATTGATGTCCGCGAGCACGACGCCGACGCCGAACGGCACTACCGCCCAGACGATCAGCGCGACCGTGAAGGTGATGATCGGTGCCAAAAGGAACAGCGCCCGGTTGGCGGCAGCCGGAACGATCGTCTCCTGAAGGAACACCTTCAGGCCGTCGGCAAAGCTCTGCAGCAGGCCGAACGGCCCGACGACGTTGGGGCCGCGACGCAGCGCCATCGCCGCCCAGATCTTGCGATCGGCATAGATGATCATCGCGACCGCCAGCATCAGCGGCAGCGCGATCACGAGGATGTCGATGATCGTCGCGAGGAAGAACGCCCAGTCGTAACCGAGCGAGGATTCGAACCAGGAGATCATTCAGCCGCCTCCGCAAAGTCTTCCCCGTGGAGAAGTTCTGCCGAACAGCGCTGCATCGTCGGCGACGCACGGCCGATCGCGTTGGTCAGGTAGAAGTCCTTGATCGGGTATCCAGCAAGAACCCCCTCACCCGCGCCGCTGAGCGCCGGCGGGTTCCATTCGAACGTCGCGAGCGCCTGATGACGCAGCGCGGGAACGGCGGCGAACATCTCTTCGCGAAGCCCCTCGAAGCTGTCGAACGGCAGCGTGTGGCCGAGCGTGTCGGACAGCGCGCGGAAGATCGACCAGTCGTCGCGCGCATCCCCGGGAGCAAACACGGCGCGCTCGCCGCGCTGGACGCGACCCTCGAGGTTCACCCACGTTCCCGACTTCTCGGCATAGGTCACGCCTGGCAGGATGACGTCGGCAGCCGCCGCGCCCTTGTCGCCATGATGACCCACGAACACCTTGAAGCCCGCAAACTGACTGAAATCGACCTCGTCGGCGCCGAGGAAGAAGCCGAGCTTCGCCCCCATCACGTCGGCGATCCCGCCCGTCTGCGCATAGCCGAGCATCAGCCCGCCCATCCGCGACGCCGCCATATGAACGACGTTGAAGCCGTTCCAGTCAGCCTTGATCAGACCCAGCGTATCGACAAGCTTCAGCGCAGCCGCATGGCCGCCCTTCAGCGCGCCGCCACCGACGATCACCATCGGACGTTCTGCTTTCGCGAATGCCTCGGCGACTGCGTCGGGCAGGTTGCCAAGCAGTGCCAGATCGTCGCCGAGCCACTCGACCTTATACGTCAGGTCCGTTTCCGGCCCGATCGCAAAGACCTTCGCGCCCTTCTTGATCGCCTTGCGCACCCGCGTGTTCACCAGCGGCGCTTCCCAGCGCAGGTTGGTGCCCACCAGCAGGACCGCGTCGGCGCGCTCGGTGCCGGCAATCGTCGTGTTGAAATTGACCGCAGCGATGCTCGATGCGTCATAGGCCATGCCGGTCTGGCGGCCCTCGAGCATCGTCGAGCCCATCTTGGCGAGCAGCGCCTTGGCGGCGTACATCGTCTCGCAGTCGACCAGATCGCCCGCAACGGCAGCAACGCTCGACCCGGCGTTCACCGCCTTGATCGCCGCAAAGGCCTCGTCCCAGGTAGCCGGAACCAGCTTGCCGTTCACGCGGACATAGGGCTTGTCGAGACGACGACGCACGAGACCGTCGATCGCGTGGCGCGTCTTGTCGGTCGCCCACTCCTCGTTCACGTCCTCGTTGATCCGCGGCACGCAGCGCAGCACCTGGCGACCACGGCTGTCGAGCCGGATGTTGGTGCCGACCGCGTCCATGACGTCGATCGTCAGAGTCTTGCGAAGCTCCCACGGACGCGCCTCGAACGCGTAGGGCTTCGACGTCAGCGCGCCGACCGGGCACAGATCGACGACATTGCCCGACAGCTCGCTCTTGACCGCATTCTCGAGATACGAGGTGATCTGCATATCCTCGCCGCGGAAGATCGCACCGATCTCCTCGACCCCGGACACTTCCTCGGCAAAGCGGATGCAGCGCGTGCACTGGATGCACCGGGTCATGACCGTCTTCACGATCGGACCCATATACTTCTCGGTGACCGCGCGCTTGTTCTCGTCATAGCGCGAATGGCCGCGGCCATAGGCGACCGACTGGTCCTGCAGATCGCACTCGCCGCCCTGATCGCAGATCGGGCAATCGAGCGGATGGTTGATCAGCAGGAATTCCATGATGCCCTCGCGGGCATTCTTGACCATCGGCGAGTTCGTGAAGATCTCCTGCTTGTCCGCCGCCGGCAACGCGCACGACGCCTGCGGCTTGGGCGGACCAGGCTTCACCTCGACCAGGCACATCCGGCAATTGCCGGCGATGCTCAGGCGCTCATGATAACAGAAACGCGGGATCTCCTTGCCGGCAAGCTCGCACGCCTGCAGCACGGTGGCACCCTGCGGCACCTCAATCTCTACGCCATCGACTTTGACTGTAGGCATTACTCTGCGGCTTCCATCATCGGCGCGGTGTCGCCACCACGTTCACGGATACGGCGTTCCATCTCGGGGCGGAAATGCTTGATCAGGCCCTGGATCGGCCAGGCTGCGGCGTCGCCGAGCGCACAAATTGAGTGACCCTCGACCTGCTTGGTGACCTGCTGGAGCATGTCGATCTCGGACAGCTCGGCGTCGCCGGTGCGCATCCGCTCCATCACGCGCCACATCCAGCCGGTGCCTTCGCGGCACGGCGTGCACTGGCCGCAGCTCTCATGCTTGTAAAAGTACGAGATTCGGCTGATCGCGCGGACGATGTCGGTCGACTTGTCCATGACGATGATCGCCGCGGTGCCGAGGCCCGAACCAACCGCCTTCAGACCGTCGAAATCCATCGCGCAGTCCATGATCTGCGCGGCGGGCACCAGCGGCACCGAAGAGCCGCCCGGGATCACCGCGAGCAGATTGTCCCAGCCGCCACGGATACCACCGCAATGCGTCTCGATCAGGTCGCGGAACGAGATGCTCATCTCTTCCTCGACGACGCAGGGCTTGTTCACATGGCCGCTGATCTGGAACAGCTTGGTACCGCGGTTGTTCTCCGCGCCGAAGCTCGAGAACCAGGCCGCACCACGCCGCAAGATCGTCGGCGCAACCGCGATCGACTCCACGTTGTTGACCGTCGTCGGGCAGCCATAGAGCCCGGCGCCCGCCGGGAACGGAGGCTTCAACCGCGGCTGGCCCTTCTTGCCCTCGAGGCTTTCGAGCATCGCGGTCTCTTCGCCGCAGATATAGGCGCCCGCACCCCGGTGGACGAACACGTCGAAGTCGTAGCCCGACCCGCACGCATTCTTGCCGATGAAGCCGCGATCATAGGCCTCGGCAACGGCTGCGAACAGCGTCTCGGCCTCGCGGATATATTCGCCGCGGATGTAGATGTACGCGGCGCGCGCACGCATCGCGAACCCGGCGATCAGCGCGCCTTCGATCAGCTTGTGCGGATCGTGCCGGATGATCTCGCGATCCTTGCAGCTGCCCGGCTCCGATTCATCGGCATTGATGACGAGGAAGTTCGGCCGGTCGGGCTTTGGCTCCTTGGGCATGAACGACCATTTCGTGCCGGTCGGGAACCCTGCCCCGCCACGGCCACGCAAGCCGCTCGCCTTCATCACGTCGATGATCGCGTCCTGGCCGAGCGCCATCAGGTCCTTGGTATTGTCCCAATCGCCGCGCATGATCGCTGCGTCGATATTCCACGGCTGGAAACCGTAGACATTGGTGAAGATGCGGTCCTTGTCGGCGAGCATCAGGCCCACTCCCCCCGGTAATCGTGGTTCGCGTCGACCATCGCCTTGAGCGAGGTCGGGCCGCCTTCGGGGCAGCTCGCACGGCGGCCGAACTGCGGCCCCGGCGTCGGCGTGCCACCATTGGCGAGCGCCTCGAGGATCTCGGTCGTCTTGTCGTAATCAAGATCTTCGAAGTTATCGTCGTTGATCTGCACCATCGGCGCGTTCGCGCAGGTCCCCAGGCACTCGACCTCGGTCAGCGTGAACATGCCGTCGGGGGTCGTGCCGCCCTTGACGAGGCCACGGTTCTTGCACGCCGCCAGCACGTCGTCCGAACCGCGCAGCATGCACGGCGTCGTGCCGCAAACCTGCACGTGATAGCGGCCGACCGGCGCCAGGTTGAACATCGTGTAGAAGGTCACGACCTCATACACACGCATGTACGGCACGCCGATCTGGCGCGCGACGAACTCGATCACCGGAACGGGCAACCAGCCCTGAGTCTGCGTTTCCGCGCCGACCTGGCGCTGCGCCAGATCAAGGAACGGAATCGACGCTGACTGTTCGCGGCCCTTCGGATAGCGCCCGAGGATCTCGTTCGCCTTCACCTGGTTCTCGTCCGTCCAGGCGAACGAACCCCAGCGTGCGCGGGTCTCTGCCTCGTCGGGAATTTTCGGAGCTTCAGCCATCAGCGGTCACATTCACCAAAAACGATATCCATCGCGCCGAGGATCGCGGTCGTATCCGCCAGCATGTGGCCCTTCGCCATGAAGTCCATCGCCTGGAGATGCGAAAACGCGGTCGGGCGGATCTTGCAGCGGTACGGCTTGTTGCTGCCGTCGGCGACCAGATACACACCGAACTCGCCCTTGGGGCTCTCGGTCGCGACATAGACGTCGCCGGCGGGCACATGGAAGCCCTCGGTATACAGCTTGAAGTGATGGATCAGCGCTTCCATCGACTGCTTCATCTCACCGCGCTTGGGCGGCACGACCTTGCGGTCGAGCGACGCGATCGGCCCCTCGGGCATGTCGCGCAGACACTGCTTCATGATCCGCGCCGACTGACGCACTTCCTCGACGCGTACCATGAACCGGTCATAGCAATCGCCGCGCGTGCCGACCGGCACCTCGAAGTCCATCTTGGCATAGACGTCATAGGGCTGCGACTTGCGCAGATCCCAGGCGATGCCCGAGCCGCGGATCATCGGGCCGGAGAAGCCCCATTTGATCGCATCGTCACGGCTGACGACCGCGATGTCGACGTTGCGCTGCTTGAAGATGCGATTGTCCGCGACGAGCGAAATCGCATCCTCGAACAGCCGCGGCAGGCGCGTGTCGAGCCAGTCGCCGATATCGGCGAGCAGCTTGAGCGGTGCATCCTGATGCACGCCACCCGGACGGAAGTAGTTCGAGTGCATGCGCGCGCCCGAGACACGCTCGAAGAAGTTCATGCAATCCTCGCGGATCTCGAACATCCACAGGTTCGGCGTCATGGCGCCGACGTCCATAACGTGCGACCCGAGGTTCAGCATGTGGTTCGAGATGCGGGTCAGCTCGGCGAAGAACACGCGGAGATACTGCGCGCGCTCTGGGACTTCGAGATCGAGCAGCTTCTCGACCGCGAGCACCCAGCTATGCTCCATGCAGAGCGGCGAGCAATAATCGAGGCGATCGAAATACGGCAAAGCCTGCGTGTACGTCTTGTACTCGATCAGCTTCTCGGTGCCGCGGTGGAGCAGGCCGACATGCGGATCGACACGCTCGACGATCTCGCCGTCGAGCTCCATGACGAGGCGAAGCACGCCGTGCGCGGCGGGATGCTGCGGACCGAAGTTGATCGTGTAGTTCTGGATCGTGACGTCGCCGGTCGTCGGATCGGCCGCGTCAGCCTCGCCCAGAAGTTCCTCTACGTAGAGACTCACTGGTTCTGTCCTCCACCCTTGGTCGGGATCACGTCGGGGCTGGCCGGCTTCGGGGTCGCGTCGGACTCCGACTTGCCGATGCCCGTCTGTGCGGTCGACTCGGTGCTCTTGGGTTCGCTCGGCGCCTGGGTCGGCGACTGCGCGGCGCCAGCCTTGGCGATCGCGTCGGCGCTGAGCGGCGTCTGCGCACCCTTGGCCTGCGGCAGCGCACCCTTCTCGTCGCCCGGGAGCACGTAGTTCGCGCCCTCCCACGGAGACATGAAATCGAACGTGCGGAAATCCTGTGCGAGCTGCACGGGCTCGTACACGACGCGCTTGGCTTCTTCCGAATAGCGCAGCTCGACATACCCCGTCAGCGGGAAGTCCTTGCGCTGCGGATGGCCGCGGAAACCGTAATCGGTCAGGATGCGGCGCAAGTCCGGGTTGCCGCTGAACAGCACGCCGTACATGTCGTACACTTCGCGCTCGAGCCAGCCCGCGACCGGCCAGATGTCGGTCACCGACGGCACCGGCTTTTCCTCGTCGGTCGCGACATGCACGCGCAGGCGGTGGTTCCGCGTCAGCGACAGCATGCAATAGACGACTTCAAACCGCTCCGCGCGATCGGGATAGTCGACGCCGGCGATCTCCATGAGCTGCTGATAGGCAAGCCCCGGCGTATCGCGCAGCGCGATCATCGCATCATACAGGTCCTCGCGACGGACGTGCAGCGCGACCTCGCCGACATGGTCGACCGCGTCGAGCAGCATGCCGCCGAGCGCAGCACGTGCCGCGTCGATCACGCCGTCGTTCGACGCATAGGCTGGTGCGGGCGCCCTCACCGTTCGATGCTCCCGGACCGCCGGATCTTCCGCTGCAGCTGCATGATGCCGTACAGCAGCGCTTCCGCGGTCGGCGGGCACCCGGGGACGTAGATGTCGACGGGCACGATCCGGTCGCAGCCACGCACGACGCTGTAGCTATAATGATAATAGCCGCCGCCGTTCGCGCACGATCCCATCGAGATCACGTATTTCGGCTCCGACATCTGGTCGTAGACCTTCCGCAGCGCCGGGGCCATCTTGTTGCACAGCGTGCCTGCGACGATCATCACGTCCGACTGGCGCGGCGAGGCGCGCGGTGCGGCGCCGAAGCGCTCCAGATCGTAGCGCGGCATGTTCACGTGGATCATCTCGACCGCGCAGCAGGCGAGCCCGAACGTCATCCACCACAGCGAGCCGGTACGCGCCCACTGGAACAGCTCCTCGGTCGACGTGACCAGAAAGCCCTTGTCGGTCAGTTCACCGTTCAGGCCGTCGAAAAACCCCTGGTCGGGTGGCACGATCGCGCCACCGCCTGCGGGGGCCAACAAACCGGGCTGCGGTGTGAGCTCTACTCCCAATCGAGTGCTCCCTTCTTCCATGCGTAGACGAGGCCAAGGGCCAATTCGCCGATAAAGATCATCATCGAAATCCACGCGGTCCAGCCGAGCGTGAAGACCGAGACGGCCCAGGGGAACAGGAACGCCGCCTCGAGATCGAAGATGATGAAGAGGATGGCGATCAGGTAGAACCGTACGTCGAACTGGCTACGCGGATCCTCGAATGCGGGGAAGCCGCACTCATATTCGCTGAGCTTCTCGGGCGTAGGCTTGTGCGATCCGGTGAGCCTGGAGACAGCCATCGGCAGGAACACGAACGTGCTCGACAACAAGATGGCGACCCCGAGGAACAGGAGGATCGGAAGATAGTGCGACAGGTCGACCAAATGGCTTCTCGCATATGCGAACGGATGGGCAGCCTTTAGGCCGATGGCTCCCACGGGGCAAGGCTGGCAGCCCGTGAGAATAACTCGCAACAGGGGTAAGAGCGCGGCGGGAAACCTGCGTTACCCGGTATGCGGCAGCGGCTGACGGGACGACTCCGGAATGGCGGAATTGAAGTCGTCGGATCCTCCCCCGCCAGGGGGAGGTGGCAGGCGTTAGCCTGACGGAGGGGGAGGAAAGGGAAACGCCTGTTCCGTGCCCTCCCCCTCCGACGCCTTCGGCGCCACCTCCCCCCGGCGGGGGAGGATCGATAGCCATCCTCCAATCCCCGTCATCCTGACGAAAGTCAGGACCCAGGGTCATCAGGGTTAAGTTTGGAACTCTGGGTCCTGACTTTCGTCAGGATGACGGAGGAAGAGGAAGTCAGTTCGCCTTGAAACCGCCGTTACGATCAGCGGGCGTCAGCGGAGGGCGTTGGCGACCAGCTTGTGGAGGCGCGAATGGAGGGCGTCGTTCGCCGCGAGGAACTCGTTGCGCTCCATCGAGCGCTCGCCGCCGCGGAAATCGGTGACGAACCCGCCGGCTTCCTTCACCAGCAACATGCCGGCCGCGACGTCCCAAGGCTTCAGGTTCGATTCCCAGAAGCCGTCGAAACGGCCCGCCGCGAGCCAAGCCAGATCGAGCGCGGCCGCACCCAGGCGGCGAATGCCGGCAACCTCGGGCGCAACCGCGCCAAAGATTCGGCTCCACTGTGCGAAATCGCCGTGACCGAGGAACGGGATGCCCGTTGCGATCAGCGATTCGGACAAGTCGCGACGCGACGACACGCGAAGGCGCTGGTCGGTGAGCCACGCGCCCCGGCCCTTCTCGGCCCAGAAGCTCTCATCGGTCAGCGGCTGGTAGACGAGCGCGGTGGTAACCTCGCGCTTGCCGTTCGGCATCGGCTCCTCGACTGCGATCGAGATGCAGAAATGCGGGATGCCGTGGAGGAAGTTCGACGTGCCATCGAGCGGATCGACGATGAAGCGCGGCTTGTTGGGATCGCCGGCAACCTCGCCGCGCTCCTCCATCAACATGCCCCAGTCGGGACGGGCGTGCGACAGTTCTTCGAAGATCGTCTGCTCGGCGCGCTGGTCGGCCTGGCTGACGAAGTCGGCCGGCCCCTTGCGGCTGACCTGCAGCTGCTGGACCTCGTTGAAGTCGCGGCGCAGGCGCGGCGCGGCCTTGCGGGCAGCGCGCTCGATGACGGTCATGATGCCGGAATGGCTGGGCATATCTTTTACCTTAAGCCCTCGTCCCTCTTGGGAGAGGGTTGGGAGAGGGGCTGTTCCGGGCGGTGTCTTCTGGGGCCGCCCCTCACCCCGCCCCTCTCCCCGGTGGGGAGAGGGAGATGCCTTCAGTCCGCGCGACGGACGTAGGTCTGCTCGTACACGTCGACGACGATCCGCGTACCCGCACCGATATGCGGCGGCACCATCACGCGCACGCCATTCTCGAGCACCGCGGGCTTGTAGCTCGACGACGCGGTCTGGCCCTTCACGACGGCATCAGCCTCGACGATCAGCGCCTCGATCGTGTCGGGCAGCTGGACCGAGATCGGCCGCTCTTCCCAGAGCTCCATCACCACGTCCATGCCGTCCTGCAGGAACGCCGCGGCGTCGCCCAGGATATCGGCGTCGAGCGTGATCTGCTCGTAATTGACCTTGTCCATGAACGTCAGCGCGTCGCCGTCGCGGAACAGATACTGGAAGTCGACCGTGTCGAGCCGCACCTTCTCGACGCTCTCGGCTGAGCGGAAGCGGGTGTTGTTCTTGCGGCCGTCGATGAGGTTCTTCATCTCGACCTGCATATAGGCACCGCCCTTGCCGGGCTGGGTGTGCTGAATCTTGACGGCGCGCCAGATGCCGCCCTCATATTCAAGGATGTTGCCGGGACGAATCTCGACCGCGTTGATCTTCATGACCGATTCCTGCTGGAAAGAGCTAGGGGCCGTCCGCGAAGCATGACCCAGAGGTCTGGCCTGCGGAAACCCGAAGCGGCGGGCTTTAGCGGGACGACCCGGTTCCGGCAAGCATCGGGTACGGGTTCACGTTCTCGCCCTGGTACCAGCGGTCGCCCGGCTGCATCCGCGTCAGGCCGAAATGCAGGTGGTAATTGCCCGCCCCCGCATCACCGGTATCGCCGACATAGCCCAGCGTGTCGCCGGCCTTCACTGCCAGCCCCTCGCGGATACCCGCTGCATAGCCGGCCAGATGCGCATAATAATAGGTCCAGCGACGATCCGGCGAGCGGACGTAGAGCGTGACGCCGCCGAGGCCGCTCTGGAACAGCTTCTCGATCCGGCCCGGTGCGGCGGCGACCACCGGTGTGCCGCCCGCCGCCATGATGTCGGTGCCGTGATGGCCGCGCGTGCCACCGCCGCGCGAATCGTTCCAGCTGTCCGCGATCGCCTTGCGGGGAACGCCAGCCACCGGAACGGCGAGCTTGCCCTTCGTCACCGGGCCGGCTGCGACCTCGGCAGGCGGTGCAGGCTTGCGCCACGTTATCCGCCGCACGCTCCCTGCCCCGCCGTCACCGAACGACACCATCGATGCGAACCCGCCGACGACCACCACGATCAGCCCGAGAATGATCCAGAACGTCCGCGTCATCGTCTTATGCCTGGAAGATCGCCTTGGTGCCCGGCTTGATCATCATCGACAATCGCGCGGCATCCCAGTTCGTGAGGCGGATACAGCCATGGCTTTCCGCACGCCCGATGGTTTCGGGGTTGGGCGTGCCGTGGATCCCGTAATGATCCTTCGACAAGTCCATCCAGACGACACCGACCGGACCGTTCGGCCCTGGCGGCAGCATCTCCTTCTGCTGCCCCTTCTTCGCGTCCCAGAACAGCGCCGGGTTGAAGTGGAACTTCGGATTGTAATCAGACCCCTTGATCGTCCACGTGCCCAGCGGCAGCGGATCGTGGCTGGACCCCATCGTCGCGGAGAACTGTGCGATCAGCTTGTCGTTGGCGTCGAGCACGCGGAGCACGCCGTCCGACTTGTCGACGACGACATGATCCGCCTTGGGCTGCACCGCATCGACGTTGAGCATCGTGAGCGTGGCGATCCAGTCGGGCTTCAGCTTCGGATCATAGGCACGCGACGATGGCAGCGCGTTCGGGAACACCACCTTGGTGCCGGGCGACAATTTCGTCGTCGGCGAATTGAGCGCCATGATCACCGCGGGCGTGGTGTGGAACATCTCGCCCAGCTTCTCCATCACGGTCTTGTAGCCGAGCGACGGGAGTTCGGCCTGCTTGGCCGGATCCTTGGGCAGCGGATTGACGAAGGGTCCTGCCAGCATCTCGGGGGTAAGCGCGACGGCCACCGTCGGCCGTGCGGCACGGTAGGGATAGAGCGCCTGCAACGTCCGCGGATCGGCCTTGCCGGTGATCGGCAGGCCCTTCGCCTCCTGGAAACCCTTTAGCGCGGCAACGAGCGACTGTCCGCCGCGACCATCGAGCACGCCCGGCCCGAAGCCGAGATGATCGAGGATCACCTGTACGTGCAGGATGTTGCGATCGATCGGGGCGGGCTTGGCGGGCGCGGTCTGCGCCATAACGGGCGATGCCGCGCCGAACAGGCACATCGCAAGAACCGAAGTCTTCGTCACAAATGCTGTCATGCCCGTCATCCCAAACCGTTACGCTTCTGCATCAAACGGTCGGGACGACGGTTGTTTCCAACGGTTCAGCGCGATCGCGGCGCCGGGGCCAGAACCTCGGCGAACGCCTTGATCGCTGCGACCTCGTCGCCACCCCAGACCGCGCCCGACACCGCGATGAAGTCGGCACCGGCGGCAACGAGCGGCGCGGCGTTCTCGGGCGTGATGCCGCCGATCGCGACGCAGGGCATTTCGAACAGAGTCGACCACCAGGACAGGATCACCGGCTCGGCGTTATGCTCGACCACTTTGGTGGTCGTCGGATAGAATGCGCCGAACGCGACATAGTCGGCCCCCGCCTCGCCCGCTTCCATCGCGAGATGGCGGCTGCCGTGGCAGCTGACGCCGATCTGCGCGTTGGGGCCAAGCTGCGCGCGCGCCTCGCGCGGATCGCCGTCGGTCTGGCCGAGATGCACGCCGTCGGCATCGAGCCGCTTGGCGAGCCCGATATCGTCGTTGACGATGAACGCGACGTCGCGCTCGGCACAGATCGCGCGCAACGGCTCGCCGAGCGCGGCCGCGGCATGCTGGTCGATGTCCTTCACGCGGAACTGGAAGGCGGCCACCGGCCCGGCATCGAGCGCGCGCGCCAGACGCTCGGGAAAGTCGCCCCCGACATCGAGCGGCGACACCAGGTACAGCTGGCAAGCCGGCCGGCGCATGTCGCGGCGGAAATTCTCGGCGAAATTGGGATCGAGCGGGCCCAGCGGATCTTCGAATTCGGTCATATCCGCCCCCTAGCCGCTCGCGCCTGCCACGTCACCCCGGCGCAGGGCCGGCATGACGTGGCACGCCGACCGCCGCTTATTCTTCGTTCTTGTAGATGCGGATGATCCGGTCGAGCATCGCCAGCGCCTCGTCGCGCGGACGCTGGAAGGTGTTGCGGCCGATGATCGAGCCGTTGCCGCCGCCGTCGCGAATGTCGCGCGCATCCTGGAACACCGCATCCTCGCCCTTCGACGCACCGCCCGAAAACACGTTGATGCGCCGCCCGGCAAAGCTCGACTGGACGACGTGCTTGACGCGATCCGCCTGCTTCGACCAGTCGGTCCCGGCGTAAAGCGACTTGCATTCCTTCTGCTCGATATGATCGGTCGGCAGCTTGGTCTTGATGATGTGCGCACCGAGCAACGCCGCCATGTGCGCAGCATACGCGCCGACGTCGAGCGCGAGCTCACCGTCCTTGGTCAATTCGCCGCCGCGCGGGTAGGACCAGATCACGGTGGCGATACCGACCGACTTGGCCTCTTCGCTCAGTTCGCGGATTTCCTCGACGAGGTCGAAGAACTGGTCCGCACCCGGGTAGATCGTAAAGCCGATCGCCGCCGAGCCGAGGCGGACCGCGTCGGACACCGTCGCGGTGACCGCCTGGTCGATCGACGTCGCCCAGCTGTTCGAGCTGTTGCACTTGAGGATCGTCGGGATCTGCCCCGCAAACGTATCCGCGCCCGCCTCGAGCATGCCGAGCGGCGCTGCATAGGCGCTGAGCCCGGCGTCGATCGCGAGCTGATAGTGGTAATGCGGGTCGTACGCGGCCGGGTTGACCGAGAAGCTGCGCGCCGGGCCATGCTCGAAGCCCTGGTCGACCGGCAGGATCACGAGCTTGCCGGTGCCGCCGAGCTTGCCCTGCATCAGGATGCGCGCCAGGTTCGCCTTCACCGCCGAACTGGTGGCTTCGTACTTGTCGAGAATGGTCTTGATCTGCGGTGTAATCGTCGAGGTCATGATAAGTCCTGTCTTAGAGTTCGAGCCAGCGGCGCAGCGCGTCGTCGACCCTGGTCATGGTGGTGATGGGTATCGTGCCAATGATCTGCGTGATATGTTCGCGGCCAAGCGTGTCGAGCTTGTCGACCTGGATCTCGCTATCGCGAACGAGGCCGGTCTCGGCAGATGCTTCGAGCGACACGCGAAACAGGTTCGTGCCGCTGATGACGCTCGTCAGCGGGCAAAGGGAGATCGTCGCGTGATCGGCGAACACGTCGGACTGGACAACCAGGAAGGGGCGCGGCTTGCCGGAGACATCCCCCTTCCCGACCCCGACGACGATCATCCCGCGCACGATCTTCATGCGATGGGCGACGCGAGCATCGCGGCCCAGTCCTCGTCTTTTGCGCGACTATCCTGCAGGGCGGCGGCGAGCGACTGCCGCTTTGCCTCGGCCAGGAATGCCTCGTCGTGGCGTTCGACGTAGCGACGCACTGCTTCACGTGCGATGTCGCTCTTGCTGCGCCCCTGCGTGCGCGCAACCGCCGCGAGTCGCTCTTCGAGGTCGCTATCGAGTCTGACGCCGAGCATCCGAGTCTCCGTTTAACATGTTAAACATAAGCGCGTAGCGCCCTCGGATCAACCCCGTCTGACTGCTCTCGAACGCACCATGCTTTCGGATTGACGCACCACGCTTACGCGTCGAGGATGGCGTTGGGGAACGACGGGGGAGTGGGATGATGACGATGTCAGCATGGCGATCGATCGCCGGCGCGCTGGCCGTGGCGGTCGCGACGACGCCGTCCCCCGCGACTGCCGCAATCAAGGTCGGCGAACGTGCGCCCGATTTCGAGCTGACGCTGATCGACGGCAGCAAGATCCGCAGTGCGGACCTCCACGGACAGGTCGTCATCCTCAATTTCTGGGCGACGTGGTGCGGGCCGTGCAAGACGGAACTGCCGCTGCTCGATACCTATTACCGGCTGCGCAAGGACAACGGCCTGCGCATCTTCGCGGTAGCAACCGAAGATTCGCTCCCCATGTCCCGGCTGAAACCGCTCTTCGCTGCGATGGCGATACCGTCGGCGCGGCGGATCAAGGGCGCATTCAGCGTCATGGGCGCGCTGCCGACCAACTACATCATCGATCGCGCCGGGGTCGTTCGCTATGCGAAACCCGGCGCGTTCGACCTGGACGACCTCAACGGCCTGCTGGTCCCACTGCTGCGGGACCCCGCCCCCTAGCGCGTCAGCGCAGCCACGCCGGGAAGGTCCTTGCCTTCCATCCATTCCAGGAACGCGCCCCCCGCGGTCGACACGAAGCTGAACGCCTCCGAGACCCCAGCCTGGTTGAGCGCGGCGACCGTATCGCCGCCGCCTGCGACCGAGACGAGCGAACCGCCCTCGGTCAGCGCCGCCGCGGTGCGCGCGAGCGCTACGGTTGCAGTGTCGAACGGCGGCGTCTCGAACGCGCCGAGCGGACCGTTCCACACCAAAGTCCGGCAATTCTTGAGCACGTCGCCGAGCGACTCGACCGCTGCCGGTCCAAGGTCAAGGATCATCTCGTCGGCCGCGACCTCGTGCACGTTGACGGTGCGCGTCGCGGGGTTCGGCTTGAACTCCTTGGCGACGACGACGTCGTACGGCAGGTGGACGGTGCAGTTCGCCTTGTCGGCGGCCTCCATGATCTGCTCGCAGGTCCCGGCAAGCTCATGTTCGCACAGGCTTTTGCCGACATCGACGCCGCGCGCAGCGAGGAACGTGTTGGCCATCCCGCCGCCGATGATCAGGTGATCGACGCGCGTCACGAGATGCCGCAGTACGTCGAGCTTCGAGGACACCTTGGCACCGCCGACGACGGCCGCGACCGGATGCTCCGGAGCCCCCAATGCCTTCTGGAGTGCATCGAGTTCAGCCTCCATCGCACGGCCGGCAAAAGCAGGGAGGACGTGGGCGAGGCCCTCGGTCGACGCATGCGCACGGTGCGCGGCGGAGAAGGCATCGTTGACGTACAGATCGCCGAGGCTGGCAAAGCGCGCGACGACGGCCGCGTCATTGGTCTCTTCACCACCGAAGAAGCGGGTGTTCTCGAGCACCGCGATATCGCCGGGCTCCAGCGTCGCGACCGAGTCCTCGGCGCCTTCCCAATCGATGTAGCGCACTTCGCGTCCCAGCACTTCGCTGTACGGCTTCACGACCTGCGACAGCGAGAAGTCGGGGCTCGGCTTGCCCTTGGGACGGCCGAAATGCGCGAGGACGAGGACGATCGCGCCCTTGTCCGCGAGTTCACCGACGGTTGCGACGGTCGCGCGCAGGCGGGTGTCGTCGGTGACGCGGCCCTCTGCCATCGGCACGTTGAGGTCTTCGCGGACGAGCACGCGCTTGCCCTGGATTTCGCCCATATCGTCGAGCGTCTTGAATGGCTTGCTCATGGTTCTTCGATCCTGATCTCATCACCGACGGCGATTCTGCCGCCCATCAAAACGCGGGTACAGGCCCCGCCCCGCCAATTGGGCGTGAGCGCGGCGAACAATCCTGGCGCCAGGGCTTCCATCCGCTCGCACGGATCGGTGTGGCGCGTCACCTCCAGCACGACGTCCGCGCCGATGCGGAGCTGCGTGCCGGGTATCTGGGGTATGTCGAAGCCGTCGACGAGCAGGTTCGCGCGGCGTTCGTACCAGGGGATATCTTGCCCGACCTCGGCCATCGCGGCGTCCCAGTCGGCGCGTTCGAGCAGCGTGACCTGACGCCGGCCCTTGCCGCCGGGCCTTACATAGCCGCGAAAGTCACCGTGCAGGCCGGCTTCGATGGTGATCTCGACCGTGTCGATGACCTCCATCGGGGCTTTCGCGCGGGCGTGCCGCGCGATGCCGGCGATCGTGCCCGTCACTGCTTCAACCATGATCCGCCGCCCAATGGACACGCATACCCGACCCCAATGCCGTCACCCCAGCGAAAGCTGGGGTATCCCTGTTGGCGGGCGCCTCGGCCCGAACGGGGAGATCCCAGCTTTCGCTGGGATGACGGACTAAGGGAATAGAGCGCAGCGTCCGTACGCCTTAGATGAACTTCGCCATCGCGGTGGCGGTGTCGACCATGCGGTTCGAGAAGCCCCATTCGTTATCGTACCAGCTGACGACACGGACGAGCTTGCCGTCGATCACCGCGGTCTCCAGGCTGTCGATCGTCGACGACGCCGGGGTATGCTGGAGATCGATCGAGACGAGCGGCTCGTCCGACCAGTCGAGCACGCCGACCAGCGGGCCGCTCTCGGATGCCGCCTTGAGCACCGCGTTCACCTCTTCGCGCGTCGTGTCGCGCGACGGGGTGAAGGTCAGGTCGATCAGCGAGACGTCCGGCACGGGGACGCGGATCGCCGAGCCGTCGAGCTTGCCCTTCAGTTCGGGCAGCACTTCGGCGACGGCGCGCGCAGCACCGGTGGTGGTCGGGATCATCGACATCGCCGCGGCACGCGCGCGACGCAGGTCCGGGTGGATCTGGTCGAGGATCTTCTGGTCGTTGGTGTAGGCGTGGACGGTCGTCATCAGGCCGCGCTCGATGCCGATCGCATCGTTCAGCACCTTGGCGACGGGCGCGAGGCAGTTGGTGGTGCACGACGCGTTCGAGACGATCGTGTGCTCGGCGGTCAGCTTGTCGTGGTTGACGCCGTACACGACGGTCAGGTCGACATTCTTGCCCGGTGCCGAGATCAGCACCTTCTTCGCGCCCGCATCGAGATGCTTCTGGCAGCTCGCCTTGTCGGTGAAAAAGCCGGTGCATTCGAGGACGATGTCGACGCCCAGCTCGGCGTGCGGCAGATTGGCGGGATCGCGCTCGGCGGTGACGCGGATGCGCTTGCCGTCGACGACCAGCTCGTTGCCCTCGGCCGAGACGTCGCCGGGATATTTGCCATGGACGCTGTCGCGCTTGAACAGCCAGGCGTTCGACTTGGCATCGCCGAGATCGTTGATCGCGACGAGTTCGAGTGCGCCGTTCGACTGTTCGAGTACCGCGCGGGCGACGAGACGGCCGATGCGCCCGAAACCGTTGATCGCAACCTTGACCGTCATTGCTGTATCTCCGCTAGCGCCCGTGAGTCCGTTCCGGGCGCGCTGCCTTTGCGGGGCGGTGGGGCGCCCTGTCAACACCGTGGATCGCGGATCGGCGCCGCGAAAGCGGCTTGTCGCACACCCCGGCCATGCTATCTCGACTGCATGCCAGATACTCCAGACACACCATCGGATCGGGCGTCCGCCCCGACGCCGGAAACGACTCAAGAGACTATAGCGGATACGGCGGCGGTCGACCGGATCGACGCCGCGATCATCCGGATCGAAGCCGCGATCAACGCCCGCACGCGCAGCGGCGACGCACTCGCCAAGCGCCATGCGGCGCTCAAGGCGCGGATGGCCGAAGCGGTCGCGGCGCTCGACGACGTCATCACGCGCGGGAGCCCGAACTAATGGCACAAGTCATGCTCGATATCGGCGGCCGCCCGCATGCCGTCGCCTGCCGCGATGGCGAGGAATCGCGCGTCCGGTTGCTCGGCGCGATGCTCGCCGAACGCTGGCCGATCGCGGACCGTGCCGCGGGCGGCCTAAGCGCCGAACGCGCGATGTTGTTCGTCGCACTGATGCTCGCCGACGACCTCGACGAAGCCGCGCATCGCCCGCCCGAAGGCTCGGCGGTCAGCGAGATCGCACTGACGCGGATCGCCGATCGTCTCGAAGACCTTGCCGAGGCCCTTGAGCTAAGCCCGCCGAGCGCCTAGATTGGCCTTGGCGGGTTCTGCCCGGTACGAGCCTTTATTATCCCTGAGGCTATTCATCATCCATAGGGGGCTGTCCCTGTTAGGATCCTGGTCCGAAGCACATGGTCCCCACCTGACGTACCGTGCGTCAGTGGATAACCCGGCACACGGCCATGGTGGGCCCGCCACACCACCCTGTTTCATTGGCTCGCGCGTATGACCGACAAGAGCGTGCTCAGAGCCTCGCTGCGCGCCGCGCGAGACGCGTGCGCGCCAGTCGCTATCCCCGTGCCGTCGGCGTTCCTGGCGCGACTGAAGCCGGGCATGACCGTCGCTTCCTATGTCCCATTCGGCGGTGAGGCCGATCCGTCGCCGTTCGCGCGTGCCGCGGTCGATGCGGGCTGCGTCATCGCGCTGCCGCATGTGGTGCGCCGGTCGCTGCCGATGCGGTTTTTGTCGTGGGAAACCGAGGCTGCGCTGATCACCGGCCCGTTCGGCCTGCACCAGCCTGCCGAGGACGCCGCTGAGCTCGCGCCGGACATCATCCTGACCCCGCTCGTCGGCTTCGATCGCAGCGGCAACCGAATCGGCCAGGGTGCCGGCTATTACGACCGCGCCTTCCTCGCACACCCCGATGCGTGGCGCGTCGGCATTGCGCTGGCGGTCCAGCAGGTCGACAGCCTGACGCCAGACCCGTGGGACGTCCCGCTCCACGCCATCGCCACCGAACTCGAATGGATCACGCTATGACGCCCACCTGGCGCAAACCCGTAGGGATGCTCGGCATCCTGCTCCTGATCCTGGTGTGGTGCGTGGCGATCGTGAGCCTGTCGACCATCGTCGGCAGCTGGCACTGGCTGGCGCAGCTCGTCTTCTACGTCTTCACCGGGCTGATCTGGATCGCGCCGTTGAAGCCTGTGCTGCGGTGGATGGAGATCGGGCGGTAGCCAGGGACCCCGCCCGCCCCTCTTCCGTTCGTCCTGAGTAGCCATCGAGTAGCCGCCGAAGGCGGCGTATCGAGAGGGCGTATCGAAGGACGGGTTGGCGCGCGATGACCATGCTTCGATACGAGCCCTCGATACGATCCTAACGGAGCTACTCGGTCTCTACTCAGCACGAACGGTATGTGGGAGGAATGCTCGCAGCATCCGAAATCTGGAAGGGTCTCGGCCACCCATCAGGGGTGGCGCGAGTGACGGGACTCGAACCCGCGACCTCCGGCGTGACAGGCCGGCGCTCTAACCAACTGAGCTACACCCGCATTCCCAATGACGAACCACGGCATCCCGAGGGACCCTGCGGCAGGCTCGTCAAAACCTCAACACTTTCTCGAACCATCGAAACGATGGCGCGAGTGACGGGACTCGAACCCGCGACCTCCGGCGTGACAGGCCGGCGCTCTAACCAACTGAGCTACACCCGCTGAAACAGCGTGGAGGCGGCAACTAGGCGAGGGTTCGGATACCGTCAACCCCCATTTCAACCACCTGTTTCACGTTGTGCCTCGGGCGGGTCGCCGCGACGACGATTTCGCCCGGCCTTGGGCTGCACGAGCGTCCCGTGCTCGAACAGGAACCCGGCGATATCGGGCTTCCCCGCCGCCTTGATGACCGTCTGGAGGATGATGAGCAGCGGGACCGCCAGCAGCGCGCCCGACGTGCCCCACACCCATCCCCAGAAGCTCAGCGAGATCAGGATCAGCAGCGGGCTGATCGTCAGCCGGTGCCCGACGACGAACGGCGTGATCGCGTTCGCCTCGACCAGGTGCAGCCCGTACATCAGCGCGGGCGGCAGCAACGCCATCCAGATGTCCGAAAACGTCATCAACCCGCCGAGCGCGAGCAGGAACGCGCCGATCACCGGCCCGAAATACGGGATGTAGTTGAGCAGCGCGACGATCCCGCCCCACATCGCGGGATAGGGCATGCCGATGAACCACAGCGCGGTGCCGGTGACGATCCCGAGCAGGATGTTGATGACGGTAATCGTGCCGAGATAGGCGGACACGTCGTCGACGATGTCCTGGATCACGCGCGCGGTCGCCATCGCGCCGTCGAAGCTGGTGCGCCCGGTGATCGTCTGGCGCCGCATCCGCGTCCAGCCGGACAGGAAGAAGAACACGATCAGGACGCCGAACAGGAACTGCACGATGACCGCAGGCGCGGACGTCGCGGCGAGTTCGAGGATCGAGCCCGGCGCGGCCACCCCGGCGGTCGCCGGCTGCTTGATCGGCGTCGACGCGACCTGGCGCAGCGTCTTGTTCACATATTTCTCGAGGCTCGAATACAGGTCGAGCAGCGGCGCGAGGTTGCTCTGGATCCGGTCGAGTCGGGTCGGCAGCAGCCGGAAGAAATCGGTCGCGGGCACGAGAATCGCCGCGATCGCGATGTTCGCGGCGATCAGGAAGACGAGGATGCACAGGATCGCGGCCAGCGGCGACGGCACGTGACGCCGCTCGAGCCATTCGAGCACTGGAACGAGCGCGACCGAGATCACGAGCGCGATCGTGAGCGGCAGGAAGAATTCCGCCCCTGCCTTCAACGCGAACGGCATGGCGAGGATGAGGCCGACACCGGCGGTCAGCGTCAGCGCCGCGAGCAGGCGATCGCGCCGCTGCGCGATTCGCATCGCATCCTCGACGCCGACCGCGATCGGTAGTCCGAACGCACTTTCGGCCGGCGGACCTTCCGCAACGGCGCCGCCCCCGCCCAGCGGCTGGCTTGGTTCCTGGCGAAGTCCCTCGTCCGTCATGGCAATTCCTTTGCCACCCCATCCCGTAATCGCGGTCGGCATTCAAGCCGGACGAGAGCCGCACGCATAATCTATTTCGCCCTCGTCATCCTGCCGAACGTCAGGATCCAGAGCCGCAAAGGATGCCCTACGGTACCCTGGATCCTGGCTTTCGTCAGGATGACGCGGAAGTAGTGATCGCCGAGGTCTAAACCGTCACGCTACCCGATCCGCGAACAGCCCCTGCAGGTCCTTCTTGAGGATCTTGCCGTTCGCGTTCCTCGGCAGCGTCTCGTGCACGAACCGCACCGCGACCGGCGTCTTGAACGCCGCCAGATGCTGCCGCACCCAGCCCTGCAACTCCGCCTCGGTCGTCACCGCGCCGGGCGCGAGGTGCACCACCGCCGCGGGCTCCTCACCCAGGATCCGGTGCGGGATGCCGATCAGCGCCGCGTCGGTCACCGCCGGATGTGCGTACAGGACGTTCTCGACCTCGCTCGAATAGATGTTCTCGCCGCCGCGGATGATCATGTCCTTGGCGCGGTCGACGATGTAGCAGAACCCCTCCTCGTCGAGCCGCGCGAGATCGCCGGTGCGCACCCAGCCGTCGACGAACGTCGCCGCGGTGGCCTCGGGCTTGTTCCAATATCCCTTCACGATCATCGGCCCGCGCGCCCAGAGTTCGCCGACCTCGCCCACCGGCATTTCGGTCACGCCGTCGTCCGCGACGATCTTGAGATCGGCGACCGCGACCGGCGGTCCGGCACTGTCCGGCCGGTTGAGATACTCCTCGGCGCCGTGATGCGTGACGGTCGCCATCGTCTCGGTCATGCCCCAGCCGTTGCCGGGCATCGCGCCGAACTCGGCATGGATCCGCTTCACCAGCTCAGGCGCCGCGGGCGCACCGCCATAGGCGATCGATTCGAGCGACGAGAGGTCGTATTTGTCGCGATCGGGATGTTCGAGCAGCTGCCACGCGATCGTCGGTACGCCGCCAGTGATGTTGACCTTTTCGCGCTCGATGATCTCCATCGCGCGGATCGTGTCCCATTTGCGCATGAAGATCATCGTGCTGCCCGTCGCGATCACCCCCATCATCCCCGCGGAGCACGCGGTGACGTGGAACAGCGGGATCACCGTCAGCGTCACGCGCGGCGTCGGCTCCGGCGGCGCCTCGCCACGCCGCAGGAACGAGCGCGCCGACGAATAGCCGCCCGACAGGATGTTCGACATCATGTTGCGGTGCGTCCCCAGCGCGCCCTTGGGCGCGCCGGTGGTGCCACTGGTGTAGAAGATCGTCGCATCGTCGTCGGGCGCGATCGTCGCCTCGGGCAGGCCGATGTCGGGCAACGCCGCCCAGTCGTGCGGCGTCCCGATCACGTCCTCCAGCCGCGTGACGATCCCCGTCAGCGGCTCCGTCGCCCGCGCGACGAACACATGCTCCAGCGCGGGCAGCGTCGCGTATGCCGCCTCCAGCCGATGATGCCGCTCGTCGTCTGTAATGAGCACGCGCGCACCCGAATCGGCGAGGCCGTATTCCATCTCCGCGCCGGTCCACCACGCGTTGAGCGGCACCATGATCGCACCGATGCTCGCGCCGGCGAAGAACGCCACCGGCCATTCGGGCAGATTGCGCATCGCCAGCGCCACGCGGTCGCCAGCGCCGATCCCCATGTCGCGCAACCGGTGCGCCAGCACCGCGATCGCGCGAAAATTCGCCTCGTACGTGACGCGCTCGTCCTCATAGGCCGTGAACACCCGCTCGCCATGCGCGCGCGCCGCCTCGGCGAGCCAGCGCAGAGACGGCGGCGCGTTCTTCCAGATCCGCGTCTCGACGCCGTCGATCGCCAGTGTCGCCATCTCGAACTTCGCGCCGGGTGCGGTCAGCAGTCGTTCGGCATCGGCGAGCGACATCGCCGGCCAGGAGGGATCGGATGCGATGATCGGTTCGCTTGCCAAGACCGGTTGACTCCAGAGTTGAATTTCGGGTTTGGCTTATCGCCTGTTCGAAGACAGGTTATAGTTGATTCCTGCTTCGCTCAAGGCAATAGAGGCATTAAGTTCGAACTAGGGGTATGGAGCGGGCCGTGACGGGGACGATCGAATCATGAAAATCGCCAAGCCCTCGGCACATGGCTTCGACGCGAGCCGTCTGGCCGCGATCGATGCGCTGCTCCAGACCCGCTATCTCGATTCGGGCAAGCTCCCCAATGCGCAGTTGCTGATCGCGCGCGACGGCGAGGTGGTGCACTTCTCGCATGCCGGCGCCACCCGCGAAGGCGGCAAGACGGTCGACGAGGGATCGCTGTTCCGGATCGCGTCGATGACCAAGCCGATCACCTCGGTCGCGTTCATGATGCTGGTCGAGCAGGGTCTCGTCGCGGTCGACACGCCGGTCCATCACGTCCTGCCCGAATTCAAGGATATCGGCGTCTATAACGGCGGTGGCGGCGGCGTGCCGTTCGTGACCAAGCCGACCGCCGAACCGATGCGGATGATCGACCTCCTCCGCCACACCGCGGGGCTCACCTACAGCTTTCAGAATCGCTCGAACATCGACGCCGCTTACCGCGAGGGCAAGATCGAGAATTGGCACGGCGGCCATGATCTCGACGGCTTCGTCACCGCGCTGGCGCAGATCCCGCTCGAATTCTCGCCGGGTACCGCGTGGAATTATTCGGTCGCGACCGACGTGCTCGGCGCGGTCGTCCAGCGCGTGTCGGGGCTGCCGCTCGACCAGTTCTTCAAGACGCGCATCTTCGCCCCGCTCAAGATGAAGGACACGTTCTTCCAGGTCCCCAAGGGCAAGATCGACCGCCTCACCGATTGCTACACGCTCATCCCCGGCAAGGGCCGCGTGATGTACGATCGCGGCGCGGACAGCGCATGGAGCCGGATGCCGAAGCTCGTCTCGGGCGGCGGCGGACTCGTCTCGACCGCGCTCGATTATCACCGGTTCAACACGATGCTGCTGAACGGCGGCGAACTCGACGGCGCGCGCATCCTCGGGCGCAAGACGCTCGCCCTGATGACGCAGAACCACCTGCCCGGAAAATCCGATCTCGCCACGATGTCGAAGTCGCTGTTCAGCGAGGCGTCGAACGCGGGCACCGGCTTCGGCCTCGGCTTCGCGATCACCGACGACGTCGCCAGGACGATGGTGCCGGGGTCGCAGGGCGAATATTACTGGGGCGGGATGTTCTCGACCGCGTTCTTCGTCGACCCGGTCGAGCGCGTCTCGATGGTGTTCATGACGCAGCTGTCGCCCAGCAGCCTCTATCCGATCCGCCGCGAGCTGAAGACGATGATCTACGCCGCGATGACCTGATCCACCGACGTCGAAATATTCCGTCACCCCAGCGAACGCTGGGGTCTCCCCCTTACGAGGAGATACCAGCTTTCGCTGGCATGACGTTCAAACCGCAGGAGAGTATATGACCAGCCCGATCCGCACCGAACGCCATGACGACGTCCTCGTGATCATCTCGAACAACCCGCCGGTCAACGCGCTCGGCGCCGCGGTCCGCCAGGGCCTCGAAGCCGCGATCAAGGAAGGCGTCGCCGACGACAGCATCACCGCGATGGTCATCCGCTGCGACGGCCGCACCTTCTTCGCCGGCGCCGACATCACCGAGTTCGGCAAGGAAATGGTCGAGCCCGGCCTGCCCACCGTCGTCGACATGATCGAGGCCTCGTCGAAGCCGGTCGTCGCCGCGATCCACGGCACCGCGCTGGGCGGCGGGTGCGAGGTCACGCTCGGCTGCCATTACCGCGTCGCCGTCCCCTCGGCGAAGATCGGCACGCCCGAGGTGAAGCTCGGCCTGCTCCCCGGCGCCGGCGGCACGCAGCGTATCCCGCGCATCGCCGGCGTGAAGCTCGCGCTCGAAATGACCGCGAAGGGCGATCCGATCTCGGCGAAGAAGGCGCTCGACGCCGGGCTGATCGACAAGATCGTCGGCGAGGACTCGCTTGAGGCCGACGCCATCGCCTTCGCGCGCGAGATCGCAACCAAGCGCCCCCTGCCCCGCGCGTCCGAAAAGACCGCGCAGGCCGATCCCGACGCGGTCGCCGCGTTCAAGACGGAGAACGCGCGCCGCTTCCGCAACTTCGACGCGCCCGCCGCCAACATCGCCTGCGTCGAGAAAGCCGCCGACGGCTCCAGCTTCGCCGAGGGTATCGCGTTCGAACGCGAACAGTTCATGGCGCTCATGATGGGCGTCCAGTCCGCCGCGCAACGCCACATCTTCTTCGCCGAGCGCCAGGCCGCCAAGATCGACGACGTCCCCGCCGACACCAAACTGCGCGAGATCAAGCGTGTCGGCGTGATCGGCGCGGGCACGATGGGCGGCGGCATCTCGATGAACTTCCTGTCGGCCGGCATCCCGGTCACGATCGTCGAGATGCAGCAGGACGCGCTCGACCGCGGCACCGGCGTCGTCCGCAAGAATTACGAGGCGACCGCCGCCAAGGGCCGGATAAAGCCCGAACAGGTCGAGCAGGCGATGGGCGCGCTGAAGCCGACGCTCGACTTCGCCGATCTCGCCGAATGCGACCTGATCATCGAGGCGGTCTACGAGACGATGGAGGTGAAGAAGGACATCTTCACGCGTCTCGACGCGATCGCCAAGCCCGGCGCGATCCTCGCCTCGAACACCTCGTACCTCAACATCGACGAGATCGCGGCCTGCACGAAGCGTCCCGAGGACGTCGTCGGGATGCACTTCTTCTCGCCCGCCAACGTGATGAAATTGCTCGAAGTGGTCCGTGGCGACAAGACCGCGGACGACGTGCTCGCGACCGTCATGGCGCTCGCCAAGAAGATCAAGAAGGTCGCGGTCGTGGCCGGCGTCACCTACGGCTTCATCGGCAACCGCATGCTGATGCCGCGCCAGGTCGAGGCGACCAAGCTGTTGCTCGAAGGCGCGAGTCCCGAGCAGATCGACAAGGTCCATGTCGCGTTCGGCATGCCGATGGGTCCGTTCCAGATGAGCGATCTCGCGGGCGTCGACATCGGCTGGCACCGCGACCCGAGCCGGATCGAGAACATTCGCGACGCGCTGGCGGCCGAAAACCGCTGGGGCCAGAAGACCAAGGCCGGCTTCTACGATTACGACGAAAAGCGCACGCCGTCGAACAGCCCCCGCGTGGCCGAGATCATCGACGATTTCCGCGCCAAGTCGGGCGTCACCCCGCGCGCGATCAGCGACGAGGAGATCGTCGTTCGCACGCTCTACACGATGGTCAACGAAGGCGCGCTGATCCTCGAAGAGGGCAAGGCCCAGCGCGCGTCCGACGTCGATGTGGTCTGGATCTACGGCTATGGCTGGCCGGTCTATCGCGGCGGCCCGATGTTCTGGGCACAGTCCGAGGGCCTGGCGAAGGTCGTCGCGGGGCTGGAGAAATACGGCTTCCCGGTGGCGAAGTCGCTGAAAGATGCTGCGGAATCGGGCGGTCGCCTGAAGTGATCGCGTGCGGCGGCACCTCCCGGGCGAACGCACGCTGATGGAACGCACCGCGCTCCAGACCGCGGCGGCGATCCGTGCGGGCGAGACGACCGCGCTCGCCGAGTGCGAGGCGGCGATCGCGCGGATCGAGGCGCGCGACGGTGCGATCAACGCCGTCGTCGTCCGCGATTTCGCCCGGGCACGGGCGGCCGCACGCGCGCTCGACGCGGAAGGTCCTCACGAACGTCCGCTGTTCGGCGTGCCGATGACCGTGAAGGAATCGTTCGACGTCGCCGGCCTGCCGACCAGTTGGGGCGTCGCGATCCACCGCGACAACATCGTCGACCAGGATGCGGTGGCCGTCACCCGGCTGAAAGCGGCGGGCGCGGTGATCCTGGGCAAGACCAACATCCCCGTCCGGTTGAGCGACTGGCAGGCCGACAATCCGATCTATGGCCGCACCAACCATCCGCTCGATACCGCGCTCACCCCCGGCGGATCGTCGGGCGGCGGCGCGGCGGCGCTCGCCTCGGGCATGGTACCGCTTGAGCTCGGCTCCGACATCGGCGGCTCGATCCGCGTGCCAGCGGCTTTCTGCGGCGTCTGGGGGCACAAGCCGACCTACGGCGTACTGTCCGACATCGGCCACCGCGTTCCCGGCACCGACGGGGCAAGCGCCGTCCTGGGCGTGATCGGCCCGCTCGCGCGCGATCCCGAGGATCTGGCCGTCGCGCTCGACATCCTTGCCGACCTCCCGCTGCCCCGCCCGAGCATCGACCTCGCCCGGCCGCGGATCCTGCTGCTGACCGCGCATCCCGCGGCGCGCGTGGATTCGTCGATCGTGTCGGCGATCGAGCATGTCGGGGAGGTGCTGGGCCGCGCGGGCGCAATCGTGTCGCGCGCCGCGCCGCCGATCGACCTGGCGGCGCAACATGCGGATTACATGCGGCTGCTCGGCATCGCGATGACGCGCGGCGGCCCGGCGCGTGACGGCAAGGTCGCAACGCTGTCCCACTGGTTCGACCTGCTCGACTCGCAGGCTCGGCTGCAACGCGCCTGGAGCGCGCTGTTCGAGCAGGTCGACGCGGTGATCGCGCCCGCCAGCGGCGTGAACGCCTTCGCGCACATCGCCGAGCGCAACGTCGCGCGCCGCACGCTGTCGATCGACGGCGACGACACCCCGTTCGGCGTCCAGTTCGCCTGGGCGGGTCTCGCCACCTTCCCCAATCTGCCCGCGACCAGCGTGCCCGTCGGGACCGACCCGCGCGGCCTGCCGATCGGCGTGCAGGTCATCGCCAACCGTTACCGCGACCACGACGCGATCGCCGTCGCCGCGCTCGCCCACCGATCAAGCAGGAGCTGATCCGATGTCCGACCTCGACACTTTCCGGTCCGAAACCCGCGCCTGGCTCGCGGAAAACTGCCCGCCCGAGATGCGCAAGCCCGTGCGCTCGGAGGACGATGTCTGCTGGGGCGGACGCCAGTTCAAGCCATCGTCGCCTGCGCAAAAGGAGTGGCTCGACAGGATGGCCGCCAAGGGCTGGACCGTGCCCGACTGGCCCAAGGCTTACGGCGGCGGCGGGCTGTCGCCGGCCGAGACCAAGATTTTGCGCGAAGAGATGGCGGCAATCAAGGCGCGCAACCCGCTCAACTCGTTCGGTATCTCGATGCTCGGACCGGCGCTGCTGAAATACGGCACCGAGGAGCAGAAGCTCGATCACCTGACGAAGATCGCGCGCGGCGAGATCCGCTGGTGCCAGGGCTATTCCGAGCCGAATGCGGGCTCGGACCTCGCCGGTCTCGCGACGTCGGCCGAGGACAAGGGCGACCATTATCTCGTCAACGGCCAGAAGGTCTGGACCTCCTACGCCGACAAGGCCGACTGGATCTTCTGCCTCGTCCGCACCGACAAGACGAGCAAGCAGGGCGGCATCAGCTTCGTACTGTTCGACATGGCCTCGCCCGGCGTCTCGACCAAACCGATCCTGCTCATCAGCGGCAATTCCCCCTTCTGCGAGACGTTCTTCGACAATGTCGCGGTGCCCAAGATCAACCGGGTCTACGAGGAGAACAAGGGCTGGGACGTCGCGAAATATCTGCTCGGGCATGAGCGCGAGATGATCTCCGGCATGGGGCTCGCGTCGAGCGGCGGCAATCCGCTGATCGACGGTGCGATCGCCACCGTCGGGCTCGGGCATGACGGCCGGCTCGCCGATCCGTTGCTGCGCGCGTCGATCGCGCTGTTCGAGGTGCGCGCCAAGGCGTTCGGGGCGATGTCCGAGCGGTTCATCGACGAACTCAAGGCAGGCAAGGCGCACCCCGCGCAGCCGAGCATGATGAAATATTACGGCACCGAGCTGAACAAGTCGCGGTACGAGCTGATGATGGCGGCGGGCGGTTCGGATGCGCTCGAATGGGACAGCGACCGGTCGCGCGGCGGGGCTATTCCCCGGTCGTGGCTGCGGACCAAGGCGAACTCGATCGAGGGCGGAACGAGCGAGATCCAGCTCAACATCATAGCCAAGCGGATCCTGGAACTGCCGGCCTGACAGACCGATCACCTGACCAAAGCACGTCACCCCAGCGGAAGCTGGGGTCTCCCCGTAACGAACCGCCCCCCCTGCCGCACGATACCCCAGCTTCCGCTGGGGTGACGGAGGTTTCCCGGGCGTCGGAGCACCAAAATGCCACTCTACCTAGATGACGACCAGACCGCCCTGCAGGACACCATTCGCGATTTCGTCGCGGAGCATGCGCCGGTCAGCCATATGCGGGCTTTGCGCGACGCCGACGACACGACCGGCTTCTCGCGCGATCTGTGGAAGCAGTTCGCGGAGATGGGCTTTACCGGCATCCTGATCGGCGAGGATCAGGGTGGCTTGGGCCTTGGCCATGTCGAGGCGGGCGTGGTGCTGGAGGAGATCGGGCGCAACCTGTCCCCCTCCCCGTTCCTGTCCACCGCAGTCGCGGCGGTCGAGGCGCTCAAGGGCACGGGCCAGGCCGAACGCTGGTTCCCCGGGATCATAGCCGGCGAGACCGTCGCCGCGCTCGCGATCGACGAGCGCGCCAAGCACCGCGATACCGTCGCGATGAAGGCCGAACGGTCGGGCAACGGGTTCCGGCTGACCGGCGAGAAAAGGTTCGTCACGCACGGCCATACTGCCGACCTGATCATCGTCGCTGCACGCACCGCGGGATCGGACGACGACGCGGACGGCATCACCTTGTTCGCGGTGCCGAAGGACGCCGCCGGGCTTTCCGCACATGCCGAGCGCCTCGCCGACGCCAGCCTCGCCGCGCGCCTAGAGTTCGACAGCGTCGAGGTCGACGCGGATGCGGTAATCGGTGAAGTCGATGCCGGCCGCACGCCGCTCGATCGCCTGCTCCGCGCAGGACGTACCGGCGCGTCGGCCGAACTGCTCGGCGTCGGCGGCGGGGCGATGGACATGACGGTCGGCTACATGAAACAGCGCAAGCAGTTCGGGACGCTCATCGGCAGCTTCCAGGCGCTCCAGCACCGTGCCGCGCATCTCTATTCGGAGATGGAGGTCGCGCGCGCCGCCGTCCTCAAGGCGCAGCAACTGCTCGACCAGGGCAGCGACCGCGCGGACGAGGCGGTGTCGGTGACCAAGGCGATGACCGCGCTGGCGACCACGCTCAGCGTCCAGGAAGGCGTGCAGATGCACGGCGGGATCGGCATGACCGACGAATATGATATCGGCTTTTACATGAAGCGCGCGCGGGTGCTCGCCGAGATGTTCGGGGATGCCAACTTCCACGCCGATCGACTGGCGATCGCCGCCGGCTATTGACCCAAAGCTGTACCCCCGCGAAGGCGGGGGCCCAGACTGGGAGCGCTGGGTTGGATCGTCCGCCGGACGATCCTTGCGCATGCGGGGCATGCGCAACCCAGCGCTCGCCTTCGCGGGTGAACAAGGAGGTCAGATGCCTGCCGAAACTGCCGAAGTAACACCCGAAGCGCTCGCCCAGGGTCTCGTCGACCTGCTCGAGATCGAGGAGGTCGACACCGATCTCTATGTCGGCGAGCGGCAGCCCGGCGGCGTCGGGCGAGTCTTCGGCGGGCAGGTCATCGCGCAAGCCCTCCAGGCGGCGCAACGCTCGACCGAAGGCCCCAAGGCCGCCCACTCGCTGCACGCCTATTTCATGCGGCCGGGCAACGAGGACTATCCGATCGTCTTCCGCGTCGTCCGCGATTTCGAGGGCCGCAGCTTCGCGACCCGGCGCGTGATCGCGATGCAGAAGGGGCAGCCCATCCTCAACATGGCGGCATCGTTCCAGATGCCCGAAGAGGGCCTCCACCACCAGCACGCGATGCCCGACGTGCCCGCGCCCGAGACCTTGCGCTCCGACCGCGACCTGCGGCTCGAGACTATCGACGACATCCCCGAGAAGTTTCGCGCGCACATGCTGCGCTGGCGGCCGATCGAGGTCCGTCCGGTCAACCCGCGAAGCTGGATCGATCCCGCGCCGCAGGAGCCGCACTACGCCAACTGGTTCCGGCTCTGCGCGCCGATCGGCGACGATCCGGCGATGCACCGCGCGATCCTGGCATACGCCTCCGACATGGCGCTGCTCGGCACCGCGCTGCTCCCGCACGGCAAGAACTGGATCACGCCGGGGCTGCAGACCGCTAGCCTCGACCATTCGCTGTGGCTGCACGAGGATTTCCGCGCCGACGACTGGCTGCTCTACGCCTGCGATAGCCCGTGGTCGGGCCATGCGCGCGGCTTCAACCGCGGCAAGATCTACGCGAGAGATGGCCGCCTCGTCGCCAGCGTCGCGCAGGAGGGGCTGATCCGGATGCGCCAGTAACCTCCCGCGCAACGGCGGTTACTTACGAGTCCACACCTTTTCGCCGCCGATCCACGTTTCCTGCACCACGGTGGCGCGCAGGTCGGTCGGCGAGGCGGTCGTCGGATCGCGGTCGACGATGATGAA
The DNA here is from genome assembly GCF_001421685.1 of Sphingomonas sp. Leaf28. Lineage (NCBI taxonomy): Bacteria > Pseudomonadati > Pseudomonadota > Alphaproteobacteria > Sphingomonadales > Sphingomonadaceae > Sphingomonas > Sphingomonas sp. Leaf28. The sequence continues at coordinate 310,199 of NZ_LMKX01000009.1, read as the reverse complement.
ATCCGCGCGCTGGCCGGGGGCAAGCGCACCGAACTGCTTCTCGGCAAACCCGGCATAGGCCGCAGCCCCCGTCATCGCCCACCACGCCTGCTCGCGCGTGACTATTTCCTGCGGCTGCCACCCGCCCTGTGGCTGGCCATCGGCATCCGCACGTGTGAACGCCGCGGCCCAGGTCGCGAACGGATCGGGCTTCTCGACCGGGAAGTCGGTGCCGAAGGCGAGCTTGGCGCCATTGGTCAGCATCGATTTCCACGCATAGGCGCCCGCCAGCCGGTTCGGTCCGAGCCTGGCCTCCGCCATCGTCCGGTCGCTGGTCGCGTGAGTCGGCTGCATCGAGGCGATCGTGCCGAACTTGCCGAATCGCGGCAGGTCGGTCGGATCGACCACCTGCGCATGCTCGATCCGCCAGCGTCGATCGCCGGTATAGGTTTCGCTCTCCACCTGGATCGCGTCGAGCACCATCTGGTTGGCCTTGTCGCCGATCGCGTGGACCGCGACCTGATAGCCGTCCATCGCCGCCCGGCTCATCTGGTTCTGGAGCTGGTCGTCGGTGAGGAAGCCGAGGCCGGACTGCCCGGGCGCGTCGGCATAGGGCTTGAGCAACCACGCGCCACGCGACCCCAGCGCACCGTCGGCATAGAGCTTCACGCCCCCCATTCGCAGGCGATCGTTATACAGCCAGGGCGTCGGCCCCTTGCCGCCGATCCGGCTCGCGGTCTCGACGCCCATCGCATAGCTCATGATGCGGACGCGAAGCCCGCCGATATCCGCCATCCGCCGATAGGTGAGCCAGTCGTCGAGCGTCGTGCCCATATCGGCCACCGCGGTGACGCCGTAGCGCAGCAGGATGCTCTGCGCGGTGAGGAACGCGGCATCGCGCTCCTTGGGCAGCGGCTGCGGCACGACCTTCTCGATCAACGCCTGCGCGCCATCGACGAACACGCCCGCGGGCGCGCCGCCGGTCTTCTCGATGCGCCCGCCCGCGGGAGAGACGGTCGACGCGGTGACCCCGGCCTCGCGCATCGCCTCGCGGTTCGCCCAGCCGGCATGCCCATCGGCGCGCGACAGCCAGATCGGATGCCCGCCCGAGACCGAATCGAGATCCGCCGCGGTCGGGAAACGACCCAGCCCCCACGCCTCCTGGTTCCAGCCGCGCCCGATCACCCATTTGCGATCGGGATTGCCGGCAATGTACGCGGCGATGCGCGACTTGGCCTCGTCGAGCGACTTGGTCATCGACAGGTCGAGCGACAGCGCGCCGAAGCCCATCTCGATCACATGCCCGTGCGCATCGACGAAGCCGGGCAGCACGGTCTTCCCGCCCATGTCGATCCGCCAGTCGTAGAGCGGCTTGCCCGCGTTCTTCTTCAATTCCTTGCGGCTCAGCTTCGGCGCCTCCTCGCCCGGGGGAACGAGTCGCGTGACCCGGCCGTCCTTGTCGATCAGGATCGCCTTGAAATGGATCACCCGGCCGCCGTCCGCGACCGTGATACCGTTGACGTTATCGACGATACCGTCGGCCATGGCCGGGGACGTGGCGAGCGCGACGACCGCCGCAGACACAAGAAAACGCATCACTTCGCCACTCTCCACGCATGATCACTCGTCGGCCGGCAATATTCCCGGGACTTTCGCCCCGATACCAAAGCCTTGGCATTCGTGCCCCACGATACGCACGCGGAACGCGCGGACCGCACCGACGACGTCGCCCGCAAGGTATGCTGTACGCGCGCTGTGTCGAAAACCGATTTTGCCATTGGTCCCGCGCATAAGCGGTGTTCCCCCCTTGCGCCAGATGGTCTAGCGGGTCGGACATGGCTACCCACGCTGCCGTAGCGGCACCCACCCTCCCCGTCTCGATCGACGACGTCCGTGTCGCGCACGACCGGATCCGCGCCTCGATCGTCCGCACGCCGACGCTGATCAGCAAGACGCTGAGCCAGATGACCGGCGCGACGGTGTATCTGAAGTTCGAGAATCTTCAGTTCACCGCGGCGTACAAGGAGCGCGGCGCGCTCAACACGCTGTTGCAGCTGTCGCCCGAGGCTTGCGCGAAGGGCGTGATCGCGGCGTCCGCGGGCAATCACGCGCAGGGCCTCGCCTATCACGCCAACCGGCTCGGCATCCCGGCGACGATCGTGATGCCGGTCAACACGCCGACCGTGAAGGTGATGCAGACCGAGGGCCACGGCGCCAACGTCGTGCTCCACGGCGAGACGTTCGACGCGGCCTATGCGCATGCCCGCATCCTCGAGGGCGAGTGCGGCTTTACCTTCGTCCATCCGTTCGACGATCCGCGCGTCATCGCCGGCCAGGGCACCGTGGCGGTCGAGATGCTCGAGGACGTGCCGGAGATCGACACGCTCGTCATCCCGATCGGCGGCGGCGGGCTGATCTCGGGCATGTCGACGGTCGCGCACGCCGCCAGCCGCGAGCCCGGTGGCCACCCGATCGAGATCGTCGGCGTGCAGGCCGAACTGTTCCCGTCGATGTTCAACCGCATCAACGGCACCGACATGCCGTGCGCGGGCGACACGCTGGCGGAGGGCATCGCGGTCAAGGAACCTGGCGCGATCACCTCGAAGATGGTCGCCGAGCTGGTCGACGAGATCGTGCTGGTGAGCGAGCGAAGCCTGGAGGAATCGGTCAGCCTGCTGCTCCAGATCGAGAAGACCGTGGTCGAGGGCGCCGGCGCCGCCGGGCTTGCCGCGCTGCTGTCGCATCCCGGACGGTTTGCGGGCCGGACCGTCGGCATCGTGCTGTGCGGCGGCAATATCGACACGCGCCTGCTCGCCAACGTGCTGCTGCGCGACCTCGCGCGGTCGGGGCGACTCGCACGGCTGCGCATCCGGTTGCAGGACAAGCCCGGCGCGCTGTTCCACGTCGCGCGGATCTTCGATCAGGAACGCGTCAACATCATCGAGATCTACCACCAGCGCGTCTTCACGACGCTGCCGGCAAAGGGCCTCATCACCGACATCGAATGCGAGACCCGCGACCGCGCGCATCTCGATCGGCTGGTGGGTGCGTTGCGCGCCAGCGGCTATGAGACCTCGACCGTCGAACTGGCGTAATTGCGGCGCCGTTAAAGCGGTTTACCCCGTTAACTCATAATCGTGGTAAACCCGCTTTTCAGCTTTGCCGGACGCGCGCATAGAGCGTGATCCGCGGATTCTCGCGTCTGTCTGAAGGACATCGGCTTCGGTGACTGCGCCCTTTCGTTTTCCGCGCTTCTTCGTCACGAGCCCGTCCCCGTGCCCGTATCTGCCGGGCCGGCAGGAACGCAAGGTGTTCACCGAGCTGACGGGGCCGCATGCCGGCGAGCTGAACGATGCGCTCGGGCGGATCGGCTTCCGCCGCAGCCAGGGCGTGGCGTATCGCCCGTCGTGCGCAGGGTGCGCCGCCTGCGTGTCGGTCCGGATCGTCTCGGGTGAGTTCGTTCCGAACGCGACGCAGCGCAAGCTGCTGCGGCGGCACGGCGATATCGAGGTCACGGCGTGCAAGCCCTGGGCGACCGACGAGCAGTTCCAGCTGCTCCGGCGCTATCTCGGCACCCGCCATCCGGGCGGCGGCATGGCCGGCATGGACGAAGACGATTACGCGGACATGATCGAGCATTCGCCGGTCAACTCGCTGATCGTCGAATATCGCGAGCCGGGCGAGAACGGCGCACAGGGGCGATTGATCGGCGCATGCCTGACTGATCGTCAGGCGGACGGACTGTCGATGGTCTACAGCTTCTTCGCTGCCGACGACGAAAGCCGGACGGGGCTCGGCAATTTCATCATCCTCGACCATATCCTGCGCGCGCGCGATGCCGGGCTGCCCTATGTCTATCTGGGCTATTGGGTGAAGGGCTCGCCGCGCATGGAATACAAGACCCGGTACCGGCCGCTCGAGGTGCTGGGGCCAGCGGGCTGGCGGCGCTTGCAGGATGCCGATCTGGTCACGCCGCCGGCGCGCGTTGGCGTGGTCGCCTAACCAGCGCCCGGTTCCTCAGGAAGGGGGACGCTGGCCTCTCCCTCTTACGCGCTCAATCCTCGCGCTGGACGACAACGTCGACGTCGAGTTCCTCGCCACCTTCGCCAAGACGTGACCCGGCGACCGGTGCTGCGCCGGCAGCGTCTAGCGCCATCGCCACGCGCACATAATGCTCCTCGGGCGACATGCCCGTGCAGGGATCGAACCCGACCCAGCCCAGACCGTCGACATAGGCCTCCGCCCAGCCATGCGGTGTCGGCAGATGCACGACCGCGGCGTCGTTGTGATGATAACCCGACACGTAACGTGCGGGTGCGCCGAGCGAGCGTGCCGCGACCGCGAACATCTGCGCCATGTCGCGCGGCGTCGCGCTGTCCTTGCGAAATGCCGCCGCGGCCGTCAGCCCCGGCTCCGGACGCCCCGCATCGAACACGAAGCGGTCGTGGAGCGCGCGATTGAGCCGGTGCAACGCACCGATCCGATCGCGTGCGCCCGCCGCGGAATCGGCCGCGAACGCAGCGATATCGGCGTCGTACGTGGTAGCCTCGGTCCCCCGGAGGAACAGCGCCGGCGGCAACGTCTCATGGACGCCGTGCAGGACGCCGTCCGAATGACTGGTCAACACCTCGCCCTTCACCGTGATCTCGATCCCGTCGACGGGTCCTTCGGCGTAGAGCATCGTCACGGCGTTACCGAATCCGTCGCGGCCGGGCCGCAACCGCGCGTCGCAATCCACGTCGATCCGCCACGACGCCACCGTCTGGTCATGCGAGTTCTCCGGAGTCAGCCGGAGCATCTGCACCAGCCGGCCCTGCGGCTGGGTGAAGCGGTAGATCGTGTGATGATCGATCGACAGCCGCATTATTGGAACTTGAACTGGCGGCCGATCGCGCCGTGGAGCAGCGCGTTCTCGGCGATGAAGGCCTGCAGATACTGGTGCAGGCCGGAGGCAATGACCTCCCCCGACCGGGTCTTGGTCATCCGGCTTGCCCGCATCCGTGCCATCCTGTCCGCCTCCCCGTGGTTGCCCGTGCGTTTCGCGAGCAGGTTGAGAACGTCGACCGTCTCCTCAACCGACGCCGCGAGGCTGCGCGGCAGCTCCGCGCGTGCGAGCAACAGGTCGATCACGTCGGCGGGACGCAAGCCGTCATTATACAGCCAGCGATAGGCGGTCACCGCGGACACGGTCTGCAGGATCGTCGTCCACTGGTCGCGATCGATCGCGCCGCCGAGCCGCTCGCCCTCGGGCAGGAGGATATGATATTTGACGTCGAGCAGCCTTGCGGTGTTGTCCGCCCGCTCGACCGACTGGCCAAGCCTAATGAACCACGTCGTCTGGTTGCGCAGCATCCGGTGCACCGCACCCTCGAACCCGCGCGTCTCGGTCTTCACCGCCTCGACGAGGTTCATCTGGTCGGTCGTGCTGCGCGGCGTCGTCCGGTTCTCGAACAATAGCCACGCACGATTGATCGCGGTCCACGCCTCGCGCGTCAGCGCGGTGCGGACCGCCTTGGCGTTGTTGCGCGCCATGTCGACGCAGCGCACGATCGAGCCGGGGTGGCTCGAATCGAGCGTCAGGAAACGCACGACCTCGGTCTGGCTGAGATTGCCGCCGAGCGTCGCGAACGGCTCTTCCGTCTCGGTGACGGCGAGCGCGGACGCCCACGCAGCCTCGCCCGCGGGTTGCGACGACAGCACGTCGAGACGGACGGTCGCCTCGACCAGCCGCGCGATGAAATCCGCACGCTCGAAATAGCGGCCGAGCCAATAGAGCGACGATGCGGTACGCGAGAGCATCAGGCGGCCCCGTCAGTCTGCGCGCTCAGGCTCTGCGACATGCCGCCCATCGTCTGCGTCATGCCACCCGGCCTCATCCGTTGCGTCTGATCGGCCATCAGCACGAAACTGTCCTTCGTGCCCCCGCCCTGGCTGGAGTTGACCACCAGCGATCCTTCTTTCAGCGCCACGCGGGTCAGCCCGCCGGGAACCACCTTCACGCCCTTCGACCCGGTCAGCACGAACGGCCGGAAATCGACGTGGCGCGGACTGAGGCCGCCATCCGCCATTGTCGGCACGGTCGACAGCGCGAGCGTCGGCTGCGCGATGTAACGATGCGGTTCGGCGATCAGCGCGGCGCGGAAATTCTCGATTTCCTGCTTCGACGCAGTCGGTCCGACGAGCATCCCGTAACCACCCGAACCATCGACCAGCTTCACGACGACGTCCTCCAGATTGTCGAGGACGTACTTCAGGGCCTGCGGTTCACGGCAGCGCCAGGTCTCGACGTTGCGCAGCTTGCACTCGCCGCCCGAGTAGAAGTTCACGATGTCGGGCATGTAGCTGTAGATCGCCTTGTCGTCGGCGATGCCATTGCCCGGCGCGTTCATGATCGCGACGTTGCCCGCCGCATAGGCTGCGATCAGCCCGGGGACGCCCAGCGCGGAATCGGGGCGGAACACGAGCGGATCGAGATAATCGTCGTCGATCCGGCGATAGATCACGTCGACCTTCACCCGCCCCGCGATCGTCCGCATCCAGACGATGTCGTCGTCCACGACCAGATCGGCGGCCTCGACGAGTTCGATCCCCATCGAATCGGCGAGAAAGCTGTGCTCGTAATAGGCCGAGTTATAGTGCCCAGGGGTCAGTAGCACGCAGGTCGGGTTCGCCCCCGTCCCGTGCGGCGCGACCGATTTCATCGTTTCGAGCAGCAGATCGGGATAGCTGTCGACCGCCGCTACGCGGAACTCGCGGAACAGTTCGGGGCACAGCCGCAGCATTGCCTCGCGGTTCTCGAGCATATAGCTGACGCCGGAGGGCGTGCGGGCATTGTCTTCGAGCACGAAGAAATCGTCGGGACCGGTGCGGACCAGATCGATTCCGCAGATATGCGCCCATACGCCGTGCGGCGGGCGGATGCCGGCGATCTCGGGGCGGAACTGTGCGTTACCGAGCACGAGGTCCTCGGGAAGGATACCCTCCTTCAGGATGCGACGCTCGCCGTAGATGTCGTCGAGGAACGCGTTGATCGCTTCGACCCGCTGAACGAGCCCTTCGGACAGCCGCGTCCACTCGTCATGCAGGAACACACGCGGGACAATGTCGAACGGGATGATCCGCTCGGCCGCCTCGTTCTCGCCATAGACCGCAAAGGTGATGCCGAGCTGGCGGAACGTCGTCTCGGCGGCTTCCTGCCGGCGACGCAGCTCGGCGTCGGGCGTATCCTCGATCCATGTGCCGAGAGCCGCCAGTTCGGGCCGCGCGGTCGTATCGCCCGGCGTGCCCATGATCTCGTCGAACGCTTGTTTCCCCATCGAAACGGTCAATTCCCCATCAAGCGTTGCGGTTCCATGCTGCAACGCATCGTTGCGCTGCACAAGGTTCGAATACGGTCAATCATCTTGCATTTTCCCTCACCCTGACGAAAGTCGGGATGAAGGAGGGCAGAGGTTCAGGCTCCCAGCCCCTCCAGCAGGCCCGGCGTCAGGACCTGCGGCAGGACGGTCGGCTCAGCGGCACCGGGCGCATAGTAGAGGTACAGCGGCACGCCGGCGCGGTTATGCGCCTGGATGAAGCGCCCCATCACCGGGTCGCCATCGGTCCAGTCGCCGATGAGCGCTGCGACCTTGTGCTTGGCGAACGCATCGCGCACGCCGGCGGTGTCGATCGCCGCCTTCTCATTGACCTTGCACGTCAGGCACCAGTCGGCGGTGAAGTACACGAACACCGGGCGCTTCTCGGCGCGCAGCGATGCGAGCTTGGCCTCGGTAAACGCCTCGTCGCCCGCGGTCGCGACCTTGGCGGACACCGGCGGCGCGCGCGCGATCAGCACCGCGCTGCCGACGAACACCGCCAGCAACAGGATCTGCGCGACAACGCCGAATGCCTTGCCCTTGCGCTGGCGCGTGCCGCCGATCCAGAGCACCACGCCCACCGCCAGCACCGCGATCAGCGCAAGCGTCAGCGTATCCGCCCCGGTCTGCCGCCCGAGCACCCAGCCGAGCGCGATCGCGGTCAGGAACATCGGCACCGACAGGATATGCCGGAACGTCTCCATCCAGACGCCGGGCTTGGGCAACCAACGCCGCCACGACGGGATGAACCCGATCGCGAGGAACGGCAGCGACAAGCCGATCCCGAGCCCGCCGAACACGGCGAGCGCCGCCGGCCATGGCAGCACCAGCGCCGCACCGAGCGCCGCGCCCATGAACGGCCCGGTGCACGGCGTGGCGATGAACGCCGCGAGCGCGCCCGTCGCGAACGCACCGCTCGCCCCGCTCTCGCCGGCAAAGCGCGGCGTCGGCACCTCGAACAGACCGGCGAGGTTGAACGCGATCGCCGCGCTCAACAGCAGCAGGACGACGATGGCCGCCGGATGCTGCAACTGGAACGCCCAGCCGACCGCCGAGCCGCCTGCGCGGAGCGCGAGGATCGCGGCCCCCAGCCCGAGGCAGACGAGCACGACGCCCGCGGTATAGGCCAGCGCCTCGCCGCGCGCGTCCTTCTCGCTCGCACCGCCGCGCGCGAGGCTGAGCGCCTTGAGGCTGAGGATCGGGAAGACGCACGGCATGATGTTGAGGATAAGCCCGCCGAGCACCGCGCCCGCAAACGCGATCAGCGCGGTGAGCCAGAGGCTCTCGCCATCCGCGCTGGACGAGGCGTCGGTTCCGGTCGCGCCGCCGACCACGCCGGACGTCGCCTTGACGCTCAGCCCCTGGCCGTCGCCGATCCGCAGCACGCCTTCGATCGGTCCGCCAAGCTTGGCATTCGCCGCGACCTTCGTGGTGATCGTCAGCCGGTCGCTGTCGCGCGTGACCGCCTGCGCGGCGCCATTCTCGATCGCACCGGTGGTGACGGGGAAGAAATATGCCTTGTTGGCCTTGGCGCCCGCCGGGAACGGGATGGCGATGCGCATCATCCCGTTGCTCGCCGCATAGGTCGCGCCAGCGTCGAGCGGCTTCGGGATCGCCTGCCGCCAGCCTGCGAACGCTGCCGCCTGCGACGGCGCGCCATCACCGATCGTCAGGTCGAGCGACAACGCCTTTTCCTCGGGCACGCAGATCGTCGCCGAGCAGACGAGGTAGCTCGTCTTCAGCCGGATCGGGAATTTCGTGCCCGCCGCCAGCCCGGCCGGAACCTGGATCGTCACGAGCGGCGCGTACGGCGCTTCGTAGACATAGTTCATCAGCCCCGCGATCAGCAGCGTCGTCGGCACCGGCCATTCGGCGTCGCCCGCCTTCGCGCCCGCCGGCAGCGTCCAGTCGAACGTCGCCGGAAAGCCCGCATCGCCGGGGTTGCGCCAATAGCCATGCCAGCCCTTTTCCGGCGTGGTCGCCAGCGCGATCGTCAGCGGTGCGCCGGCCTTCGGGTGATCGCTTTCGGCGACCAGCGTCATCATCAGGTGCTGGCTCGATCCGTTGAGCGATTCCGCGAGCGCAGGGCCGTTCGCGAGGCCGCACATGGCCAGCAAGACCGTCATCAGGACGCAACGTAAACTGCGCATGGCCATCCTTGTTTCGTTCATCGCGCAAAGCCATAGCGGTGACCTTGTCGTATTGCACTTCAAAGCGACGCGCCGGATCGGTGGCGTCAGCTTGGTAAAGGACTGTTCGTGAAAGCACTTATCGCCGCGCTGCTGCTGACCTCGGCCGCTTCGGTCTCCGCCCAGACGGCGCCTCCTGCGGCCCCCGCATTGACCCCGACGACACCGCCGAAGCTGATCGTCGCGATCTCGGTCGACCAGTTCGCCGCCGACCTGTTCCAGCAATATCGCAACCATTATACCGGCGGCTTCACGCGGCTGCTGAACGGCGCGGTGTTCCCGAGCGGGTATCAGAGCCACGCCGCGACCGAGACGTGCCCCGGCCATTCGACGATCCTGACCGGCATGCGGCCCGCGCATACCGGGATCATCGCCAACAACTGGATCGACCAGCGCGCCGGGCGGCCCGACAAGACCGTCTATTGCTCGGAGGACGAGCGCGTCACCGGCAGCACGCACGACAGCTACACCGTGTCCGACATGCACCTGAAGGTGCCGACGCTGGGCGAGATGATGAAGGCGCGCGATCCGCGCACGCGTTCGGTCTCGGTCGCGGGCAAGGATCGCGCGGCGGTGATGATGGGCGGTCACAAGGTTGACGAGCTCTGGTGGTGGGACGGCAAGACCTATGTCTCCTATGCGGGCCGCGCGGTGCCGCCGGCGGTGCAGCGGACGCGCGATGCGGTCGCGGGGCTGATCGCACTGCCGCAAAAGGCCCTGCCGCTGCCCGGCTATTGCGCGGCGGTGAACCATCCGATCGTGATCGCGGGCAAGACCTACGGCCAGGGCCGGTTCGAGCGCGAGGCGGGCGACGCCAAGGGCTTCCGCGTGTCGCCGGCGTCCGATGCGGCGGTGTTCGCAATGGCGGCGGCGCTGGTGCAGGACATGAAGCTCGGCAAGGGCCCGCAGACCGACATCATCGACATCGGCGCGTCGGCGACCGATTATATCGGCCACACCTACGGCACGCAGGGCTCGGAGATGTGCATCCAGATGGCGCAGCTCGACAAGACGCTGGGCGATTTCTTCGCCGTGATGGATGAGACCGGCGTCGACTACGAGGTCGTGCTGACCGCGGATCACGGCGCGCACGACGCGACCGAGCGCCAGCAGCAGCGCGCGATGCCGATGGAGGCGCATATGGACGAGAACGTGCTGGCCAAGCAGGTCGGCACCGCGATCGCCGGCGATATGGGACTCAAGGGCAGCGTACTGCTGGGCACCGAGGGCGACGTCTATATCGACGATACGCTGCCGGCGAAGACGCAGGCCAAGGTGCTCGCCGAGGCGCTCCGCCGCTACCGTGCGCTGCCGCAGATCGCCGGGGCGTATTCCGCCGCCGAGATCATGGCGACGCCGATGGCCAAGACCCCGCCCGAGACATGGACGCTGCTCGAGCGCGCGCGCGCGTCCTTCTATCCGGGGCGCTCGGGTCAGATGGTGGTGCTGCTCAAGCCGCGCGTGACGACGATCGTGTCGCCAGCGGGCGGCTATGTCGAGACGCACGGATCGCCCTGGGACTATGATCGCCGCGTGCCGATCCTGTTCTGGCGCAAGGGGATGACCGGGTTCGAACAGCCGCTGTCGGTCGAGACGGTCGACATCGTGCCGACCTTGGCCGCGACGATCGGCCTGCCGGTGTCCGGGTTGGACGGGCGCTGCCTCGATCTCGATCCGGGTGCGGCGAGCACGTGCGGGACTGGCGGGTGACCGTCTAGCGCTAATCCTCCCCCTCCAAGGGGAGGACTAATAGCTCGCTTAGCGCGTCTCGAACGACCGCAACCCAGACCCCAACCGGTTCGCGCCCAGTGCCAGCCGGTCATGGCTATAATCGGCGAGGAACGCCGGGCTGCTCGCATCCCCCGGCGACAACCGCGCGTCATTGTCCTCGACGCGCAGCCCGGTCGAGCGATACGTCTTTGCCTCCGCGCCGACGACGATCAGCCCGGTGTGGTTCTCCTTTTGCTTTCCCTGCACGAACGTGTTGCGCGCGATCAGCCCGGTGGCACCTTCGGGCAGGTCGATCATGTAGTTGGTCTTCTTGCCCGCCGTGTCATCGAAGCTGTTGTCGGTGATCGTCACGGTCGGCACGCGCAGCTTGACGTAATGCCCGCCCGTCCCGTGCTCGAACCGCGAATTGGTGATCGTCACGCTGCCCTTGTTCGCCAGATAGATGGCATGCGAGCAGCTCGGCGATTCGTCGCACTGGCCAAGCCCGGAAAAGGTCGAACGATCGATCCTGATCGTCTGGCCGATCGGCTCGCCGCCCAGGATCCCTTCCTGGCTGTTCAGGAACATCGCGTTGGTGACGGTCAGGTCGCCCATCTCGGTCCGGATGCCCGCGCCGTTGCCGTCGGACACGCGGTAGCCGCGGAACACGAGGCCATCGACGACCGAGCCCTGCCCGCGCAGGACCAGCGCCGCCTTGTCCTCGCACGCGACGCCCTCGAAGATCGCGGTGCCCGGCTGGACCGCCTTGAAAGTGATGTGCCCACCCGCCTGCACCGCGCATTGCCGGTAGGTGCCGGGCGCGATCAGGATCGTCGCGGTGCCCATGCGGATCGACGACACCGCCTCCTGCAACGTCGCGAACCCCTGCCCGTTCACCGTGAACGGCGCCGACGCCTGCGCAAAGGCGGGGGCCGCGAACAGGGCGAGCGCGATTACCGATCGTTTCATGCCAACATCCTCTTTATCCGACGCCAGCGACGCCGCGCGTTCAATCGCATGGAACGCCGCCGTTCGGCGAGCCGATCCAGCGAGGCTTTGGCGGCGTGTCCCGAATTGACGCAGCTGCCAGACCGGTCGGGAAGCGGCCTATCGCTGCCCACGCACCTTGCCGCGCCGGTCACGGCACCATATCACCGCAACCGAAACGAAGCCGGCGGGGGGAACCGATCGGTGCCGGGGGATATGCATGCACGCCATGACGCCGACGGAGGTCTTCCTCCTCGCGCTACTCATCATCTTTACCGTGCCGTATCTGGTGTGGCGTCTCGGGCGGACCGATTACTGGGCGCCGCTGGTGGTGGTACAGATCTTCGGCGGCATTCTGCTGGGGCCGGGTGTCCTCGGCGCGGTCTATCCCGACTATTATGCGACGATCTTCACGCCCGCGACGTTGGGCTCGCTGAACGGCATCGCCTGGTGGGCGGTGATGATGTTCGTGTGGGTCGCAGGGATAGAGCTCGATCTCGGCGAAGCGTGGAAGCGCCGCGGCGAAACCGGCGTGACCGCAGGCCTCGCGCTCGCAGTGCCGCTCCTGACCGGCAGCATCGCCGCGGTGCTGATGCTGCGCTATCCCGGCTGGCGCGGACCGGACGGCGCGACATGGCAGGTGGTGCTCGGCATCGGCATGGCCTGCGCGGTGACGGCGCTGCCGATCCTCGTGCTGTTCCTCGAGAAGCTGGAGATCCTGCGCGAACCGATCGGCCAGCGGATCCTGCGCTATGCGAGCCTTGACGACATCGCGATCTGGGGCGTGCTCGCGCTGATCCTGCTCGACTGGGAGCGAGTCGGCCGACAGGGCGGCTTCCTCGTCGGGTTCGCGATCGCGACGCTGCTGGTGCGCAAGCTGATGGCGCGGATCGAGGAGCGCGACCGCTGGTATGTCAGCCTGATCTGGCTTGCGGGCTGCGGGTTCGCCGCGGACTGGGCGGGACTGCATTTCATGGTTGGCGCATTCCTGTCGGGCGCGGTACTCGATGCGAAATGGTTCACGACGGCGAAGATGGACCAGTTCCGCCACTTCGTGCTGCTCGCGATGATGCCGGTCTTCTTCCTGTCGACCGGGTTGAAGACGCAGTGGGCGGTCGGCGGGGTCGCGGTGTTCGGTGCGGCGGCGCTGTTGCTGCTCGCCTCGGTCGGCGGCAAGCTCGCGGGCGTTCATGCCGCCGGGCGCATCCTGAAGTGGCGGCCGGGCGAGGCGTCGGCGATCGGCTGGCTGCTCCAGACCAAGGCGCTCATCATGATCATCTTCGTCAACATCCTGCTCGACAAGAAGATCATCACCAACGAGACGTTCACCGCGCTGCTACTGATGGCGCTGGCGAGCACGATGCTCACCGTGCCGATGGTGGCGCCGAAGTTGAAGAAACTGGCGGGGTTGGTGCGGAAGAGCGGCTGACGCCCACCCCCCATCGTCATCCTGACGAAAGTCAGGACCCAGGGTTACGAACGCCGCCCTGCTTTGCTCTGGGTCCTGACTTTCGTCAGGATGACGGAGATGGGAGGGGGCGGCATGTGAAACATTGGCGCCGTGTCCTCCCCCTCCATCACAATCGGTGCCACCCCCGGCCGGGGGAGGATCGCTTCACCCCCCCGCGTTGAGCAGGTCGTGGCGTTTCAGGGCGTGGCGAAGCTGGTCGTAGCTCAACCCCAGCGCGTCGGCGGTGGCGCGCTGGTTGAACCGGTGCTCCGCCAGCGCCCGCGCGAGCAGATCGCGTTCGAACCGCGATACGCGCGACTTGAAGTCCGACGGCCCCTCTTCGCACGCCACCACCGGATCTTCGCCGTCATCCGTTTCGGCCGGTCGCGACGCCGCCACCGCCGGCGGCTTCGGCGCAGTCGCCGCCCCAGGCCGATGCGGCGACTGGAACGGATCGATCTCGATCGCGTCGATCGGGCCTGTTTGCTCCCAGCGATACACCGCGCGCTCGACCACGTTGCGTAATTCACGGACGTTGCCCGGCCAGCGATACGCGACCAGCGCATCCATCGCCGCAGGGCCGAACCCCTCCCAGCGCTCGCGCCCGAGCTCGGACGCCATCCGCCGCCCGAAATGCTCGGCGAGCACCACGACGTCGCCGGCCCGCGCCCTAAGCGGCGGCAACGTCACCACCTCGAACGACAGCCGGTCGAGCAGATCGGCGCGGAACTCGTGCCGGTCGACCTTGTCGGGCAGATGCTCGTTGGTCGCCGCGACGATCCGCACGTCGACGCGCATCGGCCGCGACGAGCCGATCCGCGTGATCTCGCCATATTCGACCGCGCGCAGCAGCCGGTCCTGCGCCGCCATCGACAGCGTCCCGAGCTCGTCGAGGAACAGCGTGCCGCCGTCGGCCTCCTCGAACCGGCCCGTCCGTGCCTTGGTCGCGCCCGTGAACGCGCCCGCCTCATGCCCGAACAATTCCGCCTCGATCAGCGTCTCGGGCAGCGCCGCGCAATTCATGATGACCAGCGGCTGATCCCACCTGGGCGACAGCCGGTGGAGACGCTCGGCGACCAGCTCCTTGCCGGTGCCACGCTCGCCGATCACCAGCACCGGGCGGTCGAGCGCGGCGGCGCGCGACGCGCGTTCGAGCGCCGCCATGAACGTGCCGGACTCGCCAATGACCTGTGTGGTTCGCTCCATGGCGAAGATGTGGCGCGAATTCCCAACTCTTGGCAAGCTCCCGGCGAACCGCGCGGCACCACTTTCGCGCAAACCCTTGCAATCCGGTCATTTTCAAAACTGGCACGCTAGATGCAATGCTTCAGGCAACCCGCCCAACCGCGGAAACGACCATCCTTAAAGGGGACCCACCATGATCAAGACCGACATCGCCCGCACCGTCGCCGCCGTACTCTGCACCATCGTCTTCAGCACCACCTGCGTGCTCGGCGCAGTCGGCCCGGCCACGGCAACCACCGCAGCGCCTGTCGCGGTACACACCGCGATTGTGGCATAATATCCCGACGGACTCGCAAGAGCCTCGGGCCGACCCCTGGAGTAGGAATTACATGGGCATCTTTTCCCGCACCCGCGACATCGTCGCCGCCAACTTCGCCGATCTCATCGAGAAGGCCGAAGATCCGTCGAAGATGATCCGCATGATCATCCTCGAGATGGAGGAGACGTTGGTCGAGGTTCGCGCCTCCGCCGCGCGCACCATCGCCGACCAGAAGGAGATGCGCCGCCATATCTCGAAGCTCGAGCAGCTCCAGGACAACTGGACCGAAAAGGCCGAGCTCGCGCTCAGCAAGGATCGCGAGGACCTCGCCAAGGCCGCGCTGGTCGAGCGTCAGAAGGCGTTCGACATGGCCGAGCAACTGAAGGCCGAGGTCGGCGTGCTCGACGATGCGCTGCGCGCGTCCGAAGAGGACATCGCCAAGCTGCAGACCAAGCTGCGCGAGGCGCGCACCAAGCAGAATGCGGTGCAGACCCGGCTCGAGAGCGCGAACAACCGCACCCGGCTCCGCGAGATGTACAACGGCCCGAAGACGCACGAGGCGTTCAGCCGCTTCGACATCCTCGACCGCCGCGTCGACGAGGCCGAAGGCCGCGCGGACGCGATGGGGCTCGGCGTCGTCAAGACGCTCGAAGAGGAAATTGCTGAACTGCGCAGCAACGACAAGGTCGACGCCCAGCTCGCCGCGCTCAAGGCGCGCATGAAGAAGGACGATTGAGATGGATTTCGAAGGACTCGTCGCCATCCTTGGCGCGCTTGTCGGACTGCCCTGGCTGATCCTGCACTACATCACCAAGTGGAAGCAGGCCCCGCGGATCACGGTGGAAGACGAGAAGCTGCTCGATGAGATGCAGATGCTCGCCCGCCGTCTCGAAGACCGGGTGATGACCGTCGAGCGGATCATCGCCGCGGACAATCCCGACTGGAAGCCGGGCCTCGGCACGACGCAATCGCCCTATCTGTCGGACCGTCAGTCCGAACGCCCCATTGATCGCACCCTGGATCGGAGGAACTGAAATGTCTGGTAGCCGCACCCAGTTTTATCTCGATAAGCAGAATGCCAAGTGGAAGGGCGTCTGTGCCGGGATCGCCGATTATACGGGGGTCGACGTACTCTTCGTCCGGGTCGCCGTGGTCGTGCTCACGCTTGCCGGAGGCTTTCCCTGGACGCTGATCGCCTATTGGATGGTCGCCTGGATGGGAAATGCCAAGCCGATCGGCCTGTACGAGACGCCCGACGACGCGAAGTTCTGGCAGGGCGTCCGCTCGAACCCGAAGCGGTCGACCGCCGAGGTCCGCAGCAAGTTCCGCGACATCGACCGCCGCCTCGCCGACATCGAGACGCATTACACCAGCCGCTCAAGCAACAGCCTCGCGGCAGAGATCGACAGCCTGCGCTGAGACGCACCCCCGGAACAGGGGTTCAAGGAGAAGTGAGATGGGATGGGGTGGACCTGGGTTCGTGCTCGCGATCATCGCGATCTCGACGATCGGATGGGTGATCAACACATGGATCCGCGCAAAGCATGGCTATGCGCTGGAGGACGAATGGAGCGGCAAGACTCACCCCGGCGATCCCGACGGAAACCGCAAGGTCGCTCTGCTCGCGAACGAAAATGAGCGCCTGGCCGGTCAGGTCTCCCGGCTCGAGGAACGGATCGCGGTCCTCGAACGCATCGCCACCGATCCCGCCGAGCGTACCGCCCGCGAGATCGAAGCACTTCGCAATCGCTGAGGAACATAGGTCATGGATGGATTCACGGTTTTCATGCTCGCCATTGTCTGTGTCGGCGTGCCAGTCACGCTCGGTATCGGCAGCGAGATGTTCAAGGGCTGGCTGCGGCACAAGGAAACGATGGCCACCGCGCTGAATGCGCAAACCGCGGAAAAGGCGGCGCAATATGCTGCTCACACGGAACGTCTCGAACAGCGCGTCCGCGTCCTCGAACGGATCGTCACCGACCGCGGGATCGAACTGTCGGACGAGATCGAACTGCTTCGCGACGATCGCCCGCTCAACGGAACCAAGACGACACAGGAGATGAGATCATGAATGGTGGACAGGTGATGGTCGTGATGATCGTCCTGATCGTGATGGTCACCAGCCTCTTCAAGGCGCGTCACAGAAGCGCCCGGCGCGGCGAGGGCGTCTCGCTGGTGAACGGTTCCGAGGCGGCACGGCTTCGCGACGAAGTGAAACAGATGAAGGAGCGTATCCAGGTGCTGGAGCGCGTGATCACCGACAACCACAAGAGCGTCGATCTCGACCGAGAGATCGAGCGGCTTCGCGACCGCTAAGAGGAGGCGGACATGATCGAACCCAACGTCTATATCACGCTCGCGCTGGCGAGCCTTGCGGGCCTGGCGATGATCGTCGGCGCCGGATTGGCCGGATGGCGCGGCTGGCTCTCGCTGCGGCGCATGGAACTGGACCACGCGCAGGATGGGCGCATGCCCGTCGCGGTGTCGACCGGATCGCGGATCGAGATTGCGGACTTGAAAGAGCGCATCAAGAAGCTCGAGGCGATCGCCGCCGGGGTCGATCTCTGAGGCCCCTCCCCCCGCCTTTGCGGGGGAACATCTTGTTGAAGCGCCACCGTCGACCCGCTACCGATCCGCGCCATGGCCACTCTCACCGACATCCGCGAGGAATATGACTTCCTCGAACCCGACGATCGCTATCGCCTGCTGATCGATCTGGGCCGCGAGCTGGAACCGATGCCCGATGCGCTCAAGACCGATGCGACGTTGGTGCGCGGATGTTCGGCGTCGGTGTGGGTATATCCGACCACGACCGACGACGGCCGACTGCATTTCCTCGCGGACTCGAATGCCGCGATCACCAAAGGGATCATCGCGCTGGTGTTGCTGACGGTCCAGGATCAGGCGCCAGGCGCGATCGTCGCGACCGACATCAAGGCGGAACTCGAACCGTTCGACCTGAGCAAGCAGCTGAGCTCGAACCGCACGCAAGGCATCCCGAACATGATCGCGCTCATCCGGGAAACCGCGGAGCGCTACGCCGCTTAACGCGAAAACCGTGCCCTCACCCTCTCCCCTTGGGGCGAGGGTCAGGGCACGCTAGCGTTCGGCCAGCGTCGCGACGACCTCGCTCGCATCCGCGCCTGCCGGAACGAGCAGCCACCGATCGGGGCGCGCGCCGTCGAGCATCACCACGGCGTTTTTCGGGCAGATGCCGAGGCACTTTACCTCGACAACACCGCGCTCGGCTTTCCTGCCCTTCTTGAGCCCAAGCACCGCGCGCAGCATCTTGGCGAGCGGCGTGCGCCCCTTCTCGCCGAACCCGCCGCCGAGCTTCTTCGAGCATTTGCCGCAGACCATCACGCTTCCCTGCCACCGGCTGGCAAGGACGCGGATCATGCCGGCTTCCACGTCCGCGCGTCTTCGGCGGCACGCAGCACTTCATACGCCGCCTGCACGCCCTGGAACCGCGTCGCCGCGTCCTTGTCGCCGGGCCGCACATCGGGATGGTTCGCCTTGGCCATCCGCCGCCAGGCCGCGCGGACGTCCTCGAACGTGGCGTCGGGCTCGAGCTGCAGCACTTCCAGCGCGCGCATCTCGTCGCGCGAGCGGCTGCCGTCACCCGAGCCCGCCCAGGCATAATGCTTCGGATCGGCATAGCCGTCGGCGGTCCGCGTCTCCGCGGCCTCGCGCTCGGCGGCTTCCTCCGCGCTCAAGCCTTCGAAGTAGTTCCAGCCGCGATTATATTCGCCCGCATGGTTCATGCAGAAATACCAGCGGTCCGGGCTGTTGGGCGATTTAGGCGCGGGGCAGTTGCCCGGCTCGTTGCAGCCATGCCGGTCGCACAGCCGGACCGTCACCGCCTCCGTGCTCGCCCCATAGGCGCGCCAGCGTGGAAAACCCCAGTCGGAAGATCGTGTCGTGCTTCTCGCCATAGCGGCCCGAGATAGGGGTCCGCGCGGACAACGCAACCGCATGCCGTCATAGCGACCCAAACTCCCGCGCCACGGACATTCTTTCGCGCTGCAACATTCCGCCTTGAGTCAGCCACCGTTCATCGATTAATGAACATGAACTATTTGTCATGTGGCATGGATAGATGCGTCCGGGTCGGACGTATCCCCAGCCGACACCTCAGCGACAGGAGCCCTGGTGCCGACTTTAATCCCCAAGCTTACCACATGGCGCGCGGATCTTCCCGCCTCCATCGTCGTCGCGCTGGTCGCGCTTCCCCTCTGTCTGGGCGTCGCACTCGCGTCTGGCGCACCGCTGTTCGCCGGCATCATCTCGGGGATCGTCGGGGGTATCGCCGTCGGGCTGTTCTCGAAATCCCCGCTGTCGGTCAGCGGCCCCGCCGCCGGCCTGACGGTGATCGTGCTGACCGCGATCGAGAGCATGCCGAGCTACCAGATGTTCCTGATGGCGGTCGTGCTCGCCGGCGTGCTGCAGATCTGCTTCTCGCTGACGCGCGCGGGCATTCTCAGCGAATTCGTACCGTCCTCGGTCATCACCGGGATGCTCGCGGCGATCGGCCTGATCCTGATCCTCAAGCAGATCCCGCATGCGGTCGGTTTCGATCGCGAAGCCGAGGGCATCTTCGAGTTCAGCACGGCAAACGGGATCAACACCTTTTCGCGGATCCTCGAAAGCCTCAGCGCCGCGGTGACCCCGGGCGCGATCCTGATCGCGTCGGTCAGTCTCGCCTTCCTGTTCTGGTGGGACGGCGCCAAGCCGAAGACCGGCCCGCTGCGCTTCGTCCCCGGCCCGCTGGTGGTCGTGCTGATCGGTATCTTCGGCAACACGCTGCTCGGTGCGGTAAAGCCCGAATGGCACCTCAAGGCGACGCATCTGGTGCAGGTGCCGGTCACGCAGACGCTGTCGCAGTTTCCGTCGCTGTTCACCTTTCCCGATTTCTCCGGGATCACGATGGGCGTGGTCTGGACCAGCGCGGTCACGCTCGCGATCGTCGCCAGCCTCGAATCGCTGCTGAGCGTCAAGGCGGTCGACGAGATCGATCCGCGCCGCCGCACCACCGACAAGAACTGGGAGCTGATGGCGCAGGGCGGCGGCAACATCCTGTCCGGGCTGATCGGCGGCCTCCCCGTCACCTCGGTGATCGTCCGCTCGTCCGCCAATGTCGACGCGAAAGCCGAGAGCAAGCTGTCGACGATGCTGCACGGCTTCTGGCTGCTGGTCAGCGTCGCGCTGATCCCGGCGGTGCTCAACCTGATCCCGCTGTCCGCGCTCGCCGCGGTTCTGATCGCGACCGGCTACAAGCTCACCAAGCCAAAGCTGTTCACCGAACGCTACAAGCAGGGCTGGACTCAGTTCATCCCGTTCGTCGTCACGGTCGGCGCGATCCTGTTCACCGATCTGCTCGAGGGTATCGTGATCGGCCTCGCGGTCGGCTTCGTGTTCGTCGTGGCGCGCAACTTCCGCACCGCGATCACCTTCGCCTGCGACGACGAAGACTGCCTCGTCCGCGCGCGCCGCAACCTGTATTTCATTCACAAATACGAGCTGCAGAAATCGCTCGACCGGGTGCCCGACAACGCGAACCTGCTGATCGACCTGTCGTCGACCAGCTATGTCGATCTCGACAACATCGACATCATCAACGCCTTCATCAAGGGCGCCAAGTATCGCGGCATCACCGTGCTGATCCGCGGTGACCTGGCACTGCGCACGGTGAAACTGATCAACGCCCCCCAGACCGAGGTTCGTTTCGCATGAGGCAGTACAAACAGCTCCTGCTCGCCAACAAGGCGTGGTCGGCCGAGATCATCGAGGAGAGCCCCGACTTCTTCCAGCGCCAGCTGGTGGGCCAGAACCCCGAATTCCTGTGGATCGGCTGTTCGGACAGCCGCGTCAGCCCGGAACAGATGACGATGACGCCGCCGGGCAACATGTTCATCCACCGCAACATCGCCAACCTGGTCAAGGACGACGACACCAACCTGATGTCGGTGCTACAATATGCGGTCGACGTGCTCGGCGTGCGGCACATCATCATCTGCGGCCATTATGCGTGCGGCGGGATCCGCGCGACGCTCGACGGCGGCACGGCCGGCCCGGTCGACGACTGGCTCTCGACCGCGCGCTGCGTGATGCACGATCATGCCGACGAGATCGACGCACAGCCCGACCGCGAGCAGAAGGTCAACCGGCTGGTCGAGGTCAACGTCCGCGACCAGCTCGTCCGGCTCGCGCGTACCGAGACCATCCAGGGTGCGTTCGCGCGTGGCCAGCAGGTGCTGCTGCACGGCTGGGTCTACGACATCCGCGACGGGCTGATCAAACCGATGATGGAGATCGACGCGAGCACGGTCCTCGAAGACGTGGGCCGACCGGACAAGGTGCTGGTGTAAGCGCAAAGCGACAGCCATCTCGGCTACGCATCCAATGGTCCCAACGCGACGCTAAACGATCCTCCCCCGCCACGGGGAGGATCATCCGGAACGAATTTCGCGGATAGCCCTGCTACCAGACACCGGTTTTACCCCGGCAGCCTGAACCGCACGTTCTGCGACAGGCCGCCGCAGCCGACGCCCCCATCGGGGCGATACGTCTTCGTATACCGCGCCCCGGCCATCGTTTGAACGCCGGCTTTCGTGAACACGAACGGGGGGTAGCTCAGCACGGCGCGCTGGTTGATAACCTTACCGTCGGCGCCGACGTCGAACTGCGTTTTGGTCACCCCCTCGAAACCCCAAGCCATGGCCTCGTTCGGGAAAACGCCGCCGGCCGACACAAGCCGCGGTGGAGCATCGAGTATCGCACACTGGCTCGCCGACAGGCCCGACTGATCGAACGTGGTACGGGCCATCGCGGTATCGCCGGCTTGTTGCTGGAGAGATGCGAGACGGATTAGCGCGCCCACGCGCATGGGGTCGTTCGCGGCGAGCCCCGTGACATCGACAACCTGCTGCAACAGCACCGCGCGGCGGCTCCGCGACCTCGTACTCTCCGCAATAAGCAACAAAATCGTCGCGCGCGACTTCGGATCGTTCGCATAGAAAGGCATCGACAACAGCGGCGTCACGGCGCGCGCATAGGCGCCGTTCTTCCATATGTCCGCACTCGCCGTTTCGCGCACACTGATTTCGAGCGGCAGCCGGGCGATGGCTGGCGCGCCTTGTGCTTCAGCGATGGCCAGCGCGCGGCGTGCCAGAGCGTTTGTTTCCTCGCGTCCGACGACCGCGTTATTGATCAACTGGTAAAGCGAGGGCAGCGTCGCGATCGAATTCGGCCCAGTCTTTGCCTCCGCCGTTGCGAGCGCCGCCCGCTGGCTCACAACAGCGACGGCATCGGCCCCACGCTCCTCGGCAGGCAAAGACAGCCCCTTCGACTCAAGCCAAGCGGCCATGTCAGCGTCGAGGAACTTGCCGATCGACGGCCGCTCGAACAACGTCGAACACCGCATCTCGACCCGGACATTGTAGCGGAAGAACGTTGGCAAGGCCTTGGCCTGTTCGGGGGTCCAAGACCAGTCGCGCACCGCCCGCGCAAAATCCAGCGCAACCGCGCCGCCACCTGCCGCATAGATTGGCGACACGTTGCGTACGATTCCATCGTCACCGATGGTGAATTCGACGACCGCCATATCGGCTGGTCGCAGATCCGCTTCGCCGCCACACGGGGGCACGTCCATCTGCACGGCTGGATCGAATTCGCCCTTGGTCAGCCGGCCTGCGCCGGTCATCGCCATATAGCGTCGCGCATCCTCGGACTTGCCCGCCAGCAGCGACGCGATCGCCGCGTCCGACCGCGCCGAAACGTCGCGCAGGTCGGTCTTGCTGGTCATGCCGCCAAGCTGCTTGACCGCCTCGACAGCGTACAGCCGTGCCGGCTCGTAGCTGCCGCGGTTGAGCAGCAGGATCGCGTGACGCCGCGCGATATCGGCCTTCAGCACCGCGTCGACGGATACCGTCTTGGCCAACGCGTCGATCCGCGCCAACGCGGCATCGGCCACGGCCGGGTTGGTAAAGGTCGACACATCGGCCAACGCGAGGATCGAGGCGGCCTTCAGCGAGGGCGTATCCCCGGCGGCTTCGGCACTGCGATACGCGTCGCCCGCGCCAGCATAGTCGAGCGCATTCTGGGCGATGATGCCGAGATCGTAATAAGCCCGCCAGCGATCCTCGGCGAGCGTCGGATCGGCGGCCGGCAACAACGCTAGGCCACCGCGCGCAGCGATGACGGCGTCGTCTGACCGATCGAGCTTGAACAGCGCGGCGCTCTTGCGGACAAGTGCGACGCCGCGGCTGCGCGAGCCGGGTTTGGTGCGGGACTCGAGCTTTTCCCATGCGGCGAGGGCAGCCGCCTTGTCACCCTTCGCATCCAGCGCGGCGGCGGCCTCGAAATCCTGTTGCACGGTCGTCGTGGGAGTCTGGGCGGCGACCTGAACCGTCGCGGCGACGATCACCGCCATACCGGCGCCGAACAAACCACTCTTCTTGAAACGCATACCAACCCCCGGTGTCATTTTCCGGCAGTCTGCAATGGTTCGGAGAAGGATGCCAGAGGGTCTGTAAGCCGGGTTCTGTCCATTTCCGATCCTTCGATACGGAAGTTAGGCGACCATTCCTCTAGGACGACGGTTGCCCGCCGCCTCAAGCAATCAACCCGGGTGACGAGCTGAAACGAAGCCCATGTGCCACCCCTATTCGATCTTGCTCCCGGTGGGGTTTGCCGTGCCGCCCCTGTTACCAGGCGCGCGGTGCGCTCTTACCGCACCCTTTCACTCTGACCGCCCCGGCTTGCGCCGAGGGTTGGCCGTCTGCTCTCTGTGGCACTTTCCCTGAGGTCACCCTCGCCGGGCGTTACCCGGCACCGTCGTTTCGCGGAGCCCGGACTTTCCTCGCGGATGCCATTACAACACCCCCGCGGCCGCCCGACCCTCTGGCGCGCAGACCCCTAGTCGTCGCCCATCGGTTTGGGAAGCAGCAAAGCGAGAAGAATGCAGCGGCATTCCGCATCGACTTCGCCATCGACCAGCTCGGGGCGGAACCGCCGCTGGAACGCCATCGTCGCCGCCATCCGGTTCTCGACATCATAGCCGAAGCGTTCGAGCGCGAGACAGAAGCCGCCTTCGGTCCAGCCGGGATCCATCAAATTCTTGGTCGGGCGTGGCAGCGCGAGCCGCCGCCGCGCGAGTTCGTGCCACGGGAACAGCTCGCCCGGATCGCGCTTGCGCGTCGGCGCGATGTCCGAATGGCCGACGATATTGCCGCGGGTGATTTCGTGGCGATCCTTGATCTCGGCGACGAGCGCCACGACCGATGCGATCTGTTCGGGCGGGAATGGGCGATAGCCGAACTCGTGCCCGGGATTGACGATCTCGATGCCGATGCTCGCCGAGTTGACGTCCTCGACCCCGCGCCAGTGCGACCGCCCGGCATGCCAGGCGCGCTTGTCCTCTGCGACCATCCGCAGGACGGTGCCGTCCTCCTCGACCAGATAGTGCGACGAGACCTTCGCCTCGGGATCGCGGAGCCGCGCGATCGCCGACGCGCCGTCCTGCATGCCGGTATAGTGCAACACCACCATCGTGACAGGCAGCGAACGATCGTCGAAATTGGGTGACGGTGTCTCGATAAACTTCAAGCCAGCTTCCCTTCAAGCCGTTCGGCAATGCCTAGCTACAGCATTAGCGACAACCGACCGCCGAGGTAATAGGCTGCGGAAAACAACGCGGTGATCGCCGCGGCGGCTCAACCGACGGCTTGGCTGCGACCCTCTTCGCCCTGGAGCTGATAGAAGCCGCGAAACGCCTTGCTGGGTTCGAACGCCTTGGTCTGGCCGATGACCGTCTCGCCCGCGCCGAGCACGAGCATGCCGCCTGGGTTCAGCGCGTCCGCAAGCTTTGGAAACACATGCGTCTTGGTCTGGGTGGACAGGTACAGCAGGACGTTGCGGCACAGGATGATATCGAACCGCCCCGGCGGGGGTTGATCGGAGACCAGGTTCATCCGCCGGAAGCTGACCAGCTTGACCAGTTCCGGCTTTGCCACCCAGTCGCTGCCCGTCGTGTCGAACCAGCGGATCATCTGTCGGACGGGCAGGCCGCGCTGGATCTCGAATTGCGAGAAGCGCCCCGCGCGGGCGCGGGCGAGCGCGGCTTCGGATACGTCCGTCGCAACGATCTCGGGCATCGGTGCACCGCTCGTCTGGTGCCGTTCGGCAAACGCCATGGCCAGCGACAACGGTTCCTGCCCCGTCGAGCACCCCGCGCACCAGATCCGGACCCGGCGACGCTCGGCCTGCGCCGCCGCGACCGCCTCGACCAGCAGCTCGAAGACCTGCGCGTCGCGGAAGAACGAGGTTTCCTGGTTGACGAGCGCGTCGACGATCCGGTCGCCGATCAGGCGATCGCTGCCTTCGAGCAACTGGGTCACCAGCTGGTCGAGCGTGTCGAGCTTGCGATCGCGCAACAGCGGCTTCAGCGCGGTATCGAGCCGCCACGACCGATAGGCCGCGATCTGCTGGCCGGTGCGCGCCTCGAGCAGCGCGGTGAGCACGCTGATCGCGGTCTGCGATGCCGCCACCGGCCCAACGACCGGCCCAACGACCGGCCCAACGACCGGCATAGCGACGGGGGGCGATTTGGCGAGCGTCATGGCCGGCGCCGCGTCGCGATGAGGCGACCGATCGCATCGGGCGGCAACACGGCATCGGCGACTCCTGCGGCCGCCACCGCGCCCGGCATGCCCCAGACGACCGAACTCTTCTGGTCCTGCGCGATGACGCAGCCGCCGCGATCACGCACGCGGCGCGCACCCTCCGCGCCGTCGCGCCCCATCCCGCTGAGGATGATCGCGATCATCCGCGCGCCATAGACCTCCGCGATCGACGCGAGCATCGGATCGACCGACGGCATGCACCCGCTGGCGGCAAGCTCATGAGTCAGGCGAAATGCGGCCCCGTCCTCGCCCAGCGCGACGCATTTCAGATGCGCATCGCCCGGTGCGACGATGATGCGCCCCGGACGCACGCGCAGCCGATCGGTCGCAACGTCGCAGGGGCGTCCCGCGAGCAACGCGATCTGCGCGGCGAAATAGGGCATGAACGATGCGGGCAGATGCTGCGTGATCACGATCGGCAACCGGAATCCGACCGGGAGTTCACGGAAGACCTGGCTCAGCGCATGGATGCCGCCGGTCGAGGCGCCGATCGCAACGATGTCATAGTCGTCGCTCGCCGCACGGGTGCGATGCGTCGTCGGCGCAGGCCGTGGCACCGGTTGCGCGGACGGCACCGGCGAGGGCGCCGCAGCCGGCGGACGGACGACGATCGCCGGCGGCATCAGCGCCGGATGCTCGCACAGCCGTTCGAGCTTGCCCACGAGCGCGGCGCCGAACCGCCCCGACAGCGCCCCCGCCGACGGCTTGATCAACGTCTCCGCCGCCCCCAGCGCAAGCGCCTGGACGGAGGCCGCCGCGCCATCGTCGGCGGAGGACGACACGATCAGCACCTTGGCCCCCTGCCCTGCCGCGATCAGGTCGGGGAGCGCGGTAAGCCCGTCGACGCCCGGCATCTCGATGTCGAGCAGGATGAACTCGACCGTCGCGCGCCCCAGGAACTCCAGTGCTGCCTGCGCCGTGCCCACCGCGCCCACGACCGAGAACCGGTCGCTCGCATCGATCAGCCGCGCGATCACCGCACGCGCGACCACCGAATCATCGACGATCAGAACGCGCGCGAAACCGTCCGCCTGGGGGCCGGCACGATCGGGTCGCGGGACTGGGGGGGACCGACTGGCCATCGTCCGGACCGGATCAGGCCATGCCGACGATCTGGAGCTTCGATTCGAGCGTCTCGCGATCGAACGGCTTCATGACATACTCGTCCGCCCCCGCCTCGATCGCCGCGCGGATATACGCCATGCCGTTCTCGGTCGTGCAGAACACCACCTTCGGCCGGCTCGGGACATCGGCCTCGCGCAGCGCGCGCAGGAAATCCATCCCGCTCATGACCGGCATGTTCCAGTCGAGCAGGATCACGTCGGGGATCGACGCCATGCACGCGGCCAGCGCCTCGCGGCCATCACAGGCTTCGGTCACGGTAAAGTCGAGCGTCTCCAGGATATGGCGCGCGACCTTGCGGATCACCTTGGAGTCATCGACGACGAGACAGGTCTTCATGGAAAGCCTTCCGGGGAAAATCGTGAAACCGGTCTGCGCAGGAAAGCGTAAGCACCGGGTTAAACAGGGGAAGATTCAGGCGGCCAGGGCAGTGTCCGAAATGATCGCCGCGAGATCGAGGATCAGCAGCGGTTCGCCGTCGCGCTCGACGATACCGATCCCCGCCGACGCCCAGCCGCGATGCAGCGCCATGCCCGACGACAGCGGCAAGCGCTCGGACGGTGCGACGTCCTCGACCGAGTCGACCAGGATCGCGTAATGATGCCCTTCGAAGATGGTGATGACCGCGCGCCTGACGTCGTCCGGGGTCGGCGCCAGCCCCAGCGCGGTGCCGGTGTCGATCACCGTCACCACCCGGCTGCGTAACGCGGCCAGTCCGCGGACGAAGGCCTCCGCACGCGGGACCGCGACGATCTCGCCGATATCGACCACCGATTCGACCTGGGTTGCGGCGATGGCGACGCCGCGCCCTGCGACATGCGCCACCAGGAACAATTCGCTCACATCGCCCTCCGTGCTGCGAGCGCGGCGATCAACGCCGGCCGGTCGTACCGATAGATGCTCGGATCGTCGTCGCGCTCGGCGGTCGGCGTCCGGCGCAGCGTCACGACCGGTGCCAGCGTCTCGCGAACCGGCGAGTCCTCCATCGCGAGCGCCACCGCCGCCGTCTCGCCCGCCGCCAGCGCCGTCACGCAGCGATAGCCCGACGCTTCGAGCGCGGGTTTCAGGAACGTCTCCATCCAGCCCGATCCGTCGACCTGCAACAGGCATACCGGCAGCGAGCCGAGCGTGACCGGCTGCCCGGCGAACAGCGCATGCGGATCGACCAGCTCGATCTGCTCGCCCGCGATCATGACCACGCCGGCGATCGGTCCGGTGCCGCGTGCGGGCGCGATCTCCGCCGGCAGCGCGACGATCTCGATCGCCTCCGCAATCGCATAGGCCATTTCGCTTTCGCCATCGGTCAGCCGCAACACCGCCACCTCGGTGCGCGCACCCAGTTCGGCGACCGCGTGGAGCGGAATGATCGTCTCGCCGATCGACAGGCGCAGCGCCCCGCCCGACCAGCGGATCGCCTCGGTCGGCACCGGCTCGACACGGTCGATCACCGCCAGCGCGATCGCCCGGCGCTGGCCGTCGAGATCGTCGAACAGCAACGCGGGCACCCCCGGCACCACCTCCTCGACCACCGCCGCCGCCGCGATGACGGGCGTGAACCGCAACCCGGCCACCGCGGCGATCCCGGCGGCATCGAGCAACAGCATCGGCAAGCCGTTGTCGGGCAATGTCTTGCCCGCATAGACGCCGGTCGCCATCACCGCGGGCGACGCAGGCTTGACGACGAGCTCCTCGGTGTCGAGCACCGTATCGACGCCGAGCGCATAATCGCCCTCGCGCGTCGAGACGATCACCAGCGTCGGAGGTGAGTCGCCGTTCAGATCCAGCAGTTCGCCCAGCGATACCAGCGGCATCCGCTTGCCGCGCACCGTGACCGTGGCGGCGTCGCCGATCGTCTCGATCCGCACCTGATTGCCGCGAACCATGACGATCTCCTCGATCGCCTGGCGCGGCAAGGCGAACCGCTGCGCGCCCACGCCGACGATGATCGTCGACAGGATCGACAACGTCAGCGGCACATGGATGACGATCCGCAAGCCCCGGCCCGGATCGTTCGTCAGGACGATGCGCCCGCCAATCTGTTCGATATTGGCGCGCACGACGTCCATGCCGACGCCGCGCCCCGAGATGGCGGTGACCGTGTCGCGGCTCGACAGCCCCGGCGCGAAGATCAGGTCGAGCTTGGCGGCCTCGCTCATCGCGGCCAGTTCGGCGACGCCGTACAGGCGCTTTTCGGCGGCCTTGGCGACGATCCGCGCGACATCGATGCCCTTGCCGTCATCGGCGATCTCGATGAGGATCTGGTTGCCCGACTGCCGCGCCGACACGATCAGGCGTCCGGTCAACGGCTTGCCCGCCGCCCGTCGCTCCGTCGGTGTCTCGATGCCATGATCGATCGCGTTGCGGATGATATGGCCGAGCGGATCGCGCATCAGTTCGATCATCTCGCGATCGAGCTCGACATCGGCGCCTTCGATCACCAGGTCGATGCTCTTGGCGAGCTCGGCGCTGGTGTCGCGGACCATCCGCGGCAGTGCCGAGAACAGCGCATCGACCTTTTGCATGCGCGTGCGCGTGACGGTGTCGCGCATGTCGGCGACGGTGAGCGACAGCCGCTCGAGCGCCGCCTCGACCTGCGGATCGACGTCGCTGTCGCGCAGCCGGCGCGCCAGTTCGTTGCGCGCCAGCACCATCTCGGACATGCCGCTCATCATGTGATCGAGCAGGTCGACGTTCAGGCGGACGCTGCGGCTTGCGGCGCGGTTCAGCGGCGCGGCCTGGATCTGTGCGCGTGGCTGCGCATCGGGCGCGAGGGCGGCAATCAGCAAGTCCTCGTCCGCATCGTCGAGCGATGCGCCGGCATCGATCGCCTCGACGATCGCCGCGATCCGATCGACGATCCCCAGCACTGCGTTGACGAGCGCGGTATCGGGCGTGCGCTTGCCGTCGCGAACCGCGGCGAGGACGTCCTCTGCCGCGTGGCTCAGGCGTGCGAGCCTCGGCAGGTCGAGGAACCCGCAACTGCCCTTGACGGTGTGGACGAAGCGGAAGATCGCGTCGAGCCGCGCGCTATCGGCGGGTTCGGCCTCCCACGCGACGATCTCGCCGGCAATCGCTTCCAGCGTTTCGCGCGTCTCGGCAATGAATTCCTGTAAAAGATCGTCCATGCGAGCCCCGCGTTCGAGGCCTGTCATGCACGGTGGAGGTTAAGAGGGCGTTAGCTCTGGCGCAGGAGTGCTGGAACGGCGGACGCTGCGTCAGCGCGCCGCGAAGACCGCGCCGAAGATCATGATTCCCTCGGCCGGCTCGGACATGATCACCGTCCCGCCAGCCTCGGCGACCACCGTGTGGATCAGATAGGCCGCAGCCGCCCGCGGCGTGACGGTCTGGGCGCCTTCACCTTCGACCAGCGTGCGGCGAATCTCGGGGTCGAGGACGATCCGCGCACCCTCGATCTTCACGACGATCTCGAGCTGCCCGTCATTCTCCTCGCCGCCGACCTCCATCGTCCCGCCCCGCACGAGCGATTCGGTCGCGACGAGCACGAGGTTGAGCAGCACCTTCACCGCCGATTTGGGCATTGCCGACGCCTCGACCCCCCAGACGAACGTGATCCGCTTGTTTTCCGCGACCAGCCCCTCGATCGCGTTGCGGGCCTCATGCGTGTCGACCAGCTCGCCGAACCCGCCCGCAGCCCCGAAGGCGAGGCGGAAGAATTTGAGCTTGCTGGCAGATGCGCGCGCGCTGTCGGCCAGCAACTGCATGACGCGCTCGCGCATCGCCGGATCGGTCTCATCGGCAAGCAGCTCCAACCCATTGTTGAGCGCCCCCACCGGCGACAGCAGGTCGTGACACAGGCGCGAACAGAGCAGGCTCGCGAAATCGACCGGGCTGACCGTCATGAAAATCCCCTATTTACGGCGTGTCTTCTGGCGGTGACATTGGCGGCGCGCAAGGGTGGAGGTACGGCACGTCTCTGCCTAACCTCCGTCATCCTGACGAAAGTCAGGATCCAGGGTATCCAGCGCAACGTTCTTGGCTTTGAATCCTGACTTTTGTCACGTTCGTGGTGCGTCGGTATGTCGTGTGTCAAACGCAGCCGATCACCTCCTCGACGAACCCACCGAGCTCGACCGACCGCCAAGCCCGCGCGACACCGCCACCGAGGATCACCCATATCGCCCCGTCGCCCATCGCCTGCGCCGCATCGCGCGGCGAAGGAATCGGCAAGCCCGATGGGTGCGAATGATAATGGCCGATCACCGCCGCGCCACCAGACCTTGCCCGGCGATGTGCCGCGAACAACGCGGTCGGATCGATCTCGAACGCGCGCGCCGGATCGGTCGCGACATTCGCGCACGCCTCCGCCGCCTCGATCCGATCTCCGCCGCCCAGCAACAGCCCGCAGATCTCCGCCTCGGGCGACGCCGCCGCCTGCGCCAACATTCGCTGCAGCACTTCGCTTGAAATTGTCACGCTCATCGCCACATCGCTACGACATGGACCGGGGGGTTTCCATCGTCGAAGCATCGATCACGCCGGCCACGGATGGCTGGCGGCTCGATCGTGCGCTGGCCGAATTGCTCCCGGACATGTCGCGCGAGCGGTTGAAGACGCTGATCGCCGCGGGGCAGGTGACGCTAAACGGCCGCGAATGGCGCGATTCGGCGAAGAAGGCCGCGGCCGGCCAGGTGTTCGCGGTTGCGATCCCGCCGCCGACCCCGTTGCACAACGAAGCGCAGGATATCCCGCTCGTCATAGCCTATGAGGACGACGACCTGATCGTGATCGACAAGCCCGCCGGGCTGGTCGTCCATCCGGCGGCGGGCAATTTCGACGGGACGCTCGTCAACGCGCTGCTCCACCACTGCGCCGGCAATTTGTCGGGAATCGGCGGCGTCGCGCGGCCCGGCATCGTCCACCGTATCGACAAGGACACGTCGGGGCTCATGATCGCGGCGAAGACCGACCGCGCGCACGAAGGTCTGGCCAGGCAGTTCCACGATCACAGCATCGATCGCCGCTACAAGGCGATCGTCGGTGGCATCCCCCGCCCGCCCAGCGGTACCGTCGACGCGCCGCTCGCGCGCAGTCCGCAGAACCGCAAGAAGATCGCGATCGTCGAGGGCGGCAAACGCGCGGTGACGCATTTCTCGACTATAAAGACACTACGCGCTGCAGCGCTGATCGAATGTCGGCTCGAGACCGGGCGCACGCACCAGGTGCGTGTCCACATGGCGTCGATCGGCCATGCCTTGTTGGGCGACCCGGTCTATGGTAGAACAAAGCAGGCTCAGAAGTCGCTGCTCGATACGCTCGGGTTTCGTCGCCAGGCGTTGCACGCGGCGCATCTGGGGTTCATCCATCCGGTGAAAAGCATCGCTTTGGCGTTCGAAAGCGAAATGCCCGCAGACATGCAGGAACTGTTCACCCAGCTTGACGTATAGATAATCGACACCATGCCGCAGTGCGGCAATCGGGGTCAGAAGAAAGGGATTACGACCATGGCAGCCCGCTCCAACGTTCCAGCGACGATTCCTGCGCTCGGCAGCGAGGCGGGTCTCAATCGCTATCTCGCCGAGATCAAGAAATTCCCGCTGCTCAAACCCGAGCAGGAATATATGCTCGCCAAGCGCTTCCAGGAGCATGGCGATACCGAGGCGGCGGCGCAGCTCGTGACCTCGCATCTCCGTCTCGTGGCGAAGATCGCGATGGGGTATCGCGGCTACGGCCTGCCGACGTCGGAGCTGATCTCCGAGGGCAATATCGGCCTAATGCAGGGCGTGAAGAAGTTCGAGCCCGAGCGCGGCTTCCGTCTCGCCACCTATGCGATGTGGTGGATCCGCGCGTCGATCCAGGAATATATCCTGCGTTCGTGGAGCCTCGTGAAGATGGGGACGACCGCCGCGCAGAAGAAGCTGTTCTTCAACCTGCGCCGCATGAAGAGCCGCCTCGATGCATTCGAGGACGGCGATCTGCGCCCCGAACACGTCACCAAAATTGCGACAGATCTTGGTGTGGCCGAAACCGACGTCGTCAGCATGAACCGCCGCATGGCGATGGGCGGCGACACGTCGCTGAACGTGCCGATGCGCGAGGATGGCGAGGGCCAGTGGCAGGATTGGCTGCAGGACGACGCACCGTTGCAGGACAAGATCGTTGCCGATGCGCAGGAGGCGGATGTCCGCCACTCGATGCTGGTGTCGGCGATGGACGACCTCAACGAGCGCGAGCAGCACATCCTGACCGAGCGTCGCCTGACCGACGATCCCAAGACGCTCGAGGAATTGTCGCAAGTCTATAATGTGTCGCGCGAGCGCGTGCGGCAGATCGAAGTACGCGCGTTCGAGAAGCTGCAAAAGGCGATGATGCGGATCGCTGGCGAGAAGCGCCTGCTGGCGGCCTAAGGTGGCGCGCACCGTCGTCATTGGCGGCGGTGCGTCTGGCATTGCCGCGGCAAGAACGTTGCATGATGCTGGGCACGACGTGGTGCTGGTCGAGGCGAGCGATCGCCTCGGTGGCCGAGCCCGTAGCCTCCCCCTTGCGTCACTGCTTTCCCGTCGGGCCGTGATCCCGGACCAGCTCTCCGCCTTCGCGGAAAACCATGTCGACGCCGGTTGCGGCTGGCTTCACTCCGCCCAGCGCAATCCTTGGACTTCGATCGCGGAGGCGACAGGCTTCTCTGTCGATCGCTCCGAAGCGAACTGGCGCACACAATGGCGCGACCTCGGCTTCACATCTGAAGACCAAGCCGCCGCCTCACAGGCGTACCAGTCCTGGAACGCGCGAGCGCAGGACGCGCTGGACGGTCCGGACCGCCCTCTTTCCGACTTCATAGATGCGGACGATAAATGGCGTCCCAAGATCGATGCGATCTCCGGCTACGCCAATGGCGCGAACCTAACCCAGGTCTCGCTGCACGACTGGGCCGCATACGAAGACGCCTCGACCGACGACAACTGGACGGTGAAGGAAGGCTACGGCACGCTCGTTACCAGCCATGCCGCGGGGCTGACCGTCCGCCTCTCGATGCCCGTCACGCGTATCGATCACAGCGGCCGCCGCCTGAGAGTCGACACCCCCGCGGGCACGATCGAGGCGGACCACGTCGTCGTCTGCGTCCCCACGACCGTCCTCGCCACGTCACAGATCGTGTTCGACCCGCCTTTCCCCGACAAGCATGCCGCCGCTGCCGACCTGCCGCTCGGGCTCGCCGACAAGGTGTTCCTCCATGTCGATCGCCCCGAATGGCCTACCAACGCGCATCTCATCGGCAAGCCGTACAGCGCCTGCACCGCAAGCCACCGCCTGTCGCCATTCGGGTGGCCGATCGTCGAAAGCTTCTTCGGCGGCGACTGCGCGGAGATGCTGGAGGATCGCGACGCTGCACAGTTCGCGATCGACGAGCTTGTCGGACTGCTCGGCAGCGACTGGCGCAACCGGTTCACGCCGCTCACCGCGACGCGCTGGCGCCAGGAACCCTATATCGGCGGCAGCTACAGCCATGCGAGGATTAGTAAAGCGGCACAGCGTGGCGTCCTTGCAGCGCCGGTCGATGGCCGCATTCACTTCGCCGGCGAGGCCTGTCACCCGTATGATTTCTCGACCGCACACGGCGCGTATGAGACGGGTGTCGCGGCGGCGCGCGCGATCATTGGCGAGCCCGCCCCGATCGCTTAAGGAGCGGCGATGGGCTTCTTCCGCATTTTCGCCAAGATCGTCTTCGGGTTCGTCCTAGTCACGGTCGCATGGGTCGGCATCTATCGGTTCGTGCCGGTACCGTTCACTTGGACGATGATGGGCGACGTCCTCAACGGGCATGGCGTGACGAAGTACTGGATGCCGCTATCGGAGATGGATCCGGACATGGCGCGCGCTGCGATCGCGGGCGAGGATTCGCGGTTCTGTTCGCATCATGGTTTCGATTTCAAGGCGATCGCGGGTGCGGCGGCGCGCAATGCGCAGGGCGGGCGGATCCGCGGTGGCTCGACGATCAGCCAGCAGACCGCGAAGAACGCGTTCCTGTTCCAAGGCGGCGGCTATGTCCGCAAGGCGTTCGAGGCGTATTTTACGGTGCTGATCGAGGCGCTGTGGCCGAAGCGGCGGATCATGGAGGTGTATCTGAACATCGCCGAGACCGGGATCGGGACGTACGGCGCCAATGCCGGGGCGATCCGCTATTTCAATCATGATGCGTCGAAGCTGTCGCCGACCGAGGCGGGGCGGATTGCTGCGGTACTGCCGCTGCCCAAGAAGCGCGCGGCGATCGATCCGCATGGGTTCGTGCGCAAGCACGGAAACACGCTGTCGCGGCGGATTTCGGTGGTAAGGAATGACGGGCTGGACAGCTGCCTGCGGTGAGGCGGCCAGCGCCGCTAAACTGCCGCCCCGGTGTTGGCCGGGGCGGTACAGCCTAGATTACTGCGTCGACTTCTCGACCGCGTCGCCGGCCTTGTCGGCAGCGCCGCCGACGCTCTTGGCCGCCGAGGTGATCGCTGCGTCCTTGTTGTTCTGCGCGCCCTGGCGGCTGAACAGATAGAAGCCGCCGATCAGCACGGCGATCAGCAGGACGACCGCGATCATCGCGCCGCCACCGCCGCCGCGGCGTTCGATGACGGTGGTGTGGGTGGTCGGGGTCTCGACGATACGCTCTTCGGCCATGTTACTCTCCCTGATAACTGAGAGGCGCAACGCTGGCCGAAGACCGAATGTTCCCGTTCCGAAACGAACCCAAAGTGGTTAGAACGGCAGCTTAAAGCCCGGGGGCAGCTGAAGCCCGCTGGTCATCTTCGACATTTCGGTGCCCGACACCGCGTCCGCCTTGGCGCGCGCGTCGTTGAACGCCGCGGTCAGCAGATCCTCGAGCATCTGCTTTTCGCTCACCTGGATCAGCGAATCGTCGATCGCGATGCCGATGATCCGGCCCTTCGCCGACGCCTTCACCTTGACGAGCCCGCCGCCCGACGCGCCCTCGACCTCGATCGTGTCGAGATTGGCCTGCGCCTTTTCCAGCTCGCTCTGGACGTTCTGCGCCATGGCGAGGATTTCATCGATATTCTTCATGCGTTGCTCCTTTGACCGGGCCAATTTTCCATTCTGGTCTCGGGAAACGCTTCGCGCGCTGCCCGGACCAATGGCGAGTCCCAATATTTCAAACGGTTTGCCTCTTCGGCGGAGTCGGCCTGTTCCTTCAACGTCGGCTCGCCGGGCGCATCGACGATCGACACTTTCCACACGGTCCGCGTTACCGTCTTCAACAGCGTGTTGAGCTCGGCCAGCGTATCCGCCGACACCGGGCGACTGCCGCTGAGGGCAAATTCGGGTGGCGCATAGCTGACGATCCGCGCGCCGTGCCGCAGCCGCGCAGCGATCGCGAGACCACCTTGCTCGTCGAGCAGGTCGACCAGCGCCTCGAACGTCGGCGGCAGGATCGGACCGGTCGGTTCGGGTGCCGTCGCAACGGGGGCGGGCTGGCTGGCGGGGGTTGGCAGCGAGGGGGCGGCAGCGGGGGCCGCACCGCTGGCGATCTGGCGCGCGAGTTCGCCGGGATCGGGCAGCGTCGAGGCGTAGATCGCGCGCAGCAGCGCCATCTCCGCGGCTTCGATCGGCAGCGCGGCCTTGGCGACCTCGTCATGTCCCTTGAGGAACAGCTGCCACAAGCGGTGCAGCGCAGGGTAGCCGAGCGATGCCGCCCATTCCTCGCGTGCGGCGCGTTCCTCGGCCGGCTGCGCGGCGTCGGGCGGCGTGCCGACCTTGGTCAGCGTGATGCCATGGACGGTTTCGAGCAGCGACCGGAGCACTGACAGCGGGTCGACGCCGTAATCATATTGGCGGCGCATCGCGGCTAGCGCCCCTGCCCCGTCGCCGGCGAGGATCAGCGTGAGCAGATCACGCACCGCACCGCGATCGGACAGGCCGAGCATCTGGCGGACCGCATCCGCCGTCACGCCGCCGCCTTCGAGACCCGCATGCGCGATCGCCTGGTCGAGGATCGACAGCCCGTCGCGCGCCGAGCCTTCCGCGGCGCGCGCGATCAGCATCAGCGCCTCGGGATCGGCGACGACGCCTTCCTCGGTCGAGACCCACGCAAAATGCTTGGCGAGCTGTTCGGCGGAGATGCGGCGAAGGTCGAAACGCTGGCAGCGCGACAGGACCGTCACCGGCACCTTGTTCACTTCCGTGGTCGCGAACAGGAACTTCACATGCGGTGGCGGCTCCTCGAGCGTCTTCAGCAGCGCGTTGAACGCGTTCTTCGACAGCATGTGGACTTCGTCGATGATGTAGATCTTGAAGCGCGCGGTGACCGCCGAATAGCGCGACGCGTCGATGATCTCGCGGACGTCGTCGACGCCGGTGTGGCTGGCGGCGTCCATCTCGATCACGTCGATATGGCGGCCCTCGGCGATCGCACGGCAGGGTTCGCAGACGCCGCACGGGTCGATCGTCGGGCCGCCCTGCCCGTCGGGACCGATGCAGTTGAGCGCCTTGGCGATCAGCCGCGCGGTCGACGTCTTGCCGACCCCGCGGACGCCGGTCATCAGGAACGCATGCGCGAGCCGGTCGCGCTTGATCGCGTTGCCCAGCGTCTGCACCATCGCATCCTGCCCGATCAGCTCGGAAAAGGTCTGCGGACGATATTTGCGCGCGAGCACGCGGTAGGCGACATCCCCGGTTTGGGCTGGCGTCTTGGCCGGCTGCGGGGGTTCGCCCAGGTCGAAGGAATCTGACATTGCCGGCGTCATAGCGGGTGTGACGCGCGCTGTCGAAGGGGAGTGAAGTATAGGAAGTATAGACGCTGGGAGAGTTTTGCGCACGGCCTGTTGAGGCGGTGGCGGAGGCGTTCTGGGGAACAGGGTGTGGAGGGCGCGCGGGTCATGCGCCAGTGCTGGCACAGTGGCGGGGTGTAGGACACCGGTTCGGGCTGTCCCGGAAATCTAGAAGAAGGGCGCTGCGGCTAAGCCGCATCGTCAGACGGCGCTTTGCGCCGTTGGCCGCGCTGACATGGCTGCTCGCCATGTTCGCGGTGGGAGCCGGGACGACCCGCGGCGAAATCGTTGTGGCTGCTTCCTTCCGGATCTGACCAAGTTGGCGACGACCACGTCCGCCCGACTCCCGCGGCGCATATGGCGGGGTCGGGCGGGATGATCAAGCCGCTTTAACGCGAGCGGTTGACGCGGACCGTGCGGCAGACGCGCTGGCGGTGGTGATTGCGAACCACGTTGCGGCACACCTGGCGCGTGCGGACGGCGTGACGGCCATAGCCGGGGCGGCGATCATTGTGGCGGACGACCGTACGCTCATGGACGACGGTGCGCTGCGCCGATGCCTCTGCGGCGATCCCGACGGGCGCGAGACCGGTAAGCGCGACGAGGCCTGCTGCGGCGATGGTAAAGAACTTCATGGGGGTCTCCTACGTGACGCAAGTCCCGATGGACTGGCAACCTATGTTAAACAGAGCAGAAGTCGTTACGGTTCCGTATTATCGACGAAAGCAGCGACGAACCGGGCCGTAATAGCCACGCTCGATCCGGCACACGACGCGCGACCGGCCATAGCCGCGCGGACCGCGATACCCATAACCACTGTCGCGATAGCCGCCCCGATAGCCGCCATAGCCACGCCGCGGACCGTTCCAGCCACGGCGGTCGTCCCAGCCGCGGCGGCCATGCCAGCCCCGGTCGCCACGCGGCCCGTGCCAGTCATGATGGCCGCGCGGGCCGTCCCAACCGTAGCGCTGCGCGTCGGCGGGGGCCGCGGCGAACAGCGTTCCCGTGGCCAAGGCGCCAGCGGCGAACATTGCGATGATCTTCATGTCCGGTACTCCTCTCAAGACCTCGTACATTGAGGCGATGAGCGGATAATCGGCTTGCGGGCGTGGACGTTCCCTGAACCGCGCGTTGTCTTCCTGTAAGCTTTGTTGACCTAACCCGGAATCCGAACGGTCAGTCCATCGAGCGCGTCGGTCAGGCGGATCTGGCAGGCGAGCCGGCTGGTCCGCGTGGCGTTGTGCGCGAGATCGAGCATGTCCTCCTCGTCCTCGCTCGCGGGCGGGAGGCGCGCAAAGTCGGTGGGCTCGACGACGACATGGCAGGTCGCGCAGGACAGCTGGCCTTCGCAGGTGCCCTCGAGCGGCTGATTGTGCGCCTGCGCGGTGTCGAGCAATCGGTCGCCTGGGTTGGCTGCGGCCGTCGTGGCGGTGCCGTCGCGGGCGATGAAGCGGACGATCATGGCCATTGTCCCTCGGCAGCGGCAACGATCGCGCCGATCGCATCGCGCAGTTCGGTTTCGGTGGTGTAGCGGCCGAAGCCGAGACGGATGCTGGTGCGCGCCTGCGCTTCGGTGAGCCCGATCGCGCGGAGGACGTGGCTGGACCGACCCGATCCGCTCGCACAGGCCGAGCCCGCGGAGAAGGCGATGTCGCGCAGGTCCGACATCAGCCGGTTCACGTCGAGACCGTCGCGGCGGACGTTCAGGTTGCCGTGATAGCGGTGCTCGGTCGAGCCGTTGACGATCCAGTCGGGGCCGAGACGGTCGAGCGCAAGCGACCGTAGGGTGTCGACATGCGCGGCGTCCTCGATCGTCCGCGCGGCCATCAGCTTGGCCGCGACACCGAAGCCTGCGCAGAGCGCGGGCGAGAGCGTGCCGGATCGGCCGGGCGCTTCCTGCCCGCCGCCGTGCAACAGCGGGGCGAGGTCGACGCCGTCGCGGATCCAGAGCGCGCCTATGCCCTTGGGACCGTGGATCTTGTGCGCGGAGATCGCGATCAGGTCGACGGTGTCGGGGATCGGTACGCGGCCATAGCCCTGCACTGCGTCGCAGAGCATCAGTGCGCCGGCTGCATGCGCGAGATCGGCCAGCGCCGCGATCGGCTGGGTCACGCCGATCTCGTTGTTGACGAGCATCGCGGCGACGAGACCGGTGCCGGGGAGGATCGCGGCGCGGGCCGCATCGAGATCGACCACGCCGTCGGGGCCGACCGGGAGGACCGTGACCTGACGCCCCCTGGCCGCCTCGGCTGCAACCGTGTCGAGGACGGCGGCGTGTTCGGTCGCGAGCGTCACGATCGGGCCGGTCGTGCCCTTGATCGCCCAGTTGAGCGCCTCGGTCGCGCCGCTGGTGAAGGCGACCCGGCCGCCGGGGGGCAGCAGCGCGGCCACCTGATCGCGCGCGACCTCGACCGCGGCTTTCGCGCGGCGGCCTTCGCGGTGCGGGGAGTGCGGGTTGGCGTGCTGCGATTCGAGCCACGGCAGCATTGCGGCGAGCGCTTCGGGCGCGAGCGGGGTGGTCGCCTGGTAATCGAGATAGGTCATGCGGCTCGCTTCATGTCTCGTGCGATCCGGGTCCAGGCCTCGGCGAACCGTGCGACGTCGTCGGGTGTCGTGGTCCAGCCGAAGCTGACGCGGACGACCTCGGCGGCGGCTTCGGGGGTATAGCCCATCGCGGCGAGCACGTGGCTCGGGCGCATGCTGCCCGACGAACAGGCGCTGCCCGCCGAGACGGCGAACCCTGCCATGTCGAGGCGGATCAACTGCGCCGCGGAGCTTATGCCGGGCATGCGGTAGGAGGCGATCGTCGGGATCCTCGGCGCGTCGCGGCCGACGATCTCGCCGTCGCTCGCGAGGATGGCGGCATCGAGCGTGGCGCGGAGGTCTGTCATGGCGGCGAACCAGTCACGCGGTGCCTCCAGCGCGGCGGCGAAACCGAGCGCGGCCGGGAGGTTCTCCGTCCCACCGCGATAGCCGCGCTCCTGCCCGCCGGTCGGGTCGAGCAGCCCCAGGTCGCGGACCAGCAATGCACCGATGCCGGGGGGACCGCCCAGCTTGTGCGCCGAGACGATGACGAGGTCCGCGTCGGGGAGCGCGAGCTTGCCGGCGGTCTGCGAGCAATCGGCGATCCAGACATCGGTCGCCGTGCGCTCCGGCACACCCGGGAGGACGCCGGTTTCGCTGTTCGCGGACTGGACTGCGACGACGGCGGGCAGGTTTGCCGTTTCGATGCGCCCATCGTCGTCGATCGGCAGCATGATCGGCCCCTCGGCAACGCGCAGGATCGCGTCGTGCTCCACGGCCGCTACACCGGCGCCCGGCCGGCCGCGCAGTGCCAGCGCTGCGGACTCGCTCGCGCCGCTGGTCAGGATCAAGTGGTGCGGCCAGTCGAGTGCCGCAGCGATCCGCTTGCGCGCGCCCTCGAGCGCGGCGCGTGCCGCCCGCCCCTCGGCGTGCGGCGAGGACGGGTTCGCCCAGCGCGCCATACCCTCCATCACCGCCGCGATGGCCTCGGGTCGCATCGGCGTGGTCGCGGCGTGATCGAGGTAGATGCGGGGCGTGTTGCGGGACAGGGTCGGTTCCAATTGCGAAAAGAGGCTCGAACCCTATATAGCGCGCATAGTCCGGCACTCCACCCGAGTGCACATCCCAGCTCGCGAGTGCCCATGCCAGAAGTCATTTTCCCCGGTCCCGAAGGCCGTCTCGAAGGTCGTTTTGCGCCGGGTCCGCGCCCGCGCGCGCCCGTCGCGATGATCCTGCATCCGCATCCGTCGGCGGGTGGCACGATGAACAACGCGATCGTCCAGCAGCTGTACAAGACGTTCCAGCGGCGCGGCTTCGCGACGCTGCGGTTCAATTTCCGCGGGGTCGGCAAGAGCCAGGGCGTGTTCGACAACGGCGTCGGCGAACTGAGCGATGCGGCGAGCGCACTCGACTGGGTGCAGAGCTTCCACCCAGAGGCGCAGACGACCTGGATCGCGGGCGTGAGCTTCGGCGCGTGGATCGGCATGCAGCTGCTGATGCGGCGTCCAGAGATCCGCGGGTTCATCTCGATCGCACCGCCGGCGAACCTGTACGACTTCACCTTCCTCGCGCCGTGCCCGTCGAGCGGGATCATCATCCAGGGCGAGGGCGACGAGGTCGCGACGCCGGGTGCCACGCAGAAGCTGGTCGACAAGCTTCGCACGCAGAAGCACATCACGATCCATCACGACACGATCCCCAAGGCGAACCACTTCTTCGAGCATGAGATGCCCGAGTTGATGGGGTCGGTGGACAAGTATCTCGACATGCGGCTGGACCCGAACTCGCCGATTAGGTGACTTCTGCCCTTCTCCCCTCGGGGGAGAAGGTGGCGCGGGAGCGCCGGATGAGGGGGTGTTGGGATAGGTTCGTTCTCCCAACGCCCCTCACCCTCCCACCGCAAGGGCGGCGGGCCCCTCCCTCTCCCCCGGGGGGAGAGGGGTTTAGAGCGTCCAGATTGCTACGTTGGCTAGCAGGACCGCGGCCATTACCAGCATCAGCACGCCCTTTTTCGTGTCGCGCTTCTTTACGATGAGCATGACGCCGCCGATCAGGCAGGCGAACATGCCCAGCATGGCGATCGCAGGCGCTGCAGCGGCGATCGTGGTCAGAGCGGCGTTCATGCGACCATCGCCTTGGCATAGGCGGCCAGATCGACGTTGCCGCCCGACAGGATGACGAGCAGGCCGGGCTCGAGCTTCACCTTGCCGGCGAGCACCGCCGCCAACCCGACTGCGCCGCCGGGTTCGATCACCAGCCTCAGCTTCTCTCCCGCCCAGCGCTGCGCCGTGGCGATCTCCGATTCGCTGACCGCGACGCCGGTCGCATCGCGGCGGGAGAGGACGTCGAAGGTCAGCGGCGATACGCGCAAGGTCTGGAGCGAATCGCATGCGGTCGGCGGCGGGTTGGGTCCGACGGGTTCGATCCAGGAGGCCTCCAGCGACCGCCGCATGTCATCCCAGCCTTCGGGTTCGACGACGGTGATCGCGCTGTCCTTCAGCGCCAGCGCGATGCCCGCCGACAGACCGCCGCCGCCGCACGGTATGACGACGCGAGTCGGGACCCCCATGCCCAACGCCGCCATCTGCGCGGCCGCTTCGATCCCGGTGCTCCCCTGCCCTTCGATGATCCACGGGTCGTCGAAGCTCGGTACCAACGTCGCGCCGCGCGCTTCCGCAAGTTGCGCGGCGATCGCCTCGCGGCTTTCGGTGGCGCGATCGTAGGTGACGACCTCCGCACCCAGCGCCAGCGTCGATTCGCGCTTCAACCGCGGCGCGTCCGAGGGCATCACGATCGTCGCCGAAATCCCGAGCCGCTTCGCCGCCCAGGCCACCCCCTGCGCATGATTGCCCGAGGAAAACGCGACGACACCTTTTTTCCGCGCGCCCTCGTCCAGCGCGGTCAGCCGATGCCAGGCGCCTCGAATCTTGAACGCGCCGATTGGTTGCAACGATTCAGCCTTAAAAGCGACCGGTACACCCTTGATTTCGCAGATGAATAGCGGCGTCGGCGG
This sequence comes from Sphingomonas sp. Leaf28, assembly GCF_001421685.1. Lineage (NCBI taxonomy): Bacteria > Pseudomonadati > Pseudomonadota > Alphaproteobacteria > Sphingomonadales > Sphingomonadaceae > Sphingomonas > Sphingomonas sp. Leaf28. The sequence goes on along the minus strand of NZ_LMKX01000009.1, from coordinate 266,961 downwards.
GAGGATGCGGGCGATCTTTTCCGCCGCATCGCGGACCCCCGCCCGTGTCGGCTGTCGCAAAATCGTCACACACTGGCTCCTATGCAGCCAACCCTATTTACATGGGGGGCAAGCGATCCTAAATCGCGCTTCCGCTGCCCCATGGGACTTCCAACCGCAAGGCAGTGTTTTCGTAATTTGTCTCAGGACATTGGAGGTCCCTTGAATTGCACAAGCATCATAACGCGCTGGGGCTAGCGAAAGCCCATTCGACCGCCGTCTCCCCCAACGCAGGGCGCGGCATCGACATCGCTAAGGGGCGCCCGGTTGATCCGGTCACGCTCGTTCGACCGCACGCCGCTGCGCGCGCAGCCCGATTCTTCGCAGAGAAGTTTCCGGGCCGCTCGATGTACGCGGTGAAGGCGAACCCGAGCCCCGAACTCCTGCAGATTTTGTGGGACAATGGCATCACGCATTATGACGTGGCGTCGATCGCGGAGGTGCGCCTGGTCGCCCGTACGCTGCCCGAGGCGACCCTGTGCTTCATGCACCCGGTCAAGGCCGAGGAAGCGATCCGCGAGGCGTATTTCACGCATGGCGTACGGACCTTCAGCCTCGACAGCCTGGAAGAGCTGGACAAGGTCGTTCGTGCCACCAACGAAGCCGCCGACCTGACGCTGTGCGTCCGGCTGCGCGTGTCGTCGGAGCATTCGAAGCTTTCGCTCGCATCGAAGTTCGGTGTCGCCCCCGGCGAATCGAAGGAGCTGCTGTTCGCGGCCCGCCAGGCGGCGGACGCGCTGGGCATCTGCTTCCATGTCGGTTCGCAGGCGATGACCCCGGAAGCGTATTCGAACGCGATGGAGCGCGTCCGTGCGGCGATCGTCGAGGCGGCGGTCACGGTCGACGTGATCGACGTCGGCGGCGGATTCCCGTCGTCCTATCCGGGCATGGAGCCCCCGCCGCTCGAGCATTTCTTCGAGACGATCCACCGTGCGTTCGAGTCGCTGCCTGTCAGCTATTCGTCCGAGCTGTGGTGCGAGCCGGGCCGGGCACTGTGCGCGGAATATTCGTCGATCATCGTGCGCGTCGAGAAGCGCCGCGGGACCGAGCTGTACATCAACGACGGCGCCTATGGCGCGCTGTTCGATGCGGCGCATATCGGCTGGCGTTTCCCGGTCGAGCTGCTCCGCGAGCCGGACAGCCGGGCGAAGGACATTGAGTTCAGCTTCTACGGTCCGACGTGCGACGACATGGATTACATGGTCGGGCCGTTCCTGCTGCCCGCCGACATCCAGGCCGGCGACTATATCGAGATCGGCATGCTCGGCGCCTATGGCTCGGCGATGCGGACCGCGTTCAACGGGTTCGGATCGGACGAGACGGTGATCGTCACCGACGAGCCGATGGTCTCGCTGTACGTCGACCGGTATCAGGACCTCGCGTCCAACGTCGTCAAGCTGTAACCAAGCTTTAGTACCGCGCCCTTCTTCCTCCCCTCCCGCTTGCGGGAGGGGTCGGGGGAGGGCTTGTCCGCGAGCGATGGCGTTCGCGGATCGATCAGCCCCTCCCCTAACCCCTCCCGCAAGCGGGAGGGGAATTTCTGGAGAATTCAGACATGACCGAAGACACCCGCATCGACGCGCAGCGCAAGGCTGAGCTCCTGTCCACCACCGTCGAGCATATCGACATCACCAGCTTCGACGCGCGGCCGATCGTCGACGCGATGAAGAAGATGTCGTTCACCAGCCGCGACCTCGGCCGCGCGACCGACATCTACAACCAGATGCTCGCCGACAAGGACTGCACGATCTTCCTCGTGATCGCGGGCTCGACGAGCGCTGGCGGTTGCATGGACCTGTATGCCGAGCTGCTGCGCAACAACATGATCGACGGCATCGTCGCGACCGGCGCGACGATCGTCGACATGGATTTCTTCGAGGGCCTCGGCCACAAGCATTACCAGGCGCTCGAGGTGCCGCACGACGACGTGCTGCGCTCGCTGATGATCGACCGGATCTACGACACCTATATCGACGAGGAAGAGCTCCAGCACGTCGACCACACGATCTTCGAGATCGCCGAGACGCTGGAACCCCGCCCCTATTCGAGCCGCGAATTCATCCGCGAGATGGGCAAGTATCTCGTCGAGCACGGCAAGAAGGAGAACAGCCTCGTCAAGCTCGCCTATGAGCATGACGTGCCGATCTTCTGCCCGGCGTTCGTCGACAGCTCGGCAGGCTTCGGTCTGGTCAAGCATCAGGTCGATGCCGCGAAGGCGGGCAAGCCCTACATGGTCCTCGACGCGATCGCCGATTTCCGCGAGCTTACCGAGATCAAGATCAAGGCGGGCACCACCGGGCTTCTCATGATCGGCGGCGGCGTGCCGAAGAACTTCATCCAGGACACCGTGGTGTGCGCCGAGATCCTCGGCCACGACGACGTCCAGGTTCACAAGTACGCGGTGCAGATCACCGTCGCCGACGTGCGCGACGGTGCGTGCTCGTCGTCGACGCTGCAGGAGGCCGCCTCGTGGGGCAAGGTCAACACCGGCATCGAGCAGATGGTGTTCGCCGAGGCGGGTTCGGTCATGCCGCTGCTGGCATCGGACGCGTATCACCGCGGCCTGTGGAAGGACCGTCCGGTCCGCAAGTGGGGCGCGAGCTTCGACAAGGCCTGACCTCTACATCCTCCCCCGCAAGGGGGAGGTGGCGCCGAAGGCGTCGGAGGGGGCGGCGGCGATAACCTTGGTTCCGTGTCCTCCCCCTCCGTCAGGCAAGTGCCTGACACCTCCCCCTGGCGGGGGAGGATTCTTGGAACTGCGATCGGCATTGCCCCGCCCCGGCAATTGAGGCAGCCTCTCCCGGGGATAACCGGGGGAGGCTTTTTCATGCACAGCGACATCCTGCGTCCGATGGTCGTGCTGATCGCGTGGACGCTCGTCATGCTGGGCTGGGCGCTCGCCACGCGGCTGCCGGCGATGAAGGCGGCGGGCGTCGACCTGCGCACGCTCGTCGGCACCAAGGGGTCCGATGCCGACCGGTCGCTGCCCCCGCAGGCGCAGTGGAAGGTCCACAACTATAATCACCTGATGGAACAGCCGACGCTGTTCTACGCAGTCTGCACCGTGCTGGCGCTGAGCGGCTCGGGCGACGGGCCCAACGCCTGGATTGCATGGGCCTATGTCGGGTTGCGGATCATGCACAGCCTGATCCAGGCGACCAGCAACCGGGTTCGCGACCGTTTCGTTGTGTTCGTGCTGTCGAGCCTGACACTGGTGGCGCTTACGCTGCACGCGGCATTGGCAGTGTTTTGAGGATCTTGGGGCCGCTGCCGGGAAAAATCGCCGATCGCATCGCGCTCCCCTCCCCCAACGGGGTTGGATCGGCTAGCAGTCCGGCATGACCTTCGACCGCCGCTCGCTCCTCACCATTCCCCTCGTTGCCGGAGTCGCCCCCGCCGCATTCGCGCGGACCGGAGCGCAGTTGGGCGGCGGTCAGCCGCGCGAGACGGACCTGCCGATCTGGCCGCCCGCCGAGCGGTTCGCGCTCTGGCCCGGCATACCGCAGGGTGCCCCGAACCCACTGCCGACTCCGCATCCGACGATGCCGCGCTATCCCGATGGCTATCGTGATTTCCAGATGCGCGGCGTGGTGCGTCCCGAGGTCGGCGTGTTCCGGGCAGCGCGACCCGATGGCCGCGCGGTGCTGATCGTCCCCGGTGGCGGCTATGCGATCACCTCGCTCCGCAACGAGGGTATCGACGTCGCGCGTGCGCTCAACGCGTTCGGGATCACTGCGTTCGTGCTCAGCTATCGCCTGCCGGGCGAAGGCTGGGCGGACCGGGCGGACGTACCGCTCGCCGACGCACAGCGGGCGATGCGGCTGATCCGTGCCAATGCGCGCACCTATGGCATCCGCGCGGACAAGCTCGGGGTGCTCGGCTTCTCCGCCGGCGGTCATCTCGCCGGATCGCTGACCGTGCTGCCCGACTTCAACGTCTATCGGCCGGTCGATGCCGCCGACCGGCATTCTGCACGCCCCGCCTGGGCCGGGCTCATGTACGCCGTCTCGAACATGGATCCCGGGCGCAGCCATGGTGGATCACGTGCCAACCTGCTCGGCCCCGATCCGCTGCCGACGGTCCAGGCGCGCTATGCGATCGACCGCCAGCTGCGGCCCGGTGCGCCGCCGCTCTTCCTGGTCCATGCCGAGGACGACACTACCGTGCCGGTCGCCAACAGCGTCGACACGCTTGCCGCCGCGCGCCGCGCCGGCATCCCCGCGGAGGCGCACTTCCTCCAGCGCGGCGGACACGGCTTTGGCACGCGCCTGTCGCCGCGGTCGCCAGGCTCGTTATGGCCGCAGCTGTTCGATCGGTGGATGGGCGAGCTGGTCTCGCCATGACGATGCGAGTCAGGTTTACGGACCTAATATCAGTGCCGTAACGTTTAACCTGCAACTCAGGAGAGCGCGATGACCCGTCCGCATGCCGAACCCCGCGACGTCTTCCACGAAAACGGCGAGGTGATCATTGACGGGCCTAACGGCACCGTCATTGCGATGACTCCCGAAGCCGCGCTGCGGACTGCGGGGCGGCTGGACGAGGCCGCGCTGGACGAGTTGATCGCGCGCGCGCAGATCGACGCCAAGACGCCGCTTCGCCCTAACTGAACATCCGCCGCATCGATCGCTCCAGCATCACGAACTGCCACAATGTCCGCCCGTGCTCGGCCCTGCCCATTCGGTGTTCGTCCGCGATCCGCGCGATCGTCGCCATGTCGAACCAGCCGGTCTCGCCGAGCGTCCGCGACTTGGCGAGCGCGATTGCCTCGCCCGCCAGCGCCTCGCGGAACCACGCGCTGATCGGCGTGACGAAGCCCATCTTCTGGCGATAGAGTATTTCGCGCGGCAGATAGGGCTCCATCGCCTTCTTCATCAGCCATTTGCCCTCGCCGTGGCGCAGCCGCATGGTCGCGGGCAGCGTGGCGCAGAACTCGATCAGGCGGTGGTCGAGCAGCGGTTCGCGCGCTTCGAGCCCGACCGCCATGCTCGTGCGATCGACCTTCGTCAGGATATCGCCGGGCAGCCAATGCTTGATATCCGCATATTGCGCGCGGTCGATCGCATCGCGCGCGGGCGCGTTGGCCATCGTCGCAACATAGCGATCCTCCGCAGCATAGTCGCCGAGCGCAGCGCGCGCGCTCGGCGTGAAGAGCTGCATGCGGAGCTCGGGCGCAGTGACGCCGACCGAGCGGGCATAGGCCTCGCCACCGTCGCGGGCGAGCGCGAGCAATGTCGAGCGGGCGCGGAGCGGGCGCGGCGCCCAGTCGGCCTTGGGATACCAGCGGCCGAGCGTCCCGAAGACGTCCGCGCGCAGGTGGGCTGGGAGCAGGCCGCGAATGCGTTCCTCCGCGGACTGGAACTTGTAGCGGCGATAGCCGGCGAGCGCCTCGTCCGCACCATCCCCCGACAGCGCGACGGTGACGCTTTCGCGGGCGAGCGCGCAGACCTGATAGGTCGCGAGCGCTGAGGCATCCGCGAACGGTTCGTCGAAGCTCGCGACGAGCGTGTCGATCAGCGAGACATCGCCTGACTGCACGACGCGCTCGCGGTGGTCGGTGGCGAAGCGGCGGGCGACCGTGGTGGCGAAGCCGCGCTCGTCATGGCCGGCTTCGTCGAACCCGATCGTGCAGGTGCGCACCGCCTTGGGGCTTGCCTCGGCCATCAGCGCGACGACCGCCGAGCTGTCGACCCCGCCCGACAGGAACGCGCCGAGCGGCACGTCGGCGACCATCCGCGACCGCACGCCCGCGCGCATCCGATCGACGAGCTCCTCGCCCAGCGCCTTGGCCGAGCCGGTCGCGCGGTTCGAGAAATCGATGTCCCACCACCGGCGCGGCGGCGGCACCGGCCGACCGCGCTCGACGAGCAGGAAATGACCCGCGGCGAGTTTCTTCACGCCCGCGACGATGCAGGCGTCATCGGGCACGTACCCCAGCGCCAGATAATCCTCGACCGCGTGGAGATCGGGGACGCGCCGCAATTGCGGATGCGCGAGCAGGCCCTTGAGCTCGGACGCGAAGGCGAGCGAGCCGTCCGCCAGCTCGACATAATGCAGCGGCTTCACGCCCAGCCGGTCGCGCGCGAGGAACAGCGTGTGTGCGGCGGAATCGTGGATCGCGAACGCGAACATGCCGTTCAGCCGGTCGAGCATCGACGGCCCCCACGCGCGCCACGCATGGAGCAGCACCTCGGTATCGCCCGTCGTCCGGAAGATCGCGCCCTCGGCGATCAGCGCGTCGCGCAGTTCGGCGAAGTTATAGACCTCGCCATTATAGGTGATCGTCAGCGACCCGTCGGACATCGGCTGCCGCGAGCCTTCGAGGTCGATGATCGACAGCCGGCGATGCCCCAGGCCGACGCCGGGCGCGGTCCAGATGCCGTCGCCGTCGGGCCCGCGATGCGCCTGCGCGGCGATCATCGCGAGGATGCGGTTGGGCTCGACCGGCTTGGGCGTTCCCGGATGGAAGATCCCGGCGATGCCGCACATCTAGCGCATCCCCGCAGCGGTATCGGCCACCGCGTCGATCGGCCCCAGCGCGGCGAGGAAGCGGGTGATCGGTCGCGGATCGGCGCCCTCGACCGAGAGGTGGATCGCCACCGCGCGTTGCGGGCCGCCGAGCAACCGCGCCTTCATCGTCTCGATCTTCACCAGCGTCTCGTCCTGCGTGGTCACGTCGCCGACCCGGTACCACGTTGCGACGATCCGCTCTACGGGCCCCGGCGCGGTGATCCGCATCGCCGACCCGCGCGCGATGTCGGGCAGATCGGCGACGCGGACCCAGCGATCCTCCTGGCGCAGGACGCCGGTACCGTAGGCGATCAGTTCTTTGCCCTCGCGCTGGCTGCCGAACACCACGATGCCGATGTCGACGGTCGCGCCCGAGGCGTCGGCATAGCGGCCGAACAGATAATGGTCTGCGCCCGGATAATAAGGTATCCAGGGTGCGGCGGTGCTGACCGGGACGCGGTGCCAGCCGGGGATGTCGGGCAGGTCGATATGCGCGGGCAGCGGCTGCGCCCGGCCTGCGACGGCCGCGCTCCAGGCCGGGAACAGCGCGACCGTTGCGAGCACGAGTGCGGTGGCGACCAGCAGGTCGGTGCGGTGGCGCGGCATCGCCTGGAGCCGGGCGGGATCGAAGGCAGGATCGTCGGGCGCCCGGTCGAACCAGCGCCAGCCGATCGCCAGCACGCCCGCCATGACGAGCGCGAAGAACACCCAGCCATAGACGATGTGGTCGAACCCGGTGGCCGCCTCGACCGAGGTCAGGTCCGCCGCCCAGATCGTCCCGAACGCGCGGACGCCGTTGGCGATGACCGGCACGACGACCGAGACCATCAGGAAGACCGCCCGGCGTTTCCACGACACGAAGCAGAGATTGGCGACGAGCACGCCGAACGCGACCATCGCAATGACGAACTTGGCGCCCGAACACGCCTCCGCGACCTCGAAATAATAGCGGCCCGCATGGATGAGGACGCCGTCGACCACCGCGGGCACGCCGACGAGGTGGAGCAGCGGCATGACGATCCCGACCGTGATCACCTGCAACGGCGGTTCGAGGCCTTCGCCGAACGGGACGAGGAACACCGCATAAGCCAGCGGAAACAGCAGCCCGCGAGCGACGTTGGGGCCGAGGATCGTGACGACCGCGCCTTGCAGCATGATCACCAGCCCGAGCTGTCGCGCAAAGCCGACCGAGGCGGCGTCCCCCATCAGCCAGCCGAACCCGCCGATCGTGACGAGCGCGAGGCCGGGCCACCAGCCGGTCGGCGTCAGCTGGGCCAGGTCGCTGCGGCGTTGCCAGACGAGCCAGGCGACGACCGGGCCGATGAACAGGCAATGCCCGAAGGTCGTGCTGTTCCACCAGATATGCGCAAGATCGCCGACGTCGCTGCGGAAGGTCAGCAGGATCAGCGCGGACACGAACGCCAGCGCAATGCCGTGACGGCGCCACGCGCTCATGCCGTCAGACCGAGCAGCGCGTCCAGCGGGGCAAGGCGGGCATCCCAGCCATAACGTGCGATGACCTGCGCCCGCGCCGCGCTGCCGAGACGCGCAGCGGTCTGCGGCGCGTCGAGCAGCGCGAGGACTTGGTCGGCGAAGGCCTGTGTCGAGCCGGCGACCCGGATCGTGTCGGCGTGGTCGATCCCCTCCGCCGCCGCTGTAGAGGCGACGACGGGACGTGCCATCGCCATCGCCTCGAGCACCTTGTTCTGGATGCCGCGCGCGAGCTTCAGCGGGGCGACGCAGACGTCTGCCGCGGCGACCCAGCCGCGAACGTCGTCGACGGCCCCGGTGACGATGACGTGATCGCCCGCCAGCGCCTGGACGGCGGGCGGGGGCGCGCGACCGACGATCGCGAACTGCGCGGCGCGGCGTTGGCGGACGAGCGGAAGGATGTCGCGCGCGAACCAGGTGACGGCGTCGATGTTGGGCCGGTAATCCATCTGGCCGGTGAACACGATCAGTCGTGTCTTGCCGGAGCGGATACCGCCTGGGAGGTCGACGAAGGCCGCCGCCGGGTCGAACGTTACCGAATCGATACCGTTCTCGACCGCGAGGATCTGCCCGTTCGCGCCGCCATCCCGGAAGAGCGCGGCTTCGGCCTGGCTGACGAACAGGCTCGCTGAAACGCGCGCGGCAATCTCATGCTCGAACGCGCCCAGCAGCCCGGCTTCGCGGCGCATCATCCAGCGCATCGGGCCGCGCGCGTCGTCTGCAAATCCTGCGAACTTGGCCGAATCGACGTCGACAAAGTCCATGACGACGGGCGGACCGTCGGCGGGGAGATACTGCGCCATCTGGCCCGAGAAACAGTAGATGCCCGACACCTGCGGCACGATGCGGTCGACCGCGCTTTGCATCGCCGGACTGGCGAAGGCGGTCAGCGATACCGGCTTGCCGCTGGCCAACGCCTCGACGGCCGCGAGCTTCTGCGATTTGCCGCGTGGCAGGATCGTGCAGCTTGCCAGCATGTCGGTGAACGCTGCCGGCGGATCGAGGTCCGCCGCATCGTCGGCAAAGGCCACCAGATGAACGGGAGTGCGCTTCGCCAGATACTGGAGGATGTGGAAGCCGCGAATCTTGTCGCCGCGATCGGGGGGAAAGGGAATCCGGTGCGCGAGAAAGAGCAGGCTCACCCCAGGCCTCGGGAGATCCATGGCCCGGCTGCGGTGGCGGCCCAGAGCGGCAACCGCTTCCATGTCCGCACCATCAGCGCGTATTTGGGATTGAGCGGGTTCACCTCGCGCGCGGGGCCGTCGCTGCGTTTCGCATAGAGCCGCGGTTCTGGCGTGAAGCCCCAGTTCTTCTTGAACGCCGCCGCGCCCGTATCGGTCTTCGAGCGCCCGAAATCGAACCGCGTGCAGCCTTTCGCGCGCGCGTGCGCCATCAGCGCGAAATACATCCGGTCATTGGCGCGCAGCGCGCGCGCCGCATCGGTCCCGCCGCCCCAATAGGGATAGACGGTGCCGTTGAAATACAGGCTGAGCACGCTGGCGACCGCGACACCCTGATGCCGAACGGTGAGAACATCGGCGTCCATCGTGCTCGCAACACACCGGAAAAGTTTCGCGGGAAAGACCGGCGTACCGAGGTTGCGGACCGACTCGGCGTAGATCCGATAATGCTCGTCGAGCAGCGTACGGTCGTTGCCGGTCACGATCTCAAGATCGAGCCCGAGCGAACGGCGAACTTCGGCGCGCTGTTTGCGCGGGATCGCGAGCAGCTCGGCCGCCTCGTCCGCCGCGAGATCGCGCGCGAACCCGAGATAGCTGGTGTCGTCGCTGGTCCAGCCATCAGGCGCCGCGCCGCCACGGAGTTCGACCGATGGGCAGCCTAACCGCAGCGCCAGGTTCCACGCCCCCGCCGCAAGCGGTTCGATCGACGCCCCCAGTACGCCGCCATCGACGCCGAACCCGGTCGACACCAGCGCGCGCCCGAACAGCAGCGAGCGCATCTCGGTCAACGGCAGCACGCCGAGGATCGCACCGCTAGTATCCTCGGACAGCAGATAGTGCGCGCGTTGGCCACACGCCTCCTGCACGGCGCGGCTCCATTGCGGCAGATGAAACGGCGTCGCGCCATCGGTCGCCGCGACGAAGGCCGCGATCCGCGCGCACTCGGCCGGATCGCGAAGGTCTGCCTCGCGCACGCCGACGGGCATGGGTGCGGTCACGCCAGCCGGGCCGCTTCGCGCGCGACGACCGCATCGACGCGGCCCCAGGCATGACGACCGAGCAACCCGCGCAGCTTGCCCGCCATCGCGCCGAGCCGTGAATAATGGCGGATCTTGGAGCGCATCGGTGCGGCATCGACGCGCGGCTGCGATGGATCGATCTCCCACGGGTGGAAGTAGAACATCGCCGGGCGATCTTCGCGGTTGACCTGACGCACCGCGAAATCGGTGATCGCGGCCGGCAACAGGCGGAAGAAGCCGCCGCCGGTCGCAAGCTTGCGTTCGCCGAACTTGGCAACCGTCACGGGTACCTCGATCAGCGCGCTGTCGGGGAGCGGCTTGAAGCCATAACGCGGCGCGTCGAGCCAGCCATAATGGTCGTGCTTTACCGGCGCGACGCTCGACGAATAGGCATAGCCCGCGTCCGCGAGCTCGACATGCGCCCATGGCGTCCGCTGATCGATCGAGAAGCTCGGCGCGCGATAGCCCGTGACCGCCGTGCCTGCCGCATTCTCGATCGCGGTCCGCGCGCGGATCAGGTCGGCGCGAAAGACATCCGGCGTCATCGTGAAGACTCGCTGGTGATCCCAGCCGTGGCTGGCGATCTCATGCCCCGCATCGACGATCCGGCGGATCAGCGCGGGATAGCGATGCGCGACCCAGCCGAGCGTGAAGAACGTCGCCTTGGTGTCGCGCTCGGCGAACAGTGCGAGCACCGCGTCGGTGTTCGCCTCGACGCGCGGCATCAGCGAGTCCCACTCCGCCTTGTCGATGACGTTTTCGAAGGCGCCGACCTGAAACCAGTCCTCAACATCGACGGACATGCCGTTGAGGACAGGCGCTTTTACGCCGCTCATCTTACGCGGCATCATGCCAGGCAGCGACGCCGCGGATCGGCGCATAGTCGGGCTTGTCGGTATCGCTCTCGACCCAGTCGACCAGCAACGTCAGCACGCGGCGCAGCGCCTTGTCCTGCACCTCCACGCGTGCCTCGAGCGCGGCGATACGATCCTCGATCGCCGGATCGGTGCGGGGTGCTTCGGCGACGGGCGCAGGCTGCGCGATCGACGCGGCGGGCGTAGCGGCGCCCTTCCCCGTATCGGTCGCCAGCGTCGGCAGATCACCTTCGAGATCGCGTTGTACCGACCGCACGACGGCGGCATCGATGACGCGGAGATCCTCGATCGCGCCGTAGAGCATCACGCGCCCGGCGAGCAGGTTCAGGCGGCGCGGGACGCCTGCCGAGGCGGCATAGAAGGCGGCAAACGCATCGTCGGAAAAGTCGGGGTTACCGGTCCAGCCGACCACCGTCAGGCGGTGTGCGAGATAGTCGGAAACCTCATGCTCCTCCATCGGATCGAGATGGTGGATCGCGATTACGCGCTGGCGGAGCTGTTCAAGCCGGTCGGAGCCGTGCAGCCGATCGCGGAACTCGGGCTGGCCGAGCAGGACGATCTGCAACAGCGCATGGCCGCCCGCCTGGAAGTTCGACAGCATCCGCAGTTCCTCGAGCGCGGACACGGGCAAGGCCTGCGCCTCGTCGACGATCAGCAAGGTGCGCTTGCCGGTGCGCGCGACCGCGTGCAGGCCGCGCTCGATCGCGGTGAGCAGTTCGGCCTTGGTCAGCGCCGACGGATCCACCTGAAGCTCGGTCGCGACGATGCGCAGCAGGTCGTCCGCCTCGATCGCGGTCGATACCAGCTTGATCGCGTTGAGCTGCTGGTGATCGATCGTGTCCATCAGATGGCCGACGAGCGTGGTCTTGCCCGCGCCGATATCGCCGGTGATGACGATGAAGCCCTCACCCTGCGCAAGGCCATAGCCGAGATACGCCATCGCCTTGCGGTGCGTGCCGGTTTCGAACCAGAATTTGGGATCGGGGGTCAGCTGGAACGGGCGCCCCGTCAGTCCATAATGTTCGTCGTACATAAGCTGCTCGCCTTCAGAACTGGTACCGCGCACCGATCAGCGCCTGCGCCGACCAGTCGCTATCGAGATCACCGACCTTGAAGCTGTAGAGTCCGAGCGACGCGGTCGTACCGAGCCGCCCGAAATTACGATAATAGGTTCCGGTCCCGCCATAGGACCAAACGCTGGTGTCGCCCGTGATATCCTCGACGCCGCTGTCATAGTAATTCACGAACAGATCGGCGTTGATGCCCGACACCGGGGTCAACGAACGTGCGTAGAAAAGTTGCCCGTAATAGCTCTGGTCCTCGAGGCCGCTGACGACGAGGCCCGGCGCGAGCCGCGGCGAATAGAGCTTGCGGCTGGCATAACCGATGCCCGCGCCCCAGGTCGACCGCCCGCGCGTCGCGATCAGCACGCCGTCGATCCCGCGCGCGCGGTAGCTCGACGTCGATATCGACTGGAACACGTCGTTGAGGCAGGCGCCCGGCTGCGCGCCGCTGGAGCCGAAGACGCAGCCGTTGAACTGCTGGCCAAAGCCCTGTTGCTGGCCCGAGACGAAGCTCGTCGGGAGGTTGCTGAGCCCGGTGCGGAGCTGGCGGCCGAACGTCTGGACGCCGTCATAGACGTTGACCGCGAGCCCGACGGACTGCGACGCCTGATAGGTTGCGGTGCCGGTATAGCTCAGCGAGCCATAGCGCTTGCCGATATGCCCTTCGACCGAGGTGCGGCGATTGGGACGCCAGACGACGCCGGCGTCGTAATAGATGCCGTCGGTCCGGTAGGCGATCCGGCGCGGGGATGCGGCGTTGGTGACGAACCGGCCGTCCTCGTCGAGGACCGGCGCACCGGTCGCGTCGACCAGCGCGTCCTTCTGGCTGGTCTCGATCTTCTCATAGCCGACGCCCGCGGTCAGCGCGACATAGGGGGAGATCGGCTGGAGCACGTCGCCGCGGCCGTAATAGCCTTCGTAGCGCTGCTTGAGCTGGCTGGCGGTCTCGCGGTCATAGGCGCCGCTCAGCGTGACGCCGAATGGCGCGATCATGCCGGGGGCGACCGTCGCGCTGGCGGTCGCGGTGTGGCCGATCGAATCATCGTAATAATCGAGCCGCTGCCCGCCGATGTTCGTATCGGCGAAGGTCGGCGTCTCGACCTTGGTATAGCCGAGCCGGTAATTGGCGTTGAACGTGACGGGGCCGGCGACGCCGGTGAAGCTGGGGCCGGCATAGACCGCATACAGCTGCGAGACGTTGTCGACATTGCCGACGAGCAGGCCGGGCGCGGCGCCGCGGATGTCCGACCGGGTGCGCGTAGCGATGCCGCCCGCCTCGATCGTCAGGTTGCGGTTGAGCTTGGCATCGACGCGCGCCAGCCCCGAATGGATATCGCTGTCGCCGACATCGTCGTTCCACGCGAAGCGGCGTTCGTAGCGATAGCTGACCTGCCCGGCCACGCGCGGCGTCGCGATCGTCGCGTCGACGCCCGCCGCAAGGCTGGTATAGGTCAGCGTGTCGCCGCCGCTGAGATCGGCGTCGAGGATCTGGCTGGCCTCGATATAGGGCCGGACGGTGACTTGGGGCGCGTCCTGCGCGGCGGCCGGCAAGGCGAGCGCGACGAGCGTCGCCGCACTGCCCACGCACGCGAGGCTGCGAGAGGCGTGGCGGATCATTGGGCGCTGTCCTGACCGTAATAGCTGCCAAAGCGCGCGCCGCCCTGGACGTACGCGACGGCGTTGAGGACGAGCTGGATATGCTCGCATCCGTCGAGAATGTTGACCGCGGCGCGCAGTTCGCTCTCGGGCGTGCGATCGGCGCGGACGACGAGCATCACCTGGCCGACCCGCATCGCCAGCACCGATGCGGCGGAGGCGGCCAGTGCAGGCGGCGAATCGATGATGATGATCCGGCGCGGGTTGGCGGCGAGCAGCCGCGCGATGACCGCCCTGGTCCGCGCGCTGGCAAGGAGTTCGGTATCCATCGCGGTCTTCGTGCCCGCGGGGAGGATCGAGAGATGCGGCACGTCGGTCGCGATGACGAGATCCTCGACGTCGATCCGCGAATCGCTCAGCGCGTCGAGCAGGCCTGGACCGTCGATCAGGCCCAGCTGCTTGACGATATCGGGCTTTGCGACATCGGCATCGACGAGCAGGACTTCGGTGTCGCGCTCCGCCGCGATCGAGAGCGCGAGGTTGATCGCGCAGAACGTCTTGCCATCCTCCGGGCGGGCCGAGCACACCAGGATCATCCGCGCCTTGTCCGCGCTTTCGCTTTCGGCAATCCGCGCGCTGGCGATCAGCAGCTGCCGCTTGATCAGGCGAAACTCCTCCGCGAGCGGACCGACCGGTGCGCCGGGCACGATCATGCCGTTGGCGGCGAGCATCCCGCGATCGATCCGTGCGGTGTCGTCCGGATCCTCGGGATAATAGACCTCGTCGCCGAACTCGTCGCCGATCGGCGCGCGCAGTTCCTCGGGAATCGCCAGGAAGGTCGCGTCGGTGAAATCGGGAGCCGGTGCCGGGGCGGGCGCCGGCGGGGCCACCGGCGTGTCGACGACCGGCGCCACCGGCTGCGCCGGCGGCACGGCGCCGCCGCGGGCGCGCGCATGGGCGGTGAAGTCGTACACCTTGGCCGCACGTTCGAGCAGCGAGGGTTCGCGATCTGGTTTCGTCACGGTCATACCCTTCAGGCCGCCAGGCCGCGCTGGAGGATCTCTACCCCCAGCAGCAACACATAGGCGGCACCCAGCGCGGCGGTGCCGCCCAGGAACATCTTGAACTTACGGCGGCGATGGTTCGATTGCACGCGCGTAACGACCTCGCCGATCGAGCCGATGACGGGCATGCCCGCCACCTTCTCGAGCCGGCTGCTGGTCGCGAACGTCGCGCGCAACTGGCCCATCGCGAACGCCGCGCCGATCCCCGCCGCGAGCCCGGCGACCAGGACGCCGGTGAGCAGCAGCATCCGGTTGGGCGCGCTGGGCTTGGTCGGCATCGTCGGTGGATCGATCACGCTGAACTTGACGTGATCGCTCTGCGACTGCGCCTGCCCGACAATCGCCGTCTGCTCGCGCTGTTTCAGCAGTGCGTCATACTGGTCCTTGAGCACCTGGTAATCGCGATCGATCGAGCCCTGCTCGGCGGCGACCTCGGGATCGCCCGTCAGCTTCGAGTTGAGCAGGTCGAGATCGCCCTGCAACTGGCTGCGCCGCATCCGCAGCGACGCCACCGTCGCGGTGCGATCCGCGACCATCGACTGGAGCGAGGCGTAAAGCGGGTTCTGCGCGCTGCTGCCGCCACTGCCGCCCGACAAGGGCTCGCTGCGCGCCGCCGCGGTCGCGGCCGCCAGCTGGCTCTTGAGCGCGACGACGTCGGGGTGGTTTTCGGTATAGCCGCGCGCGCGCGCATCGGCGAGCTGCCCCTGGATCGCCTGGAGCCGCGCGCGCGCCGGCCCGATCGCGCCGGCGACACCCCCTGCCCCCGCGACGGTCGCCGGCGTGCCTGCCATCTGCCCCTGCACCGCGGACAGGCTCGACTGCGCGGCGGCGAGATCGCCGTCGACCTGCGACATCTGCGAACGCGCGGCGCCGATCCGGTCGCTGACCGAGCCGGTGCCCGGGAGGCTGCCGAGATAGCGATTCTGGAAATCGGCGCGCTTGGCCTCGGCATCCGCCAGCTGCTTCTGCCGGGCGGCGAGCTGCTGATCGAGGAACGTCAGGCTCTGCGTCGTCTTGGAGCGATCACCGGCAAGGTTCTGCTCGACGAACAGGTCGATCAGCTTCTGCGTGATCTGGCGCGCGAGCTTGGGGCTGGAGGCGCTCGTCGTGATCTGGAAGACATTGTCCTGCTGCGACGCGATCTTGATGTTGGGCGCCAGGCTCGCGACCCGGTCGGCGACGTCGCGGTCGCTGGAGATGGTCGCCGCCAGGTCGGTGCCGCGCACCACCTTTTCGAGGTTCACCGCCGAGATCAACGTCGTGCGGATCGTGTCGACGGTCATCGGCGTGCTCTGCGGCACGCCGTCCATCCCCGCGGGCAGGATCGTCTGCATCTGGACGAACACGCGCGACGTGGATTCGTAGCGGCTCGGGATCTGCGACACGACCAGCCAGCCGAGCACGCAGACGCCCCACGCTACCGCCAGCGCCAGCCAGCGCCGCGTCCAGATCGCATGGAGCGCGATTCGCACCTCGTCGTAGATCCCGTTCATCGCGCGTGCCTCAGAACATCGATTCGGGGATGATGATCACATCACCGGGTTCGAGCCGGACGTTGGCGGACGAATCGCCCTTCTTCAGCAGGTTGCCGATCTGCAACGCGAACTCGGTCTGCTTGCCGGTGGCCCGGTCGTAGCGGACCAGCCGCGCCTTGTTGCCCGCCGCATATTGGCTGAGCCCGCCGACCGCGATCATCGCGTCGAGCAGGGTCATGTTGGCGCGGTACGGGATCGACGCGGGCTTTTCGGTCGCGCCGACGATGCGGACCTGCTGGCTGTAGGTGCCGCTGAAATTCTCGACGATCACCGAGACGATCGGGTCCTTGATATAGGCCCCCAGCGCCTTCTTGATGTCGTCGCTGAGCATCGCCGGGGTCTTTCCGACCGCGGGCATGTCGTTGATCAGCGGCGTCGTGATCCGGCCATCGGGGCGCACCTGGACCTTCGACGACAATTCGGGATTGCGCCAGACGAAGATATTGAGCTGATCGAGCGGGCCGATCACATAGTCCTCGCCCGGCAATTCCTTGTTCGCGACATAGGCGGCAGGCGGCAGTTCTGGGCGGCCGCCGGTGCTGGTGCACGCGGACACGGTGGCACCAACAAGGCCGAGGGTCAGCAGGGATTTCGCAACGGGTCCGGAACGCATGGCCACTTTTCTCCTGGCGCCACACCGTCCGTCGATTGCCCGACGGTCGGCTAAACTCAGCCTCGGCTATGCCGGGAACAGGTGAAGATAGCGTTAGGAGCGCCCCGTAACCATGCCCCCGGCCGGCACCGGCCCCAGAATGGGACAGTAAACGACAGGCTATGATTGAGAAACGATCTCGATCGCAGGTGGATGCCCGAGAAACGCATACGGACTGGCGCTCGCCCCATAAGCCCCCGCCATGAAGATCGCGATCAACTCGCCGACCTTGGCCGTGGGCAGCGCGACCTTGTCGCCCAGCCGGTCCAGCGGGGTGCAGAGCGGACCGACCACGGACGCGGTGATCGTGGTTTCTTGACCCATGCGCGCCGCGACCGCGATCGGATAGTTGCGACGCACCACGGTGCCGAAATTGCCGCTGGCGGCGAGCTGGTGGTTGAGACCGCCGTCGACGACGACGAAGGTTTCGCCTTGGCTCTGCTTCACGTCGACGATGCGCGTGAGATAGACGCCGGCCTCGGCCACCAGCCAGCGCCCCAGCTCGATCGCGAACCGCGTCTCGCCGAGGATGGCCGCGCGAGATGCAAGCGCGTCGGCCAGCGCGTCGCCGACCCGCTCGACGTCGAGCGCCACGTCGCCGGCGAAATAGGGCACGCCGAACCCGCCGCCCAGATTGACGAGCGGTGGCGCCACGCCCGCTTCGTCGGCCAGCCGCGCGGCGAGCGCGAGCGTTGCGGCCTGCGTCTCGATGATCGCGCCGGGATCGAGCGCCTGGCTGCCGGCATAGATATGAAAGCCCCGCCAGTCCGCCCCGGCGCCGACGATCGCCGTCACGAGCGCCGCGGCACGCACCGCGTCCACGCCGAACGGCGACGCGCGTCCGCCCATCCGCATCCCCGATCCGCGCAGTTCGATGTCGGGGTTCACGCGCACCGCCATCCGCGGTGCCAGGCCGAGCCGATCGCCGATCGCGAACGCACGCGCCGCCTCGCCTTCCGATTCGACGTTGAGCGTGGCGCCCGCGGTGATCGCGGCGACGAGTTCGTCGTCGCGCTTGCCTGGGCCGGCAAAGCTGATCGCGGCGGCTGGCTTCACGGTCAGCGCGTGGGCGAGCTCACCCGAGGAGGCGACATCGAGCCCATCTACGAGCGGCGCGATCGCCGCGAGCAGATCGGCATGCGGATTGGCCTTGATCGCGTAATGCAGATCGATCGCCGGCATCGCGGCCCGGAACCGCGCGATACGCGCGGCGACGATCGCCATGTCGTAGACGAACAGCGGCGTATCGCCGGCCTGCAAAGCCCAGTCGTCAGCCGACTGGCCGGCGATCGACAGCGACCCCGACTGGCCTGCGAACTCCGGAGGAAGAGCGCCCATCGGTTTCATCGCACGTGCTCCTCGTTGCCCTGCGACCAGTGTCGCACCTCGGTCGCGATGGCAGACCTGTCGAGCTTCCCATTGGCATTGCGCGATAATTCCTCGCGCCACAGATAATGGCCGGGCTGCATGAAGCTCGGCAACGTCGTCCGCAGTCGCGCGCGCAACGCCGTCTCGCCGCCGGCATCGCCCGCCGCCATGACGACGATCGCCTGCCCAAGCCGCGCATCTGTCACGCCGACCGCGACCGCTTCGCGCGCCTCGCCGCCGGCCAGTACTGCCTCCTCGACCTCGAGCGGGCTGATCCGGTTCCCCGCGCTCTTGATCATCTCGTCATCGCGCCCGACGAACCGAAGCAGGCCGTCCGCCCCCTCGGTCACGGTATCGCCCGACCACACCGCCATGCCGCGCCCATCCGGCGCCGGCCGGAACCGCTGCGCCGTCCGCTCTGTATCCTGCCAATAGCCTTGCGCCACCAGCGGGCCTGCATGCACGAGCTCGCCCGCCTCGCCGGCCGCGGCGCGCGTGCCGTCGGGCTTCACCACGGAGACCTCTGCAAACGGGATCGCCCGCCCCATCGCATCGGGATGCGTATCGATCAGCGCCGGGTCGAGATAGGTCGACCGGAACGCCTCGGTCAGGCCGTACATCGCGTAGACATCCGCCGCCGGGAACCGCGCGCGCAGGCCCCGCACCAGCCGCGGCGTCAGCGCGCCGCCCGAATTGGTCAGCCGTTGCAACTTCGCAGCGGTCTCTGTCGGCCACTCCGCCTCGAGCAGTTGCACCCAGAGCGGCGGTACTCCTGCCAGCGTCGTCGCCCCGAAGCGCGCGACCGCCTTCACCACATCGCGCGCGACCAGATAGTCGAGCGGCGCGACCGAGGCGCCCGCCGCCCAGGTCGAAAACAGCTGGTTCTGGCCATAGTCGAACGACAAGGGCAGCACGCCGAGCACGCGGTCGGCGGGCACGAGCTTCAAATAGTGCGCGACCGAAATCGCACCGAGCCACAGATTGGCATGGCTGAGCATCACGCCCTTCGGCCGCCCCGTGGAGCCGGACGTGTAGAGGATCGCCGCCAGACGATCGGGATCGGCGTCCGACGGCCCCAGCCCGGCGCCGTTCCCGGCAATGCCATCGGCCTCGTCCGCAATCGTGCAGCCGTCTGGCACATCACCATCGTCCAGAGTCCCGGCGCGCACGGGCTGCGTCACCAGCAGCCGCGCGCCGCTATCGCCGAGAATATGCGCGACCTGCGCGCGCCGGAGCAGCGGATTGACCGGGACATGCACCAGCCCCGCGCGCGCCGCCGCCAGCGGCATCAGGCAGGCGACCCGGGTCTTGGGCAACCACGTCGCGACGCGGTCCCCTGCCGAGAGCCCCTGCCCCGCGAGCCATCCCGCCAATCGGGCGACGCCCGCCTCGAGCTCGGCGAACGTCATCGATCCCGCCTTGTCGATCAGCGCGACGTCCTGCGCCGCGCCGCGCCGCGCGATATGGTCGATGGGGTATGGAACGGGGTCGAGCACGATCATGACCGCCCTCATAGCGGCAAGCCCGCATGGCGCGAAGCCGTTGCCGAATTCGGCCCCACACGCTAGCGGGGCCCGGTTCGTAACGGTTCAGGCGATGCTCGTGATCTTCGAAGGCACTTCCCAAGTCGAAACGACGGTACGCGCCGTCCTCGCCGATATCCTCGGCCTGAGCGCCGACCGCGTTGCCGCGTTCACCGCCGACACGCCGCTGTTCGGCGCGCTGCCCGAGCTCGATTCGATGGCGGTGGCGAGCGTGCTGACCGAGCTCGAGGACCGGCTCGGCATCCTGATCGAGGATGACGAGATCGACGGCGAGATGCTCGAGACGTTCGGCGCGCTGGTGACGTTTGCCGCGGGCAAGGCGCTGGTCTAGCCGACGTCGGGGGTCTAGCCTCTGCCGGGATGACCGGTATCCGCTTCCAACACTATGACTGGGCCGGTGGCCGCGAGGCGATGCTGCGGTTCGGCCCCGACGCCGGCCCGATCGCCCTAGCCGCGCTGCCGCTGTTCGAAGAAGCGAACCGGACGCGGCAATTCGCCTGCACGATCCTGCGTGCGCTCGCCGAGCGCGGGATAGGCAGCGTCCTACCCGACTTTCCCGGCACCGGCGAAAGTCTCGTCGCCACAGCCGACGCGACCCTTTCCGACCAACGCCGAGCTTATAGCGCGCTGGCACAGCAGCTTGGCGCTGATATTTATGCGTTATCGATAAGAAGCGGCGCGCTGCTTGAGGGCGACGCGACGCTGGCCGGGCGCTGGCACCTCTCACCACAATCCGGCGAGGAGCTTGTCCGCGACCTCGAACGCGCGCGGGCCGCGGCCGGAAGAGCTGAGGGCGACTATGCGGGCAATCGCCTGTCTTCCGAGCGGATCGCCGCGTTGCGAGAGGCCGTGCCGCGGGGCGGTGGACGATGCCGGATCATACGCCTCGATACGGACCCGCGGGCGGCGGATGCGACCTATCCCAGCGCGCCGCTCTGGCGCCGGTCGGAACCGGACAACAATATCGAGCTCGCCCAGAAGCTTGCTGCCGATATCGCGCATTGGATCGCAGCATGAGGCGGTTCGTCGCGGTCGCGTGTGAAGGCGAAACGCTCGCCGCCACGCTGGACGAGGCGGACGGGACGACGGGGCTGCTCATCGTATCCGGCGGCAACGAGATCCGTAGCGGCGCGCATCGCGGGATGGCGGATCTCGGCCAGCGGCTTGCCGCTGCGGGCACGCCGGTATTTCGTTACGACCGGCGCGGTGTCGGCGATTCGACGGGTGATAATCGCGGATTTCTTAACGCCCAGCCCGAACTGGTCGCGGCCGCGGCCGCGTTCCGGAGCGCGGCACCGCATGTTACGCGCGTCGTCGGTTTCGGCAACTGCGATGCGGCTAGCACGCTTGCGCTGTTCGGGCGGTCGGCGGGGCTCGAGCGGATCATTCTCGCCAACCCCTGGGTGATCGAGTCGATCGATGACCTGCCGCCCGCCGCGGCGATCGGTGCGCGCTATGGCGAGCGGTTGCGCGATCCTGCAACGTGGCGGCGGGCCGTCTCAGGGCAGGTCAGCCTGACTAAGCTTTTCAGGGGTTTGAGACGGGTAGCTGCCGCGAAGACCGAAACACAGGCGCCGCTTGCGACCCGGGTGCTCACTGCGCTTGAGGAGTGGCGCGAGGACGTTGCGATCGTCCTTGCGAGCGGAGACGCGACCGCGATTGCGTTTGCCGCTGCGTATCGCGGGGCCGCAAACGTGACGCGGCTGGACACGGCGTCCCACAGCTTTGCCGGGGCGGAGAACGCAGCGGCACTGTACGCCGTGATCGCTGCCGCCATTGCTTTCCGTCATCCTGACGAAGGTCAGGATCCAGAGCCGTAAGCGCTATTGCCTGGAACCCTGGATCCTGACTTTCGTCAGGATGACGGCTTAAGTGTCGGCCCTTCCCATCGTCAGGATGACGGTGGCCGCGAGTATTATTCCGCGGCTTCGGCCATTTCGGCGAACTCGGCGGCCGCGAGGAAGCGCTCGGCGTCGAGCGCCGCCATGCAGCCCGTTCCTGCCGCGGTCACCGCCTGGCGGTACACCTTGTCCGCGACGTCGCCGCACGCGAACACGCCTTCGACATTGGTGCGCGTCGAGCCGGTCTCCACCGCGATATAGCCGTCCGAATCGAGTTCGAGGTGCCCGCGGAACAGCTCGGTCGCCGGGTGATGGCCGATCGCGACGAACCCGCCATCGACCGCGAGCCGCGAGCGCTCGCCCGTCACCGTGTCCTCGAGCTCGAGCGCGACCAGCCCGGCATTGCCGCCGCCGTCGACGAACTCGCGGACTTCCTTGTTCCACAGCACGGTCACGCCCTTGTGCGCGAACAGCCGCTCCTGGAGGATCTTCTCCGAGCGCAGCGAATCGCGGCGGTGGATCAGCGTCACGTCGGGCGAATGGTTGGTGAGGTAGAGCGCCTCCTCGACCGCAGTGTTGCCGCCGCCGATCACCGCGACCTTCTTGCCGCGGTAGAAGAACCCGTCGCAGGTCGCGCAGGCGCTGACGCCCTTGCCCTTCATCGGCTCCTCGCTGTCGATGCCGAGCCATTTTGCCTGCGCACCCGTCGCGATCACCAGCGTGTCGCCCTCATACACGTCGCCGCTGTCGCCGATCAGGCGGAACGGGCGGCTGGTGAGATCGACCTTCACGATCGTGTCCCACATCATCCGCGTGCCGACATGCTCGGCCTGCGCCTGCATCTGCTCCATCAGCCATGGGCCCTGGATGACGTCCTTGAAGCCGGGATAGTTCTCGACGTCGGTCGTCGTGGTCAGCTGGCCGCCGGGCTGGATGCCCTGCACGACGATCGGCGCCATCCCGGCTCGCGCGCCATAGATCGCGGCGGAGAGGCCGGCCGGGCCCGAGCCGAGGATAAGCATGCGGGTCGTGTGCGTCGTCATCGTGATTCCTTGGAGATTCCAACCCCATCTAGGCGATCGGCATCCGGATTTGAACCGTCGGTAAATCTGTTGGCCTTGCATCGAAAGCTTTGCCGCTTCGTTCGTGTATCAAAAGCGGAGATGAGCATGAGCGACGACCGGACCGTAGAGATCGAGAACTACACGGCACCAGCAGGCGGCTGGGGATCGATGAAGTCGCTGGTGGAGATATCCGCGCGCGAGAAGGTCGGGCCCGAGGTCGTCCGCGAACTCGCCCGCCAGAACAAGCCCGACGGCTTTGCGTGCGTCAGCTGCGCCTGGGGCAAGCCCGCGCATCCGCATGTCGCCGAATTCTGCGAGAACGGCGCCAAGGCGACCGCGTGGGAGCTGACCTCGTTCCGTGTCACGCCCGCCTTCTTCGAACAGCACACCGTCAGCGAGCTGATCGGCTGGAAGGATTATGATCTCGAACAGGCCGGACGCCTGACGCATCCGCTGAAATATGATGCGGCGACGGACAAATATGCCGCGTGCAGCTGGGACGAGGCATTCGCAGGGATCGGCGCCAAGCTGAAGACCTATGATCCGACCAAGGTCATCTTCTACGCCTCGGGCCGCGCCAGCCTCGAGACGTCGTACATGTATAGCCTGCTCGCGCGGATGTACGGCAGCCAGAACCTGCCCGACAGCTCGAACATGTGCCACGAGACCACGTCGGTCGGGTTGAAGTCGGCGATCGGCTCGGCCGTCGGCACGATCCACCTGTCGGACTATGAGAAGTGCGACGCGATCTTCTATTTCGGGCAGAACCCCGGCGTGAACAGCCCGCGGTTCCTGCACCCCTTACGCGACTGCGCGAAGCGCGGCGTCGAGATCGTCGTGTTCAATCCGCTGAAGGAGCGCGGGCTGGAGAAATTCCAGGATCCGCAGAACCCGATCGAGATGGTGACGGGCAAGTCGACCCCGATCGCCTCGCAATATCACCAGCTGAAGACCGGCGGCGACGTCGGCGCGATCATGGGGATGTGCAAATACCTGATCGAGGCCGACGACAATGCGAAGCGCATCAATGGCCTGCCGGTCCTCGATCACGCCTTCCTCAGTGAGCACACCACCGGGTTCGAGGCGTTCGCCGATGTCGCCCGCGGCACCGACTGGGCGACGATCGAGCATGAGAGCGGCCTGGCCCGCACCGAGATCGAGGCGGCGGCGAAGGTCTATGCCAAGTCGAAGGCGGTCATCGCGGTCTACGGCATGGGGCTGACCCAGCATGTCGGCGGGATCGACAACGTCCACATGGTCGTCAACCTGATGCTGCTGCGCGGCAATATCGGCAAGCCCGGCGCGGGCATGGGCCCGGTCCGCGGCCATTCGAACGTGCAGGGCCAGCGTACCGTCGGGATCACCGAAAAGCCCGAACTCGCGCCGCTCGACCTGCTGGCCGAGCAATATGGCTTCGAGCCGCCGCGCAAAAAGGGCTGGGACACGGTCGAGGCGTGCGAGGCGGTCCTGGACGGCACCGCGCAGGCGTTCATCGGCCTCGGCGGCAATTTCGTGCGCGCGATCCCCGATCATGCGCGGATGGAGCCGAAATGGCGCGGGCTCGACCTGACGGTCCACATCGCGACCAAGCTCAACCGCTCGCACCTGCTGCCCGGCGAGACGTCGTATCTGCTCCCCTGCCTCGGCCGGATCGAGACCGACATGCAGGGCACCGGCCCGCAGAGCGTGTCGATCGAGGATTCGTTCAGCCAGATCTATGGCTCGAAAGGCAAGGCGACGCCTGCCGCCGAGACTTTGCTGTCCGAACCCGCGATCGTCGCCGGGATCGCCAAGGCGACGCTCGCCCCCAATCCGAAGCTCGATTGGGATGCTTGGGTGCGCGACTATGCGCGCGTTCGCGATGCGATCGAGGTGACGTATCCGGATCTGTTCAAGGACTTCAACGCGCAGATGTTCACGCCCGGTGGCTTCTGGAAGGGCGTGCCCGCAGCGCATCGCGAGTGGAAGACCGAGAGTGGCAAGGCGGAGATCAACATCCCGCAGGCGTTGAACGTCACGGGGTTCGAGGAAGCCGAGGGCCGCTTCCGCCTGATGACGTTGCGGTCGAACGACCAGTTCAACACGACCGTCTATGGCTATCACGACCGGTTCCGCGGCGTGAAGGGTACGCGCGACATCGTGTTCATGAACCGCAGCGACATGATCCGGATGGGCATCACCGATGGTGACGACGTCGATCTGGTCGGCGACGCAGGCGGCAATTCGGATCGCCGGCTGAACAAGCTTCGCGTGGTCGAATATTCGATCCCCGAGGGGTGTCTGGGGGCCTATTACCCCGAGTGTAACCTGCTCATGCCGGTCGCGCATCACGCGCGCGAAAGCCATGTTCCGGCGGCAAAATCGGTGCCGGTGCGGATCGAGAAGACGCGCTGACCGGCCAGCGCATCCTCGGCGTCGTCCTCGCCGGCGGACAGTCGTCGCGCTTCGGGTCCGACAAGGCGCAGGCGGTGCTGGACGGGCGTGCGCTGGCCGAGCATGCGCGTGCCTTGCTGGCACCGCATGTCGATTGCGCGGTGATCGCGGGGCGTGACGGGACGATCCCCGACCTTCCGGGTCCGGGGCTCGGACCTTTGGGCGGCATTGCCGGCGCGCTCGGCTATGCCGCCGGGCTGGGCTTCACCTCGGTGCTGACGATCGCGTGCGACATGCCGCGGCTGCCCGAGGGGTTGCTGTCGGCGCTCGCGCGCAGGGCGTCTGCCTATTGCCCCGATGCGCCGGTGCTCGGGCATTGGGAGACACGGTTGTTCGGGCACCTGCTGACCCATATCGAGACTGTGCCACGGCGCTCGGTACGGGGGTGGGCGGAGGCGATCGGCGCTATTCCTATCCCGGCGGGGACACGCATCCCGAACGTCAACACGCCGCAGGACCTCGATACCCTATGACGACTTCGCGCACGCAAGCGATCAAGATCCTCCGGCCGGACTCGATCACCGCGGGCGAACGCGCGATCGCGGTCGAGGTCCCGGTCGCGATCGAGATCGACGGGCTCGGCTATGCGGTGATGATGATGACCCCGGCAGACCTCGCCGAATTCACCACCGGCTTCCTGCTGACCGAGCGGCTCGCCGACAGCGCCGACGATGTGCGCGACATCGATATCTTCGAGGCGGAGGCGGGCTGGATCGTCCGCGTCGGGCTGTCCGATCGGTGCAAGGGGCGGATCCACGACCGCGTCCGCCACCGGACCAGCGACACGAGTTGCGGGTTGTGCGGCATCTCCGGGCTCGAACAGCTCCGCAAACCGGTCCCCAGCGCCCCACCAAGACCCGACACGCCCGTCGAGGCGCTGTTCGCCGCGCTCGGCGGTCTGCGCGCGCACCAGCCCCTCAACAGCGCCACCGGGGCTATCCACGCCGCGGCCGCATGCGATCGCAGCGGGCGGATCACCGCAGCCTTTGAGGATGTCGGCCGGCATAACGCGCTCGACAAGCTGGTCGGCGGGCTGGCGACCGCACGGCAGCGGGTCGACGGGTTCATCCTGGTGACGTCGCGAATCAGCTTCGAGATGGTCGACAAGGCGCTGATCGCGCGCGCGCCAATGCTGGTGGGAATCTCCGCGCCGACCAGCCTGGCGATCGATCACGCACGCGTGCACGGACTGACACTGCTCGCGCTCGCGCGGAGCGATGCGATCCTGGTCGTCAACGACCCATGGGCCGTCTTCAGCGACTGAAACTGTCTTTGAGAATGGTAGCGAAGGAGGGACTTGAACCCCCGACCCCAGGATTATGATTCCCGTGCTCTAACCAACTGAGCTACTTCGCCGTACCGTCCGTCAGGGAAGCGTTCTTCCCTGCGAGGCGCGGCCTATAGGAAGCGGATTCGAGGCGGTCAAGCGAACATGTGCCGAGAAATCGCTTCCCAGGGTCCGCCGCGATACCACCACGCCCCCAGACCGGCGATTTCGACGTCCTTCGGGGAGAAATCGCGTTGCAGATTGCCGAGCAGGAGCTTGGCCACCTGCGGGCTGACCTTGTTCTGGATCGTGACGTGCGGACGCCAGCCGCCGGCATCCTGCGGGGTGAGCATGCCGGTGAATGCGTCGGCCAGCCGGGCGCGAATGCCGACCAGGTCGGGGGACTCGATCCGGTAGGCAACGCCGCGGCCGAGCGACATCAGGCCGCCGACGCGGGCCTGTGGCGTGCGAATGCCACGCGTCTCCTGGTTGAGGCGGTGCTTCAGCTCGTCGAGCCCCGACGGTGGCAGATGATGGAACAGCGTGAGATGCGCGTCGAGCTGGTTGCGCTCGGGCGGAAAATGCTCGCGGCGCATCGAATCGAAGAACGCGGTGTCCTGGCGACCGAACAAGGCGGTGACGATGATCGGCGCGACTTCGGTCACTTGCGTGGTATTTCCCATTATTCTCAATCCCTCCCCGGCGGAGGCCGGGGTCCAGTTGGGAAACGTTGCTGACGTCCGCCGCGCTCCGTCACTGCGACCTTATCCACCTGGACCCCGGCTTCCGCCGGGGAGGTGCATGTGTTGGGCAGCGCGTGGTGGCGTTACGACAACGGTCAGATCTCGATCTGGCTGCCGAGTTCGACCACGCGGTTGGTCGGCAGGCGGAAGAACTCCATCGCGCTTTCGGCGTTGCGCAGCATCCAGGCGAACAGCTTTTCGCGCCAGATCATCATCCCGGGCTTATCCGACGCCAGCAGCGTCTGGCGCGACAGGAAGAAGCTGGTGTCCATCATCTTGAAATCCGCGCCGCAATTATGGACCTGGCGCAGCGCGGCAGGCACGTCGGCATCCTCCATGAAGCCGTAGCGCAGCACGAGGCGGTGGAAGCCGTCGCCAAGCTCCTCGCGCACCGCACGGTCGTTGGCGGGCCAATAAGGCTGGCCGACGATCTTCACGGTGAGCAGGATCACGCGCTCGTGCAGCACCTTGTTGTGCTTGAGGTTGTGGAGCAGCGCGTGCGGCACGCCGTCCGCGGTCGAGGTCATGAACACCGCGGTGCCGGGCACGCGCGAGGCGGAGCTGGCGGCCGAGCCGATGAACACCTTGATCGGCATCGCGGCCTCATGCATCCGGTCGATCATCAGCTGCCGCCCCTTCGACCACGTCGTCAGGAAGGTGAAGATGATGAAGCCGACCAGCAGCGGGAACCAGCCGCCGGCGGGGACCTTGGTCAGGTTCGCCGCAAAATAGGCGCCATCGACCGTGAAGAAGATCGCCAGCAGCGGGATCGCGGCGATCTTCGGCCAGTTCCAGAGGCGGAACAGCACGACGCCGAGCAGACACGTATCGATGAACATCGCGCCGGTCACCGCGATGCCGTACGCGCTCGTCAGGTTCGACGAGGTGCGGAAGAACAGCACGAGCAGGATCACCATCACCATAAGCGCGCCGTTGACGAGCGGGATGTAGATCTGCCCCTCGGTCGATGCGCTGGTATGCTCGATGCGAAGCCGCGGGATGAAGCCCAGCTGGATCGCCTGCTGCGTGACCGAGAACGCGCCGGAGATCACCGCCTGCGACGCGATCACCGCGGCCATCGTCGCGAGGATGACGAGCGGGAGCTGGAGGCTCTCGGGCGCGAGATTGTAGAACGGGCTGACGAGCGCGGCCTGGCCATCACGGAACAGCAATGCGCCCTGCCCCATATAGTTGAGGATCAGCGCGGGCAGGACGAAGAACAGCCAGGACAGGCCGATCGGCTTGCGCCCGAAATGGCCCATGTCCGCATACAAAGCCTCGGCACCGGTGACGGCGAGCACGACCGAGCCGAGCGCCAGGAACGCGCGCTCGGGGTCGATGAGGAAGAACTCGACCGCAAAATGCGGCGACAGCGCCCAGAGCACGCCGGGCGTCTGCACGATGCTGAGGATGCCGAGCACCGCGATGACGCTGAAATAGACCAGCATGATCGGCCCGAACACCAGACCGATCCGCGCGGTGCCGCTCTTCTGCACCCAGAACAGCGCGATCAGGATGACGATCACGATGGGGAGGACCAGCCCCGCAAACGCAGGTGCGGCGACGGCCAGGCCCTCGACCGCGGACAGCACCGACACCGCGGGGGTGATCATGCTGTCACCGTAGAACAACGCCGTCGCGAAGACGCCGAGCAGGATGATGCCCTTGCTCCAGCGCCGCGTCTTGGTCTTGCCCGACACGAGCGCCAGCAAGGCGAGACTGCCGCCCTCGCCCTTGTTGTCGGCGCGCATGATGATGATGACGTATTTGACCGTCACGACGATCATCATCGACCAGAACATCAGGCTGATGACGCCCATGATGTGCGCCGAATCGAGCGCGAGCTTGTGATGGCCCGCGAAGGTTTCGCGAAACGCGTAGAGCGGGCTGGTGCCGATATCGCCGAAGACGATGCCGATCGCGCCGAAGGCGAGCTTCAGCATGCCGTCAGAATTATGATGCCCCGTTTCCGGATCGAGGCCTGCGGGTGGCACGGTCGACGCCGCGGCGGTCTGGTCGACGCTCACTGGACGGTGAATCGAACCGGAAGTGCAGCAATCATCATCGAATTTCCGATTTCACTCTGTGCCCCAAGCGCGCGCATTTAGCATGAGGGGTAGAGGGCGGCAACGGCGGCGCCGGCAACGTGGATTAACCCATGCTGATCATACGCGCGTGACGACTTCACGGATGACGAAATGCGAGGCGAGCCGCGTGACGCCGGGGAGTTGCGACAGCGTCTCGCGGTGGATGCGCTCGAACGTCTCGCCGTGGCGGATCTCGACATGGAGCATATAGTCCGCCTCGCCGCTCATGAGGAAGCATTGCACGACCTGCGGACAGTCGACGATCTCCGCCTCGAACGCCGCCATCGTCTCCTTGCGCTGGTCGCGCAGCGTCACGTTGACGAGGACGATGCTCGGATCGCCACGCGCCGCTCGCGAGAGGACTGCGCGATAGCCGGTGATCGCGCCGCTCTCGCGAAGTTGCGCGACGCGGCGATGGGCGGCGCTTGCCGACAGGCCGACTGCATCGCCGAGTTCGGCGCTCGTAAAGTCCGAATTGGCGGCGAGAAGGTCCAGAATGCGGCGCTCGATCATGTTGCTCAAGATTTTCCCACCCTATCAATGCTGGATGCAATAATATCGTGAATTCGATAGTGGGTTGCGACGAGTTTGCGAACCCTTCCCGTCCGATGCACGCTACATTGCGGCAACGATAATGGAGTGGAATCAATGCGCGTCGGTGTCCCCAAGGAAATCAAGAATCACGAATATCGCGTCGGCCTGACGCCGCCATCGGTCGCCGAACTGGTCGCCGCGGGGCACGAGGTCGTCGTCGAGACGCAGGCCGGCTCGGGGATCGACTTCGAGGACCAGGATTATATCGACGCGGGTGCGACCATCCTGCCGACCGCCGCCGCGGTGTTCGCCGGCGCGGACATGATCGTGAAGGTCAAGGAGCCGCAGCCGAGCGAGATCGCGATGCTCGAGCCGCGCCACCTGCTCTTCACCTATCTCCACCTCGCCGCGGACAAGCCGCAGGCCGAGGGGCTGATGAAGTCGGGCGCAACCTGCATCGCGTACGAGACAGTCACCGACAATCGCCGCGGTCTGCCGCTGCTCAAGCCGATGTCCGAGGTCGCGGGCCGCATGTCGGTACAGGTCGGCGCACATTACCTTGAGAAGGAGCAGGGCGGACGCGGCGTGCTGCTCGGCGGTGTCCCCGGTGTGGCGCCGGCGAAGGTCGCAATCCTCGGTGGTGGCGTCTCGGGCGTCAACGCCGCGCAGATGGCGGTCGGCATGCGTGCCGACGTGACGATCTACGACATCTCGAACGATCGCCTCGCCGAGCTCGACATGTTCTTTTCCAGCCAGATCAAGACGGCGTACGCGTCGAAGGCGGCGATCGCGGCGGCGGTGAAGAATGCGCATCTGGTGATCGGCGCGGTGCTCGTCCCGGGCGCAGCGGCACCCAAGCTCGTCACGCGCGAGATGCTCAAGACGATGAAGCGCGGCTCGGTGCTGGTCGACATCGCGATCGACCAGGGCGGGTGCTTCGAGACGAGCCACGCGACGACACACGAGGATCCGGTGTTCGAGGTCGACGGCGTGATCCATTATTGCGTCGCCAACATGCCCGGCGCGGTCGCGCGCACCTCGGCGTTCGCGCTGAACAACGCGACTCTGCCGTTCGCACTGAAGCTCGCCAATCTGGGGGCCGAGGCGGCGATGAAGGCGGATCCGCATCTCGCCAACGGGCTAAACGTCTACAAGGGCAAGATCGCCTATAAGGCGGTCT
Source organism: Sphingomonas sp. Leaf28 (assembly GCF_001421685.1). Lineage (NCBI taxonomy): Bacteria > Pseudomonadati > Pseudomonadota > Alphaproteobacteria > Sphingomonadales > Sphingomonadaceae > Sphingomonas > Sphingomonas sp. Leaf28. The sequence continues at coordinate 235,874 of NZ_LMKX01000009.1, read as the reverse complement.
CAGATGATCTAGGTTTACCTTACGAAGCTTGGGTTAGCTGATCGGGAACGGATACGGAACAGGGGTGTTGGGCAAGGGAAAGGAATTTCCAATGTCCGACACCCCGAACCCCAAGTCCGAACCCTTCTCGAACGCCGAGAAGGATCCGGATGACTGGACCACCGGCGACGAGAAGATGACCGGTGCACAGGCAAGCTACCTCAAGACGCTGTCGGAAGAAGCGCATGAGGAATTCGACGAGTCGCTGAGCAAGGCGGACGCATCGAAGAAGATCGACGAGTTGCAGTCGAAGACCGGCCGGGGCCAGTAACCCCACCGAATTCCCTTCCCCGTCATCCTGGGTCAAGCCCAGCATGAAGGGGTCAGGGTTGTGCCGCTCCAGCGTCCTGCATCGCCAGAAACCGGTCCAGCAGCGCGAGCCGCGTGGCGATCTCGCCGCGGTATGAGATATCAGCGGGCGTCAACGCCAATGCTCTTGCCCAATAGGGGCGAGCCTTCGCGAAATCGCCTGCCCTTACATATGCCAGCCCCAAGAAGAACGGCGGTGCCGGGTGCTTCGGCGCCAGTCGCATAGCCTGCTGGAACGCGAACAATGCCGGCGGCGATACTTGATTTGCGTCGTGCGCGGACAGTGCGTTGGCCAGCCCCGTCCACAGGACCAGGCTCTTCGGCGCGATCCGGATCCCGCCCAGCAACACCTGCACCGCAGCCCGCCGATCGCCGATCCGCGTCATCGCATCCGCAGCGACGAGATAGGCCGCTGCCCCCGTATAACGCTCCAACATCTGATCGCGCAGATCGAGCATCGCGCTGTCGTCGGGCGTCGGCGCCAACCCGGTCGTCGCCGGATGCCCGGCAAGCGCCGGCTGGCCCTGCCAGGCATAGCCCGCCGCGCCCAGCATCAGCGCGGAGGCGACCATCGACCATAACAGGCGATCGACCTTCATCGCGGCGAGCAGCGCGCAGACCGCCGCCGCGATTACGGCCAGCCAGAGATATCCCATCAGCGTGTCCTCCGCCGAAAGCTCGACCGTGCGATCCAGCCGCCGATGCCGAGTAGCAGGATCGGTGCAAGCCACAGCGGCCAGGTCAGCCCCGACAGCGGCGGATCATAGGTCACGTAATCGCCGTAGCGCGCGATCAGCCAGTCGCGGATCGAGGCGGGCTTCTCTCCCCGCTCGATCCGCTCGCGGACAAGTGCGCGCATGTCCGCGGCCATGTCGGCATCGCTGTCCGCGATCGACTGCCCTTGGCAAACGAGGCAGCGCAACGTCTCCATGAGCGCGCGCGCGGACTGTTCTTTTGCGGGGTCGGCGAGCTGGACGTTCGCGTAACGGGCTGGCGGGGTGACGGGCTGCGCGGCGGCTGGCGCAATGCAAAGCAAAAGTGCCGCAAGCACCTCCCCTCCTGCTCGCGGGAGGGGAACTCGGTTGCGCTCGTTCACCGTGCGTCCTTCACGGCCTGGGCGATCTCGGCGATGTTCTCCGGCCGGATATCGCCGATGATCTGCTTCACAACGATCCCGCGTCCGTCGATCACGAACGTCTCGGGGACGCCCGACGACCCGAGCGCGAGCTGAACCTGGCTGGCCCGATCGCTGCCGATCCGCGCATAGGGGTCGCCGTTGCGGCGCAGGAATCCTGCGATCGCCGGTGCGGTGTCGCGGATCGCGATCGCGTCGATCGGTATGCCCATTGCCTTCAGCCGCATCAGCTGCGGCGCCTCGGCAATGCACGGGATGCACCAGCTCGCGAACACGTTGAGCAGGCGCGGCTGGCCCTGCCGGAACGACGCGCTGGTCAGCCCCGGCTTGCCCGGGACCATCGCCGGCAGCGCGAAGTCGGGAATCGGCTTGCCGACCATCGCCGACCGGACGACCTTCTCCGCCGGCCGGAACAGCCCGCTTGCCACCACCGCGAACAGAAGTGCGAAGATCGCAAGCGGCGCCCAGAGTGCGAACCGCTTCATGCCCATGCACTCCGTATCGCGGCCCGGCGCTCGCGCCGGACCCGGCCGAGCAGCGACAGCGCGCCGCCCAGCGCGATCAGCACGCCGCCGAACCAGATCAACGTCACGAACGGCTTCCACCAGAGCCTGAGCTGCCACCGCCCCTGCCCGTCAGGCTGGCCGAGCACGGTATAGAGCTGCCCGTCGAGCGCCGTCAGGATGGCGGATTCGTTCGTGCTGGTCGGCGGGTTGGCGAAGAAGCGGAGCTGCGGGCGCAGAATGGTCTCGCTGCCGCTGCGCGTGGCGGTCAACCGCGCCTCCAGCGCCGACCAGTTCTCGCCGATCACCGGCGAAATGCCGTCGAGCGTCACGGTGTAGGGGCCGATCCGGGCGGGCTCGCCGGCGCGCACGGCGACGAGCGTTTCCTTGGTGAAGGCGCTGTCCGACGCCATTCCGGCGAGGCCGACCGCGATGCCGAGATGCGCGACAACCATGCCGTAGGTGAACAGCGGCGTCCGTGTCAGCTTGCGCTTCCACAACGGCGCGACGCTGGCGACGGCGAGCCCGGCGGACAACGACAGACCCGCCCAGGGGAGCACGCCCGGCCAGATGAACAGAAGCGCGATCGCGGCCGCCAGCGTCGCGCCGATCGGCAGCATCACGCGGCGCAACACGGCCTTCGCGTCGTCACGCCGCCAGCGCAGCAACGGCCCGACCGCCATGACCGCGACGAGCAGCAACGCGATCGGCCCGGCCGCCTTGTTGAAGAAGGGCGGGCCGACGGACAGTTGCACGCCGAAGCTCGCTGCGACGATCGGGTAGAGCGTGCCGATTAGGACGATCCCGAGGATCACCGACAGCAGCAGGTTGTTCGCGACCAGTCCGCCCTCGCGGCTGACCGGATCGAACGTGGTGCCGGCGCGGACGGTGCCGATCCGCGCGGCGAACAGCGCCAGCGCGCCGCCGATATAGAGCGCGAGCAAGGCGAGGATAAATGCGCCGCGCTCGGGATCGACCGCGAAGGCGTGGACGCTCGTCAGGATGCCCGAGCGAACGAGGAACGTGCCGATCATCGACATCGAGAACGCGACCACCGCGAGCATGATCGTCCAGGCGCGTAAGCCGTCGCGCGTCGCCAGCACGGTCACCGAATGGAGCAAGGCGGTCGCCGCGAGCCACGGCATCAGCGAGGCGTTCTCGACCGGGTCCCAGAACCACCAGCCGCCCCAGCCCAGCTCGTAATACGCCCAATACGACCCCGCGGTGATGCCGAGCGTCAGGAAGATCCAGGCGATCAGCACCCAGGGCCGCATCGCCTTGGCAAAGGCTGGCCCGACGTCCCGCGTGACCAGCGCCCCGACCGCGAACGAGAAGGCGACCGAGAGGCCGACATAGCCGGTGTAGAGCGTCGGCGGATGGAACGCCAAGCCCGGGTCCTGCAGCAGCGGATTGAGGCCGAGGCCATCGGCCGCTGCCGGGTTCAGACGCGCGAACGGGTTCGAGGAGAAGAGAAGGAACGCGTAGAAGCCGAGCGCGATTGCCGCCTGCGCGCCGAGCGTCGCGGTGAGCGTGCGTTCGGGTAGCGAGCGCTCGAAGATCGCGACCGCTCCGCCGGCCAGTCCAAGGATCGCCACCCAGAGGAGCATCGAGCCCTCGTGGTTTCCCCATGCGCCGGCGAACTTGTAGAGCCAGGGCTTGGCCGAATGGCTGTTCTCGACGACCAGCTTCACCGACATGTCGGAGTTGAGGAAAAGCGCGATCAGCAGCGCCATCGCCAGTAGCGCGAGCAGCCCCTGGACGATCGCCACGGGCCGCACGGCTGCGGCGACGTCGTGGCGACCGCGCGCGATGCCGATCGCCGCCATCACGAGCTGCAACGCCGCCAGTGCGCTGGCGAACCACAGCGCGGCGAGGCCTGCTTCGGCGATCATTGCTTGGCGTCCGGCTCGAGCGTCTTGGTCTCGTGCATCTTGCCCGCCATTTCGGGCGGCATGTATTTCTCGTCATGCTTGGCGAGCAGGTTCGACGCGACGAAGTGACCGTTCGGCTCGAACCGGCCTTCGGCGACAACGCCCGATTTCTCGCGGAACAGGTCGGGGACGATGCCGGCGAAGACGACGGGCGTGGTGGCCTGGCCGTCGGTGACGACGAAGTGGACGGTGACACCATCCGCCGCGCGCTTCACCGAGCCGCCCTCGACCATACCGCCGAGCCGCACGGCGCGACCGAGCGGCAAACCGTCGCGACGCACGTCGGACGGCGCGTAGAAGAACGCGGCCTGGTCCTTTAGCGCGGACAGCGCGAGTAGCCCCGCGACGACGACCGCGCCGAGTGCCAGCAGCGCTAGCGTCAGGCGTTGATGCTTGGCCTTCATTTCTCGGCCTTTCGCATCGCCAGATAGCTGACCAGCGCAATGATGGCGCCGCCGCCGAGCGTCACGACATAGGCGGCAGTCACGAACGGCCAGGGGTTCATGGTCTGGCCATCCTGCGCATCCGGGCCTCGGTCTTCGCAACCGCCAGTATCGTCCGCATCCGCATCAGCACGATTCCCGCGAACACGAACGTAAAGCCGGCCAGCATGATCGGCAGCGGCCACAGGATCGAGCCGGCGATCGTCGATTGGGTGAGGCCGATGCTCGGCCCCTGATGCAGCGTGTTCCACCACACCACCGAATAGCGGATGATCGGCAGAAGCACCGACCCGGCGATCCCGTACAGCGCAGGGATCCGCCCATCGCCGCCGCGGTCCGCATCGGCTTTCGCGAGCGCCATGTAGCCGAGATAGACGAAGAACAGCAGCAGCATCGACGTCAGCCGGCCGTCCCATTGCCACCATGTTCCCCAGGTCGGGCGACCCCAGATCGAACCGGTCATCAGGCAGAGTGCCGCGAAGACCGCGCCGGGCAGCGCGATCGCGCGCGCGGCCACGCTGGCGAGCGGATGGCGCCAGACGAGGAACATGATGCTGGAAATCGCGATCCCGCTCCACCCGCCCATGCCGAGCCAGGCGGCGGGGACGTGAATATAGAGGATGCGGACGGTTTCGCCCTGGAGATAGTCGGGCGGGGTCTGCGTGAGGCCCGCCCAGCAGCCCAGCACGACCAGCGCGACGCCGGCCCAGAAGAGCGCAGCCGTCATCGGCTTGGCGATCTTTAGGAAGCGCGCGGGATTGGCGAAGGCGTGTAGGGTGGCCACTGGGCATACCCATTATGGCAACAACACGAGGCTGTCACCTCGGACTTAAGCCTCACACCTTGCGGGGCAGAGGCATAGGGCCATTCCTTTCATACCCCGTCATCCTGACGAAAGTCAGGATCCAGAGCCGCATAGGGCGGTGCTTCGTCACTCTGGATCCTGACTTTCGTCAGGATGACGGAGGTATTCGAAGCACCGCCCTTTGGCAGGAAGAATGGTCGCCCGGGTTAGCGGCCGATCAGGCGCTTTGCGATCGAGTCCGCCACGTCGGAGGCCGGCTCGCCCGAACGGTCGCTCTCGTTCCAGACCTCGATCAGGCGATCGGGGATGCGCGCGATCCGCGCCTTCACCTCGGCCTCGTCGCCATGGCCGAGATATTCGAGGCCGACGTTGATGATCCCGCCCGCGTTGATGACATAGTCCGGCGCATATAGAATGCCGCGCGCATGCAGACGCGCGCCGTCCTCGCGGACGCTCAACTGGTTGTTCGCACCGCCTGCGACGACCTTGGCCTTCAGCGCGGCGATCGACATCTCGGTCAGGATCGCGCCGAGTGCGTTCGGGCTGAAGATGTCCGCGTCGGTCGTCAGGATCGCCTCTGCGGCGACCGCGGTCGCGCGGAGTTCATCCGCGAGCTTCTGCGCGCGCGCCTCGTCGACATCGGCCAGCGTCAGCACCGCGCCGTCCTTGGCGAGCAACCGCGCGAGACCGCCGCCGACCGAGCCGACGCCCTGGATCGCGACGCGAACGCCCTTCATATCGGTCGCGCCGAGGCCCCGCTGCGCCGCCGCCTTCACGCCGAGATAGATGCCGAGCGCGGTGTACGGCCCGGGATCGCCGCCGGCAGCGCCGCTCGCGACCGGCAGGCCGGAGACGTAGCGCGTCTGCGTCGCGATCACCTTCATCCGCTCTTCGGACATGCCGACGTCTTCCGCCGTCACATAGCGCCCGCCGAGCGAATCGACCGCGCGGCCGAATGCCTCGAGCTGCGCGGTGGTGATGACGTCGCCGGGCTTGGCCGCGAGGACCACGCCCTTGCCGCCGCCCAGTTCGAGCCCGGCCATCGCGTTCTTGAAGCTCATGCCGCGCGACAGGCGCAGCGCGTCGGTCACCGCGCGACCGTTATCGGCATAATGCCAGAAACGCGTGCCGCCTGCGGCAGGCCCGAGCTTGGTCGAGTGCAGCGCGATTACCGCGCGCAGACCCGATTCAGGATCGGTGAAGGCATGAACGCCCTCGTGGTCGTCGAAATCGGGAAGGTCCCAAACCGCTGTCATCGCCGGCTCCTGAGGAGAATAAAATTACCGGGGAGCGAAATATTATTTTCTGGGGCGTTTTACCAGCCCAAAGCGCCCGCGATGCGGGGCTTCCTTGAAAATACTGAAAAAATGGGGCGACCGACGGGACTTGAACCCGCAACATCCGGCATCACAAGCCGACGCTCTAACCAATTGAACTACGACCGCCGCGTAGGCGTCGCCCCTAGCGGGGGTCGGCGTCATCCGTCAACCGCCGACTTGCACAAATCTGTCAAAAACGTCCTTCGATCGCGAGCCGGTACCCGTTTGGCCCCGCCACGAACCCGGCCTGTTCGAGCTTCTGCACCGCGAGCGGATCGGACGGACGCAGCGACAATTCGGCGCGGTAGGTGCCCGCACCCTCGATCCGCAGCGCGATGCTTTCCGTCCCGGCCTGGCTCGCCAACGGGAGCAGGAGCGCGGTGCCGTCGCAGCGCGCGCTGCCGCTGACCGATTGCGGCAACGCGATCCCGCCGACGTCGCCCGCCAGCGTCGCGCGGACCCGGCCCTCGGCCGCGTCGCACTGGCCGTCGCGGAACCGGACCGAGACATCGTCGAGATCGAGCGCGGCGACGGGCACCGGTGCGAACAGCCGTCCGGTCGCGACCGACGCGGTCATGTGGTCGACACCAAAGCCGTGCCGGCTGACGCTCGCCCACCCGCGCAGTGGCTTTGCCGATACCGAGTCCGGACCCGCGAAGACGATCGTCGCGCGGCCGACGAGCAGCGGCAGCGGCGAAAGCCGCGCGTGGAGATCGCCCAGCGCGAGATCGCCGAACCGTGTTTCGGTGAGCGTGGCGCCCCAGATCGTGCCCGAGACGCGCCGCGCGACCAGTCCTTCGTCGCCGATGCCGGTCCAGCCGAGCACCGCGCGCATCGGCAGGAAGACGATCAGCGCGACCAGCAGCATCATTCCGAACAGTGCGGCGGGGCCAGTGCGCAAACGAATCCGCCTCATGCTGCGCGCGCCTTCAGCGTGAGCGCGACGCCGACGGTCTTGTCGCCCTTGTCGGTCATCGCCACCGAATCGACGAGGATGCCGAGGCGTTCGAGCCGCGCCAGCCACGCGACGAGCGCCCCGGGCCGCGCCGACTGGATACCGATACGCACCCGGTCCGCCCCGTCCTGATCGAGCGTGGCGAGCGCGAAACCGGCCTGATCGGCCTCCGCCCGCACCGCGTCGGCCAGCGTGCCGGTCAACGGCGTCGCGCGGTTCCGCTGGATATCGCGCAACGTCGCGACCTGCGCGCGCGTCTCGCCGAGCCGCGTGACCGCGTTGGCATGACGTTCGCGCGCGCTCGACAGGCCGTCGCCGACCGGACGGATGATCAGCGCCCACAGCAATGTCAGCACCGCGAGCGCCGCCATGACGAGCAGCAACCGCCGCTCCCGCAGCGAGCGGCCCTCGAACCAGTTACGAAGTCCGGTCATCGTCCACCTCCCGGCCCTGGGCTGATCGTCAGTTCACCCGTCACGCGGCCCGCGACCGCCTGGAACACCCCCGCGCGGACATCGAAGCCCGCGGCCTCGAGCGCACGCTTGAGATCGGTCGCCAGCGCCTCGCGTTCCACCGCGACCGACAGTCGCAAATCGCCGTTCGCCTGGAAATCGAGCGCGGTCACTTCGGTGCCGGGCGTCGCGCGGACCGCGGCGAAGACAGCGGCGGTCGTGGTGGTGAAGCCGAGCCCCGGCCCCCGGACGCGCGAGAGACGCTCGTCGAGCTGGCGGGCGGCATCGACCACCGTCTCGCCGCGCGGCAGGCCCGTCACCGCGACCGTGCTCGCCTCGGCCTCCAGCGCGTCGGCACCGAAGCTGAACTTGGCGATGCGGACGAGCGAGATCGCGAGCGTCACCGCCAGGATCGTCAGCGACAGCAGCGCGAGCCGCCGGATCAGCGCCCAGTCGATTGCGAACCGGCGACGACGCGCGAAAGGCCCTTGCCGCAGGTCGAGCGGCGGCGACGCGGCGGCCGCGACGATCGCGGCCTCCAGCGTGTCGCGGTCGATCGCCGCCGGCGCGGTACCGCCCGTCACCAGCTCGGTCAGCCGGGCTTCGTCGGCGAACCCGCTGGACGTCCCGCGCACCACGCCGGTGCCGGCAAGCTGCGCCCGCGCGTACCCCTCTTCGGGGCGCGGCAGGAGCATCGGGGCGGGGATGAGCGCGATCGGATCGACGCCCGCGTCGGCGAGCATCCGCAGCCAGTCGCGGATAGTGGCCACGCCGACCACGCCGATCGGCCGGTCGTTCGCGCCCTCGTCACCGACCGCGACATGGAGCTCGGCGAGCGGCGATGCGCTCGCCTCGGCCGCGAGGAGCCGTGCCGCGGCGGTCGCCTGCGCCAGCGAGCGCGACGGCAGTTCCGCCCAGTGCAGCGTCACCGCATCGGCGGGCGCCACCGCGATCGTCTCGTCGTCGGTCTCCGGGATGCCCTCCCCCTCCCCGGCCACGCGCGCGTCGACGACGCGCATCCAGCGATATCCGGTCTCGCCGGTGGGAAGGAATAACAGCGTGGTCATGATGGCTCGCCCCATTGCCGCGATACGAGCTGCGCGGGAAGCCGGTTCGCGTCGATCAGCGCGCGTTCCTGCATCTGCGTGCGGCCCAGGGTCACGTCGATATCGAGCGTGAACCATGTCGACTTCACCGTGGCGACGGCACCGGGGGCCAGGTTGGCCGCCCCCTGCAACGCCGCCGCCTTCGTAATCGCACCGACGTCCGCATAGCCCTGCGGCGGACGACGGAGCAGCATCTGCTGCGCGATGCCGACCTGGAGCGTGTCGGGATACAGCATCGCGAACAGCGGCGCCTGTTCGGGCAGCAGCGTGTTGACGTTGATCGGCGACGGCGCGGCGATCGGCAAGGTGCAGATCCAGGGCCTGAGCGTCGTGTAGATCGCAGGCGTCATGCCTGCGACCGGGCGGAGCTCGCTCGTATCGCTCATCAGCGTGCCGGCGGTGCGATAGGGTGTCTCGCGGCCGAGATACGCGTTGTCCTCCGCGCCCATCGCCTGCTGGTCCTGATCGCTGTCGATCCAGTCCGCAGTGCCCGACGCGATCTGTTCGGCGACCTGGACGGGGACGTCGAGCAGCCGCATCAGCCGGACGAACTGCGGCCGGATCTCGGGGTTGGTGATGTAGCTGCCGGGCGCGCCCTGCGCCTGCATGACAAGCCCGTTGAGATTGAAGCAGTTGCCGCCGTCGCGCACGCGTGCGGTCGCGAAGCCGCCGGGGACGGGCAGGCCGAACGGCGTATTGCTCCAGTTGCCGGCGAGCGTGACTCGCTTGGGGCTCTGCCCGAGCAGGTTGGAGACGCGGGTGAGCGCCATCGTCTCGGCGGCAAACGCATAGGCGCGCGCCTGTTCGCCGGTCGCGGCGTTCCCGGCGAGCCGGGTCGACAGCCGCAGCTTCTCGAGCGCGGCGCCCGCCATCACCGCTATGATCGCGACGAGCATCAGCACGGTGAGCAACGCGGCGCCCCGTTCTGGCCCCCGTTCTCGCCCGCCCTCAGGTCCGCGCACCGGGCGCTCCTTGTGTCGGCGTGCCGGACGGTGGGGTCGATGACCCGGCTCCTTCGGCCGGTGCGGGGACATAGCCGGTGCCGACGAGGAACATCTGGCGGAACTGCGTGCCGTCGTCGCGGACGATGCGGAGCTCCATCGCGTCAGGTAGCGGCGTGCCGCTCGCGCCATCCCAGCGATCGCTCCAGGCGCCCGCGATGCGGTAGCGCAGCGCGACCTGGCGGACCCGCGTCAGCAGCGCGGCAGGCGGGAGGCCCTGCGCACCGTCGACCATCGGGTAGGCGATCCGCTGGAGACTGCCGCCGTCGACGCGGTAGGCGATCTTCTGCAGGCTGGGCCGTGCGGCGCCGTCGATGTTGCTCCAGCCCGCGCGGACAAGGCGGAGCATCGGCGTGACGCCCGATCCGCTCTCGCCGACGAACGCGGGAACGCGCGTGCCGGCCTCGTCGCGGGTGGCGCGGTTGGCGGCCTGGGCGAGATCGGCGGACAGGATCGACATCGTCCGGGTGAGCGCGCCGATATCGTCGAGTTTCGCGCCGGTGCTGCTCTGCGCCCTGACGCTGAACGACAGGATCGCGACGCCCGCAGCGGCGATCATGCCGAAGATCATCAGCGAGACCATCACCTCGATCAGCGTGAAGCCGGCCTCGTTGCGCGGTCGCATCACGTCGCGGTCCGGGGAGCGGGGCGGACCATCGTCAGGCGGCCGAGCTGCGTGCCCGACCGATCCGCGACCGACACGTCGATCCGCAACACGCGCGATCCGCCGAGCGCGCTGACCTGCCGTGTCCAGGTCCAGGGCTGGCCACCGTTCGTCTCGACGCCGGTGACTCGGCCCGCGGTCGGCGGCTGCGCGTCGGTCACCGCGTCGATCGCGACGTTGCGCGCGACCATCTGCGCGACCAGCGTCGCGTCGAGGATCGAGGCGCCGCGAATCGTCGTGCTTTCGAGACGGACGAGCGCCATCGCGGCCAGGCTGAACACCGCCAGCGCGACCATGATCTCGATGAGGGTGAAGCCCCCCTCGCCCCGATGGCCGTCAGCCGGCATCGGCGCGCACGCTGCCGTCGGCGTCGATATGCACGGTCGCGGCAACGCCACCGCGATCGAGGCGGATTTCGGCGGGGCGATCGACGAGGCCGGTCGGATCGAACGTGACGCGCATCCGGCCGCTACTGTCTCCGATGCTGGCGCGCGTGCCCTCGTTCCAACGTTCGACGCGCATCGGTTTCTCGGCGATCGGGGTCCAGCCGCCGGACAGCCGCTGGTCGAAGCCATAGCCGCCGCCGCTGATCCAGACGCTGACCGGGCGGGCCTCGACGATCGCTGAATCATGCGCGGCGCGGGTGCGCAACGCGAACCGCGTGGCCTCGTCGAGGACGCGGCCGCGGGGGTCCGGCATGACGAGCATCGCCACGGCCGAGGCGAGGCCGATGATCGTGACGACGACCATCAGCTCGACCAGCGTGAAGCCATTTTCGCGCCCCCGCGAAAGTGTCCCCGCGCAGGCGGGGACCCAGTCCAAGGACTTACTGCCAGCTGCCGATATCGGCATCGATCCCCTCGCCGCCTTCCTTGCCGTCTGCCCCGAAGGTCCAGACGTCGGCCTCGCCATGCGTGCCCGGCGACGCATAGAGATAGGCGCGGCCCCAGGGGTCGTTCGGCAGCTTCTTCAGATACCCGCCACGCTGGTAGCGCGAGGGATCGGTGAGGCCGGCGGGCGCGGTGACGAGCGCGTTGAGCCCCTGCGACGTGTTGGGGAAGGTCATGTTCTGGAGCTTGTAGAGCTCCAGCCCGCCCTCGATCTGCGCGATGTCGGCCTTCGCCTTCTGGATCCGCGCGGTGTCGCCCGAGGGCAGAACGTTGAGCGCGACGATGGTCGCGAGCAGGCCGATGATGACGATCACCACCATCAGCTCGACGAGCGTGAAACCGGCTTCGCGCCGGCGTTTTTTGACTTCTTGACGCATACGAAACCTCATTGGCCTGCCAACGTGTTGAGCTGGAGGATCGGGAGCAGGATGGATAGCACGATCGTAGCCACGATGCCGCCCATCACGACGATGATCAGCGGTTCGAGCAGCGACAGTGCGGTGGCGGTGAAGCGATCGAATTCGCGTTCGAGATAGTCGGCGGCGCGCTCGAGCATCTCGTCGAGGCGACCCGCCGCTTCGCCGCTCGCCGCGAGATAGGTCAGCAGCGGCGGGAAGACGCCTGCGCGGCGCATCGCGGCGGACAGGCTGCCGCCGCCGCGGATCGCCTCGACGATCTGGTCCGAGGCAAGCCGCAGCCGGCGATTGTGGATCGTGCTCGCGGTGAGGTTGAGCCCGTCGAGCAGCGGCAGGCGGCTGGCGACCATCGTCCCCAGCGTGCGCGCCATCCGCGCCGCGTGAAGATCGCGCAGCAGCCGCCCGAGCAACGGGATGCGGAGCAGCCAGCCGTCGAAGGCGAGCCGGATTGTCGGGTCCTTGAGCGCCTGCCACCCGCCCAGCGCGGCCAGCCCGACGACCAGCAGCATCACCCACCAATAGCCGACGAGAAACGCCGAGAACGCCATCACCATCCGCGTCAGCAGCGGGAGCTGCTGCCCGACCGTGTCGAACTGCTCGACGACCTGCGGCACGACGAACATCATCAGCGCGGTGACGACGCCCAGCGCGACCAGCGCGAGGATCGCGGGATAGGCGAGCGCAGTGATCAGCTTACCGCGGATTTCGGCCTGGCGTTCGAGCAGCGCCGCGAGCCGGTCGAGGATCGTCGGGAGCGAGCCCGAGCTTTCGCCCGCCGACACCATCGCGCGGTAGAGCGGCGGGAAGCTCTTGGGCTCGCGCGCCATCGCATCGGCGAGACGACGGCCCTCGACGACTCCGGCATGGACGTGCTGGACGATCGCGCGGACGCTGTCCTGCTCGGTCTGGCGCGTGATCGTGCGGAGCGATTCCTCGAGCGGCGAGACGCGGTTGAGCGTGGCGAGCTGGCGCGTGAACAGCGTGAGGTTCTTGCCCGACATCTTGGGCGTGCCGAGCTGGAGCCCGAACAGCGGGCGGCCCTTGGTTGCCTGTGGCGGGGCGCCGGGGGTGATCTTGACGACGTACAGCTTGCGCGCGTCGAGCGTCGCGCGCGCGACGTCGATGTCGGCCGCGGCGACGTGGCCGCGGCGTTCGGCGCCCTTCGTATCGATCGCGAGATAATCGAAGTCCGCCATCATCCTCCCCGGCACGGGGAGGGGGACCGCCGCATAGCGGTGGTGGAGGGGGTTGGCCGCGCGCGTTCCGGTTGTGGCGATCGTGCATGCGGCGTGGTGGCGGTATGCGGCTGGCAGTGCGGGCGTGGCGCCCCCCCTCCACCAGCTGCGCTGGTCCCCCTCCCCGTTCCGGGGAGGATTTGCCGGGCGCTATGCACCGGCTGTTTCCTCGACGACCTCGGTCGTGTCACGGCGCGAGACGCGGACGGCTTCTTCGGCGGTGGTCTGGCCGGCTAGGACGAGATCGCGCGCGGATTGCGCGAGGTTCGGGGACTTGGCGAAGGCGTGCGCCACGATCTCGGATTCGTGACCGTCGGTGTTGATCAGCCGGCGGATCGTGTCGTCGATGCGGACCGCTTCGAACACGCCGATGCGGCCCTTATAGCCGGTCTGGTTGCAGTCCTCGCAGCCTTGCGCGACGTAGACGACCGCGTCCGGGGCGATGCCGAGCAGCGGCGCGACCGTGTCCGACGCAGGCACCGCCTTGCGACAGGTCGGGCACAGCCGGCGGACGAGGCGCTGCGCGATCACCGCGCGCAGCGTGGACGCGAGCAGGAAGCTCTCGACCTTCATGTCGCGCATGCGGGTGATCGCACCGATCGCGTCGTTGGTGTGGACGGTCGACAGCACGAGATGGCCGGTCAGCGACGCCTGCACCGCGATCTCGGCAGTCTCGCGGTCGCGGATTTCGCCGACCATGACGACGTCGGGATCCTGGCGCAGGATCGCGCGCAGCCCGGCCGCGAACGTCAGCCCGACCTTTGGGTTCACCTGAGTCTGGCCGACGCCGTCGACCGCATACTCGACCGGATCCTCGACGGTCAGGATGTTGCGGCTGCCGTCGTTGAGCAGGCGGAGCGCGGCGTAGAGCGAGGTGGTCTTGCCCGACCCGGTCGGGCCGGTGACGAGGATGATGCCGTTGGGCTCGCTCAGCGCCTCGTTGAGCAGCGCGAACAACGCGGGCGGCAGGCCGAGCGCTTCGAGGTCGATGCCGGCATTTTCCTTGTCGAGGATACGCAGCACCACGCGTTCGCCGGCCCGGCTCGGCAGCGTCGAGACGCGGACGTCGAGCAGCTTGCCCCCTAACGTCAGCCCCATGCGACCGTCCTGCGGTACGCGCCGCTCGGCGATGTCGAGGCGCGCCATGACCTTGATGCGGCTGACGACGACCGGCGCGACGTTGGGCGGCATGCGCAGCGTCTCGCGCAGCACGCCGTCGATCCGCATGCGGACGACGAGGCCGCTTTCGTACGGCTCGATATGGATGTCGGACACGCCGTTGCGCGCGGCGTCGGCGATGATGCCGTTGATGAGGCGGATCGCGGGCGCATCGTCCGCGGTGTCGAGCAGATCCTCCGCGGTCGGCATGTCGCCCGCGAGTAGATCGAGCTCGTCGCCCATCCCGACCGCGGCGAGCGCATTGGCCTGGCCGTCCATCGCATAGACGTTCGACAGCAGGCGATCGAAGGCGATCTGTTCGACGAAGCCGACGTCGAACGGTCGGCCGAGATAGCGGCGGAGTTCGAGCAGGACCTTCGGGTCCGCGCCCGCGCGCATCGCGATCGTCAGGTGCGAGTCGGTGTCGGTGTGGTCGACGACGACGCCGAACTTGCGCGCGAAGGCGTAGGGGATGGTGATCTGGGGGAGGCCTACCTCACTCCCCTCCCGCTCGCGGGAGGGGTCGGGGGAGGGAATGACATATCCCCCAATCGCATCGCCAGCGATCGAGGCAGCCCCTCCCCCGACCCCGCCCGCAGGCGGGAGGGGAGAAGAGGAGTCGATCTCATGGCCTTCGCGGATGATCATTTCTTCGGCCGCACGACCATCGTCGAGGTGCGCACCGGCACGGCGACGCGGGGGTCCTCGATGTTGCCGGGGATCGGCGCCGACGGGATCGGCGGCGCGGCGCCCATGTAATCGCGGACGAGCTGGTCGATCGACGGCTCGGCACCCGGCTCCTGCAGGCCCTGTTGCAGGCGGACATAGCCGTACCGCTGCTCGGTCAGCTTGCGGCTGTCATCCGCGGTGCGCAGGATCGTCGGGCGGATGAAGATCATCAGGTTGGTCTTCGAGCGCTGCTTGGCCTTCGACGTGAACAGATGGCCGAGCACGGGCAGATCGCCGAGCAGCGGGATCTTCTCGATCGTGCGGCGCTCATTGTCGTCGAGCAGGCCGCTGATCACCGCGATCTGGCCGTCGTCGACGGTGCGGACGGTCTCGACCTCGCGCTTATTCAGGATCAGGTCGCTATTGTCGCTCGACACCGGCCCCGCGATCGAGCTGACTTCGAGGCGGAGGTTGAGCTTCACCGTGCCGCTCGAGTTCACCTGCGGCCGGACGGTGAGTTCGATGCCGACATTCTGGCGCTGCGTGGTGCGGAAGGCGTTGTCGAAATTGGTGCTGAGCGCCTGCCCCGTGGTGATCGGGATTTCCTGCCCGACCAGGCTGTGCGCCTCCTGGTTGTCGAGCGTGACGAGGTGCGGGACCTGGAGCAGGTTGGAGGTCGTGTCGCTCTTCACCGCGTTGATGATCGCGCCGAAAAAGGTGCTGCCGATCTTGCCGCCGAACCCGCCGAACCCGCCGGTCGCGGCCAGGATCGAACTGATCGCCGACTGTTGCAGCGTATCGGCCGCGCCGCTGGTGGTCTCGGTCGTCGTCGTGCTGCCGTCGGTGTTGTTCGTCGTCGTTTTCGACGTGCTGAGCTGGGTCGCGCCGATCGCGCCGGCGATCTGCAGGATGTTGGGCGCGGAATTCGAGAAGGTCGATGCGCCGAACGCGCCGCCGCTCGGATCGCCGACGATGAACTGCGCGCCGAGCGTGCGCGCCGTCGTGTCCGACACTTCGGCGACGATCGCCTCGACCAGCACCTGTTCGCGGCGCATGTCGAGCTGGCGGACGACCTCGTTGAGCTGGCGCTGAATCTCGGCGGGCGCGGCGATGACGATCGCGTTCGCCCCTGCAAAACGCGTGACGACCGCGGCGGTCTTGCCCCCGGCCGCGGTGATCGCGGGCTGGCCCGAGCCACCCGACCCGCCCGAGCTCGGGATCGACTGGTCGACCTGTGGCTGCGAGATGTTCGACTGGCCGCCGGATGCCCCGTTGGTGCTGCTCGATCCGAAATTCGAGCGCGACAAGGCGGTCTGGACGGGCTGTGTCGGGGTCTGGCCGACCAGTTCCTGGAGGACCGGCAGCAACTGTTCTGCATCGGCATTCTCGAGGAAGACGACCTTGATCTCGGTGCCGTTGCGCGCCTTCTGGTCGAGGTCGGCGGCGACCTGCGCGAGGCGCGCGACGGTGGTCGGATCGCCGCGCAATGCGACCGCGTTCGAACCCTCGACCGCGACGACCGAGGCGCTCGGGCCGGTCGCGGAGGCGCCGCCCTGCCCGCCGCCGGTGCCCGTGCCGATCAGCCCCTGGAGCGCGGTCGCGATTTCCTTCGCGCTGGCGTTCTTGAGCGCGACGACGCGGGTCGACGAGGTGTCGGCGTCGATCCGGCGCAGAACCTCGCGGATCCGGCGGATATTGTCGGCGAAATCGACGACGACCAGGCTATTGCCGCCGCGGTTCGCGCTGACCGAGCCTTGCGCGCTGACGAGCGGGCGGACGGTTTCGACCGCCGACTGCGCATCGATCGCGCGGAGGCGGACGATCTCGGTGACGTAGCTATTGCGCGCGGCGCCCACGACGCCGATCCGGCTAGGCTGCGACGCGGCGTTGTCGAGCGGCTGGACGCGGAAGGCACCGCCCGAGGTCGGCACCGCGATCAGACCGTTGGCGCGCAACGTCGAGAGGAAGACCTCGAAATATTCGGAGCGCGACAGCGGGCGATCGGTGACCACGGTCACCTTGCCAGCGACGCGGTTGTCGATGATGAACGTGCGGCCGGTGACCTTCGCAGCATCGGCGATGAACGCGCGGATATCGGCGTCGCGGACGTTGAGCGTGGTCTGTGCGTGGACGCCAGCCGCCAACGCGAGCGCGACGACCGGACCGAGAAGAAGCTTTTTCATTGGGCCGTTTTCATTTGGGGGGCGCGATCGTGATGGCGAGCGGCAGGGTATCCTCGCCGCGTTCTACGGTGATGGGGACGTTGCCGCCGCCCGCGAAATCCTTGGCGATCCGGTCGAGATCGCCGGGGCCCGAGACGGGACGGCCGCCGATCGAGGTCACGACGTCGCCGTCCTTGAGCCCCGCCGCGCGGAAGGCAGCGCCCGACCCTTGCGCGCGGACGGTGAGCCCGCTGATCCGGCCGCCATCGATCCGCGGGATGAAGCCGATCTCGGTGCGCAGTTGCGAGACCGGGATGCCGATCGCAGGCGACGCTGCCCCTGCGGGTGCTGCACCGGGGACGACCGGCGTGACGGCGCCGGACTGGTCGAGGAACAGATCCTCATCCGCGCCGCCGCGATCGATCGTGACGTGATCGAACGCGACCGCCTTGAGTCGCACGCCGGGCTGAATCTCGTCGCCGATCGCCACGCTTTGCTGGACGCCGTCGGGGCCGGCGATGATCGCGGAACTGCGGCCCATCGCCTCGTCCATGCGCGTGCCGAACAGCGTGAGTTGCAGCGATGTGACGGTGGCGGGCTGGCCCGCGGCACCCCCGAGACGGAAGAACGGATCGAAGCCGCGCAGGATGTCGGCGGGCGCACCGACGACCATCGGCGTGGCCGGGCGCCAGTCGCCGAGCGGCGTGATCGGCGTCACGATCGTCCAGGCCAGCCGCGCGCACTGCACCGCAAGCCCGGCCAGCAGCGCGAGTTCGACGACACTATAGACATTCACAACCGGCATACGCCGCAAGATACGGCGCGCCCGCGCGTCCAGCTTCAATCGCATGCGCGATCCACCCCAATTCCCCGCATCTCGTCGCCTAGGCATGCCATGTTACAATTCCGCGTCAATGCCTTGCGCGTCGTCGGCGCCGATTCCGCGGGGTGGCGCAATGCCGTTCGGCTTGGCAGAAGACGCGAATGTCCGAGCATCTTCCCACCAGCGGCTCCGGCCTGCCTCCCGAACCGATCATCGCGCGCCTGTCGGTGCCGGGGGTGCAACGCGTGCCGAGCGCGAAGCTCGATCTGTTCGTGCGCCGCGACTTCCTGCCGGCGGACCTGTGCGCGGCGTTGATCGAGCGGATCGATGCGGTGCGACGGCCGTCGACGATCTCCGATTCGAACGGCGATGCGAGCTATCGGACGAGCGAGACGGGCGACCTGTCCGCGAGCGACCCGGTGGTCATCGAGGTCGAACGCCGGATCCTCGCGCTGACCGGGCTCAACCCGGCGCATGGCGAGCCGTTGCAGGGGCAGCGCTACGCGGTCGGGCAGGAGTTCAAGGGACATACCGATTATTTCGAGCCGAACGGCGTCGACTATCAGCGTTATTGCGGGGTTGCGGGCAACCGGACGTGGACCGTCATGGTCTATCTCAACCAGCCCGAGGCGGGCGGTGCCACGCGCTTCAAGGCGATCGACAAGATCGTCCAGCCGGAGACGGGCAAGCTGCTGGCCTGGAACAACCGACGTGCGGACGGATCGCTCAACGCGGCCACGCTGCATCACGGAATGAAGGTACGCGCGGGGGTCAAATACGTCATCACGAAATGGTTTCGGGAGAAGGAATGGCGGTGACGCCCGGCGCGCGATTACCGAACTACACCACCCCGGCAAGGGCCGGGGTGGTGTAGCAGTACAAGCCCGCCTTAGAACTGGACGCTTGCGCCGAGCGTGAAGACGCGGCCCAGCTTGTAGTGGTTGATGTCGACCTGCGTCCCGTTGTCGAACGACTGATATTCGCGGTAGCCGGTGCCGGTCAGGTTGCGGCCCTCGAATTTCACCTCGATCTGCTTGCCGTCGAACTCGATCCCCTGGCGCGCGACCACGTCGAAGCGGATGCCGGGCTTCTCGATCAGGTCGGGCAGACGCAGGCCGCTGCCGCCGCCGACCGGACCGCGGTTGGTCACGCGGTTGCTGGCATAGTTGAACAACAGCGTCAGCTGCGACAGGCTCGACTTGTCCTCGATCCCGAGCTGCAGATTGACGAGGTGATCCGACTGGCCGACCAGCGGCGCGCCGTCCTGGAACAGCACGTTGGCGGGCAGCGTCTGGACCTGCGCCCCCGACTGGATCGGGCTGGCGATCAGCGTGTCGTCGGCTTTGATCGCCGAGTGCGTGTAGGTGTAGTTCGCGATCAGCACGAGCCGGCGCGTCGCCAGCCAGTCGCCGCCGAGCCCGTCGAGATTGACGTATTTCTGGAACTCGGTCTCGCCGCCATACAACTTGGCTTCGGGCGCGTTGGCGAAACCGGTCTGCAGGCGATCGCCGCCGGGGAAGAACGCGACCGCCTCGATCGGGTTCTCGATACGCTTGTAGAAGCCCGCCAGGCTGAACTTCTGGTCGCGCGCGAAATACCATTCGTAGCGCGCCTCGGCGTTATACAGCTGCGAATCCTGCAGGAACGCGTTGCCGATAAACAGGCGATCGGAGTCGAAATCCTGGTAGAGCTGCGGCGCGAGTTCGCGGAACTGCGGACGGGCCAGCGTCTTCGAGAAGTGCAGTCGCGCCTGCATGTCGTCGGCGAAATTATAGGTGACCGTCACCGCGGGCAGGAAATAATCATTGTTCAGACGCGTGCTGCCGCGGTTCGCCGATGCGGTCACGCTCTCCTTCGCGGTTTCGTACCGCACGCCGACGGTCGCGCGCAGCCCGTCGAGGATCTCGCCCTCGAGCTGGCCGTAGACGCCGTGGACCTTGAGCGCCGCATCATAGGTCGCCGCGCCCTGGTCCGACGAGGTGTTGCGCAGATAGATGCCGTTGGTCTGCACGGTATAGTCGGACAGCAGGTAATCGGGGCGCAGCTGCGACACCGCCAGCGACAGCCCGGCATTGTTCGCGCCGGCATATTGGAAGGTGTAGCGGCTCGAGTCGCGGGTCGTGTCGTTATACGCATAGCCCGCAGACAGCGCGAACGGCCGGTCGAACGGCACGTTCCAGGTGAGGCTCGCCTGCCCCGACCAGAGCTGTTCGCTCAGTTCGCTGAACGCCACCGACGCGCTCTGGAGACCTGCGAGGCTGTTGACATAGTCCTTCACGGTCGGGCTGTATTCGTAGGTGAACTGGCGCTCGTACGGCGAGTTGCGCTCGGTCTTGGCATAGCTGCCGCGCGTGTCGAACGCGATGTTGCCGAACTTGAACTCGCCCGTCAGCTGCGTGTCGATCAACTGGCGTTCGAACCAGCTGGTGTTCTGTGTGATGAACGCGGGTACGTCATAGGGCGACGGGATGCCGATGTTCGCGGTGTTGCCCTCGCTCAGTCGGCCCTGCTTGACGGTGTCGTGGATATACAGGTTGGTCCAGCGGATCTTGTTCTCGCCGAACTCCGCGCCGAAGCCGAGCAGCCCGTTTACGACCGCGCGGTTGTCCGTGAGGACGGTGCGGAAATCGTTCGTGAGGCCGCCGTCAATGTCGTCGGTCTGCTGCTGGCGGTTGTCGCGCGTCCGCCACGTGTTGCTGATCCCGCCCGCCGCGATCACGCCGAGCCGGGTGCTGCCGATATCGGTCGACGTGCCGAAGCTCGCCTCGCCCGACCAGTTGGCGGGCAGCTGGTTGTTGCGCTGGAGCAAGGTGGTCTTCGCGTTCGACATCGTCGTCAGATCGGCCGAGCTCGGCGACGTGCCGGCCTTGCCTGCCTGCTTGATGAAGCCGGGCACCTTGCGCTCGCCGCTGTCGAAGCCCGCCCAGTCGTTCTTGCCGCCATCATAGACATAGCCGAGTTCGCTGGTCGTGACGGTGTCCGCGCCGAGCGAACCGCCGATCTGGAAGAAGGACTTTTCGGGCACGGCCTTGGTCGTCAGGTTGATGACGCCGCCGCCGAATTCGCCGGGATAGTTCACCGAATAGCTCTTCTGGACCAGCGCGGAGGCGATGACGTTGGTCGGGAAGATGTCGAGCGGCACGACGCGACGCAGCGGCTCTGGCGAGGGCAGCGGCGATCCGTTGAGCAGCGACGACGAATAGCGATCGCCGAGACCGCGGACATAGACGAAGCCGTTGCCGACCACCGACAGGCCGGTGACGCGCTGGAGCGCGCCGGCGATGTCGCCCTCGCCGGTGCGCGCGATGTCGGCGCTCGACAGGACGTTGACGACTTCTGCGGTGGCACGGACCGCGTTGGGCACGTTGCGGCCGAGCACGACGATGTCCTCGCCCCCTGCATTGCCGCCGGGCGTCGAGACGTCGACCTGCTCCTGCTGCTGCTCCTGCGCGGCCTGCGGATCGGCGCGCTGTTCGAGCGGCGTGCCGGCTTGCGGCGACACCACGCTGCCGGCCGGGGCAGACTGCGCGAAGGCCTGCGCCGGGACGAGTGTCGTCGTCCCAAGCAGGACGGAGACGAGAACGGATGACTTCATGGATGCCCCGGCAACAAGAGGAATTCTGGTAAGGAAGACTGCGCGGAGGGCCCCCGCCCCCCGCGCAGTGTCCGACGTGCTGAAATCAGCTGGTCGGGAGCGCCGTGCAGGCGCTGCTGGTCGTGCCGAAGCTCGCGCGGTTCGAATTGCACGTCCAACCGCGATACCAGGTGTCGGTGCTGCCGTTGACCGCGCCGACATAGCTGGTGTTCACCAGGAACGCGGTGCCCGACGGGTTGAGCGTCGAGGCGTTGAACGCGGTCGTCGTCGAGGCCACGCCGGCGGGCAGGAACGTGCCGGTCAGGACCGAACCGGCAGCCGCCGCCTCGGTGTTGTTGCTGCCGGCGCGGAACAGCGCCTGCTGCTCGGCGGTCGTCACCGTGATGCCGTTGACCGCGGTCTCGGCATAGGGCGTGGTGCAGCTGAACACGACCGAGTTGAACACCGGCGGGCCGTTATCCTCGAGCGCGGCATTGGCGGGACGGATCGTGGTCTTGCCGCCGGCATCGGCACCGGCGATCACGTTGAGGCACGCGCCGCCCGGATTGCTGACGATGCCGTTGACGAACACCGCATCGGCACCACCGCGCAGGCGGATCGCCGCGTTGGTCGCGGTCGAGGTCTGGACGAAGGTGAAGTTCGCCAGATTGTAGCGCTGACGCGGCAGCGCATCCTCGTTGTTGTTCGAATCGATCTCGGTCGAATAATTGTCGCCGGTCGTGTTGCTCGGCTTCTGGATCGCGAGCACGAACTGGACGAAGCCCTGCCAGCCGACATCGGTATCCAGCCCGTCATCATCCGCGCCGGTGATCGCGAGGTAGCGCAGGTTGCTGCGGCCGCCGAAGATCTCGATGCCGTCGTCCGAGCTGTTGTGGATCTGGATATGGTCGAGCACGGTGGCCGAACCGGTGCCACCCAGCGTCAGGCCCTGAAGCTCGTTGTTCGGGCTGATGACGGTACCCGAGTAACGGATCTGGACGTAGCGGACGGTGCCGCTGCTGTCGGTCGGCACGGCGCCGCCGTACAGTGCGGTGCTGGTGCCCTCGACGACGTTCTCGCACGCGGCCGAACCGCCGGTGACGGTCGTGTTGCAGTTCGAGATCGGCGCGCGACCGGCCAGGATGATGCCGCCCCACAGGCCCTGCGATTCATCGTTGACGCCGCCGGTCAGGTTGGCCTGCGCGGTGAAGATGATCGGCTGGGTCTCGGTGCCTTCCGCGATCAGCTTCGACCCGCGGTTGACGACCATGAAGTCGTTGTCCGAATTCGTCGTGTTCGCATAGATCAGCGAGCCCGCGGCGATCGTCAGCGTCGTCGGGATACCGCCGAGCGCGCTGCCCGCGCCGCCGACATCGACACCAACATCGACTCGGCCGTTGATCTCATAGGCGACGCCCGCGACCTTCGGCAGGCTGAGCGCCGAGGTGATCGCGGATGGCAGGCGGCACGAGCGGTAGTTGCCGATGATGCCGACATCGGTCGTGCCGGTCGGGCACGACGTGGCGGGCGTGCCCGGGGTCGGCGTGGGCGTCGGCGACGGGGTCGGGCTGGGCGTCGGCGTAGCGGGAACGACGATCACGCCTTCACCCGGCGAGCCGACGCTGTCCGCGCCGTCGCATGCCGACAGCGCGACGCAGGCGGTGCTGGCCAGCAGGATAAAGCTCATGCGCTTGACGATGGTCATTCAAGAGACTCCCGGTCGGATCGTTATCTGATGGATCGACTCAGGCTCCCCCCTGCCGACCTCGATTAGGCGACTATGCGGGATGCGTGACGCTACGATGCGATTTCGATGACGCTTGCGTGACTGGGATGTGACGTATCGGTGACACCCGCCTTTCCCTGCGGGTTGAAATCGGCGTGCGCGAACACATCTCTTCCGATCCGGCGCGCGATGATTTACAGGCGCTGCCAGAATGACCGGCGACGCATCCCTGCGACCGCGCGGCCAAACCATCATTACGGGATTATTCGACGACAATGGCCTCTTTCAAGGACCCCAGTTTCCAGGACCGCACGAGCAGCGCAGCCGCCGCCAAGCAGAAGGCGCTCGAAGCGCTGCGCGCCAAGCCGCCGATCGACGAAGCCGTCGTCGCCGAGCGTCTCGCCGCGCGCGAAGCCAAGGAACTGGCCGAGCGCGAGAAGCGCGCCGCCAAGCGGGCTGCCGAGGACGCGGCCAAGGCCGCCAAAAAGGCCGAGGCCGAAGCCGCTGCTGCGAAGAAGCGCGAAGCCGAAGCCAAGGTCGAGCTGACCGACGCCGAGAAGAAGGCGATTCGCGACGCGAAATACGCGGCGCGCAAGAACAAGAAGAAGTGACGCGCGGGTGGGCCTGCTGAGGCGGGCCCACCGTTCCACGTCGGTTCGAGATCGCATTGCGCGATTGCCGGTGCCAGCTTCGGTGCACGCACCCCGGCCCCGGACCGGATATATTCCTTCTACAGTTTCGAAAGCGCCCGACCGGCGACGGCATCGAGCTTGGCGACCAGCTCGGGATCGCGCGCGCCGCGCGCGGTTATGATTGCGCTGTCCAGGCAGGTGTCGATCGGCGAGCCAGCGCGTGTCTCTGGCAACCCACGCAACAACGCCATGACCATCGCACGTGCCTTGGCCGCATTGGCGTCCAGCTGCACGAGGACCTGCGCGACGTCGACTCCGTCCTCGCCTTCGCGCCAGCAATCATAATCCGTGACCATGCCGACCAGCGCGTAGGGAAGCTCCGCCTCGCGCGCGAGTTTCGCCTCGGGCATCGCGGTCATGCCGATCACGTCGCAGCCCCATTGGCGGTAGAGCAGGCTCTCCGCGCGCGTCGAGAATTGCGGGCCCTCCATCGCCAGATAGGTGCCGCGGTCGTCGACCTGCGCGCCGGCCTCGCGCGCGGCGTCGGCGGCGTAACGCGACAGGCGCGGACAGACCGGATCCGCCATTGAGACATGCGCAACCAGACCGGTGCCGAAGAAGCTCGACGGGCGCCCCTTGGTGCGGTCGATGACCTGATCGACGATCGTGAAGCTGCCGGGCGGGCGTTGCTCGACCAGCGAGCCTACCGACGACACCGCCAGCACGTCGGTGACGCCGAGCCGCTTGAGCGCATCGATGTTCGCGCGGGCGTTGAGGTCCGACGGCGCGATCCTGTGCCCGCGTCCATGCCGCGGCAGGAATGCCACGCCGACATGCCCGACGCGGCCAGTGTAGATCGCGTCCGATGGCGCGCCCCAGGGGGTGTCCACCGTCTGCCAGCGCCCGTCCTCGATCCCCTCGACCGCGTACAGCCCCGAGCCACCGATGATCCCGATCGTCCAGCCGGTCATTCGGCGAGCGCCCGTGGCCGCGCGTAGACGAAGTAGATCACCAGCCCGAGCAGGTTCCACAGGCCGAAATACAGCTGCGTCTTCGAGGGCAGAC
This sequence comes from Sphingomonas sp. Leaf28, assembly GCF_001421685.1. Classification (NCBI taxonomy): domain Bacteria; kingdom Pseudomonadati; phylum Pseudomonadota; class Alphaproteobacteria; order Sphingomonadales; family Sphingomonadaceae; genus Sphingomonas; species Sphingomonas sp. Leaf28. Next base: position 210,862 of record NZ_LMKX01000009.1, on the reverse strand, counting down.
TGAAGAACAGGTAGAGGCAGCCGAGGATGCCAATCGTCCCGACCAACGTCGCCGCCGGCGCGCGGAAGGTGCGGATCGCGTCGGGCGCGCGGCGGCGCATCACCAGCATGCAGGCGCACACCGCGACGAATGCGGCGAGCGTGCCGGCGTTGGCCAGCGCGGCGATCTCGGCGAGCGGCAACAGCCCTGCGATCACCGCGACGATCGCGGCGGTGATCCAGGTGATGCGGACCGGGGCGCCGCGCTTCGAGACCTTGGCAAGGCTCAGGGGCAGCAGCCCGTCGCGCGCCATCGTGAAGAAGATCCGGCTCTGGCCGAACAGGAAGGCGAGCAGCACGGTCGGCAGCGCGACGACCGCGGAGGCGCCGAGGAACGTCGCAAACCCCGGACGGCCGATCTCGCGCAGAATCAGCGCGAGCGGCTCGGCGCTACCGGCGAACCGCGTGTAGGACAGCGCACCGACGGCAGCGACCGCGACGAGGATGTAGATCGCGATGCACGCCACCATCGATCCCAGGATGCCGATCGCGAGGTCGCGGCCGGGGTTCTTGGTCTCCTCCGCCGCGGTCGAGATCGCGTCGAAGCCGTAAAAGGCGAAGAAGATGATCGCCGCCGCCGCCATGACGCCGCGCTCGGCACCGTCGGGCTGGACCGCCTTGGGGAAGCCGTAGGGCATGAACGGGTGGAGGTTGGCGCTGTTGAAATAGTGCAACGCGATGAACACGAAGACGGTGAGCGCGATCATCTTCACGCCGACCAGCACCGCGTTCAGCGTCGCACTCTCGCGCGTGCCGAACGACAGCACGCCCGCGACGACCGCGATGATGACAATCGCGGGGACGTTGAGGATGCCGCCAAGTTCAGGGCTGAGCGTCAGCGCCTCGGGAAACCCGAACACCCCGCGCAGCAACGGCGCGGCATAGCCCGACCAGCCGACCGCGACGGTCGACACGACGAGCGAATATTCGAGGATGAGGCTCCAGCCGATCACCCAGGCGATCAACTCGCCGAGCACGACATAGCTGTAGGTGTACGCGCTGCCCGACGCGGGGATCATCGTCGCCATCTCGGCATAGGCGAGCGCGGCGCAGGCGCAGATCCCGCCGGCGATGACGAAAGACAGGATGACCGCGGGGCCGGCGAGCCCTGCGCCGACGCCGATCAGCGTGAGGATGCCGGTGCCGACGATCCCGCCGACGCCCATCGCGACCAGATGCGGCCACGACAGCGTCCGCGCGAGCTGATGCTCGGGCGGTTGTTCGGTAACGATTTTTCGGCGAAACAGACTGGCCAACGTAGATCCCCTCTTTTCGCGGGGGGAGTGGCACAGGACGGGAGGGGCAAGCAAGGCGGGCGGTCGTTCGGCGTCGCCCTGTCTCGACCCGATCGGGAGCCCAGTCTGGGTCCCCGCCTTCGCGGGGACACATGCTACCTGGCGCCAGTTTTAGACGGTAAAGCTCTCGCCGCAGCCGCATGCGCCCTTGGCGTTGGGATTCTGGAACACGAAGCCCGCGGTGAAGTCGTCCTCGACCCAGTCCATCGTCGAGCCGATCAGATACAGGATCGACCCGCCATCGACGAACAGCGTGCCGCCGGGCGTGTCGATCCGCTCGTCGAACGGCTTGGCCTCGGTGACGTAATCGACCGAATAAGCGAGCCCCGAACAGCCGCGCTTCGGCGTCGACAGTTTCACCCCGATCGCATCCGCGGGCGCCCGCGCCATCAGGTCCGCGATCCGCGCCCAAGGGCGCATGCGGCTGCGGCGAGAGCTTTACCGTCTAAAACTGGCGCCAGGTAGCATGTGTCCCCGCGAAGGCGGGGACCCAGACTGGGCTCCCGGCCAGCCATTCGAACCGTCATCCGCGAGGAGAGCGTGAGCCCACCCCCTACCCCCTCCCGCATGCGGGAGGGGAAAGACGTTACAGCATGCCCAGTTCGAGCTTCGCCTCGTCGGACATCTTCTGCGGATCCCATGCCGGATCCCACACCAGGTTCACCTCGGCGACGCCGACGCCCGGCACCGCACCGACGCGCATCTCGACCTCCATCGGCATCGACTCCGCGACCGGACAGTTCGGCGTGGTCAGCGTCATCGTGACGACCGCATGCCCGTCGTCGGTCACCTCGACGCCGTAGATCAGCCCCAGGTCATAGATGTTCACCGGGATCTCGGGATCGTAGATATCCTTCAGCGCATCGATGATCGCATCATACACCGCGCCACCGGGCTCGCCCGCCAGATCGACCTGCGGCTTCTGCGCCAGGAACCCGGCGAGATAGTCGCGCTTGCGCTCCGCATCGCCGTCGGTGTCTAGCACGACGCGTGCCTTGGGCGGCGACTGCACCGCTTCGACTTCCTCGATCTCGAACCGATCGCTCATCCGAATATCCTCGTTACTCGCGCGATACCGCGCACCAGCGCATCGACGTCGGCTGGCCCGTTATAGACCCCGAAGCTCGCGCGTGCCGTCGCCTCGACGCCCAGCGCCTCCATCAGCGGCTGTGCGCAGTGATGGCCGGCCCGGATCGCGACGCGCTCTTCGTCCAATATGGTGCCGATGTCGTGCGGATGAACCCCCTCGATCGTGAAGGAGACGATCCCCGCCGAGTCCGCCGGGCCGTACAGCCGCACTGAGTTGATCCCCGACAACGCCTCGCGCGTCGCGGTCACCAGAGCGGTCTCGTGCGCATGGATCGCGCCAAGCCCGATGCTTTCGACATAATCGATCGCCGCATGCAGCCCAAGCGCGCCGACGATATGCGGCGTGCCCGCCTCGAACCGTCCCGGCGGCGGCGCATAGGTGGTTTTCGCGAACGATACCTTGTCGATCATCGACCCGCCACCCTGGTACGGCGGCATCGCTTCGAGCAGCTCGGGCTTGGCCCACAGCACGCCGATCCCGGTCGGGCCGTAGAGCTTGTGCCCGGAGAAGACGTAGAAATCACAGCCGATCGCCTGGACGTCGACCGCGATCCGCGGCACCGACTGGCATCCGTCGAGCAGGATCTTCGCGCCGACCGAATGCGCGATGTCGGTCGCGCGCTTGGCGTCGAGCACCGAGCCGAGCACGTTCGACACATGCCCGAGCGCGACCAGCTTGTGCGCGGGCGTGATCATCCGCTCCATCGAGTCGAGATCGATGCGGTGGTCCGGCGTCAGCGGCAGCACGTCGATCGCAACGCCGCGTGCCGCCGCGATCATCTGCCACGGCACGATGTTCGAATGATGCTCGAGCATTGACAACAGGATGCGGTCGCCCGCCTTCAACTGCGTGCCGGCCCAACACTGCGCAACGAGATTGATCGCCTCGGTCGCGCCGCGTACGAACACGATCTCGTCGGGCGAGCCTGCGCCGATGAACCGCGCGACAGCCTTGCGCGCCGCTTCATAGGCGACCGTCATGTCGGCCGAGCGCTGGTACACGCCGCGGTGCACGGTGGCATAGGTCTCGCCATACGCGCGCGTGATCGCGTCGACGACGGCCTGCGGCTTCTGCGCGGTGGCGGCGGTGTCGAGGTACGCCCAACCCTCGGGGATCGCGGGGAAGTCCGACACGCGGTCCAAAGCCTCCCCTCCCGCCTGCGGGAGGGGTCGGGGGAGGGCTTGATGGAGGGCGGCACTCATGACGAAGCCCCTCCCCCGGCCCCTCCCGCAAGCGGAAGGGGAGCAGACAGCGCCGCCTCCAGCCATGCATCCGCGTCCGCGACGAACGCGTCGCGTACCGTCTCGTCCGCGATCTGCGCGAACGCATCGCCGACGAACGCGCGCGTGAGAAGCGCCTGCGCCTTGGCATGCGGGATGCCGCGGCTCTGCATGTAGAACAACGCGCGCTGGTCGAGTTCGCCGACCGTCGCGCCGTGCGCGCACTTCACGTCGTCGGCGAAGATCTCGAGCTCGGGCTTCAGGTTGACCGTCGCGGTGCGCTTGAGCAGCAACCCGCGCAACGACTGAACGCCATCGGTCTTCTGCGCATCGCGCGCCACCTCGACGCGTGCGGCGAGGCTGGCCGTCGACGTATCGGCCGCAACCGCGCGCCAGATCTGCTTGCTCTGCCCGTTAAGCGCCGCGTGCCGCACCGACAGCGCGCATTCCTGCTTCTGCGCCTTCCGCGTCAACAACGCGCCGCCATATTCGGCAAACGCATCGTCGCCCGACACGGTGATCGCGCCGTCGATCCGCGTCCCCGCATCGCCCGCGCCGAGCACCGTCACGATCAGGCTCGCCTCCGCGCCGACATCCGCCTCGTCGCGCAACGACACGAACCCGCTCGCCTGCAGCAACCGCACCGCGCGCGTCAGCTTCGCGCCCGCACCCAGCGTGATCCGCGTCGACCGGTTCGACCAGCCGGTGCCGACATAGGTCTCGACGACCGACGCTTGCGCACCACCCGCCAGCACGATCTCGGCGGGAAGCTGGTTGTCGCCCCCGGTCGAGATATGGACGATCTGGATCAGCTCGGCCGACGCATTCGCGTCGACGCGCAGCGACCAGCCGTAGCCGGTCGTGCGACGGCCGAGCACATGCTCGCCACCCTCGAGCGGCGCGATCGCGACATGGCGCAGATCGCTCCGCGCTGCATCGAGCACGCCATCGACGAACACCGCACGCGCGCCCTCAAGCTCAAGGAACCACGCGCCCGCCAGTGCCTCGCCGCGCGGCAGGCCCGCCGCAGCAGCGATCGCCGCCGGATCACCCCAGCGCCACGATTCCTCGCGCGTCGAGGGAAGGTCGAGCAGCATCGTCACGCGGCGATCCCCACATAGCCTTCGCTCTCGAGCTGCTGAGCAAGTTCCTTGCCGCCCGACCGGACGATGCGCCCGTCGGCCAGCACATGGACGAAGTCCGGCTCCACATAATCGAGCAGCCGCTGGTAATGCGTGATCAGCAGCACCGCCTTGTCGGGCGCGCGCATGATGCGGTTGATGCCGTCGCCGACGACGCGCAGCGCATCGATGTCGAGGCCCGAATCGGTCTCGTCGAGGATCGCGAACTTGGGGTTGACGATGCCCATCTGCACCATCTCGTTGCGCTTCTTCTCGCCGCCCGAAAAGCCGACATTCACCGGCCGCTTGAGCATGTCGTAATCCATGCCGAGCAGATCCGCCTGGCCGCGTGCGAGCTTCAGGAACTCGCCGCCCGACAATGCCTTCTCGTCGCGCGTCGCACGCTGGGCGTTGAGCGCCTCGCGCAGGAACTGGACGTTCGACACGCCGGGGATCTCGACCGGATACTGGAAGCCGAGAAACACGCCCGCCGCAGCGCGCTCATGCGCCTCGAGCTCGAGCAGGTCGACGCCGTCGAACGTCACCGAACCCGACGTGACCTCGTAACCGGGCCGCCCACCGAGCACATAGCCCAGCGTCGACTTGCCAGCGCCGTTAGGCCCCATAATCGCGTGCACCTCGCCCGCGTTCACGGTAAGCGAAAGGCCCTTGAGGATTTCCTTGCCGTCGATCTCGGCGTGAAGGTTTTCAATTTTCAGCATCGATTTCTGCCCAATTCCAAATCTCTAAATTCCGAAGCGCGCGATGCGCCGGCCGTGCCCCGTCATTACCGCATATGCGAGCATGACGGGCGAGGCTCACCCCACAGAGCCTTCCAGCGAAATCCCCAGCAGCTTCTGCGCTTCCACCGCGAACTCCATCGGGAGCTGCTGCAGCACCTCGCGCGCGAAGCCGTTGACGATCAGCGCCACCGCCGCCTCCGCATCCAGCCCGCGCGACATCGCGTAGAACAGCTGGTCCTCGGAGATCTTCGACGTCGTCGCCTCATGCTCGATCTGCGCGGACGGATTGCGGACCTCGATATACGGCACGGTATGCGCGCCGCACTGGTCGCCCAGCAGCAGGCTGTCGCACTGGGTGAAGTTGCGCACGCCCTCCGCGGTCGGCGCAACGCGCACCAAGCCTCGGTAAGTGTTGTCCGAACGCCCTGCCGAAATCCCCTTCGACACGATCGTCGAGCGGGTGTTCTTGCCGAGGTGGATCATCTTCGTGCCGGTATCGGCCTGCTGACGATTGTTCGTCACCGCGACCGAATAGAATTCGCCGACCGAGCCGTCGCCCGCCAACACGCACGACGGATATTTCCACGTGATCGCGCTGCCCGTCTCGACCTGCGTCCAGCTGACCTTCGAATTCTTGCCCTGGCACAGCGCACGCTTGGTGACGAAATTGTAGATCCCGCCGACGCCGTTCTCGTCGCCCGGATACCAGTTCTGCACGGTCGAATATTTGATCTCGGCATCGTCGAGCACGACGAGTTCGACCACCGCCGCATGCAGCTGGTTCTCGTCGCGCATCGGCGCGGTGCAGCCCTCGAGATACGAGACGTACGACCCCTTGTCGGCGACTATCAGCGTGCGTTCGAACTGGCCGGTATTCTCGGCGTTGATCCGGAAATAGGTCGACAGCTCCATCGGGCAGCGCACGCCCTCGGGGATGTAGACGAACGTGCCGTCGGAGAAGACCGCCGAGTTCAGCGTCGCGAAGTAATTGTCACGCTGCGGCACGACCTTGCCGAGCCATTTCCGGACGAGGTCGGGATATTCCTTGATCGCCTCGGAGATCGAGCGGAAGATCACGCCCGCAGCCTCGAGTTCCTTGCGGAACGTGGTCGCGACCGAGACGCTGTCGAACACCGCGTCGACCGCGACGCGGCGCTTGGGCGTACCGTCCTCGTTGAGCGGATCCTCGACCACGCCCGCGAGCATCTTCTGCTCGCCGATCGGGATGCCGAGCTTTTCGTAAACGCGCAGGATCTCGGGATCGACCTCGTCGAGGCTCCCCAGCTTCGGCTTGGCCTTGGGCTCCGCGTAGTAGTACGCGTCCTGGTAATCGATCGGGGGCACGTTGAGCTTCGACCAGTCGGGCGCGTCCATCGTCTGCCAGAGGGCGAACGCCTTCAGCCGCCAGTCGAGCATCCACTGCGGCTCGCCCTTCTTGGCAGAAATGAAGCGCACCGTGTCTTCCGACAGGCCCTTGGGCGCGAATTCCTGTTCGATGTCCGAGGAGAAGCCCCACTCGTACGTCTTGTTCGCGGCGGCGTATGCCTCTGCGTTCCGGGTAGCCATCATTCCATCTCCGCCGCAACGCGGCTCTTTGATATCTTCGCGCCATCGCGCCTTTGCGTGAACAGAATCTTCTCACGCGAAGGCGCAAAGGCGCGAAGGAAAGGGGTAGGCGCTGCGCGCGTCATGCGGGCACCGGCGAATTCGGGACTTGCGAAAGACTGGCGAGCGTCACGCCGGCGAGCGCACCGCGGACCGCGCCGTTGACCGCGTTCCAGTGCGGCTTCACCTTGCACGTCTGGTCGATGCAGCAATCCTGCGCCGCGCCGTCGACGCATGCGGTCAGCGCGATCGGGCCCTCGACCGCCTCGATGATGTCGGCCAGCGAGATCGACGCGGGCGGGCGCGACAGGCGGAAGCCGCCGCCGGTGCCGCGCGTACTTTCGATCAGCCCCGCCGCCGATAACCGGCTCACCAGCTTCTGCACGGTCGGCAGCGGCACGCCGGTCTCCTCGCTCAGCAGCGTCGCGTTCAGCCGCGCGATGCCGCCACAATGACGCGCCGCGGCGCTCATCATGACGACCGCATAGTCGGCTAGGCTGGAAAGACGCATGGTACTTCGTGAGTCCAATCGGACCGATATGATCCGATTGCGCAAATGGGCTCTGCGGGAGTCATCGTCAACCCGTCGGCGCGTGCTAACGACTCGCAACTGGGGCGGGATTTTCGCGCGCTTTTGACCTGAGCGCGAACCGGTGCGAAGAGCGCGCATGGCCTTCTACCACCCGCTTCTCTTCCGCCTCGACGCCGAACGCGCGCATGGCCTGACGATTGCCGCGCTCGCCGCATGGGGCAAGGCGGGCACCCCGCTCGCCCCCAGCGTTCCCCGGCTTGCGACCACCGTGGCGGGGATCGCGCTTCCCAATCCGGTGGGGCTCGCGGCGGGCGTCGACAAGGACGGGCGTGCGATCGACGGGTTCTTCGGGCTGGGCCTCGGCAGCGTCGAGATCGGCACGCTCACGCCCCTGCCCCAGCCCGGCAACCCCAAGCCGCGCATCTTCCGCCTTCCCGAAGACCGCGCGGTCATCAACCGGCTCGGTTTCAACAATGGCGGCCTCGATGCGGCACTCGTCCGGGCGAAAGCCTATACGCGTGGCAAGAGCGTGCTCGGCATCAACGTCGGCGCCAACAAGGACGCGATCGATCGCACCGCGGATTACGTCCACGGCGTCACCCGCGCCGCGCCGCACGCCGATTATATCACGATCAACATCAGCTCCCCCAACACGCCGGGCCTGCGCGATCTGCAGCACGGCGCGGCGCTGCGCGACCTGCTTGCTGCCTGTACAGGTGCGAAGGGCACCACGCCGATCTTCCTGAAGGTCGCGCCCGACCTCGAGCCCGCGGACATCGACGACATCGCGCGCGCCGCGATCGACAACCGCATCGACGCGCTGATCGTCAACAACACGACGATCACCCGCCCCGGCTTGCGCTCGGCCAATGCGAAGGAAACCGGCGGGCTGTCCGGCGCGCCCCTCGCCCCGCTCGCCCGCCAGCGCCTCACCGACTTCCGCACGGCCACCGGCGCGGCGATCCCGCTGATCTCGGTCGGCGGCATCGGCAGCGGTGCGGAGGCCTATGCACGGCTCCTTGCGGGGGCGAGCCTCGTCCAGCTTTATACCGCTTTGGTCTATGAGGGTCCGGGGCTGCCGGCGCGGATGCTGCGTGAGCTGGACGCGCTGCTGACACGCGACGGCTTCGCGAGCGTTGGCGACGCAGTAGGGGTCGACGCGCGCTGACACCCCCTTCCGTCATCCCAGCGAAAGCTGGGATACAGAGCCGCGCAGGCCGCCCTGTGTGGCTCTGGATCCTGGGTTGAGCCCAGGATGGCGGGGGAATGTACGACGACGCCTTGCCTCCTATTCGAACCGCGTTAGGTTCGCGCGCGATGAAGACTTCTCTCCTAGCGCTCGCCCTCCTAGTCCCCGCCGCCACCGAGGCGCGCCAATCCACCCCCGCCCCGGCGAAGGACCAAGGCATGGTCAGCGCCGCCGACCCGCGCGCGGCGGCGGCCGGCGTCGAGATCCTGCGTGCAGGCGGCAGCGCCACAGATGCGGCGATCGCGACGATGCTCGCGCTCAACGTCGTCGAACCGCAAAGCTCGGGGATCGGCGGCGGCAGCTTCTGGGTCAGCCACGCGGCCAGCGGCGCGCTCAGCACGATCGACGCGCGCGAAACCGCGCCGGCCGCCGCCGACGCGCGCTGGTTCTACGCCCCCGACGGCACCCCGCTCAGCCATCGCGACGCGGTCCCCGGCGGTCGCAGCGTCGGCATCCCCGGCGCGCTCCGCGGCATGGCGCTCGCGCACCGCGCGTCGGGCAAGCTCCCCTGGGCGCAGTTGTTCGCGCCCGCGATCCGCCTTGCGACCAACGGCTTCCAGGCCTCGCCGCGCCTCGTCAACGGCATGTCGGCCTATGGCGACCACATCACGCCCGAGACGCGCAAACTCTTCTCTGCGCCCGACGGCACGCCGATCGCGATCGGTGCGACGATCAAGAACCCAGAACAGGCCGCGCTACTCCAGCGGATCGCGACCCAGGGCCCCGACAGCTTCTATGTCGGCCCGCAGGCGCAGAAGATCGTCACCGCGGTCAACACCGCCGCGCGCAACGCGTCGAAGATGACGACCGGCGATCTCGCCAGCTACGACGCCAAGAACCGCCCGCCCGTCTGCATCAAATATCGCGTCTACCGCGTGTGCGGGATGGGCCCGCCCTCGTCGGGCGGCATCACCGTGCTGATGATCCTCAAGCAGCTCGAACGTTTCGACATGGGCAAGCTCGGCAAGGACAGCGCGCAGGCGTGGCATCTGTTCGCCGAGTCCTCGCGGCTCGCTTATGCCGATCGCGACCTGTACGTCGGCGATCCCGATTTCGTCCGCGTGCCGGTGACGGGCATGCTCTCCTCGGGCTATCTGGCGTCGCGCTCTGCGCTGATCTCGCCCACGACGACGATGGCGAGCGTCGCGCCCGGCACCCCCCCCGGCGCCCCTGCCCGCGTCCGCGCGCCGGTCAGCGAAGTTCCCGGCACCACCGACCTCGCCGTCACCGATGCGCGCGGCAACGTCGTCGAGGTCACGACCACGGTCGAGGGGTATTTCGGTTCGGGGATCACCGTCGACGGCACCGTGCTCAACAACCAGCTCACCGATTTCGACATCGTCCCCGAGAAGAACGGCGCGCTGGTCGCCAACCGGGTCGAGGGCGGCAAGCGGCCGCGCAGCTCGATGTCGCCGACGATCGTCTATGGCCCCGACGGCAAGGTGCGCCTCGCGGTTGGCGCGGCGGGCGGCTCGACGATCATCGCGCAGGTGGCCAAGGCGATCATCGGCGTGGTCGACTGGAAATTGTCGGCGCAGGACTCGATCGCGCTCGGCCTGATCTATGCCCCCGGCCATGTCGCCGCGGTCGAGAAGGGCACCGAGCGCGAGGCGATGGTCCCGGCGTTGCAGGCGCTCGGCGAAACCGTGCAGGTCGCGGCACTCGGCCTGAAGGCGAACGCGATCGAACGCGTCGGCGGCAAATGGGTGGGCGCGGCCGATCCGCGCAGCGAAGGCGTCGCTATCAGCGAGGACGGCACCGTTTCGCAGATCCAGCGTGTCGGCAAGCTGCAACGCGCGCCCGAATGACGATCCGCGTATCGTTCAGCTAGGCTGCGGGCGTCGGCATGGGGTGACGCGACACGAAACCGGACGCTAAGGGCGGCGCATGACCATATTACTCACCGGCTCAAGCCGCGGCATCGGCGCGGCGATCCATCGGGCGCTGACTGACGCTGGCGCCTCCGTCATCGGGCATGGGACCGCGAGCGGCATCCCCGCCGACTTCGCCGATCCGGCAGGCCCCACGGCGTTGTGGAACGCTGCACTGGAGCAGGCGGGCGGCGAGATCGACGTGCTGATCAACAATGCGGGGGTGTTCGAGGCCAGTCCGCTCGGTGACGACGACTGGACCGAGCAGTGGGAGCGGACGATGCGGATCAACCTGACCGCATCCGCCGAGCTGTGCCGGTTGGCCGTGCTGCACTGGCAAGCACGGGGTGTCGGTGGCCGGATCGTCAACATCGCCAGCCGCGCCGCCTATCGTGGCGATTCGCCGGCGCACTGGCATTATGCCGCGTCGAAGGCGGGGATGGTGGCGATGACCAAGACGATCGCACGAGGCTATGCCCGCGAGGGGATCCTGGCGTTCGCGGTGTGTCCCGGGTTCACGATGACCGGGATGGCGGACGACTATCTGTCGAGCCGCGGGGGCGATGCGTTGCTGGCGGATATTCCGCTGGGGCGGGTCGCGGCGCCCGAAGAGGTGGCTGCCGCTGCGAAGTTTCTCGCGTTGGAGGCTCCGGCCTCGATGACGGGATCGGTGGTCGACGTGAATGGAGCGAGCTATGTCCGATAGCTGGAAGCTGACTCTGCCCTGTACGCGTGCGGAAGCGGAGGCGATCGATGCGAGCGACGACCTCGGTAACGCGATCCCGGGCGACGCCGTGTTGATGACGACCGAGGAGATCGAGGACGACGTCGAATCGTGGCGGCTCGATGCGTATTTCGAGCATGAGCCTGCGGCCGACACGGTCGCGGCGGTGCGTGCGCTGGTGCCGAGCGCGGCGGGGGCCGAGATCGCGGTCGAGCGGTTGGGCGATGCCGATTGGGTGACGATGAGCCAGGCGGGGCTCGAGCCTTTGTCGGTCGGGCGGTTCTTCGTGCATACCGGCGCGCATGCGGGCGCGGTGCCGGCGGACAAGCGCGCGTTCCTGATCGAGGCGAGCCGCGCGTTCGGGACCGGGCATCACGAGACGACCAGCGGGTGTCTGGCCATGCTCGACGGGATGGCGGACGCCGATTTTGCGAACGTGATCGATATCGGGACGGGGACCGGGCTGCTCGCCTTCGCCGCGGCGCATCTGTGGCCCGAGGCGGCGGTGATGGGAACGGATATCGATCCGGTCTCGATCGACGTCACGCGCGAGAATGCGGATCTGAACGGGGTTTTCGGGATCGAGCTGATCGTGGCGGATGGTACGCTCGACGACGCGATCGTGGCGAAGGCGCCGTATGATCTGGTGATCGCGAATATCCTGGCCGGGCCGCTGGTGTCGATGGCGCCGGAGATCGCGTCGATTGCTGATTCAGGGGCGACGATCGTGCTGGCGGGGTTGCTGGAGACGCAGCGGGCCGGGGTCGTGGCGGCATATGAAGCTTGCGGGTGTTCGCTCGAGGCGGTCGACCGGCGGGGGGATTGGAGTGTGCTTCGGTTGAAGGCGGGGGCGGTGCGGTTTGTGGCCGATGGGCCGTTCGATCCGAAGGGGCGCGATGGGTGGGCTTTGGATATCTGAAGCGCGCGGATATTTAACGACTGCCCTGCCCCGGCAGAAGAATAGTCCCCCGCAAAGGCGGGGGTCCAGTCTGGGCCCCCGCCTTCGCGGGGGAACATGGTGGGAAGGGTGCCCTCACCCACCACCAACACCACCCCGGCGGAGGCCGGGGCCCAATTGGGAGGGTGGTGCGGCTCTATTTCAAAGGTTCGCCCAATTGGGCCCCGGCCTTCGCCGGGGTGGTTGTTAAGGGCGGGGTGATGGCTAAAAATACGACGCTTATGCCGTCTCGGTGGGCACTTTCGCGGTCGCGTAGTCCTGCGTTCCCTCGGTCAGCACGACATCGCCTGGCTCGATCTGCGCGACGGGGATGTCCGGCAGCGCTTTCAGTTCCTCGTACAACGGCGCGAAGTCGGTCTCGACGGTCAGCCGCAACAGCTCGTCGAAGCTGGGGATGACGAAGTAGTTCTGCTGGAAATCGTCGATCCGGTATTCGGTCCGCATCACGCGCGCGAGGTCGAGCGCGATCCGGTTGGGGCTAGGATCGTCGAGCGCGAACCGCGTTTCCGCGTAGCTGGAGACGATCCCCGAACCGTAGATGCGCAGGCCCTCGGGTTCGGCGATCAGTCCGAACTCGACCGTGTACCAATAAAGCCGCCCGAGATATTTCAGCGCGTCGAGCCCGAGCGCGCGCTGGCCGCCGCGGCCATAGGCGGCGAGGTAGTCGGCGAAGACCGGGTCGGCGAGCATCGGCACGTGCCCGAACACGTCGTGGAAGACGTCGGGCTCCTGGAGATAATCGAGCTGGTCGGGGCGACGGATGAAGTTGCCCGCGACGAAGCGGCGATTGGCCATGTGGTCGAAGAACACGTCGTCGGGGACGAGGCCGGGGACCGCGACGACCGACCAGCCGGTGAGCTTCATCAGGCGTTCGGACAGCTCCTCGAAATCGGGGATGCCGGGTTTCGAGAGCTTGAGCACGTCGAGCCCGCGCAGCCAGGCGTTCGACGCGCGCCCGGGGAGCAGTTTCGACTGGCGCGCGAACAGCGTGTCCCAGGTCGCGTGATCCTCCGCGGTATAGGCCGACCAGTTTTGCGGGATCGTCCAGTCGGGAGCGCCTTCGGGCGGCGTGCTCAGCACGTGCGTTTCTTCTGCCATGCGCATCGTCTAGCATGACGGAATGAAGACGGAAATGCGCGCGATTAGGCTGATTTTAGGGGGTATCGCGGCAGTGTTGGCGCTGGTCGCGAGCTATGCCGTCGCGGGTCTGGTGGGAGGCGCTATCCCGAGCAATCGTGACTGGGCGCCGCCTGCGCACGGGATCCGCATCTTCGTCGAAAGCAACGGGGTGCATACCGGGATCATCGTGCCGAAGGTCGCGGCCGGGGTCGACTGGCGCGGCGTGGCGCGCGCGGAGGACCTGCGCGATCCGCGGTTTGCGGGGTATGATCATGTGGCGTTCGGGTGGGGCGAGAAGACGTTCTATCTGGAGACGCCGACCTGGGCCGAGGTGAAGCTGCGGACGGTGCTCGCTGCTGCGACGGGGAGCACGCGGACGTTGATGCATGTCGAGCATCTGCCGGCGCCGCGGGCGGGCGACGGCGCGCGCGAGATCGTGGTGACGCCGGCGCAGTATCGGCGGCTGGCGGCGTATATCCGCGCGAGCTTTCGCGACGGGGGTGCGCGGTATCGGGGCTATGCGGGATATGACGCATTTTATGACGCTAACGGCCGGTATGATGCGGTTCGGACGTGCAACAGCTGGACGGGGGATGCGCTTCGGTTTGCCGGGGTACGGGTCGGGGCTTGGACGCCATTTCCGGTTACGGTGATGGGATGGTTCTAGCGTAGTTTGTTCTCCCGCGAAGGCGGGAGTCCAGACTGGGCTCCCGCCTTCGCGGGAGAACAAGGCCGTGAAGGGCACCATATCCTGGGTCGCAACCCCGGCGGAGGCCGGGGTCCAGTTGGGGGACGTTGGCAACGAAGGACTGAGTGCCGTTACCTCTGTTTCCCAACTGGGCCCCGGCCTTCGCCGGGGTGGTGGCAGCTTCGTGGTATAAAGGGAGCTTAGTTCCCCGCGCGATACCCTTGGTATTGGCCGCATTCCGAACGCTGCGGGTCCTTCCTGCACCGCTTGGCGAGTTCCTTGCGCTGCTTGCCCTCCTCGGCCTCCTGCTTGCGCATCTTGCGGCCGTAGTTGCGGTCCGATTCTTCCTGGCTGGTCGTCGTCCAGTCGACCGCCTTGCCGGCGACCTGGAACGGCGCCTTCACGATCGAAGTGGCGGTGCTGATACAGCCGCTGACGAGGAACGGCAGGACGGCCAGCACGGGAAGGACTTTACGCATTTACTTCACTCCTGTGCGCACCCTGTCGCGCGCCTGGGCACCGTATAGCGGAAAGTCGGTGAAGAAACCGTCGATACTTTGGGCAAGCCCGGCGTCGATCTCGCCCGCAATATCGCCATGTGCCGCCGGGTCCGCGCCGCGGCGGAAGCGTTCGGGTTCGAAATAGTTTTCGGCGCGGTAGGTCCAGGGGTGCACGCGCAGCCCCGCGGCATGCGCGTCGGCGACCAGCGTCGTCGGTGTCGCGCCGGACCAGAGCATCTCCTTGCCCGGGCCGATCCCATAGGCATAGGCCGCGACCGCCTTCAGGCCGTCGGGCGTGATCATCGCCTTGTAGCTCGGCTGCGCGCGATCGGCGGGGGCGCCCTGCCCGTCCATCAGCTGGATCAGCCGGATCTTGGTCATCATATGAAGCCGCTGGAGGTTCTTCACCTCGAACGACTGGATGAAGACCGGTGCCTTGGCCGAATCCCAGCCTGCCTCGCGCAGTTCGGCGACCAGCTTCGCGTCGGTGGGGTGACCGATGCTCGCGAAATAGGTCGGGTGCTTGGTCTCGGGATAGATGCCGATCGTCCGGCCCGTCTCCTTGGTGCGGCGCTTGGCGAGCGCGATGATCTCGGCGAGCGTCGGGATCTCGAACTGGCCGTCAAACGCGGTGTTCGCGGGCCGCAGCTTGGGCAGGCGCTCCTTCGCGCGGAGCGTCTTCAGCTCGGCCAGCGTGAAATCCTCGACGAACCAGCCGGTCATAGCCTGGCCGTCGATCGTCTTGGTGGTTTTGCGGGCTGCGAACTCGGGATGATCGGCAACGTTGGTAGTATCCGCAATGTTGTTCTCGTGCCGCGCGACGAGCACGTCGTCCTTGGTCGGGACCAGATCGGGCTCGATGAAGTCCGCCCCCTGGTCGATCGCGAGCGAATAGGCGGCCAGCGTGTGCTCGGGTCGCAACCCGCTCGCGCCACGGTGCGCGATAACGATCGGGGGCGATAAGGGGTGCGAGTCCGGGGCCATGGCAGCAGCTTGCCCGCTCGCGGCAATGAACGCCAGCGTACCAAGGCGTGAGAGCCAGTCGCAATAGGAAACCATTGGTCGCATCGGCGTTCAGTCCTCGTATTTCCAAAATTCCCAGCGCTAAACCAGGGGTCCTCCCATGCATTTCACGATCAATGGTCAATCATATGACGCAGAGCCCGATATTCGTACGTCGGTGCTTGATCTATGTCGCGAACATCTCGGGCTGACGGGCTCGAAAAAGGGTTGTGACCATGGCCAGTGCGGGGCGTGCACCGTCCTGATCAACGGGCGTCGCGTCAATTCCTGCCTGACGCTCGCCGTCATGCACCAGGACGACGAGATCACGACGATCGAGGGCATCGGCCAGCCGGGCAATCTCCATCCGCTGCAGGACGCGTTCGTGCGGCATGACGGCTATCAGTGCGGCTATTGCACGCCGGGGCAGATATGCTCGGCAGTCGGCATGCTCGACGAGGTCAAGAAGGGCTGGGCAAGCCACGCATCGGGCGACCTGACCGATCCGAAGTTCGACGATGCCGAGATCTCGGAACGGATGAGCGGCAACCTCTGCCGTTGCGCCGCCTATCCGAACATCGTCGATGCGATCCGCGAAGTCGGCGACACCGCGCCCAAGGGCCGGTCCGCGGACGAAAAGGACGCCGCGATGGACGCCAATGCGCGCGGGGAGCTGGTAGCATGAAGACCTTCACCTACGAAAAGCCCGCAACCCCCGAGGCTGCGGCGCAGGACGCCGGAACGACCGGCGCGAAGTTCATCGCCGGCGGCACCAATCTGCTCGACCTGATGAAGCTGCAGGTCGAGACGCCCGACAAGCTCGTCGACATCAGCCGCCTCGATCTCGCGAAGATCGAGGAGCGCGGGGATGGCGGGCTGACGATCGGTGCGCTGGTGCCGAACAGTGATCTCGCCGCCGATCGCCGCGTCGTCGCGAAGTACGAGGTGCTGAGCCGCGCGTTGCTCGCCGGCGCGTCGGGGCAGCTGCGCAACAAGGCGTCGACCGGGGGCAATCTGCTCCAGCGGACGCGCTGCTATTATTTCTACGACACCGCAGCCGCGTGCAACAAGCGCGAGCCCGGCAGCGGCTGTTCGGCGATCGGCGGCTTCAATCGCATCCTCGCGATCCTGGGTACCAGCGAGCACTGCATCGCGACTCACCCGAGCGACATGGCGGTGGCGATGCGCGCCCTCGACGCGACGATCGTGACGCTGAAGGCGGATGGCGATCGTCGACGGATCTCGATCCACGAGTTCTACCGCCTGCCGGGCGACACGCCGCAGATCGAGAACGCACTCGAAGCGGGTGAGCTGATCACGCATATCGAGCTTCCGGCCCCGCCGAAGGGCAAGCAGGAGTATCGCAAGGTGCGCGATCGTGCGTCTTATGCATTCGCGCTCGTATCGGTTGCGGCCGTAGTCGACGTTCAGGACGGCGTGATCGCGTCCGCCTCGCTCGCATTCGGCGGGCTCGGGCCGATGCCGTGGCGCAATCCGGCGGTCGAGGCGGCGTTGGTCGGCAAGGCGCCGTCGGACGAGGCGTTCGAGGCTGCGGCCACTGAGCTTCTCGCCGATGCCAAGGGCTATGGCTCGAACGACTTCAAGATCCCCCTCGCCCGTCGCACGCTGATCGCGACGCTGCGCACCGTAACGGGAGCATAAGCATGTTCGGTTTTGGAACCACCAACAGCCTGACGATGGACAAGCCGCATCCGGATAGTCTTCTGGATACGGGCGTCCAGGGCGTCATCGGCAAGCCGCTCGACCGGATCGACGGCCCGCTGAAGGTCACGGGCACCGCGACCTATGCGGCCGAATACCAGTTCGACGACATGGCCTATGGCGTGCTCGTCGGCACGAAGATCTCGGCGGGCAAGATCGTCTCGATCGACGTAGACGCCGTGAAGAGCATCCCCGGGGTGCTCGACGTCGTCACCGACTTCGACCAGTTCATCCGCGTGTCCGCACAGGGCGGCGCGACCGATGCGCCGACTCAGGGCGTCAAGGACATCGCATTCTTCGGCCAGATCGTCGCGATCGTGCTCGCCGAGAGCTTCGAGGTCGCGCGCGATGCGGCGGCGCGCTTGCCGATCGTGTATGACGAGGCCGAGGGCCAGTACGACTTCGCCGCGCACCGCGACGAGACACGGACCCCGCCGGACGACGCAGCGCCTGCGCATTTCAAGCAGGGCGATGTCGATACGGCGATGGCTGAAGCAGCCGTGACGGTTGACTCAACCTATGTCACGCCGAGCCAGAATTCGGCGGCGATGGAGCCGCATGCCTCGACCGCGGTGTGGGAAGAGGACGGCTCGCTGACGCTGTACGGCGCCTACCAGATGCCGACGTCGGACGCGCAGCAGCTCGCCAAGTCGCTCGGCCTGTCGGCGAAGAAGGTCCGGATCGTCGCACGCTATATCGGGGGCGGGTTTGGGTCGAAGCTCGGCATCGCGCCCGAGAGCGTCGCGGCGGCGATCGCGGCGAAGCAGCTTGGCCGGCCGGTCAAGGCGGTGATGGCACGCCAGCAGGTGTTCGAGGCAACCGTGCGGCGCTCGAATACCGAGCAGCGCGTGCGGCTCGCGGCCAATGCCGAGGGCAAGCTGACCGCGATCGGGCACGAGACGCTTGCGTCGAACCAGTCGACCGAGGATTATTTCGAGCCCGCCGGCATCGGCACGCATCTGCTGTACGGCGGCGAGAACCGGTTGATCACGCATGATCTGGTCGATGTGAACCTCGTCCTGTCGGGCTCGATGCGCGCACCGGGCGAGGCCGTCGGGATGCTCGCGCTGGAAGGCGCGATGGATGAGCTCGCGGAAAAGCTCGACATGGATCCGATCGAGCTGCGCAAGCGCAACGATCCGAAGATCGACCCCGAGAAGGACGTCCCCTATTCGTCGCGCAACCTGACCCGCGCGCTCGACGAGGGTGCGGCGAAGTTCGGGTGGGACAAGCGCCAGAAGGCCGGCACGCGTCGCGAGGGCGAGTGGCTGATCGGCATGGGCGTCTCGTCCGCCGTGCGCGGCAACATGATGATGGAATCGTCCGCCAAGGTCGAGATCCATCCCGACGGCTCGGCAACCGTGTCGTCGGCGATGACCGACATCGGTACGGGCAGCTACACGATCCTCGCGCAGATCGCGTCGGAGATCCTGGGTATCCCGGTCGCCAACATCACGATGTCGCTGGGTGACACCAACGATCCCCCCGCAGCGGGTTCGGGCGGGTCGTGGGGCGCGGCCTCGTCTGGTACCGCGGTGTATCTCGCCTGCGAGATGCTGCGCGGGAAGCTCGCCAAGGCGATGGACGTCGAGGAAGACGGCCTGACGCTGAAGGACGGCAATGCGATCGGCGACAACCGCTCGACGCCGATCGGCGAACTGGTCGGCAAGGGTCTCGAAGCGACCGGGCATATCAAGCCGGGCAAGCAGGAAAAGGAGACGTCGCAGGCAGGGTTCGGCGCGCATTTCGCGGAGGTCGCGGTCAACGTGATCACCGGCGAGACGCGTGTGCGGCGGATGCTCGGGTCGTTCGCGGCGGGGCGTGTGCTCAACGCGAAGACCGCGCGGTCGCAGTGCCTCGGCGGGATGACCTTCGGGATCGGCACCGCGCTGACCGAGGACCTGATCCACGACACGCGGACCGGCAAGCTGGTGAACCACGATCTCGGCGAATATCATGTGCCGGCCAATGCGGACGTGCCGCAGATGGACGTGCATTTCGTCGACGAGCGCGACATCCATGCCAACCCGATCCACGCCAAGGGGATTGGCGAGCTGGGGATCTCGGGTGCGGGCGCTGCGGTGGCGAACGCGGTGTATAACGCCACCGGAATCCGGGTGCGCGAGTTCCCGATCACGCTCGACAAGTTGCTGGATCAGTTGCCGGCGGTTTGAACCGTCCTGTTCCCCCGCGAAAGCGGGGGTCCAGGAGCCTCGGAGGATAACGCTCGTTACCCTAGATTCCCGCCTTCGCGGGGAAACAGCTTACGGGAGCGCGTAACTCCAAAACTACCGCCCCGGCGAAGGCCGGGGTCCAGTTGGGGAACGAAGGTAGCGCGGGGTTGGTCTCCGTTATCAAAACCTTTCCACCTGGACCCCGACCTTCGCCGGGGTGGCGGCTGGGAGGGGGGGCGTCCGAGCTTTCGGCCTCGTCAAACGTAGCCGCCACACCCATATCTCCCCCTCAACCCGAGGATGCCAGAATGAACGAACACGTGATGGATGCGGCGTTTCGGCCGGCGGGGCTTGGCCGTGCCAAGCAGGGCGTTCTCGGGCTCGGGCTGGACCGGATCGAGGGGCCCGCAAAGGTTACCGGCGTTGCGGATTATGCGTATGAGGGCACGCCCGAGGGCATCGCCTATGCCGCGATCGTTGGCACCCCGGTTGGCAGCGGGCGCATTCTCGCGATCGACGTGAGTGCGGCCGAAGCGTTGCCCGGCGTCATCGCGGTCCTTCACGGCGACGCGCGCATGCCCGCGGGCGAGTCCAATTCGCGCGCGATGCCGCTGTTCGATACCGACGTCATCCTCCACCTCGGTCAGCCGGTTGCGATCGTTATCGCCGAGGACCAGGCGATCGCGCGGGATGCCGCGGCGCTCGTCGTGGTCCGTACCGAAGCGGGCGGGGACCGCTTCGACGTCGAGGCGCAGCCGGTCGATACCAAGCCAGAGATTGGCTTCCTCGCCCCCGTCGACAACGGCGATCTCGACGCGGTGATGGCCGATGCGGCGGTGACGTTCGACCGGACCTACACGACCCCGGTGCATTTCCCCGCCGCGCTCGAACCGCATGCGACCACGGCGTGGTGGGAGGACGGCAAGCTGACCGTGCGTACCAGCAACCAGGTCATCGGCGGCGCGCGGAAAACGATCGCCAAGGCGCTCAAGATCGATGCGGACTCGGTGCGCGTGCTCGCGCCTTATGTCGGCGGCGGGTTCGGCGGGAAGACTGGGGTCGGCGCCGAGGCGATCCTGGCGGCGATCGCGGCGGAAGTCGTTGGGCGGCCGGTCAAGATCGCGCTGCCCCGCCGCCAGACCGCGTACATGGTCCACCACCGCTCGCACACCACGCAGCGGATCCGGATCGCGGCGGACAAGGATGGCGTGATCCTCGGCATGGGGCATGAAAGCGTCGTCGCGCAGAACGACGATGGCGAGTTTCTCGAGCCGGTGCCGTTCGGGACGCTGCCGCTGTACCGGGGCGAGGCGCGGCGGTTCAAGACCGATCTCGTCCGCGTCGACCTGCCCGCGAGCGGTGCGGTCCGCGCGCCGGGCGAGGCGGTCGG
This sequence comes from Sphingomonas sp. Leaf28, assembly GCF_001421685.1. Classification (NCBI taxonomy): domain Bacteria; kingdom Pseudomonadati; phylum Pseudomonadota; class Alphaproteobacteria; order Sphingomonadales; family Sphingomonadaceae; genus Sphingomonas; species Sphingomonas sp. Leaf28. Next base: position 189,821 of record NZ_LMKX01000009.1, on the reverse strand, counting down.
TACGTTCGGCGTCGAGTGCGCGATGGACGAGCTGGCCGAGCAGCTCGGGCTCGATCCGGTCGAGTTGCGGCGGCGCAACGAGCCCGAGACCGATCCGGTGACCGGCAAGCCCTTCTCCACGCGGCGGATGCTCGATTGTTACGACCAAGGTGCCGAGCGGTTCGGCTGGCCCGCCATGCTGCCCGCGCCGGGATCGGTGCGCGAGGGCGAGTGGCTGATCGGAATCGGCATGGCGGCGAGCCTGCGCGGCAACTTCACCGTCGAGGCGCAGGCGCGCGTGCGGCTGGAGGCGGACGGCCGCGCGACGGTCGAGTGCGACATGACCGATATCGGCACGGGGACGTACACGATCCTCGCGCAGACCGCGGGCGAGATGCTGGGCTTGCCGGTGGCCGACGTGACCGTGCGGCTGGGCGATACCGACTTCCCGCCGAGCGCGGGGTCGGGTGGGTCGTTTGGCGCGGGCAGTGCTGCATCGGCGGTCATGCTCGCGTGCGAGGATATCCTCGGCGAACTCGCGCTGCGGATGAATGCGGCGCCCGAAGAATTGAGCCTGCACGATGGCTGCGTGAGCGCGGGCAGTCGGCAGGTGGCGCTGGCCGATCTCGTCCGCGGCGAGCCGATCGTCGCGATGGGCAAGACCGGGCCGGGCAAGGAGAGCAAGCGCACCAGCCAGGCGAGCCACGGCGCGCACTTCGTCGAGGTGGCAGTGAACGCGGTGACGGGCGAGACGCGCGTGCGCCGGATGCTCGGCGTGTTCGATGTCGGGCGCGTGCTCAACCGCAAAACCGCGACGAGCCAGATCACCGGCGGAATGGCGTGGGGGATCGCCTACGCGCTGAGCGAAGAGGGGATCGTCGACACGCGGACGGGGGCGTTCGTGAACCCCGATTTCGGCGAATATCACGTCGCGGTGAACGCCGATATTCCGCAGCTCGAGGTGCATTTCATCGAGGAGATCGACGATTCCGCCAATCCGGCGGGCGCCAAGGGGGTCGGCGAGCTTGGTATCTCGGGCGCGGGTGCGGCTGTGGCTAATGCGATTTATAACGCGACGGGGGTCCGGGTGCGCGACTTCCCGGTGACGCTCGACAAGCTGTTGGCGGGATTGCCGGCCGTCTGATCCTCCCCGGCACGGGGAGGGGGACCGCGCCTCTTGGCGGGGTGGAGGGGGTGGCCCAAAAACGTAACGTTTGCGGCTGGCCCCCTCCACCAGCTGCGCTGGTCCCCCTCCCCGCGTGCGGGGAGGATTAGAAAGAGAATGAGACATGGCCGAGAACGATAGCGTGATTGCCGCCGCCAAGGCGTGGAAGGGCGAGACTATGGCGATCGCCACGGTCGTCTCGACCTGGGGATCCGCGCCGCGACCCAAGGGGAGCCACATGCTCGTCCATGCCGATGGCCGGTTCGAGGGATCAGTGTCGGGCGGCTGCGTCGAGAGCGACATCCTGGCGACCGCCGCCGAGGTGATCGCGGGCGCGCCGTTTCAGGTGCGGAACTACGGTGTCGCGGACGCGGCCGCGTGGGAAGTCGGGCTGCCGTGCGGCGGCGAGATCGCGGTGATGGTGCAGCCGGTGTCGGCCGAGGGGTTCGATCCCGAACTGTTCGACCGGATCGCCGACGCGCGCGACCAGGGCGATGCGCTGACCGTCACGACCGACCTCAAGACCGGGCATAGCGACGCGCGACCGCTCGAGACGGGGGAGGTCTTCGTCAATCGCTACGACCCGCCGCGCCGCTTGCTGATCGTGGGTGCGGTGCAGATCGCGCAGGCGCTCGCGGGGCTTGCACGCGAACTCGGGATCGAGACGATCGTCATCGATCCGAGGGCGCGGTTCCTGACCGAGGAGCGGTTTCCGGGCGTCACGCTCGACGATCGCTGGCCGGACGAGGCGATTGCCGCGCTGCGCCCCGGCCCGTCGACCGCGGTCGTGACGCTCAGCCACGACATCAAGATCGACGACCCTGCGCTGATCGCTGCACTCGCGACCGACGCCGCCTATGTCGGCGCGCTCGGTAGTCGCAAGAGCCATGCGGCACGTCGCGAGCGGCTTGCCAGCCAGGGCGTTACGGCAGAGAATATCGACCGGATTGATGCGCCCGTCGGGCTCGACATCGGCGCGATTGGCCCATCCGAGATTGCGCTGTCGGTCGCGGCGGCGATGATAGGAGCGTTCAATGATTGCCGCTGAAAACGTCTTTCTCATCCTCCTCGCCGCGGGTCGCTCGGAGCGGTTCGGCAATCCCAACAAGCTCGAGGTGCCGTTCCTCAACAAGCCGCTGGGGCTGCACGTCGTCACCGCGTTCGAGAACATCCCGTTCAAACGGCGGCTGGTCGTGACCGATGGCTGCCAGCTCGACTTCATCAGCGAGCGGTTCGACGTCGTCCACAATGACGACCCGTCGTCGGGCATGTCGCAGTCGGTGAAGCTCGGCGTGCAGCGCGCCAAGGACGAGGGGGCGGAGGCGGTGCTGATCGCGCTGGCCGACATGCCGCGCGTGACCGCGGCGCATATCTACCGGATGCTCGATGCCGCCGACAGCGCGGACGCGGTGGTTGCGTCGAGCGATGGCGAGAAGCCGTCGCCCCCTGCCCTGTTCGGGCGCGAGCGGTTCGATTTCCTGCTGACGCTCGACGGCGATGCGGGTGCGCGCGACCTGGTCAAAGCGGGGCGGCATGTCGTCACCGCGCCCGCCGAGCTGATCGATATCGACACGCCCGAGGATCTGGAGAGGCTGCAGGCGCTCGTCCATGATCCCCGCGCGGCGATCACTCGTGCCGTAACGCGTCGATAGGGTTCATCGCGGCGGCGCGGCGGGCGGGGAAATAGCCGAACACCACGCCGATCACCGCCGAGATGACGAACGCGAAGATGTTGATCTCGGGCACGAACAGCCACTGAACCTTGATCAGCGGCGCGATGATCGCAATCGCGAGCTGCGCGATGACGAGGCCGATCACCCCGCCGAGGCACGACAGCGCGATCGCCTCGACGAGGAACTGCATCAGCACCTCGCGCGCGACCGCGCCGATCGCGAGGCGGATGCCGATCTCGCGCGTGCGCTCGGTCACCGACACCAGCATGATGTTCATGATGCCGATCCCGCCGACCACCAGGCTGATCCCGGCAACCGCAGCGACGATCCCGGTGAGCAGCGTCGTGGTGCCGGTCAGCGTGTCCGAAATCTGCTTGGTATCGAAGATGTTGAAATTGTTGTCCTGACCCGCCGCGAGATGGCGGCGCTCGCGTAGCAGATCGGTCAGCGAGGCCTGGACCTGTTGCGTGTCATAGCCCTGGTCGACGCCGACGAGGATCGCCGCGACGTTCTGGTTGCCGGTAAAGCGACGCTGGACGGTCTTGATCGGCATCACGACGACATCGTCCTGATCGCCGCCGAAGCCAGCCTGCCCGCGCGTGCTGAGCGTGCCGATCACGTCGCACGAAATGTCGTTGAGGCGGATCCGCCGGCCGATCGGATCGACGCCGCGAAACAGGTTTTGAATGACGGTGTTGCCGATGATGCAGACCGCCTTGCCCGCGGCTTCCTCCTGGCCCGTAAAGACGCGCCCGCCCGCGAGCGGCCAGGGCTGCACCTCGAAATAGGCGCCGGTCGTGCCGTTGATCGAGGTCGTCCAGTTCGCGCCGTTGTAGATCGCGGTGGCGCTGCGCTGCTCGGTCGGCGCGACCGCGGTGACGCCGGCGATCTGGCGCGCGATCGGATCGATGTCGTCCATCTTGAGCGGCGGCGGCGGCGGTCCGCCACCACCGCGGCCAAAGCCCTGGCCGGGACGGATCTGGAGGATGTTGGTGCCGAGCGACGAGATCGACTGCTGGACCGCGGCGGTGGTCGCCTTGCCGAGCGTGACCATCGTCACCACCGCGCCGACGCCGATGACGATCCCGAGGATGGTCAGGAACGACCGCAGCAGATGGCGACGGATCGAGCGGAGCGCGAGGACGAGCGTGGTGCCGAACATTAGTGCGTGGCTCCGCTATCGAGGACGCGGGCTTGCTGCTCCCCTTCCGCTTGCGGGAGGGGTCGGGGGAGGGACTGACGTACGTACTGGCGTCCGGTCATTGAGGCGCCCCCCTCCCCCGACCCCTCCCGCAGGCGGGAGGGGAGAAGATAGGTTGTCGCGATGGAGCCGCTCACGACTCGACCCTCTCGCCTTGATGGTGCTGGCTTTCGATGCGTTCCACCAGGCCGTCCTTGAAGTGCACGACGGTACGCGCAAACGCGGCCATGTCGGGTTCGTGCGTGACCATCAGCACGGTGATGTTCTTCTCCGCGTTGAGGCGCGTCAGCAATTGCATGATCTCGATCGAGCGTTCGCTGTCGAGGTTGCCGGTGGGTTCGTCCGCCAGCAGAACGTCGGGGCTGGTCACCAGCGCGCGCGCAATCGCGACTCGCTGTTGCTGGCCGCCGGACAGTTCTGCGGGGGTATGATCCCACCAGTCGGCGAGGCCGACGGTGTCGAGGCTCGCCATAGCCGCATCGCGCCGCGCCCGCTTCTCGTCGCCGCGGTACAGCAAGGGGAGTTCGACATTCTCGAGCGCGGAGGTGCGCGAGAGCAGGTTGAAGCCCTGGAACACGAAACCGAGATAATTGCGCCGGAGCAGCGCGCGCTGGTCGCGGTCGAGCGTCTCGACATGGTGGCCGCGGAAGGTGAACGTCCCCGCGCTCGGCACGTCGAGGCAGCCGAGGATGTTCATCGTCGTCGACTTGCCCGACCCCGACGGCCCCATCACCGCGACGAAATCGCCCGCCGCGATATCGAGGTCGACGCCTTTGAGCGCCTGGAACATCGTCGCGCCGGTGCCGTACGTCTTGGTGACGCCGCGCAGACTTATCAGCGGGGGCGGATTATTGGCCACCGCCTGCACCCTTGCTGGCGCCGCCCGAGCGTCGTCCGGCGGTTTTGGTGGTGTCGGTACCGCTGGCGAGCTGACCGATGATGATCTGCGCGCCGGGCTTCAGGTCGCCCGACAGGACTTCGGTCATCGTCCCGTTGGTGTCGCCCGTCGTGATCTGCACCGGCTGCGGCGTGCCGTCGGCGCCCTTAACGTAGATCGTCTGCTGCGAGCCGCGATCGAGCTTGGCGGTCCGCGCCGCACCACCGGCGCCGCGGCGCGGGCGGAAGGTGAGCGAGCCAGCTATGCCGCCGCCCTGGTCCTTCGCACCGTCCGCGCTCGGCTTGAAGCGCAGCGCCGCGTTGGGGACGAGCATGACGTTGCGCTTGTCCGACGTGACGATGTCCGCGGTCGCGGTCATGCCGGGGCGCAGCGTCAGCGACGCATTGCCGACGGTGAGATCCGCGGCATAGGACACGACCTGGCCGGTGGTGGTCGTCGTGGTCGTCGTCGACGAAGTGGCCGAGCTGACGGTCAGGTTCGAGCCGAGATCGACGCGCGTGATCGTCGCGGGGAAGGTCTGTCCGGGGAACGCGTCGACGGTAAAGCTGGCCTTCTGGCCGACCTTGACCTCGCCGACGTCCGCCTCGTCGATCGCGACCTCGAGCTTCATCTTGGTCAGGTCTTCGGCGATCACGAACAACGTCGGCGTGTTGAACGACGAGGCGACGGTCTGGCCCGGATCGATCTGGCGCGCGAGCACGACGCCCGTCACGGGCGAGCGGATGATCGCCCGGGCCCGCTGCGTCTGGTTCTGCGCGAGGGCGGCGCGGCTGGCGACGACGTTGGCCTCGGCGACCTTCTGCGCGGCGACCGCACGCGCGTAATCGGCGCGGCCGGTCTGAAGTTCGGTCTTCGACGGCACGCGGCCGCCCGACAGGCGCGACACCTCTTCGAGGCGGTTCAGCTGCGCGCGCGATTCGGCGACGGTAGCCTGCGCCTGCGCGACCTGCGCCTGGTTCGCGGCGAGCTGTGCGCTGGTCTGGCGGATCTGGTCGTCGAGCTGTTCGGGATCGATCAGCGCTAGCGGCTGACCTGCAACGACCCGGTCGTTGACGTCGACCACGACCTTGGTGACGAGACCCGACAGCTGCGAGCCAACCGTGACCTGCGTCGTTGGCGCGAGCTTGCCGGTGGCCGAGACGGTGACGGTCAGGTTGCCGCGCGCCGCGGTTTGCGTCGAATATTGCGTCTGCTCCTTTGCGCCGAAGCAGCGCGTGAGCAGCAGGCAGAGCAGGACCACGCCGATCGCGATCGCGACCCATTTGACGTATCGCCGCCAGGGCGCTTGCGGCTTTACGCCGAGGAAATCGTCGATCGATGCGTCGGCCATCAGCGTGCCTCTGGATTGGTTGGCGCGCGAACCGGCGCTTCAGGAATGACGGTCGAATCCCAGCCGCCGCCGAGTGCCGCGTACAGCGCGATCAGAGCGGTCGCCGCGTCGGCGCGCGCCTGCGTCGCGCCGTTTCGTGCGGACAGGAGCGCGGTTTCCTGCTGGTTGAGCGTGGTGAAATCGGTGAGGCCCGTGCGGTATTGGCTGCGGCTCAGGATCGCGGAATTGTTCGATGCGTCGAGCGCGATCGCGAATTGACGCTCGCGTTCCTGCGCGGTCTGGAGCGCGACGACGGCGTTCTCGACGTCCTCGAGCGCGGTGAGGACGGTCGATTTGTAGAGCGCCAGCGCGCCGTCGGTGGCGGCTTCGCTGGTGCGGACCTGGGAGCGAAGGCGTCCGCCGTTGAAGATCGCCTGGGTGAGCCCGGCAAACAGGCTGCCCGTGATGGCGTCGCCAATGTTGCCGATCGACGTCGCGTTGGTGTTGAGGTTGCCGGTGATCGCGAGCGCCGGATAGAGCTGCGCCTTGGCAACGCCGATCCGCGCGGTGGCCGCGGCGAGCGCGCGTTCGGCCGAGCGGATATCGGGACGCTGGCGCAGCGTGTCGCCGGGAATGCCGACGCCGACCGCTGCGGGGCCGGTCGGGATCGCCTTGACCGGCGCCATCAGCGGACGCAGCGCGCCGGGGGCCTGGCCGGTGAGGATGCCGATCCTCGCGACGGCGGCGGCGTATTGCTGGTCGAGGCTCGGGATCGTCGCGGCGGTCTGCGCACGCTGGGCACGGGCCTGTTCGGCGTCGACGCTGGAGACGAGCCCCGCCTGGACGCGGAAGCCGGCGATTTCGAGATTGTCGTCCTGGATCGCGAGTGACGCGCGGGCATTGGCGAGCTGTTGTTGATAGAGCCGGGCGAGGACGTAGTTGCGTGCGACCTCGCTTTCGACCGAGATCAGGACGGTGGCGTAATCATAGCCCGACGCGGCATAGTCCGCGCGGCTTGCCTCGACGGTGCGGCGGATCTCGCCGAACACGCCGACCTGGTAGCTGGCGCTGGCGCCAACCGTGAAGCTGTTCGCGCCGCCGCCGCCGGTGTCGACGACGGTGCCGTCGGGCAGCGTGAACGAGCGCCCGCCGCCCCGCACATTCTCGTTGCGCTGATACCCCGCCGATCCGCTCAGCGTGGGGAGCAGCGAGGCGCGGTTTTGGATCAGGCTCTCGCGCGCCTGGCGGAGGCGGGCGACGGACTGGGCGAGATCGAGATTGGTGGCGGCGGCCTGCTCGACGAGCTGGCCGAGGACGGGATCGTCGAACTTCTGCCACCAGCGGGTCAGGTCTTCGGGCGTGGTCGCGGGGGTGACCGAATAGGCGTCAGGAACGCCGAGTTCGGCCGCGGCCTTCGGATGATAATCGGGGCCGACGGTGCAGCCTGCGAGCAGGAGTCCTCCGGATACGGCGGATGCGATGAGAAGAAGCCGGACTCGGGACATGGGCGGCAGGCATGGCCAAGCGGCTTTGGCTAGTCCAGCGCTTTTGTGTCGCGAGGTGTCGCAGGCGGGATGGGTGCCGTGGTATAATGGGGGTCGCGCGGGGTGGCAGCACGGGACGCACCCACCCCGGCGGAGGCCGGGGCCCAATTGGAGAGGTTGATGTGACGACGGACATCCATCAATTCGCCAGCGCCTCCCATTTGGGCCCCGGCCTTCGCCGGGGTGGTTGTTGTGGTGGTAAGGTCGTTCATCCTCCCCGTTCCCCCGCAAAGGCGGGGGTCCAGGAGCCACGAACACGGCACTGCTTGGTCCTGGGCTCCCGCTTTCGCGGGAGAACGATGCTAAGGCGAACGGCACTCAATCGCGCTCGACGACAATCGAACCGCTCCCGTTCCAATTTTGCAGTGCAGCGGAACGTAGCGGCACCCCCGGGGGTTTGACGATGATGCTAGCCGAACGCCAGCCCGCGACTGAAGTCCTCGCGCCGCCGCCTGTCGCGCTCGATCCGCCACCCGTGGCCCTCGACACCGTCAGCCTCTTCTTCGATTTCGACGGCACGCTCGTCGATCTCGCCGCGACCCCCGATGCGGTCGTCGTCGACCAGCGCCTGCGCGATGCGCTCGACAGCCTTGCCGAGCGCTATCCCGGGCGCGTGGCGATCATCAGCGGCCGGTCGATCGAGCAGCTCGACTCGATGCTCGGCGATCATGCCCGGCGGTTCGCGGTCGCGGGCAGCCATGGTGCCGAGCGGCGGACGCCCGAGGACGGCCATGTCGCCGCCGAACGCCCCCCCTCGCTCGAAGCCGCTGCCGAGGAATTCGCCGCTTTCGCCGCCGCGAACGGCCTTGTCTACGAGGCCAAGAGCCTTGGCGCGGGACTCCATTACCGGATGGCCCCGGCGTTCGAGCCCGACGCCGTCGCGCTCGCCGAAACGCTGGCCGACCGCCACGGCCTCACCCTTCAGCGCGGCAAGATGATGGTCGAGCTGCGCACCCCCGGTGACAAGGGCGCGGCGCTCCGCTCGCTGATCGACGCGCCAACAATGGCCGGCACCACGCCCTATTTCTTCGGCGACGACGTCACCGACGAAGACGGGTTCGAAGCCGCCCGCGATCTCGGCGGGGCGGGTGTGCTGATCGGCGACGCCCGTCCTACCGCCGCCACCTACCGCCTGAACGACGTTGCCGCGCTCCGTGACTGGATCGCCGCCATATTGGAAACATGATGACCGCTACCCCCCTCGCCCATCCGCCCAAGGCCGACATGAACCTCTGGCCGATCGGCAACTGCCAGGTATCGGCGCTGATCGACAAGACCGGCACGTTCGTCTGGGGCTGCGTGCCGCGGGTCGATGGTGACCCGGCATTCTGCGCGCTGCTCGGCGGCGATGCGCCCGAGACCGGCTTCTGGGCGATCGAGCTGGAAGGCGGCGCGAAGACCACGCAGAGCTATATCCGCAACACGCCGATCCTCGTCACGCGGCATGAGGATCAGGCCGGCAACGCGGTCGAGGTGACCGATTTCTGCCCGCGCTTCGTGCGCGAGGGGCGGACCTATCGCCCGACCAGCTTCGTCCGGATCGTGCGGCCCGTCGCCGGCTCGCCGCGCATCCGCATCCGCCTGCGCGTCGCGACCAGCTGGGGCAAGCCGACCAGCCATACGCAAGGGTCGAACCATGTCCGCTTCCTGATGGACGATCAGACGCTGCGGCTCACCACCGACGCGCCCGTCGGCCATGTCGTCGGCGAGAGCTGGTTCCGGCTCGAGCGGCCGATGCACATGTTCCTGGGGCCCGACGAGAGCTTCGCCGGCGTGCTGCACGAGGCGGCCGAGGCGATGCTGTCGCGGACCAAGGAAGAATGGCGCCACTGGGTGCGCGGGCTCGCGACCCCGGTCGAATGGCAGGACGTCGTCATCCGCGCCGCGATCACGCTGAAGCTGTGCCAGCATGAGGAAACCGGCGCGATCGTCGCCGCGCTCACCACCTCGATTCCCGAGCATGAGGGGTCCGAGCGCAACTGGGACTATCGCTACTGCTGGATCCGCGACGCCTATTATACGGTGCAGGCGCTCAACCGGCTCGGCGCGCTCGACGTGCTCGAGGGCTATCTCGAATATCTGCGGAACATCGTCGATGCGTCGAAGGGTGGCCATGTCCAGCCGCTCTACGGCGTCGGCGGCGAGGCGACCTTGATCGAACGCACCGAGACTACCCTGCCCGGCTATCGCGGCATGGGCCCGGTTCGCGTCGGCAACCAGGCGTACGAGCAGATCCAGCACGACGCCTACGGCCAGATCATCCTGTCCGACGTCCAGGCGTTCTTCGACCAGCGGCTGTTCCGCATGTCGAGCCACGAGGACTTCAAGAGCCTCGAGCTGGTCGGCGATCGCGCCTGGGAAACCTATGACAAGCCCGATGCGGGCCTGTGGGAGCTGCGTACCAAGGCGCATGTCCACACCTATTCGGCGGCGATGTGCTGGGCGGCGTGCGACCGGCTCGCCAATGCGGCGGGCGTGCTCGGGCTCGAGGATCGGCGGACGTTCTGGAACGCGCGCGCGGACACGATCCGCACGACGATCGAGACGTCGGCTTGGCGCGAGGATACGCAGCGTATCTCCGCGACGTTCGGCGGCGATGATCTCGACGCGAGCCTCATCCAGCTGCTCGACCTGCGCTTCTTCGCGCCCGACGATCCGCGCTTCCAGTCGACGCTGAAGGCGGTCGAGGAAGGGTTGCGGCGCGGCAGCCACATGCTGCGCTATGCGACCGAGGATGATTTCGGCCTGCCGCATACCGCGTTCAACGTCTGCACCTTCTGGCTGATCGAGGCGCTGCACACGACCGGCCGCACCGCCGATGCGTGCGCGCTGTTCGCCGAGATGGTCGCGCGCCGTACCCCTGCGGGGCTGTTGTCGGAGGATATCGATCCTGCGACCGGCGAGCTGTGGGGGAATTATCCGCAAACCTATTCGCTGGTGGGGCTGATCAACTGTGCCGTCCTGCTCAGCAAGCCGTGGAGTGCCGTACGATGAGCCGCCTCGTCGTCATCTCAAATCGTGTCCAGTCGGTCGACGCGCCCTCGGGCAACCAAGGCGGCCTCGCGGTCGCTCTGCTCGCGGCGCTGCGCGAAAAGGGCGGCGTGTGGTTCGGCTGGTCGGGTGCGACCACCGAGACCTTCACGGGCCATATCAACTTCCAGCAAGGCAAGGGCGTCACCACCGCGACGATCGACCTGGAGGAACAGGATTTCGACGAATATTATAATGGCTATGCGAACCGCACGCTGTGGCCGCTCTTCCATTACCGGATCGACCTGACCGAGTTCGAACGCGATTTCTCCAGCGGGTACGCGCGGGTGAACAAGCGGTTCGCGGAGACGGTGCTGCCGCTGATCGAACCCGACGATCTCGTCTGGGTGCATGATTATCATCACGTCCCGCTCGGCCGCGAACTGCGCAAGCTGGGCGTCGAGAACAAGATCGGCTTCTTCCTCCACATCCCGTGGCCGCCGATGGCGATGCTGCTCTCGCTGCCGAGCCACCGCGCGCTGGTCGAATCGATGTTCGCTTATGACGTGGTCGGGTTCCAGACTCAGGACTGGCTCGACAGCTTCCTGCACTACGTCACCAGCCAGCTCGACGGCGTGGTCGGCGAGGATGGCTGGGTGACGGTCGGCGATCGCACGATCAAGGCGATCACCACACCGATTGGGATCGAAACCGCGGATTTCGAGAAGTCCGCCAGCAGCGACACCGCGCGCCACGCCAAGGAGCGGATGTACATGTCCGCGACCGGGCGGAGCCTGATTGTCGGCGTCGACCGGCTCGATTATTCGAAGGGTCTCGCCGAGCGCTTCTCGGGTTATGAACGCTTTCTCGCGTCGCACCCCGATCACCGCGGGCTGGTCTATATGCTCCAGATCGCGCCGCCGAGTCGCGAGAAGGTCGATACCTATCAGGAGATCCGCGCGAACCTCGATTCGATGTCGGGACGGATCAACGGCGAGTTTTCGGATATCGACTGGACGCCGATCCGCTACGTCAACCAGGGCTTCCCGCGCGACGTGCTGGCGGGGATCTACCGCGCCGCGCGCGTCGGGCTGGTGACTCCCTTGCGCGACGGGATGAACCTGGTCGCGAAGGAATATGTCGCGGCGCAGGATCCCGAGGATCCCGGCGTCCTGATCCTGTCGCAGTTCGCCGGCGCCGCCGCGCAGCTGTCCGACGCGGTGCTCGTCAACCCGTACAGCCCGGAGGAAATGTCCGACGCGATCGCCCGCGCGCTCAAGATGCCGCTGGCGGAGCGCAAGGCACGCTGGGAGAAGCTGATCGACAACGTCCGCAAGGAGGACGTGATGTGGTGGTGCGAACTCTTCATTACTGCACTCGAAGCGGCGCCGGAGCATGTCGAGGCCTGAGCGCCCACTCGCTAACCCAATTTCGTCATCTTGACGCAAGTCAGGATGACGGAGAGGTAGCGGCTAGTTGGTGGACGGCCCGCCCGCCGGGTCCGCCGCCATCAACAGGCGACCACGCGGCATCGCCTCGGGCATCTCGTCGCGCATATAGCGCAGCAACGCCTCGCGGACGTCGCAGCGCAGGTCGAACGCGATCGCCGCGTCCTTGGCAGTCATCAGCCCGCGCAGCTCGATGCAATCGGTCTTCACGTCGGTGACCTGGAGGTTGAAGAACCGCTTGTCCCAGCGCGGATTGGCCGTGACGATCTCGCCAAGCTTCTCCCGCAACCGTGGCACGTCGGTCGCCGGATCGACGTACCAGAACACCGATCCGAGCAACTGGCTCGTCTCGCGTGTCCAGTTCTGGAAGCTCTGTTCAAGGAACTTCGAGACCGGCACGACGAGACGCCGCTCGTCCCAGATCTTGATGACCACGAACGTCAGGTTGATCTGCTCGACCCGCCCCCATTCGCCATCGACGATCAGCACGTCATCGAGCCGGATCGGCTCGGTAAACGCCATCTGCACACCCGCGATCAGGTTCTTCAGCGCGGGCTGCGCGGCGGCACCGACGACGAGGCCGGCGATACCCGCCGATGCCATCAGCGTGACGCCGATCGAGCGGATGCCGGGCACGCTCAGCAGCATCAGGCAGACGCTGATGAAGACGATGAAGAACGTCCCGATCCGCCCAAGGATCGCCGCGCGCGTGCGCTTTCGGCGCGCGCGCAGATTATCCTCGACGGTGATGTCGGCGCGAATCTCGATCACGTCCTGGAACGCGCGCAACGCCGCCGCCGCGAGCCAGCCCAGCAGCGCGGGCACGAGGAAGCCGAGCAACTGCTTCCACAGATCCTCGACGTCGTTGTCCATCGGCAGGATCCGCGCGACGAACGCGACGGACACCGAGACGAATACCGCACGCAACGGACGGCGGACGCGGGCGAGGACGAGCCCGTCGGTCTTGGCGGTGGTGCGGCGCTGGGCATGGCCCGCGATCCGCATCGTCAGCCAGTGCGCGACCAGCGCGACGAGGATCGCGGCCGAGACGACGGCGACGCTCTCCAGCCAGACCCATTCGGGCGGTATGTGAAGCGATCGGAACATGCGCATGAAGGCGCAACGGCGGGCAACCGGGGATGTTCCGCTGCGGTGCAGCAATTGCCTCGCACTTTGCCACCTCCCCGGCGCAGGCCGGGGCCCGGTTGGAAACGTCGCCATGATGGAGCGCTGTCCACCGTTACTTCCGTCCCCCAACTGGGCCCCGGCCTTCGCCAGGGAGGTGCGCGTCTCGTGTTCCCGGTCGCCCACCATCACTAGCGTTCCTGGATGACGCCCGCCCCCGATCGTGCCAAAACGACGCCCGATGATAGCGCGGAGAATCAGAGACTTCCTAAGCGAGGAGGACTGGCAGTTCGCCGAACACGAACGTCCCGCCCTGCCCGGCTCCCCCGGCTCGCCACTCCACCCGCGCCACCGCCAGATCGCCTACGCGCTGATCGGCATCCTGCTCGGGCTGACGGTCGGCTTCGGCAACGCTTTGATCAGCGCCAACACCTACACGCTGCAGGGCGCACTCGGGCTCGATCCCGCCGAGATTGCGTGGCTGCCGACGGTCTATGTGATGACCAACGTCAGCATCAACCTGCTGATGATCAAGTTCCGCGCGCAGTTCGGGCTCAGGCCGTTCGCGATGATCTTCCTGATCCTCTACGTGCTGATCACGCTCGCGCACCTGTTCGTCCACCGCTTTGCGACCGCGATCGCGGTGCGCGCGATCAGCGGGATGGCAGGGGCGGCGCTCAGCAGCCTGTGCCTCTATTACGTGATGCAGTCGCTGCCCGCGAAATGGCGGCTCAAAGGCGTCGTGCTCGGCATCGGCATCCCGCAATGCGCGACCCCGCTCGCGCGCCTGTTCTCGCCGGACCTGCTGGCGATGTCGCAGTGGCGGACGCTGTACCTGTTCGAACTCGGGCTCGCCTTGTTGTCGCTCGCCGCGGTCGCAGCGCTGCGCCTGCCGCCGACGACGCGGAGCAAGGCGTTCGAGCCGCTCGACTTCGTCACCTTCGTGCTGTTCGCCGGCTCGACCGCGCTGTTCGCCGCGGTGCTCGGGCTCGGGCGGATCGTGTGGTGGACCAACGCGCCGTGGATCGGCTGGGCGCTGATCGCAGCGATCCCGATGTTCGCCGCCGCGCTGGTCGTCGAGCATCACCGCGCCAACCCGCTGCTCAACACGCGCTGGCTCGGCAGCGCCGACATCGTCCGTTTCACGATCGTCATCGTCATGGCGCGGATCGTGCTGTCGGAGCAGACCTATGCCTCGGTCGGGTTGCTGACCGTGCTGGGGCAGAACAATGACCAGCTCGTGCCGTTCTTCCTGATCATCTTCGTCGCCTCGGTCGCGGGAGTCATCGCGAGCGCGGTGACGCTCGACGTCGAGCGGCTCGGCCACCCGATCATGCTCGCGATCGGGCTGGTCGCGGTGGCGGCCTGGTTCGATTCCTACGCGACCAGCCTGACGCGCGCGCCGCAGATGTACGTGACTCAGGCGATCATTGGTTTTTCCGCCACGTTCTTCCTGGGCCCGGCGCTGCTGTTCGGCATGACCCGCGCGCTGAAGGAAGGCGCCGGCCATATCATCAGCTTCATCGCGCTGTTCGGGATCATCAATTCGCTGGGCGGACTCGGCGGCACCGCGTTGCTCGGCAGCTACCAGGTGATTCGCGAGAAGGCGAACAGCGTCGCGCTGGTCCAGCAGATCTCGCCGACCGACCCGATCGTCGCGCAGCGCATCGCTGCGGGCGGTGCCGCGGTCAGCCGGGTGATCGTCGATCCGACGCTGCGGAGTGCCGAGGGGGCGGCGATCCTGTCGCAAACCACCACGCGCGAAGCAAACGTGCTTGCGTATGACGACGTCTTCCGGTTGATCGCCGTTCTCGCAGGGGGGACGTTCGGCTATCTGCTGTTCCTGCTGGCGAGACGCGCGCGACGCGAACGGCGCGCGCGGCTGGAGGGGACGACATGACCGACGCGCGCAGCCCGGTGGCCGAAGGACCGGCGACCGAAGAGAAGATCGCAGAGACGGCGGCACCATCGCCTGCCCCCTCTCCTGCCCCGGCATCCCCGGCCACCCCGGTCGGGTCGGGCTGGCGACCGCAGCCGCCGAGCCGCAACGTCATCATCATCATCGCCCTGCTGGCGGTGGCAGGCGTCTGCGCGGTGCTCGCGGCGTGGCGGCTGCCGCCGTTCGCGACCAGCTATCAATCGACCGACAACGCCTATGTTCGCGGCCGGACGACGGTGATCAGCCCGCAGGTCAGCGGTTATGTCACACAGGTGCTGGTGCGCGATTTTGCCGATGTGAAGCAGGGCGATCCGCTCGTGAAGATCGACGACCGCATCTACCGCCAGCGAGTCGACCAGGCGCAGGCACAGGTCGATGCGCAGGCCGCGACGCTCGCGAACAGCCGCCAGACCGCCGCCAGCCGAGAGGCGACGTTCGCGGCACAGGACGCCGCGGTCGCCAACGCCGCCGCGCAGTTGATGCGCGCGCAGGCGGACATGGCGCGGGTCAATGATCTGGTGACGGACGGCTCGGTGTCCTTGCGCGAACGCGACCAGACGCTGGCGGCGCTCCGCCAGGCGCAGGCGCAGGTCCAGCAGGCCAAGGCCGCGCGCGAGATCGCCCGGCAGGACATCCGCACCGTCGAGGTCGGGCGCGGCGGACAGAAAGCGGGCGTCTCGGGGGCCGAGGCGGCACGCAGCCTCGCGCGGATCGACCTCGCCAACACCGTCATCCGCGCGCCCGAGACGGGGCGGCTGAGCGAGGTCGGCGTCCGCCTCGGCCAATATGTGACCGCGGGGTCGCAGCTGATGTTCCTCGTGCCGCCCGAGACCTGGGTGATCGCCAACTTCAAGGAAGCGCAGACCGCGCGGATGGCGGTCGGCCAGCCGGCGTCGTTCACCGTCGACGGGCTCGCGAACGAGCGGCTGACCGGGCATGTCGAGCGGATCTCGCCTGCCGCCGGGTCCGAGTTCGCGGTGCTGAAGGCGGACAATGCGACGGGCAACTTCACCAAGGTCCCGCAGCGGATCGCGGTACGCATCCGCGTCGATGCGGGCCAACGGCTGAGCGCGCGGTTGCGGCCGGGGATGTCGGTGCAGGCGCGCGTGGACACCGCCGGCGGACCGGGCGTCCGGTGATGCCGCCACTCTTAGACGTCACGCCCGCGTCCTGTTCTCCCGCGAAGGCGGGAGCCCAGACTGGGTCCTCGCCTTCGCGGGGACACACGGGAAATGCCATCGCCCCAGGACAAACCACCTCGATCCAGGCCACCACCTCAATACAGGCCACCACCTCAACCGAGTCCACCACCTCAACCGAGTCCACCACCCCGGCGAAGGCCGGGGCCCAGTTGGGGGACGGCTGTAACGAAGGGCGGTCCATCGTTACGACCACCTTTCCACCTGGACCCCGGCCTTCACCGGGGTGGCGGTTGGTACGAGATATTCGGATACTCCCCCTCGCCCTCCTAGCCACCGCCTGCATCGGCCCCCGCCCGGAAGCCCCCGCGACCACCGCGGTCGCGCCGCCCCCCGCATGGCGCACCGCGCTCGGCCCCGGCGCGCCGATCCGTGTGGACTGGTGGAGCGCGTTCGGCGATCCCGCGCTGACCGCGCTCGTGGCGCGCGCGCTGGCGAACAGCCCCGATCTCGGTGCCGCCGCCGCGCGGATCGACGAGGCGCGTGCCACCGCGCGGCTCGCCCGCGCACAGCAGACCCCGCTCGTCAGCGGATCGGCGCCGAGCACCACCGGCCAGACGGTCAGCCCGTTCGGCCTGCCCTCCGACGCGATCGGCGCGCAGCCCTCGGTCAGCATCAGCTATGACCTCGACCTGTTCGGCCGCCTCCGCCAGGCAAGCCGCGCGGCGCAGGCACAGTTGCTCGCCAGCCAGGCGGCGCAGGACACGGTGCGGCTTGGGATCGCGAGCAGCGTCGCGACCGGCTACATCACGCTGCGCGCGCTCGACCTGCGGCTCGCGGTCGCGCGGCAGACGCTGGCGGCGCGCGCGGAGGGCCTGCGCATCGCCCGGCGCCGCGCGGAGACCGGCTACACCTCGAACCTCGAACTCCGCCAGTCCGAGGCCGAATATCACGCCACCGAACAGCTCGTACCCGCCGCACAGCTCGCGATCAGCCGGCAGGAGAATGCGCTCAGCCTGTTGCTCGGCGACAATCCCGGCCCGATCCCGCGCGGGCGCACGCTCGACCAGCTCGCCGCACCCGCAATCCCCGACGGCCTGCCCGCCGACCTGCTCCGCCGCCGCCCCGATCTCTACCAGGCCGAGCAGACTCTGGTCGCGACCGACCGCTCGCTCGACAGCGCACGCGCGGCGATGTTGCCCAACCTCGCGCTGACCGGCTCGGCGGGGGTCGTCCTGTCGAGTGCGCTGGCGAACCCCATCGCGGTATTCTCGATCGGCGCGAGCGTGCTCAGCCCGATCTTCGACGGCGGCAGGCTCGGTGCGCAGGCCGACGCCGCCACCGCCCGCCGCGACCAGGCCGCCTTCGCCTATCGCCGCACCGCGTTGCAGGCGTTCCGCGAGGTCGACGACAGCTTGGCCGGGGTGCAGCGCTCGGGCGAACAGGCGGTCGCGCTCGCCGGGCAGCGCGATGCGCTGGCGGGGGCGTTGCGCAACGCGTCGAACCGCTACCGCGCGGGCTATTCGGCGTATATCGACCAGCTCGATGCGCAACGCGGGTTGCTGACCGCGGAGCTGTCGCTGGTGCAGGCGCGCGCGGACCGGCTGACCGCCTATGTGACGCTATACCAGGCGATGGGCGGCGGCTGGTCGCGGGCGGACAGCGAGAGCGTCCAGCGATAACGCTCTCTCCCCGGAGGCGGGAGAACGGCGCGCAACTGCATTTTCCTGCCACACTTGCCGCGTAGAGGCGCACCCCATGAAGGCCATCATCCTTGCCGCGGGCCACGGATCGCGGTTGCTGCCACTGACGCTCACCACGCCCAAATGCCTGGTCGAAGTCGGCGGACGCGCGATCCTCGATCACCAGCTCGACGCGGTCGCCGCCGCGGGCTTTGACGGCGCGGTGATCATCGGCGGCTACCGGATCGACCAGATCGACGCGCACCTGCACGCGCATGACGGCGGCCTGCCGACGGAACTGGTCTTCAACCCGTTCTGGTCGAGCGCGAACAGCATCGGCAGCGTCTGGGCGGCGCGCGCCTATCTCGACGCGCCGTTCGCGCTCATGAACGGCGACACCGTGTTCGACCCGCCGATCCTGCGCACCGCGCTTGGCGGCGAGACGGGGGGCGTGGCGCTGCTCGTCGAGCCGCTGGTCGACGCCGGGCTCGACGACATGCTGGTCGAGGCCGACGGGACCCGCGTTATCGCGGTCGGCAAGCATCTCGTCGGGCATGAGGCGACCGATCGCTCGCTCGGGCTGATCGTGTCGCACGGCGGCGGCGCCTATGCCGAGGCGTTGCGCGCGGTGATCGGCGAGGAGAACGGCATCCACGCCTATCACCACGCCGTCGTCGCGCGCGTCGCGCAGGGGCCTGGCGTGACGGCGGTGCGGATCGCGACCGGCGCGCACTGGCAGGAGATCGACCGGCCCGAGGATATCGCGCTGTGGGAACGCGATCACCGGCCATGACCAGCGCCCCTCCCAGAGGCAAGGTCGCGTTCCTGTTTCTCGGCGAGACGCTGCTGATCCCGCATCTCTATCCGATCGTCGAGGCGCTCGCCGCCACCTCAGACGTGCCGATCGACCTGTGGGTGAGCACCTCGGTCCATGAGAGCCTCCTGACCCGGTGGACGGCCCCCTTTTCCAGCGTGCGTATCCGCCGCGTGCCGGGCTTCCGCCGCGTCGCCGACGACGGCACGGGGCGCAATCCCGTGCTGCCGGCCAAGATCCCGATGCTGGTACGGTTGCTCCCCTATCTCCGCAGCGCACGCGTCGTGGTGTGCGCCGAACAGACGAGCCTGTGGCTTCCGAGGCTGTTTCCGATGCGCGCCAAGTTCGTCAAGACCTCCCACGGCGTCGGCTCGATGAGCGCGCGCGACGACCCGCGCCGGCGCGCGGCGGCGTTGACGCTGGTGCCGAGCCAGCGGGAACGCCAGACTTATCTCGATCGCGGATTCGCCCCCGACCGGTTCGTCGCGACCGGCTATGTGAAGGCGGATTTCACGCATTGGACGCACGCCGCGCCGCCGTTCGCGGATACGCGGCCGGTGGTGCTGTACACGCCGCACTGGCAACAGCATCGCTCGTCCTGGTGGCGCTGGGGGGCGGAGGTCGTGCGGCGGATCGTCGCGGACGGGCGCTACAATCTGATCTTCGCGCCGCATCAGCGCCTGGTCGAGAAGGCGCCCGAGGTAGCGGACCTGATGCGCGAGATCGGCGGCTTGCCGCACGTGCACTGCGACATTGACGGCTTCGCGATGGTCGACGGGAGTTATACCGGCGTCGCGGACGTCTATCTCGGCGACACGTCGAGCCAGGTGATCGAGTTCCTGATGCGGCCGCGGCCTTGCGTGTTTCTCAACGCAGGCGGGGCGGCGTGGAAGGGCGATCCGAACTACGCGATGTGGGCGTGCGGCGAGGTGGTCGATGACGTCGCGGACGTCGTGGGAGCTCTCGATCGCGCCGCGTTGCTGCACGCGGAGTATGCGGCGGTTCAGGCGGCGTTCGCCGGTGAGTCACTCGGCGCGGTGGAGGGCGGCGCGGCGCGGGCAGCGGCGGAAATCGTTCGCGTGTTGGAAACCACGCCCTCTCGATAGACCGCCACCACCCCGGCGAAGGCCGGGGCCCAGTTGGAACGTCCTGAGTAACGGCGCGTCGTCCATCGTTAGCAACGTTCCCCAACTGGACCCCGGCATTCGCCGGGGTGGTGCCCTGGGGAAACCCCGTTCTACCCCTCCCCTCTCGCTTTCACGACCAGATCGGCTAACGGGTGCCGCATGGTAGATTCTACAGCCCCCACGCCAGCGCTCCGCACCGTCCGGGCGAACGACACGCTGCTCTGGGGCATGACCAATGCCGAGCGGATCCGTCGGATCGGCGTCTCGCAGGGGTTGGCAACCGACGATGCGGGCGACACGGGCCCCGTCATCCTCGCCAACCTCGCTTATGCGTTCGACCCGGTATGGATCGCGCATCTGAAGACCCGGCCCGGCACGGTCGTCACGCGCACCGGCGTCCCCGTTCTCGCGCATGTCCGCGACGCCGACGAGCGCGCGCGGATGACCGCGGCGATGCTCGGCGAGGCGCCGCTGGTGAGCGGCCTCACGGTGATCGCAGCCGAGGCCGAGGAGGGCATCCTCAACGAGGCGCTGCGCAAGCGCGAGCGGCCGTTCGCCGAACTGCTCACCCCCGCCGCGGTGCCCGCGATCGAGCGCGCGAGCTATGTCGGTGCCTATAAGGGCGTCACCGACCTGCTGACCAAATATCTGTGGCCCGAATGGGCGCTGGCGATCACGCGCGTCTGCG
This sequence comes from Sphingomonas sp. Leaf28, assembly GCF_001421685.1. Taxonomy (NCBI): domain Bacteria; kingdom Pseudomonadati; phylum Pseudomonadota; class Alphaproteobacteria; order Sphingomonadales; family Sphingomonadaceae; genus Sphingomonas; species Sphingomonas sp. Leaf28. The sequence goes on along the minus strand of NZ_LMKX01000009.1, from coordinate 169,120 downwards.
CGCGCGCCGGGATCACGCCGAACCAGGTGACCGCGCTCGGGTCGGTGCTGTGCATCGTCGCGACCGTGGCGTTCTGGTATGGCTGGTTCTGGACAGGGCTCGCGACGGGACTGTTCTTCATGGTGCTCGACACCGTCGACGGGAAGCTCGCGCGGTGCACGATCACCTCGTCCAAGCTCGGCAATGCGTGGGATCACGGCGTCGACCTGGTCCATCCGCCGTTCTGGTGGTGGGCGTGGGCGGCGGGATGCGCGCCGTACGGTCGGCCGCTCGAGGACGGCGTGTTCTGGGCGGTGATCGGGACGATGCTGTTCGGCTATGTCGCGCAACGGCTGATCGAGGGGGCGTTCATCGTCCGGTTCGGGATGCACATCCATGTGTGGGAGCGGTTCGACAGCTGGTTCCGGCTGATCACCGCGCGGCGCAACCCGAACATGGTGATCCTGTTCGCGGGGTTGCTGGTGATGCGGCCCGACTGGGGGATCATCGGCGTGGCGGCGTGGACCGCGATCTCGCTCGTGGTGCATATGGTGCGGCTGGTGCAGGCGATGCTGCGGAAAGCCAAGGGCGAGACGCTGGTGAGTTGGCTGGCTTGAGCTAACCCCCGTCCGTTCGTCCTGAGTAGCTGTCGAGTAGTCGCCGAAGGCGGCGTATCGAGACGGCGTATCGAAGGACAGGCTGGCGGGCGGAACCCATGCTTCGATACGAGCCCTCGACATGCTCCTTACGGAGCTACTCGGTCTCTACTCAGCACGAACGGAAAGGGGGATAGGCCGGCCGATCCACCACAGGCAGTAGATCGCCAGCGCATACAGGAACCGGCTGTAGTCACGCTTCCCCGCGCGGTGATCCGCGAACACCTTGTCGACCGCGCCCGCGCGCCACATCCCCTGCTCGCGCACACCGCTCTCGCGCCAGAGCTGTTCGGCATAGGCGCCGAAATCGCCCGCGAACCACGCGGCGAGCGGCATCTGGAAGCCCTGCTTGCGCCGATCGAGGATCCCCCCGGGCAGCCACGGCGCGATCGCCTGACGGATCACGTATTTACCGATCTTGCCGTGCAGCTTCATGTCCGCGGGCATCGACAGCGCGAGGTCGACCATCCCCTGCCCCAGCATCGGCACGCGCACCTCGAGCGAATGCGCCATGCTGGCACGGTCGACCTTGGTCAGCATCGCGCCGGGCAGGTTGAGCGCGAGATCCGCCAGCCCGAACTGCTCGAGCGTGTCGGTCGAGATCGCGGCGGGATCGGGGAAATATTCCGCGACCAGCGCGGCGATCCCGCCCTCTTCCTCGGCGAGGAAGTCGGCCGAGAAGATCTCGCGGCGGAAGGCTTCGTTGGTGATCTGCGTCTTGGCGAAGAACCGCGCGACGCCGTTCGGGAGTGCGGCGCTGCCCGTCGTCTTGCGCCAGCGCTGCAACACCGCATTCGCATGCCGCGACGGCAAGGTCGGCACCGCATCGAGCGCGCGCGCAAGTTTGCGCAAAGGTGCGGGCAACGCCCCGATCCGGCGTTCGGTCGCATGCCGCTTGTAGCCGAAGAACAGCTCGTCACCGCCATCGCCCGACAGCGCGACCTTCACCTCCTGCGCGGCGATCTGGCTGACATACCAGGTCGGCACCGCGGACGGATCGGCGAACGGCTCGTCATAGCAATGCTGGACTTCGGGCAGCATCGCCTGCGCCTCCGCCAGTTCGAGCGTCCGCGTGACATGGTTGCAGCCAAGATGCCGCGCGATCGCCTCGGCATGCGGCGATTCGTCGAAGCGCGGATCGGGAAAGCCGATCGTGAACGTGCGCACCGGGCGATCCGACACCTGCGCCATCGCCGCGACCACCGCGGAGGAATCGACGCCGCCCGACAGGAACGCGCCGACATCGACGTCCGCAACCATTTGCTTGCCGATCGTGTCGAGCCATTGATCGCGGAACTGCTCGATCCACTGCGCCTCGGACCGCGGCTCGGCCGGATGATAGGCGGCCGTCCAATAGGCGCGCATCGTCGGCGTGCCGCTCGCCTCGACGGTCATCACATGCCCCGGCGGCAGCGTGCGGACCTGCGCGTAGATCGAGCGCGGCGTGCGAACATGGCCGAAGCTGAAATAATCGTGGAGCGCGCGGGCGTCGACGTCGAACGCCATCCCCGGGAGCAAGGTCAGCGTCTTGAGTTCGGAACCGAACGCGAACCCGGCGGCCTGATCGGTATAATAAAGCGGCTTGATCCCGACGGGATCGCGCGCCAGCGTGAGCCGACGCGCATGCGTATCCCAAACCGCGACCGCGAACATGCCGTCGAGCTTCGCCCAGACGTCGTCGCCCCAGCGTTCGTACCCGGCGAGGATGACCTCGGTATCGCCCGCGCTCTCGAACACCCGCCCCAGCGCCTGCAGCTCGCGCCGCAGTTCGCGGAAATTGTAGATTTCACCGTTGAAGACAAGCGCATAGCGGCCGTCGGGCGAGTGGAACGGCTGGTGCCCGCCTTCGATGTCGATGATGCTCAGCCGGCGCATCCCGAAGCCGAAGTCGCCATCGGTCATCACGCCCTGATCGTCGGGACCGCGGTGCAGGATCGCGTCGCACTGCGCGGTGATCAGGGGCGCGGTGACGAGGCGGGGCGAAACGGCACCGCCACCCCGCGCATAAAGGCCGGCAATTCCGCAGATGACGAACGATCCCTCGCATGACGGCGGCGCTGCCGCCCGATCGCGCGCGGTCTAGGAGCCGCCTGCCCTTTTGTCACCTCCGCGCACCCCGCCCGCCCTGCGCAACCTTGCCGCACTCGCTGTCGCGCTCTAGGGGCCGGTCGCAGATGGTTCAGGACCCCGCTCCTTCTCCGGCTCCGGCGGATGCACCGGCACGCGCGGGCACGACCGGGATTTTCCGGGCGGCGGCGCGCAACCTCGGCTGGCTGCTCGCCAGTCGCAGCGTGCTGGCGGTCCTGTCGCTCTTCTACCTTGGCTTTGCGACGCGCACGCTGGGCGTGGTCGATTTCGGCCGGTTCGCGCTGATCAGCGGCGCGGCGCAGGCGCTGGCGACCTTCGTCGGCTTCCAGACCTGGCAGATCATCGTCCAATATGGCGTCGAGCCGATTCAGCATGGCGACACGCCCCGGCTCGCGCGATTGCTCCGGCTCTCGGCCGTGCTCGACCTGTGCAGCGCGCTGGTTGGGGCAGCGCTCAGCGTCGTCATCCTGTGGGTATGGAGCGACCGCTTCGGCATCCCGCCCGACCTGATGCGCGACACGCTGATGTTCACCGTGGTCCAGCTCGTCACGATCCGCTCGACCCCGCTCGGCATCCTGCGCCTGCGCGACAAATTCTCGCTGTCCGCGCTGGCCGACAGCATGACGCCGATCATGCGGTTCGTCGGCGCGGGCGCGGCGATGCTGTTTGCGCCGACCATCCGCGGCTTCATGCTGGCGTGGGCGATCGCCGAGATCGTGACCGCGGCGACCTATTGGATCATGGTCGCACGCAGCGGCGACCTCGGCCTGCTCGCGCGTGGCCGCGGCGCGTGGCGACAGCTGCGCGACGAAAATCCCGGCATCGTCCGCTTCTCGCTCAGCACCAACGCCAGCGCGACGCTCGGGCTGTCGAGCAAGCAGATCCCGTTGCTGCTGGTCGGTGCATTGATCGGCCCCGCGGCGGCGGGCGCGTTCCGGCTTGCGACGCAGCTGGCGCAGGCGCTCGCCAAATTATCGCAGATGCTGTCGCGCGCCGCCTTCCCCGAGATCGTCCGCGCGGTCCGTACCGCCGAACCCTCGCGGCTGCGGCGCATCCTGATGCGCACCATGCTGGCCAGCACCGCGGCGGCGCTGGTGATCCTGGCGATCGTCGCTTTGGTCGGCGAGCCGATCTTGAAGCTGGTCGGCGGCAAATCGTTCGGCGGCGCGTATCCGGTCCTGTTGTGGCTGGCCGCTGCCGGCTGTTTCGACCTCGCCACCGTCAGCCTCGATACCGTGATGACCGCGCTCCACCGCGCTGGCACGGTGTTCGCGATTCGCGCGGTCGGCGTGGTCCTGCTGTTCGTCACTGCGTTCATGCTCATGCCCACCTATGATTCGACCGGCGTCGCGGTGGCGGTCGCGGTCGGGTCGGTGGCGGTCGCGATCCTGCTGGGATTTGCCGCCGCGCGCATAACGCGCGTACCCCGCGAGACCTGACCCGGCCGCGACACCGCGAGCGTGGGGGCTGCGATAAACGCCTCGTTCACGTCGCAAATGTCATCTGCGCGCCGCTCTATCGCCACTATTTTCGGGTCTTGGTCTGCCGATGAACTACGGATTCCTTATCGCGCTCGGCGCTGTGGCGGCCATCGCGCCGACCCATGCCCGCGCTGCCGAGACGTGCGAGGGCACACCGGGGAACGGTGCCGCAAAGCTGATCCTGGAGGCAACGACGCTGCGCAATAGCCAGGGCGAGGTCGCTTTCGCGATCTATCCCGATGACAAGTCCCGGTTTTTGGCAAAGGGCGCCAAGGTGGGGCGTGCGCGCGTCTCGGCGGCCAAACCGCGCGCCTGCTTCTGGCTGAAGCCCGGACACTATGCGGTCGCGCAATATCACGACGAGAATGGCGACCATAAGTTCAACCGGACGCTGTTCGTGCCCAAGGAGGGCTTCGGCTTCTCGAACGACGCGCCGACCTCGGTCGGGCTGCCGTCGTTCGACGCGGTCCGCACCGCCCTGCCCGCGTCCGGCGCAGTCATACGGATGAAGATGCGGTATCGCGGCTAATGTTCGCCCGGACCGCGATCGACGCGGAACGGAAATCTTATTGACACAAAATTGTAGCGGTTCTTTACCGTGACGGGTATCTCTATAACGTGGCTGATGCTGTTTCGAACTTTGATGCCTTTGGCAGGCAATCGCTTACCCCTCCCGCGGCACCCGCGTGGTTGCCCGAGGGCATGTTCGATTCGGCGGCAACCGAACGGGCCAGCGTGAACCCGCGCGAGGCCGCCGCGAAGATCCGCACCGGAATCATCTGCAACCCCAAGAGCCACCGCAACCGCAGCAGCGTCGAGGCGACCAAGCCGTTCCTGTCGGGCACGGTGCTCGCCGTCACCCCGCGGACGCAGGACGAGCTGGCCGAGGTGCTCACCGACTTTGCGCGGCACGGCATCGAACTGCTCGTGATCGACGGCGGCGACGGCACGATCCGCGACGTGATGACCGCCGCCGCGCGCGTCTGGACGGGGGCTGCTCCCCGCGTGGCGATCGTCCCCTCGGGCAAGACCAACGCGCTCGCGCTCGATCTCGGCATCCCCGACAGCTGGACGCTCGACCAAGCGCTGACCGCGGCCCGCCACGGCCGGGTCAAGTTGCGCAGCCCGGTCGAGGTGATCCGCAAGGACAGCGGCGCGAAGCTCTGTGGCTTCCTGTTCGGGGCAGGCGCGTTCGTCGACGCCACCGCGCTCGCCCAGCGCACGCACCGCGCAGGCGCCTTCAACGGCGTCGCGGTCGGGCTCGCTTTGTGCTGGGCGATCCTGCAGACGCTGTTCGGCGGCGCGAACAGCGCGTGGCGCGCGGGCAACCGCATGCGGATCCGCTTCCAGTCCCGCGGCGACGAGGGCGTGCATGCCGCCGGCAAGAATGCCGAAACCGATCGCGCCCGCTACATCCTCCTTGCCTCGACGCTGAAGCGCATGCCGATCGGGATCCGTCCCTTCGGCGTGCCGCGGGGCGGGCTGAAGACTCTGCTGGTCGATGCGCCACCGCGCTGGCTTGCCGCCGCGACGCCGTTGATCGTGGCTGGCTCGCCCGCCGCATGGCTCGATCGCGCCGGCTATCACCGGATCGATTCGCCAAGCTTCGACCTGTCGATCGACTCGGGCTTCATCCTCGACGGCGAAGTCTATGCCGGCGGGGACCTGATCGTCCGCGAAGCGCGCGCGCTCAGCTTCGTCGTCCCGTGATCACGCTTGGCGACGTTGTCCGCCGCCAGTTGCACGTTCCCACCATCGCCGCAGTCCGAGACGTCGCCTCGGTGCTGGCGGCGGGGTCGGCCGACACGCTGGCGGTGCTGTTCTATGGCTCGAACCTGCGCACGGGCCTCATCGAGGGCGTGCTCGATTTCTACGTCCTTACCGCAGGCCCACCCGAGCGGGGCATGTGGCCGACCGTCAGCTACCGCGAATTCACACACAACGGCGAGACGGTGCGCGCGAAGATCGCGACGATGCGGCTGGCGACCTTCGCCAAGGCCGCGGCCGCGCGGACGCTCGACACCACGATCTGGACCCGGTTCGTGCAGCCCTCCGCACTCGTCTGGGTCCGCGACTCCGCCATCGCGACCCAGGTGGCGGCGGCGATCGGTGATGCGGCGCGGTCCGCCGCGCGGTTCGCCGCAGCGCTCGGCCCCGCGAGCGGTACCGCCGACACCTATTGGCGCGCGCTGTTCCGCCAGACCTACGCCGCCGAACTCCGCGTCGAACGCAAGGGGCGCGAGGGGCAGATCCTCGGCTTCGATCCGGCACGCTACGACGAACTCCTGCCGCTCGCCTGGACCGCCGACGGCATCGCGTTTCGCGACGAGGCCGGCGTGCTGCGACCCTATCTGCCGCCAGCCAGGCGCGCCGCGCTGCAGCAGGCCTGGGCGCGCCGACGTCGCGCCGGCAAACCGCTCAATATCGCCCGCCTGGTGCGCGCCGCCTTCACCTTCGAGGGCGCCGCACGCTACGGCCTATGGAAGGTCGAACGGCACACCGGCGTCGCCGTGCCGCTGACCCCGTGGCGTGAGAAGCATCCCATCCTCGCGGCGCCCGGCGTGTTCTGGCGCGTCTGGCGCGCGCGGTCGCAGACAGGCACCACGACGCCATGACCAAGCCCATCAACGCGCTGATCCTCGCCGGCTCGCGCGGCGGCGTCGATCCGGTCGCGGCCTATGCCGGCGTCGCGCACAAGGCGCTGATCCTGCTCGACGGCCAGACGCTGCTCGCCCGTGTCGCGCAGGCACTGCGCGATGCAGGCGCGACGCACATCGCGGTCTCGGTGTCCGAAGACACCGTCCGCGCGGCGGCGAGCGCGCTCGGCCTCACCGTCCTGACCGCCGCGTCGGGCCCCAGCCGCAGCGTGCGCGACGGTATCGAGGCACTCGGCACGCCGCTGGTGGTCACGACGGCGGATCATGCGCTGCTCCAGCCCGAATGGATCACGCGCTTTCTCGCCGACGCGCCCGCGGACGCCGACGTCGCGGCGCTGCTCGCACGCCAGGACGTGATCGAATCTGCGGCTCCCGGCACGCGCCGCACCTATCTCCGCTTCGCCGACGGCGCCTGGTCGGGGTGCAACCTGTTCCACTTCGCCACGCCGCGCGCCGTCGCAGCGCTCGATCTGTGGGCGCAGGTCGAGGCAGATCGTAAGCGCCCGTGGCGGATCGTCCGCCGGCTCGGGCTCGGCACGCTACTCCGCTACATGTCGGGACGCCTGACGCTGGTGGCCGCGATCGCGCATCTGGGGCGCCTCGCCGGGTTGAACGCGGCGGCGGTCTCGACCCCGTTCGGTCTGGCGGCGGTCGATGTCGACAAACCCGCCGACCTGGACCTCGTCCGGGACCTGATCGCGCGTCGCTGACGCCAGTCCGGCCCGCAGATCGGGCCGCTGGCCCTGCCATCATTCGCGGAGAAATTGCCTCGGGCTGCCGCTGCCCCCTGTCCCCAAACCGCCACTTGGTGCAAAGCGCGGGCATGCAGACGCACGCGCCCCAACTCGCCCCGCCCCCCAGCGGAACGACCTCGATCGGCATCTACGGCAGCGCCGGACGCATGGGCCGCGCGATCGTCGACGCGATCGAAGCCGCGGGCGCCTCGCTCGCGGGCGGCGTCGATGCCGGCGACGATCCGACCCCGCTCGCCCGCAGCGCCGACGTTCTCGTCGATTTCTCGACGGCCTCCGCAATCGAGGCGCATCTTGCCGCCGCGCGCGCCGCTGGTACCGCTATCGTCATCGGCACGACCGGCCTGTCACCACAACACCAGTCGATGATCGACGCCGCCGCCGCCGACATCGCCATCCTCCAGACCGGCAACACCTCGCTCGGCGTCACCTTGCTCGGCATCCTGGTCCGCGAGGCCGCGGCGCGGCTCGGCGCGGACTGGGACGTCGAGATCGTCGAGATGCACCACCGGCACAAGGTCGACGCGCCGTCCGGCACCGCGCTGCTGCTCGGCGACGCCGCCGCCAAGGGCCGTGGATCGTCGCTCGCCGAACTGCGCGTCGACAGCCGCGCAGGCCTGCACGGCGCCCGGACCGAGGGCACGATCGGCTTCGCGTCGCTACGCGGCGGGTCGGTGATCGGCGACCACAGCGTGATCTTCGCCGGCGAAGGCGAGCGGATCGAACTCAACCACCGCGGCGACGATCGCTCGATCTTCGCGCGCGGGGCGGTCCGCGCGGCGATCTGGCTCGCCGGCCAACCCGCCGGGCGCTACCGGATGGGCGACGTGCTCGGGCTGTGAAAAAGGCGGACGTCATCGCGTTCTACGCGCGTCTGGCCGAGGCCGATCCGCACCCGGAGACCGAGCTCGAATTCGTCAATCCGTACACGCTCGTCGTGGCGGTCGCCTTGTCCGCGCAGGCGACCGACATCGGCGTCAACAAGGCCACGCGCGCGCTCTTCCGCGAGGTTGATACGCCCGCCAAGATGGTCGCGCTCGGCCTCGACGAACTCAAGCGCCACATCAAGACGATCGGCCTGTTCAACACCAAGGCGAAGAACGTCATCGCGCTCTCGCAGATGCTGATCGACGACTATGGCGGCGAGGTCCCGAACGATCGCGACGCGCTCGAACGCCTGCCCGGCGTCGGGCGCAAGACCGCCAACGTCGTCCTGAACGTCGCGTTCGGCGCGGAGACCTTCGCGGTCGACACGCACATCTTCCGCGTCGGCAACCGCACCGGCCTCGCGCGCGGCAAGACCCCGCTCGCGGTCGAACTGAAACTCGACAAGGCGACGCCGCACCCCTTCCGCCTCCACGCGCATCACTGGCTAATCCTGCATGGCCGCTATGTCTGCAAGGCACGGACGCCCGAATGCTGGCGGTGCATCGTCAGCGATCTCTGCGCCTTCAAACCCAAGACGCCCCCGCCAAAGGGGAAAGCCGTCCCAGGCGTCCCGCAGACGAAGTGACGCCCCCGCATCAAAACGGCTAGCGCCCCGCCCCGGCCTTTGCTAGGCGCATGTCACCGGCACCCGTAGCTCAGCTGGATAGAGCGCTGCCCTCCGAAGGCAGAGGCCACTGGTTCGAATCCAGTCGGGTGCACCAAACATCATTTATTTTCCTGTATTTTCAGTGCCTTAGCGGAATCTTTGGCTAACCTTTCCGCAAGGTTAGCCAAAAGCTTTTCGGCAGCGGTGTCGGAAAGCGTGCGCTGGTCGGCCGCTGCCGTGTACCGGGAGACCTCGCTGTCGGTCGTGTGACCGGTCCACGCCTTGATCTCTTGATTGGAGCAGCCCGCCTCCGCGAAGCGCCGCGCGGCGGCCTTGCGCAGCCCGTGTGCCGAGCAATTCGGCAAGCCGGCCTCGTCGCACCACTGGCGAAATTTGTTGCCGAAGCCCTTTACCGAGAATTGCTTGCCGAACTCGGTGACGACGAAGAACGCGCCGACCGTCGGCGTCGCGAGAATCGATTCCGCCAGGCCAGGCATAATCGGCAGCGACACGAAGACCTTCGTCTTTTCCTGCGTCAGTTCGAGCCGGGTGTCGCGGACGCTGGCGGGCCCCATCTTCCGGGCATCGCCGCCGCGCTGGCCCGTCCAGATCATCAGATCGAACGCCAGGCGCGCGACCGTACCGATCGCGTGACGCCGTTCGTAGGCGGCAATCTCTTCCTCGGTCCAGCTATGGAACCCGCCCCCGCTGACCTTGAAGGGTCGTGTGACGATGACCGGGTTCGATCCGGCCATGCCGATGCGCATGGCGAACTTCATCAGCGCCGACAGCCGCTTGCGCAGCATGTTCGCTGACGTCCGATGCGGCAGCAGTTCCGCGAGCATCGCCTCGACGTGGCGGGGCTGCAACTCGCGCACCATGATCTCGCCGTATCGCCGCCCCTTGCGGCTGCGTGCCCGCCAGCGCTCCAGCGTGCCGCGATAGACGACGCGCGTGCGCTCGCCTGGATCGAGGAAGTCGGGGGAACGGTAGTAACGGGAGAGCAGGTCGTCGAACGTGCCGACGGCGGCGCGGTTGGCGCCGGCTTCGATCTCCGGGGCGCTGACGCCGTCGTTGCACGCGCGCAGTTCCGCCAGAAACGCGTCGGTCCCCGGCTCGTTCTTGAAATAATAGGTGACGAAGCCCGTGCGGCGATACCGGTAATGGGCCTTCCCATGCCGGTCGCGGAACGTGCTGACATGCTTCGGTAGCCAACGCCGCTTCACGCGAACATCTCGTCCAGGCTGTTCGCACCGGCAGGCATGACCCCTGCCCCGGTCGTGACGACAATGCGGCCGGGCTCGATCTCGACACGTACGGGGATGCCGACCTTCGCAGCCACGCGAAGAATCCGCGTAAGGTCCGCCTGGCGCACAAGCGCTCTCGCACTCATCGCCGCGCGACCTGGTTATCGGCCAGCACCGCACGCAGCTTTGCGGCATGCTCCAGCATTTTCGTGCCGCGTGTTTCGAGCGTCTTGGCGGTGACGAACAGGTCGAGGTTCGACACACCACGGTCGGCGTTGAGCTTGTGGTTCAGGCTTCGGACGCAGACGCCGAGGGCATCCGCCAGCGCCTTCTTTCCCCCGAGAATTTCGTAGGCGGTCTGAAGACCCATCATCCGCGGCATTTCGATCGGCAAGCCGCGCTGTTCCCGCTTTTGGGAACGGTTGCTCGGTTGTGATCGCGGCGCAGACTGGTCAGCTTCGGAGGCAGCGGCGCTGATCATCATACTAAACCTCCTGCTGCGGGTCGATCGAGCGGGCGCGCCAGCGTCCGCTCTTGTAGAAAGCGTTTCGCCAAGAGCGGTGTGCTGCTCGGTGCAACCTCGCCGAGCGCTAGGCGGCAGATGCGCTGCCACTGCGGCGCAATCGATGCGACGATGACGCCGAGCGCAATCGCGCCCCCGCTGATGAACAGTCCGATGCCGAAGCCGTGGAGGATGTGCTGCACCATCAGCCGCGCCGATCCGCCATGCCGGCGGCCAGCATGACGATCGCGACCGGAACCCAGATCACGGCCAACGCAATCGCGACGACGACCTTCGCCAGGCGGCGCTGGCGCATACGGCGCTCGAGGCGCGCGCGGCTCGGGGCAGCGGCGGCGATCACTGGAACACCACGGAAGCAGGGGTGACGACGCATCGCGAACAGGTTGCAGGCGCGTGCCAGGCGCACGCGCGGCGCGACCAGCGCGACCTGGTTGTAATCCATCCGCACCAGTCCGCCGAGATTGGCGCCGCGCAGCGCGCCGCCCATCGGCTTTCGCACATGGATCAGCGTGCCGGCCGGCAGCACGACCTTGTCGGCCACGACAATATCGTATTCGAGCGTGACGTCGCCGGGGACGGCGTGTGCGGAGTTTGGCGTGTCGTTCTGGTCGTTCATCTTGTCAGTCCTTGGGTTCGGTTCGCGGCGGGGCGGCGTTGGTGGTGCGGGGCCTAAAGACCGAGCGCCGTGCGGTGCGCGGCCATCAGGTCGACGCCGCCCACGACCTCGATCATGCCGAGCACATCGATCTCGACCTCGACGACGTCGTTCCACGTCAGCTTGAAATAGCTGAGCTGGCTTTTGACCTTGAACTCGGTGTCCTCGCTGGGCTTCCATTCGCCCATGTCGATCTCTTCGTGGCGGCCACGGGTGACGATCTCGACCACGTCGACCGCACCGGTGTCGTCGTTCTGGAACGAGCCGACAAAGCGCTGCTGGACGCCCGAGATATTGAGCATACCATGCTGGCGCAGGATCTGGCGCATGGGGCCGCCATAGGTCGCCTCCATTTCCAGCGCCTCCCCGCCCATGTCGACCTTGACCGCGCGGCCCATGCCGCCCGCGCGATAGTCCTCGAACTTGCGGACGAGTTTGGGCGGCGTGATCGAAACGGTTTCGCCGACAAAGGCCTCGCCGTCGTTGAACATCATCGTCTGTTTGAGCTTGCTGGGGAACGCCATCGCGTCAGCCTTTCGTTCGGGGGATCAGGGGGAGCGGGTCAGTTGCCGCCCGCGAGGCTGGCGAAGTCGGCGAAGAACTCGTCGGAGATCTCCTGCTCGAGCCCGAGCGCCTCCAGGGGCGGCACGAAGGTGTAGCGGTAGCCGATCAGCAGCTTGCCGGCCTTCAGCTGCTCGACGGGGTTCTTGGCCCCGTCGAACACGGCGACGGCACCGAGGATGCGGCCGGCGCGCGTCTCGGTCCGGAACTTCTCGTTGATCTGCTCGACGATATCCTTGGCCAGGCTGGGCAGCAGCGGCTTGTCCATCGCCCACACCAGCCCGAGGCCGACGACGCCGATCAGCGTCTTGCGGGCCGTGCGCGCCGGTGAGGCGGTGCCGGGGTTCGGCATCACTTTTTCTCCTTCTTGGTGGGGAGCAAGCCGATCAGGCGGTCGCGGACGATACCGGGCAGCTCGCCGGCCGCGGTCGCGCAGCCGGCGACGAAAGCGGGCGCGGTCTTGAAGGCGACCATCCCGAACATGAAGCCGAGCGCCTGCAGGACGAAGGGGTGGAACGGGTAGACCGCGCCGGCCGCCCGCTGGACGAAATAGCTAACGACGACGCCGACCCAAAGCTGGGTCGCGCGCTGCGCCCAGGTCAGATCCGGATCATACAGCATGCTGACGATCGACCCGAGCGCGGGCGGGACGAGCGACCCGAGAAAGGCGATCAGCCCTTCGGCCAGGTCATGAAGGAGCTTGTGCATCGTCAGTCCCACAGGTTGACGACATCGGTGCGCACGGCGACGGCCGGCGCGGCGATGGCGGGGAGGTTTATGGACAGGCCTTTGGGCAGGATCGGACCGAGCGCCGCGATGCCCGGATTGGCAGCAAGCACCGCCGGCAGATCGGCAGGACCGAGCCCGCGTTCGCGCCAGATCAGTGCATCGAGCGTGTCGCCGTCGCGCGCGCGAACGGTGTCGAGCGTCGTCATCAGATCAGCTCGACACAGGTGCGCGTCACCGCGAGCATGTCGCGAATGGCGTGCAGGGAATCGCGGCGCAGCTCGGCGACGCTGGGGTCGAGATCCTCCGCCTTCCGCTGCCCGGCGCCGGTCAGATCCACGTCGCGATACCGCTCGACGACTTCGGCCTTGGCGGCGGTGAACACGGCACGGCGATAGAGCAGCACCAGCGTGCTGATGCCGTCGATCGTCGGCGCGGGCACACCATTCAACCGAACGATCCCCGCCGCGCGTTGTCCGGCCGACCAGTCCGCAAGGTCCCGCCCGACCGTCAGGATACCCGCGATCAGCGCCTCGCGCGCCCGCGCTGCCGTAACCGCGTCGCGGATTCGGTGCTGCTCGCGGAACATGGCTGGGTCGATGTCGGGGAAGAAACCGTCGTTGACGATTAGCGCCGGGGCTGGCGTATCCTCGTCAGGCAGGACGGTCGCGATGATGGTCATGGGGACGGTCCTCAATTTCACGGGGGTGGGGATCAGGTCGAGCGACGGCCCTGCGGCCCGAAGGCCTCCCGTCTCGCGTGATCCGTCCCCGAGCGCCGGGGGCGAGCTTGGTTCAGCCGGCGATGTCGCCGGCCTCAGATTTCGTGGCGGCGATCTTCGCCTTTTCGAGACCGCGCAGCATCGCCTTCACGCCGACCCGGTCATGCAGATCCTGCGCGCGCGTCAGCATTGCCGTCGCGCGCTCAATCGTCGGTACGATCGCGTCACCGGTGGACGCGCCCGCCGCGCGGATCAGCTCGGCGCCGATCGCCTTGAACAGCTTGGCGCGCGGCTGGTCGTGCATATCGATGCCGTCGGTCAGCAGTTCGACGACTTCCAGAACGTCGATCGGGAAAGCTTCGCCCCTTACCTGCGTCTTGAGCGCGGCGTCGGCGATGACCTCAAGCACCAGAGTGGCGGCGTCGCGCTCGTACCGCTTGGGCATCGAGATCGAGAAGCGCAGCACGAAGCCTGCGAGTGTCAGCGCGCGCGACCAGTCGCCGACGTCCATGCACCAGACCATGATGGTCGGCAGCACGTCATCCGCGCCGGTCGGCTCCAGCGCGCCGGGCTCGGCTCCGCGGCCGGCATCGAGCAGTCCGTCGCACCATGCGCGATAGTCGGGCAGCATCTCGCGCTTGGCCGCGACCTTGCGGTCGATCGATTTGATCTGTTTCAGCCGCTGCATGTCATGCCGCAGCCGCATGGATATCGTGGCCGCGGCGCGCGCGGCCGGCGTGTTGCCGGCGGGCACAAGCGGTTGGTCCGCCGCGGCCGGTTTGGCGACCGCGGCGGTACGGATGTGCCCGCCCCCGGAGGCAGGAGCAGACGCCGCTTTCATGGCTAGGATTTGTTCCTGGCGTCGAGCGAAGCTCATGGCGTGTCCTGTGGGGGCGGGAACGGGGGGAAAGGGTTAGCCGCCGGCCGGCGCGGGCGCGGCGGGCGACTTGCCCATGACGATGTTCTCGATCAGCGCGGCCTTGCCCATGTCCTCGACGACATAGGCATGGTTTACGCTCTCGTAGTTCTCGATCTGGTCGCGCTTGGCGTTGTCCTCGATCTTGCGCCGCTCGGTGCCGATCTGTTCGTAGACCGACAGGTTCGCGAGCGTGGTGATGAGGATGGCGCTCTTCGGAAATTTCGGCACGCGCACCGCGGTGAGCCCACCGATCTTCTTGTCCGAGAGCAGCACGTCGCGCGCCAGCTGTTCGGTCGCGCGGTCGCCCGATGCGTTGACGATCGAGAAATACTTGTCGTTGACCAGCTCGCGGCCGACGATCGCGACCAGATCGGTATCCTCACGGTAATTCTCGTGCAGCAGCTCGATGCCGGCGAACACCAGCGCGTCGATGTTGACGTAGTCGACCTCGGTGCCGACCTCGCCCGCGCCGACATAGATCGCGCCGGCTGCGGTCACGACGCCGTCCGCATCGCGCGTCTCCGCCTTCAGCTCGCCGCCCGCGGCGTGGCGCTCGGGCGCATCCTCGCGGATATGCTGGAGCCACCCCTTGTTGAGGTCCTGGAGGAGCGGATAGGCGACCGGATCGGTATCCCGCGCCACGAACAGCCCGTTGAAGCCGATCGTGATGATGTCGACCGCCTTGGCGCTGACGATCGCGTCGCGCAGCAGCGTCTGGAAATTGGGCTGATGCGCCCACGCGTCGAGCGTTTCGTAGCGGATGAGCGTATCGAAGTCGGTCTTCTCGCACCGGTAGCGCGTCTCGTCGAGATCGCCGGGATAGCGGGGGCTGCGATCCTTGCTGCGCGTGTCGGTGCGGCTGGCGATCGTGCCCTTCACGCCGACGCCGACCTTGTCGCCCTCCTGCGCCACGACCGGGATGATGTTGATCTTTGACAGGAAGTCGCTCGATCCTTTCAGCTTTGCGCGGAGCGTCTGCGCGATCGCGGGCAGCACCTCGAACGAGCGGCTTGGGTCGGCGACGTTGTTCAGCTTGCCGATCTGCTGGGTATAGGCGTCGTACTTGTTGCGGGTAGCGTTGAGCATCGGGGCGGTTCCTGTGGAGCGGGCGGTCTGGCGGGGCGGTCGGGGCGCGGCGGATCAGCAGTCGGTGACGGCGCCGTCCCCTGCCCCCGATGCCGGCGCGCGCGAGAAGCCCGGCTGCTCGGTCGCCGCGAGCTTCGTCTTCAGCGTCGCGAACTCGCGTTGCAGCGACGCATGGGCCTCGGTGACCGGCTTCAGCGCCGCGGCCAGTGAGCCGCTGAACGCCGTCCGCATGTCGCTCGCAAACGCGGCGGGGTCGAAATTGTCGTTGGCAGGCGTAGGCGTAACCGGCTCGGCCGGTTTGAACTTGGCAGCAACCGCCGCGAACAGGCGGTCCACAATGCCGTCGACCTTCTCATGTTCGGCCTGCTTCGCTTCGAACTCTATAGCGACGGCGTCGGTGCCCGAGGCAAAGACGCTGCCAGGCGCGCGGTGCGAGAATTGCAGGCGCTCAGTGCCGATCGATGCGGGCGTGTCGGTGAAGGCCAGGCCGATGATGCCGAACTTTCCGCTGCCAGCATAATTGGGGGTCAGCTCGACCGAGGGGAACGGCTTCTGGTCGGCCCGGGCGAGCGCGACCAGCTGGTCGTTGCCCTCGACGGTCGCGTAGAGCGCGCGGCGCTTCTCACTCTTGCCCGCGATGATGATGTCGTCGGTCTTGGCTTCGAGCGCGACGACGTCGCCATAGCCGTTGAAGGGCGGCTCGGGACTGTATCCCGAGACATGCTCGAGGTTGATCCGCGGCGAATAGGTCGCAGGCGCGAAGGTCGCGACGCATTCGTCGATCATCTCGGGCGTGACCTTGCGCCCATCGCTGATGGTCTCGCCTTCGACGAAGGCGCGGAACGGCTTGCTCTTAGTGCCCATGGTGGCAAATCCTCGGTTCGATTGCGACGCGCCGGGCGCCGGTTGATGGATCGAACAGGGACTAAGACAGCCGCAGTCTCAAGCGGCCGGTCTTGTAGAATGGCTTTCTACAAGAGACGAGAGCGTTAGCCGGCAATCACACGGTGGTTATGCATCGGAGACAGCAAGGCTTGGTGCGAAATTTTGATTTTCGCACCAGGAATGTCCGGGATGGGAGGGAAACGGCCCGGCCGCTTCGAAGCGGAGAGGCGCGTTTTCGGCCGTTCGTTCACCGATCCCCAAGTCAGCTATGCATCATTCGCGGTGTTTCGACTTCACTCAGCGCTATCTAGAAAACTGCCCTTCATTTGTACCGCCATGGAACGATAGGTATCGTAGCGGGTAGCGCGGGCTTGAATGTGTCGCGACTTTAACGGCAGATGAGCCCTCTGAAAAAGGGAGTGTGCTAGCTGTGATAATCTGCGGGGTAGATATAAAAGCTAAGGACGCAATCCTTGCGATCGTTAAATCAGACACCGACGATAATATCGAGCATCTGAACTGCACTACAAAGAGGATCACGCTTAATGATCACGAAGACGTCGCGTCTCTTCACGCTTTTATGAAAGCAATCAACGCCTTCGCTAACGAGAATAGGGTTGAAGGTTTTGTTATAAAGACCCGGCAGGCCACTGGCCAACTAGCCGCAGGTGGCATTACTTTCAAAATTGAAACGCTATTCCAGCTTTCTAACGTCGAAGTGAGTTTTGTAAGCCCCCCAACACTGTCAGCGTTTCAGAAAAAGAGCAACGTCGCGACACCGCCTCAGTCCATTAAAAAATTTCAGGCGGATGCTTATCGCGCAGCCGCTTGGAAAGTGGCAAAGATCTGAGTTAAACTAATGCCTATAGACAAGAGCGTGTTAACGCCAAGCGTGGCTGCAGTGGTCGATCAGTTGGAAGCTAAGATCCACTTTGATAGTATCAACGTCAAAGGCGGCAATGGCTTTGTGCTGATTGGAACCAACATAATTCTCGGCCGAAGGGTTGTCGTTAAGTTTTACTATTGGGGGGACGGCGTTCACGCTGAGCCCACAATGCTAAGCAATCTCGCGCATCCACATGTCCTTGCGGTACATGATGCTGCGCCAATTGACACAGACGATGCCTATTTCATCACGCCCTTCTGTGAAAACGGAGATCTTGACGACGTATTGTCCGCTGAGCGGCCCGGCATAAAACGAGTCGTTGATATCATGTTGGACATTGCTAGCGGCGTAAGCTTTATTCATAGTGAAGGCTACATTCATCGGGATCTAAAGCCTTCCAATTTATTTTCCGATGCAGATGGTCGCTTTGTTATTGGTGATTTTGGCTCGGTCGTGAGAGTTGGCGAGAATGGTTACGCCGATACAGGCTCGCGTCACTCGTTGCTCTATCGCACCCCCGAAGAAGTAAATTCGAGCCGCGCTTATCAGCGAGGTGACATTTATCAACTTGGCCTCGTGCTCTATCAGCTTTTAGGTGGGCACCTACCCTACAACGAGACTGAATGGCTGTCGGAAAAAGAGAAGCTCGAATATTTGGGCCTGAAAGCCCCGGACAATCAACTTTTTGCTACATCTATCATTGAGGGCAAAATCAAAAATGGCAAACTAATTCAATTGAAAAGCCTTCCCCCTTGGTGTCCAGCCGCGTTGACATCCGTCGTAAGGAAGTGCTGCCATATTAGCCGCGACGATCGATTTGAATCGGTCGCCGCTCTCATAGCTAAACTCAATAATCTTAGAAAATCGCTTCCCGATTGGCGGCTTGAACCTGATCCCGTGCTTTACCGTGCCAAGGCAAAGTACCGTGTGATCAAAAAGCAGGAACTTTATCAAGTCGAGAAGATGGTATCCGGTGCATTTGCTTGGCGAAGAGAGCGGGCATTGATAACAGACTCACTGGCCGAAGCTGTTAGAATGGCAGAATCATTATAATATCTGTCAAAGAATTATTAATTATTGCACGCGGCCGATCTTCGTAAATTATTTGGTGGACCGCCGTCGTTAAACTTTCGCTTCAACACTCCGCTTAACCAAAGTCAGGTCCTGAAAAATCCGTTAAGCATTAGTGAACTGCCCGATTGTAGGCGGAAGCGGAAGGCAGCTTTCCGGCCTTGATTGCAACGCTGCTTCGACGGACGGTATCCTCAATGCGGCGCTCTTGTAGAAAGATATTCTACAAGAGCCGGGGGAAGCGGTCGGCTAAAGGGCGCGGCTAGGCTCGCCGACGATGTCGATCCTTGCCGACCCTCTCACCCTGCCCCTCGAAGAACGGGTGCGCCCGGCGCGCAGCCTGTACTGGCGCGGCTGGAGCCTCGCGCAGATCGCCGAAGAACTCGCGGTCAAATACGACACCGTCAAAAGCTGGGCGCGGCGTCATGCCTGGGACGATGCGCCGTCGATCCGCAAGCTTGAGGACTGCCTTGAAACGCGCCTGATGGTGCTGATCTGCAAGGAGAAGAAGACCGGCGCCGATTATACCGAGCTGGACGCGCTGCGTCGTCAGGTCGAGAGCCTCGCCAAGGTCCGCCGCTACGAGGCGCCCGGCGGGCATTCCGGCGATCTGAACGACAAGGTCGCCAACCGTAACGCGGGCGAAAAGAAGAAGGCAAAGAAGAACCACTTCACCGCCAACCAGGCGGCCGAGCTGAAGGCGATCTTCCTTGACCAGCTCTATGGCTATCAGGAGGCGTGGTTCGCGGCGCTGACGTTTCGCACGCGGATGATCCTAAAATCACGGCAGATCGGCGCGACCTATTATTTCGCGTTCGAGGCGCTGATCGACGCGATCGAGACCGGCCGAAACCAGATCTTCCTGTCGGCGTCGAAGGCGCAGGCGCACCAGTTCCGCAGCTACATCGTCAGCTTCGCCAAGCTGGTCGGCGTGTCGCTTGCCGGCGACCCGATGCCGATCACCAGCGAGCTGCGCCCGGCCGAGGAGGCCGCGGCCGAGCTGCATTTCCTCGGGACCAACTTTCGCACCGCGCAGGGGCGGCACGGCAACTTCTATTTCGACGAATTCTTCTGGGTCCACAGCTTCGAGGAGCTGAACAAGGTCGCCTCGGGCATGGCGACGCACAAGAAATGGCGAAAGGCCTATTTCTCGACGCCGTCGACGATCGCGCATCCAGCCTATCCGTACTGGACCGGCGAGCGCCGCAACAAGCGCCGTCGCAAGGAAAACCGAGTCGAGATCGACGTCAGCCACGGCGCGCTGAAGGATGGCGCGCAAGGTCCTGACCGCGTCTGGCGGCATATCGTCAACATCCGTGATGCGGAGGAGGCCGGGTGCGACCTGTTCGATATCGAGGAGCTGGAGGACGAATACGCGCCCGACGAATTCGCAAACCTGTTCCTGTGCGATTTCGTCGACGACAGCCTGTCCGCGTTCCGGTTCAACGACCTGGTCAAATGCGGCGTCGATACCGTCGAGGAGTGGACCGATTACAATCCGGACGCCGAGCACCCGTTCGGCAACGGCATCGTCTGGGCGAGCTATGATCCGCAGAACAGCGTCGACGGTGACAATGCCGCGCTGGTGATCGCCGCGCCGCCTGCTGAGCAGGGCGCGCCGTTCCGGCTGCTGGAAAAACATCAGCTGCGCGGCCTCGATTTCGAGGAGCAGGCGACCTTCATCAAGGGCGTGCTGTCGCGGTACAACTGCACGTTCCTCGCGATCGACGCGACCGGCGTCGGCGCTGGCGTCTACCAGCTGCTCGCCAAACCCGAGGCCGGGCTGCGCGGCGTCACCAAGGTCGAATATTCGCTCGAGGTGAAGGCGCAGATGATCATGAAGGCGCAGCACGTCATTGCGCGCGGCCGCATGCTGTTCGATGCCGGCTGGCTCGACGTCGTGTCCTCGTTCGTCTCGATCAAGAAGACGCTGACCACCTCGGGCCGCAACGTCACCTTCAAGGCGGGGCGCGGTGGTGACGAGGGTCACGCCGATCTCGCCTGGGCGACGATGCAGCTGCTCAACAACGAACCGCTCGACGGCAAGGAAAGGCCGAAGGCCACCATGGAGATCCTGTAATGGGCAAGGGACGCGCGCGCCGCATGGGCCGCCACGAGATCGGCCGCGCTGGTGCGATCGGCATGGCGCAAACTCCGTCAACCTCCGTCGAGGCGTTCACCTTCGGCGATCCCGAACCAGTCAACAGCCGGCGCGAGGTGCTCGATCTGCTCCAGTGCTGGCATAATGGCCGCTGGTACGAACCGCCGATCAGCGTCGAGGGGCTGGCGCGATCGTTCCGCGCGAGCCCGCATCACAGCTCGGCAATCCTGCTGAAGCGCAACCTGCTGGTGCGGTCGTTCGTGCCGACCGCCTGGCTGTCGCGCGCGACGTTCGAGAAACTGGTGCAGGATTATCTGATCTTCGGCTTCGGCTTTGTCGAGCAGCGCCGCAGCGTGCTGGGCGATCTGCTCCGCCTCGACCATGCGCTCGCCAAGTTCACGCGCCGCGGCGTCGAGGAAGGCCGCTATTTCTTCGCACCAGGCGGCGCGATCGAGACCGAGTTTCGCCCGAACAGCGTCATTCAGATCATGCAGCCCGACATCAACCAGGAGCTGTACGGCGTGCCCGAATATCTCTCGGCATTGCAGTCCGCGCTGCTGAACGAGGCGGCGACGCTGTTCCGCCGCAAATATTACCTCAACGGCAGCCATGCGGGCTTCATCCTGCACGCGACCGGAGAATTCTCCGACGGCGACGTGCAGGCGATCCGCACCGCGCTGAAGCAGTCGAAAGGGCCGGGCAATTTCAAGAACCTGTTCGTGCATCAGCCGGGCGGCAAGGATGGCGGGATCAAGATCCTGCCGATCGCGCAGGTCGGCGCTAATGACGAGTTCACCGGCATCAAGAACGCGACGCGCGACGACGTGCTGGCGGCGCACCGCGTGCCGCCCGCGCTGCTCGGGATCGTGCCGGCGCAAGGCTCCAGCCTCGGCAAACCTAGCGAGGCGGTCGATATGTTCTTCGAGCTCGAGATCGAACCGATCCAGGCGCGGCTGCTCGACATGAACGCGCAGATCGGCGTCGAGGCGGTCGCCTTCGCACCAAGGCAGGCCCACGCGGCCAGAGATTAATTCGGTTTTCAGTCTGAGATTTAAAAGGCGCTATTTGCAGTTTTTTACCATCTTCGGTTAGAGAAGGCGAAGATCGATGGTCCACACCGCTACCCGGCTATCGGGTTTATTGGAGCGTGGGCAATATGAAATTTGCAGATCTACTACGAAAAAATCGCAAGGATGTTGCACTTATCATCGGAAACGGCATTCACCAGTTTTCTGATAGCAAAAATAACTCTTGGGACTCGTTACTAGCCACCCTATCAAATCGAAATGGCCTCTCATTTGATAAAGTTCCCAAGGGCGCTTCTGCGACGGAATTCTTTGACGTTCTCGCCTTGAAATCAACCGGTTCAAATGATTCCCTAGCTCGGGCATTTTGCGACCTCATGGGTAGCTGGAAGGCACTAAGCCATCACAAAAAAATTGTGTCATGGGCAATTCGCAACAGAGTCCCAATACTTACGACAAATTTTGATGAGGTTCTAGGCAACGCTGCGGGTATCAAATTGATGCGACCCAAGGGAAAAGGATTTACCGACTACTATCCTTGGGATTCACGTTTCGCCCTTGAACTCAACGAAGACCCGACAAAGGGTTTCGGCATATGGCATATCAATGGAATGGCCCGCTACGCCCGTAGCATTCGCCTCGGCCTCACTCATTACATGGGTTCAGCGCAACGCGTGAGGGGCTGGCTCCATATCGGAGATGGCAGACTATTTGCCACGAAGGATGACGTAAACTGGCCCGGCTCTCGTACTTGGCTCCATATAATATTCAACAAGCCGCTTATCATATTCGGCTTGGGCCTCGGAGAGAATGAAGTATTTTTGCGATGGCTGCTTATCGAGCGAGCCCGGTATTTTGCGAAATTTCCAGACCGGCGGCAATCCGCGTGGTTTATTCAGCGCGACAAACCCGATGACGATACCGCGGCCGGTCGGCGTTTCTTTCTCGAAGGTGTCGGCATTGAATGCATTGATGTCACAACGCATTCGGACATCTACGAGAGTCCGGCATGGGATGACTGACCCATCGCGATGACTGCGATGTCGGAACGTACATGATGGGCGCGGGAGCGAGGTCAGAGCCTTCGGACATCGCTTCACCATTGGAACATAGCAAGAACACTTTATAAGGCTTGGTGTTGGATCAGACGAGGATTCGCCAGCATGCAAACCGAAGATCAATATGTTGAAACGCGCCCCGCATTCGGGGCCTGGCTGCTCAAGCAGCGCGATCGGGGCGACTGGGTGGAGGGTATTGCCGACGCCGCGCGCGCCGATCGCACCTTCCCGCGCGACGGCGATACAGAAGCGGTGCGAAAGCGACTGCGCGAGATGGGGGCGGATGGCGATGCGTTCGCCGCACTCGAGGACGCTGAACTCGACTGGATGAGTTACTGATGGGCGCGCGGCTTCACCTCGCGCTGTCGCCGGCAGATCCCCGCGTCGCGCTTCGCGAGGCGGCGGCGCGGCGTGGTGATAGCTTGGCGGCTCTGTCACGGATGATTGACCGGCCACCTGGCTATCTGGCGCGCTTCGTCAATGAAGGCCGCCCGGCCGCGCTGAGCGAAGACCAGCACAGGCGACTCAGCGACCATCTCGACGCGGGCGAGCTGGGCCTGGGCATCCGCGACATATGGGTGCGTCATGGGTAATCGCTGCCGCGTGTGCACCTCGAACGATCGCGAGGCATTGATTGAACAGGTCGCGGGCGACCTCTGGGAAAGCCGGCGTCCTGGCACGCTCGACGATTACCCGTGGGAGAAGGCCGGAGGATATTGGCGGCGCATCTATCTCGAGCTGGGAGAGACGGCCGTGGATTCGCTTACGGGCGCCCTGCCCGGCCACACCTGATGTCTGGCCGGGCGCCGCGATCGACGCGCGAGCATCTGATCTTCAAGGCGCTGTGCGTACTCGACGACGCGATCGACTCGTGCTCGCCTATACCGGTGAAGCCGAATGTCGGACTGCGACTGGCGCTCGCGCTGCTGTTCGTGTTCAGCGACGGGGATCGCCAGATGTTCGACGAGTTCTGGCGCACCGTCATCGCAGACGACCGCGCGCTCATCCGCGATGACAAAGGCGACGCTCGTACGAGCTATGCGAGGACGTACCTCACCGCCATCTGCCACAACGTCGGCATGCCGCTGAGCGTAGACCTCATGATCGAGCTGCGGCGGGCGCGGGGCTTGGAGACGTACGCCACCGAGCGACGGCGGTTCGACCACGCCCTCGCATCGCAGCAGGACCGGCCGGACACCCTGCCCGACCAGGTCCAAACCCGCGACCCCATTTAACGCGCTGATCCCCCCGCCTCGCCCGCGGTCTTTTCGTGTCGCAAAAGGTGCGGTCGAAAACGAGTTGAGAAAAGGCCTCGATCCTAGACGGGCTAGCTAACTAAGAGGGTTTCGCAACGGTGCAGTTGGGTGCAGTTTCACGGGGGTCTTAATCAGGCTCGCTATCGTGCAAACAGCGCAAGCCCCCCGCCTCGCCTGCACGCTTTTTCGGTGGCCTTTGATGCAATGAGCAGCGTCGATGCACCAGCCTCGAAAGCCCTTTCTGGTGAGCCTTGGTCGCGCTGCAACAACATGCCGATTGATACGGGATGACCGGATTTTTCGTTCGGTGTTTCGAGGCGGGACAAACGGAATGAGACAGATTATTCATTTGGGATGTTCAGGCAAAATACGACATTCATCATCGGTGCGGGTGCTAGTTGCGAAGTTGGTTTGCCATCCGGTGACGCACTGAAGGGACAGATTCTCACCCTTTTGCAGCCGTCGCGTGAAAACGCCTACGGCTTTGCCGATAATACGATGATCGAGATCGCTAAGAAAATAGGCGGCCCCAACCCTTGGGAGTATCAACATAAATTAGCGCCAGTTCGAGATGCGGCCGACCACATCAGGAGAGGTTTGCCTTTAGCTCTATCTATAGATAATTTCTTACACAGCCATCAGGGCGATGTGGAAGTCGAAAGTCTAGGAAAACTGGCCATCGCCATTTGCATACTGAGGGCGGAGGCGCAGTCTTACCTTTTTAAAAGGGGTATTAATGTAGCTGAATTTGAAAGCGGCAATAAAATAAAGCGGCCATCCGTTGATAACGAGGCATTGGCGAGGAGCTGGTATCCCGCATTTGCTAGGCAACTAATGTCTGGCATTCACCGTAGAGAAATTTCCAAGGCGTTTGAAAATTTGAGATTCATAGTATTCAATTATGATAGATGCCTTGAGCAATACATTTGGATGGCGCTTCAAGAATATTTTGACATCGACGAGGACGAGGCTTCGCACGTACTAGAGGACGTTAGCTTCATACATCCGTATGGCGACCTCGGCCCGTTGCCCTGGGGGAGTGCCGAAGATCCTGTGGCGCTGGGATCGGCAGCGACATTTGAATTATCCCGCGTGGCTGCCCGGATCCGGACATTTACCGAAAGCGTGGGCAGCGATTTAGGTGGCACTGTAAAAGACGCTGTTGAGTGGGCTGAGACACTAGTTATACTTGGGTTCGGCTATCTCGATCAAAATATCCAGCTACTTTCACGACGTTTAGACACTGGCGGGACCAGGGTCTTTAGCACGGCTTACGGCGTCTCTCAGCCGGATCAGCTTGTAATGAAAGATGCAATGATAGCCTTAGGTGGCGTGACAGCGAACGCGGCTATGATTGAGCCTGGTTCATGCCGAGACCTATTCGAAAACTACCGGCTACACATCAGTCTGCGCTAGATCTTAACCCGTTACGAAAGGTGGGGGGCTGAATTTCATCAAAGCAGGCCAGCTCGGCCGCTGCTCTCGAGGCCACTGAAAATCTCCACGTTCGCTTTGCTGCTTAGCCCCAAAGGCGGATCGACGTTCTCGACCACTATGAACTGACCGTTCGCCGACGCTGATCCGAGGTGAGCGAAGAAATGCTCCTTCAAACTGGAAGAGGCGATCGCGGCGTCCTCCGCCGCCCTTCTCTCCCCAGCGATGGGGTCGCGGTATGTCAGCAGCGGCGAGTCGAGAACGACGAATCCTGGGTGCGGAAGACTGCGTTCCCGGCAGAAAAGCAGCAGTGCAACCTTGAAAGCCGCATGGGTAATGGCACGTACGCCTTTGCCGTTATGGCTCCGCAGTTTGCCATCGATCCGCAGATCGTAACTCACCTCGTCGAAGGCGACGTGACACGGTCCCGGGAACCGCCACGCTTTCAGGACCTCGCTGACGGTCTGGGCAAAATCATGAGCCGTCGGCCCGTCTACGCCGATGCGGGGCTTGTCCGCCTTGGCCGCCGGTCGCCGGGCCGCAACGTCGTCCCGCCGCTCTCGCAGCGACCGCAGTTGCTCCAAAAGCGACAGGCCCCGCCGGACCTGATCCCGGACTTCCATGATGTCCTGCACTGCCCGTCGCGCATCGGTCGCCGACGGCGTCCGCAGCCCTAACTCCTGCTCGACGTCGGCAAGTTCAGTCCCGAGATCTGGCAGTCGCCCCCTTAGGCGACCGCGCTCCATCTCGATCTGCTGGACCGTAGTCCGCAGGTCTTCGCGCTGACGGGCGATCTTCGCTGCTTCAGCATCGGCCGCCGCCCGGACTCGCTCCACATCGCCGATTTCGTCCTGATGGCGCTGTGCGTTCGGCTCCGCACCGCAAAGGGGACAATCACGCCCGCCCCCAAGCGCGATTAGGAAGCCGGCCTCGTCCAGCGCTTCCAGACGCTCAATATCCGACCGATAGACCGCGTCGAGCTGTTCGAACCGGGCAAGGCTGAGGTCGAGGTCATCCAGTCGGGAGGCGGCAATGGAAACCTGACGACCCAATTCGCGCTTTCGGACCAAAAGATCGCCGATTGATGCCTGCGCCGCGTCGAGATCTGCCTGAGCAGCCGCGAAAGTGGCGTCGAGACGAATAGCCTGTTCCGCCAAACCATCGACATCGGGGATCTCACCGGCGACCTCGGTCTCTACCGCGACGATCATGTCGTCGAGCATCTCAAGCTGAGCCGCGTTCGCGGACTTGAACGTGCGACCGTCAGCTACCTCCACGATCGCACTGTCATCGATGCCCGTGAGAAGCAGCTTGAATGTGCTGCGCTCCTTAGTGCGGGACGTCGGCACGCCGCTCTCGACGGGCGAATGCTCGGCTTGAATCGTCGTCTCGTCCACAATGCAGAAGCGGGCAACGTCGCGGAAGCTTAGAGAGTTTTTCTTGCCGTTAGCATCAACCGCCACCCTCAGCCCCTGAAGGCCCAAATGAGACAGCAAGAATTGAGATACGTTTCCGTCGCCACCTGCATCATGCCGCGCCCCCAGGATCCTCCTATCGGCGCCTTCCGGTGCGGACGTGACCAGACCCTGATCCAACATGAAGTTCCCACTCGCCAGCGCGCGCGATAGCGTGACGTCGCTGGGCGGGATGCTTAGGCCGAGCCATGCCCGATCATAAGGACGCCGCTCTACGATCTCCGGCAACCCCTTGGAACCGCCTAGGAGATAGTCGATCGTTTTGACTGCAAACGACTTGCCCGTGTTCGAGGCACCGTAGACCAGGTTCAGTCCCTCGTCGAAATTGACTCGGGCCGCAGCTTCGTTCGGACCCGTAAAAACAAGGTGCCGGAGTACGATCCTCATGCTCCTGCCCCCGATGGACCCTCGGCCCCGTCCCTAAATTCGATAGCCCACCTGTTAAGCCTATTCTCAATGCGTCCCGCCATCTCCTCGGCGGTCAGGTCCGCAAACTCGGCGATGAGCCAAGCCGCGCACTTCTTAAGCGCCATCGCATACGTCGTACGCATCAGGCCAACGAAGGCAGGGGCCTCTTCTGCCGCGCGGAAAGCGATCCCATCCCCGTCCGCCACCGCGTCCACCAAGTGCAGCCGCCGCATCAACGTGACGCTTTCCTCCACGAGCCGGCGCCGCACTAAAAGCTCACCGGTCCGCTCCGGTAACGACGGATGAAGGCTGTCCGGGCCGCCCGCGTCAGCGGTGTGCACCACGAGATGGTCAAACCAAGTAAGCCGCCTCAGGTCCAACGCCCGCGGATACGCCGCCTCGAGCACGACCACCGCCCTCGTGCCCGTCTCCAGCGGGCTGTTGAACAATGTCACGCCACTGGGCCGCTTGCTCACCGCTTCCACACAAACCTACCGTCATTTGCAAAATGATGACAGAAGCCCTGACGTACCGGCACCCGCGCGTGGTTCGCCAACAGTCCGGCAGGCTTCACGGCCGCCGCCTGATTCATCACCGCCTCAACGCGCGCCAGCGAGTCCGAGTACACCCCTCGATACGGCCCAATCACGCCGTGGTAGACCTCATCATGCAACGCTTCGAGATCCTCCTCCAACGTGTTGTCTCGGTAGAACCGATCAAACGCATCAGCCTCGAAGAAGCGCTTCCGCTGATCGAGAAGATGTGGACCGTGCTCGGCATCCGCTGCAACCGCCGCGTGGTCAGCGAACACGCTACCCGCCCGCTCACCGTAAGCGTCGATCAATTGCGATAGGTAGGCCTGCTCGCGAACGTCTACATCGCTCGGAACTGTCCCGCGAGGCGGCGCACCAGGATCCGCACCGAACCACTTCGCCAAGACCGGTTTCGCGTTCTTGTCCCCGAGAATCCCGTCCACGGTGACGCGTGTCACTTTAGAGAAATCAAACGCATCGATTGTTGCCTGGAGCTTCGGCGTCAACAGGATCGTCTGTCCTCGTGCAATCTTCTTCGCGCAGGCGGTATCCCAACGCGAGATCAGTTCAGCCTTCAATTGCGTTGGATTGAATACAAGCTTTTCCAGCTCGCGACCCATCCCGCGAGGAACGACGAAGTGGTATGCGGCCGGGAGCGAGAACTCCCCCTCGTTCACAAAATGAAGGATTTTACCGAGTTCGACCAAAGCCTCGCCGGTCTGCAGGCTTCGGCCATACTGCTTGCATTGGTAGTTTTCCCAAGCGCCTTCGTGCCGCCTGCCGGTGCGAAACCCCACAACGTCGCGGCCCAGGTCCCCCGCACCCGCGAAGCGCTCGACCTCCACAAAGTCGGAAGTCTTTAAGGCGATCCAATCCCGAACAAAGCGTTCGAGACTCTCATCGTCCAATGCCAATACCTCGCGGTGATACCTCATCGAGCTGTCATAGCCACGCTGCGATCGCCAAGACAAGCGACCTCCGCGCGCGGACGAACACGTAGCTCCGTCTCGCATGATCGACCGTAGGCGCCCGATCGCACGCCATCCTGGTCGACCAAAAGCGATTGAGCCAACCAGCACATCTGTCTTAATGAACAAGTGTAATATCTCACCGTCTGAGCGCCCTAAAACGGCGGGACCGCGCCCACCTAATTTTGCCAGTTCACTGGACGTCGTATTTCGCGCACCGCCGCGCTTCCACGCACGGCACGCTGATGTGCATACGGACCCGAATTCGCGCATCCCTCCCTGGATGCACGTGACGGCGTAAGCCGGCACACTCACCGCGGTCGCTGGATGCTGAAGTAGTTGGGCTCGGTCCCTTGAGGGCTTGGTGGTTCTTCAAACCTGCGCACGCCAACGGCGTTCCTGTCATATTTAACCTTGTAGGGTCGGGTTCTGACCACCCGGTGAAATCGCGTTACAGAGGTCCACGCGCCGCCCGAGCGACGCCAGAGCTTTGGCGAGAGGCGACTCGTTGCCGGCACGGAACTCGGCTAGGTCTTCGGCGGAAACCGTCGACAGCATCGCAGCCGTCTGCTCTTCCTCGGATCTCCTCCGAGCAACCTCGTCGTCGGGCATAGGCCCTTTCCCCATCATGCGGCGAACCATGTCGGCCGCCTCTTTGGGCAAACCGAACCAGTAGGCGTTCGTCACCTGCTTCACCTGGGGACCGAAGGCGTCCGGGTCCTCGATCGGCTCAAACCGCCGGATCCAGTTCAGGAAGCCGTGATCCTTCAGCCGCGCAAGCGCGCTGACGATCGCGCCGCGCGAACGCCGCAGCCGTTCGGCCAGCGTCGCAATGGCTGGCTCAAGGCGTCCGGTCTTGAAGTCGATCATGCGCATCAGCTCGCGCAGCACGTCAACGCCGATCGCGCCGAGCGGCCCGTTACGCTTGCCGGCGATCTTGTGCTTGCGGTCGTACACCTCGGCCGCGCGCATTCGTGCATTGCGCTCTGCCTTGTTAAACGGGCGCCAATAACGCTTCTCGCGCTCGCCCGCGCGATAGCTACTGCGACGCACTGGCTGACCCGTCCGATGCCCCCTCTTCGCCTTGCCGCCAGCGATCTGAAACAGCGAACGCGCGCTCACGAGCGGTTAGCCAGTTTGTCGGAGAGCCGCAGGATTCCGCGACCGGCGCGTTGCCGGTTAGCCAAGCCAACGCATTGAGTCGAAACGATTAACGGAGACCAGTCGGGTGCACCAAGGCTTTCCGCCATTTCCTAGCATAGTCGAAATTCCTTGGTCCGGTGATGTCCCGGCGACGTCGGCATTTCGGCCTTCGTAAAGTCTCATATCGCGGGCGCTGATAGGCCACTTCACACCGGCGCACAGACGCGCCACGAGCCGACTACCGACCAGCGAACCGGGCAGGAGCGGCCATCCTACCCTCCAGTCGCTGCGCGCAGGAAAGCATCGGATCGCTCCAGTATCTGCGCACGTGCGGCAGAGTCGTAGATTTGGTGATCCAGCCCATCGAACGTGATCAGTTCGGCGGATTTCCCCGCAGATTTCAGCCTGTCGTTCATCAGTTTCGACTGGCTGTACGCGACGTTACTGTCCAGCGTTCCATGGAACAGAAGCACCGGCGCAGCGATCTGCCCAGCATTTTTTGCAGGGGACGCACCCGCTTCGAGCGTGCCGATATAGTCTTTGTTCACGCGGTAATTCGCATAGTCGCGTAACTGGTCGGCCAGGCTCGCCGGGTCGGTAACCGGTGCGATCGCGACGATGGCTTTGAACAATTGCGGATCGAGCACGCCTGCCTCCAACGCGGCGTACCCCCCATAGGACCAGCCAACGATCGCCAGCTTGCCAGGGTCGGCGATGCCCTGCTTCACGAGCCAACGCCCGGCGTCGCTCGTGTCGCCAACCGCCGTACGCCAGGCGCGAAATCCATTCTTCATCAGGTAGGCGTCGCCATATCCCGACGAGCCGCGGTAATTGGGTTGGATGACCGCATAGCCACGCGCTGCATAGAATTGCGCGAGCCAGTCGAAACCCCATTCGTCCCGCGCGCTAGGGCCGCCATGCGGCATGACAATCGCGCGAAGCCCCTGTGTCGCCCCGGTCGTCGGCATCGTCAGATACGCCGGAATCATCGTGCCGTCCTGCGCGGGGTATGTGATGGCCTGGACGCTGGCGAGTTTGCGTCCGTCAAGCTGAGGACGATCCTGCATCAAGACCTTCAGCGTCTTCGTAGCCTTGTCGAAGAGATAGTAGCGGCCGGGATCGGTATCCGCGGCGGCGTGAACCAGAAGTTGCTTCCCGTCGCTGCTGGCATCGACAATATCGATGATCGGCAGCGCAGGCAGCGCCCGGTGCAGCGACGCAAGATCGGCTTTTACTGCAGGGTCGAAATAGACCGCGGTTCGCTTGTCGGTGACGTAGGTTGCGCCAACGATATGCCGGTCTCGGCCAATGCGGATCAATCCATCGATGTCGACATCAGGGCGCGCAAGAACCAGAACCTCGGTGTCGCTGCCGTCCAGCGCGCGGGTGAACAGCGCCTGCCGCCCGTCCTTCTTCCGCAGGCCATAGACGATGTTGGCGACCGGATCGATTCCGTACGGATTGAACCCCTCCTCCTTGATG
Source organism: Sphingomonas sp. Leaf28 (assembly GCF_001421685.1). Taxonomy (NCBI): domain Bacteria; kingdom Pseudomonadati; phylum Pseudomonadota; class Alphaproteobacteria; order Sphingomonadales; family Sphingomonadaceae; genus Sphingomonas; species Sphingomonas sp. Leaf28. Next base: position 137,810 of record NZ_LMKX01000009.1, on the reverse strand, counting down.
CTGTCGTAGACGCCCATCTCCAGCCAGTCGTTCGATCCGGCCTTGCGATAGCGATAGCTGATCCGTCCATCGACCTGCCCGGTACCGGCTACCAACTGGTAGCCGGCAATGCGGATCGTCCCGCGCCCGTCCGAGATATAGTCGACGGCATTGGGTCGGGGCGCCTCGACGGTGCGATGCTGCCCCGTACGGGTGTCGACCCGATCAACCCCGGTGCCCGAGCGGGTCGTGCCGATGTTGGTGTCGATCGTGTCCGTGCGACTATACTCGCGGTCCATCAGCACCTGCCCGTCCTCGCCCGGCAGCCAGTCGCGCACCGCACCGCCATAGAAGGTCGCGGTACGTTGGTTGACCTGCCGGCCGGTCAACATCTTCTGGTTCCCGCCGGCTTCGTCCGTCGCGACGATTCGGGAATAGCTCATCGGCCGGGTGTACCCCGGCGCGTTGAACGAGCCCCAGATCGTGCAAACGAGTCGCGAGCCAGACACGAACCGACACCAGGACAGACGGTCCGGTGCGCCACTTACGGCAAGCGCGCCCTTCGGATCCGCCCCGTCGCCGATCGCGACCGTGTACAAGGTAGAGGATAGACCGCTACCCGGCGCGACGAATGCGATCCGCTTCCCGTCGGGCGAGAGGCTGATGTCTTCGATAGCAGGACGCGCGCCAAACGCCCGCGCATCGTCTGCCACGCTTTGCGCGTTCGCGGCCACCGATGTCAGCAACGCGATCGTCGTTATGCCCCGTTTCATCCTGCCATCCCCCATCGGCGCCAAATTGGTCGAGTCTTGACTGCCGCACCAAACTGTATCGCTGGGCCGACTTTACGCAACTGGCCCTTTCGCCTCGACCACTGCTGCCGAGACAGACGCGAGCGGTTCAACGACAGCCCGCCGCGTCGCTTGAAGCGCCGATTTTTTGCAAACGACTGTGTCTTTTTATTGTAATGAATCGCACGGCCGCTATCGTTCCAGAACGATCGACAACAGTCGACGGTTGAGAGGATGATGGCATGTCTCTGATGATTATCGCTTTGGGATGGCTTGGTGGGTCGCTCGCTGCAACGGCCATCTTTTGCACGGTTGGGTCGCGGGTGAAGGTGCTTCCCTTCTAGCGCTTGGGCCGTGCTCTTTTGGATATGTGTCGCCCTTGGTGTCATCTGGGGCGGCACGTTTATCGCGGTGGTTTTGGCCGCCGTGGGATCGCATTACAGCCAGCGTATCCGTCGCATCTTTTACGATGACTAAACTCAAGCCGGCGCATCGCCCAGGCTGATCATCGGCATACGTCCAATCGGCAGGTAGGCGACCGCACTGGATTGTTGCCGCTCAATGTCCGGATCGCACAAGCGCGGAAGATCTCGCTCGCTTTCATAGTCCCCGCGTCGCTCGCCGGAATGCATGGGGTCGGCACACGTGACGATGTCGGATTAGGAGTTGCTGGCAGCGCGTATGTCGGGCCGGTTGGGGAGCAACTTGCACCCCTGAGACCGGCGAAAATGGTTCGTCCGTCAAACTACGCTTGGCGTGACCATCGCGTTAAAGCTCTGCGCACCGGCAGGGTGCGCGCCCTCCCCCGCGGGCCTGCCGCGCGAGAGAAGAAAAAGCCCCTTAGCCCAGGCAGAGACCGGATTACTCGGGACAAACGCTATTCAGAATGGTTTTATCAACCGCAGCATAAGCCACGCCTCGTCGATCACCGTTTATCCACCCAATTACTATATTATTCATCTAATCCATATACTATATATTAATTGGTCTATTGCCGCTGAATTGGATCTTTACTGTTACTTTCCATTCCAAATGAACATCCCTCATGGTATTTTACGATCTCACAAGTAAGTGTCGAGTCGCGTCCTTCTTTGCGTGAAAGCTGATGTCGCCTGCTCCGCTTATGCTGATCCGGTCTGAGGGGCCGTGCAGTCGGAGTGTGTCTGAACGCCTTCCAACCGCTTTAGGGAGCCTGCAGCCATGACCGAAATCATCGACAACACTGTTCTGCCCGCAGCGTTCGTGCCCACGCCGACGCGCGAATTCAATGCCGCCTCCGTCAATCGCGGCGCCGCGCGTCCGCCCAGCCGACCCGCGCTCGAGCTGGTCCGCTCGACCGACGATCAAGCCGCCGCCGGCCCGGTGATCACGATCCCGATCCCGCCGCTGCCGATCTCGTTTGCATCGCGCGTCTTGATCTACAAGCAGGATCCGAGCGTCGCCGAGATCGGGTTGCGCCGGATCCTGCTGCGCGGCCTGTTCGGGACCGGCCCAAGCAACAACCGGATCCATCTTTCGGGTGTGCCGCCGGTCGCTCCGAACAGCATGAACGATTTTATCCAGACGCCCGACACGGCGACCTTCGACGCGGTCCATACCTTCTCTGTCGTCCATCTCACGCTGGCGATGTGCCAGCGCGCAGTCGGCGCGGCGATCAAATGGCAATGGAATAGTGGTTCCAACACCGATCCGATCACGGTGTTCCCGCACGCCGGCGTGACGATGAACGCGTTCTACAGCCGCGGCGAAAAGGCGCTGAAATTCTTCTACTTCAACAAGCCGGGCGCGCCTGCGCCCGCACCGGTGATCTACACCTGTCGCTCGCTCGACATCGTCGCGCACGAATGCGGCCACGCCGTACTCGATTCGCTGAAGCCGGGCTGGCTCAGTGCGAGCGCCAATCCGCAGACCGGCGCGCTGCACGAAGCGTTCGGCGATCTCGTCGCGGTGTTCCTGTCGCTTTCGCAGCTCGACCAGGCCGAGGCGCTCATCGTCCAGACCAAGGGCAATTTGCACAACAAGAATTTCCTCTCGGACGTGGCCGAGCAGTTCGGGCTGGCGCTCGGGCGCGATAATGGGCTGCGCAACGCCGACAATGACAAGAAACTGAGCCAGGTGACGAGCGAGGTCCACGATCTGAGTCAGGTATTTACCGGCGGCGTTTACGACATACTCGCGGACATCTTTCTACTGGAGCGCAATCTTGGCGTTGCTGGCGAGGATGAAGCGCTCACGCTGGTGAACTGCGCCCAATATGTATTCCGCCTCCTCCTCCGGGCGATCCAGGCGGCGCCGGCGACGAACGCGACCTTCGCCGATGTCGTCAACAAGATGCTCGCGATCGCCGCCGCGGATGGGAAACCGGTCGCCTATCGCAATGCAATCCGCAACCAGTTTACCGCGCGCGAGGTGGTAGTCTCCCCGACCCCGCTCACACAGGACATGGCCAGCGACGATGTCCTCGAGGCGGTCGACCATCCGTTCCTGAGGGTCAAAGAAAATGGTCTCCAAGACCGATCGGGGTGCTGCGGGACGATGCGACTGCGCGAACATCAGCTGGACGAACGCTACCTCGAGGACGAGCTGCGGCAGCTGCAAGGCGGGATCGGCGGGGAAGAGGATCCGCATGAGTGGCCCAAGGCAGCTGAATGATTGGCCGGGCGTGCACGGCACCCGCACAGGCGACCGTGCATGCTTCGAATCCGGGTAATCGGAGCATGGGCTGGACGCGTGGTGGCCGAGCGCCCCCGCGCGTCCTGTGCTATCACGGTTCGGCAGCAAGTGAGGATGACATGACCGAGGGATGCAGCAGACTGACGGTGACACAGGTCGGCGGCTTTGCCGGCAACATCGCCCTACCGCCGCTGGTCGATCTCGACCGCGCACGACTCGACGAAGCGGGCCGCGCGGCGATGGACGATGCCTGCCGACAGCTGAGCGCGGCGGCGCAGTTCACGGCGGCCGAGCCGATGATCGGCGCCGATCTTGCCGGCTACCGGGTCGAGATCGTCGGCGCGGGCGACGAAACCCGAAGCTTCTCGTTACCCGGGTCGGGGGCGACAACCAACCTGACCGGGCAGACCGACGTGCCACAGCTGCTCTCGCCGTTGCTGGCACTGTCGGGCGGCAGCAGCTGACACGAGGCTCCAATGACGATCGCGGCCAAGGTCATCTTCTTCGACATCGGCGCCACGCTGGCCACCGTCATTCCGGGCGATACGCCAGGTTCGATCAAGGGGTTCGCGCTGCTCGACTGGACGCTCGCGATGCTGGACGCCGCGCTTCGTAGCGGCGCCCGGCTGGGAATCATCTCGAACACAGGCGATGTTCCGGGTTCGATGATCACCCCGCTACTCGACGAGGCAGGGATAAAGGGATTCTTCGAACCCGATTTGCTGATTTACAGCAAGGATGTTGGACACACCAAGGATACGCCCACGATCTTCTGGCTGGCGGCAGCGCGCGCGGGCTGTGCCGATGACGAACACGCATGCCTGTTCGTCGGCGAAGACGGTGCCGAGCGGCAGACTGCGGCGGCGGCCGGCCTGCGATCGCTAGGACCGCCAGTGTTCGATTTCTCGGAGCCGGGCTAAATCGATCCCCTGCGGCCGATTGCCCGCGATCATCGCGCGAGCATTACGGCACCGCAGGCCGCATCCCTGGCGAACACTATCGGACTCACCAGCAGGCGTGGCGCGTAAAGATCGCTTCGGTACCAAAGTTGCGTGGACCGATGGTACGATCGACCACTCAGACTATCACGCCTTTTCATCGCCGGACGTTCGCGTGCCCGGTCCCGTTTCGCACGAGCGCGAAATGGCCCCGAAGGCGACGCCCGCGACGCTGCCGTCACGAACGATGTCCCACCGTACGTTTCTCAGTCCCTGCGCTCGCTGCCATCGTTATCCCCGGGCAATGACCTATGGGTCCTAGCCCGCGTAAAAGCGTCGTGGCTTGGGCGCTGCCCGATGATCGCCCTGCACGATTGTCGCGCCTGCGTCGACGGAGCCACCGTCGACGGGCTTGACGATCCGTCCGCAAAGCTAAAATTAACCGTGCCCTGCCAGAGGCTTGGCATGAGCAGCCGACAAACGCCGAACGATAGGACGCCTCGACTGCTAAAGCTTCTGGTTGGGCTCGGGGTGTTTGTCGCGGTGCTTACCGGCTGGAATTACCTTCGCCCATGGGTCGTCAATCATATCCCACTCCCCGATTCCGTCGCCGCGTCCGACGCACGCCGATGCGGAATATGGTTCATCGGCAGTTCGTCGATCGCAAAATGGCGCACATTGGACCGCGATTTTCCCGATTGGCAGGTGCACAGACGAGGGATCGACGGCGCCCGGATCAGTCAGATTGCAGCACGGGCGCTGCGGACCAACAGTGAAGTCGCTCCGGCAGCACTGCTATTCTATGTCGGCGAAAACGATATCGCGTTCGGCGCATCGGGAATCGCCACAGCACAAAAGGTAGCCCGCCTGGTCGGCGAGATGCGCGTAAAATGGCCGTCAGCCCCCATCTTCGTCATCAGCATGAAACCAAGTCAAGAAAGATGGCCGCAGCGTAGCGAGCAATTGCGGTACGACAATGCCATCGCCCGACTCATTCGAGTCGTGAATAACGCAATATTTATAAATGCAGGAAGATATTTGATCCGAAACGGACGACCAGATAGCGCGCTTTACGCCGATACTATTCACCTCAATACAGAAGGTTACGCATTATGGTCGATCGATATTCGGGAGGCCATCAATCGATCGATGTCGCTTAGACGGATTGCATCATGTCAGAATACGGCTCAACCGTCATGAAATGACCGAAACGACACCACCAGTCGGCTATATTATAGGGCTCGACACGTGGCGCGCGGCGCTAATGCTTGGTGGCGTCGTTTTGCATGGGTCGATTGGTTTGCCCGCACTAGGCCTCTTCGTCGCGATCGACATTATTTCCCAGACATTCCGGATGGGCACGTTTTTCGGTATAGCGGGCATCTTGACGGCTATTGCGCTGGCGAAACGGGCGCCTGGCGAATGGCTACGACGTCGGCTGGTTCGTCTGGGATTTCCACTGGCATTTGGCCTATTTATACTGTCGCCATTCATCTGGCTGATGCGAACGGCCGCGGGCGATATTGCCGCGACAGACACGCTATTCAACTGGTACCATCTGTGGTTCCTTGCAGCACTGATCGCCTATTCGACCATAATTTACGCGTCGATACGGTTACGACTTGATGATGCGTTGGCAACCTATTTTGTCGACCTGATCGCGCGAAAGACCGTGCGATCCTCTACGGTGCTGCTGTTTACCGCGGTAACGTCTGCAACCCTGTTTGGAATTGCCCCGCGCATCATGGCGGCAACGATGTCGGACTCGACTTTCGCCACGTTCCGCATGCTACAGCTCGCCGCCGGCTATCTGCCCATGTTCTTGCTGGGATATCTTGTCGGGCGCGTCCCCGCGCTCAAGTCTTTACTGCTGCATCAAACCGGTACCGCGATGATGATCGCCTTGGCAATTACTTCAAGCTACTTGATCTGGTTTGGATTGATTGCCCCCTATGCAAACCCAGCCGTCGTTGCATCGGGGACAGCGGACCTACGCTTCGTAGCAGCAGCGATCGGTCCACCCGCAGCATTTGTTCTCATACTGCGCTCAGCTCTCCGCGTTCGATCGGTTCCTTCCCTAGTACAGCGCGTATCTGCCGCATCTTACACGATCTATGTATTACACTTGCCTCTTGTCGTGGCGATCAATCTTGCCCTTCGCGACTCTATGGTGAATATCTACTTTATCTATGTTATTTCGGTTATTATCTCAGCCTCCATCGCCTTCGCATTCCATGAGGCGATTGTTTCAAGATCATTGATACTTCTTCTTGTCTTAAACGGTAATGTGAAGCGTCACATGGCAAAGAATGCCAGGATCGGGGCCAGCATTTCACACCAGAACGAAGACGCCGAGATACGCTTTATTCCCGGTGTCACTGCGACGCCGGGCTTACAGGCGCCAGAACATGACCTCGATTTCGCACAACGTCTGTAGCGGCACGTGCCGTATCCGATCGAGAAAATCCGGGACTTATGACGCAATAATCGACGCTATACTTGGCCAGCCTCCCATCCAAGCACTAGGTCGAAACAACGATCGCCGAACCTGCAACGACGCGCCGTTGCCGGCTCGCCATCAGGCTGGCCCGTGCCGCCCTGCTGATATCCATAGGCGCGACGATGATCGGGCGCAGGCAGTCAGCCACCGCGCGGCCGAACGCGTCCGGCCTACAAGACATCCGGCGCACGCGCTCGCACCGTTGGTTGCCGAGGCAGGACGAAGGCGGTTGAGATTTGCCTGCTCGGCCGATCGCCAGCCAGGAGGCTCTCAATCGGTACGCAGCAGCGTCGCCTTAGCGAGAGACGGAGCCGGTCCTCAATCTCGCCAAGAGTGCCGGCCGGTTGCGCATTCCGGCACCTTGCCCCTACCCCATCCCCCACCTGAATACGTATGTGCGTTGCTTGGCTTCACGGGCGTCGACCGGCACAGCACGCCAAGAACCTGGGTCGGCGGAAGATCGGCCATGCGATGATGGAGAAGATTTGCATGTCGACGCGCGCTACGAAATTCACGGTCGCGCTGGCGATGGCACTCGCCGCGCCGCACGCGCTGGCAAACCCCGTCCAGTCGTCCCCCGCGCAGGCCACGCCCGCGCCAGCCGCGCCCGCGACCCCACTCGATTACCGCGCGCGACTGGCGCAGGACGAGGTGATCTATTTCGTGCTGCCAGACCGGTTCGAGAACGGCGATCCCACCAATGATCGCGGCGGGCTGACGGGTGGCCGGGACAAGACCGGTTTCGATCCCACCGCCAAGGGCTTTTTCCACGGCGGCGATCTCAAGGGGCTGACGCAGCGGCTCGACTATGTCCAGAGCCTCGGTGCGACCGCGATCTGGGTCGGCCCGGTGTTCAAGAACAAGCCCGTACAAGGCGCCCCCGGCCACCAGTCGGCCGGCTATCACGGCTATTGGATCACCGACTTCACGCAGGTCGATCCGCATCTCGGCACCAATGCCGACTTCGCAGCACTGGTGAGCGCCGCGCATGGCCGCGGGATGAAGGTCTATATGGACATCATCATCAACCACACCGCCGACGTGATCCAGTACCGCGAATGCGTCGGCCAGCGCGCCTGCCCCTATCGCAGCCGGGCGGACTATCCGTACCAGCGTCGGCTCGGGCCGAATGGCGCGGCGATCAATCCGGACTTTGCCGGCGACGACGTCCGCACCGCCGACAACTTCGCCAAGCTCGTCCGCAACGACTATGCCTACACGCCGTTCGTGCCCGCCGCCGAGCGCCGCGTGAAGGTGCCCGCATGGCTCAACGACATGCGCTATTATCATAATCGCGGCGACACGACCTATCGCAACGAGAGTTCGACGATGGGCGACTTCGTCGGCCTCGACGATCTGATGACCGAGAATCCGCGCGTCGTGTCGGGCATGATCGACATCTTCGGCGACTGGATCGATCGCTACGGCATCGATGGCTTCCGGATCGATACCGCGCGCCACGTGAACCCCGAATTCTGGGCCGCCTTCGTCCCCGCAATGCAGGCGCGCGCGGCGGCAAAGGGCATCCCCAACTTCCACATCTTCGGCGAGGTGTCGGACCATGAGGTTCGCCCTGCCGTGCTCGCACAGCACACGATCGTCGACAAACTGCCCGCCGTCCTCGATTTCTCGTTCCGCCAGGCGGTGGTCGACACCGTCGCGGGCACCCGCGGAACCGATGCGTTCGAGGCGCTGTTCGACGGCGATGCGCTGTACGCCCATGGCTACGACACCGCCGTGACGTTGCCGACCTTCACGGGCAACCATGATGACGGCCGGTTCGCGACGTTCGTCCGCACCGCGTTTCCCAAGGCGGACGACGATGAGGTGCTGGCGCGCGTGATGCTGTCCAACGCGATGCTGCTGACGCTGCGCGGCGTGCCGACGATCTATTCGGGCGACGAGCAAGGCTTTGCGAGCGACGGCAACGATCAGGACGCGCGCGAGGACATGTTCGCCAGCAAGGTCGCGGTGTACAATGACAACCGCTTGCTCGGCACCGCGAGCACGACCGCGACTGCGCATTTCGGCCGCGACAACGCGCTGTTCCGCCAGACCGCCACGCTGGCCCGGCTGCGCACCGTCACACCTGCCCTGACGCGCGGCCGGCAGACGCTGCGCGCGCGCGAGGAAACGCCCGGGCTGCTGGCGATCTCGCGCTTCGATCCGGTCACGAACGCGGAGGTCCTGCTGGCGTTCAACACCTCGACGACCGCATTGACGCGCCAGGTCGAGATCGGCGTCGATGCGACCGCCGCCCGGACGCTCGCGGGGGCGGGATGCGGTACGGTCGCTGCGCCCGGAAGCCTCACCGTCACGCTCCCGCCGCTCGGCTTTGCGGTCTGCGCGCTGACCAGCCCGCGCTGACCGATCGGCGGGCGCGGCCCTGCCCCCGTTCGACCGACGCCGACCTACCGGGCAACGCCGCCAGCGCGGCCGCGCCGCCGGTCAAGCACGGCGGCCCATGACGGCCGCCCCCTGCTCGATTGCCCTGGAGCCAAGCCGTCAAGGCCAGGTCAAGCCGACAATCCGGCGGGCGCAGTCCTGCCCCGTCCGACCGGCGCCGACCTGCCGGGCAATGCCGCCATCGCGGCCGCCCCGCTGTCCAGCGCAGCGTCCCATGACAGCCCCCTGCTCGATTGCCGTGACGCCAAGCCGTCAAGGCCAGGTCAAACAGACGATCCGGCGGGGGACGATGATATCGACACCGGCCTGGATCGTGTCCGGTTGCGCGAGATCAACTTTGCGCAAAGATGACGCGACGCCCCGTGCAACCGCTGTTGTCGCGCAACAGCGGAGCGTTCATGGCCCGCGCGTCTGGTGGTCACGGAGAGCGTCATGAGAATTGCGATCGTAGGTGCCGGCATCGCCGGTCTGTCCTGCGCGCTGCGGCTGCAGGACGCGGAGCATGACGTCACGCTGTTCGACAAGGGTCGCGGCGCCGGTGGGCGGATGTCGACGCGGCGGGTCGAGACGTCCGCGGGCAACGCGGCGTTAGATCACGGCGCGCAATATCTGACCGCGCGCGATCCCGCCTTCGTCGCCGCGATCGACGCATGGGCGGCGGCCGGCGTGGTCGCGCGCTGGCCTGCTGCGGGGGACGATGCCTGGATCGGCACGCCCGGCATGAACGCGATCGTCAAGCATCTCGTGGATCAGACACAGGTCCACTGGCAGCACCAGGTCACCGCGCTCCGCCGCAGCGACGCCGGCTGGCATGTCGAGCTGCTCGCGCCGACTCCCCTCGCGTCCGCCGCGGCGGTCGACGCGCCATTCGACACCGTGGTCATCGCCGTTCCCGCCGAACAGGCCGCGGCGCTCTTGGCCGATCATGATCCGGCCATGGCGGCCCAAGCCAAGGCCTGCCGGTCCTCGCCAAGCTGGACCGCGATGTTAGCCTTCGCCGAACCCGTCCCGATCACCGGGGACATCGTCCGCCACGCCGGAATCATCGGTTGGGCGGCGCGCAACAGCGCAAAGCCGGGGCGCAGCGGCCCGGAGGCCTGGGTGATCCAGGCCACGCCGGACTGGTCGACGACGCACCTCGAAGACTCGATCGACAGCGTCGCCGAGCGACTGCACGCCGCGCTGGCAGACCAGGCTGACCGCCCGCTTCCCACGCCAATTTATCGCACCGCGCATCGCTGGCGCTACGCCCGCGCGACCGCGACCGATCGCGGTGCGCTGTGGAATGCCGGGATGCGGCTCGGCGCCGCCGGCGACTGGCTGCTGGCACCACGGATCGAAAGCGCCTGGCTCTCCGGCCGCCTCCTCGCGGACCAAATGTTAGCGGGATAGTCCGGGTCGCTGAGCGGCGTAGACGCGCGACCGGCTCACAAGTGCGCCGCCGCCTGTGCCTTCGCCTTGCCCCCGCTGGCGAGACCAATCGCAGTGCATTGTAGAACGCGGGAGGCCCCCCGGCGGATCGGCTGCTGGCACCACGGATCGCAAGCAGCTGGCTGTCGCCACCTCGCGGTTCAGATGCGGGCGGGCTCGGCGAGGTTGCCGATTGCCGTAGGCGCGCGCGACCGTTCCGCAACTGCACCCGCCCCTCGCCCACGAGCCAGCCCTCACCCGCGCTGTGCCAACGCCAACGCCAACGCCAACGCCAACGTGACCGATTGCGGTGCACTGTCGAACGCTAGGAGGCGGCTCGGCGCGGCCACCGACTGGATATTGGTACCACGGATCGAAAGCGCGTGGCTGTCCTGCCGCCGCCTCGTGGAGCGGATGCTAGAGAGTGAGACCAGGTCGTCGATTTCCGTCAACACGCGCACGACTCTCCCTCAATCGCGCGTTTGCCCTCGCCATCGCGGTCCGGTCTCAAGGCCGCATCGCCACAAACCCGTGGTCTACCACATTGGCCTCTCGGTCCACACAAGACCCCGCTGCATGCACCGGCATGTTATGGCGTAGAGTGCAGCGTCACGGATCCGTTCCCCGCACACAAAACTCGTTGCCTGGACCGGATACCGCAGGATCCAGGCGCCGCTCGAGCCAGCGCGATAGGAGCAGGTGCGGCAGGGCGACGGCGGCGAGTAGCTGAAAGGCCTGTGCCGTCATGTCGGCGGGCAACGCCTCGATACGCCACGCGAAGAGCCACCACCCCCCGATTGCGAGCGCGCTCATCGCCGCGCCCGTCGTCAGCCATTTCGCACGCGGCATATCGTCGAGCAGCGCGCGCGCCGCGCTCAGGTGGCGGGGCGAGTGCAGGAACACGAAGAACAGCGCGAAGCCCGCGACCGGGGGCAGGAGGATGAGCGCGACGATCGCGACCGCGGTCGCCGCCGCCCATTCGCGCGCGCCTTCGCGCCACGCAACCCAGATCCCAACACTCGTTACGAGCAACGCAACGGGCGCCACGGCGATCGCCGCGCGCGCGATGACCGCGCCGCCCGGACCGCCTGCCATGGTGACGAACAGCGCGGCGACCTGCGCCGGGTGGCCGATCGCCGCCGCCGCGATGATCGCGGTGCCCGCCGCCATCTTGAGCAGCGGCTCGTCGAGCATCGTCCAGTCCTCGCCGAAATGGATCGCCGCGACCATCAGGAACAGGATCAGCCCGCCCGCCGGCACGACAACCCACAGCACTGCCATGCCGATCGCGATGCCGACATACCCCGCCACCGCCAGCCACAGCCAGCCGTGGCGCAGGCGCGTCGCGCGCGTGAGCAGCGCGATGTCATAGGCGCCATGCGGCATGCCCCCCACGACGAAAACCAAGGTCGCGAGTCCCGTCGCGGTTCGCCCATCGAGCGAAATCCCCGCGGCGAGCGCAGTCGCGAGATACATTCCCACGATCCAGAACGCGACAGGCACGACACCGCCGCGCCCGATCCGGGTGCGGCGGTGGTTGAGGCTGTCAGCGGCCATCATGCGCCGCCGGGTCGTCGGTCACGCGGCATGGACCCCCGCGACATGCCCTTCGGCCTGCGACTTGCGCGACGAGATCATGAAGATCAGCACGCCCACGCCGGCCTTCGCGACGATGTCCGCGATCGTGTAGCCGAGCTGGATGACAGTCGTCACATTGGCCCCGGTCAGGCCGGCATAGGGGGCCATGTAGACGATCGGGTAGAAGCCCCACGATGCGAAGGTCAGCAGCCGTGCGCGCCGCACGAGATCGCGTGCGGCCGCCGGCTGCTGTTCGATCGATTCGCCAAGCCCGCGGAACAATTCCCAGACGATGTAGACGAACGGGATCGACGACAGCGTGCCCCACAGCGCGCGGGTCGGGATATCGATCGCGATTTCGCCGGGATAGCCCAGCACGATCATCAGCGCCGCCGCAAAGCCGAGACGGACCGTCTTGGACGATGTCTGTTCGGGCGACAGCCGCATCACCAGGACAAGCTCGATCAGCAGCAGCGGCACGGTCAGCAGCCAGTCGACATAGCGATAGGCGTCGTTGAACGCGAAGCCGGTGGCGGTGATCACGCCGCCCTTGAGGACATAGGCGGCGTTCCAGCTCTCGAAGATGCGGAAATAATGATAAGCCGCGATTGCAGTCACCAGCCCCGAGATCGTCACCGCCGTCCGATACGCCGGCGCGACCTGCGACCGGCTGAGCCAGAGAAACGCGGTCGCCGCGGCCATCGCCGCGAAGGTGAACGAGAACGCGTTATACACAAGCGAGAACTGGAACGGGGTTACGATATCCATCAGGATCTCCATCACCTTGCTGCGCGGGGCCCACTGCGGTGGCGGACCGGGCTAGTTGCAGGCACCCCGAGCCATGACGAGACCGGCTCGGTTACACCCGATAGTGGCGCCACAGCGGCCTTTAAGGGCAACAGAGGGAGTTCCACCCAGAACACGCGACGTGGCTGAAACACCGCGAGTCCCGGCCGCTGTGACGGCCTGTTTGAGACTACGCCTCAACCCATCGGGCTGCGATATGGAACATGGTCCATATCGGTCGTTATGCCGGTCGCCCGATACGCCGCAACGCGCGCACTCGGCCGCCGTTCGACACGCGACCCCTTGCCTGAGTCACCGCTCTTGGGCAGTGCCTGTCCTTTTCCAGGAGACCCACGCCATGCCCAGCCGTATCACCGTCGACCAAGCTAGCCTTACCGACAACGACATCGCACAGCAGATCGAGTTCACCGCCGAAATCGACGGCGACGAGCGCGACTTTGCCGTCAAATATGCCGTTCTCCAGGAACTGAGCGGCGACGAGCCCGACAACGACGCGCTCGAACTGTTCGAGCGGTTCAGCGACGAGATCCTCGACGTCTGCGCCGATGTCGCCGACCAGCGCCCGAACGCCAACGTCGTGGTCATCGACGACGACGATCTCGAATAAGCCGTTTCCCACCCGCCGCCCGCAACGGCCGGGCAGCCGATCGACATCCCGCGCGTTCACGCCGTCCACCACGGAGAGAAAACCGATGAAGCTCTATTATGCGCCCGGCGCCTGCAGCCTGGCAGACCATATCGCGCTGCATGAAGCGGGATTGTCGTTCGAACATGAAAAGGTCGATCTGAAGGCCAAGCGGACCGAGAGCGGTGCCGATTACACCGCGATCAATCCCAAGGGCTATGTGCCGGCACTGACGCTCGATTCGGGCGAGACGCTCAGCGAGAACATCGCCATCCTCGACTGGATCGCGCACCAGGATACCGCTCTCAAGCCCGCGGGCGCGATGGGCCATACGCACCTGCTTGAAGCGCTCGCGTTCATCTCGACCGAGATCCACAAGAGCTTCAAGCCGTTCTTCTCGGGCGCCGGCGACGATGAAAAGGCCAAGGCGTCTGACATGATCGTCAAGCGGATGACGTATCTGGCGGATACGATGCAGGGCGATTTCCTGCTCGGCGCGGACGTCAGCGTGGCGGATTTCTACCTGTTCGTCATGCTGCTCTGGGCGAAGAAGAACGCGATCGAGGTTCCCGCCAAGCTCGCCGCGTTCCGCGACCGGCTGATGACTCGCCCCTCGGTACAGACCGCGATGCAGCATGAAGGGCTGATCTGACCCGGCGATCGCCGGCACGGACTAAACACCGCAGGACGGTGCATGTGCGACGACCGCGCATGCGCCGTCGCTGTGGTGTCCTAAGTAACAGAGCCACGCCCGCGCACGCCGCAAGGCCGTGTCGGCACGCTACCCTTCGCGGGATCGGACGGCAGACTGCATGCGTTTGAACGTCTGGGGTACGGCATCAGGCCCTTTCCCGCTTCTCCTGTGCGATGCCCGATCAATGTCGATGTTTCGAGCCCGGCTCGCCTTGGCCCTTTCCCTGCTGATCGCGCTCCAGCCACCGGTCATGGCGCAGACTCCGACGGCGCCCGTCCCGCGCGTCCAGATGCCCATCGATGCGCTGATGCAGGATGCGGGCGAATATGCGCGCGCGTTCGGCGTGACGCTGGACGAGGCGATGCACCGGCTGCGCGCGCAGACCGACAGCGTCGCCGTGACCGACCGCCTGCGCGAGACCTATCGTGATCGCTGGGCGGGGATCGTGATCGAGCATCGCCCGAGCTACCGGATCGTCATCCTGCTGACCGGCACGGACCCAGTCGCGGATCAGTCGATCGTCGCCGGTGGCATCGACGTCCCGATCGTGTTCTGCACCGGGGCCGCGATGAACCGAACGGGGATGCTCGCGGTCATCGCGGCGCATCAGGCACAGATCCGAGCGGCGCTGCCGCATCCGCCGGGGCTCGGGATCGATCCGCGCACGGGTGCGCTGGTCGTGATGATCAGCGGCCGCGATGCCGAGCGCGATCGCGACGGCGCCGTCCAGGCGCAGATCGCGGCGATGACGGGCGTTCCTGTCCAGATCGAGGCGATCGACCGCACCACCAGCGATCTCGCCCCCTCGCCCCAGACTACATCCGGCGACGCGGCCCCTGCGGCGATCACACCGACGCCCTCAGTCGAGGGCGGCGCGCGGGTCGTCGGGACGGTCGATGGCAAGCGCTATGCCTGCACCACCGGCTTCGTTGTCACCGACGGATCGCGCTCGGGCATCGCGACCGCGGCGCATTGCCCCGACACGCTCACCTATGTCGACTCGCGCCAAGGCAGCGTGCCGCTCGAATTCGTCGGGCAATGGGGCTGGGGCTATCAGGATGTCCAGATCAACACCGTCGCCACGGCCGCGCCGCTGCCCCCCTCCTTCCCCGCAACCTTCTACGCCAACACAGCAAAGACGCTCACGCGCCCCGTCTCGACCTGGCGAAACCGCGAGAGCACGCGTGCGGGCGATTTCGTCTGCCATCGCGGCGAGCGGACCGGCTATAGCTGCGCGCTGGTCGCGATGGTCGATTTCGCGCCCGCCGGCGATCTGTGCGGCGGCGCCTGCCTGCCCACCTGGGTCGCGGTCGAGGGCCCGACTTGCAAGGGCGGCGACAGCGGCGCGCCAGTGTTCGACGGCACGGTCGCACTCGGCCTCGTCAAGGGCGGTACCTACCGGCGCGACGGGACGTGCCTGTTCTATTACTACATGTCGACCGACTATCTGCCGGCGGGCTGGTCGCTGTCCTATGCCGCGCCAAGGGCGGCGCCAGAGGCGGTAATGGCCGCACCCCTGACGCAGGCCCCGCGTTGAGATCGTTGGACGTTTTGCCCACGCTACCCGATCGCGGGGTGGCGCGTTACACCGCGACATGACCGATAGTCCGCCCCTCACGCCAGCAATCCCCGCCGCGACGCTCGTGCTGTTCCGCGATGCCGCCGCCGGACCGCCCGAGCTGCTGTTCGTCGAGCGGGCAAAGGCGATGATGTTCGCCGGCGGCGCACTGGTGTTTCCCGGCGGTCGGATCGATCCGGGCGACCATGTCCTGGCCGCCGCGTCGGGCCACCCCGATACCAATGCCGCCGCGCGCGTCGCCGCGATCCGCGAGACGATCGAGGAGGTCGGGCTGCCGATCGGCCTCTCGCCGACGCCCTCCCCCGCGGTCTTCGAGCGGTTGCGCGCGATGCTTCACGCCGGAACCATGTTGGGCGAGGCGCTGGCGGAGGCGGGTGCCAGCCTCGATCTCGACTCGCTCGAATATTTCGCACGCTGGCGGCCCGCGCACGCGCATACCCGGATCTTCGACACGCATTTTTATCTGGCGCGGCTGCCGGGGGACGCGCCCGAGGCGCGGGTCGATGCGACGGAGAATGTCCGGCTGTTCTGGGCGACCGCTGCCGACGTGCTCGCGCAGGCGGACGCGGGCCGCGCGACGATCATCTTCCCGACGCGGCGCAATCTCGAGCGCCTCGCGCAGTTCGCCGATTTCGACGCGGCGGTCGCGGATGCGCGCGCACACCCGGTGCGGACCGTCACGCCCTGGACGGAAATGCGGCCGAGCGACACGCACGGCGAGGTCGAGCATCTCTGCATCCCGCCCGACCTCGGCTATCCGGTAACGTCGGAGCCGATGTCCGACGCGGTACGCGGCTGAGATGCGCGCGGTGCGGCGGATCCTGGGCTGGCTCGTCGGGCTGGCGGTCTTCGCGACGCTGGCACTGATGCTCTGGGCAATGACGCGCAGCCGGCCGCAGGACCTGCCCTGGGCGCCGCTCGATCTCGGCCAGCCGATCGGGATGTTCACCGGACGCAAGCTGGCCGCGCTGACCAGCGACTTCCCGCAATGCCGCGCGCTGCTGGACCGCGCCGGGGTCCGCTACACCGTCTTGCCACCCCGCAAGGGCGAGGGGCAATGCGGCTATTCGGACGGCGTCAGGCTGACCGGCGGCGCACGCAAGATCGCGTTCGTTCCGCCCGGGCTCGGCGTCGCCTGCCCGGTCGCGGCGGCGCTGTCGGTGTGGGAATGGAACATCGTCCAGCCCGCGGCCGAGCGTCATTTCGGGGCGCGGGTCGCGAGTATCGATCATTTCGGCAGCTATAGCTGCCGGCGGATCTACGGGCGCGATGCGGGCAACTGGAGCGAGCACTCCACCGCCGATGCGGTCGACATTGCCGGCTTCCGCCTCACCGACGGCACCCGCATCACCGTCGTGCGCGACTGGAAACGCGGCGATGCCAAGTCGGCGTTCCTGCGCGAAGTCCGCGACGGCGCCTGCACGCTGTTCGCGACGACCTTGTCCCCCGACTATAACGCCGCGCACGCCGATCACCTGCATCTCGACCAGGCCGATCGCGGATCGATGGGCTGGCGCGCCTGCCGATAGCGCTGTGCGATCAGCTTGCCAGCGTCGTCCCCGAATCCACCTTTTCGACCCAATAGGGGAAGAAGGCCGGCTGCCGGTTCGACCAGCCCGACGCGGTCGCCGCCGCCTCGCTGATCGACTGGAGCAGCTTGCGCCGCAATTCGGGATGCAGATGCGGCAGCGCCGCCGCCGCACAAAAGGCCGATGGCAGCCACGGCCGCACCTCGGCACCGATCAACCGCTCATATAGAAAGCGCAGCGCCGAGAAGCTCGTCAGCCGCCCCTGCCCCAGGTCGAACGCGACGAGCGTCATCAGCGGCGCGAGGAACGGTTCGATCGAGTCAAGCCCGCTGTCGTCGGGCACCAGCGCGCGCAGATCGGGTAGCGAGTTGTACAGCCGCGCCTGCGCCCGGATGGACGCCGCCTCGACGACGTCGCGCGACCAGCGGAGCATCGCGTCCTCGCGATCCAGCCCGACATCGAGCGACCGGCGGATATAGCGCTGCGTGGCGCCGGGAAAGCCCGCGAATTCCTTCATCTCGGCCAGCGTCGTCGAGCCCTGTGCCGGTGTCATTCTGGAAGCCATGTCGTCACCCCGCTCTCGTCAAGGAACCTGCAGACTATGCGCTCGGATGGTTAACAACGACCGAAATGCGCGTCATCGTTCCGTAAAGCCAAGCGACCATGAAAGCTGTTGCGCTGCAACAAGAGTGCGATGAACCGAACCAAATCGAGCGATTCGATTACGTTGCGCGACGTCCGGGCAACAAAAAGGCGCCGGTCGTTTCCGACCGGCGCCCATTCGTCAGGCAATCATGGTGCGTTATGCCTGCTTTTCGCGCAGCGCCCGCTCGGCATCCTCGTCATAGCCCGACGACTTGGCCGGCTCGTTGCCCGACCCCGGCTGAGTCGCAGAGATCGGATCGCTGCCGTCCATCGACTCGTCCAGCCCGTTGTCGAGGCGGGCGTCGGCACTGTCGGGGTTCTTCTGCAGGCGCTTGGCGATCGACTTGTCCTGGCCAGCTTCCTGGCGCGGATCGCGGCCTGAGGTCTTGCCCTCGGCGTCCTTGTCGTCGGGTGCGACCGAAAGGCTGTCGAGTGAGCTCTTGTCTATGTCGGTCATCGCGATTGTCCCTCTTTGAAAACTTTGCGACGACCAACGGTCCAGCGGCAAGAGCGTTCCTGCCCCGCCCCCAAACGTCAGGATAACGGACGGATCTTCAGTCGAGCGGCGTGACCGTGACCCGCTGCTCCCACAGATACGCCTGCCCGAACACCGTCATGAACGCGATATCGGTCGCATCGCGGCCCACGCACACGCGCGCGATATCGCTGCACGTCGCCATCCTAGTTGCATCGATCAGCCGCCAGTCGCCCGCCAGCCACAGCTCCGCCACCGCATGGAAATCGGGCGGATCGACGCCGGGGGCATAGGCCGACACGCACCGCGCCGGAATCCCGCCCGCGCGCGCCAGCGACACCAGCAGATGCGAATAATCGCGACACACCCCCGATCGCGACGCGAACGTGTCAAGCGCGGTCGTCTCCCCGCTGCTCGATCCGCAGCGATAGTCGAGCGACTGGTATACCCATTCGGTCAGCGCAGCGGCCAACGGCCCACCTTCCAGCCCTGCGAACTCGCGCCCGACAAAACCCTCGAAGCGGTCCGACGGGCAATAGCGGCTCGGCATCAGATACGGCGTCAGCTCGCCGTCGAGCATCCGCGGCGGAGTCGCCGGATACAGCTCGAGCTGCACCCGCTCGCGCGATACCGCGACGATCGATTTATACTCGGCGGTGAACCGGCCATGCCCACGCGACCAGCAGCGCTGGCCGATCCCGTCCTCACCGCGGACCGCACGGATCGGACTGTCGGACCAGATCGTCAGCGACTCCGACTCGATCTTCTGGTCGGCCATCGCCGCGGCTTCGATCTGGAGCAGCACATCGGCGTCTCCGCTGATCCCGTAATCCAGACGCACGTCGATCGAGAGCCGCATCGCGCGTCCCATTCCTGTCCTGAAGCCAAAAGAAAAGGGCCCGGCGGTGTCCCGCCGAGCCCTGCGTTCGTCACACCCTTAGCGGGACTTAGTTGCGGCTGCTACCAAACAGACGCAGCACGAACATGAACATGTTGATAAAGTCGAGATACAGGCTGAGTGCCGACATGATCACGACCTTGCCGACCATGTCAGTGCCCGCGACCTGCGCATACAGGCTCTTGGTACGCTGCGTGTCATAGGCGGTGAGGCCTGCGAACAGCAGCACGCCGACGCCGCTAATGACCAACTGCATGACGCCCGACTGCAAGAACATATTGATCAGGCTGGCGACCAGCAGGCCGACCACGCCGATGATCAGGAACGTCCCGAATGCCGACAGGTCACGCTTCGTCGTGTAGCCGTACAGGCTCAGCCCGGCGAAACCGGCGGCGGTCGCGAAGAACGCACCCGCGATCGACGTGCCGCTATAGACCAGGAAGATGGTCGACATCGACAGGCCCATCAGGACCGCAAAGCCCCAGAACAGCATCTGCATCGTGCCGGTGCTCATCCGGTTCTGGCCGAAGCTCATGCCGAACACGATCGCCAGCGGCGAGAACATGATGACGTACTTCAGGATGCCGCCGCTCATGAACACCTGTGCGGCAGGCGATTCCGCCCCGCCCCAGGCGAACAGCATCGCGACGATGCCGGTCAGCAGCACCGCCGAGCCCATATAGTTGTAGACGGACAGCATGTACGACCGGAGACCAGCGTCATAGGCCTCGGTACGCTGCCCCGTGGCCGTCGTTCCGAACGACGTGGCGCGGGGCCGGGGGTCAGACCAATTAGCCATGGTGAAATCAGCTCCTTTGTCCGGCATCGTGCCGGTTACGGTGAATATCGTCTCTTGCACGACGCTTTTCAAGCAGAGTGGTTGCATCGCAGGCCATAGTGACGGTTAACCTGCCGCAATCCATGATCCGTCTCTTTATCGCCCTCCGGCCCCCGCCGCCTATCCGTCAGAGCTTGCTCGACATAATGGAGGGCGTCCCCGCCGCGCGCTGGCAGGACGACGAGCAGTTGCATATCACGCTACGCTTCATCGGCGCGGTCGAGCGGCCGATCGCCGAAGATATCGCGGTCGCGCTCAGCCATGTCGTCGCACCCGCGCCGGTCGTCGCACTCGCTGGAGTCGGTCGCTTCGAGAAACGCGGGCGGACCGATACGCTCTGGGTCGGCGTGACGCCGCACGATGCGCTCGCTTCGCTCCACCGCAAGGTCGATCAGGCGTGCGTCCGCGCGGGTCTCGAGCCAGAACGCCGCGCCTATCTCCCGCATCTGACGGTCGCGCGGCTCGCGCGTTCGGCCGGCGTCGGGTTCGCGGTCGATCCGTGGCTGGCGGTACATGCCGGGCTCGCCAGTGCACCCTTCCTGCTCCCCCATCTCGTGCTGTACCAAAGCCATCTCGGGCGCGATGGCGCGACCTACGAACCCGTCGCGCGATGGGCGCTCGATACGCCGCGGGGAACCTGAGCCACGGCGAAGGGTTCGCAAGAAAGATCAACAGGGAGAGACGATATGCGGATTGCGACACTGGCACTGATCGGCGCGGCAACGATGGGCCTTAGCGCCTGCGCCAAGACCGGAATGGACACCGGAACCCCGATGGCAGGCGGCCAGCGCGCCACCGCGACGCTCATGACCGCCACTGGCATCGACGTCGGCCGCGCCACCGCGACCGAGGTCGCAGGCGGCGTCCGCTTCACGCTCGACGCCAAGGCGATGCCCCCCGGCACGCACGGTGCGCACATCCACACCGTCGGCCGCTGCGACGCACCCGACTTCACGACTGCGGGCGGCCATTGGAACCCGACGGGCATGAAGCACGGCAGCATGAACCCGCAAGGCCCGCACGAAGGCGACATGCCCAACCTCGTCATCGGCACTGACGGCCGCGGCACGATCGGCATGACGATCCCCGGCGCAACGATGGCCGGGCTCCTCGACGCGGACGGCGCTGCGTTCGTGGTGCATGCGGGGCCCGACGACCTGATGACCGACCCGGCCGGCAACAGCGGCGGCCGCATCGCCTGCGGCGTGTTCCAGGCAAGCTAAGTAACAGCGCCCCTCGCCAGCCGCGAGGGGCGCCCCCTTTCCGTTCGCCCCCCCTTTTTCCGCTCATACCCTTTTCCGTTCGCCCCTTATTCCGTTCGCCCTGAGCGAAGTCGAAGGGTGTGCCCCGAACGGAGGTGCTCGACTTCGCTCAGCAAGAACGGATGGTAGGGACGCACGAATGGATGTGAGGTACGCCGAACGTAAAACGGCAGCCCCCTAAACCGCCTCCCCCGCCGCCCTCGCCCGCATCTCCCGCGTAGCCTCCGCACGCGGTGCCAGCCGGTACGCCGCCACCGCACACGCCAGCGTGATCGGCGTCACCACCAGCAACGACAGCATGCCGATCGACAGGCTCCCCGTCAGCGTCGACACCCGCCCCGCCATATACGGCCCGAGCGCCAGCCCGATCAGCGTCGTGCCGATGAAGAAAGTCGCGGTCGCCGTCCCGCGCATCCGCGGCAGCACCATGTCCTGCGTCGTCGCCGCCGCAGCACCCAGCGCGCACGACGCGGTCAGCTGCGCGAGGAAGATCCCGGTATAGAAGGCGGTCGGCGCACTGGCGGTGAAGGCCAGCACCAGGAACGGCACCGGCACGATCGCGCCGAAGATCACCACCCACAACCGCCCGGCGGGATTACCGCGCCGCAATCGGTCCGACACCACGCCGCCGATCGTCAGCCCGAGAAAGCCCGCGGTCGCACCAAGGCTGCCGATCATGAACCCCGCCGACGACGGCGTCACGCCAAGCTCGCGCAACGCATAGGGTGCCGCCCAGAAACTCGCGGCGTAGCTCAGAAACGCGTTCAGCCCATACGCCACGACGGTGCACAGGAACGCCGGCGTCCCCACGATCAGCGCGAAGGTCGGCGGATCGCGGCGCTTCAATGCCGACGCCCAGGAGAACACCGCATACACGCCGATCCCGATCGCCACCCATTGCGGCCACGGCTCGCCCGCCTCGATCAGCCCGGTCACCGCCGCCGCCACCACCGCAAGCGCCAGCAGATTATACCCAAGCGCGCGCGCGCCGCCCATCGCCGCACCGATCAGCGTCAGCGGCGGCACGATCGTCACCAGCTCGGCGCCGAACGCGCGGAACGGCGCGGGGTGTTTGTCGGGTTCGGGCAGTCCCTCGACCAGCCCGCGGATCGGCTCCTTCAGCGTCGCGATCCACACCGCCAGCAACAGCCCCGGCACGCCAACCGCCATGAACGCCGCCTGCCAGCCGACCAGCCCGAGCGGCCCGCCGCCGGGATAGGCCTTGTTCCAGCCCTGCACGATTAGCCCGCCGATGAACAACGAACAGCCGCCGCCGACGTACAGCCCCGCGGAGTAGATCGAGAGCGCGGTCGCGCGCAGCCGCTTCGGGAAATAATCGGAGATGATCGAATAGGCCGACGGGCTCGCGGTCGCCTCGCCGATCCCGACCCCGATCCGCGCCGCGGCCAGATGCCCGCCGGTCCGCGAAAACCCCGACAAGGCGGTCATCACCGACCAGAGCGACAACCCGATCGTCATCAGCCGCACGCGGTGCCAATTGTCCGCCAGCCGCCCGAGCGGGATCCCGAACAGCGAATAGAATACGCCGAACGCGGTGCCGTACAGGAATCCGAGATCCTGATCCTTCAGCCCCAGGTCGCGTTTGATGTCCTCCGCCAGGATCGAGATGATCTGCCGGTCGACGAAGTTCAGCACGTAGACGAGGAACAGGATCGACAGCACGTACCAGGCGTAACGCGTCGCCCCCTGCTCCACGGGCGCACCGCGTTCGACCTCGACCGCCGGCCCAACAATTTTGGTATCCGCGCCCGCCATGATCCCTCCTCGATGTTTTCGAGCTATGGGTATCAGAGCGGATCAGGGAGAAACAGCGGTTTCAGCAGGGTCCGGTACGTTCACCGGGCGGAGGCGCGCTAGCCCGCGCGTTCAGTGCGAGCCGATCAGTCCGCGGCGCTGCGCGCCCTTCTCGAGCCGGGTCAGCAGCGCCTCGATCGTCGGCGGCGACGCCGGTTCGGCCACCGCGCGTGCCGGCCGCGCGATCGGCGTCGGCGCGGCGATTTCGACGACGTCCTCCTGCACCGGCAGTGCGCGTGCCTCGACGACCGGCTCGACCGGCACTGCAACCGGCATCTCGACGACCGCCTCTACGGGCGCGACCGGTGCCGTCGGGGGGGCAGGCGGGGGCGCAGGCGCGGTCAGGAACGTCGTCGCCTCCGCCGTCGATTCGATCACGATTACCGGTGCCATGATCGCCTGTTTCAACGGCGACACGGGGCGCACCGGCTCCATCGGTACCGGCGGGATCGCCTTGGGATCGAACGCCGCGAGCGGCAGATCGAGATCGGCCGGGATCGTCCGCTCGTCGCGCCCACCAGGCCCCACGCCCACTTCCATCATCGGCGTGCCCAGATCGGCCGCCGACATCGGCTTGCGCGGCGGCGCGTCGGGATGCGCGTCGGCGCGGCGGATCACCGGCACGCCGTCCTCGCGCGGCGCCCGGCGGACCAGGAACCCGCCCGGTCCGAACAGCAGGAACAGCGACGACCACAGCAACGCCGCGACCAGCAGCCCGCTGCCCAGCGCCAGCAAGGCGCGCGCAGTCATCCCGAGCGGCGGCGCGGCAGCGGGGACGAGCGCGGCGACGCCCGTGGTCCACACCAGCGATTCCAGCGTCTCGGTCGAGATCGCCACCACGCCGACGGCAGCGAGCAGCCCGCCGGCCACCGCGCCGTACAGCGGCAGCGATCGGATCAGGGGGTAGCGACCAAGCGCAATCATCAATTTTCCCGTGCAGCAGCTGCGATCAGCCGTCCATAAAGCGGATCATAGCGCCGAATGTTTGACGACCAGTTACGCTCGGTCTTGACGAAATCCCGCCCTCGCGCGCGGCGTTCATCCCAGCCGGACCGGTCCGCGAACATGCCCGCCAGCGCATCCGCGATCGCCTGCGGATCGTCGGGCGGAAACAGCGTGCCCGTCTCGCCGTCTTGGATCAGCTCGCGATGCCCGCCGACGTCGGATGCCGCGACCAGCCGGCCCTGCGCCATCGCCTCGAGCGGCTTAAGTGGCGTGACGAGATCGGTCAGCCGCATCCGCTTGCGCGGATAGGCCAGGATATCGACCAGCCCGTAATAGCGCTCGACCTCCTCGTGCGGCACGCGCCCGACGAAGCGGATCGCATCCGCCACCGGCGACGCCTCGGCCTGCGCGCGCAGCGCCGCCTCCATCGGCCCGCCGCCGACCATCAACAGCCGCGCCTTGGGCCGCACCGCGACCAGCGCGGGCATCGCCCCGATCAGGTCGTCGAGCCCTTCGTAATCGTAGAAGCTGCCGATGAACCCGACCACGTCCGCGCCGTCGAGCCCGAGCGCCGCGCCCAGCGCATCGTCGCGCGGCGGCGCGGTGCCGAACAGCTCGAGATCGACGCCGTTGGGCGACACCGTGATCTTGTCCGCGGCGATCCCGCGCGCGACCAGGTCGCCGCGCAATCCCTCGCAGATCACCGCGACCGCATCCGCGCGCCGCACCGCCC
This sequence comes from Sphingomonas sp. Leaf28, assembly GCF_001421685.1. Taxonomy (NCBI): domain Bacteria; kingdom Pseudomonadati; phylum Pseudomonadota; class Alphaproteobacteria; order Sphingomonadales; family Sphingomonadaceae; genus Sphingomonas; species Sphingomonas sp. Leaf28. The sequence goes on along the minus strand of NZ_LMKX01000009.1, from coordinate 112,690 downwards.
ATGTCTCCAGCGCGCGCGTCGCCCGGTAGCGCAGCGACGTCGCCGTCCCCGTCCCGTTGCCGACCGCGGCATCCTCCCAGAACGCCCGGATCTCGTAGACGAGCGGCAGCTTGCGCTTGCGCGCGACGATCAGCGCGGCGAGCGCGTCGATCACCGGCGAATGCGCGTGGAGGATGTCGGGCTTGAAGGCATCGACCGCCGACTCGATCCGTTTGGCGAAGGCCGCGATCCCCGCAACCTCGCCGACCGGACCCGGCTTCACGCCCGCCGCCGTCCGGTGGAACGTCAGCCCGTCGATCGACTCGACCGAGGCGGGCGCTGCGCCGTGGCGCGGGCCAGTGACCGCCGCGACGGTCCACCCCAGCCCTTCCTGCGCCTTGAGGATCGCGCGCGTGCGGAACGTGTAGCCGCTTTGCAGCGGCAGGCCGTGGTCGAGGATATGAAGGATACGCATCGTGGACCGCGTCTGCCACAGATCGCTTAACGGCGCGTCAACCGACTATGGCTACGCACGAATCTCGAGAAACCCGCTACGCAAACCCCTGCACGTAAAGGAGGCCGTCCCATGATCGACAATCTCGCGCTCGGCCTCAGCCACGGGCTGATGATGCTCGCCGCATTCCTGCTGCTCCGGCGGCCGGATCTCGATCGCGAGCCCGGCCCGCACGACGCCGACGCCGACAAGACGCGCCGCCCCGACCGGACATCCCGCCCCGATGCGTGATCTCGCCTTCATCGCCTTCCTGCTCGCGTTCTTCGGCATGGGGTTCAAGCGACCGTTCCTGCTCGTGCTCGTCTATGTCTATATCGACATCGTCTCGCCGCAGCGGCTGACCTATCTGCTGCTCAATTCGGTGCCGATCTCGCTGATCGCGGTCGCGCTGGCGGTCGGCGGGTGGATCCTCGCCGACGACAAGCGCGACACGCGGGTCGGCGGCCGCCAAGTGCTGATCGTCGTGCTGCTGCTCTATTGCTGGGGCACGACGCTCGCCGCCGACTTCCCCGCCGAGGCCAAGGAGAAATGGGACTGGGTGTGGAAGGCGCTCGCCTTTGCCGCCTTCCTGCCGCTCACGCTGCGCACGCGGTTGCGGATCGAGGCGCTGCTGGCGTTCATGATCCTCGCGGCGTCGTCGATCATCGTCGTCGGCGGCATCAAGACGATCGCCAGCGGCGGCGGCGGCTATGGCCAGCTCAACCTCATGGTCGACAATAATTCGGGGCTGTACGAGGGCAGCACGATCAGCGCGGTGGCGATCGCAATCATCCCGATCATCATCTGGTTCATGAGCCACGGCACGATCTTCAAGCGCGACTGGCGGCTGAAGGGCTATTGCCTCGCACTGATCTTTGCGTGCCTGCTGATCCCGGTCGGCACCTCGACGCGCACCGGGTTGCTCTGCATCGGCCTGCTCGCGCTGCTCTCGATCCGGAACGTGAAGCGCAAGGTCGCGTATCTGGCGATGCTCGGCGTGCTCGGCGTCGCGGCGATCCCGTTCCTGCCCTCCACCTTCACCAACCGCATGAACACGATCAAGACGTACGACGCCGACGAATCCGCCTCGACCCGGCTCGCGGTGTGGAAATGGACGATCGAATACGCCAAGACGCATCCGTTCGGCGGCGGCTTCAACGCCTATCTGGGCAACCACATCCGCTATGACCTGAAGACCTCCCCCGATGCGGGCAGCGCCGGCGCCCCCGCCGCCGCCGCCACGCCCAAGGTCGAGGTTGATAAGGCACGCGCCTATCACAGCGCCTATTTCGAGATGCTCGGCGAACAGGGCTATTTCGGGCTCGCGTTGTGGCTCGCGATCAACCTGATCGGCATCGTCCGGATGGAGGTGGTTCGCCGCCGCTACCGCGATCCCGACGGCGCGTTCGGCTGGGCCGGCCCGCTCGCCGCCGCGCTGCAGAGCGGCCACATCGTCTATCTGCTCGGTGCGGCGTTCATCGCGATCGCGTTCCAGCCGTTCATCTACATGCTGATCGGCGCGCAGATCGGCCTTGACACCTATCTCGCGCGCAAACGGAGCGAGGAGTCGTTCCGGCCGATGCGGCGCGCAACGCCTGCCGCATCGGCATGAGCACACGCGCATCCGCCGGCGAACTGCGTGCGCTGACCGGCGTACGCGGGATCGCGGCGTGGTTCGTCGTCTTCTACCACATCCGCCTCTCGATCGCCGGCCTCTCGACCAGCCTGCGCGACGTCTTCGCCAAGGGCTATCTCGCGGTCGACTTCTTCTTCCTGCTGTCCGGCTTCGTGATCTGGCTCACCTGGAACGATCGCCTGCGCACCGGCGGCATGGCAGGCGTGCCGCGTTTCCTGCAAAAGCGCCTCGCGCGGATCTGGCCGCTGCATCTCGTGACGCTGGCGGGCGCCGTCGCGCTGGCGCTCGTGCTGCGCGCGACCGGCCGCGACGACCCGCAATTCGTATTTCTCGAACTCCCGCTGCACATCGTGTTGCTCCAGAACTGGGGGTTCACCCGGCACCTCGCCTGGAACGATCCGGCCTGGTCGATCAGCGCCGAGCTCGCCGCGTACCTGCTGTTCCCGCTGCTCGTGATGGCGGTGGACTGGCGCCGCGTGCCGAGCGCGGTCTTGCTGGCGCTCGCGGGTCTGCTTTTGCTGGCGCTGCACCTGACGATCGACTCGCCGACGCTCGGCACCGACATCCCGCGCTACGGCCTGCTCCGCTGCCTGATCGAGTTTACCACCGGCAGCATCGTCTGTGCGCTCTGGCTACGTTGGCGCACCGCGCGTGCGGCGATCGGAGCGGCCATAAGCATCGCCACGGCGCTCATCATCATGTGGATCGCAGGCCTGCCCGAAACGCTCGTCGTCCCAGCACTGTTCGCCACGCTGCTCCTGCTGCTCGCCCTCACCTCGGGCCGACCGCGCAACCCGTTCGAAGGCCGCACGATCCACTATCTCGGCGAAATCAGCTACGCGACGTATCTCAGCCACTTCATTCTGTGGAAGGCATTCAAGCTCGCCTTCGTCAGCGATGCTAACGCCGTGTCGCCCGCCGAAATCGCGTTGTACCTCGGCCTGGTCTTGCTGGCCTCGATCGCACTCTATCACCTGATAGAACGCCCCGCCCAACGCTGGCTTAACAGGCGCTAGTCCACCCCCTCCTTGTTCCCCGCGAAGGCGGGGACCCAGTCTGGGCTCCCGCCTTCGCAGAAAAACAGGGAAGAGCGTGCTTCACTCTTGTAATCAGTCGACCGGTTCGTCGGCCAGTTCTTCCTCGAGCGCGGCGATGATCGCCTTGTTGAACGCGGGGATGTCGTCGGGCTTGCGGCTGGTGATCAGATTGCCGTCGACCACAACCTCCTCGTCGACCACGTCCGCGCCCGCATTCTCGAGATCGGTGCGGATCGACGGGTAGCTCGTCACGCGGCGGCCGTCGATCACGTCCGCCTCGGCCAGCAGCCACGGCGCATGGCAGATCGCCGCGACGATCTTGCCGTCCTCCATGAACTCGGTGATGATCTCGATCGCGCGCTCTTCCTGACGCATCGTGTCCGGATTGGCGACGCCGCCCGGCAGCACCAGCGCATCGTAATCGTCGGTATCGACCTCGTCGAGCGTCAGCTCGGGTGTCGCCGTCTCTGCCTTGTTGATGTCGCCCTTCATGCCCTGGATCGGGTCGGTATTGATCGACGCGAGCGTGACCTTCGCCCCCGCCGCCTCGAGCGCCTTCTTGGGTTCGAACAGTTCGACGGTCTCGAAACCATCGGCAGCGAGCATCAGTACGCGAGCTTGGGAAAGATCGGTCATGGCATATCTCCAGTGAAATCCAGTGCCCCCTCAACCACGGGCGGCCCGCGTCGTTCCGGAACGATGCGCCTTGCCGAACATTTCCAGAGATAGTTCGTAGGACGCCCCAAGGACCGCCGCATTGCCCACAAGAATCGTGTATTCCGACGACTCCAAGCCCGGCATCACCCGCAAGAAGATGCGGAACGGCTGGGGCTATTTCGATGCCAAGGGGGACCGGATCACCGACCGCGACGAGATCGACCGGCTCAACACGATCGCCCTGCCCCCCGCCTATCGCGACGCCTGGTTCTGTCCGAAGCCCAACGGCCATATCCAGGCGGTCGGCTGGGACGAAAAGGGTCGCAAGCAGTACCGCTATCACCTCGGCTTCCGCGAGGCGCAGGAGGCAGCCAAATACGAACGCTGCGCCGATTTCGGCCACGCGCTCCCCAAGCTGCGCAAGGCGGTCGAGTCCGATCTGCGCAAACGCTCGCTCACCCGGGAGCGCGCCGTCGCCGCCGTCCTCCGCCTGCTCGACGGCGGCCATATCCGCGTCGGCAACGAAGCCTATGCCGAGGCGAATGAGAGCTTCGGCGCGACGACGTTGCGCAAGCGCCACGGCGCGGTGAAGGGCGCGACGCTCAAACTTCAGTACAAGGGCAAGTCGGGCAAGCTGCGGACGCTGAAGATCACCGATCGGTCGCTCAGCAGCTTCGTCAAGAAATGCCAGGACCTCGACGAACAGCATCTGTTCGCCTGGCTCGACGATGCGGGCGTCGCGCATCCCGTCACCTCGACCGACGTGAACTGCTATATCCGCGACGTTACCGGCACCGAGTTCACCGCGAAGAACTTCCGCACCTGGGCCGCCAGCGTCGCCGCGTTCGAGGCGCTCGCCTCCGCCGAGGCGGATCTAAGCCTCAAGGCGATGCTCGAACCCGTCGTCGCGCGGCTCGGCAACACGCATGCGATTGCGCGGAAGAGCTATGTTCACCCGTCGCTCATCGCGCTGGTGAAACAGGGCCAATCGACCTTTCGCAAGGCGCTCCGCCTCCCGCGCGCCAAGCGCTATCTCAGCCGCGAGGAATGCGGGCTCATCGCCTTCCTCGAAGCCGGCACGCCCGCGATCATCGCCAAAGCGGCCTGACGAGTACTCCCATGTCCAACGCAACCACCGCCGCCAAACAACCGATCTTCGACGCGGGCGACGTCGGCAACCAGGCGCAGGGCTTCGTCACCGCCAGCATCGCCTGGGTGCAGGCCTATTGGCTCCAGATCCTGATCGCGGTCGGAATCGGCGCGGCGATCGTCGTCGCGCTGCACACCGCGCGCCGGTTCGGTAGCAAGCTGTGCGAACGCCCGCGTGCGCTGAACGGCTGGGGGATGGTCGTCGGCAAGGCGATCGCGCGCACCGGCAACTTCTTCATCGTCATGCTCGCGGCCAAGCTCGTGTCGGGCTATTCCGCCGCCCCCGGCGAGGTCGCGACGACGATCAACTTCCTCTTCACCGTCGCCGCGGTGTTCCAGGCGGCGGTCTGGGTGCGCGAGATCATCCTCGGCGCGATCGAACACCGCACCCAGTCCGAACATTATTCGGGTGAAGCGCTGCTGTCGGCGATGGGCCTGATCCGGCTGCTCGTCACGTTCGTCGTGTTCGCGGTGGCGCTGGTCGTCGTGCTCGACAATCTCGGCGTCAACGTCACCGGCCTCGTCGCCGGGCTCGGCGTCGGCGGCATCGCGATCGGTCTCGCCGCGCAGGGCATCTTCGCCGACCTGTTCGCCGCGCTCGCGATCATCTTCGACCGCCCGTTTCGCCGCGGCGATTCGATCAGCTACGACACCGCCTCGGGCAGCGTCGAGGCGATCGGCCTGAAATCGACGCGCATCCGCGGCATCGACGGCGAGGAGCGCGTGATCTCGAACAAGAACCTCCTCAACAAGGAGATTCTCAACAACACGCAACGCAACCACCGCCGCGCGAAATTCATCATCGGCGTCACCTACTCGACCCCGCCCGAGGTCTGCTCGCGCATCCCCGCGATACTGAAGGAGATCGTCGAGGCCAACGACAAGATCTTCACCCGCGCCGGCTTTACCGGCTTCGGCGCATCGAGCCTCGACTTCGAGGTCCAGTTTGACAGCAAGGGCCCCGATTACGCCAGCTTCTACGACGGCCGCACCGCCGTCGGCATCGCCATCCTCAAGCGCTTCAACGACGAAAAGATCGAGATCGCCTTCCCGACCCAGGTCAACATGATGGCCGCACCCGATGGTTCGGTGGTCATGCCGTATCCAGAGACGGCCCGGCCGAAGTCGGAAGGCGTGACGGCCTGAGTCCCGCTACCCAGCCAGCGGCCGCTGCCGCTACTTGATACACGCGTCACCTAAAATCACCGCCCCACCCCGGCGAAGGCCGGGGCCCAGTTGGAAAGGTCGCGGTAACGTAGCGGAACCTCAGTTAGCAACGTCTCCCAACTGGACCCCGGCCGCCGCCGGGGTGGTACCTTAACCGCTCGAACCAACCCCCAAATGTTTCCCCGCGAAGGCGGGGACCCAGACTGGGCTCTCGCCTTCGCGGGAGAACAAGGAAGGAAGAACCGCCCTACGTACGCAGCCCCCACCCTCCTTGGAAAACCACCCTTTAGAACATCGGGTTCGCCGCCCCACCTCGACAAACCCAGCAGTTTCCTCTTTCCGGTCAACGATAGGCTTGCGATACCAGCACCGCCGCGCCTAGAGACGCGTCAGCGCACCGCGCCAACCAGAGAGGACCCCCGTGGCAACGATCACCACCGCAGAGATGCAGGCCCGCATCGGCACCGAAACGGTGTCCGACTGGGTCGAGGTCACGCAAGCCATGATCGACCAGTTCGCCGACGCGACCGGTGACCACCAGTTCATCCATATCGACCCCGCCCGCGCGGCGCAGACTCCGTTCGGCGGCACGATCGCGCACGGCTTCCTGACGCTGTCGCTGATGCCGCTGCTGTCGTCGAAAGTGCCCGACGCGCCGACGATCGAGGGCGCGAAGATGGGCGTCAATTATGGCGGCAACGCGGTGCGCTTCCTCTCGCCGGTCCGGTCGGGCTGCAAGGTGCGCGGCCGGTTCAAGCTGCTGTCGTTCGACGAAAAGCGCCCCGGCCAGTGGCAGCAGACCAACGCCTTTACGGTCGAGATCGAAGGCCAGGAAAAGCCCGCCCTGATCGCCGAATGGATCAGCCAGGTCTTCGTTTGATTTACCATTTCCCCTCCCGCTTGCGGGAGGGGTCAGGGGAGGGTCCGAGATAGCCGCATTCGGTTCGGCTGCTTTGGCCACCCCCCTCCCCCAACCCCTCCCGCAAGCGGGAAGGGAGCAGAAAAGGATATACCCATGCGTTCAGCCGTTATCGTCTCCACCGCCCGCACCGCCATCGGCCGCGCCTATCGCGGCGGCTTCAACAACACGCCTGCCCCCACGCTCGCCGCGCACTCGATCCGCGCCGCGGTCGAACGCGCCGGCGTCGATGGCGCGGAGATCGACGACGTCGTCTTCGGCTGCGCGCTCCAGCAGGGTCACCAGGCGGGCAACATCGCGCGCACCTCACTGCTCCGCGCTGGGCTGCCCGTCACCGTGTCGGGCATGTCGGTCGACCGCCAGTGCGCGTCGGGCCTGATGGCGATCGCCACCGCCGCCAAGCAGATCATCACCGACAATATGGACATCACGATCGGCGGCGGCGTCGAGAGCATCAGCCTCGTCCAGACCCCGCAGATGCGCGTCGCTCCCGATCCCCAGCTGATCGCGATGCACAAGGACGTCTACATGCCGATGCTGCAGACTGCCGAGGTGGTCGCCAAGCGCTATGGCATCAGCCGCGACGCAATGGACGCCTATGCGCTCCAGTCGCAGCAGCGCACCGCCGCCGCGCAGGCCGCGGGCTATTTCGACGCGGAGATCGTCGCGGTCGAGGCCAACATGGCGATCGTCAACAAGGAGACCAAGGAGGTCACCTACAAGGACGTGACGATCGCCAAGGACGAGGGCAATCGCGCCGACACCACGCTTGAGGGGCTTCAGTCGCTGAAACCCGTGACGGGCCCCGATTTCACGATCACCGCGGGCAACGCGTCGCAGCTGTCGGACGGATCCTCGTCGTCGGTGCTGATGGAGGAGAAGATCGCCTCGCAGCGCGGTCTCCAGCCGCTCGGTCGCTATGTCGGCATCGCGGTCGGCGGCACCGAGCCCGACGAGATGGGGATCGGCCCGGTCGTCGCGATCCCGAAGCTGCTCAAGCGCTTCGGCCTCAAGATGGACGATATCGGCCTGTGGGAGCTGAACGAGGCGTTCGCGGTGCAGGTGCTCTACTGCCGCGACAAGCTCGGCATCCCCGACGAGCGGCTCAACGTCAGCGGTGGCGCGATCTCGATCGGCCACCCCTACGGCATGACCGGCGCCCGCGCGACCGGCCACGCGCTGATCGAAGGCAAGCGCCGCGGTGCGAAGTATGTCGTCGTCACGATGTGCGTCGGCGGCGGCATGGGCGCCGCCGGGTTGTTCGAGGTGCTGTGAACTTGAAAAACATGCCGTATTCGCGCATGTAGCAAAGCGGCGTTGCATACACCGCCTTTCTTGTCTGGGCCCCGGTCGTGTCAGCGGCTGGGGCCCAATACGTTTGGGACTTGGGTGTCAGCCCAAGCCCCTCCCGTGCACCTAGCCTTTGCGCGACACTTCGATGATCTTCACGACCAGGGTCGCGAAGGCGAAGAGCATGCCGAGGATCAGGCACAGATCGGCAAGTTGCATACACCTTACCTTTCTTGTTCGGCAGCAGGACTGCTGCCGCCGCCATCATGGCGCGCCGTCTCCGCTTTCACCAAGCCGCATCGCATCGGGCCGCGCAGCGCAACCAACGCCCGCCCCGCCCGTTCTCACAGGCAATCCAAGCCCATAGGAGAATGACGATGGCCGACAAGGATACCCCGCAGGAAATCGCCGCCAAGTTCATCGACAAGCTGAAGTCGAGCCCGTTCGTGATGATCGGCCTCGAGGATGGCCAGCATTCCGAGCCGATGACCGCGCAGATCGACGACGATCAGCCCAACACGCTGTTCTTCTTCGCCGGTCGCGACAACCGCATCGCCAAGGGCGGCGCGGCGATGGCGCAGTTCGTCGGCAAGGGGCATGATTTCTTCGCCTGCATGGCGGGCGACGTTTCGACGTCGAACGACCGCGCGCAGATCGACAAGCTCTGGAACAACCAGGTCGAGGCATGGTTTCCGGGCGGCAAGGAAGACCCCAACCTCACGCTGCTCCGCTTCGACATCGACAGCGCCGAGCTGTGGGAGACGGACATCTCGATCGGTGGTCGCCTGAAGATGCTGTTCGGCGGCACGATCCGTCCGGACGAGTCGAGCAGCCACGCGGTCGTCGACTCGGTCGCATAAACTCCCCATGGGCAGCCCCGCGATCGGAGCTGCCCATCATCGTCACCCGTTCGCGGTGATGAACGCCTCGACGACCGGCGCGATCTTGTCGCGCCAGCGCGATCCGTTGAAGATGCCGTAATGCCCCGCGCCTTCCGCGATCAGATACCGCTTCTTCGCATCCGGCAACGCCGTCGCCAGCGTCAGCGCAGCCTTGGTCTGGCCCAAGCCTGAGATATCGTCGCGCTCGCCCTCAATCGCCAGCAGCCCGATATCGGTGATCGCCGCCGGATCCACCAGCCGACCCCGATGCGTCAGGATTCCGCGCGGCAGTGCGTGGGTCTGGAACACCACATCGATCGTCTGGAGATAGAATTCCGCGGTCATGTCGCAGACCGAGCGATATTCCTCGTAGAAATCCTGGCTCTGCGACGCGCTCGCATCGTCGCCCTGGACGAGATGCTTATACATCTCCCAATGCGAGACCATGTGGTTGCCCAGATTCATCGACATGAACCCAGCAAGCTGCAGGAACCCGGGATATACCTTGCGCCCGGCACCCGGATAATTGCCCGGTACCGTCGCGATCACGTTCTGCTCGAACCAGGCGTGCGGGCGCTCGGTCGCCAGCGTATTGACCGCGGTCGGCGCCTCGCGCGTGTCGACGGGACCACCCATCATCGTCAACGTCTTGGGCCGGCACGGATTCTTGTCCGCGCTCATCAGCGCCGCCGCGGCGTAACAAGGCACCGACGGCTGACAGACCGCGAGCATGTGCGTGCCGCCCTGCCCCTCGTTCGCGCCGATCTGCTCGAGGAACGCGATCAGATAATCGACATAATCGTCGAGATCGAAGCGGCCCGCCGACAGCGGCACGCTGCGCGCATCGCGCCAGTCGGTGATGTAGACGTCCGCGAACGGGAGCATCCGCTCGACCGTCCCGCGCAGCAGCGTCGCATAATGGCCCGACATCGGCGCGACGATCAGCAGCCTGGGGCCGCCCTCGACGCCCTCACGCACGAACCGCTTCAGCTGACCGAAATCCTTCCGCAGCACGATCTCCTCGCGCACCGCGATCTCACGCCCGTCGATGACCGTCCGGTCGAGCCCGAATGCGGGCTTTCCGCGAGTCGCATTCGCGTGTGCGAACACCTCCAGCGCCGATCCGATCACCGCCCCGCCCCCTAAATAGGAGAATGGGTTTGCCGGATTGTTGAGCATTTCCGCGCCGAAACTCGCCAGTTTGCTGGCACCTGACATCATCGACCGTTGGAATTCGTAAGCGTCGTAGAGCATGCGGTATCCTTCGCCTTTATATAGGCTATAACGGTCGTAACGCAAAAGCGCCGCAGCGCAACGCGAGACTCTACCTATGGCGTCAGGCCTGCCCTTCTCCGCAGACACCGCGCATGGCGGTTGTCGTTGAGCGCCACCCCCACGGCTGCTAGGCGGTGCCGCATGGCCAAGCCGAACCCCGAAGAGAAGACGCCCCGCCGGATCGGCGATCTCGCGATGGTGTGGCGTCACGCCGCCAACTATCCGCGCCAGATCGCGTTTGCCGGCCTCGCGCTGATGACGACGTCGGCGGCGACGATCGGCATCCCCTACGGCTTCAAGCGCGTGATCGATCGCGGCTTCGGCCCCGGCGCCAGCGGGTCGGTCGGTACCTCGTTCCACTATCTGCTGATGATCGTCGTCGTGCTCGCGCTGGCGACCGCGGTGCGCTTCTATTACGTCTCGTGGCTCGGCGAACGCGTCGTCGCGGACATCCGCACCAATGTGCAGCGCCACCTGCTCCGCCTGACGCCGCGCTTCTTCGAGGAGAATCGCCCGTCCGAAATCGCGTCGCGGCTCACCTCGGATACCGCGCTGATCGAACAGGTCGTCGGCAGCACCGTGTCGATCGCGCTGCGCAACACCTTCACCGGGATCGGCGGGCTGATCTACCTGTTCGCGATCTCGCCGAAGCTCGCCGGCATGCTGATGATCGGCATCCCGCTGATCATCCTCCCGATCGCGTTGCTCGGCAAACGCGTCCGCAACTATTCGCGCACCTCGCAGGACCGGGTCGCCGATGTCGGCTCGATCGCGACCGAAACGCTCGGCGCGATGAAGGTCGTGCAGGCGTTCGGCCAGGAGGACCGCGAGGCGATCCGCTTCGCCGATGCGGTCGGCGCAACCTTCGCCGCGGCGCGCGCGCGCATCCTGCTGCGCGCGGTGATGACCGCGATCGTCATCGGGCTGGTGTTCGGGTCGATCACGCTGGTCCTGTGGGAGGGCGCGATCGACGTCGCCGCCGGGCGGATCAGCGGCGGCGCGATCGCCGCGTTCGTTCTCACCGGCGGGATCGTCGCAGGCGCGTTCGGCGCGCTCACCGAAGTGTATGGCGACCTGTTGCGCGGCGCCGGTGCCGCCGGGCGACTGTCCGAACTGCTGCGCGAGACGCCCGAGATCGCTGCCCCCGCCACCCCGATCGCGCTCCCGCTGCCGCCGCGCGGCGCGCTCGCGTTCGAGAACGTCCAGTTCCATTACCCGACCCGCCGCGACGTCGCCGCGCTCAACGGCTTCTCGCTCGACATCAAGCCGGGCGAAACGGTCGCGGTCGTCGGTCCCTCGGGCGCGGGCAAGACGACGTTGTTCCAGCTCGTCCAGCGCTTCTACGATCCCGATGCGGGCCGCGTCACGCTCGACGGCGTCGACCTGCGCGACGCCGATCCCGCCGCGGTGCGCGCGCGGATCGCGATGGTCCCGCAGGAAACGATCATCTTCGGCGCCTCCGCGCGCGACAATCTGCGCTACGGCGACTGGACCGCGACCGACGACCAGCTCTGGGCCGCCGCCGAGGCCGCCAACGCGGCCGAATTCCTGCGCAAGCTGCCCGAGGGCCTCGACACGTTCCTCGGCGAGGGCGGCGCGCGGCTGTCGGGCGGCCAGCGCCAGCGCGTGACGATCGCACGCGCGCTGCTCCGCGATGCACCGATCCTGCTGCTCGACGAGGCGACCAGCGCGCTCGACGCCGAAAGCGAACGGCTGGTGCAGGAGGCGCTCGAGCGGCTGATGGCGAACCGCACCACGCTCGTCATCGCGCACCGCCTCGCGACGGTGCGCGCCGCCGAGCGGATCATCGTGATGAGCGACGGGCAGATCGTGGAGGAGGGCTCGCACGGCTCGCTGATGACCAACAGCGGGCTCTACGCACGGCTCGCCAGCCTCCAGTTCAACGAGGCGGCTTAGCCTTTTTGGGTTTCGGCAGCGGCAGTTCCGCGGTCGAGATCTGGACGAGTTCGGCAAGCCAGTCCGCATCGTCCCAGCGGTCGGCGTCGACCAGCAGGCAGGGTTTCGCGCCCGGATAGGGTGGCGCCTCGTCGATCGCGCCTGCGAACGCGCGGCCGCCGGGGGTCGGCTTCACGAACAGCTGGTCGTCGCAGACCATCGCCACCATCCTGCCGTCGCAATAGACGCCATATTCGCCGAACATCGGCTTTGCGGAGACGTCGCCCGCCGCCGCGAGCTGCTCGACGATGAACGCGACGGTTTTGCGATCGGAGGCCATTTGGCGATGCTCGCAGATCGAAGCAGGCTTGGCGAGTCACCGCGTTTCGCTTGCGATGCCCCGAACGTGAGCGCAAAACGGGCGCAACAGGAGGCGGATATGCGCGACTTCGACATCGTCATCTATGGCGCGACGGGCTTTACCGGTCGGCTGGTCGCCGAATATCTGACACAGACCTACCCCAGCGGCGTCCGCTGGGCGATGGCGGGCCGGTCGCTGGCGAAGCTGCAGGAGGTGCGCGACCTGATCGGCGCGCCTGCCAACACGCCGCTCGTCACCGCCGACTCGGACGATCCCGCCAGCCTGCGCGCGATGGCCGAGTGCGCCACCGCCGTCATCTCCACCGTCGGGCCGTATCAGCTTTACGGCTCCGATCTCGTCGCCGCCTGCGCCGCAACCGGCACCGCCTATGTCGACCTGTGCGGCGAGCCCGCTTGGATGCGCCACATGATCGACGCGCATGAGGGCGAGGCGACGCGCACCGGTGCGCGCATCGTCTTCTCCTGCGGCTTCGACAGCATCCCCTTCGATCTGGGCGTGCTGACGCTGCAGGATGCGGCAAAGGCCAAATACGGCATCCCCGCGCCCCGCGTAAAAGGTCGCGTGCGAAAAATGCAGGGCACGTTCTCGGGCGGCACCGCGGCCAGCCTCAAGGCGACGCTCGCCGCCGCCGCGCGCGATCCCGGCATCGTCAAGCTGCTGACCAGCCCGTTCGCGCTCACCCCAGGCTTTCAGGGGCCGCACCAGCCGACCGGGCTGCTCCCCGAATATGACACGACGCTCTCGGCCTGGGTCGCGCCGTTCGTGATGGCACCGATCAACACCAAGAACGTCCACCGCACCAACTTCCTGCTCGGCGAGGCCTATGGCGCGGACTTCGTCTATGACGAGATGATGGTCGCCGGGCTCGGCGATCTCGGCAAGGTGGCCGCCGAAGCGATCGCCAAGTTCAATCCCTTTTCCAGCGACAAGGGTCCCAAGCCCGGCGAAGGCCCGTCGAAAGAGGAGCGCGACGCCGGCCATTACGACCTGTTGTTCGTCGGCATCATGCCCGATGGCGCGCGGATCGACTCGGTCGTCACCGGCGACCGCGATCCGGGCTATGGCTCGACCAGCAAGATGATCGCGGAGGCGGCCTTGTGCCTCGTCCAGGATGTGCAGGGCGATGGCGGCATCTGGACGCCGGGTGCGCTGATGGGCACGAAGCTGCGCGATCGTCTCGTGGCGAAGGCAGGGCTCACCTTCACGGTCGGCTGATCCGCGTCAGGACCTCAACCCCGCACCCTCCTGTTCTCCCGCGAAGGCGGGATCCCAGCCTGTTTCCCCGCCTTCGGGGAAACACGATGCGATGTCGGCGGCGTCCCCGGTCACTCCGCCAGCGCGAACACCGTTGCGGCCGCCGCAGCACTCGCCACCACGCCCGATGCCGCCGCGATCGCCGCCGCCCGCCGGCGCACCGCCCCGCGAAACGCCCCGAGCTTGCGCGCGTCGAGGTGATAGCGCCCTGCCCCGTCGTCGACGATCGCACCGAACGCGCACAGCCGCCGGAACGTCCGCAGATCCTGCGCGTCATAGGCGATCGCACGATCCGCCGCCGTCGCCTTCGCCGCCACGAAATCGCTGACGATCTGCCGCCGCGACCGGCCTAGAATGAAACCCCGCATGCCAGTCTCCCCTGCGCCACGGTCGCATAGCGCGGGGGGCTTGTCCAAATCCTAACGGCGCTTGCCCTTGTGACGGATGTTCATCGGTCGCCCGCGATGCTTGATCTCGCGCACCGGCTTGCGCCCGCCGCGCATCGGAGGCGCGGCCCCCTTCCCCTCGGGCATCTCAAAGCGCAGCGCCCCCGATACCGGGTTCGCCTCCGCCAGCCGCAGCTCCAGCGTCTGGCCCTGCGCGAAGACATCGCCGCTATGCTCACCGGTCAGCGTGCGTGCACCCTCGTCGAAGCGGAAATACTCGCCGCCCAGATCGCGCACCGGCATCAGCCCGTCGCCGCCAATCCCCTCGACCGTCGCGAAGAAGCCGAAATTGGTGACGCCGGTGATCCTGACGTCCATCACCTGCCCGACTCGCTCCGACAGGAACGCTGCGACATAGCGATCGGTGGTGTCGCGCTCGGCCTCCATCGCGCGGCGCTCGAGCCGGCTGATGATCTCGCCGACAGACTCCATGTTGGCCGCATCGTCCGCCGGCAACCCGCCCTCGCCCAGCCCGTAGGCGGACACCAGCGAACGATGCACGAGCAGATCCGCATAGCGCCGGATCGGCGAGGTGAAATGCGCGTAGCTGCCCAGGCTGAGCCCGAAATGGCCATGATTGCCCGGCGCATAATAGGCCTGGGTCTGCGTGCGGAGAATCTGCTCCATCACCTGCGGACGGAAATCGGCATCGCCGATCCGCTCGATGATGTGGTTGAAGGTCGCCGGGCGAACGACCTGCCCCAGCGCGAACGGCACGTCGAACGTCTCGAGATACTCCTTCAGCGCCATCATCTTCTCGCGGCTCGGCGGCTCGTGGATGCGGTACATCACCGGCGCCTTCTTCGCTTCGAGCGCCTTGGCGGCAGCGACGTTGGCGGCGATCATGTAATCCTCGATCAGCCGGTGGGCATCGAGCCGTTCGCGCGGCGACACCGACATGATCCGCCCCTGCTCGTCGAGCACCACGCGGCGTTCGGGCAGATCGAGATCGAGCGGCGCCCGCGCATCGCGCGCTTTCGCCAGCGACTGCCAGCACGCCCAGAGCGGACGCAGCACCGCCAGCATATCTCCCCTCCCGTCTACGGGAGGGGTCGGGGGAGGGGCTTCCTGACTCACGATCGGATCGCTGGACGCACCGCCCTCCCCCGCCCCCTCCCGCAAAGCGGAAGGGGAGGAAGAGTCGATGATCGCCTGCGCCTCTTCGTAGGCAAGGTTCGCCGCGATCCGCACCACCGCGCGCGTAAAGCGCCACGACAGGAGCGCGCCGTCCTTGCCGATCCGCAAATGGCAGGCCAGCGCCGCGCGATCCGCGCCCTCCTTCAGCGAGCACACCTCCGCCGACAGGATCTCGGGCAGCATCGGCACGACCCGGTCGGGGAAATACACCGAGTTCCCGCGACGCCGCGCCTCGCGATCGACCTCCGATTTCGGCCGCACGTAGAAGCTGACATCGGCGATCGCGACGATCGCCTTCCAGCCGCCCGCATTGGCGGGATCGTCATCCGCCTCCGCCCACACCGCATCGTCGTGATCGCGTGCATCCTCGGGATCGATCGCGACGATCGGTACGTCCCGTAAGTCCTCGCGCCCCTCTCCCAGCGGCAGCTTCGACACACGCTCGGCCTCGTCGAGCGCCTCCTGCGAGAACACGTCGGGAATACCCAGCTTGTGGATCGCGATCAGCGAGAAGCTGCGTGCCGCAAACGGATCTCCCAGTTTCGAGACGACGCGGGCGGCGATCTTGGGCGGCTTGCCCGCGAGTTCCGCCAGCACTAGGTCGCCCGGCGCCGCACCGCCCGCATCGGCCACCGCAAACTCGCGCCGCTCGCGCTTGTCGACGCCGGTCAGCCACAGCCGCCCCGCTTCCTCGCGCAGCACGCCCAGCACCTGTTCGGAGGCCGGCGCGAGCACCTTCATCGGATGCGCGATCCAGCCGTTCCCGGCCTCCTCGGTCCGCGCCAGGATCCGCTCGCCGACGCCCAGCGCGCCGCGCTTGCGTTCGCGCACGCGCAGCCGCGGCGGCGGCACGCCTTCCGCCTCCCAGCGCTCGGGCACCGCCCACACATTGCCGCCATCGTCGACATCGGCGATCCGCAGCACCGTGACCTTGGGCACGCCGCCCATCTTGTGGAATGCGCGACCGGGGGCACTGTCGATCAGCCCCTCGTCGGCCATGTCCTTGAGCAAGGCCTTGAGCCCGATCTTGTCCTGCGCGCTGAGCCCGAAGCCCTTGGCGATCTCGCGTTTGCCCGCGGGCACGTCGGAGGTGGCGATGAAGTCGAGGATCTGCTCGCGCGTCGGAAGACCGGCTTTTGGTTTGTACATGTCCAAGAGATAGTCGGTAGGCTCGGCTTTACCAAACGGCTAAGTAGCCGGACATGACGCAAAGTTATGACATTCTCATCGTCGGCGGCGGTATCAACGGCGCAGCGATCGCCCGCGAAGCCACGCTGAATGGCCTCTCCGTCCTGCTCGTCGAAAAGGGCGACCTTGCCGGCGCGACCTCGTCGGCCTCGACCAAGCTGATCCACGGGGGCCTGCGCTACCTCGAATATTACGACTTCAAGCTGGTCGCCGAGGCACTGCGCGAACGCGAACGGCTCGTAAAGGCCGCGCCGCACATCATCCGGCCGATGCGCTTCGTGCTGCCACAGGAAAATGCAGTGCGCCCCTGGTGGATGGTCCGGCTCGGCCTGTACCTCTACGATTTTCTGGGCGGTCGCATGACGCTCAAGCGCTCGCGCGGCCTCCGCAAGGCCGACACCGCCTACACCGCGCCGCTCAAGAACGGTGCGCGCGGCTTCGTCTATTCCGACGCGTTCGTCGACGATTCCCGGCTCACCGTTCTCAACGCCATGGACGCGCATAACGCAGGCGCGGAGATTGCCGTCCGCACCGAACTCGTCACCGCACGCCGCGATGGCGCCGTGTGGCGCGCGACTCTGTCCGACGGACGCGACATCACCGCGCGTGCGCTGGTCAACGCCGCCGGCCCCTGGGTCGCGGAACTGCTCGGCCGCCTCGAGATCAACGCCAGCGCCGGGGTCCGGCTGGTCAAGGGCAGCCACATCGTCGTGCCCAAGCTGTACGAAGGCGATCACGCCTATATCCTCCAACTCGCCGACCGCCGCATCGTCTTCGCGATCCCCTATCAGGGCCAGACCGAGATCGGCACGACCGATGTCCCGGTCGACCGTCCCGAGGATGCGGTGATCGACGACGGCGAGATCGCCTATCTCTGCGACGCCGCGAACCAGCATTTCACACGCCAGATCACCCCCGCCGACGTCACCTCGACCTGGTCCGGCGTCCGCCCGCTCTATGACGACGGCGCCAGCGAAGCCAAGGCGATCACACGCGACTATGTCCTCGAACTCGACACGCTCGGCGACACCGGCGCGGCGCCCCTACTGTCGGTGTTCGGCGGCAAGATCACCACCGCGCGCCACCTCGCCGAGGAAGTCCTCGAAAAGATCGCCCCCACGCTCGGCATCACCGCGCGCCAGACGACACGCGACCGCGCCTTTCCGGGGGGCAGCATCCCGCCCTTTGCGACCTATCTGGCACAGGTCCGCAAGCGGTGGCCGTTCCTCGGCGATGCGCGCAGCGACCGGATGGCGCATGCCTATGGCGCGCTGCTCGACGAGATGCTCGCAGGCGTCACCGACGAAGCGGGCCTCGGCGCCGATCTCGGTGCCGGGCTGACCGAGATCGAGGCGCGCTGGATGCACGATCGCGAATGGGCAAGGATACCCGAAGATGCATTGCTGCGCCGCAGCAAGATTGGGCTCGTGCTCGGCCGCGAGCAGCAGGCCTCTTTCGAGGCATGGTGGCAGCGCAACTTTTCTAGGTAATTCTTACAGCTTGCTTGTTCGCGCATTCGGCATATCCTCTGCATATTGGTGAGAGGAAACCTCAGATGGCTACATACCCGGACCTCCAAGCCGATCCCGAGGACAAGAACCTCGTGATCCTGCAGAGCCTGATATGCCTGTTGCGCGAGAAGAACGTCCTGACGCGCGCCGACATTGAAGAGCTGTGCGAAACCGTGAAGCGCCGTGCGAACAACCACGACAGCGATCCACTGCCCTGCCAGGTTACCGGCGCGCGCGCCGCTGCCACGGAAGTTGCGCAGATCGGCGATTACATCGGCCGCAAATACGGTGGAAAGCATCGCCGCTCGATCTGAAGCCGAGCCCGGGCGCAGACGCGACCCGGTTGGTCACAAGGACTGGAAGCGCCGCGGTGCTATCCTGAAAGTTGTCCTCGCCTGCGCGACGAAGTCGCGCAGGCTGTTGCAATCCGCGAGTTGGGGTCGAACCTGCCGCGGTTCAGTAGCATTCGTCGTAGAGTAACGGGCAGTGCGCGAGCGATCTGCCGTTAAGCCCTTCGGCGGCTCATCTGGCGCCTGTAATCTATCGTATGACAGTCAACGCTCATGGAGCGGACCGATCCAGTACACCCGCACGCCAAAGTCGCTGACGGCGTCCTAGGCCTATTCGAAGCGCTATCGACTGACACAGGGGCAGCGGAGCAGCTTTTGACCGCTCGAACCTCACACCATCCTCAAACGATCGACCCGCACCCGCCAAAGGCGACGCCGACGAACGATCGTCGGCGCCCGAACCCAAAGCGGCAATCCCCGACGATACCGCCGCGTCAGCTCGCGACGAAGCAGGTCTCGCCGGCGACACGCAGACGACCACAGATATCCGCCGCCTGGTTCGCGCTGCCCGCGTTCACGCGCAGGCGATACAGCGTGCGACCGCCCGTCGCGACCGGCTGGACCGACTTGCCGAGCGCACCGACATAAGCGAACCGCTTCGAGAAGTTCGTCCACGCCGCGTTGGCGACCGCCTCGCTCGGATACGCGCCCAGCTGGACCAGCGACCCACCGGTCCCCGCGCCCGCGCCGTTCGCCTTCGCCGCGCTCATCGGCGCGGCGGCGACGAGTCGCCCGCCCGACGCGGGCACCTGCGCGACCGCGTTACGACCCGCCGCGTCTTCGGCCTTGGGCGCAACCGCGCGCTTGCCCGCAACCGGCGCTTCCGGCACGCCGCGCAGGTCGATCGCGCCATTGCCCGATTTGCCCGCACTCGTGGCTATCGCCGACTCGCCCTCGCCCTTGACCTTCATGCCGCCAGCGTCCTCGGGCTTGACCTTATAGTCGCCCTCCTGCGCCGCGATCAGCTGGCCGTCACCCGTGGGCGCGCGCTGCTGCAGCTTGTAGATGCCGAAGATGATCGCCGCGAGTACCGCGAGGCCAAGCACAACGAGCGCGATCACGCGGCCGATTCCGACCGTATCCTGATCGTCGGGCTCGACGGTTTCGAGCCAAGGGAGCCGGTCTTCCTCGCGCAGATCCATGTCTTCGGCCATCACTTCATCTCCGAAACCGCTTCGACACCCATGATGGCGAGGCCGTTATGAATAATCTGCCCTATAGCGGACGCCAAGAAAAGCCGTGCCGCGGTCGCCTGTGGATCCTCGATCACCAGAAAACGGCGATCGGGACGGTCGTTGCCGACGTTCCACAGCGCATGAAACGCTGCGGCCAAGTCATAGAGATAGAAGGCAATTCTGTGCGGTTCGCGCGCCGTCGAGGCGATCTCGACGAGCCGTGGGAACTGCGCCGCGAGCTGCACAAGCGCCAGTTCGTCCGTATCAAGCCGGGACAAATCCGCCGAAATAGGCGTAATTCCCGCCTCTTCGGCGCGCCGATGCAGCGATGCGATCCGCGCATGCGCGTACTGGACGTAGAAAACCGGGTTGTCCTTCGACGCCTCGACCACCTTCGCGAAGTCAAAATCCATCTGCGCATCGGACCGCCGCGTGAGCATCGTGAAGCGCACGACGTCCTTGCCGACTTCGCGCACGACATCGGCGAGCGTGACGAAATTGCCCGACCGCTTCGACATCTTCACCGGCTCGCCGTTGCGGAGCAGCCGCACCATCTGGACGAGCTTGACGTCGAACCGAGTCTTGCCGCCGGTCAGCGCCGCCACCGCGGCGACGATCCGCTTGACCGTCCCGCCATGATCCGCGCCCCAGATGTCGATCAGTTGATCGGCGCTCTGGCTCTTCTGGAAATGATAGGCGAGATCGGCGCCGAAATAAGTCCAGGACCCATTCGACTTCTTGATCGGCCGATCCTGATCATCGCCGAACTGGGTCGAACGGAACAGCGGCAGCTCGACGGGCTCCCAGTCGTCGGGCGTCTCGCCCTTCGGTGCTTCGAGCACGCCGTCATAGACCAGATCGCGCGAGCGCAGTTCCGCCTCGGCCGCCTCGGGCTTCTTCGCCGCCTGCAGTTCGGCTTCGGACGAGAACACTTCATGCTCGATCCCGAGCAGCGCGAGATCGGCGCGGATCATCACCATCATCGCGGCGACCGCCTGCGTGCGGAAAATAGTCAGCCATTCGCTCTCGGGCGCGCCGACATACCGGTCGCCGAATTCGCTGGCGAGCGACTGGCCGACGGGGACGAGATACTCGCCGGGGTACAGTCCCTCGGGGATCTCCACCGTCTCGCCGAGCGCCTCGCGGTAGCGCAGGTGGACCGAACGCGCGAGCACGTCGACCTGGCCGCCCGCATCGTTGACATAATATTCGCGGATCACGCGGTGCCCGGCGAATTCGAGCAGGCTGGCCAGCGCATCGCCGACCACCGCACCGCGGCAATGCCCCATGTGCATCGGCCCCGTGGGGTTGGCCGAGACATATTCGATATTGACCGTGATCCCCGCGCCTTGCGTCGACCGGCCGTAATCCGCCCCCGCCGCCGGGATCGCCGCCAGCTCGGCGCGCCACGCATCGTCGGTCAGCTTCATGTTGATGAAGCCGGGCCCTGCGACACTCGCCGAGGCAACGTCATCGAGCTTCGACAGCTCCAAGACCAGCGCATCCGCCAGCACGCGCGGATTGGTCTTGGCGGGCTTGGCGAGCACCATCGCGGCGTTGGTCGCGAGGTCGCCATGGCTCGTGTCGCGCGGCGGCTCGACCGTCACGTTCTTGCGGTCGAGCCCGTCCGGCAGCGTTCCGGCCGCGATCAGCGTGTCGAGCGCCGCATCAATATGCGCGGCGAAACGGGTATAGAGCGTCATGGCAGTCCCGGTACGTCAAGGAAACGCGCGCTCTAGACCAAAGCCGGGTGCCGCTCAATTTTAATCCCGTCCGCGCGCCTGCACTCAGACCCGCACCAGACCCTCGATCGCCGCCGTCCTTGCACTCGCCGGAAACAACGCCGCCATCGCCCGCGCCGGCTCGACCCCGAAATGCGCCGACACCGCGCCGCCGATGAACGCATCGAGCTGCATCGTCGGCTTCAAGTCGCGCGCCTCGTACAGCGCGGCGGGCGCGAGGCCCGGCCAGTCGGACACGACTCGCCCGCCCTTCACCCCGCCGCCGAACAGCATCGCCGCGGTGCCCGTGCCGTGATCGGTGCCGCCCGTCCCGTTCACCGCGACGGTCCGCCCGAACTCGGTCGCGACCAGCACCATCGTATCCGCCCATAACGGCCCCAGCCCCGCCTGCAGCCCCGCGATCATCGCATCGAGGCCCTTGAGCTGCGCGGTCAGCCGGCCGCGCTGGCCGGTATGCGTATCCCACCCGCCCGTCTCGATCATCGCGATCCGCGCGCCCGTATTGGGCTTCAGCAACCGCGCGGCGAGTGCGCCGGTCGCGGCGGCGTTGCGCCCGCCGTCCTGCGCAAGATCGCTGGTGAGCTGCCGCGTCGCCATCGCCTCGCTCCACAGGCCGTGAAGCTGCTGGTCGCCCTCGTACAGCATCGTCACGCGTTGCAGCAGGTCGTCGGACGCATCGGGCAGGTTCGACGGCGCATAGGACGCCACCTCGCGCCGGCCGCGCAACGCCATCGGCACCGTCGCCGCCACCGCGATCGCGCGCGCCTGATCCGCGGGCAGCACGCCCAGCAGCCGGTTCAACCACCCGTCGCGCACCTGATACGCGCTCGCGCCGCCCGTCTCGAGCACGTTCTGCCCGTCGAAATGCGACCGATCGCGATAGGGGGAGGCGATCGCATGCGCGAACAGCGCCTGACCCTGTGCGTACAGCCCCGCGCTCGCCGCCATCGCCGGGTGCAGCGCGAACAGGCCGTCGAGCTTGGTGCCCGCGGCCAGGTCCGCGGCAAGATCACCGCGCACGCCCGCGAACGCAGGATCGCCGACCGCGCCGATCATGCCCAGCCCATCCGCCGCGCCGCGCTGGATGACGAACACGAACCGCTTGTTGGTCGCGGCGCGCGCAAACGCGATGCGCGGCGCGAAGGCAGCCCCCAGCACGCCGAGCGTACCGGTCGAAAGGAAGGAACGACGGTCGAGCATGATCATCTCCGCAACGATTCGGGGGCCACCAGCAGAAGGGCCAGCGCCTGCGCCGGGCTTTCCGCGCGTGCGAGGCCCTGCGCGGTGGCGGCACTCAGCGCGCCCGGGAACAGCGTCGGGGCCAGCGCGCGCGCATCGACCGGCCCCGCGCGTGCCGCGAACCGTTCCGCCGCCTCGACCCGACGCAGGATCGCATCGGGCCCCGCCCAGGCGGCGGCGATGTCGTCATAGCCGACCGGCTGCCCCGGCTTCCACACCGGCTGGCCGAGCTGGTTCATCATCCCCACCGTCACGCCCGGCTGGACCGTCGTCGTCCCCAGCGCGCGCTGCGTCGAGACATACCATTCCCACGGCGATTTGAACTTCACCGGCGGCGTTACCCACGCCTCGGGCGATGCCACCACCGCGCGGTAAACGGTGGGCAGGTCGCCCCCCGATGTCCGGAACGCCGCCTCGATCCGCGCCACCATCGCCGGCGGCGGCGTGTCGCCCGCGAAATGCCGCGCCAGCTTGGTTGCGATATGCGTCGCGGTCGCGGGATGGACCGCGAGATCGGCGAGCACCGCCTGCGCCTGCGCCTCGCCCGCCGCCGGATAGCGTTTGCCCATGACGATCCGGTCGCCCGGCTGGTGCACGTCGGCCAGGAACACGAACGCGCCGGCCCGCGAATCGTCCTGCACGCGCGCACCCGGCCCCCGGCCGATCCCCGCCACCGTCCACCCCGTCATCGCCCGCGCGAATTCGGTGACGTCGGTCTGCGTATAGCCGCTGCGCACGCCGAGCGTGTGCAACTCCATGATCTCGCGCGCGAGATTCTCGTTCAGGCCCGATCGGCGCTTGGCCCGGCGCGCGGCGAACGCGCTGTCGGGGCCGACCGATACCGCCTGGTCGAGATAGAGCAGCATCGCCGGATGCCGCTCGACCGCGTTCAGCATGTCGGCGAATTTGCCCAGCACATGCGGGCGGATCGCCTCGAACTCCATCGGCCCGGCGAGCCCGGTGACTTCGAGCTTGTCGGTCGAGACCGCGAAATGGTTCGCCCAGAAATGCACCAGCCGCTCAATGAACGGTGCGTCACCCGTCAGCGCGGCAATGGTCCGCGCAGCGACCGCGGCCCCATAATCGTCGCGACTGACTTTGCCCGCCCGTTGCCGCGCCGCCTGCCGCGCCGCTTCGCCGGGATCCGCAGCGGCTATGGCGGGCACCGGCGCGGCCATCGGATCGGGAGCCGGTCCAGCCGCAGGTTTCGGGGCACGCGGACCGAACTGCGTCCGGATCTCCTTCTGCTCCGCAAAATACGTGGCAAGCCCCGCCGACACGCTTGCGGTCGAGGGCGCACCCGCAATCGCGGCGGGCCGCGCGTCGAACCGGTCGCACTGCGCGATCACCCACCGCGCGGGATCGCCCGAGACCACGTCCCCAGGCCTCGCCCCGAGACCGAATCGATTGAGCGCAATACTGGAAGCAGCCACCAACCCTCTCCTCTCCCGCCGATCTGCGCCCGATTTGTCGCGCAACTATGTCGGCTCAGCGGTTCACCGCATCGGCAGGCCGGCCCATCGTTGCACCGCACGCAACCGCAATCGAGGGCTTTGCAATTGCGACTCATGCTGCAGTGCAATATTTCCCGACTCGAGAGTTGGGAGAAGACCTGATCCGGCTCGACGCACAATGCGGGAGACACGATCATGCGCAATACCTTCAAGATTATCGCCGCCGCCGCCGCCGCACTCACTTCGACGATCGGCATGGCCGCCGACGACAAGCAGAGCTTCGTCCACGAGGGCAGCACCTATGTCTACACGACGACGCAGGACGGCGGCCGCCAGGTCATCGACGGCCGCAGCTATCCGTCGGGCCAGAAGTTCCACCTGATCGTCCGCGGCGATCGCGTCTCGGGCGTGTCGGGCGGTGTTCCGGTCGCGTTCAAGACCGCCGAAGCCACCGGCGCTGCGGGCGGCATCGCGTCGGTCACGCGCTGACCTGACGCTGTCGCACTGACGACCAAGACGGCGGTCGGACCTCGGTCCGGCCGCCGCCTTGCGTTACGCGGTCGCCCCTTCTCCCTCGCACGCCGCCATCCACCACATCCGCCTCCGTCATCCTGACGAAAGTCAGGATCCAGAGTACCAAATGTTGCGCCCGATAACTCTGGATCCTGACTTTCGTCAGGATGACGGAGAATGGAGAAGGCGAAGCTGAGAGCATGCGGTAGAGCCGTGGATTACACCACGCCCCCCTCAAAGCCCCTCGGGCAGATCGATCGGCCCGACCAGCTCACGATACCGCGACACCGCATACCGGTCCGTCATCCCCGCGATGAAGTCCGCGATATGCCGGCTGCGGTCGGGCTCCGCCGCGGGCAGCCGCTCGCGCCACTCCTCGGGAATCGTCGCCGGATCATCGCGATAGACCGCGAACAACCCCGACACGATCCCATGCGCCGCATCCGCCGCCGCCAGCTGGCGCGGATGATGATAGAGGTTGGCGTACATGAACCGCTTCAGGTCGCGCTCCGCATCGCGCATCTCGGGCGAGAAACCGACCAGGCACTGACCCGCCGCGCGGACGTCGTCGACGCTCGTCACCCCGCTCGCCGCGATCCGCCGGCGAGTCTCCGCGATCAGGTCGTTGACCATCGTCCCGATCTGCGTGCGGACGAGCTCGCCCACCAGTCGCTTCGGCGCGACATCGGGAAACCGCCGCCGCACATCGTCCCAGCCGCGCGCGACCAACGGCACCACCAGCATCTGGTCGAGCGTCAGCAACCCCGCGCGAAGGCCATCGTCGATGTCGTGATTGTCATAGGCGATGTCGTCGGCGATCGCCGCGACCTGCGCCTCCAGCGACGAAAAACTCGTCAGCGCCAGCGGAAACTCCGCATCGGCCGCCGCCAGCGCCCAGCCCGGATTTCGCACCGGCCCGTTATGCTTGGCCAGCCCCTCTAGCGTCTCCCAGGTCAGGTTCAGCCCGTTCCACAGCGGATAGGGCCGCTCGATCGTCATCAACGTGCGCAAGGTATGGCCGTTGTGATCGAACCCGCCCTGTCCGCCCTCTTCGACCGACGGCATCAGCGCTGCCTTCAACGCATCCTCGCCCGCATGGCCGAACGGCGGATGGCCGATGTCGTGCGCCAGGCACAATGCCTCGGTCAGGTCCTCGTTCAGCGCCAGCGTCCGCGCGATCGTCCGGCCGATCTGCGCCACTTCCAGGCTGTGCGTCAGGCGCACGCGGAAATGATCGCCATCGGGCGCCATGAAGACCTGCGTCTTATGGCGCAGCCGACGGAAGCTGATCGAGTGGATGATTCGGTCGCGATCACGCTGGAACGCATCACGCGGGCCCCGGACGGACCCGCTTTGTTCTTCCTGAAGCCGTCCTTTGCTGCGCGCCGGGTCCGATGCCCAGGGCGCGCGGTAGCTCACTTCGCCGGCAACTTCGTGATGATCTCACCCGCATCGCTGGTGAAGGTGAACGTCGGGACGCCTTCCTTGGCGAGCTGGTTGACGAAGGTGCGCGCCTCGGCATCGGTCTTGAACGGCCCGGCGAGCACGCGGTTGGTCGCCTTCCACGGCGCAGTCCAGCCGCCGCGGCTGCCGAACACCGTCGGCGCCTTGGCCTTGGCCTTCTTCCACGCCTTGGGCAGGTCGCCCTCGGTCGCGCCGGTCGACACTTGCACCCAGACGCGTTCCGGATTGGCGCGCGCGATGCGCTTCTCCTCGGCCGCAGCCTTGTCCGCCGCGAGCTTCTCGGCAGCCGCCGCCTTTTTCTCGGCGAGCGCCTTCTTGTCGGCGATCGCCTTGCGCGCGGCGACCTTCTTGTCCGCGGCCGCCTTCTTGTCGGCCGCCAGCTTGTCCGCCGCCAGCGTCTTTGCCGCGATCGCCTTGGCGGCGGCATCGCGCTCGGCCTTGGCGTCCGCCTCGGCCAGCACGCGCCTGGCCTCCTCCGACATCGGCGAGGCGGCCGGCAGGACGCCAGGCGTCACGACAGGCGCAGGACGCATCGGCGCGACGTCGAGCTCGGACGCCGGGATCGACAACCCCGCGACGATCCTCGCGAGGATCGAATCCTCGCTCGCCGCCACGGCATGCGTACGCGGTGTCGCAACCGCGGCCACGGTCGTCGGGGCAACGGGTGTCGGGGCAACGGGTGTCGGGATGACGCGAGCCGGCACAACGGGCGATGGCGTGGGCGTACTGGAGAAGCTTTGCGTCGGCGTACTGGAGAAGCCCGGCGTCGGCGTACTCGCGCTGGCGCTCTGGACCGGCGCAAATTGCTGGCCCGGCACCTGTTGAACCGGTGCCTGCTGGATCGCAACCGATGGCGAAGCCGACGCCGCAAGCGCATTATCCGAGCGCGTCGGATCGGTCCGCCCCTGCCCCACCGGAATAGCCGCCATCTGCGAGGCGACGCCCTGCGGCAGCGTCCCCACCGTCGCCGGTGCCGGCACGACACGCGCCGCCGTGGTCACCGGAACCGATGCAGCGGGCACGCCCGGCTGCACGGTGGCGGCAACCACGGAATTCGCCTCGGCGGCCGGGTTGGTGCGGACACCTTGATCCGGACTGTTCGCCACATAGCTCGGCTGCGGCGTAGGCACCGTCCGCGGTGGCAGCGTCTGCACCATCTGCATCGGCGCCGCCGCAAGCTGGACCGGCGCAGCATATATAGTCGTCGGCACCGTCGGGGCGGTACGCGCGATGCTGGGCGCAACCGTCGCAGTCGTCGGTACCGGTGTCGCTGCCGATCGCGTGACCGCGGCCATCTGGACCCGATCGGGCTTGCCCCGCCGATCGCGCTTGCCCTTCTTGGTCGAGGTCGCGGCGACCGCGGGCTGCGGGGTCACCGCGGCCATCATCACCGGCGCGGTCGGATCCGCCGCGAGCATCCCCATCGGCGGCGCCATCCGCGCATCCGCGAGCCGAGCGGCCGTCGCATGGACCTCGCCGAAATGCACCGCAAACGCCCGGTCGCTCGCCGGCAGGGTCGGGAGCCGCTGGAAAAAGGGTTGCAGCCCCTGCGCAGTGCCCGCGGGCATCATCGTCGTCGCAATCTTCTCCGCGCCCGCCACGTCGCCGTTCATCGCCATGATGAACGCACGCGACCGCCACGCACCCCGATCGCTCTTCAGCAACAAGGGCCCAAGCTGTTGCAACGCAAGCTCCTGCTTGCCCGAAATCCCGAGCGACAAAGCGTAGCGCCGCGTCGTCTCGTCGTCGGGAGCATCGCGCAACGCGACACGGTAGTCGCGCTGCGCCCGGTCCTGCTGCCCGATCAGGTCATAGGCCAGCCCGCGATCCGCCGCGAACGTGCGCGGATCGAGTCCAAAGCTCTCGGCCTGCGCATAATAGCGCAACGCCTCGCCCGGCCGTTCTGACCGCACCAGGATCGACGCCATTCCCGCCTTCGCACGGCCATCGCGTGGGTTCACTTTCTCGGCGCGCGCGAACAGCGCGGCAGCACCACTCAGGTCGCCCAGCCCCATCGACAGGTCACCTGCCCGGATCAGCGCGTCGATGTTGCGCGGGTTGCTGGCCAGCTTGCGCATCTCGTCGCCGAGCCGGTCCGCATCGGTCGTCCCCGGAATCGCCTGGATCATCGCCTGCCCGGACGCCGCGCACGGCAAAGCTGCCAGCACGAGCGCCAGCGCAGCGGTCAGGAGATGATGGGACGAGCGGGTCATGAGGATCATCTGTCTAGACGCCACCCCGACCGAACCGGCAATGTCCGCGACGCAGGGGCGCGGCGAACCGGGCTGGTGCGGCGACGAGTGAAGTGCCGAGGAGCAAGCAACGGGCGAGGGTTACAATTTGCGAATTCGACATATGAGATCTTGGAGAAGCGTTGACGCTGAACCGCCGCCTCGCCCGCCTTCGCCCGGGAGGTGATGTTGGAGAACGAGACCGCCGCCAATCCATCTGGCCCCGCCGTTCTCCCGCCAGACCGGGAGAACGGCGCCCAGACTTACTGGTTGTTCTGCCGATGCAGGAAGCGCGGGATGTCGAGCGGGTCCTGCGGAGCCGCATCGCCCTCTTCCTTCGCCGCGCCACGCGCCGCATTCGACATACGCTCAAACAGCGTACCACCGAGCTTGACGCGCGGTGCAGCCGGAACCGCCTCGGGCGCAGCCTCGGCACCCGGCGCGAGCCAGCGGCGACGCGCGCCACCCTCGTCCGCGGCCGGGGTCGGCACGGGGATCGCGGGGGCGATCGGTGCGCGCGCCGGCGGCATCGTCGAGGCGGAGGCCGGACGTGCTATCGGACCGCGACCATAGGGCTCGTCGGCATAGGTGCGCGGCGCGGGCGCCGGCTGCGGCGCGGGAGCGACCGGCGCAGGCGCCGGAGCGGCCTGCGGCACCATCGTCTCGGCACCGAGTACGAGCTCGTCATCCGACGTCGACGCCGTCTCGACTTCCGACGACGCGGTCAGGTCGAGCGGCTCTTCGCCACCCTGGCCAGCGGCCGGTGCGGACGGCTCGCTCGGACGGAACGACGTATTCTCGTCGGTCTTGCGCGCGCCGAAGCTGAACGAGCGCGTCGGCTCGGGCGCAGCCTCGGGCGGACGCGCATCGGCGTCGATCCCGGTCGCGACGACCGAGACGCGGATCTTGCCTTCGAGCTCCTGGTTGAACGCCGAACCCCAGATGATGTTCGCATCGGGATCGACCAGATCGCGGATGTGATTGGCGGCTTCGTCGACTTCGAGCAGGCGCATGTCGTCGCCGCCGGTGATCGAGATGATGACGCCCTTCGCGCCGCGCATGCTGACGCCTTCGAGCAACGGGTTCGAGATCGCCTTCTGCGCAGCCTCGAGCGCGCGGTTGTCGCCGCTTGCCTCGCCAGTGCCCATCATCGCCTTGCCCATCTCCTGCATCACCGAGCGGACGTCGGCGAAATCGAGGTTGATGAGGCCCGGCATCACCATCAGGTCGGTGATGCTGCGGACGCCCTGCTGGAGGACCTCGTCCGCCATCGTGAACGCTTCCTTGAAGGTCGTGTTCGCGTTGGCGATGAGGAACAGATTCTGGTTCGGAATGACGATCAGCGTGTCGACATATTTTTGCAGCTCGTCGATGCCGCCCTCGGCCGACTTGGCGCGACGATTGCCCTCGAATGCGAACGGCTTGGTCACGACGCCGACGGTCAGGATGCCCATGTCGCGCGCCGCCTTGGCGATGACCGGTGCCGCGCCCGTGCCCGTACCACCGCCCATCCCGGCGGTGATGAAGCACATGTGCGCGCCTTCGAGCATCTTGGCGAGCTGGTCGATCGTCTCCTCGGCGGCCGCGCGGCCGATCTCGGGACGCGAGCCGGCACCGAGCCCTTGCGTGATCTTGGTGCCCAGCTGGATCCGCTGCGGCGCGGTCGACTGCTTCAACGCCTGCGCGTCGGTGTTCGCCACGAGGAAGTCGACGCCCTGGACGTCGGCCCGCATCATGTTGGCGATCGCGTTGCCGCCTGCGCCGCCGACGCCGATCACCGCGATGCGGGGGGCCAGATCGTCCACTTCGGGACTAAGGAATTCGATGCTCATCGCCGTTCTCCGCACAACCCGGTAGATACGCTACGGCCGGGCCCCTGATTAATCTGTGTGCACCAACGTTACGGCCTGTTCCAGCCGAAATAACGCCAGCACCCTCGAAACTCTTAATAATTCGCGCGTGCCGCCTGAATCAACTTGCGGACCATGCCCATGCCCTTTGGTCGGTGCACCGTCGTCCGCTGCGGCGCGAGCCCGCGAAGGTCGATCGGGTTGGTCGCTGCATAGAAGGCCAACCCCGCTAGCGTCGCAAACGCGGGTCCGCCATGCGCTTCCGGCAGCGCGGTCAACCCGCGCGGTCGACCGATCCGGACCGACCGCCCCAGCGCCTGCTGCGCGTAATCGGCGACCCCCTTCAGCTCGGCACCGCCACCGGTCAGTACGACCTGCCGCCCGACCGGCCCCTCGAACTTCAGCTTGGTGAGCGCATTGCGCACCTCCCCCATCTGATGCTCGAGACGCTGGCGGATCACGCCGATCAGCTGCGCCTTGGTGATCTGCGCACCCTCGCCTGCGCCATCCTCGGCCGAGATCGGCATGACCGGGATCATGTCGTGATTGTCGCGCGGCGACGCATTGGCCGATCCGTGGAAGCACTTCATCCGCTCGGCATTCTGGCGCCGCGTCCCGAACGCGCTCGCGATATCGTCCGTAATATCCTGCGCGCCGATCGGGATCGAGGTCAGCCCCACCAGCATGCCGCCTGCGAACAGCGACACGTTGGTGATCCCCGCCCCCATCTCGACCAGCGCGACGCCCAGCTCACGCTCCTCGTCGCTCAGGCAGGCGAGCCCCGTCGCGACCGGCGAGGCGATGATCGACTTCACCTCGAGATGCGCCGAGCGCACGCAGAGATCGAGATTGCGCACCGGCGATCCGTCCGCCGCGACGACATGGATATGCACGCCAAGCCGGTCGGCATGCAGCCCAAGCGGCGTCTTCACCCCCGTCAGCCCGTCGAGCGTATAGAGCGCGGGCTGCGCGTGCAGCACCATCCGCCCCTGCGGATCGATCGAGTTTCGCCCAGCGGCGAGCAACGCATCGATATCCTGCTGCTCGACACGGTGGCCGCCCAGTTCGAACTCGACCTCGGCGACGTCGGACACGAGCCCGCCGGCCGAGAACCCGACCCAGACATTCTCGATGTTGATGCCCGCAATCCGCTCGGCCTGCTCGACCGCCTCGCGCACCGCCGCCTCGGTCGTCGCCATGTCGGCGATATAGCCGCGCTTGACGCCGCGGCTCTCGCGCTGGCCGGTACCGAGCACGATCAGCTCGCCCCCGTCCCCCTTCTGCGCGATCATCGCCGAAACCTTCGACGACCCGATATCGAGCGCCGTGATCAGCCCTTCCGGTGCCACCTTCGCCATGTCATCCCTCCCCGCCCGTTACGTTCGCGCCCGCCGTTTGCGACGGGGTAGTCGTATTCTCGCCCGTTTCCGGCGCGCTAGCTGGCGCCGGCACGTCGACGCTGTGCGCCAGGCTCGCGCCCGGCTTGCGCGCGACCAGCTTGGTCGGATCGCGCATGTCGAACCGGATCCAGCCGCGCCCCAGCAACGGCCGCGCGCCATCCAGCTCGGCAAACTTCACCAGCGCCCGCGGCGCACCGTCCTCGGGCAGCGCCAACGTCTCGCCGCTCTCGAACGTCAGGTCCCAGCGCCGATTGCCGACCCACGTCGCCGCCTTGACGCGCGGCTTCAACGCCGGCGCAGCGGCGAGGAGCGTCTGGTACGACGCCTCCTGCCGATCCGCGCCCAGCCCGATCACCAGCGGCAGGTTCGGGATCGCCTCGGGCTGGACCGGTTCGAGCAGCACGCCCGACGAATCGATCAGCGTCAGCTGGCCATTGTCCTGCCACACTGCGGCGGGCGTCCGTTCGACGATATCGACCAGCATCGTATTCGGCAGCCGCCGCGAGACGTGCGCGTCCGCGATCCAGCCATAGCGCAACAGCTTCTGCCGCACCGCCTCCAGATCGACCGACAGCATCGACGTCTGGTTCTGCTTGTCCTCCAGCGCGACCGCATAGACCGACATCCGGTCCATCCGCTTGAGGCCGGTCACCTCGATCTGCTCGACCTTGAAGCCCGCGCGCCCCGCGCCTTCAGCCACCGCCGCGCCGATCATGCCGGGGATGCCGATCCACGTCGCCGCCGCGATCGCCACCGCACCGCCCGCGCCGAGGATCGACCAGGTCGCGATCTTGCGCAGCGTGTCCTCGCTGACCGGGAGCATCCCGACCAGCCGGTCCATCACCGACACCTTCTTGACCGCGACCTTCCGTCGCGGGGCGGGCCGCTTGGGCGGCGGGCCGCGCTTGATCGTCCGGCTCATGGCGAAGGATGGTCCTGGAGCGCCTCGTCGACGATCGCCTGCACCAGGTCGGCATAGCTCATGCCGATATGCCGCGCCTGTTCGGGAACGAGGCTGAGCGGAGTCATCCCCGGCTGCGTGTTCACCTCGAGCAGGAACAGCCCGTCGACGCCGCGCTCGTCGTCCCACCGGAAATCCGACCGCGACGCGCCCTTGCAGCCGAGCAACCTGTGCGCCTCGAGCGCGAGGCTCTTGCAGGCGTCGGCGATCTCGTCGGGGATCTCCGCCGGGCAGACATGCTCGGTCATCCCGTCGGTATATTTCGACTCATAGTCGTACCAGCCGGTCTTGGGCTTCAACTCGGTAACACCCAGCGCACGGTTGCCGAGCACCGCGGTCGTCAGCTCGCGCCCGCGAATATAGGGCTCGGCGAGCAGCTCCTCGAAATCGATCCACGGCCCGACGCTGTCGCGCGCGATCGGGTTGCCGTAATTGCTGCTGTCGGTGACGATCGCGACGCCGACCGACGACCCTTCGTTGACCGGCTTCAGCACATAGGGCCGCGCCATCGGATCGCCCTCGAACAGGTCCGCCGACTTGACGATCCGCCCGCCCGGCATCGGGATCCCTGCGGGCACCAGCAGCAGCTTGGTCAGCACCTTGTCGATCGCGATCACCGATGTCGCCAGCCCCGAATGCGTGTAGCGCACCCCCATCAGGTCGAGCAGTCCCTGCACCGAGCCATCCTCGCCAGGCGTCCCGTGCAGCGCGTTGAACACCAGATCGGGCTGAGCCTCGGCCAACCGAGCGGCAACATCCCGCCCCATGTCGATCCGCGTAACCCGGTGCCCGAGCGACTCCAGCGCATCCGCACAGCCATTGCCCGACATCAGCGAAACCTCACGCTCCGCCGACCAGCCGCCCATGAGGACCGCGATGTGAAGAGGACCGCTCATAGCCCTCTCCCCTCAGGGGAGAGGGTTGGGTGAGGGGCGGTTCCAGGCGCAGCATCGCTTGGCAGCCCCTCACCCCGACCCTCTCCCCGCAGGGGAGAGGGAGCAGCGATGCCAACCCGCTGGATTTCCCATTCCAACGTCACCCCAGAATGCGCCTTCACCTTGTCCCGTACCTCTTCACCCAGCGCCTCGATCTCCGCGCTCGACGCGGACCCGAGGTTCAGCAGGAAATTGCAATGCTTCTCGCTGACCTGCGCGTCGCCGCGCGTGAGCCCGCGACACCCGGCCGCGTCGATCAGCGCCCAGGCCTTGTGACCCTCGGGATTCTTGAAGGTCGATCCGCCGGTGCGCGACCGCAACGGCTGCGACGCCTCGCGCTCGGCAGCGATCCGGTCCATCTCGGCCCCGATGACCGCGGGCTCGCCAGGCGTGCCCGAGAACACCGCCTCGACCACCACCGCGCCCGCGGGCAGGTCCGAATGCCGATACACATAGCCGAACCGCGCCGCCGGCCACGTCTCGACCGCGCCGTCGCGCGTGACGACGGTCGCCTCGATCAGGATATCGCTGACGTCGCGCCCATAGGCCCCTGCGTTCATCCGCACCGCGCCGCCCACCGTCCCCGGAATCCCGCGCAAAAACTCAAGCCCGGCGATCCCCGCATCGCGCGCGGCGCTGGCGACGGTAATCCCCATCGCCCCCGCCCCGGCCCGAACGCGACCGTCCTGCACCGACACCTTTGCCATCGCCTTGGGAAGCCGCACGACGACCCCCGGCACGCCACCGTCCCGAACAATCAGGTTGGAGCCAACGCCCACCGGCAGGACCGGCGTCGAAGGATCGAGATCACGCAGATACGCCGCCAGATCGGTCGCGGTATCGGGACGCACCAGCGTCTCCGCGGGCCCTCCCGTCCGGAACCATATGAAGGCCGCGAGCGACGCCCCGGCCTCGACCTTGATTCCCCTTCCGCTTGCGGGAGGGGTTAGGGGAGGGACCGACATAGCCGCGCCCGTACCTTCGGAGGAGGCCAAAGCCCCTCCCCCGACCCCTCCCGCAAGCGGAAGGGGAGCAGAAGCGCGATCGCTCACGCCGGCACCTTCGCGCGTTCGACCGCAATCGCATCGGCCAGCCCGGCCGCCCACTTCGTAATGTCGCCAGCGCCAAGGCAAACGACCATGTCGTCCGCCTCGATCGTCGCAGCCAGCTCGACCGCCAGCGCATCCGCATCCGCGACCACGCCCGCAAACCGGTGCCCGCGCCGCTTCAGCCCCTCGACCAGAGCCGCCGCATCGACGCCCTCGACCGGCGTCTCGCCCGCCGCATAGACCGGCGTCACCAGCACCCGGTCCGCGTCGTTGAACGCGGTCTGGAAATCCTCCATCAGATTGCCGAGCCGCGAATAGCGATGCGGCTGCACGACCGCGATCACGCGCCCCCTAGCGCCCTCGCGCGCAGCGGCCAGCACCGCGCGGATCTCGACCGGGTGATGCCCGTAATCGTCGATGATCGCCACGCCGCCACCCTCGATCGGAACCTCGCCCACCCTGGTGAACCGCCGCTTCACGCCGTCGAACTTGGCAAAGCCCTGCTGGATCGTCGCATCCTCGATGCCGAGCTCCAGCGCGACGCCGATCGCGGCCAGCGCGTTCTGCACGTTGTGCCGCCCGGGCATCGGCATCTCGATGCCGTGGATGGTCCGCGTCGCGCCGTCGCGCGTCCGCACCACGCAGTCGAAGCGATTCCCGCCCGGGATCGGCGTCACCTCGACACCGCGGACATCCGCCTGCGCCGAGAAACCATAAGTCACGATCCGCCGGTCGCGCACGCGCGGCAGGATCCCCTGTACCTCGGGATGATCGAGGCACAGCAGCGCCGCGCCGTAAAAGGGCACGTTCTCGACGAACTCGACGAACGCATCCTTCACCGCGTCGAACGAGCCGTAGTGATCGAGATGCTCGGGGTCGATGTTGGTGACGACCGCGATCGTCCCGTCGAGCCGCAGGAAGCTGCCGTCGCTCTCGTCCGCCTCGACCACCATCCAGTCGCTCGCACCCAGTCGCGCGTTCGACCCGTAGGAGTTGATGATGCCACCATTGATCACGGTCGGATCGACGCCACCGGCATCGAGCAACGCCGCCACCATCGACGTCGTCGTGGTCTTGCCGTGCGTCCCCGCCACGGCAACCGTCGACTTCAGCCGCATCAGCTCGGCGAGCATTTCCGCGCGCCGCACCACGGGCACGCGCGCGTTGAGCGCCGCCTCGACCTCGGGGTTCGAGCGCACGATCGCGGTCGACACGACGACGACCGCGGCATCGCCGATATTCGCCGCAGCATGGCCGATCGCCACCGGAATGCCCTTGTCGCGCAGGCCCTGCACGACATAGCCCTCGGCCACGTCCGATCCCTGCACGCGGTAGCCGAGATTCTTCATCACCTCGGCGATGCCCGACATGCCGATCCCGCCGATGCCGACGAAATGGATCGTGCCGATATCCGTTGCGACACCCTTCATGCGAACTGCGCCTTTGGCTTGGACGGCGCACCGACCGGAATCCGCGAGACCGGCGCGTCGAGGCTCTCGACCAGATCCGCCAGATCGCTTGCGGCATTCGGCCGCCCGCAACTGCGCGCGCGTCCCGCCGCGTTCTGCAACGCGGCCGGGTCGAGCCCGAGTTTCTGCATCTGCTTGGCCAGTTCCACTGCGGTAAAATCTCCCTGCGCGATCGTCCGCGCGCCCCCAGCCCGAGTCATCTCGCGCGCATTCGCGGTCTGGTGGTCATCGGTTGCGCTCGGCAACGGCACCAGGATCGCCGGACGCCCCGCCGCGGTCAGTTCCGCAATCGTCGACGCACCCGCGCGCGCGATCACGAGATGCGCCCAGGCGAGCTGTTCGGGCATATCGGGAAGATACGTCGCCAGCTCGGCCGGAATATCATGCTCAGCATATTTCGCGCGCACCGCATCGATATCCTCGATCCGCGCCTGATGCGTCACCTGCAACCGCCGCCGGAACGTCACAGGCAGCATCGCCAGCCCATCGGGCACAACCTGCGACAAGATGCTCGCCCCCTGGCTCCCGCCGGTCACGAGCACGCGGAAGATCCCGTCCTCCTCGAGCAGCGGATAGGGCCGCGATCGCAGCGCCAGCACCGCCTCGCGCACCGGATTGCCCACCAAATGCGTCTTGCCCAGCAGCTTGGCCGCCAGCCGCTCGGTCGGCTCGGACGAGGTCGCGATCGCATCCACGCGCCCAGCGACGAAGCGGTTCACGCGCCCCAGCACGGCGTTCTGCTCGTGCACCGCGGTCGGGATCTTGTTCGCAAACGCCGCCAGCAGCGCGGGCAGCGCGGGATAGCCGCCAAACCCGATCACCGCCGCCGGCTTGAACGTCGCGTACAGTTCGCGCGCCATCGCCCGCCCGCGCCACATCTCGCGCGTCGCCTTCGCCCAGCCGAGCGGCCCGCCGCTGAAGCGCCCTGCGGGCAGGACATGCGTCTGGATCTCGTCGAACAGCCCGGGAAAGCGGACGCCGCGCGCGTCGCTCACCAGCGCGACGCGGTGGCCACGCTTGGTCAGTTCGGCCGCCAGCGCCGCCGCCGGGACCATGTGTCCGCCGGTGCCACCGGCCGCCAGGACATAATGCCGAGGTTTGTTGACGTTCATTCACCACTCCAGCGGACGACATAGGGGCTCCGCGTGAGAAACGGATTGCGCCGGGTGAACGCCAGCAGCAACCCCATGCCGACCGAAAGCGCGATCATCGACGACCCGCCATAGCTGATGAACGGCAGCGTCATCCCCTTCGACGGCGCGAGGCCGGTGTTCACCGCCATGCTCACCAGCGCCTGCGCACCGAACTGCGTGGCAAGCCCGGCAGACGCCAGCAGCTTGAATTCGTCCTGCTCGTCCAGCAGCTTGACGAACACGCGCACGACGATCGCGAGGAAGATCACCGCGATCACCGAACAGGCGATCAGCCCGAATTCCTCGCCGATCACCGAGAAGATGTAATCGGTATGCGCCTCGGGCAGTCCGAACTTCGCCGCGCCCGCGCCGGGGCCGGTCCCCGACCATCCCCCCGCGGTCAGCGTATTATGCGCCGCGTTGGTCTGGAAATGGTCGCCGGCGCCCTCGCCCTCGACGCCCGGAAACAGGAACGCGTCGATCCGCGACCGCGCCACGCCGTAGAAGACATAGGCCGCGACCAGCCCTGCCGGCGCCATCGCGATCAGCCCGATCAGCACCTTGGCGGGCGTCCCGGCGATCATCAGCAGCGCCATCCACACCGAACAGAAGATGATCGTCTGGCCGAAATCCGGCTGCAGCATCAGCAGCACCGCGACGCCCGCGGTCATCGCGCCGGTAATCAGCACCGTCGGCAACTCCGAATCCTTCGCGCGCAACGACAACAGCCACGCGACCGTGACGATGAACAGCGGTTTCAGGAACTCGGACGGCTGGAACTGCGCAAAGCCGTATCCGAGCCAGCGCCGCGCCCCGTTCACCTCGACCCCGATAAACGGCGTCACCATCAGCATCAGCACGAACGCCGCACACCCGCCGATCGCCATCCGTCGCGCCATCGATACGGGCATCATCGACACGCCGATCAGCACCGGCAGCGACACGCCGACCCACATCAACTGCCGCCAGAAATAATAGAGCGGCGCGATCTTGCGATGCTCGCCCGAATAGCGGACCGCGCTGGCCGGCGACGCCGCCGCCACCGCGATCAGCCCGATCGCGATCAGGAACAGCGTCAGCAGCAGCAGCATCCGGTCGATATCCCAGAACCACGTGCCCAGCGGCGACTGATCGCCGCGCCCGCCACGCCGCTTCATCTTCGCGACGATCCCGTTCTTCTGTCCGGACACACCCATATCCATGGTTCCAGCGCGCAAATCGGTCATGCCAGCAACTCTACCGCGGCACGGAACGCCGCCCCGCGCGCTTCGTAATCGCGAAACTGATCGAAGCTAGCACAAGCGGGGGATAACAACACCGTGTCGCCGGGCTTGGCGTTGGCGGCGGCGCTGCGGACTGCTGCGTCGAGCGTCCCGACGGCCTCGACCGGCATCGAGCCGCTCAGGATCTCGGCAAATTTCGGCCCGGCCTCACCGATCGTGTAGGCGCGGACGACATGCCCGAATGCGGGCCGGCACGCGTCGAGGTCGTCCCCCTTCGCGCGCCCGCCGACGATCCAGTGGACCCGGTCGAACGCGGCGAGCGCGGGGGCGGTGCTCTCGGGATTGGTCGCCTTGCTGTCATCGACATAGGCGACGCCGCCATAGGACGCGATCTGCTGCATCCGATGCGGCAGGCCCGTGAAGCTGGCGAGCCCGCGATCGATATCGACCTCGCTCACGCCCAGCGCCTTGGCCACCGCGATCGCGGCGAGCGCGTTCTGTGCGTTGTGCGGCCCCTGCAGCGCGGGCCAGTCGCCCTGGAACAGGCACACGCCGGGTGCGATCTTGGTCAGATGCTCAGCCCTGCCGGACAGCCCGCGCGCGATCGCGGCGGACGGCGCATCGCCTATCCCGATGATCGCGTCATGCCCGGCCGACTGCATCGCGAACAGCCGCGCCTTGGACGCCGCATAGCCCTCGAACCCGTTATACCGGTCGAGATGATCGGGCGTGATGTTGAGCAGCACCGCAACGTCGCAATCGAGCGTCTGCGTCAAATCGATCTGGTAGCTCGACAGCTCGAGCACATAGACCCCGCCCTCGGGCAGCGCCTCCTGCTCGAGGATCGGCAGGCC
Organism: Sphingomonas sp. Leaf28; assembly: GCF_001421685.1. Lineage (NCBI taxonomy): Bacteria > Pseudomonadati > Pseudomonadota > Alphaproteobacteria > Sphingomonadales > Sphingomonadaceae > Sphingomonas > Sphingomonas sp. Leaf28. The sequence continues at coordinate 73,351 of NZ_LMKX01000009.1, read as the reverse complement.
GATGTTACCGCCCATCAGCGTGGGAATGCCGGCGGTCTTGAGAATGTGATGCACCAGCGCGGTGGTCGTCGACTTGCCGTTGGTCCCGGTAATCCCGACGACCTTGTGCGCCGGCAGGTCGGCGCGGGCTTGGGAGAACAGCTCGATATCGCCGATGACCGGAACGCCGGCCTCACACGCCACCGCGGCCAGCGGATGCGTATTCAACGGCACCCCCGGCGACACGACCAAAGCGTCGAACCCCGTTAGGTCATCCAACGGTGCCACATCCACGAGCCCTCTCCCCTCCGGGGAGAGGGTTGGGAGAGGGGCTGCAACGGGCGCAGCGCTGCTGGGCTGCCCCTCACCCCAACCCTCTCCCCGCAGGGGAGAGGGAGCAAAAACGGCACGCTTGGCCTCGTCAGAATCCCACGCCACAACCCCCGCGCCGCCAGCCACCAGCGCCCGCACCGTCGCCGCCCCCGACCGCGCGAGCCCCAGCACCGCATAGCGCTTCCCGCGCCAGGCCTTCGCGACGATCACCGCAGCTTCAACGTCGAGAGGCCGACCAGCGCCAGCACCAGCGCGATGATCCAGAAGCGGATCACGACGGTCGCCTCCGCCCAGCCGAGCTGTTCGAAATGATGGTGGATCGGCGCCATCCGAAACACGCGCTTGCCGGTGCGCTTGTAGAAGAACACCTGGATGATCACCGACAGCGCCTCGATCACGAACAGCCCGCCGATGATCCCCAGCACGATCTCGTGATGCGCGACGACCGCGATCGTTCCCAAGGCGCCACCAAGAGCGAGGCTCCCGGTATCGCCCATGAACACCGCCGCCGGCGGAGCATTGAACCACAGGAACGCGAGCCCAGCCCCGACGATCGCCCCGCAGAAGATCGCGAGTTCGCCCGCGCGCGGCACGTGCGGGATGCCCAAATAATCGGCGAACTTCACGTTTCCGACGAGGTACACGATCAGCATGAACGCGACGCTCGCGATGATCACCGGCATCGTCGCAAGCCCGTCGAGCCCGTCGGTCAGGTTCACCGCATTGCCGAATGACACGATCGTGAACGCGGCGAACACCGGAAAGAACCAGCCGAGATCGAGATACATCCGCGACGTGAACGGCAGGTACAGATGCGGCCCGTTCTGCGACATGATGATCGTCGCCGCGATCCCGGCGATCGCGAATTCCAGCAGCAGGCGCGTCCGCCCGCTGATCCCCGCGGTGCTCGCCTTCCGCACCTTGTCATAGTCGTCCATGAACCCGATTGTCCCGAAGCCGAGCGTCACGAACAGGCACGCCCAGACATAGGTGTTGCTCAGGTCCATCCACAGGAAGATGGCCAGGCACATCGACGTCAGGATCATCAGCCCGCCCATCGTCGGCGTGCCCCGCTTGGCCAGATGCGTTTGCGGGCCGTCGGCACGGATCGGCTGACCCTTGCCCTGCCGCACGCGCAACCAGCCGATGAACCTGGGGCCGATGATCAGGCCGATGATCAGCGCGGTCGCGACCGCACCGCCGGTCCGCACCGTCTGGTACCGGATGAGATTCAGCAGACCGGGAAACCCCAGATGCTCGGCGAGCCAGTACAGCATTCAGTTTTTCCCGCTCAAGAGACCAGCCACGACCCGAGCGAGCCCAACCCCGTTCGATCCCTTGACGAGCACGGCGTCGCCCGGCGCGATTAGCGTCCGTAACGTGGCGAGCGCGGTCGCAGCGTCGCCCACATGGACGGTTTCGACCTGTCCCTCAAGCACCTGCGCGAGGGGCGCCATCGCTTCACCGACCAGCAGCGCCATTTCGACGCGCGCCGCAAGGATTGGTTCGGCAAGCCCGGCATGATAGTCCGCCGAGGCGTCGCCCAGTTCGCGCATCTCGCCAAGCACCGCGATATGCCGCCCCGGCTCATGGCTCAGGACGCTGAGCGTCGCGCGCATGGACGACGGGTTCGCATTGTAGCTCTCGTCGATAACGAGAATCTCGCCATCACCGACAGACGCCATGGATCGCGCGCCGCGCCCCTGCAGCCCGCCGAGCTCGGCAAGCGCCAGCCCCGCGAGTCCAAGATCGCTCCCCGCCGCCTGCACGCACGCCAGCACGCCCAGCGCGTTCGACGCCCAGTGCGCGCCCGGCTGCGCGATCGTGAAGCTTAGTTCGTGGTCGGCGGCCTGTCCCATCCGCGCGGTGACGAACGTCCCGCCGGTCGGCAGGCGCATCGCCTCGATCGCGCGCACGTCGGCGCCCTTTTCGCTGCCGAAGGTCACGATATGCGCGGCATGTGTCGCGGCATGGCCGAGCAGCCGGTCGCGATGCGGGCTGTCATAGGGGACGATCGCGGTGCCGCCCGGCATCAGCCCGGCGAAGATCTCGCCCTTGGCATCCGCGATCGCGCTCTCATCGCGGAAGAACGCGGTATGCGCGGGCGCGATCGCGGTGATCATCGCGATATGCGGCCGCACCAGCTGAGTCAGTTCGGCCAGTTCGCCGGCATGGTTCATCCCCATCTCGAACACGCCGAACACCGCGTCGCGCGGCATCCGCGCAAGGCTCAGCGGCACGCCCGTATGGTTGTTGTAGCTCTTGACCGAGCGATGCACCGCGCCCAGCGCCGCGCGGTCGAGACACGCGAACAGCGCCTCCTTCGCGCTGGTCTTGCCGACCGATCCGGTGACGCCGATGATCGTCGCGCCACTGCGCGCACGGCTCGCGGCGCCAAGCGCGTTGAGCGCGACGAAACTGTCCGCGACCAGCACGTGCGGATGGTCGCAAGGCTCCGACACGATCGCACCGGCAGCGCCCTGCGCAAACGCCTGGTCGAGGAACAGATGCCCGTCGCTCGCCTCACCCTTCATCGCCACGAACAGATCGCCGGGGCCAACCTCGCGCGAATCAAACGCGACGCCGGAGACGGAAAAGTCCCCCGACGCCACACCGCCCGTGGCGGCGGCGATCTCGGCCGAAGTCCACAGACTCATTGCTCCCCTCCCGCTTGCGGGAGGGGTCGGGGGAGGGGCTGACCAAGCAGGCCGGACGCCAGTACGTACGTCGCGCCCTCCCCCGACCCCTCCCATGAATGGGAGGGGAGCAGAATTGCTGTCTCGTCCCGCAAGCGGGAGGGGAATGAAGATCTAGCCCCCCTCACGCAGCACACTCCCGCGCGACGCTGACGTCATCGAACGGCAGCACCATATCGCCGACGATCTGCCCCTGCTCATGCCCCTTGCCCGCGATCAGCACGATATCCTCAGGCCCAGCCTCGCGCACAGCGGCCCCGATCGCCGCACGGCGGTCGCCAATCTCCTCGGCCCCACGCGCACCCTTCAGCACATCGCTCCGGATCGCCCGCGCATCCTCGGTCCGCGGATTGTCGTCGGTCACGATCACGCGGTCGGCATGCTGGACCGCCACCTGCCCCATCGTCTCGCGCTTGCCCGTGTCGCGGTCGCCGCCAGCCCCGAACACCACGATCAGCTTACCGCCCGCATGCGGCTTCAGCGCCGCGATCGCGGCCTCCAGCGCATCGGGCGTGTGCGCGTAATCGACATAGACCGGCGCACCCGACTTCGCGATGACCGCCCGCTCCAGCCGCCCGCGCACCGGCTGCAACCGCGCCAGGTTCGCGATCGTCGCGGCCACGTCGCCACCGGTGGCGATCACCAGCCCGGCCGACACCAGCGCATTCGCCGCCTGATACGCCCCGATCAGCGGCAGCGTCACCTTGTACGTCTGGCCATCAGCCTCGATCGTCAGCCCCTGCCCCAGCAGCGTCGGATCGCGTCCCACCAGCCGCAGCGTCTCGCCCTGCGTGCCGACCGTCACCAGCCGGTTGCCACGTTCGCGCGCCAGGTCGATCACGCGCGCCGCTTGCGGATCGTCCGCCCACACCACCGCGGTGCCATCGGTCGAAAGCACTTCCGAAAACAGCCGTATCTTGGCGGTGAAATACGCCGCCATGTCGCCATGATAGTCGAGGTGATCGCGGCTGAGATTCGTGAACGCCGCCGCGGCCACCTTCAGTCCCTCGGTCCGGTACTGCGTCAGCCCGTGGCTCGACGCCTCGAACGCCAGATGCGTCACGCCTTCGCGCGCCAGCCCCGCGACGTTTGACAGGAACGTCACCACGTCGGGCGTCGTCAGCCCGGTCGTCACGCGCTCGTCGGCGGTCGTGACACCCAGCGTGCCGATCGACGCCGCATGAAAGCCCGCCATCCGCCATAGCTGCCGCGTCATCTCGACGCACGACGTCTTCCCGTTGGTCCCGGTGATCGCCACCGACGTTTCGGGAAACGGCGCGAAGAACCTGGCCGCCAGCTGCGCGAACCGCTCGCGCGGGGTATCGTCGGCGATATAGGCGGCACCCTCGACGGTCAGCCCGGGCCGCGCGACCACCGCGATCGCGCCAGACCGGATCGCGTCGGCGATATAGTCCTCGCCGTTGACGCGCGCGCCCTCGAACGCGCCGAACACCGTTCCCGGCGCGACCTTGCGGTGATCGATCGCGAACCCCGTCACCTGCGCCTCTTCCGTACCTTCGGTCAGCGCTGACAGCTTCATTTGGTCGTCCTCATTGCCCGGTTGGCTGCGTACGGGTCGGGTCCTGCCACAAAGTCGGCACGATGTCAGACACGTCGATGTCGCGGTGGGCGTCGGGCACCACGCCCAGGATCGCACCGACGCGCGAGATCGTCCGGCCCACTACCGGTGCAGTATTCCACGCCGCGGTCTTCCACCCGGCGGTTTCCTTCGTGCCGAGCGGCGAATCGAGCATCGCCAGCACCACGTACCGCGGCGCATCCATCGGGAACGCGGCGGCAAACGTCGCCACGTTGCGCGAATGGTCATAGCCGCCCGACACCGCCGCCTCGGCCGTGCCCGTCTTGCCGCCGACGCGGTAGCCCGGTGCATCGCCCTTGCGCCCCGTCCCGCGCTGCACGATCAGTCGCAGCATCTGCCGCATCCGCGCGCTGGTCTGCTCGCTGATCACGCGGCGACCGACCGGCGCATGCCCCGGCGCGACCTTCAGCAACGTCGCCGGCCGCCAGATCCCGCCATTGACCAAGGCCGCATAGGCGCTGGCCAGATGCAGCGGGGTCACCGCGATGCCGTGACCATAGGCGGTCGTCATCGTCGTCGTGCGCGCCCAGTATTTCGGCCACAACGGGCGGCCCTTTTCGCGCAGTTCGATATCGGGCTTGGTGTCGAAGCCCAGTTTCTTGAACATCGTCTGCATCCGCGCTGGCCCAACCTCGTCGGCGACGCGCGCGGTGGCGATGTTCGACGAATAGATCAGCGTCTCGGCCATGTTGAGCCAGCGCTTGGGATCGCCGCGCTCGTCATGGATCGTGAAGCGGCCGACCTGCAGCGGGTGCGTCGCATCGAACCGCCGCGCGAACGACGTCACGACGCCGGTATCCATCGCGGTCGCCATCGTGATCGGCTTGAACGTCGATCCCAGCTCGAACACGCTCTGCGTGGTGATGTTGCGCAGCTCTTCGCTGCCCGCCATCCCGACGCGATTGGGGTTGAAGGTCGGCAGCGAGACCATCGCGATCACCTCGCCCGTCGCCACGTCGAGGACGATGCCGCCCGCGCCACGCGCCGAGAAGGTCGTCATCGCGCGGCCCAGCTCGCTCTCCATCGCCGCCTGGACTCGGTTGTCGAGCGACAGCGCGACCGGCGTACCGTTCAGCGCAGGATTGGTCAGCCGCTCGTCGAGCACGCGCTCCATCCCGCTCATCCCGTGCCCCGCGGTCGACAGGAAGCCCAGCGCATGCGCCGCCATCGTCGATTGCGGATACAGCCGCTGCGTGTCGCGGTCGAACACGATCGCGGGCTCGCCGATCGCATTGACCTGCTCGACCAGCGCGGGCGACGCGCGCCGCTGCAGATAGATGAAGCTCTTGCCCGACGTCAGCAGCGCATAATAATGCGCCTGGTCGCCCGCCTCGGGCATCAGCGCGGCCAGCTTGCTGGCGACCTCGGTCGGGTCGCCGATCAGTTTCTTGGGGTGGACCGCGATCGTCCACGCATCGATCGTCCGCGCCAGCGGCGCGCCATTGCGATCGACGATGTCGCCACGCGCCGCGATCGTCGCCGCGCGCGCCTGCGGATCGGCGAGCGACGCCTGCACCGCCAGCATCCCCAGCCGCCCGATCACCACCAGCACCGCCGCGCCGAACAGGAACATCAGCATCATCAGGCGCGTGTGCGCGGTCGCCACCAGCGCGTGGCGCTGGTTGGCGCTACGATGTTGCGCGACAGGCCGGGCGACCAAGGCGGTCACCGCCGCCGGCCGCTCTCGGAGCGGGCACCGCTCATGATGTCACCCAGGGTCGTGTCGGACAGCAGCTTGCGGTCGAGCATCGCGACCGCCTGCGGCCGAACCTTGGCGACGGCCGCCAGGCGATCGGTCTTGGCCGCGCGCACCAGTGCAGCCTCGGCAGACCGCGGCGTCGCCACCGACGCACGGATCACCACCGGCTTCAGCGCGGTCTTCGACGCCGCCGCGATCGCGACGTTGATCGCACGCGGCGCGCTCGCCTGCGCCATCTGCACCGGCGCGGGCGCGAGCTTCACGACCGCGGGCGCCGCGGTCACCGGAACGATCGGCGTGGACACGACCGACCCTGCCCCCGACGGCACCAGCAGCGCGGCGGTCTGGACCCCGTCCGCGCGCAGGCTGTTGACGTCGAGCGACGCGAGCGCGGCTTCGCTCACCACGAACTGCCCCGCGGTCGGCGCCGACAACGCCAGCGTATCGCCGTTCCAGCGCTCGAGCTGCGCGAGGTTGCCGCGCGTGTCGAACTCGGTCTCCAGCGCGCGGATATCGCGCTGCGCCGACCGGATCTGGCCGTTGACCGCCTCCAGCTTCTTGCGCTCGGCGGCCACCTGCAGCGACACGAGGTAGAAACCGAGCACGACGGCGACACAGCCCCCGAACCAGCCCACACCCTTCATCCGATACGCCGCCGTCATGTCGTCACCTCTTCCGTCCAGGGTTGCGCGGAGGTCCGCCGCGCCGTCCGCAATGTCGCCGAGCGCGCGCGCGGATTGCGTGCGACCTCGGCCTCGCCGGCGCGAACACCGCGGCCGACATGAGAAAAACTAGGTTCTGCAGCGGCTTTCGCCTGCGGAAGATGACGCGAACCTGAAGGCGAGCCCCCGGACCGCGTGCGCAGGAAGCGCTTCACCATCCGGTCCTCGAGGCTGTGGAACGTCACGATCGCGAGGCGCCCGCCGGGCTTCAGCACGCGCTCGGCCGCCAGCAACCCGTCCGCCAGCTCACCCAGCTCGCGGTTCACATGGATGCGAATCGCCTGGAACGCCCGCGTCGCGGGGTCCTTCTTGTCATGCGCCTTGTAGCCGAGCGCACGGCGGACGATGTGCGCCAGCTCGCCGGTCCGCGTCAGCGGGCGCGCCGCGACGATCGCGCGCGCCACGCGCCGCGACTTGGGCTCGTCGCCGTACTGGTACAGCACGTCGGCGATCTCGTTCTCGTCCGCCTCGTTGACGAAGTCCGCCGCCGACATGCCGGCCTGCGCCATCCGCATGTCGAGCGGACCGTCCGACTGGAACGAGAAGCCGCGCTCGGCCTGGTCGAGCTGCATCGACGACACGCCGATGTCGAGAGTCACGCCGTCGACCGGCGCCAACCCGCGCGCCTCGAGCTCGGACGCCATCGCCGAGAAGTCCGCGGCGATCAGCGTCAGCCCGTCTTGGGCATCCTCGATTCCGCGGCCGGCGGCGATCGCATCGGGATCGCGATCGAACGCGATCACGCGAGCGCCCGACTTGAGCAAGGCCAGCGTATAGCCGCCAGCGCCGAACGTGCCGTCGACCATCGTCTCGCCGGGCTCGGGGGCTAGCGCCGCCAGGACTTCGTCGAGCAGGACGGGGATATGCGGTGCGTCGGGGCCGCTCACAGCTGCACCCCCTTCTCGGCCATGTAGAAGCGCGCCATCTCCTTGACGACGGGGGGCATGCCGTCGGTGGCGATCAGCGTCGCAGGGTCCCAGATCTCGATATAATCGAGCACGCCGTAGAAGAACGCATGGCCCTTGATGCCCGCATAGAAGCGCGGGAACGCAGGCATGATGAAGCGACCGGAGCCATCGAAGGGGACGGCTTCGCCCGACGCTGCGGCGCGTTTGATGTTATAGTCGTATTCGCCGTTCTCGGACGTGTTCTCGGATTCGCGGCGGTCGAGGCGCTCGGCGAGAATGTCGACATAGCCCGGATCATACGCGACCAGGCAGCGATTCTTCTGATGCGCGCCGATGATGATGGTCCCGCCGTCCTTGCCGTTCGCCTTGGGCGCATTTGCGGAAAGTGTCGTGCGGAGCGCCGAGGGGATGGCTACCCGGCCCTTGTCGTCGACAAGGCCGATACCGTCTCCTTGATAGCGACCCCGTACCGACACGCCAAAACCCTTCGAAATGGCGCACACGCCTCACCATCTCGGAACGCGACTCTCGCCGCGTTCCGACCGCGCTGACAGCTAACGGTGAACGTGCCCCTGTATTAACCTCCATCTACCATAGAGGTCCGGGGACGCAACGGGATTTTTGGGGATTGGACGGAATTGCGACGAGTTTCGCGCGTCGCTTCGGGGGGAATTTCAGTGCAGATCGGACTCGATCCGGGCAGTCTGCGGGGTGTTGCCGGGGAAATCCAGGGATTTGGCCGATATCGATGCGCGCTGGTGTCGCGAACTGCGCTCCGGGCCGAATGCGACAGGCCGAATGCCGTCCGCAAAGTGCCGTACGCTGAATGTACCACGTGTAAGGCCGGACACCGGACGCGAGACGGCGGACACCGGACGCGAGACGGCGGACGGCGGACGGTGGACACTTGGCGGCTAACGGCGAGGACCGAGAGTAAACTATCGCATCGCACGCCCAAACCGTCACCCCAGCGAAAGCTGGGGTATCCCCATGTGACTCCCGTCGCCTGCCACGCTGGAGACCCCAGCTTCCGCTGGGGTGACGATATAGGTGTTGATCCGAGTGACGAGCGCGGCGTGGTTTCAGGCAACGATCCGAGTTGCGATCCGGGTGACGCTCCGCCAACGACACCCGCCACGCAAGACGCTGCCACTCAGCCCCAAACCCCAACGCCCCCAGCGCCAACTACTGCGCAGGTGCCTGCGAATTGGCGCTCGGCGCGACCCCCATCTCGGCGAGCGGTTCGCCCGCCCCACCCGGGTCGACCAGGTTCGAAACACCCATGTTCGCGACCACGTCCGGCTGCGCGGTGCCCGCGGTCGCGACCGGGCGCTCGCGGTTGGCCGAGCCGATGATCGCGCTTGCCAGCCCGATCAGAAGGACGACCGCCGCCAGCCCGATCATGCCGACCTTGATGCGCTGCGCCGTCTGCGAGGGGTCATGTGGTAACTTCATCTTGCCGCGCCAGGATACCCGACCATCGCGCCGCTGTCGATTCCCGCGCATCCGGGAGATCAGCCGAGCCCCTTGGCCGCACGCCATGCCGGATCGTACAGCGTCGAGAGATAGCGGAATCCGGTATCGCACAGGATCGTCGCGATCCGCTTGCCCGGTCCCAGATGCCGCGCGAGCGCGACCGCGCCCGCAACGTTGATCCCCGACGACAGCCCCAGGCACAGCCCCTCCTCGTCGAGCAGCCGGCGGACCCAGGCATAGCCCTCTTGGTCCGAGATGCGGAACTGCGTGTCGATCGGCGCACCCTCCAGGTTGGCGGTGATCCGGCCCTGCCCGATCCCCTCGGCCGCCGACGATCCCTCGGACTTCAGCTCGCCATGCGCGTAATAATTATACAGCGCGGCGCCGTGCGGATCGCTCAGCGCGATGCAGACGGACTCGTCCTTGGCCTTCAGGCCAAGCCCGACGCCGGCGATCGTCCCGCCGGTGCCCGCCGCGCAGGTGAAGCCGTCTATCCGGCCTTCCATCTGCGCCCAGATTTCCTCGGCGGTGCCGACGATGTGCGCGCGGCGATTGGCGGTGTTGTCGAACTGGTTCGCCCAGATCGCCCCAGGCGTCTCCTCGGCGATCCGGCGCGAGGTGTGAACGAAGTGGCACGGTGACGAGAACGCCGCCGCGGGGACCAGCACCAGCTCGGCGCCGAGCGCGCGCAACGTGTCCATCTTCTCGCGGCTCTGCGTCTCGGGCATGACGATGATCGTCTTGTAGCCCTTGGCATTGGCGACCAGCGCCAGGCCGATCCCGGTATTGCCCGCGGTCCCCTCGACGATCGTCCCGCCGGGCAGGAGCAGGCCGCGCTGCTCGGAATCCTCGACGATGAACAGCGCCGCGCGGTCCTTTACCGACGCGCCGGGATTCGCATATTCGCACTTGCCGAAGATATCGCAGCCGGTGGCCTCGCTGGGGCCCTTGAGGCGGACGAGCGGGGTGTTGCCGATCAGGGCGAGCGTATCAGGTGTCGTTTGCATGGGGGGTATGTGGCGTCCCCGGCCAGCGCGGGCAAGCGAGCGAAACTTTGCCGCGCCAAAAACGACGCTTGGGGCCGGTCGTCGCGGATCTGCCACGCTTCGTCACTGGCCTTGCGACTGCGTGGCGCACGCCCGGCGCGCGACGGGCCATAAGCCTTGACGCTCCATGCTGCATGCGCGAAGCGATGTCCCGCTATGAAAATCCTCCCCATGACCGCCGTCGCCGCGCTGCTCGTGCTGGCAGCCTGCAACTCCAAGCCTGCTTCGCCCGAGGTGATCGATACCAACCCGGATCCGATGGCGAACACGCTGGCGAACGCCGCACCGGTCGTGCTGCCGCCGGCGATCAAGTCCGAGCAGACGCTGCGCTGCAAGGACAACAGCCTGCTCTACGTGACGTTCTTCCAGGGCGACAAGCAGGCCGTGGTCCGCACCAAGAAGGGCGGCACCCCGACCACGCTGAAGTCCGAGGTTGCCGGCGCGCCGAAGACCGCCGAGGGCGGCTGGTCGATGACCGGCGACGAGGCGAGCGTGACGCTCACCGCGCCGGGCAAGTCGGCCCAGACCTGCCACGCCTGATTGCCTGCCACGCCTGATTTCAGGTCGGCACCGATCGTTCTGACGGCCGGCGGATCTTCCGCCGGCCGTTTTTCTTTGTGCCGCGCGCTCTTGCCCTTACCGCCCCGGACCGGCACCGTAGCGTGATGGCAACAGTCGCGATCTACAGCCTCAAGGGCGGCGTCGGGAAGACGACGCTATCAGTGAACCTCGCGTGGTGCGCCGCAACCTTGTCCGCGCGCCGCACCTTGCTCTGGGATCTCGACCCGCAGGCCGCGTCGACCTGGGTGCTCGGCGGCCCCGGCAAGGCGGATCAGGCGCAGGCGATGTTCTCGAAGGACGTCGCCGTCGCCAAGCAGGCGCGACCGACCGCCTATCACCACCTCGACCTGATCGCCGCGGACGCGTCGCTGCGCGGGCTCGACCAGCTGTTCCACGACCTCGACAAGAAAAAACGGCTCGCCAAGCTGCTGGGCGAGCTTGCCGGCTATGACCGCGTGATCCTCGATTGCCCGCCCGGGCTGACCGAGACCGCGGACCAGGTCATGCGCGCCGCCGACCTGATCGTGATCCCCGTCATCCCCTCACCCCTGTCGACGCGCGCCTATGACGCGGTCGTCCAGCATCTCGGCGGTCGGACCGCGCTGCTCCCCGTCCACGTGATGGTCGACAAGCGCCGCGCGCTCCATGCCGAGGCACTGGCGCGGCACCCCGACTGGCCGGTGATCCCGATGGCCAGCGGGATCGAATCGATGGCGGTCAGGCGCGCGCCCGTCGGCGTGTTCGCGCCCCGGTCGGCCGCCGCGCAGGCGTTCGCCGAGCTGTGGCGCCGGATCGAACACAACCTCGCCGCATGAGCGACATCCTCGATCCGCAGATCGTGCTCGGTGCCTATTCGGTCGGCGTGTTCCCGATGGCCGACAGCCGCGACGCCGCCAGCGTCTATTGGGTCGAGCCGCGCCGCCGCGCCGTCCTGCCGCTCGATGGTTTCCAGCTCTCGCGCTCGCTTAGGAAGACGATTGCGGCCGACCGGTTCCAGATCACCGTCGACACCGCGTTCGAGCGAGTCGTCCAGCTCTGCGCCGAAAGCGTCGAGGGTCGGCCCGAGACATGGATCAACGACGGCATCGAACGTGTCTTCCAGACTCTGTACGCAATGGGGTTCGCGCATTCGGTCGAATGCTGGGACGGCGGCAAGCTCGTCGGCGGGCTCTACGGCCTCGCGCTCGGCCGCGCCTTTTTCGGCGAGAGCATGGTCAGCCGCGCCACCGACGCGTCGAAGGTCGCGCTGGCGCATCTCGTCGCGCGGCTGCGCGTGGGCGGGTTCAGCCTGCTCGATTGCCAGTTCCAGACCTCGCACCTCGCCTCGCTCGGCGCGATCGAGATCGACCGCGCGGATTACGTGGCGTTGCTGGGGGCAGCACTTGACGGCGCGCTCGGCCCCGCGTCGTCCGTCGCAGGCGCCGCGGCCGCAGGCGATTTCTTCGTGCTCGATCGCTTGGCGGGCAAGGCTTCCGCGACCGGAGCGGTATCGGGCCCGGTTGCGGGGAAGGTCATCGCGCAGCTCTTGGTCCAAACGTCGTAAATTGGATGCTGCACCGCGTTCAGCGCGGGGCGTTCCTTGTACAGCCAGCCCGAGAAGCTCCGCCGCCATTTCGTGTCGACGCCGCGCACCAGCACTTGGACGAACGCGCCGGTCAGCTGCTCCTGCTCCCACGGCGCGGTCTGTTCGCACGCGCGCAATCGCAGCACGACATCACCCATCCGCGTCGCCTGGCCGGGCTTGAGCGTCACCTCGCGGGTTTCGCCGTTACGCTTGTTGAGCAGCCCGAGCACCGCCACGCGCTGCGCCATCGGCGTACCGCCGGTAGTAATCGTCGCCGTGCCGGTATCAAGCGTCTCGATCGAGGAATTGGCCGGCTCGTCGGCGCCCGGCAGCTCCTGCTGGACCGCCGCCACCTTCGCCACGGGCGTGGTGAGCGCGCGGTATCCGAACCAGCCGCCCACCCCCAGCACCACGACCAACACGGTCGCGGCGAGCCAGCGCATGATCACCCTTCGGGCGTCCAGGCTTCATAGTCACCCGTCGCGGCAGCCCGCTTGCCACCCTTTTCGAGCGCACCCGACGGCCGATAGGCAAGCGCAGTGCCGGTCATGTTGGGAACGGCCGGCTTCTGCCAGGTGCGCACCGGCGGCAGCGCGCGCTCGGGTACGTCGTCGACCTGGTGGTGCAGCCAGCTGAACCATGCGGGCGGCACGCGGCTCGCGTCGGTGGCGCCCTGATAGATCACCCAGCGGCGCGGATTACCCGACGTGTCCTTGCCGCCCTGGTAATAGACGTTGCCGAGCGCGTCCTCGCCCATCTTCGCCATGCTGCGCAGGCCGAATTTGGTGCCGAGGGTGGCGCCGTTCCACCACGTGAAAGTCGATGCGAGAAAGCCCATGCGCCGCGCTTAACCCGAGTGGGGGCGGGCTTCAACCATGATGATGCGGCAGGACGGCAAAGTCCGCGATCGAGAACGCGGCCCGGCCGATAAAACGCTTTCACCCACCTGCTCAGTCCGGGCGTTTGTCCCACGTCACCAGGTCGCCCTCGGCGATCCCCAGTTCGGCCGACCTGCCCCCCATCAGCTCGAGCACCGCCCCGACCGGCTCGCCCGACGGCACCGGCGTCTCCGAGAACGGCACCGCGTTCTCAGCGATCCGCGCGATCGTGCCGTCCGCACGGATATAGACGATATCCAGCGAGCTCGGCGTGTTCTTCATCCAGAAGCTCGCATCCACCGGTGCGCCGCCGGTCGACGGATAGGGCCAGAACAGCATCCCGCCATCGGGCTTCAGGTCAGTGCGGAACATCAGCCCGCGCGACTGCTCGTCCTGCGTCTTGGCGCGCTCGACGGTAAACGCATGCGTCCCGTTCGTGCTCTTGATCGCCAACTTCAGCGTCGCGACCTTCGCCGTTTCGGACTCATCTCCGCGGTTCATATACGCCACACCCCCGGCGCCGACGCCCAGCGCCAGCACCCCGGCCAGCACGGCCTTCGCAACCAAACTCATCCAAGTCCCTCTTCGACTGCAACGGCGAGCGGCCCCTTGCGCCCTGCGACGACGCGGGCGCGCAGCGGCTGCTCGGGCTCGACCGTCTCGATCCCGGCGCGACGCAGCGTTTCCATATGGACGAAGATGTCGCTGCCATCAGACCCCCGTACCAGAAAGCCATAGCCCTTCAACCGGTTGAACCATTTGACCGACACCGGCTCGAACGGTCCGGCGGCGTCGATCATCGCGATCGGATCGATCCGGTCGGGCGATGCGGGCGCGCGGACAGGCTCCTCGACCGCGTTGGTCATGTCGATCGAGACGATCTCGCGCGCCTGAAACCCGCGGCCACGCTGGACCGAGAGCGTCTCGACGCGCGCGCCCTCGGGCAGGCTGCGGCGGCCATGCGGTTGCAGCACCGAGAAATGCACGAGGATATCGCCGACGGTCGCGTCGTCCGCGACCGCGAAGCCGAACCCGCGCGTCACGTCGAACCATTTGATCACGCCGCCGATCGCGCGCACCTCGACGGCGTCCGGGGCAGCCACGAAGGCCTGCCCCGCAACGATGTCCGAAATCGGCCCCCCGACCGCGGCTTTACCCTCGTCCCCGACCGCGACACTTACCGCGATCATGGTCGATCCGGTTTGCGTCGTCATGGCCGCACCCTGCTGCGTCTACGCATTGTTACACCCCTGAACCCTAGCTAGCATGCTTCGTCCCGGTCGCAACGAATCCGTTGCAATATCTCAGCCGAAATCGATCGATTCCGGGTCATCGGATGGCGGCGCCGCAACAATTTTACGCGCCAGATCGAACCGGTGCCCCGCCCTCAACATCGCGCCGAGCTGTTTGTCGTGGAGCTTTCGATCGCCCTCGCCGCTGCCATAGGGCCCGATTCGCTTCCGCCGCGCAAAGGCGAGCGCCGATTCGACCGCGCGATCTGCGATCGCCGGCGCGACCGAGTCCGCATCGCCCTCGTCGATCCCCGCCTCGCGAAACGCTCCCGCGACCCGCCGCGCGCCCAGCCCACGCCGCTGCATCGCCGCCGCGCGCTGCTCGGCAAAGGCGCGATCGTCGACATAGCCGAGATCGGCCATCCGCTGCGCGAGTTCGGCGGGATCGGCCGGTGCCGCCGCCGCGCCATCGTCCCAGCCGCGCTCACGGATCTTGCGCCCAAGATAGTCGGTCAGCCGCCCCCGCGTCGTCGCGAACCGCTCGACATAGCGCAGCGCCATCCGCTCCAGCGCCGCGGCGTCGAGCGGTTTGGGCGGCGCACGCTCCCCACCACGGGCACCGCCACGGGCGCCACCACGCCCAGCGGCGCGCGCTTTGCCGCGCTTTTCGGGACGCCCAGGCGCCTGATCGGGGTCGTCATCGTCGGACACGCCATCATTGTGCCACACTGACACCCGAAGTTGAACGGCTAGAGTTGAGATAGGCGTGGTGCGTTCAGCCGCCATGCCGGGCACGACGCCAGAGACAGGAACTGCGATGACGACCGAAACGCTTCACAAGGACGGCCAGACCGCGGCGACGATCGTCGCGACGCCGACCGAGGACGTGCTGCCGCGCCGTTTCGCCGATTTCGGTACGCTGGGCGAAGCGCTCGATTACGCCGCGACCGGTAACCGCGGGCTTAATTTCCATGACGCGCGCGGCACGTTGTCGCAGCCTTATCCCTATGCGCAGCTGCGCACCGATGCGCGCGCGATGGCCGATCGCCTGATCGCTGCGGGCGTCGGCCCCGCCGATCGCATCGCGCTGGTCGCCGAAACCGGTCCCGAATTCGCCGCTTTGTTCTTCGGTGTCGTCTATGCCGGCGCATGGCCCGTGCCGCTGCCGCTGCCGACCTCGTTCGGCGGTCGCGATTCCTACATCGAACAGCTCCGCGTCCAGCTTGCGAGCTGCGACCCGAAGATGCTGATTTTCCCGCCCGAACTCGCGCAGATGGCGGGCGAGGCCGCGCGGCTGTCGGGTACCGTCGGGATCGACTGGTCCGAGTTCGTCGCGCGCGAGGCGCCGGTCGCGACCCTGCCCGAGGCGAAGCCCGACGACATCGCGTATCTGCAATATTCGAGCGGCTCGACGCGGTTCCCGCACGGCGTCGTCATCACGCACGCGGCGTTGCTCAACAACCTCGCCGCGCACAGCCACGGCATGGCGGTGTGCGATACCGATCGCTGCGTCTCGTGGCTGCCCTGGTACCACGACATGGGGCTGGTCGGCTGCTTCCTGTCGCCGATCGCCAACCAGGTCTCGACCGATTATCTTAAGACCGAGGATTTCGCTCGGCGTCCGCTCGCCTGGCTCGATCTGATCAGCCGCAACACGGGCACCACGCTCAGCTATTCGCCGACCTTCGGCTACGATATCTGCGCGCGTCGCATGTCGAGCCAGACCAGGGCAAGCGACCGGTTCGACCTGTCGCGCTGGCGTGTCGCGGGCAACGGCGCCGACATGATCCGTCCCGACGTAATGCAGTCGTTCGTCGACGCGTTCGCCGATGCGGGCTTCAAGGCGACCGCGTTCCTGCCGAGCTACGGCCTTGCCGAGGCGACGCTCGCCGTCTCGCTGATGCCGCCGGGTGAGGGCATCCGCGTTGAACTCGTCGAGGAAACACAGCTTTCGGGCGGGAGCCGCGGCAATGACCGCCCCCAGCGCTACCGGGCGATCGTCAATTGCGGCAAGCCCGTCCGCGACATGCGGATCGAGATTCGCGAAGAGGACGGCACCCCCCTGCCCGACCGTGCGATCGGCAAGGTCTGGTGCAGCGGCAAGTCGGTAATGGTCGGCTATTTCCGCGACGATGCCGCGACCGAGGCGTGCATGGCGGACGGATGGCTCGATACCGGCGACATGGGCTATATGTCCGACGGCTATATCTACATCGTCGGCCGCGCCAAGGACATGATCATCGTCAACGGCAAGAACCACTGGCCGCAGGACATCGAATGGGCGGTGGAACAGCTGCCGGGCTTCAAGGCGGGCGACATCGCCGCGTTCGCGATCACGACGCCCGGCGGTGAGGAGACCCCCGCCGTACTGGTCCAGTGCCGCAGCTCGGACGAGTCCGAGCGGCTTCGCCTGCGCGACGAAATCCGCGAGCGGGTCCGCTCGGTCACCGGGATGAACTGCCTGATCGAACTCATCCCGCCGCGCACCTTGCCGCGCACCTCGTCGGGCAAGCTGAGCCGGGCCAAGGCGCGCAACCTGTATCTCAGCGGCGACATCAAACCCTATGATATCGCCGCGTAACGGACTGACAGCGCCATAAGTGGCGGCGTTTCCGTTAGATTTGACCAAAACGACGTTAGTTCGATCCGAATTGGGGCAGTACATACGTTCTGATAACCAGCCGATCCGTATGACAGCAGCGTGACCAAGTCCCCGCCTCTTCCGTCGAGCCGCATTACCGTCGACATCGCCACGCTGTTGGGGATGCGCGAGGGCGGCGATCCGGTGTTCTGGAGCCGGATTCGCGCCGGGCAGTTGTTTGCGGGGCGTCGCGTCGCGCTGTTCCTGCTCGCCAGCAACATCCTGGCGACGCTCGCGATCGCCTGGCTGGTCCGCGGCATCGTCCCGCACTGGCAGATCGCAGCCTGGGTGCCACTGGTCGTCGCCGCTGCGGTGTGGGTCGGGTTTCGCCGACTTGCCACGCATCCTCGCGGCGACGGCTATGCCAGCCTGCGCGATTTGCGCCGCACGATGTGGGACGGCTTCGTCCTCGCGCTCGTCTGGTCAGCGGTGCCGGTGTTCTTCTGCACGCACGCGCCGACCGGGACAACCGCGGGGCTGGGCCTGACGCTTGCGGTGCTGATGGCGACCGCGGCGCTGGCGATGGCGCCGCTCGCGCTCGCAACGCTCGTGTTCCTCGGTTATCTCGGCGCGGCGATGGTCGTGCAGATGGCGCTTGCGGGCAGTTCGGCCGCTGCACTCGGGCTGTTCCTATTCACCGGCTTGCTGATGGCCGCGTGCCTCCACCGCGCGCGCGCGCTCGTCGTGATCCGCGCGGGCGAGCTCGTGCTCGACGATCGCAACGAGACGGTCAGCCTGTTGCTCGGCGATTTCGATGCCACGGGGGCGCACTGGCTCTGGGAGACCGACTCGAACCGGCGCATCGTCAAGGCCGGCGCGCGGTTCGCCTCCGCCTGCGGGGTCGATCCCGCCAGCCTCAACGGCCTGCCACTGCTCCAGGTGCTGGCGGGCCCCTCCTGGGACACCGGCGAGTTCGATTCCGGGCTTCGAACGCTCGCCGAACGGCTGAAACGGCGCGAGAGCTTCCGCGAACTGCGCCTGCCCGTCCGGATCGACGGCGAGGATCGCTGGTGGGAAATGGCCGCCTCGCCCCGCTTCGACGACCATGGCGAATTTTACGGCTTTCTTGGTGTCAGCGCCGACATAACCCGACAACGCAATTTGGCGGACAAGATCAACCGGATGGCGCGCTTCGATACGCTGACCGGGCTGCCCAACCGGCTGATGGTCAACGAGACGCTCGTCAAGGCGATGGCGGACGCGGATCGCTGGGGTGGCCGCTATGCGTTCATGATGCTCGATCTCGATCGCTTCAAGGCGGTCAACGACACGCTTGGCCACCCGATCGGGGATCGACTGCTGGGGCGCGTCTCGGAGCGGATCCAGCAGTTGATGGGCGTCAACGAGATTTGCGGCCGGCTCGGCGGCGACGAATTCGCGGTCGTGATCCGCGACGCCGGCGATACCGCCGCAGTCGAGCGGCTTGCCGAACGGATCATCGCCGCGCTGTCGCAGCCCTATGAGATCGACGCGCATACGCTCCATATCGGCGCGAGTATCGGGTTGGCGATGGGCCCCCGCGATGGGCGCACCGCCGAGATGCTGGTCCGGTCGGCCGATCTCGCGCTGTACCGCGCAAAGGATGCGGGACGCGGCGTCTTTCGCCGGTACGAGCCCGAACTGCACGTGCAGGCGGAAGAGCGCCGGGTGCTCGAGGCGGCGTTGCGCGAAGCGATCGAGAATGGCGAGATGCACCTCGTCTACCAGCCGATCGTCGAGACCGGCAGCCAGCTGCCCTGCGGCTTCGAGGCGCTGCTACGCTGGACCAGTCGCGAATTCGGCAGCGTGTTACCCGCCAAGTTCATCGCGCTCGCCGAGGAGACCCGGCTGATCGGGCCGATCGGGGCGTGGGTGGTCCGGACCGCGTGCGAGGAGGCTGCGCGCTGGCCATCCGACATGCGGATCGCGGTCAACGTCTCCGCCGACCAGCTGCGCAATCCCGGTTTCGTCACCACGATCGCGTCGGCGCTCGCGAGCACCGGCGTCTCACCCGAACGGCTCGAGCTCGAGGTGACCGAAAGCGTGTTCATGCACGAAGGCCTCGGCGCGACGCAGATCCTCGACCGTGTCGCCGAACTCGGCGTACGCCTCAGCCTGGACGATTTCGGCACGGGTCACTCGTCGCTCGGCTATCTCAGCCGCACGCGCTTTTCCTCGCTGAAGATCGACCGCAACTTCGTCCGCGACGCCGCTGGCGGGCTGCGCGAAGCGGTGGCGATCGTCCGCGCCGGGATCGCGTTTGCGACGAGCCTGGGGATGGACACGACTGCAGAGGGCATCGAAACCAAAGCCGAACTCGGCGTCCTTCACGAGCTTGGCTGCACGCATGCGCAGGGTTTCTATTTCGGCCGACCGATGTCCGCCGAAGACGCCCGCGCGCTCGCCAACCGCGAGTGGAAAGACGCGGTCGCCGCCTGATCGCGCACGATCACCGGCGGCGTTCGCGCCCTGCAAAGCTCACCACGCTCTCCGCGCCATCGGCCGAAACTGCGGAGACACCGACAAAGCTGTCGTCGACCGGAACCTGCACCAGTACAATCTGCGGGTTAGCCCCGGTTGCCGGCACGTCGCGCGCGTTGGTCCAATCCTGCGTGTCGTTGCGCCGCCAGCGCACGCGGTACGTCGTCGCGTTCGGGACCGCGCGCCACTTGACCGTGGTGTCGCGCGACAATGCGCCCGCGATCGACACGTCCTCGGGCGCGGCGGGCGCAGCCGCGATCTGGGCGAGCGTCGCGACGTTGAGCGCGGTCACCTTCGTGAGATAGCTGAAGTCCATGCCCTCGATCGTGTCGCCATAGACCACGCCGTTCTCGGTCCGCAGGTCCTGATGCTGGCGGTCCCAATTCTCGGCCGCGACCGAGAATCGGACCGCCGGATAGCCAAGCTTGAGGAACGGCTCGTGGTCACCACCACGGCCGAACCGGTCCGGCCGGCGGTCGAGCATCACGTCGAGCCCGCCCGGCACGTCGCCCGCCACCCCGTCGATTGCCTTCGCCAGCGCGCGGCTCGGGCCATCGTCCTCGCCGCCTTCTGCGCGCCGGCCCTGTTGCGCGACCAGATCCTCCGACGCGCGAATACCTTCGGAGAATACGCGAACCTTGTCGGCGACGCGCACGCCGCCCTGGCCGACGGTGTTGCCGACGATGTCATTGTTCAGCATTGCCGAGACGTCCCAGCCCCGTGCCTTGACGGTGTCGGCGAGCAGTTCGGCGCCCCAAAGGCCTTGCTCCTCGCCCGAGAATACCGCGTAGACGATGGTCGCATCGAACTGACGCTGCGACAGGATGCGCGCGGCCTCCAGCACCAGCGCGACGCCCGACGCGTTGTCGTTGGCGCCGGGTGCGTCCGAGGTGACGTTCATCACGTCGGTCACGCGGCTGTCGATATGCGCGCCGACGATCACGACGCGGGTTGGATCGCGCCCTTTCTGGATCCCCAGTACATCCTCGACCACGACGCCGGTCGGTGCACGCGGCCCGGTGAACCTGCGCGCGATCCGGTCGACCACGATGCACCCGCCGCACGACGCGCCGATCTGCGTGAACCGCGCCGCCGCCCAGTTCCGCGCCGCGCCGATCCCACGTTTTGGATCGGTCGTCGTCGATGCCGTGTGTCGCGTTCCGAAACCGACCATCGTCGTAACATCGGCCTTCAACCGGGTGGTCGACGGTGCGGGCAACCGGGCTGGCTGCGGAGCGGGAGAGGCGGCGGCTGCCAGAAGCAGCGATACGGCGATTATCGGCATCGCCGAACCGTGCCGCGATCGGCGCCGTGGCTCAAGCCCTTAGTGCGCCTATCGAAATTGGGCACGCGATGCGGACTGCCCGCACAGCGCAGGCATTGTAAGAGGCTTACAAAAAGACTGATTGATCGGAACATGATCGAAGTGTGATAGCTTCTTCATGATCTCTGCTAAACATATGTTTGGCTTGGAGGAACGGTCGATGGTGATAGGGCATTCAATCTCGAATGCAGACGGCGTTATCCAGGTGATCGATGCACCGGTCGCGACGATGTTGCAGCGCGATCGCGATCAATTGGTGGGCATGTCGTATATGTCGATCACACATCCCGATGATCTCGCCGTCAATTTGACGAAAGTTGCCGCGTTACGGTCGAACGGGCAGTCGGCGAAAATACGCAAACGCTATATCGGTGGCACGGGCAATGTTATCCTGATGGAGGTCCAGGTTTCGCGACTGGCGGGATGCGATGGCGGTTATCTGGTCGGCACCTTGTCAACGATAGACGACACGGACGATCTTGAGATGGCGCCCTATCGAATGTGGCGCCGCGCGCGCGAATTTCTCGATGTCATGCGCGCGCGCGATTCCATTCTCGGGGCGGATCTGTTCGCCGATCATGCCTGGACGATCCTGCTGCTGACCTATGTCGCCGAAGCCGAGGGCCGGATCGCGTCGACCGCGACGATCGCCGAACATCTGGCGCTGTCGCCGACGACGATCGCACGCTGGCTGCGGGTACTGCAATCCAAGGCGCTGTTCGAGCCGGTCCTGCCCGATATCGACGCGCTGCAACTCACGCAGAGCGGGATGAAAAAGGTCGAACAGCTCCTCGATCAGCGGCTCGCCTTGCCGGTCGCCTGAGCAATCGTGGCATTCGGTGCGGCGGGCCAGGCTTAACTCAACCGATCGATCGCCTCACGAGTCAGTGATCCCGGGATGATCATCACCGGCACCGGCAGCGCGCCCGCATCGGCGCCCGTGAAATGCGCGATCAGTTCCCCCGGCGCGCCCGTTGCCGCGGCCCCAAGCACCAGCGCCGCGATCTCCGGGTTCGCCGCGATCATCTCGCGGATGATCCTGGGTCCCTCGCCTTCGCGCACCGTGATCGACGGGCGCAGCCCCGATTCTTCCAGCAACGTGCCCGCCGCCGCCGCGACCAGACCCTGGGCGTGAAGATTGGCCTCCTCCTCGATGGTGGCCTGGACGCCGCCGAACGCGATGAACTCCTGCGGCGGAATCACGGTGAGGATCTCGACGCCGCCGCCGGTCTTCACGGCACGCCGCGCAGCAAAGCGCAACGCGATGCCCGCTTCGGGACTGTCGTCGATCACCACCAGATAAATGCGCATTTTCGCCCCCGTTATCGGCCGTAATTGGGCCGCAGCGGGTCGATACGCAAGTGCGGCGGGGTTGACCCGAGCGGACGAGGGCGCGAGTAGGCATGCCGTTACGTCACGCCCTGGGGAAATCCATGTCGATCGAG
The DNA here is from genome assembly GCF_001421685.1 of Sphingomonas sp. Leaf28. Classification (NCBI taxonomy): domain Bacteria; kingdom Pseudomonadati; phylum Pseudomonadota; class Alphaproteobacteria; order Sphingomonadales; family Sphingomonadaceae; genus Sphingomonas; species Sphingomonas sp. Leaf28. The sequence continues at coordinate 50,787 of NZ_LMKX01000009.1, read as the reverse complement.
ATCAAGATGCCTGCGCTGTCCCCCACCATGGAGGAGGGCACCCTCGCCAAGTGGCTGATCAAGGAAGGCGACGTCGTCAAATCCGGCGACCTGATGGCCGAGATCGAGACCGACAAGGCGACGATGGAATTCGAAGCCGTCGACGAAGGCACCGTCGTCAAGATCCTCGTCGCCGAGGGTACCGACAACGTGAAGGTCGGCACGGTCATCGCGATCATCGCCGAAGAGGGCGAAGACGCATCGTCGGTGGCAACTCCGACCAAGAGCGAGACGCCCGAGCCGGCCGCCAAGGAATCGGAAGCCAAGCCCGATCCAAAGGATCCCAACGATACCGGCAGCGAAGCCAAGCCCGTCGCCCGCACCGAGGCATCGGCCGAGGATCACGGCCGTCCCGCAGACGCCGGTGCCGCCAAGCCCGCCGCGACTGGTGAGCGCGTCAAGGCGAGCCCCCTCGCCCGCCGCCTTGCTGCCGACAAGGGGATCGACCTGGGTGCCGTAGCCGGCTCGGGGCCGCGGGGCCGCATCGTCAAGGCCGACGTCGAAAACGCGAAGCCCGGTGCAGCGCCCGTCGCTGCCAAGACCGAGGCCGCCGCGCCGACCACGTCTGCCGCAGCCCCCGCACCTGCCGCCAAGACTGCGACCGTGCCCGATATCCCGCACGAGGCGACCAAGCTCAGCAACGTGCGCAAGACGATCGCGCGTCGCCTGACCGAATCGAAGCAGACTGTTCCGCACATCTACCTGACCGTGAACATCCGTCTCGACGCGCTGCTCAAGCTGCGCGGCGAGCTGAACGCGAGCCTCGAAGCGCGCGGCGTGAAGCTGTCGGTCAACGATCTGCTGATCAAGGCGCAGGCCGTCGCGCTCATGCAGGTGCCGACCTGCAACGTGATGTTCACGCCCGACCAGCTCATCAGCTTCCAGCGCGCCGACATCTCGGTCGCGGTCAGCACGCCGTCGGGGCTGATCACGCCGATCATCGTCGGTGCGGACACCGCCTCACTGTCGTCGATCTCGACGCAGATGAAGGACCTTGCCGCCCGCGCGCGCGACGGCAAGCTGAAGCCCGAGGAGTATCAGGGCGGCACCGCCTCGATCAGCAACATGGGCATGTTCGGCATCACGCAGTTCGATGCGGTCATCAACCCGCCCCAAGCGATGATCCTCGCGGTCGGCGCGGGCGAGAAGCGCCCGTACGTCGTCGGCGACGAGCTCACCGTGGCCACCGTGATGTCCGCGACCGGCAGCTTCGACCACCGCGCGATCGACGGTGCGGACGGCGCGCAGTTCATGAAGTCGTTCAAGCATCTCGTCGAGAACCCGCTGGGCATGCTCGCCTGAGATGGGCCTCGTGTCGTCGTTCAGGTCGCTTTCGGGCACTACCATCGAGATCCTGCACATCGTCGCGGGGCTCGTGGCGGCGGTCGGGATCACCTGGGCGGCGGCATGGTCCTATCCACTGGGATGGGACGTGATCTGGTGGTGCGGTGCCGCGGCGATGGTCGCGACGCTGGCGATGGGTATCCGCCCGCTGCGCCGTGCCCGCCGTCTCGACCGCGAGACCCGCAGGATTGAAGCATGACCGAACTCCCGCCTGAAATGGCGCCCACCATCCGCGTCACCGCGATGCCCGCCGACGCCAACCCGTATGGCGACATCTTCGGCGGCTGGCTGATGGGGCAGATGGATTTGGCCGCCGGCTCGGTCGCGTCGCGACGCAGCGGCGGACGTGCCGTCACGATCGCGGCGGACGCGATGAAATTCCACATGCCCGTCGTCGTCGGCGACGAGGTGTCGGTCTACGCACATCTCGCCGTCGTCGGCCGCACTTCGATGACGATCGAGGTCGAGGCGTGGCGCCGCGCGCGTCACAGCAACGACAGCTGCAAGGTGACCCAGGCGCGTTTCATCTTCGTGGCGGTCGGCGACGACCGCAAACCGCGGCCCGTGCCGCCCGAAACCAACTAATCCAAAGGACTCTACCGTGGCTGATACCTATGATCTCGTCATCCTCGGCTCGGGCCCCGGCGGCTACGTCGCCGCGATCCGCGCGTCGCAACTCGGCCTGAAGGTCGCGATCGTCGAGCGCGAGCGCCTGGGCGGCATCTGCCTCAACTGGGGCTGCATCCCGACCAAGGCGCTGCTGCGCACGTCGGAAATCTATCACTACATGCAGAACGCCGAGAGCTATGGCCTGAAGGCGGACAATGTCGGCTTCGATCTCGCCAAGGTCGTCGATCGCAGCCGCAAGGTCGCGGGCCAGCTGAACGCGGGCGTGAAGGGCCTGATGAAGAAGAACAAGGTGACCGTCGTCGAAGGCGTCGGCACCGTGACGGCAAAAGGCAAGCTGAGCGTCAAGCAGGGCGACAAGACCGTCGAGCTCGAAGCCAAGAACATCATCGTCGCGACCGGCGCGCGCGCGCGCGACCTGCCGTTCGCCAAGGCTGACGGAAAGACGATCTGGACCTATCGTCATGCGATGGTGCCGACCGAGATGCCGGTCAAGCTGCTGGTCATCGGATCGGGCGCGATCGGTGTCGAGTTCGCTAGCTTCTACAACGACATGGGCGCCAACGTGACGATCGTCGAGATGCTCCCGCGGATCCTGCCGGTCGAGGACGAGGAAGTCTCTGCGTTCATGGACAAGGCGCTGACAAAGCAGGGCATCACGCTGCTGACCGGCACCGGGCTCGAAGGTCTGGCGCCATCGGGCAGCGGCGTCACCGCGAAGATCAAGCACAAGGACGGCAAGGTCGTCGAGGAAACGTTCAGCCACGCGATCGTCGCGATCGGCATCGTCCCCAACACCGAGAATATCGGGCTGGAAGCGCTCGGCGTCGAGACCGACCGCGGGCACATCAAGACCGACGGCTATGGCCGCACCAATGTCGAGGGCATCTGGGCGATCGGCGACGTCACCGGCGCGCCGTGGCTCGCGCACAAGGCCAGCCATGAGGGCATCATCGCGGTCGAGAAGATCGCGGGCGGGTCGCCGCACCAGATGGACAAGGCCAACATCCCCGGCTGCACCTATTCGCGCCCGCAGGTTGCGAGCGTCGGCATGACCGAGGCGAAAGCCAAGGAAGCCGGCTATGAGCTCAAGGTCGGCAAATTCCCGTTCATCGGCAACGGCAAGGCGATCGCGCTCGGCGAGGCCGAGGGGTTCGTGAAGACGGTGTTCGACGCGAAGACCGGCGAGCTGCTCGGCGCGCACATGGTCGGCGCGGAAGTCACCGAGCTGATCCAGGGCTATGTCGTCGCACGCCAGCTCGAAACGACCGAGGCCGAGCTGATGGAGACGGTGTTCGCGCACCCGACGCTCAGCGAGATGATGCACGAGAGCGTGCTCGGCGCATACGGCCGGTCGATCCACTACTGATCGCACGATCCTCCCCCGCAAGGGGGAGGGTCGTCATCCGTCGCAAGGCTCGCCACCCGTCATCCTGACGAAAGTCAGGACCCAGGGTTCCGGCCGCAGCGCTCGTGGCTCTGGGTCCTGACCTTCGTCAGGATGACGGCGGGGGTTGGGGTGCGCCGGTCCGTTGCGCAACCGGCCGAGCTGACCGGACAAACCATCCCGTTTCGGCCCTATTGTGCTTGACCCGGACGTGTCGCTCTACAAAGGGTCGCACCTGCCGCGGGATCCTGTTCGGAATCTCGCTGCCTGTAAGCCACCGGTGCGAGACCTGCGAATGTCGATCGACCCTGCACCGCGCGCCCTGGCCCGCCCCGCCTTCATCGCCGCCGCCGCGCTGTGTCTCGCCTCGCTCGCGCTCTTCTGGCCGGGTACCGCGATGTACGACACCGTCGCGCAATATCGTCAGGTGCTGGCGGGCGTGTACGACGACTGGCATCCGCCGGCGATGGCGCGCGTCTGGGCGTTGCTGGCACCGTTCGGACCCGGTGCAACGCCGATGCTCGTCCTGCAACTCGCCACCTACTGGCTCGGCCTCGGACTCCTCGCCGGCGGGCTCACGCGCATCGGGCGACCGGGGAGCGCCGTCGCGATCCTCGTGATCGGCCTGCTCCCGCCCTTCCTCGGCTGGCAGGGCGTGGTCCTCAAGGACGCACAGCTTGCCGGCGCGCTGCTCGCGGCGGTCGGCATCATCGGCTGGTGGCGCCTTGCCGGCCGGCACGTCCCGCGTGCGATGTGGATCCCGGTGACGCTGCTGCTTGGGTATGCTGTGCTGGTCCGCGCGAATGCGGTGTTCATCGTCGTGCCACTCGTCGTCACGCTCGCGCCCCGCCCTACGCATCCGCTCGCCAAGCTCGCGAGCGCACTCGCCGGAATCGTTGTCGTCCTGGGCATCGCGCCGATCGTCAACCACCAGCTGCTCCACGCGCAGCGCAGCGGGGTGGAGGCGACACAGGCGCTCTACGATCTCGCCGGGATCGCCGCGCGTGTGCCCGACAGCGCCACGACCGGCCTCACCAGCGCGGAGGCGGCGACCGTACGGGCACGCCATTGCGCGACGCCGTTCTTCTGGGATCCGCTCGGCGACGACGCGCATTGCGGCACGACGATGGCGCGGCTGAGGGCATTGCCCGCCGCATCGCTGTACGTTACGCTCGCGTCGGCGGCGTTGCATCACCCGATCGCCTATGCCGGGCACCGCATGGCGCATCTCAATTCGACCGATCGCTGGCTCGTCCCGTTCCGCTGGCCCAGCGCCGCGCCGCCGGCCACGTCGGAGCCCAACACGCTCGGCCTAGCCAACCCCAACGCGGCCGCGCGCGCCTGGGAAAGCCTCACCGCCGCGATCGTCGAGACGCCGCTGGGCTGGCCGATCGCCTGGATCATCGTTGCGATCGCCGCACTGGCCACCGCAATGTCGCAGCCCCGCGCGCCGGCGCGCGACGTCGCCACAGCGCTGCTGGTCTCCGCGCTCGCGCTCGAGGCCAGTTTCGCGGTCCTCAGCATCGCGTCGGACCTGCGCTATCACCTGTGGCCGATGATCGCGACCGCGGTGGCCAGCGTCCTGCTGTCCGATCGCCAAGCGCCCCGGCGAGTCACCCGCGCGGGCATCGTCGCGCTGCTGCTGGTAATGGCCTGCGGCGTGGCAGCGCGTGCGCTATTCCCGCTTCCGCCGCAGACCTATGCCGGCATGCTGGGCTGATCGCTCCCCCCCTCCCCGCACAAATCGATGAGGGATCCGTCGGTCGCGTGCGTATGGTGGCTGTGCAGCAGGAAAGGGCGTGCGATGGCCAATGATGTCGACGATAAACTGAGCCGGCTGGCGCAGCGCCCGATACCCGATCTCGAGACACTGGAGGCCGACGTCTTCGCGACGATCGCCGAGAACGCCCGCAACCGTACCACCGGCCGCGCGATCGGCATCTGGTCGGTCGGCGTGGCGCTGGCGACCGGCGTCGTCGGCGGCGCGACGCTGGCAGGCAGCATCGCCCCCGCGCACGCCGCGGCGCAGGCGGCGGGTCCCTTCGGCATCGACACACCGCTTGCCCCCTCCACGTTGCTGCTCGGCCGATGATGTCGCCCCGGCGGCGCACGCTCTGGACAATTGCGCTGGCGTTTCTCGCCGGGACCGCGGGCGTCCTGCTCGGTTGCTGGATCATGATGCCCCGCGCACCGCACGGCACCGAGGTGCACGCGCTGCTCCACCGGGAGATCGCGCTCGACCCCCGGCAGGAAGCGCAGCTCGATTCGCTCGAGACGCAGTTCGCGGTCGAGCGGGCGACGCTCGAGGCGCATATGCGCAGCGACAATGCCGCGCTCGCCGCGGCGATCGCACGCGAGCATGACGATGGCCCGGCCGTCGCCGCCGCGGTCGATCGCGCGCACCGGACGATGGGCGCGCTGCAGAAGGCGACGCTCGCGCACGTCTTCGCGATGCGGCGGCTGCTTCGTCCCGATCAGACCGCGGCGTTCGACCGGCTCGTCGTACGGGCGCTGACCCCGGCATCGTGAGCGCGCCGCTCGACGACCGCACCCATGCCGATCTGGTCGCGCTCCACCGTTCCGGCGGACAGGCCGCGTTCGCCGCGCTGATGCGCCGGCACAAGCAGCCGCTCTATCGGCTGATCGTCGCGCAGACCGGCGACGCGGAGGACGCGTTCGACCTGCTGCAGGAGACGTTCGTGGCCGCGCATGCGGCGCTGGCGCGGTTCGACGTCGATCGCTCGCTGCGCGCCTGGCTTGCGCGGATCGCGATCAACAAATGCCGCGACTGGCACCGCCGCCGCCGCGTTCGCCGGGCGCTGGCCTGGGTGCTGCCGAACGAAACGCGAGACCAGGTCGCCGATCCCGCCGCCACCGTGGAGACGCAGGCAGTCGACCGCGATGCGCTGACGCATACGCTTGCCGCAATCGCGCGGCTGCCCGCAGCACTGCGCGAACCGCTGCTGCTGTGTACGATCGATGCGCTCAGCCAGGCCGAGGCGGCCGAGGCGCTGGGGGTCAGCGTGAAGACGATCGAGACACGCGTGCGCCGTGCCCGCCGCGCGCTGAGCGCAATGCTCGAAAATAACGACTGAAGTCGAGGGATCCCGCAGCCTCGCGCGTATGGATGATAGCGCGCCTGCGCGTTTCGACCCCGAGGATATGCATGACCCGAATGACCCGCCGCCATTTCCTGCGCGATGTCGGCCTTACCGGCGGCGCCGCGACGATCCCGTGGTTGCCCGCCTGGGCGCAACCGGTGTCGGCGGGGATCGTGGCGCCGCTGCCGACCGTGTCGGGGCCCGACATCGCGCTGCGTGTCGCACACCGGATGATGATGATCGACGGCAAGCCCAGCCATGCGATCGGTATCAACGGCACGACGCCGGCGCCGCTGATCCGGCTCAGGCAGGGCCAGACCGCGCGGCTGTCGGTGACCAACGATCTCGACGAGGAGACGTCGATCCATTGGCACGGCCTGCTGGTGCCGTTCCAGATGGATGGCGTGCCGGGGATCAGCTTTCCCGGTATCGCCGCACGATCGACCTTCACCTATGAATTTCCGGTGGTCCAGGCGGGGACCTATTGGTATCACAGCCATTCGGGCCTGCAGGAGCAGATGGGGCATTACGGCCCGATCGTGATCGATCCCGCGGGCGTCGATCCGATCGCCTCGGACCGCGAGCACGTCATCGTCCTGTCCGACCATAGCCCGATGCACCCGCACCGGATCTTCCAGAAGCTGAAGCAGCAGGGCGGCTATTTCAACTATCAGAAACAGACGCTGGTCGGGCTCGTGTCGGGCAAGGATCAGCCGCTCGCGGATCGGCTGATGTGGGGCGGGATGCGGATGGACCCGACCGACGTGTCAGACGTGACCGGATCCACCTACACCTATCTCGTCAACGGCCACGGGCCCGCGGACAACTGGACCGCGCTGTTCCAGCCGCGCGAACGCGTCCGGCTGCGGATCATCAATGCATCGGCGATGACGACCTTCAACGTCCGCATCCCCGGGCTGAAGCTGACGATCGTCCAGGCTGACGGGCTGAATGTCCGGCCGGTCGCGGTCGACGAGTTCCAGATCGCGGTCGCCGAGACCTATGACGTGATCGTCGAACCCGATGCGCGCGCCTACAGTCTGGTCGCAGAGGCGTGGGACCGATCGGGGATGGCCCGCGCGACGCTTGCGCCCTCCGCGGGCATGGTCGCGCCGGTGCCTGCGCTACGCAAACGCCCGCTGGCGACGATGAAAGACATGGGTATGGGCGGCATGGGGGACATGAGCGGCATGGGTCATGACATGCCTGCCACGTCAGCCCCCTGCCCGCCCGAGCATGCCGCGATGGGACACTGCAAACCCGCCGCCGCGTCCGGCGACATGCCCGGCATGAGTCACGACGGCGCTACCATGAGCCATTCGATGCGCGACTTCGCCAATGCGTCCGAGCTGCCCAGGACCCCGACGGTGCAGACCGTCTCGCCGATGCCGATGGATCGGACGGGGGAGCCGCCACAGGGTCTCGCCGATATCGGTCAGGAGGCGGGGTACAAGGTGCTGGTCTACCGCGATCTCGTCGCGCTCGATCGCAATCCCGATCTGCGCGCGCCGTCTCGGCAGATGCGGATCCACCTCACGGGCAACATGGAGCGCTATATGTGGGCGTTCGACGGGGTGAAGCTGAACGAGGTCAAGGCGCCGATCCCGTTTCGTCAGGGCGAGCGAGTCCGTGTAACGCTGGTCAACGACACGATGATGGCGCACCCGATCCATCTCCACGGACATTTCTTCGAACTGGTGACGGGGCATGGCGATCACGCGCCGCGCAAGCACACGATCAACGTCGCCCCCGGCGGCACCGCGACGTTCGATCTCACCGCGGATGCGGTCGGCGACTGGGCGTTCCACTGTCACATGCTCTACCACATGCATGCGGGGATGATGCAGGTCGTCACCGTCCGTCCCGCCGGCGAGACGGGGGCCGAAGCGTGATCCGCGCGGCGTGGGCGCTCACGGCGATGATGACCGCTGGCGCGGTGTTCGTCGCCGATCCCGCTGCGGCGCAGATGCACGACATGCACGGCATGGCGATGCCTGCGACGCCCGCCGCGAAGAAGCCTGCTGCGAAGACGCCTGCCCGGCCCAAGTCGCGCATCGTGCGAAAGACAATCCGCGCCCCATCGGCGGCCGCAGCCGCGACTAAGCGCGCGTCGTCGCCCGAACAACCGGCCACGCAGGAGTCCCACGCTGCGATGCCCGCCATGGCACCCGGGATGACAATGCCGAGCGCGGCCGCATGTCCCCCAGAACACGCGGCGATGGGCCATTGCACCCTCTCGCCGGCGCCCGGCCAGGGTCCGACGACACCCGTGGGGACCGATCAGCCGGCGGGCAACGCGCCGCCACCTGCGCCGCCGACGACGCTCGCGGCGGCGCGCTTCTACGATCCTGCGACGATGGCCGCCGCGAACCGGGCGATGCGCGACGAGCATGGCGGCATGCGGTTCAGCCAGATCCTATTCAACCTTGCCGAGGTCCAGGTGCGCAACGGCCGCGACGGCTATCGCTGGGACGGCGAGGGCTGGTTCGGCGGCGACATCCACCGCCTCGTCGTCAAGAGCGAGGGCGAAGGCGATTTCGGCCGCAGCATCGAGTCCGCAGAGGTGCAGGCTTTATATGCCAAAGCGATAGACCCCTATTGGAACCTCCAGGCGGGTGTCCGCCAGGATCTGTGGTCGGGCGCCAAGCGGACGTATGCCGTCGTCGGCGTCGAGGGGCTCGCCCCCTATTGGTTCGACGTCGAGGGCAGCGTTTTCCTGTCGAACAGAGGCGACGTGCTCGCGCGCGCCGAGGCCTGGTACGACCAGCGGATCACGCAGCGCCTCGTTCTCCAGCCGCGCGTCGAACTCAATCTCGCCGCGCAGGACGTGCCCGCCAGCCGGATCGGTGCGGGCCTGTCGAGTACCGAACTCGGCCTGCGCCTGCGCTATGAGGTTGCGCGGGAATTCGCGCCCTATGTCGGGCTATCCTACACGCATGCGAACACCGCCACTGCGCGCTATTCGCGGGCAAGGCGTGAGCGTTCCGGGGATGCCGATACCGGCGGCCTGGCGGTTGCGGTGGGGATCAGGGGCTGGTTCTGATCTGTGCGGCGGGGGGGTGTGGATCCGGCGTAATTATACGACGGATAGCGGATTATTTTGTAGCGAAGTTATTGGCTTAGCCTTAGACTTTCGCTTGATTCAGCATAGCTGTTATCTTAACATAAGTTATGCCAATTCGTTCGGACACTGCCGTTGTATTGATGAAGATGGCGCTTGCGCTGCTTGACCGAGATCGCGTGGAGCTTGCGGCCTGCCATCTTCAGCATGCGATCGAACTTGCCGAGGGCGATGACGGGCTCGGCGGCCTTGATGGCACGGCGCTGACCGATCAGCCCGACGCCCCGCATTGCTGAGCGTTCGTGCCGCTACTGGCGTAGACAAGGGCTGCGGTCCGCAGAACACCGCGCGCAATTCGCGCCACCCCGCGGCAAAAGCTATAGTATAGCCGATCTATTGATCCTCATCAGCGTGATTCACGAACTCTAGATGGACCCTATACGCATGCAGGCTCGTTACGACCCCTGAACCATTTTACGGATGTTCCGGGCCCGATCATGCGTATCGCGATTATCTCTCATCTCAAGCACGCGATCGTCGAGCCGTTCGCTGGGGGGCTTGAGATGCATACGCATCTTCTCGCCACGAGACTGCGCGCCCGCGGGCATGACGTCGTCCTGTTCGCGTCGACTCGCTCGGATCCCGCCACCGGATTGACCGCAATCTGCGACGAGACCGCGCTAATGGCGACCGGCGTGGCGGAGGCGACCGACATCGCGTTCTTCCGCGAACACCATGCCTATCTGCGGCTGATGTCCGAACTGCGCCGAGGTGGGTTCGATATCGCTCACAACAACTCGCTGCATTACCTGCCGGTCGCGATGGCGGACACGTTGCCGATGCCGATGGTCACGACGCTGCACACCCCGCCCTTTTGCTGGCTGGAGAGCGGCATCCGGCTGTGTCGGGCCGAGGCGACCCGGTTCGTCGCGGTATCGGAGGCGATCCGCGCGATGTGGTCGCCGATCGTCCCCATCGACCGCGTCGTCGGCAACGGCATCGATCTCGACCGGTTTCCCTATCGTGTCGTGCCCGACGCCGACCCGTATCTGGTCTGGTATGGGCGCATCGTCCCCGAAAAGGGGCTTCATCTCGCGATCGCCGCGGCGCAGCGCGTCGGGCTTCCGCTGCGGATCGCGGGTCCGATTTCCGATCCGGCCTATTACGCTGCGCAGGTCGCACCGCATCTGGGCGAGGCGGTTCGGTATGTCGGCCATCTCGATCACGCAGCGCTGTCGTTGCTGATCGGCGGCGCACGGGCGTTCCTGTGCACGCCGTGCTGGGACGAGCCGTACGGGCTGGTCGTCGCCGAGGCGCTGGCGTGCGGGACGCCGGTCGCGGCGTTTGCGCGCGGCGCGATCCCCAGTCTGCTCGATGCGGGCAGCGGCGTGCTGGCGACGCCCGACGACGTCGACTCGCTCGCCGACGCCGCCCGGCGCGCGCTGCATCTCGACCGATCGGACAGTCGCGCACGCGCGGTGGCGATCTGCGACGTCGAAACGATGATCGACGGCTATGAAGCGCTGTACGAGGAGATGTGCGCGCAGCACACTGGCGTGCAACAGCCGACGCCGATATGGCCCGCACTGGCCGCGAGCAGATCCGCACAGCGCAGCGCGCGCGCGCTGTGACCCCAGTACCGTTCTGCGTCTGCGTGCCGGCGCGCAACGAGAGCCAGCGCTTGCCAGTCCTGCTCGACGCACTCGCCGCGCAGACGATCGCGGGACGCATCCCCGTCGCCTTGTGCATCAACAATAGCGACGACGACAGCGTTGCGGTCGTGGAGCAGGTCGCACGCCACCACGCCGAGCGACTGGTCATCTTGGTGGACGCCTGCACCCTCCCGCCACCCTTGGCACATGCCGGCGGCGCACGCGGCCGAGCGATGGAGATGGGGTATCGCCACGTCAGAAGCGCGGCGGGTGGTAACGGCGTACTGATTTCGACCGACGCGGATTGCCGTCCCCCCGCCGAATGGATCTCCGCCAATCTCGCCGCGATCGGCGCGGGGGCTGGTATCGTCGGGGGACGGATCATGCTGGACGATGCCGAACCGATCCATCCGGCAATTGCACGAATGCGCGACCGGTTCGATCTCTACTGGGCTGCGGTGCGCGCAATCGAGGATGCGAGCGATCCCTCGCCGCACGACCCGCCGCCGCGTCACGGCGACCATACCGGCGCCAGCATCGCGATCGACGCCGGCTTGTATCGCGCGATCGGCGGGGTTCCGTCGATCGCCTCGGGCGAGGACCAATCGATGGTGATCGCCGCGGTCGCGGCAGGGGGACGGCTCGTCCACCCACCGTCGGTATGGACGCGGGTCTCCGCCCGGACGGATGGTCGGGCCGCAGGCGGCATGGCGATCGCGATGGCCGAGCTGGCAGCGACGATGGATCGCGGTGTCGTTCCCTACGTGCCGGCTTTCGAACATTGGCATGCCCGGGCGCTCTGGCGGCGCGCAACACGGACCGCATACGGCGTGGCGGAGATGCTGGCGCAAGAAGCGGAGCTGCCGCCGATGCCTGCCGACATGCCGCTGCCCGCGTCCCCGCCAGAGCACGACGTATCACGCCTGCGGGTAGCAGCGCCCACCCTGTCATGACCCGGCGTCCGATCGGCTATTACGTCCACCACCACGGTGCCGGACACGCCGCGCGTGCGTCGGCGATCGCGGATCATGCCAACGGGCGCATCACGCTGATCGGGACGAACATCGCCGGGCGGACCGCCGTGCATCCCTATCTCGATCTTCCCGACGATCGGCTCCACCCCGGGTTTGATGGCCGCGACGGCACGGCGGAGCGCCCCGCGGCGCTGCATTACGCTCCGCTCGATCACGATGGGATCCGGCACAGGGTCGCCGCGATCACGCACTGGATCGCCGAACATCGACCTGCGCTGATGATCGTCGACGTATCGTGCGAGATCGCGATGCTGGCGCGGCTCGCATCGGTCGCGACGGTCTGCGTGCGGCTCGGAGGTCGCCGCGACGACGTCCCGCATCTCGAGGCGTTTCGCGCGGCGACCGCGCTGATCGCACCGTTTGCCGAAGCGCTCGACGATCCCGCCACGCCGGACTGGGTTCGCCGAAAGACTTTTTACGCCCCCGGACTGGTCCAGCGGAGCAACGCCGCCGGGGTGGATCCGGCATCGGTGCTGGTCGTCGGCGGCCGCGGCGGCGCGGCGATCGAGGGCGCGGCCTGGGCCCGTGCGGCGCGCGCGACGCCCGACCGGACGTGGCGGGTCATCGGCGACTGCGCGCCGCTTCGGGACGCACCGCCCAATATCGAGGTGCTCGGCTGGGTCGACGACGCGGCGGCGCGGATCGCATGCGCGGGCATCGTCGTCGGCAGCGCGGGCGACGGCGTGGTCGGCGCGGTCCTCGCCGCCCGCCGGCCGTTCGTGTGCCTGCCCGAGGATCGCCCGTTCGACGAGCAGCGATCGAAGGCTCGAAGACTGGCCGCGACGGGCGCGGCGCTGGTGTGCGAGAATGCCATGACCGCGGACTGGCCAAGCCTGCTCGCGCTTGTAGAACGGCGCGATCCTGCGGCGCAGGCGGCGCTCGACGACCCGGACGGCGCGGCCCGCCTGGCAGCGCATGTGCTGGCCCTGGCCGATGGAGAGCGCGGATGAGCGACATGATGATGACGATACTCGAAGACCCACTGGTGGGCGCGCTTGCGCGGCTCGGCGAACGCTATGACAACGAGCGCGCGCACCCCGCCGACAGCATCGCGCTGCTCGTGGAGGCCGGGCTATTGCACCGGTTCGCACCAGTGGAGTCGGGGGGCGAGGCGTTTGCCGATGCCGCTGACCGTCACCATGCGATGTTTGACGCGCTGCGCCGGGTCGGTCGCGGCGACCTCAGCGTCGGCCGCCTGTTCGAGGGGCATGTCAACGCGATGGCGCTGTTCGGCTGGTATGCGACCGCGCGGCAGAAGGACTGGCTGCGTGGCGCGCTCGATCGCGGCGCGGCGTTTGGCGTATGGGCGACCGAACCGGCACCGGGCGTTGCCCTGGTCGACACGCCGGCCGGACGCGCACTCGACGGCGCGAAGAGCTTTGCCAGCGGCGCGGGCGGGATCGGCTATGCGATCGTCACGGTACAGCCCGAGAGCGGCGACCGCCGGCTGGCGATCGTCGGTGCCGATGACCTGTCGCGGACCGACGCCAGCGGCTGGCGCGTCCGCGGCATGCGCGCGAGCATGAGCGGCGCCTATGACCTGACCGGCTATCCGATCGACGACGAGGCGCTGATCGGCGCGCCCGGCGATTATGATCGCGAACCGCGCTTCACTGCCGGCGCGTGGCGGTTCGCCGCGGTCCAGCTCGGCGGGATCGAGGCGTTGCTCGCCGAGACGCGGGCCGCGCTGTCGGGCGCGGCGCAGGCCGACCCGCTCGCGCGCGCTGCGTTCGGGCATGCGATCGTCGCGGCACGCACCGCCGGGCTATGGGTACGCGAGGCGGCGATGCGCGCGGCGCGCGAGGATGCCGATGCCGCCGCCTTCGCCCGGATGACGCGCGGGGTGGTCGAACGCGCAGGGCTGGACGTCATGGAACACGCCGCCCGGCTGATCGGCACGCGCAGCACTTTCGAGGGGCAGCGCGTCGACAAGATTATCCGCGATCTCAGCCTGTACCTGCGTCAGGCCGGACCCGACCAGGTCCGCGATACCGCGGTGCGCGACTGGATCGATCATGATTGCTGGGGCGAGGATCGGCTGTGGTAGCCATCCCCCGCCCGCTCGCGACGAGCCGGTTCACGCGTGCGCGCTGGCTGGTGCTGGCGCCGCATGCCGATGACGAGACGCTGGGCGCGGGCGCGCTGGTCGCGCAGGCGGCGGCAGCGGGCCGGCTTGCCGGGGTCGTCTATCTTACCGATGGCGCGGGATCGCACGATGCGGGTGGCGCGTGGCTGGCGCGGGTGCGACGGCGTGAGGCGGCGCTGGCGGTGCGCAGGTTGGGCGGATGCGATGCACCGCCACCGCTGTTCCTCGACTGGCCCGACGCACATCCGCATCAGCCCGGCAGCGCGGCGTGGCACGCGACGCTGCGCCAGCTCGCGGCGCTGATCCGCGCACGCCGCGTCGACGCGATCGCGGTCACGGGTGCGGACGAGCCGCATTGCGATCATACTGCGTGCCGGACGATCGCCATCACCGCGATCCGTGCCGCCCGGCGTAGCGTTACGCTGTTCGACTACCGGGTCTGGACGGATCCGGCGGTGCCGCCTGCCCGGACGACGTTCCGCACGCAGCCGATGCCGGTTGGCCAGCGTCGCCATGCGCTCATGGCGCATCGCAGTCAGACGGGGGGCGCCTATGGCCCCGGCTTCCGCCTTGCGCGCGATGCCTGGCGGATGCCGGGCGACGACATTCTCCACCTGACCGGAATTGCCGATGCCCGCTGACGATACCCGAGACGGCACCAGCCTGGCCGCCGGCTATTTCGAGGATATCTTTGCCGGGGACGACGATCCCTGGTCGCTCGCCAGCAGCGCGTATGAAGCGGGCAAGTTCGCGCGTACGATCGCGGTGCTCGACGATCGCCGCTACGCCGCCGCGCTGGAGATCGGCTGCGCGCATGGCGTGTTGACGCATCGGCTGGCGCCGTTGTGCGCGGACCTGCTGGCGATCGACATTGCCGAGGGCGCGATCGGATATGCGCGCGCACGGTGCGAGGACCGGCCCCAGGTCCGGTTCGAGCGGCTCGCCTTTCCCGGCCAGATACCGGCGACCGGGCCACTCGATCTCGTCCTGATGTCAGAGGTCGTCTATTACTGGAGCGATGCCGATATCGCTGCCGCCGGTGCGTGGTTGCGGACTCGGGTCGCGCCGGGCGGGCGGATCCTGCTGGTCCACTGGACCGGTGAAACCGACTATCCGCAAACCGGCGACGCGGCGGTCGAGGCGATGTTCGCCGCACTGGGTGATGCGGTGACGGTCGAGCATGCCGAGCGGACGGAGGCGTACCGGCTCGATTTGTGGACGCAGAAATGACGAGGCTGAGCTTACGTCAGGTGGCGTAGGGGACGGGCTCGCAGCTGCAAAACGCTGCGGCTCGCAGTGTGCCGCGCGATATACGGTTGGTGCCCCTGGCCTCTGCCGGTTTTTGCCGATCATGATATTGTTTTTCCTGCTTTTTCATAGTTGATTGATTTATGAGTGCCCCCTTATGTGCCCCCATCCTCAGGGGCGTAGGGGGCACGCTGCTAGCCGTTCGCGCATCCAATCATCGATGTCGGCCTGCCACCAGCCGCTGGCTTGCACGGTCAGCTTCACTTGCTGAGGGAACGTACCGGCCGCGACCATGCGGTAGATCGTCGATCGACCAAGGCCTGTGGTCTTCATCACGTCAGGTACGCGCAGGAAGCGACCGCCGGAGCTGGCCGCGCCGCGTTGTCTGGCGGTAGCGAGGGTCATAGCGGTCATGCGGCTTCCTTGAGGCAATCGTGTTCAAATAGGCGGGCGAGTACGGCGCGAAGCCTGCGTGCATGGGCGAGGAGCCGTTCGCCCCTTCCCTCGCGGGCGGCCGCTGCGGACCTGATGTCGGTATCGGACGCGCCACGCTCGCCGCTGATTTTGTAATTGAGTGCGCGAACGGTGATGCAGAGTTCGTCTGCACGGCGGCCCTTGCCCATCAACCCCACTGCAGTATCCAGGCCCATCATCCGCATGACCTCGATAGGGAATGCTACCTGTTCCCGCTTTAAGGCACTCCCAGCTGGAGTACGGCCCTGTTCCCGAATTGGGGAACAGGCAGCTAGCTGCTTCGATGGTTCATTCACGTGGGTTTCAACGGTCGCTGCAATGCTCATCATGAATTTCCCACTGGTGGAGATTCGGCTGCCATTGCGGAGCGATCGTCGCGGCGATCACACCGATTGAGACGCCGCCCCCCCCTCATGAACAGAGCGATCCCGACGTCGTGAAGGATTGGCTGCGCGATCATGCGCGGCGGTCCGATACGCGGAGCCTGCCGGTTGTCGTTGGCTGCAATGGAAGCCGCTGCGGGAGCGACTACAGGCTTGGCGTTTATCATCAGATGCGTTCCGGCAAGGCGGTGGCTTTCTCGGAAGCGCGTTCCGAGCGATGGGGTAGGGCGGACGTGTTGAAATTAGCGGGTGCGCTTGGCCTTGGGCGGTCGCAGGCGCGGCTTACTGGTCACGCGGTACGCCTCGACCAGTAGCGTCAGCCACCAGCGGACCAATAAGACCTGGAAAACCTCGCCGATCGGACGGGGCCTCGGCACCGTCTCCAACGGAGCGTAGAGGTCGGCCGGTTCGCGAGGCTTCACGATCATGCGGAAGCTCCGCCTTCTGGTGTGTGCCAGACCGATCGCAGAACCGCGGAGACGTCGATCGCGATCATGGACTTTGCGCCATCCGCGCGCGCCAGTTTGCCTGCGTCGGGACCCCATCTGAAGCGGTAGTCGTCAGTCTCTCCAACCCGCCAGAAAAAGGTCAATTCCTCGGGGGATGCAACGCCGTCGGGCGCATAGCTCACCTCGGCCTGCTCGGTGATGTTCACATAGGGATCGAGGTGGCGGCGAAATTCCTCGCGCGGCATCCCTTCCCACAACTCCATGACGCGCACCGTTACCTTCTGCGCGCCATGGATTTCAGCGGTCCACGGCACGATCTCGGCCCAAAGCTCGTCTTCCATCGAAATATTATCGGCCGCTTCTGCGGCAATCCGTGGGTTCGTCTCTGGGTCGAAGCCGGGGGCTTCAACTATGTCGCGATACCCCCAGCGCTTCACCCTGCGGGCGATCACGTTGCGCTCGATCATGTCGAGCGTCCACATGGCGTGAACTTCGTCGCGAGTCGCGCCGCGACCATCGAAGAACGCAATAGCGTCGCGATAGACTTTGCAGACCGACAGCATCCCTTTGATGCTGACGCCAAGGATGCGAAGTTGGTTCATGATCGCGGCGATGTTCGCCTCGTACCATTCGAACCGCAACTTGAAGCCGGTGCCCGTTTTCGGAGCCTCGATCGGGCGCAGCACGCCGCCCCTAACCCAGAACGTCATGACGTCCCGAGGGATTTCAGCCTTGGCCATGATATCGCCGCGTAGAATCGGCTTTTTGGTTGGCATCGGCCATCCTTATTTTCGACTGGCTCTCATTCCTAAGTGACTAACGATCACTCCGCAAGCGACGATTTGGAAAGCCGGTGCCTGTCACGCTGCATTCTGCCACAGGGAATCGAGCCCGCGCTTCTGCTATTGGGCCGTCTTCGCCCGCCGTGCCGCGGTCTAGGTCTCCGTCTTCCGAGTCCGGATCGCCTGCGGCTTGGTTGAGCAATCCAAACAACGCTTCGATCAGATTGCCAATCCGGATGCCGTCGACGCGATCGAGCGCAGCCGGCGCAACCGACTTAGCGACGGCGAACACTTCGCCCTCCCTCACCAAGCTATCTGCGGCCTTCCGTTGCAACGCGGCCCTCACGCTGCCATGCCCTTTGGCAAACGCTGGCCGGCCTTCTCCATTTCCCCACCGACGTCGACGATCTTGGTTGCCTTGGTCCGGACCATCGTGAGCAACGACGCAATCGCACCCCAAAGCTCGTTATCGATCAGGAAGGCGTCGGCGCGCTGATGACGCATCATTCCACGCTGCCGCTCGATCAAAACCTCGACGCCAAGTATCAGCGCGTCGATCGAGTCTCCGCCCTCTTGGACGTCGCTGGAACCGCTCATGACTATGTCGCGGTCGGCCATGTCGATCAAAGGGACGTCGGCGACATCAATTTCGGGTGCACGGGTTCGCACACCCCTATAAGGGGCTTCAGCAGCCATATTCGATCTCCACTCGATCGGTTGTGGTCAGAGCTGGCGCGAGGGTCCTAAGCCTTGCGTCAGCTCGTCATATCTGGCATCAACTATTAACCATGTCAATTGTTGGCGCCAACAAAAGAGGTCGCGGAAGGCCGCCAGTGGGCTCGACACCCATCAACTTGCGCTTGGCTCCTGATCAACTCGCCGCGCTGGATGCATGGATCGACCGCCAGACGAGCCCACTTTCTCGTCCCGAGGCAGTGCGCCAACTCATGATGGCACAGCTCGCCACAGCCGACTGATCCAGATTCGAATTTTGCATCATCCGCACAGGATGGAACAGCCCTTGACCGCCGGCTTAGATTTTGTCGAAAGCCGCTCGAGCCTGTAGCCGCCGCATGACAAAGGCATCTCGCGAAGCCAGCAACTCGAAGAAGCCACCTCTCAATGGTTGGCTCGGGATAGGCATCGTGCTTGTCACTATGACGATCTCGTTCTTCGTAGCTTACGCCTGCCTGCTACCGTAATTTTCTCTGGATCAGCCAGCCGCGAACGTCGACAATCGGTTCTTGATGGCCGGGCCGGTTGGGGCCGGCGAGACCCATAAGTCGCCATTCAGCCCCCCCGCCCCGCTGCCCAACCGCGGACGTTCATTCACGTCGGTTCATAGAAGTCGGAGGGACAGCCGACGAAGCTGAAAACGGCGAGAATTGGGACGAAGCGGTCGTGGCCATCGAGGCCGCCAAATGTCAGCTTGAGCCAAGAGCAGACCTTTGCCGCTCCATCATATTTAGAGACCGAGCGCGCTGGCCAGCTGCTTCTTGATGTTAGCCGCGTTAAAGCCGCCCAACTCGATTGTGGTCAACAAGACCACTTCGGCGGTGGGGTCGCCGGCCTGACCCACACCCGCGGCACCGTACCACGCCTCTTTCACCTTCCACCTTGCCACGTAGTCGGGTCGGTCGAGCATACCAAGGTGCTCGATCAGCAAAGTTCGGCCCGTTTCGGCGTCCGCGACAGTGAAGTCAGGATACCTGATCGAGCCATCCGGTCCCTTGAAGGGCTGCTCGTAGGCGTAGGGGACACCAAAACCATCTAGCAGATTTGCAATGATAACCTCGGACTTGGACCGCACAAGTTCGCCGCGCGTGGTGCGATGGATGAGCCCGCTCTCGAGGAAGGATCCGACATGCTCAACGGGGGAAGGTGCGGTGAACAGGTTCGTCCACCGACGAGCGGTCTCCGAACGATCTGCTCCGGACAGTTTCATGAGATCACGCAGCTCGCCCTGATGGAACAGCACAACGTCTCGCTGCTGCCTTGTGAGAGCAGTGTAAAGGAGCTCTCTGGAAAGCGGTCGGCAGGGATTGGGGATCACGACGAACGTTGTCCCAAACTCGCTGCCTTGCGACTTGTGAATCGTGAGCGCGTAAGCGAGCTCAAGCCGTGCGTCCCCATCCTGGCCGAAGTCGGATCCGCTGAAACCGAACTTGTGGCCGAGCTGCGTCGAGAACTCGACCTCGAGCTTCCAAGGGAGTTTCTTGGGCTTCCAGGCTCTGCCTTTGAACTGTCCGACGGCTAGGCCGATCTCGCCGTTGGCGAGGTAGGGCTTGTCGAGCTCCGGCCAGACGTCATTGCGTCGTCCGTTCGAGAGGTTGATGACCTTGTCGCCGTACAGGATCGCTTGGCCGCCGAGTGGTTTCGCGATCTTACGGTGATAGTAGGTGTCGACATCCCACCACTGGCGGACCGACTGCCGGAATATCTTCTTGATCCAGCGGTTCAGACCATCGACGCCGGTCTCGCCTCCTCTCAACGGCGCCAGGATCTGCCAGGACTCGGCCTCCGCGCCGCCGCCGCGACGAATTCCCGCTTCGTCCGGCCGTGAAAGATTGAAGTAGGCGCGCCCATTGAACTCGCCGCCTCCCAAGCTGATTTCGAAAGCCGTCTCATCGCTGATGGCGTCGTCCACGCCCTCCCGGACATGGCGGGTGACCTCGGCTAGGAGCTTCTGCTGAAGGTCGGCATCCCCTGTCCATTGCGCCGTTCGGACCCCGGATGCAGTACCGGAGGAGAGCCGCGACCAGACCTCGTCCGCTCCGGGATCGGGTGCCTCACCGCTGAACCAGCGCGACAGGAGCACGTCGTCACGGGCGCCGCCGCCCGACTGCCTGCGCACAACGGTGAGCTCCGCCAAACCGTTGGATTTGTCGCCTGTGGTCCGGAGATGGCGGATCATGTCGACGAAGGGGCGGCCCGCTCCGATCGGCGGAAGCTGCCGGGGGTCGCCGACCAGGATCAGGCGCTGTACGATCGCGGGATCAAGCGCGTCGAGCGTGGCGGCCAGCTGGTCCTCGGTGAGCATGGAAGCTTCGTCGATGACGACCGTCGCGTAGCCGCCTTCCCGCTCCGGGGAGCCGTTGGCCCGATAGGCGCCGGTCTGCGGATCGTAGCGCTTCGATGTCAGCAGGAACTGGGCGAGCGTGTAGGCGGTCACGTCGCCCGCCTTGCGCTGCATTTGGACGCGGGCCTTGCCCGTCGGCGCGAGCAGCAGGACGCCCCCGTTGGCGATCTGATCGAGCGACAGCAGCGCGAGCAGCAAGGTCGTCTTGCCGGTGCCGGCGGGACCGATGAGCGCCGAGGCGCGCGACCTAAAGAGCTCTTCGAACGCCTCGGCTTTCTCGGCCCTTGCGGCCTCCTCGGCGGGATCGTCGCCCTTGGACTTGCCGCCGAGCGCGTCGTCGATACATCGACGCCAATCGTGATCGCCCTTGTGACGTGCGCCGGAGATACGCCTGAGGATGCGTGTGGCAATCAGCGCGCGGGAGCCGGCGTATCGATCGAGCTGCCAGGCCGGATCGCCGGAGGCGGTCGTCGAGGCCTCAATCACCGGCGTCAATTCGCCGCCAAAGGCGTCCACCCAATCGCTGCCGATGGCGCAGGGTGGCGATACCTCCGCGGTTCTAACCCGGTCGACGAGCCAATCCTGCGGAAGGAGGGTGTGGCCTTCGCCCGCGGCGACCTCAAGCCTGTCGAGCATGAGCGCACGCGCCCTTCTCGGATCGAGCGGTTCGGGGCAGCCGGACGGCGCGGGAACGGGTGAGACGGCAAGAACCTGCGGGTCGGGGAACATGCCGCGGTCGACCACTCTTACGGGGATCGGATCTGGCCGGGCCCGATCCGTCTCATAGATCAGGTAGGGGTTCGCGAGGATGGCCTCGTCCTCGTAAGGGATGCCGGACGCCTTGCGCCGCTCCTTTACCCACCACCTCGTGACCTGCTCAGCGGAGAGCTCGAAGCGCGCGAGGAGTTCGAGCAGCGCCCGCCTGTCCGCCTTCAGGCTGCCCCACAGCTTGGCCGCGATCGGTCCGATCGAGGCCTCCAGCTCCTTCGGAAGCTGGCCGGGATCGGCCAGCAGGGCACCGACGAGCGGCCACGGATCCCGTACGTCGGTGCCGCCGTCGGCGTGCAGGATTCCGCCGATCGCGTGAGCGAGCAGTGTTCCGTTCTCCAGGCCGAGCGCGCTCAGCGCAGAGCCGAGGCCGGGGAACGCCCCCCGGAGACGCCACAGTCGGTTGAGCTCTCCGTCGATCCAGCGGTGGGCGTGGTCCCAGTCGCCGGGGAGGACCTCCTCGTATCGGGCGACCGTCACCGATGCGGCGAGCAGCGTCGCGATCGCCTTGTCGTGGCTGACGTGCTCCGCGCCCATCGAGAAGGCGTCCCAATGCTCTTCGGGCGCGTGGAGGACGAACGGCTTGGGATCGAAGTCGGGGTCCGCCTCCGCCATCTGGAGAATTTCCTGATAGGGAAGCAGGAAGCCGTCTCCAATGTCCGGGCGGATCGAGTGCACGACGTTACGCTCCCACACCATCGACCTTAGAGCGCCGGAAGCCTGCTCCTCGTATTCGTACTCAGTCGTCGGGCCGACACCCTTCACGCGGCCGATGCCAACGATAACGCGCCGCGGGTCTTCAGTAAGCGGCGTCTTCTTGGCGTAAAAGAAGACGAGTGAGTTCTCCGGCTCGATCGCGCCAAAGAAGGTGTCCAGCATCGCCAGCTGGTTGCGCCTCTCCTGTACCCAGATGCTGTCGAACCCGACGTCCGGCTCGAGTTCGTGGCGATAGCCGAGGGACAGCCTTCTGGCCGGGTCCGGCAGGTCGTCAGCACCCCTCATCATCCACCCGAACGGCACGGCGGCCGCCGAGAAGGGAACGTGGGTGTAGGTGGTCCGTCGAAAATGAGTGTGCGTGTCGTTGGACGCGTAGGGATGCTCGAAGCGGCGAATGTACGAGAGGTCGGACATAAATGCGCCCCGCTCCGCGGCGCACGCAGGCAGCCGACCACCCTCGACGTCGAAGATCTCTCCCGCAACGGAGGTCTCCCAATCATCGTCCTTCGTGTCGCCAATCCTGGGAAGCGCTATGCAGTGTGTGTTGCCGCGGGGATTCTGGCAGACGCGACCGTTCCAACCCGAGTCGTGCCAGGGAACGCGAATAGAAATGTGCTGGGTCGGTATTCTCCGTGCGCCCTCAATCACTCGCCACCCCCCGATCGCGGCATGTGTTCGCCGCCCGACAAGCCCTTGTCGACATTACGGACCGATGGTCAACGGCTGGTTCATCGTGACCGATCAGCATTTCTGAATGATGCAGCACCGCGCGTTATTGCGCTCGAGACAGTTCCCACATGTAGGCCACCCGAGGTCGAGATGTTTAGCGTCAGCCGAGCGCAGTCTGCATGGTGTGGTTCGCTGCCTCTATCTCCGCCAACATTGCTGCGGACGGAGGGCGGTCCGCGACCAGGTTGATGAGCGTCGCGACCTTCAGAGGCATGACCACTGCGTTCCCAGTTATGGGGTTTCTGGCGACCGTCGGGATGAACGCTACGCACAGGATTGAGCCGACCGCCTTCTTACCCGAGAAGACGTCATCGATAGCCTCCTGCCCGTTGTCCTTCAGGACGTCGGAGATCATCCCTGTCAGCATTTCGATCGTGCGAACGGCGGGCTGCTGCCAGTCCGCGAAGAAGCAGGCCTCCGGCCAAAGACCTGCGCCGAGTAGCCGGGGGGTGAGGTTGAAGGCTACGATGCCCTCCGGCGCCGGGCATCGCTCGATCTGGTCGACGCCCTTGACGATGTGATCGAGGAGGCTCTGCGTATGTGGCGAACGCACAGTCTTGAAGGCATAGGCGCGGGCGGCTTGGCTGCCGTCCAGTGCAATTACGTCGGGGTTGTCGCCCTTCGAATTCTTAGGGTGGTCGAGCAGGACCCTAATGCTTTTGGCCATCAGCAATGTGGCCCAGTAGACCTCCACGAGCTTGTTGTACGCGTCCGCATCAGCGGGTGGTTCCTGCGTCAGGTGGACCGCCCCCTGCACAAGCATCTTCAGATGGGGGATTAGCGTCGGGAAGTCCGGATGGTCCTCCACCGCCAACACCTTTGCGGCGAGGTCGTGCACCGCCAGTCCAGCGGTATACTCGAGGCGCATGTCGTCGGGCGTGCCGGCGAACCCCGCTTTGATTGTGTTCAGGATCCGCCAGAGTGAAAGCATGTCGGCGCCGGTCGAGACGTGTCTGGGGATGCTTACGCCGTGCGTTGCGAGCAGTTCCTCGAAGCTGTCAACGAGATCGGACGCGCCCGCGATCTGAACCTGAATGCCCTGTTTCCTCGTCCGCCAACGCCGCCAGCGATGCCGTAATCGCGTGCCCAGAGAGCACACGCAGCGGACGGTCGCCTCAGCCAGTGCCCTCATGTTCCGAGCGCCGTCATTATTGGCTAGGATTGTCATATCGGTGCGTCACTAAGGCAACCAGTAGATGAATATAGCGTAAAAAATCATCGTTCGCGGTGTCTGAGGGCAATCTGAACCAAGGTCCGCTCGCTGCCAATTGCGTCCAACGGCAGCACTGGAATGATCATCGGCTTTCATCATGCGCCTTCATCGCCCGAAATGGCCAGATGTGGGGCGCCTTTATGCCCGGCAGCTGTCAGACTTGCGAATGGCGGGTTGCGGCGCGAGCGGACATTCACCGCGCTGCATCGGAACGACGTGAATTGGTCGACTCCTGCCAGCGGGTCGCCGGCACCAGGACCCACTGATGGACGCCCGCGCCACTTACCTCGCTTCCCAACTTCGGACGCTGGTTCATCACGATTTTGAAGCCGCATTCAGTACGCTGTGCTGTTTGCTTAGACGGCTTCGAGTGGAAAAATGGCAAGTCCGATCAGGAGACGTCGCAACGCTCAACCAGACCTCAAATCCGTCGCAATTCGAGTTCCTCTCGCAGCACCCCGACCAAGGCTGCTGCGGGCATAGCGCGAGACAGTGGCGCACCTTGCCCTGCCCATTGCGCCCCGAAACCGTGTTCGCCTCTCGCCTTGGCAACCGCGTGCAAGGCCTTTCCCGCATCATAGGCGATAGGATAATCAGGCGGTCGTCGTTCATCGACCAACTGACTCAGAGCCGTGAACCGGTTGGCCAGCGCACGCGCGGGTCGACCAGAAATAAGCGACGTAAGGACGGTGTGGTAAGCGCCCGCACCGGTGAGAGCCGCCCGGTATGCATCGTCTGCGGCCGACTCCGGGCACGCGACAAAGGCAGTTCCCAGTTGCGCTGCCGATGCTCCGAGGTCGAGCGCCGCGGCGATGCCGGCGCCGTCCATTATTCCGCCAGCAGCGATGATTGGTAGGTTGCTCTTGCGCACCAGGAGCCGGGTCAGCGCGAATACCCCGAGCGCGTCGTCGGGCGCGGTGGGGTCGAAGACACCCCGATGCCCGCCAGCCTCGATCCCTTGCGCGACCACCGCGTCGATCCCCGCCGCCTCGATCGCGCGTGCTTCGTCTAGGCTCGTTGCGGTCGCCATGAGGTAGATACCGCGCGCGCGCAACGCCGAGAGCACGTCTGTGGACGGCAACCCGAAGTGAAAGCTGACCACTGGCGGCGCGAGATCGATCAGTACCGCCACCATGTCGGGATCATCTGCGAAGCTCTTGTAGATGGTCCTGAGCGCCCTTGGGGGTTCTGCGCCGTACTCGGCGAACACCGGGGCAAGCCAATCCAGCCATTGCGCTTCCCGCGAAAGATCGGCCTTTGCGCCAGCGTGGACGAAGACGTTGACGTTGAACGCGCAGGTCGTGCGGCTGCGCACCTCCTCGATCATCGCCCGTGCGCCGGCGGCGTCGGTCGCACCCACTCCGATCGACCCCAAGGCTCCCGCCTCGGATACCGCTGCCGCCAGCGAAGGTGTGGCGACGCCGGCCATCGGCGCCTGGATCAAGGGCACCGAGAGTTCGAAACGATCGATGAAAGACATACCTTCGCGGGATCCGGTTATGAACGATTGTCCGCTTATGACTACGCCAGCGCATTAAGTGAATGGCGACAGGTGGGCGGATTCGATCCTGTGCCCTTCAACCGCTACGACCCAGTTTTGGACATTCGCACGCCTTGCCACGCTTCCCGAAAGCGGCCTTTCGTGCAGGTCGTCTGGCGCGTGCTCGGCCCTCACTCTCGGCCCGTCCTTGACTTATGGTGCTCAGCCGGATCCAGCACCGGCTGCCCCATCGTGACGTATTGTCCTGCTTCGCGCTCTGCAGGTCCACGGCCAGGTGGCGGCCCGGCCGATTGAACGGTCGCGCGCCCCTTGCGCCAGTGTCGGCCCTTAGCGCTGCTTCCTGATGTACTCGGCGTACGTCGCGATGTCGCGGAACGCCGTGCCGTCATTGACCGCGAGGGTGTCGAGCTGCTTCAAGATCTCGTCTTTCCGATCCTTGCGAACCTGGACGCGGCGGATCGCGATCGTCGCATCCCCCGCCTCCGAAAGCACGGCATCCTGGCCGAACAATAGGAACGCGCCCGATTGGGCGGTCACGCGCTCGTTGCTGTGCCGACCGCGGACGCAAAGCACGCGGGAGATGTCCGTTGGCACGATCACGTTGCGGAAGTATGGCTTCTCGCCCTTGATGAAGTGGAGGAGCTTGATCACCGGGATCGTCTTGTTGAACTTTTCGAAATCCAAGCTCGGATCGAGCGCGCGCCTGTCCTTACCATCCATCTGCGCAAGATTCGCGAGGCAGCTCACGGTATCGCTATCGAAGTACTTCACGTCGTCGTCCGCCACCGTGAAGCGTATCACATCCCCGACATGATCCTTGCCCGACTTGCAGGCGAAGAACAGCGCGATCAGTGGATTGGTGGAGGTGTCCAGCATCCTTGTGGGTAGCCCGTAGTGCTGCATGCGCGCCAACCGCTCGAAGGCGCTGCGGTCCTCGCGGAAGTCCAGCGGGTTCGCCATCAGGAGCTCGCGGTACATTCTCGGCTCCGCCTCGGCGGCGCCGGGGGACCGCAGAACCAGCGGCGTCAGCTTGTACTCCTCCGCCTTCGAGTGACCGCGGTAGAAGGCCATCTCGCCGTTCGCGGGAGGCGTGCCGAAGACCCACCGCACGTACTCGTCCACGCTCCCGATCTCGCGAGGAGGAGGCTCGGTCGGCTCCGCTGACAGCAATCCACGAATAAGCTCGACGATTCCACGCACTTCGATACACTCCCAACACGTGGCCGATCGTCTATGATCCGCGAACACGACTGTCACAGACTCGGCTGACTCTACCCGAAATTACTCCACTTGGCGCTAGGCATCGGGGCATGGGGTGGACTGTGACTGCGTGATCGTCGCCTACGAGCGCTGCTTCCACCACGCTAGACCGATCCAAAGTATCGAGCTGGTACATCTTCCAGCGCCGGGACGAGCACGGAGTGATTGCATAGCGTCTACCCTAAGCGCGCGGTCACAAGGCGTCGGCGTGTGGCCGCGCCTAAGGTCCTCGGGTGATCTAATGGGTCACTTTAATTCTTGCCGCATTCGGCTTCGTCTTCAGGCGCTGTCGGGCGAAACGGATGGCGCCATGAGCTTCCTCGAAACTATCGATCACTTCGAGCACAGCCCGCGACATGGCCTTAAGGGTCGGCACGCATGGTGCCCTAGCAACCGGACTGCCCCGCCCGAAGATGATCTCCGGTTCGAAACGAGCCTCGACCATTAGCGCCTCCTCGTAACCCGGCGGAACGGGGATACGGGTGCCCCGGCCGTCGATGAGCTTGCCCGCCGACATCTCAGGCTCGAGTGCGTTCCAAACGCCCGAAGTGATCGCCACATTTGTCAGGCAGCCAGTCGGGACCACCAAGCGATGTTTATCTCTGCGGTCGAGTTCCGCGAGGGACCATAATAAGCGGTTGCCCCGCGTATAGGGTCTGGCGGCCAAGACAAGTCGTTCCGCGAGCGGCCCGGCTGGCCGGACTCGACGGGCGAGCAGTGAGACGACGTGCCGTCGGTTCGGACCGAACGGAAACTCAGTTTTGGTTATGTCACCGCCCCGCGCCAATGCGCAGGCCGATAGGAGGTAATCCAAGGCCGTCCGCAAATTGTGGACAGCGTCCCCGATGATGAGCGAGAAGGTTCGGTCGGGAAAGAGCTGGCGCTCGCCGACACTAAACGCATATCGGCCTCGGCGGCGTTCGGGCACCATTCCTACTTGCCAGGGATGTCGAGCAAAGTGCCTGTCAGCGATGGCCGCGAACTCGCGGATGTGCTGATCCGCCCGCTCTACCTTACGGATCGCATCAGCGAAGTTGGGTGCGGCTGACGTGTTCTCCATTTCGCCAGACTGCTTGCTGGCGCGAGGCACTGCAAGGCTGGTCAGCAAAAAATGCGCGGTCGCGCTCAAGCACGAGGCGCCAGAGCTTTGGGCACCTATTCGGCGACGCTAGGTGCAGATTAGCGGCAACGCAGTAAGGACGAGTCCGACGATTGCGAGAGCGAGCCCGATCACTGCAATCCAAGCGGGGATGGACACGGCGGGATCGGGCGAGCGCACATACCAGCGGAGCACGCCCCAGAGGCCGATCTTGCGCAGCGAGAAATCAAGCTCGCCGCCCTTAGTGACGCCGAGGCGTTCGCGGATGTCGTAAGGCATGAAGATCGCGTCATCGCGGTCATGACCGAGCAGCAGGGCGTCAAGCGCCTTGCCGTTGGCGTTGTTGGTGAGCCGGGCAACGCCATAACGTTCGACGCCAGCGCGGTGCTTGATATTGAGGCGTACCAGCCAGCGACCGGCTTCGCTCGCCTGCGGCCCTTCGACGTGAAGCTTCGGCATCCTTTTCCTCCAACACTGGCTCGCTCTGGGACCCCTCAGCGGCGATAGGTCTCCAGAAGTCGGGCCTCGTCGATCAAATTCGCGTCCGCGACCCAGGCCGGCGGAATATCCTCGTAGAACATCAGGCCGAAGTCGACATGTTGCGTTCCCGGATCGAACGCTGGATCGTACAGCCAATTGGCCCAGAATTGCAGTACAAGACGGACGAGGCCGGACATCTCGCCATCGTGCAGCCATCGCTCGCCGACTTCGATTGCCCGAAATCCGGGCACCTCGACCGTGAACAGCACCGGTAATCGGCCTTCCTGCAGCAGCGCTCTCGCGCCTTTCCCGAGCAGCTCGACCGCGACAGCCTGGTCGAACTCCGAGCCCTCGACTAGATAGTGATTGAAGGCGGTGAGCAAAGCGCCGCGGGAAATAGTCAGATGCGCCTGGCCTTGCCGGCGCCCGAACTGACCGTCGCCAAAATCCCGGACGGCTGCGCCAAGCCCGTTGCTGGCTTCCGCCCAGCTAGGATGCCGGGAAAGTGTCTTCTCTAGCCGATCTCCTCGGGCCGCGGGGTCGAGAGCCATCAACCCGCCGGCCCGCACGGAGGTAATCTCGTTAGCCGAGAGTCGCGAGCCATGATATGCAACGATCGTCTGGTCGCGCAGCCATGCACGCGTTACGGCGATGAGGTCGCAGCGCTCGACGTCCTCAAGAATGATGTCAAGCGCGTCGCCGAGCCATGCGACCGGGCCGTTTCTGACGCGCTCGCGCAGCCGGTTCGGGACCAGCGCATCGAGAGCGACGCTCAGCCGCGGCGCCCATTCGCCGATAGTGTCGAAGTCGAACTTCATGAGCATTTCCCCCTGTGGAGCGGCGTGAGATCGGGACGATGCGTCGTCACTCGATGTCATAGCGGAACGAGCTGAAGGTGAAGACATATACCGTGCCGGATTGCGGGTTGTATGGGGGCTGAGTTGTCGGATTCTCGGGGCGCGTGCGACTTGCAGCTTGATCTTAGACCGGCGAAGCTGCTCCGGACCTCAGGTCTAGTCTATCCGACTACGCGTCGCTCCAGCCCGACGGCCTCGGTCACACCTGCACAGATCAGCCCAGCTAGCACGCAGGGAAGTGCCGGATCGGCAATTAGTGCAGGGTCGAGGCCAATGTAGCGGTCGAGCAACGCGACTGCCCGCTTTCCGACGCCATGATCGACCCAGAATACCGCGTTGCCCTCTGTGCGCGCCAAGGTCTTAGTTAGCAGATCGATCAGGAAGGATGCGTGGTCGCCCCTTGGAGCCACCTCGAAGAAGTTCAGCAAGACGAGCAGGACCATGAAGATCGGTCCGCTGCCGAAAAGGGTCTGCAGGATCGGCAGGAAGGTCGAGCCATGCTCGATCCCCGCTTCGAGCAGATAGCAGTTTGGCGGCTTGAGGAAATTGTGATGGTTGAACATCATTGCCGCCACAGCCGGACCAAGGTGATGCTCTACCGAATATTCGATGCTGAAACTGGCCCTGTGCCACCCCCCGCTGTCCACCAGCCGCGCCGCGAACCGGGTCCTGATCCATTGTGCATCTTCGACCGACATGTCGCCTCGGTTGAACAGGGCGTCATCGACCGCGAGCATGAGATAGCCGGCCGCATCATAGAAATGGCGGTCCGGAAGCGCAGCTACTTCCTCGAACAGAGGGCGACTAGCCGCCTGGCCGATAGTGCCTGCCAATCGCGGTATGAGAGAATAGAATTGCGTATTCCATTCATCCGGTGCGCTCGACAGGTCTTTGTCCGCCGCCAACCCAAAACCATTGGCGCGACCGGTCCAACCGGAATAAGCGAGGACCAGCGAACCGAGCGCCGCAGACTGGTCGCCCGACATCTTCGCGGCGACTGTTTTCAGCCAGAGCGCGCCTGCTTGCGTATCGACGCGAAGCGCCCCCGAACCTTCAGCGACTTCGTCATGATCATCGTTCTCGGCTATACGCGCGTTGCCGATCTGGATGGGACGCCGATAGATGCGGTCGTGTTCGGGGAAGCTGGGCCAGCCCGGCTCCGTACCGCTGCCTTCCTGCCAAGCCAGTTCTGCGTCGACCGCCCCGCGAGCCCGTGCCGTCCGCCACAAGTTACGCGCCTCTCGGTCGCCCTCTGTCTGGTCATAACGCCGCACCGGCGAGACCGTCGCAGCCAGGGCGCAGCGCAGAATGGATCCCGGCAAGCGAGGATCAGCCTGGGCGAGATCCGCATAGGCAACGGCAATCCCATGCGCGCCAGCCGGATTTCGCATCGCCGCGATCTCCAGGAGGGAGCGGCGGTCCTGGTCCCTGCCAAGCCGAACCCATAGATTGGCAAGCCCGGCGGTCGCGATCGCGAGGGGATTGAAGCGGATTCCGCCCCGCATCCGGTGAACCGGATCCTCGCCTTCCGAGATGCCGCGGCCGAAGACCTCGCGGATCCACGCCTCGTGCTCGGAAACGAGTTCGGCGCTGCCGTCACGTGCCGCGACCAGCGCCGCGCTCCAGACGGTCTGGCCCTGCATCCAGCGCTCATCGCCGCTCTCGGCGCCGAGGCTGTCCATATGAGCCTGCCCATATTCGACGGCAAAGACTGCGAGTTTTGGAGACGATTTCCGTTCAAGCGCGATATTCAACGCCTCTTCGATAGCGCTCTCTCGCGCACGCGGCGCATGACCTTCAGCGAGCTTTTCGGCAATGAGAGCTTCTTTCCCCGGTGCCTCGAAAATATGGCCGCCGCCCTCGATCGCCCGATAATTGTCGGGGTCCGTCGCATTATATGCATGCAGCGCCATCAGCGCCGGGGAAGCGAAAGTAGCCTCAGCTGCCGGCGGGCCCAGCCGCTCTATTTCCTGCTGCTGCAGCAGACGGAGCCGAGCATAATGCTCATCCTTTTCGCTGAGCGCGAACCGGCCAAGAAGGTCTTCCAGCGATGCCCTGCGCGAGACCCTTTTAATAAGGCTCGCCAGTTGCACGATCCCTTTGGGCTCTTCCGGCCCGATATCGCCCCATCCAAACAGGTCGATCTCCGGCCGATTGTCGTAGATCAGCCGCTGGCGGTCGTTGCTGAGAAGCGCGGCGCAGGCGACGAAGGGGACCGCGACTGCCCTGGTCTTGATCCAATGCGAGAGGATCAAGTCGACGGCAACCTGTAGATAAGCGGCCGGCGAGCCCGGGGAGCCGAGAACATCGTTCAGGACAGCGGCCACCTCTTCGCCGGCTTCGATGCGCCTGTGGCCCCAGGCCTCTAACGCCATCATGGCGCAGGCTACGGAATAAGGATCGCTATAGGGGCGCGGAAGCGCGTAGGACTCGATCCACGGGAAGAACCTTTCCCCGTCCTCGAACACCAAACGGTAACCGTTGAAGCCGGGATCCTTTCCGCCTGAGCGCTGGAGAATCACATGATCCACCAGCGCGTGGATCAGACGAAGCCCTTCCTCCGGCGACGTAAGCAACAACTCCAGAAACGGGCCCTGTGCTGGCGATACCGGCAGGAAGCTGGAGTCGATATAAGAGGCGGTGTCGTCCCGATCGTGGCGGCCGCGGCGTCGACCGCGAGCTTCGGATGAATTGAGGCCCAGAAGCGTTAGATCGACCAATTCCTTCGGCGCCGCCATGGCGAGCTGGCCCCGGTTTTTCAGCAGCGATTTAATGATTTCTTCGGGGTGCGGCCGCTCCGCGACACCGCGAAGATAGGCTTTCGCCAGTTCCGGATCGCTATTCGCGAAAGACACGAAGATCCGTCGCAAGTCGCTCTCGAACTCGTAAAGCTGCGACCAGGTGAAACCGGCGGTCAGTTTCGGCTTCTGGTCGGACCTAAGGGATGCGCCGCGTTCCGCCTCGACGATGCTCAGCCATGCATAGACCTGGCCGACAATGGCGCGCGTATAGTCGGGTTGCCCCAGCAGCGCGATCGAGAACCGCTCAAACAAGGCCAGCACATCGTCAAGCGCCAGGGCCGGCAACGTGTCGGCATGGCGTAGAGCAAAAACGACAAGGTGGCGCCAGCTAGCGTTCGAAGGCATGAAGAACGGGCTGTCGAGCGCGCTGATATCGATGCCGAGACGACCGAGCAGCTGCCTTCCGTCCTGTGTTTCAACAGCCAGCGTCGTTCGGATCGTCTCGCGTAACAGCCTGCCGTTGTCGTCAAACAGCCGCGCCCTTGTCCGCTCGAGCAAGTGGGCACTGATTTCCGAACGTACCAGCGCCAGAATGGCGGGCCGGCGCCAGGAAGCATGCGCCGTGCCCGTGCTAAGGAAGCCCAGCATATTGTCCCAGGGCTCGCTGTTACTGGATTGCTCTAGGGCGAAGCGAGCAGCGAGATCGACCATGCGCGCGAAGAAGGATGGCAGCGGCTTGTCGACCGGCAGCGCTTCGAGGGCCTCACGCTCCTGCAGGCGCGCAGCGCCGGCCCATTCCCGAAGCACGTCGTGCCGGAAACTCAGTTGGTCGGTCCCGGTTTCGATCACTGCCTCGCGCTGAATCAGCGCATCGATCGCTCCTGCATCATGACCGCTTGCGTCGATCGATCCCGATCCATCCAGCGCCGCATCCGCAAGCGTTGCAAGGACGCGGCGCCGTTCGCGACGGCCTGCGATGGGACCGTCGCCGGTACGCCACCAATCCTCGGCCATGTCGACCTCGGACCGAAACCTTCTGCCTTGGTCCGGCAAGGCGGCCAGGCGGGCGAGCCGGTAAGGATTGCGAACGATTGCTTTGGCCGGGTGCGAGTCAGACAACAGAGTACCTAGCGCCGGTGCGCCTTCTCGCAGCGCTTCGATGTCCTGGTCCCCGAGGTCGCCAACATGCACCGGCGGCGCGGCGCCGAGCCGAAGAACGGCATCAGCCGGAATCCAGCTTGGTTCCTCGACGCCGAACTCCCTCCGAGCGGTGACAATGACCCGGAAACTCGAAACCGCGACGGCCTCGCGGATTAGATCGACGACCGTTGCCCGCTCGCTCGAACCGGAAAAGAAGTCGAGATTGTCGATGAGAAGTAGGCCACCGCCGCGGATCGCAAGGTCGGCGAGAAACTCGCGGGCGGTGCCGGGTACCTGCAGTGCATCCCTTAGCGCTGTCCATCCCGGACCGATCGTGCGGTTTGGAGTCAGCAGAATGACCGGGCTTTCCGGTTCGGCCTGTTCGGCGAAATGCCGTAGCACCGCCGATTTGCCGACGCCCGCACCACCGCGAATTTCGACATAGCGGCCCTGGTCCAGCGCCACGTGAACGGCTTCGACGATCGGCTGGCGGGAGAGCACGACCCCGGCAATATCCCGGTCGATGTCCACCAAGGCATGACGCGTCATTTCCGCGAGTGCCGCCCCGGCTGCGCGAAAGTCGCGCCTTCCAGCCAACCGATATTGCCCGCTTCCGGCGATCTTGGCGACAAGCGTATCACGGTCGATTTCGCCACCACCTGCGGCCGCTTTATCGAGCGCCTCGGTTCCAATCGCTTTCCAGAGTGTTGCCGCACCTCCCGGTGATGTCGTTTCCAGCCCGCGGGTGGCCCGCTCAACGCCCAGGGTTTCATCGGCCGATGCGGCAGTGCCAAAGTCGAACGGGAGAATCAGGAAGCGCCGCAGGACTGACCAAAGCAGCTCGTCGTCAACCGCATTGCCGCCATGGGCCAGTCGCTCGCGAAAGGTCGCGACAAACCGCCGGGCATCGTCATTGCCCTCGCCGGCATTCGCCAGCCGCCTGAAAAATTCTGCGGCAGAAAGCTGTCGCGCCCAGGTCAGTACGTCTTGATACGCTCCGTCGATCTTCGCCGACCGTCGTGCAATAGCTACGCCGAACCGATGTTCTGGATCGTCCAGCGCGCCCTTACCGATCGCTGATGCAATTTGCCGCACCACATCGGCGAACACACTATCCCCCGGCGCGAAGGTGACCGTCCGTTTGACTTGAATTTCTAGAGTGACGTCGGCGCCTGCGGCGTTGCGTCCGTGGACAATTACATCGTCGAGCGGGAAACCAGCGGCAGCCCGCTGTAGCCCGACTCTGTCGATCCTAGCCCCGGCTGCTCCGCGAGCATCTGCTCCTATGAGCATGGCGAGCAGATAATGTGCCGCCACATCTGCCTCAAAGCGAGTGCCAGCGGGGCCGCTGGCGGCGGGGCTCGCTGCCTTCTTGCCAGCTAGAGACGAAAGTGCGTTTCGCTTTGGCGCGCGTGAACGAGTCCCTCCATCATGCGGCTCGTTCTGCACCCTTGCAGATGAAGTAGTCTCGTCGCTCACCGAAGCGGCTTATCATTCCCATCGGTGATTTGCATTATTCTATGCAGACCATTCCTAGGTCTTCGCCGCAGGTTGGGAAGGCGTCCCCTGTCGTCGCGAGCCTAGGGTGGTACATAATCTGCCCATAACCACACGATCCGACATGTTCGTTCTTTCGAGTAGGAATTGGGTGATAAGAGCCGATGAGGTCGGAAAATTTGTCGCGTTCCAGCAATCCGGACCATTTTCGGCCATCCATGGCACGTTCCCAGCTTCTAAGGGCGATCAGCGGCTCGGGCGCTTATGTGAAGCCTAAACTGACCAATTTGTCGCTGCCGGTTCCGGTCAACGCTAGCGGTAGAGTATCCGGTGACTGTTTATCGCCTGTGATTCGGTTTGAGAGAACCCGTCAGCGTCGACCGTATGCCCCTCCAACCTCCAATCCTCATTGTTCCGCCTACGCAAGCTACGCCACTCGGAACGACCTTGACTTAGACCGAGCTGCGCTATCAACATTCCTCGGTATATAAAATTGTCCGACGGATTAAAGATGACACTCGACATTCGCGGCAGTTTGCAAAAACACAAAAATTAGCTCCGACGGATACGTCGTTCTTGAAGAACTGATTTCGAATTCAATCGACGCATTCCTAATCAGGCAACATCAGGATCCAGCCAAGCGCAGTCTGGAAGTGTCGATCGAGGTCGCCATCATCGCGTCCGGGCTTCTCGGTGACGGCACTGACATCGGAATCACCTGCACCGATAACGGCTGCGGCTTTGGCAACGATCAGACCGACGCTTTCCTGACAAAGGACACCTCCTACAAGGACGACTTGGCGATCGCCGGAATTGGTAAATGCCGAGGGGCTGGGCGCATCCAGTATTTTCATCACTTCGAAAGAGTTGGGATCAGCAGTACCTACCGTAGTGGCGCAGACACCCTAACCCGCAACTTGCCCTTCGCGGCGGGAAGGAAGAAAATCGACTTAACAGACTTTATCGTGGCCGAGGACGAGGCACGGAACATCGGTACTACGATTCGGCTCGACAGCCTTAAAAAATCGCCCCGCGTACGACTTTACAAGTCGGAACCTTTAGGCGAAATCTTCTCTGCAACGAACATGCGGCGCAATATGCTGATTGCATTTCTGCAGCGACTCGTCAGCCTGAAATCGCGCCTCGGCGATTTCGTCATCAAGTTTGAAACACGGTATCCCAAGAACCGTGTTGAGCAGAGCAGCCTGAGCGCTACCGACCTTCCTCTCGTTACGGCGGTAAAATCAGCCGAGGTAGAGGAGCGCGATCCGCGGTCGGGCTGCCCGTTGGGGACCAAGAGGAATTTTACCCTTTCTCACTACCGTCTGGACTCGAAGACATACGACCTTTCACGTAATGCTATTTCGTTGTGCGCTAGGTCATCGCCCGTGCAGGAAATCACCAAACGCTACCTTCGCACCGTCGCTGAACAGAATCGGCCTCTAGAAGGATACCATCACATCGTGCTCGTCGAGGGTGACCTCTTTGATAAGCGGGTGAATGAGCAGCGCGACGGCTTCGACGACATTCCCGATGAAATTCCGGTGGCGGACCTCTTCGCCGAGGAGACCGTCTCGTTCGCAGACATTTTCAACGAGATTGATCCCATAATCGAACAAATGGTTACCCCTTCGGGCTGGAGCAAAGAAGATGTCATTAAAGACGTAACCGATAAGTTTGGCGTAATTCCAGGGATGCTGACCGATACCGACACGAGAGTCGTCTACGGCGACACTGCGAAGTCCGTCGCCGAGCGCGTTTTGAAAAAATACCAGGAACGCATCATAACCGACACTGCAGAGATATTCGACCTCAGGGCGGATATTGAAAAAGCAGAGCCACATACCGCTGATTTTCGCCACAAAATTCACGAGTTCTCTTGGAAATACACATCATCGCTTAAGACCATCGACATGGCCAACCTTTCCCAACTAGTAGTGCGCCGAGCCGCCATTGTCGAAATCCTAAAGTTGGCGTGCAATCGCGAACTGGTCGTCCAAACAAACTTGGAAGGAAAGCGTCGCAAGGACGAACAAATTATCCATAGTATCTTCTTCCCAATGAGAAAGGACAGTCGCGAAACCTCGGATCATGATATATGGTTGCTGAGCGAAGAGTACCAGTACTATGACTACATCGCTTCGGATAAGCCTCTATCGCAGATCGAGCGGAAAGAGGGCGAGAAACTCTTTGATGCGGACATCGACGCAGAGATGGCCGCGACGCTGCGCCGTCGTGCCAACGAAAACGCCGCCATGCGACCCGATATCGCGATCTTCGGCAAAGAAGGCTCCGCGATCATAATCGAGTTCAAGGCACCTGATGTCAGCATGGACGACCAAACCGGCGACTTGTCGGAATACGCACATTTACTCGCCGCCAAATCAAATGGTCGCTTGAAGAAGTTCTATGGGTACCTGATCGGGGACACACTCAATCCCCTACGAATCGCCGGTTGGACAAGATTCGCGTCAGGCAAAAGCTACTTCCGAACGACTGATCTGTCTGACCCAAAT
This sequence comes from Sphingomonas sp. Leaf28, assembly GCF_001421685.1. NCBI lineage: Bacteria > Pseudomonadati > Pseudomonadota > Alphaproteobacteria > Sphingomonadales > Sphingomonadaceae > Sphingomonas > Sphingomonas sp. Leaf28. The sequence continues at coordinate 13,523 of NZ_LMKX01000009.1, read as the reverse complement.
AGCGGACGAAACCTCGGGTAGCTCTATGCGGAAACGCTGTTTTACGAAGATATAGTTGACCGTGCGAGCAAAAGGATTGGTGTTTATCGTGACAGGCTGAGGATTGATTTTAGCAAAAAGTAATTGGCTTCAGCACACCAGCAAAACTGAGCTCTACCCTCATTCAGTAGGCGGCCAGCTATCGAATATATGACCTACTATCGACTAATCCGGACTGCTATTGGCTTTCCTAGGACCGTGTAATTTGTGCTAACGCACATTACATTTTTTTCAGACGCGCCGGACAACTGACTTTCTGGACTGGTTCATATTATATTGTGCATCTAGTGATGTACATTTGCCGCGTTATTGCGTTGGCCTTTCGTCCGTTGAAAATTCATCACGCGGGCCGTATAGAAGCGCAAAGGTCTCGCCTTTTACAGGCGTATCTTTAGCGCCACCGTCGGTTTTCAGTCACACGGACCCGCGCGGTGGCGCTTTTTCGCCATGGAATTTAGCCGCGAAATCGCTACGTCATTACGAACACGCTCTGCGTGGGGTCGCGCGAGGTACTTGATCGCGGCTATCGTGCCACGCGCTCACCGATCGACATTATCCGTCAATGGCCGCATCGGGCTGGCCGGTTATCAAAGCATTGACGAAAGCTAGACATAGGTCGCGACTGCGATACCGGTCCCATTTCGACAATTCATCGCGCTCAACCGTTGAAAAGGTTGAATAAATGTACCGGATGTCATCGCGGCTCTGAGCTGGGTGGGCTGAGTTGAACACACCGTATAAAATGAAATATACGGCATCAAGTTTAGCACGAAGTTTCAATCGGCGATCGTCATCCCAAACAAACGGTGGGAGGACGCGCCCGTTAACATCGACATATCCCATATCGATCGCGAATGCTGCAATGTCATGCGAGGTATATGTCAGTTCAAGCGCGGCTGACCTTACAATATCAGCTGCAGACCTATCACCGAACATTCGAGCATAGCCAGAAGGAGGAACAACCGGCAATTGTTCAAGAATATACTTATTTAGATTGCGACTTTGAATTTTATTGCGCGCTATATAGTCGAGAATAACTGAATTTAGATTGGCGAGCAAAAGTGAAGCCTGCGAGGCGGGTAAGCCGTCAAGGAGTGGTAGTTTGTTGCCCGTGCCTACGCGGGGAACGATGGCAGCTATTACCGAGCGAGCGTTGTTTGTGTTGCAAATATCGTTGAAGCCGATTGCGTAGCCGTGATCCATTCCACGCACCAATGCCGCCGAGACCCAGTACCGTGGTGATGTCACGAAATCAGGGTTTAGGAGCTCGACTGCTTTAGAATGAATGCCCTGACCCTGCCCACTCACTGAGCCAGCTGGGGTAATTACCGACGCGTACCGGTGGTTGTACTGCTGGATCGATTTACCTTCATAGAGTGGCATCCACTCTCCGCTGGCGGATGCATACCGCTCTCGACCTATGTTCCAAGCGCTCTCGTCCTCTTCGAGCTCCGTTCGGGTTCTGAAAAATTCGCTGTCATTTGTCATGTGAAACATTGTGCTGTATTTGGCGTCCCAGTCTGTGGAAGCGCCTTGCCCGGATCGATGGACAAGGACTGGTAGACGAGAATATGCGCCTGTCACAATCTTTGTGTCTTCGAATGTCCGAAAGATCGGGACCGTGCCGGTATTCGGATTGACAGCCAGAAGCGTGGTGGCGGTCATCTCGACCGTAAGTCCATCATCTGCTTTCGGCAACGAGGTTAACTTCACCGCGTAACGAAAGGTTTTGAATGGCCTAGCTTTATTCGACATCACAATGACGGTAGGCTGGTCCTCAGCGTGGACATCTTTGAAAAGCCACTTCCGCTTGTTCTCAAAGGCCATAAAGGCTTTGAGCTCTTGCGCCTCGGCTATTGCTGAAAAGAAGGCTGCGCTATTTTTGTCCGCGCCGATTCCGATTGGCACCAAAAGCCCGATCATGCCGTCTGGTCGAACCAGCGCTTTAGCTCGCTCGACGAATAGCGAATACAGGTTGATGTCGCCCTTACTGAGCGAAGGAAATTGCCCGGACTTACGAGCCATCCTGAGCGTGTCGTTCGCTCTTTCTTGTGCGCGCTCGAACTCGTCAAAAAGCGGGTCTCCCGCCCGCTCAAGAGCGTCAACCATTTCCTTTCGACTTGCGGCTTTGACCTGTCGAGCGATCTCGGGGCGACGAGCAGCGAACCACTCTACCTCTTGCAACTTTATTCGGTCCCAGGGCGGGTTGCCGACCACGGCATCAAATCCACCAAGCCGCTCTTTTTCTGCCCAACCGTCCCACACGCCTGGGAAGCTGATTTGCCAGTTCAGAAACTTCTCTTCGACGATGAGTTCGCGCGCACGTTGCCAGATGAGGGTGAAACCCTCGACCTCTGCCTGCTTCGCTTTGCCCCTTTCCGGCGCTTTCTTGCCCCTTGCAATTGGAACCGGATCGCCAAATCGACCGTCCAGCCAGAGCCGGACGAGATCCTTCTCGACTTTGGAAAGCTTCAGCCATTCAAGAGCATGAATGAAGCTTACGAAACTGTCTAACTCGCCGGTCATTAACTCTACGTCGGCGTACATTGCAGCGGAACGGTGCGCTTCCGCAATTTCAACGTCCGTTAGTGCTTCGATGGTCTTCATTGCCTCTGCGGAACGCTGTGCATTCCGAAGAGCGTCGTTCCATAAAAGCTCACCGCCGAGTGAGCTTGCCTTGTCAATCGCATCCCGAACCCAGAGGCCGAACAGGCTGTCGCCAGCGTGCAAATGATGATCAATAAAAGACAATGGCGCGCCCACCGTGAAGGTGTGCAGCCAAAGCGCCACTTTCGCCAGTTCGACAGCCATCGGATTTTTGTCTACCCCATAAATACACCGCTTCAGGACCATCCGACGGACTATGTGGCGATCATCGAGCTGTGTCTCATCGATTGTCCAGTTTGCCGCCCGCGCGTTCTTTGTGATGGTGGCGCGAATGTCCTCAATCTTTGTTGCGAGGGGGGAGGTATACTCTATGTCGGCACCCAAAGACGCGGCCTCTGCCATTGCGTCCAAAACATTGTCCGCGAGTTTGTCGACTAAACTGACGAGAAAATGCCCTGAGCCCATCGCAGGATCGCAGACCCGGAGCGAAAGGATAGAGTTCGCTGGATCAACGTCACGAAGAGCATTGCGATGTTGCGCATCGGAGTCATCATTACGCGGCACCGCTATCGCCGTGGAGAATGCGGAGAGCCTCTCATCGATAAGGGGCTTAAGCGTCTCATCGAGAATTAAAGCCACGAGCGCGTCTGGCGTATAATAACTGCCGGTGTTCTTCCGGGCGAAGAGGTTTGGTCGGACCTCCATCGCACCATCAGCGTCGCGGCAAATTTCAAATTCTAGAAGCCGCTCGTATATCGATCCTAGCTGCTGAACTGATAAGTCGCGGTAATTGATATAGCGCCGCCCGCCCGCGCCGCGTTCAAATGAGAGTGCGTCGAGCGCAGGGGCCATCACGTTGTCGGGTATGCGTATCGTGTCGAGAAGCGATCCGCCCCCTGTTGCGAATAAGCCGCCGTTATATGGCGGAATGCCAATCGAGACATCGCCCTTATCGATAATACGCGACAGGTCGGAGACGTGGCCCCATATTCGAGCTGCTGAAGCTGAGAACGTGTCGCCTGCAGAGACGCGTTCGCCAACATCGTGACGTTGCCTACGAAGCGAATAGTCATCGTACCTGCTGTCTCCGACAGGCAGCAAGTTGCGATCTTCAGCATACAGTAGAAACAACAAGCGATAGAGCAGGACGAGCGAAGCTTCGCGCACGCTTTGAAGAGAAGCGGCCGGCGCGGCCGTTGCGATTGACGACGCTAAGCTCGGGAACACCTGTTGAAAAACTAACCTCGATAAACTGGCGGCTACCCGTTCCTCGTAGAATGCCGCAGCCGCCCGGGCTCGCTCCAAGAAGGACCGGTTCTCGGTGCCTTCCCTAATGAAAGCTTGACGGGAAAACATCACCGCAAACACGCGCAACCAATGGTCTCGATCCGCCTGTGTTGAGAAAAGATCGTCAGCGTCTTTTAGAGCCAATGCACGTCCGAGATTGATCTCCAAAAATTCCTCGGAAACTGATCGTGCGCCGGCCCAGTAAAGCCTCCATTTTGGTCCGTTAGTTAGGATTCCCCAACGTAGTTTCCCGATTGTAAGATCGTCGATACGTCGGAGATAGCGAAGCATCTGCGTCGACGGTGCCGTCGCCTCCTCTCGGCCAGACGCACGGTCCAACGGACGAGCCCAGCGCTTGCTTTCCACCACAGCGAGTCCGTAATCGTACCGCTTCGACTGATCATCCAAGCGATTGGCAGCGGTCTTGGCAGTAGCATCAGCGAACAGCAATCCATCGGGCACGTCATCGCGTCCCTTGGCACTTAAATTCTGCTGACGGAGCGACTCCGCCCAACCGAGAGCCTCTAGCACGGGCCAGATGAAATCATCCTCAGTCTGGCTTTCGTTTGTTCGAGCGTTCTGAGGCAGTTTGTCTGCAATCTTGACCAACTGCGCACGCAAACTCGCGACATTGACGGCAAGGTAGTCGGCGGTGCCGACGATACCCTCGGTGAGGTAGTCGGTCGTGAAAAGCGACCCCGTGATGAACAAAGCTGAATCGGACACTCGCACCTCTTTTTGGTTCTCATAGAGCGCCGTCCGGGCGGTTCAAAGCGCGGAGACCTAATGAGGCGATTTGGTGACCGGACGAATGCCGCATTTCGTACGGACACATTGGGGAAAATGATCCAAGCATTGACCGACCGAATCGTTGGCGGTGAGCGCTGCGCGGACATCGCTGCCGAAGCGACCGTACGGCTTACCCAGCTGTCAGTCTGCGGTGTGGATTAAGCGTAGCATAGGGCTCTCTTGGTAACTTCTGGCCCACGTGTCGAACGCTGCCGCCACGCTGCCGTTCTGCTGGCACACATCATCGTCATTGCGTTCTTGTTCAGGACGCTACGCCCGCTGAACGAGCTGCTCGATGGTGTCCGGTTCGGCTTTGATCAGCGACAACAGGACTCGCGCCGGCGCATCTGGCTGGCTGCGGCTTTGCTCCCAGTCCCGCACTGTACCCAGTGGGAGATGGTATGCGCGGGCAAACTGATCCTGTGTCTTGCCCGTACGTTTGCGGATCGCGGCCACATCAATAGGCACTGCTACCCTTGCGTGACCCGTTTCTCCATTAGCATGGGCAATAGCGTCACTAAGGCCAGCTGCGATTTTGTCGAAAGCACTATTCATTTTTTCCTCCTAAGGCTGTCGGTCAGCGTCTTGGTAAAAGCGGCAAGAGCATCTCGCTCACCCTTAGTGAGATTGGCCTGTTCGTTTTTTTTCAAACACGGTCAGCAGGAACGTCGGCACATCGATGCCCGCATAATAGGTGATGACCCGATACCCGCCAGATTTACCGCCGCCCGGCCGGGCTACCCGTAACTTCCGCGCCACGCCGCATCCCGGCATAATTTCCCCGGCTTCCGGATTGGCAGCGATCAGGTCGACCACCATCTGCTGCTCCTCGGCACTCATGCCAACGTCCTTCGCCGCCGCAAGGTAGGCATTGGTTTCGATCACCGACTACATGTCAGAACATGTACGGGTTACCCGTAGTTAGTCAAGCGCGTCGTGTCACCAGGGGGACCCAGCCTGTTCGGAGCAATACGACCACTAAGCAATCCATCACTCGCAGCCTCTCGGCCTCGCTCTGCTACGTGAACGAACGGCTGCTTACCGGCGATCGCCGCCCGATAACGGACGGGCGGCCTTCCTGAAGAGTTTCGGATGCCGGCAGGCGTACGAAAGTCTTGGAAGCCCGAACCCGCGGGCCGCAGGCGATGCGCTATGAGGTTTTCGGTTTCCGGCCGGTTTTGGTGGCCCGCGCCACGGCGGATGTGGGCGCGAGCCTAGGAGCAGACTGTCCGGATTCCAGTGGGCATGATGGGTTCGCGAGCGCTGACAGCGCGGCGTTGCTCCATGTTGCCGCCCCTCTGATGGCTATCGGCGCAGGTAACATCGTCTCCGCAAGCACGAGCCCTGCGAGATAGATAACTCCTTGGCCGTGCCCGGTCACGACGCTTGGCGAAACAGTGTCGCAGCGTGTGCGGTCCGACCCGCTTGTCGATGCCCGCTGCTTGCCCCGCCTCGACCACCACCCGGTAGATCTGCCGCGTGCTGAGTGGCTTGAGATAGTGCTGACCGGGAAACAGCCACCCGTCGACGTGCAATACGCCCTCACGCCGACCCACTCGCCACCACTCCCGCAGCAACGCCAACAGCCCGACCGGGAGCATGGCGTTGCGATACCGCCCGCCCTTGCCGCGCTCGACCCGCAGCAGCATGCGCTAGCTGTCGACGTCGCGCACTTTGAGGGCGGCGACCTCGGCCGCACGCAGTCCGGCGCCATAGGCGACCGACAGCGCCGCCTGATGTTTGAGGCATGTGGTTGCCGCCAACAGCCGCGCCACCTCGTCCTGGCTCAGGACCACTGGCAACTTGCGCACGTGCCGCATGCGGACCAGCTTACGGGCAAGATCCGGCCGGTCGAGCGTCTGGATGAAGAAGAACCGCGGTGCCGATACGATAGCATTCATGGTCGGCGCAGACACGCCCAGGTCACACTGCTCGATCTGGAAGCGCCGAACCTCCTCCGCCGTTGCTGTGTCGGGCGAGCGCCCGAGGAACGTCGCGAACCGCCCGACGTCGCGAATGTAGTTCCGATGCGTCTCAGGACCGAAGCGGCGTATGTCCATCTCGTCAATGAGACGTTGGCGTAACGGGCTGACGGCAACAACGGGTATGAGGATAGTCATGGCAGGGCTCCTTTCGTGGAACCCCGATGCTCTGCCTGCTTCCCGTAGCGCTCAACCGATGCGCTACACCCGCGATATCAATTCAACCGCGCCCCGCACGACCCTCCCGCGCAGCGGGTTCGGGCATCCACCAATTTCGTCGATTCCAAGTTGCACACCCTCATACGGCGCAAGCCCCCCGCCTCGCCCGTTAGCTTGCCATGTGCCTTTTGATGCAGTCCGGGTATCTGATGCGCGGCGGAATAAACACTTGGCCCCCACGGCGCCATGATTCATCCTGCGGTGATGCGAACCGATGCACCCGCAACCCCCATTTAACACGCTTATCCCCCCGCCTCGCCCGCGTGCTTTCTGTGTCGCAAAAGGTGCAATCCCAGACCGGCCGGAAGCCGGCCCAGGTCCTAGGGCGCGCGGCGTTTAGAACCGGCGCGGCGTGGGTGCAGTTTGGTGCACTTTGGGGGGGCCGGGGTACAGCTTGTGGGGAGGGGGAGTCGCGAGGCGTTTGGGCAAGGCCCCGGCACCCCAGCGACACTGGCACCCCGGCCCCGCGTGTCGAATCAATCCCCTCACCTCGGCCGCCCCCTCCTAGGCCGCCTCGTGGCTCTCTCGTCTCATTACCCCAAATACCGCGCAAGAACCCCCGCCTCGCCCGCGAGCTTTTTGTGTGGCTTTCGATGCAGTCGGCGGGATTGATGCAGCACGGCGTGAAACCGTGGCTTCCACAGCTGGTCTGGGTCGTCCGGCCTGTTGCGTTTTGATGCACCTCGAGCGTTTCAGCAAGCCCGACGTGCGTTGCCGATCTGGCACCGATTTTGCGCATCCTCCCCAGGATGCACGGGGCGGCGCAAGCCGGCACGCTCACCCGCGGTCGCTGGATGTTGAACCTGTTGAGTTCGGGGCCTGGGGGGCTTGGTGGAGCAGGAAATCTGCGCACGCCAACGGCGTTCCTTTTATATTTAACCTTGTAGGGTCGGGTTCTGACCACCCGGTGAATTCGCGTTACAGAGGTCGACGCGACGGCCTAGCGAAGCGAGAGCTTTCGCGAGAGGGGACTCGTTGCCGGCACGGAATGCCGCCAGGTCCTCGGCCGAGATCGTCGCTAGCATCGCCGCGGTTTCCTCTTCGTTGGCCTTCCTACGGGTTACCTCGTCGTCCGGCATCGGCCCCTTGCCCATCATCCGGCGGACCATGTCGGCCGCTTCCTTCGGTAGGCCAAACCAATACGCGTTGGTCACCTGCTTCACCTGGGGACCGAAGGCGTCGGGGTCTTCGATCGGTTCGAACCGCCGGATCCAGTTGATGAAACCATGATCCTTGAGACGCGCGAGCGCGCTGACGATCGCGCCGCGCGAACGGCGCAACCGATCGGCCAGCGTTGCGATGGCGGGTTCGAGCCTACCCGTCTTGAAGTCGATCATTCGCATCAGCTCGCGCAGCACGTCTACGCCGATCGCGCCCAGCGGACCGTTACGCTTGCCCGCGATCTTGTGCTTTCGGTCGTAGGTTTCGGCAGCGCGCATGCGCGCGTTGCGTTCTGCCTTGTTGAATGGCCTCCAGTACCGCTGCTCGCGCTCGCCGGCGCGATAGCTGCTGCGGCGTACGGGTTGCCCTGTGCTATGCCCCTTCGCGGCTTTGCTGCCGACGATCTTGAAAAGGGAGCGCGCGGTCATGCCACTGCCCCCTCCAGGATCAGGCGTGTTGCCTGAGCCCCGCAAGCAACGATTCCAGCGGCGCGAGGTCCTGGACCAGCATATCCGCCCATTCCTGCGCCAGCTCGCGCCTGCGCGGCATGTATGCCGCACGATTGTACGCGGCCTCGACGGTGTTGCCCGGCACATGTGCCAGCATCAGATCGATGATCGCGCGATCCCCGACTCTGCTCTCCACGCCTGCCAGCTCGTTCATCACCGTGGAGAACGTCGACCGCCAGCCGTGCGGAACGTGGATCCCCGTAAATCCAGCCTCGCGATACGCCTTGCTCAGCGTGCTGTCGCTGAGCGGCCTTCTGGGATGGCGCACGCTGCGAAAGATCAGCGGCCCCTTCCCCGCAAATTCCATCGCGACCTTTATCGTCTCGACCGCCTGGCGCGACAGAGGAACGATGAACTCGAAGGCTGCATCCTCCTTCTGATCCACCACCAGTTTCATCTTGGCGGCAGGAATACGCCACTGCGGCTCCGGCCCGTCCAAGCCCTCGAATTCCTTCGGCTCGGCCATCCGCAGCACGCCCGACCGTACCGCTGTAAGCGACAGGAAACGCGACGCGAGCTTGGTTAGCGGATGGGCTGGCTGCTGCTCGACCTTGCGCAGCACGATACGCGCGGCTTCGACGGTCCGCACGGCCGGCTGCTTGCCGCGCTTGATCGGTGACAAGGCGCGTTGCGCGACCGCGGCGGGATCCGCCGCAACTATGCCGCTCCCGATCGCGCGGGCAAACACTTCCGAGATCCGCTGTCGGATACGATGCGCCGTCTCGATCGCCCCGCGTTCCTCGACCGGACGGAGAACCTTCAGCACCAGAGGCGTCGTGATCGCGTCGATCGGCAGATGCCCGAGCTTCGGATAGACGTCCTGCACGAAGCTGTTCTTCACGTTCTGCGCATATCGCTTCGACCAGGTCGCGTCCTGGCTGGCTAACCAATCCTCGGCGATCATCTTGAACGTGGCACCGACGCGCGCAACCTGCGCCGCGGCCTGCTGCACCTTGTGGACGGAAGGATCGACGCCCTCGCGTAATAGCTTCGCCGCGTTCTCCCGCATCGCGCGCGCCTGGATCAACGTCGTGTCCGGATAAGAACCGAACACCAGACGCTTCTCCTTGCCGCCGAAACGGAATTTCATGCGCCAGCTGCGATAGCCGCTCGGCATAATGTATAAATATAGCCCGCCGGAGTCGCCCAGCTTGTAAGCCTTGTCCTTCGGCTTCGCCTTCTTGATGGCCGTATCCGTCAGCATCCAGTGCCCCCAAGCACGGAAACTGGTGCCCCCGAAGTGCCCCCAAAAGATCGTCGCTGCATTGGGTGACAATGGGACGCGATGGGATCACGCACAACCCTGTAAAACCAACGAAACCCGCCCCTTTCGGGACGGGTCGGGATACGTTGGAATTAGTGGTTGGTGCCCCTGGCCGGAATCGAACCAGCATGCCTTGCGGCAACCGATTTTGAGTCGGTCGCGTCTACCAATTTCGCCACAGGGGCAGCGGCGGGTTGGCTAGACGAAGCGTTCGTCCGCCGCAAGCGGTCTTGATCGGAAAACGTGTCGGTTCAGTTCCTCGGCGGCTGGCGGCGGTAGCTGAGCGCTTCGGCGATGTGGAGGCGGGCGACGGTTTCGCTGCCAGCCAGGTCGGCGATGGTGCGGCCAACGCGGAGGATGCGTGTGTAGCCGCGCGCAGTCAGGTGCATCGCTTCGGCGGCTTGCGCGAGCAGGCGACGACCCGCTTCGTCCGGCGTGGCGACGGCATCGAGCAAGGCGCCATCCGCCTCGGCGTTCGTGCGAACCGGGTGGTCGCGGTAGCGGTCTGACTGGATCACGCGAGCGGCGGCAACGCGGACAGCGACCTCTGCCGAGCCTTCGGTCGGTGGCGGGAGGATCAGGTCGGCGGCGCTGACCGCCTCGACGTCGATGTGGAGGTCGATCCGGTCGAGCAAAGGGCCCGACACCTTTGCCTGATAGTCGGCCGCGCATTTCGGCGCACGGTCTGATCCTCGGCTACCGTTGCTCATCATGGGCTGGCGCGGCGCGACTCCCGGAAAGCTCATCAACGACGGTGGCGTGCGCCCCGGCGAAATCGTCCTCAATTTCGAGGGCGAGGGCCTGCTGGAGCGGAACGAGCGCGCGGAGCGCCGGACCAGGTGGTTCATCGCGCATGAAATGGCGCACTTCTGGCTGGGGTCGGAGGGCGTGGCCTACAGCGCGCCATCCGACGCATGGATCACCGAGGGCGGCGCCGAGATGATGGCCTACACGTTGCTGGCCGACGCCGACCATGAGTATGTGATCGGCGAGCTCCAGCGGGCGGTGGACGATTGCGTGAAGCTCGGCACGAAGCCGATCGCACAAGCTGCCGATCGCCATGAAAGCCGTGTTTTCTACGCCTGCGGGACGGTATTCGCATTGGCGGCATCCGGCGTCGCGCGACGCCACGGCGGTTCCAATTTCTTCGACTTTATCAATCCGCTGCTTACCCGCCATCAAGCCGATCGACGCTTGGGCGGGACAGAGTGGCTCGATTATTTCGATGGTTTGAACGATGACAAACACGCAGGCGATGTCATGCGTGCGATGATCCAGCGTGGGTCGAGCCAACCGCTTAAAGACGTGGAGACAATCCTGAAACCGGGCAACGTCCCGCTGACCGTCACTGGTAATACCCTTATGCTTTCATCAGCGGCAATCTGACGACAGAGACACGCTCCGGGCCTCACTAATACAGCGACATGTCCGGAGCCGCCGCTACGTCGGCGCGGGCTTTTTCAATGAGCTGAACGACTTGAATAGACCACTGAAGGGGTAAGTCTTATGATGGTGTTCGCGCTTCTACTTTCGCAGGCTCAGGCGGTACCTCAAGCACCGCCCGAGACGGATATTGTCGTGATCGGCAAGCGACTGGCGGCTTGGCGGGGAAAGGTTGCGACCACCATCGGCGTCACGACGTGCAAGACGACGATATCGACTGGGGACAAAGACGTCGACGACGTGGGATGCACGGCCCTCAAACGATGCTGGTCCGAGTACCGGCCTCAGCTTGCATCCGCCCGGAAACGACATGACAAAGGGGAGATCACAGACGTTCGTGGTCTTGAGGCGGCTTTTGGACAGTGCTTTAAATCGAGCCGCGACGAGTTGGTTGACCAGCTTGTCGCACGTCGACGCGTTCCGTCATCCTGAACTTGCATCCCCGATGACGAACGACCAGCGAGATGACCTGGCCGTCGTCACCGGCATGGCGGAAGGGGCCACCGTGAAAGCGGCAGCTCAACCGTGAGACGACAGGATTTGCGCTACCTGCCGGATCATGGTGTGATGATCGGGCTCGAACGGGGGTAGGGATCGTGCGGGTTCGACGCCGATCCCTTCCGCCGAATGCCCATAGGGATCGCGATACTTCTCGGCGGGCAGCGTGAGCGTCCAGCCGTTTGGCAGCGGCTTGCTGAGTTGATCGGACAAAGCTCCTCTTGTCCGGCTGCCGATATGCACCACGTTCGGCAGCACCCGCATCGCGAGGGTAAACGTCTCACCGGCGCTGACCGTCACGTCGCTGGTCAGTAAAGCGATTCTACCAAGATAGCGGACGCGCTCGGACGGCATGACTTCGAACTGCTGGTAGGGACCGTTCGCACCTATGGCCCTCTTCGAGAAAGCCAGATGGCGCCCGTCGGCGAAACGACCGGCGATACGGAGGCTGATCGCATCGTACCCACCACGATTGTTAGAGACATCCACGATAACGCCGGGAAGCCCCTGAAAGGCAGCAAGCGCCTCGTCCAGCGCGGCGTCCAGCACCTTTGTGCTATTTGGAAGAGCGTCCTTGTCGAACGCTCCCATGGCGACGATGTTGATATAGCCGACCCGCCCGATCGTCCCCCACAGGATGCGGCGGTTGGCGACCTGATGTCCACCGCCATCGAGAAGGGCGGTGATCCCGTCGTGATAGGACTTGGACCAGGCCCGCTCCCGCGCGGCGGGATCGGAACCCAATGCAGAGTCTGCTCGAGCGTTCTTGATGGTTCGGGCTTCGCCACCCTCGAAATCGTGATCAACGCCGTCGATCTTGGCCTCAAGACCGACATGGGCATCGTCGAGGCTCGCCAGCGCCCGGGTGGTACGTTCGAAGAAGGGCAATCCGGGAGGTGAAGCGTCGCTGGTCGCAAGAGCAGCAGTCAATGCATTTAGCGTCCGTCCGCGCCGGCCGAATCCGGGATAGAGGTCAGAGAACGTCGCCGCGATGACCTCTGCTATGTCGTGAGCCGTCCAATCGCGTTTCGTGGTGCAGCGGCGCGGCAGCGCATCTATGCGCTCGAAGGAGTATGCGGCGAATGCAAGATGGGTCCGTCCTGTGACGGACACCAGCCGATAGGCATCGTCGTCGAGGTCGTCGCTGGTCCCGCGATAGCAGAACGCGCCGGCCTCATGGTAGAGTGTACGGGTCCCGCCTCGCACGACGAGGATATGCCCATAGCCGCGCGATCGCCAAACGCCATCGATAACCTTACCGGCCGTCGCTACCGGCACCCACGGCTGCGCCGGAGCAAGGGAGAAGCCCGCTACAGATAACCCCATGCCTCCGACATATTGAATAAACTTGACGACCAATGTCCCCACCATTGCTTAATCTAAAACGCCATAGGCTAGCAGGCTTCTGCACGTCGATACGATGCGATCACCGATTGAGGTGACGCAGGACAATAAGCAAGACGACGCGACTTACGCTGGCGTCGAGGGGCATTGTCGGACATCGCCACTCACGAAAGTTCGTGCTTTCAGGTAGCATCCATCGGCGGAAAGGACGCCTGCTCAGACCCAGAATCGGCCATACACGCGCTCCTTCTCTGCTCCCAACATCGGACACCTGTTCATGTTCAACACGGCTAGTTTCAAAGGCTGGCTCCCACCCCAGAAAGTCGCGTTTTGAAGTAAGCGGCTCAACTGCCGTGACCGCTAGATATTGCGAACAGGCCA
>NZ_LMKX01000008.1:56357-580550 GCF_001421685.1 Sphingomonas sp. Leaf28 | reverse complement strand
CATGTCCCTTCATCTAAACCTACAATGTCAAAGAGCCGACAAAAATACCGACACTCGCATAACCTCCCTTGCAGGAAGCTTGGAGCATCTGGTTTTTTGCGACCTCAGCGACCAGACCGTGTGGCCGTTCGCTGCGGTGACACCCCTCTACGGCCACCCCGCAGACCCGTCAAACGGTTTTTTACAGTTCGGGGTCACTTTTCGAATCTCAGCCCGGAATGCTGCCGCCCTACCCTTCCATCCGGCCTGCAGATCAGGCTTGCGCCGCACGGGCTTCTACGCCGCTTTAGCCGATCGTCTCGAGCAGGTTTGCCATGCCACGGGGCAGGACGTTCAGGCCCGCGATCCCGCTAGCGTGCAGTTGCGTCCGCGTTCTCGTCCGTGCTGGTCAGGGTTGCAAAAACCGCGATCGGCAGTGGCTTGCGGAACTGGCAGCCTGCGGTGAAATCGTCCGCCCACATCACCGTGGCGGCGACCTGCCCGATATGCGGGAGATTGAGCCATATGTTCGAGCCGCGTTTGAGCGCGGAATAGGTTTGGAGGCGTGCGCCATTGATCGAGATGTCGACGACCTTGCACAAGGTGCGGTGCGTCTTGCCGATGCTGACGTCGAGCGCGATCGGAGCCCGTGGCGAACCGCGGCGGGTCGATCGCTCTGCGGGTTCAAAGTCGGCGGCGAACATGGCGTCCTCGTCCTTGCGAGTCCAAGTTTGGATTGCCAGTACGGTCTAGCCGCCGATGCCTAACTAAATCTTAAAAACGACCCCGGAACCGATTTAATCCAACCCATTCCGGGGCTTATACTTACTTGCGGAGCGTGAGACCGCCACCGAAACGCTTGTTGAAGCGCGCGACCTGGCCGCCGGTATCGAGCATCGTGCCACGGCCGCCGGTCCATGCCGGATGCGCGAGCGGATCGATCTCGAGCGTCATGACATCGCCTTCCTTACCCCAGGTGGTGCGAGTCTGGTACTTGCTGCCATCGGTCATCTGGACGGTGATCATGTGATAATCAGGGTGTGTATCGGCCTTCATGCGACGTCTCCGGTATGTGGCTGGTTCCGACCAGCCTGAAATGGAAGGCGCGCCCGTACACGGACGCGCCCTAATTTACAAGATTGCCGGGTTCAGCCCCGGTCTCAGGCCTTGGGCGGGTCGGCGATCATCGCCGTGAAGTTCGCCTCGGCGACCAGTTGCCCGTCGACCAGCGCACGACCGGCGAACTTGCACACCGCGCTACGCTTCTGGACGAACGCGACCTCGAGCTTGAGCAACACGCCCGGCTCGACCGGCTTCCTGAACTTCGCCCCGTCGATCGCCATGAAATAGACGAGCTTGCCCGAGCCTGCGAGCCCGAGCGACTCGACGGCGAGTATCCCCGCCGCCTGCGCCATCGCCTCGACGATCAGCACGCCGGGCATGATCGGCCGTCCAGGGAAATGCCCCTGGAAGAACTGCTCGTTCATCGACACCGCCTTGATCGCGGTGATCGAGGTGTCGAGGATCAGATCCTCGACACGGTCGACCAGCAGCAACGGATAGCGATGCGGCAACGCGGCCATTACCCGCCCTATATCGAGCGGGCCCATCCCCGTCTTGCCCTCGGCTTCAGCCGCGGTCCCGGCAGTGACGATCTCGGTCATCGGTTTGGCTTAGCGACCCTGCGGGGTGCGCGTCGCGGCAGGTGCACGAGCGGCTGGTGCCGCTGCGGCACCCTGCTGCTGCTGACCACCCTGCTGGTTCGGCTGCCAGTTCGCCGGCACGGCAGTGCTGACCGACGGGACCAGACGATCGAGCTCGGTCGTGATCGCGGCGGTGATGTCGGCGGTCGGCTGTGCGAACAGCGCAGCCTCTGGACGCAGCAACAGGCTGACGTTCTTTGCGCGCACCGCTGCGGTCACAGCGTCGCTGAGCTTCGCCTGGATCTGCTCGATCGCATATTGCTGCGCGCGCTGCGCAGGCTGCGTCAGGCGAGCGAGTTCCTGGTTGGCGGCGTTTTCACGAGTCTGGATCGCCTGAGCCTGCGGACGAAGCGTCGCTTCGGTCGCGCCGGGCGCACGCTGTGCGGTCTGGAACGCGGTAACCAGCGGCTGGAGCTCGCGTGCGACGGCCTGACGGCGGGTCTCGGCCTGATCGAGCTGTGCCTTGTAGGTCGTCTCGATCTGGGCGCGGGCAGCGTTCCAGGCCTTCGAGTTGGCGATCGCACCCTGCGCGTCGGCAACGGCAACGCCCGAAACCTGTGCATCGGCAGCGGTCGCGGTCATGGCAGCCGGCGCAACGAGCGCTGCGGCGAGGAGAAGCGTCTTGAACGTCGTCATCAGAACTGTGTCCCTACGTTGAAAGTAATAAGCTTGGGGTCGTCACCCTTCTGGGTGAGCAAGGCCTTCGCGAGATCGATCCGGAGCGGGCCGAACGGCGAGTTCCAGTTCACGCCGACACCGACCGACAGACGCGGCTTGGCCGAGTTGCCGAGGAACGATTCCTGGAACGGCGTCTGTTCATTGAGCGCGCGTGGATTTGCATTGGTGCCGATACAGCTGCCCGTCGCATCCGGCGACCCGTTCTGGCAGATCGTATTGGCAGTGATCGGCGCGCCGGTCGAATCGGTGGTCGTATAGGTGTAGAGCGGCTGGTTGCTCCCATTCACCGCAGGCGTGAAGATCGACCCCTTATACGACTTTCCAGTGGTCGGATCGATCAGGTCAGGGAACACCTGGGTCGGCAGTGGCTGCTTGATGCCGAACAGGCTGCCCACCTGCGCATAGATCGACGGACGGAGGCCAAGTTCACGCGCGCCCGATCCCAACGGAATTTCGATTTCGGCGCGCGCCAGATAATAGGCACGGCCGCCGAGCGCATCGTCCTGGATCGTGTTGCGATCGGTCGCGAGAACCTGGGTCGGCGTGCCGTTGCTATAGGCAGCGCGCAAGACGCGAGGGCCGACGCCGCGGATGTCGAAGCCGCGGAACTGGGGTTCGCCCAGATAGAAGCGGTCGGTGATGCGAACCGCATCGATGCCGGGTCCACGGCTTTTCTCGAGCGAATGGATGTAACCACCCTCCGCGATGATCGAGCCGATGAAGCCACTACCGAGGTTGGCGTATTTCGACCCTTCGAGACGCGTACGAAGATACTTCACGTCGCCGCCAAGCCCGGCAAAATCCTGGCTGAACGAGAAACGCGAGCCCGCTGTCGGGCGCAGGCGGCTGTTCAGCGTGTCGCGGCTGACGGAATATCCGACCGAAGACGTCCACCGGTTGCCGATCGCTTCACAAAGATAGCGGCCGGCGACGAGCAGGTTACACGAGCCATCTGCGTTCAAATACTGGCTGTCGAGGCTGACCTCGTCATAGGAGAGGCCATAACGACCCGACAGCGACCAGAATTCGGTCAGCGGCACACCGGCGCGCAGCTGGAAGCCGGTCGAGACCTGCGAGTAGTTGGTCTGGCGATCATTGCCGACATAGTTGAACGAGTTGTAATCGCGGCGGAACAGATCGCCGCCCAGCGCGATGTTCTTGTCGAACAGATACGGCTCGGTGAAGCCCAGCTCGACCGACTTCGAATAGCTCGAATAGTTCACGCCGGCGCGCAGCTCCTGGCCCTTGCCGCGGAAATTGCGCTGCGTGATGTTCGCCTGGACGATGAAGCGCTCGAGGCTCGAATAGCCTGCCGACAGCTGGAGCTCGCCGGTCGACTTCTCTTCGAGGTTCGTCTCGAGGATCACGCGGTCGGGCGCCGAGCCCGGCAGCTGCTTGATCTCCATCTTGTCCGCGAAATAGCCGAGCGAGTTGATGCGATCCTGCGAACGCTTCACCTGGAAACTGTTGAACGCATCGCCTTCCGCCAGGCGGATCTCGCGGCGGACGACCTTGTCCTGCGTCTGCGTGTTGCCGTTGATGTCGATCCGCTCGACATAGGTGCGCTTGGCCTCGGCGATGTTGAAATTAATCCCCATCGTCAGCGTTTCGGCGTCCTTCTGGAACTCCGGGTTCACCTCGGTGAACGCATAGCCGAACAGGCCCGCGGTCTGGCTGAGATTGTCGACCGAATCCTCGACGAGCTTGGCGTTGTACCAGTCACCCTTCTTCAGCGGCAGCGTGGCTGCCAGCTTGGTGTTGTCGAAGTCGCGGATCTGGCTGTCGACGGTGACGTCGCCGAACTTGTAGCGCTTACCTTCTTCCACCACGTACGTGATGATGAAGTCCTTCTTGTCCGGGGTCAGCTCGGCGACCGCCGACGTCACGCGGAAATCGGCATAGCCCTGCGTCAGGTAGAACTGGCGCAGCTTCTGCTGATCGTAGGACAGGCGATCCTGGTCATAGCTGGTCGCCGACGACAGCAGGCGGAACAGGCGCGACTGCTTGGTGGCCATCTGGCCGCGAATCTGGTCGTCGGAGAACACCTCGTTGCCGAGGATGTTGATCTGGCGAACCTTGGACTTCGGTCCCTCGCTGACCTCGAACACGACGTCGACCCGGTTCTGGTCGAGATTGACCATCTTGGGATCGACCACCGCGGCGAAGCGGCCCTGACGACGATACAGCTCGATGATCCGGCCGATATCCTGGCGGACCGCGGTGCGCGTGAAGATCTGGCGCGGCGCGAGCTTGATCTCCTTGGTGATCTTGTCGCTTTTGAGCGCCTTGTTACCCTCGATGATCACGCGGTTGATGATCGGATTCTCGCGAACCCGGAGCACGATGTTGCCGTCCTCGACGCCCGCGATCGAGTAATCCGCAAACAGGTCGCTCGCCTGCAAATCCTTCAGCGCCTGATCGAGCGTTTCCGGGGTGTATGGAATGCCGACGCGCAGCTTGGTGTATGACAGCACCGTCTCGGGCTCGATGCGCTGCGATCCCTCGACTCGCAAAGTCTTTATCGTCCGCGCGGATACCGGAGCGGCGACGGGCGTTACACCCACAGAAGCCTTGGCCGTTACAGCCTTCGGTGCAGCCTGCCTACCGGGCGCCGGAGTCCCGGAACCTGCGGGCACAGTCTGTGCCAGCGCGGGAACGCCCGACAGGATCGTTCCTGCAAGCAGCAGGGCGCCCTTGCGCGCGAAATCATTACCGTTGATCGCTGTCACCAAACCCACCCTAAAAACGTGCACATACAAGGCGCGCCCGCCCTGCCCTATCGTGGTCAGCCGATCAAGCCAGCCAGATTCTTCCACAGCCCGAAATTGCCGAGATCGTTGAAGGTCACCAGCAGCATGAGCGCGAGGATCGCCGCGAGACCGCCGCGAAACGCCCACTCCTGCACCTGCGGCTCGACAGGGCGCCGCCGCACCGCCTCGATCGCATAGAAGAAGAGGTGACCGCCATCGAGCATCGGCACTGGCAGCAGATTGATGAACCCCAGATTGATTGAAACCAGGGCAATCAGGAAGACATAGGCGTCGAGCCCGAGCGACATCTGCTCGCCCGACACCTTGGCGATGCTGAGCGGTCCGCCAAGCTCCTTCACCGAGCGCCGCCCGGTGATGACCTGCCCGAGCGTCTCGACCATCATCGAGACGATCTCGCCGGTGCGCTTCACCGCGACGACGGGGGCTTCGAGGAGAGAGACGGGGATGATGACGGGCTTGCCGCCCTCGATCCCGAGACGGCCGATGCGATATTCGTTGCCGAATCGATCGCGCTGCAATTCGGTGCCGATCACGACATCGCGCGACACGGACTGGTCGCCGCGAACCGCGTCGATCTGCGTATGCTCGCCGGCGCGGATCCGGGCATAGCGGGCCAGGTCGTCGAACGTCTCGACCGATCGGCCGCCGATCGCGGTGATCCGGTCGCCGGCCTGCAATCCTGCGGCGGCGGCGGGGCTGCCGGGCAGCGTGCCGCCGACGACCGGCGGCATGCGGATATCGCCATACGCAAAGGCGAACCCGGCGAGAATCAGGATCGCGACGACGAAATTGACGACCGGCCCCGCCGCGACGACGATCGCGCGCTGCCACACCGGCTTCGACTGGAAGGTGCGCTGGCGCTCTTCGGCAGGTAGCGACAGCCATTCCGCGGAGGGCTGGCTGGCGGGGTTCATGTCGCCCGCGAACTTCACATAGCCACCGAGCGGCAGCCACCCGAACTTCCAGCGCGTTCCGCGGCTGTCGGTGAACCCGGCAATCTCGCGACCGAAACCGACTGCGAAGGCATCCGCCTTGATCCCGAAAAAGCGCCCGGCAAGATAATGCCCCATCTCGTGCACGAACACGAGCGGCCCGATCACCAGCGCGAACGACAGGATGGTCAACAGGATGCCGGGTGTTTCGATCAAACCGCGTAATCCTTCACTGGACGACCGTCATTGACGGGCCTGTACACGCTCGCCCGCCAATATCCGCGCCTTTGCATCGATCGCCAAGACGGCATCGACGCTGTCCGGCGCGGCCGGGTCGTAACATGATAATGTATGTTCGACGATTGCGGCAATTTCGAGGAAACAAATACGCCGTTTCAGGAAAGCCTCGACCGCGACTTCGTTGGCGGCGTTGAGAATCGCCGGTCGCGCGCCCCCCGCGTCCAGTGCCTCGCGCGCGAGTCGCAGCGCCGGGAAGCGGACCGGATCGGGTGCCTCGAACTCGAGTCGGCCGATTCCGACGAGATCGAGCGGTGCCATCGGAGTCGCCATCCGGTCGGGCCAGGCCAGCGTGTGCGCGATCGGCGTACGCATGTCGGGGGGCCCGAGCTGCGCCAGCACCGATCCGTCGACATAATCGACGAGGCTGTGGACGACTGACTGCGGGTGGATGACGATCTCGATCCGGTCATGCGCAATCGGGAACAGCCGCGCGGCCTCGATCAGTTCGAGGCCCTTGTTCATGCAGGTCGCCGAATCGACCGAGATCTTCGCGCCCATCGACCAGTTGGGATGCTTGACCGCCTGTTCGAGCGTGACGTCGCGCATCTGCTCGATCGTCCAGTCGCGGAACGGCCCGCCGCTGCACGTCAAGATGATCCTTCGGACGCGTTCGGGACGCGCCGAATCGAAGCACTGGAAGATCGCGTTATGTTCGGAATCGGCCGGCAGCAGAGTCGCGCCAGTCCGCTTCGCCGCGGCGAGGATGACGTCGCCGGCGGAGACCAGCGGCTCCTTGTTGGCGATCACGACGGTGCCGCCCTGCTCGATCGCCGCCATCACCGGCTTCAGCCCCGCGCAGCCGACGATCGCGCCCATCGTCCAGTCCGCGCCCGAGGCGGCGGCCTCGGCGATCGCCTCGGCACCGCCGCCTGCACGGATTCCGGTGCCAGCCAGCGCATCGCGGAGATCGGGAAGACACCCCTCGTCCGCGACGACCGCGAATTCGGCCCTGGTGCGAATCGCGGCCTCGGCGAGCCGGCCCACGTCGCAATTCGCGGTCAGCGCGACGACGCGGAAGCGATCGGGCTCGCGCTCGATCAGGTCGAGCGTCGAGGTGCCGACCGAACCGGTCGCCCCCAGGATCGTGACGCTCTTCATGCGTAGAGATTTGGCAACAGGACGAGCGCCGCGGCGATCGGCGCGACCGGGACCAGCCCGTCGAGGCGATCCATCACGCCGCCATGCCCGGGCAGGATATTGCCACTGTCCTTCACGCCTGCCACCCGCTTCAACCAACTCTCATAAAGATCGCCCATCTGCGCGAGCACGGCGAGCACCGGCGTCGCAAGCGCCAGCCGCATCGGCAGGCCATAGTGCGTGTGCAGGACCGCCGCGACCGCACCGGCCAGCACAACGCCACCGATCAGCCCCGACCAGGTCTTGTTCGGGCTAATCACGGGCGCGAGCTTGGGCCCGCGCAGCGTCCGCCCGGTGAAGAACGCGCCGATGTCGCACGCCCACACCAGAGACAGCGCCCAGAGCGTGTAGAGAATGCCGTCGTCCTGCCGCCGGATGATCATCAGCGCGAGCACCGGAAGACCGCAGTACAGGATGCCGAGCGCAAGCTGCGGCTTCCTCGTCGTGATGACGACGAAGAACGCGGCGCCCGCGAGCAGCCCGAGCGTGAAGAAATCATGCACCACCAGGATGAGCGATGCGGGCGCCATCAGCGCGAGCGGTACCGACAGCGCGAACTGCGTCATGCGCTTGGTCTTGGCGTCGGCGCCCTGCAGCATCGACCATTCCGCCATCATGAACAGCGCGGCGAAGACGCCGAGCAGCCAGAACGCGATCCCGCCGAGCGTCAGCGCGATGCTCGCCACGGCGATCATGCCGATGCTGGCGATCATCCGGAGCTGGAGATTGGACGGCGTGCGCAGCGCCTGATCGGGGGCCTTGTCGGGATCGGTGAGATTCACAGGCCACCGTAGCGGCGCTGGCGCTGGCCGAACGCCGCAACCGCATCGGCAAGCGCAGCGGCGTCGAAATCGGGCCACAGCGTGTCGACGAACAGCAGCTCGGCATAGGCCGCCTGCCACAACAGGAAGTTCGACAGACGCTGCTCGCCCGACGTCCGGATCATCAGGTCGAGCGGCGGCAGGTCATGCGTGTCGAGTTCAGCCTCGATTTTTGCCGCATCGATGTCGGCGGGATCGAGCGAACCGTCGCGCGCGCGCTCGGCCAGGCGCCGCGCGGCGGTCACCAGCTCGGCATGCGCGCCGTAGTTCAGCGCGATCGCCAGGATCGGGCCGGTGTTGGTCGCGGTGCGTGCGATCGCATCGTCGACCATCGCGACGAGATCCGCCGAAAAGCTGTGATAGTCGCCGATCACCCGCAGCCGCACATTCTCGCGCGCGAGTTCGTCGAGGTCGCTCCGGATGAAATGCCGGAGCAATCCCATCAGGTCGCTGACCTCCTCGACCGGACGCCGCCAGTTCTCTGACGAGAACGCGTACAGCGTCAGCGCCTCGATCCCCATGGCCCGCGCGGCGCGAGTCACCTTGCGCACCGCCTCGACCCCGGCCTTGTGCCCAGCGAAGCGCGGCAGGAACCGCTTCTTCGCCCAGCGGCCATTGCCGTCCATGATGATCGCGACATGACGCGGCACCGCCCCGCCCGACGGGACGGCAGCCAACGGCGCAGTCGAAGAGGCCAACGGCCTCACTTGCCCAGGATTTCCTTTTCCTTGGCGGTCGCGGTCGCATCGAGCTCGGCGATGATGCTGTCGGTCAGCTTCTGGACTTCGGTCTCGTGACGCTTGCGCTCGTCCTCGCCGAACACGCCCTTCTTCTCGTCGACCTTCAGCGAATCCATGCCGTCGCGGCGGACGTTGCGCACCGCGATGCGCGCCTTTTCGGCATACTGGCCGGCGAGCTTGGCGAGTTCCTTGCGGCGCTCCTCGGTCAGATCGGGGATCGGCAGACGCAGCGTCTGGCCGTCGACAATCGGGTTGAGCCCGAGGCCGGCCGAACGGATCGCCTTGTCGGTCGGGCCGACGTTCGACTTGTCCCAGACCTGCACCGACAGCATCCGCGGCTCGGGCGCGGACACGGTCGCGACCTGGTTGAGCGGCATCGACGAGCCGTACACCGTGACCATTACCGGATCGAGCAGCGCGGTCGACGCACGGCCGGTGCGCAGACCCGCCAGATCATGCTTCAGCGCTTCGACGGCACCCGCCATGCGGCGTTCCAGGTCGCTCTTGTCATACGCTGCCATCTTAACTCTCCTGCTCGTTCTGAACGACCGTCGACACGCCATCACCCGCCAGCACCGCGGCGAGATTGCCGGGTTCGCGGATGTTGAAGACGACGATCGGGATATTGTTGTCGCGGCACAGCGCGATCGCGCTGGCGTCCATGACCTTGAGGTCGTCGGACAGCACGCGGCTGTACGACACTGTCTCGTAGCGCACCGCGTCGGGGTGGGTCTTCGGGTCGGCGTTGTAGACGCCGTCGACCGAGGTTCCCTTGAACAGCGCATCGCACTTCATCTCGGCAGCACGCAGCGCGGCGCCCGAATCAGTGGTGAAATAGGGGCTGCCGACGCCCGCCGCGAAGATCACGACGCGACCCTTTTCGAGGTGGCGCTCGGCGCGACGGCGGATGAACGGCTCGCAGACGCTCGCCATCGGGATCGCCGACTGGACGCGCGTGTCGATGCCGATCTGCTCGAGCGCGTTCTGCACCGCGAGCGCATTCATGACGGTCGCGAGCATGCCCATGTAGTCGCCAGTCGCGCGGTCCATGCCGCGGGCGGCGCCGGCCATGCCGCGGAAGATGTTCCCGCCGCCGACGACGATGCAGATCTCATAGCCCTTGGCTTTGACATCGGCGATCTCGCCCGCGACGCGCGCGGTGACCTCGGTGTCGATCGACAGGCCGGACGATCCCATCAGGACCTCGCCCGACAGTTTCAGCAAAATACGTTTGAAGCGCGGAGGCGTCATAAATCTCGAATTGTGATTGGCGGGGCGGCGCGGACCTTAGGCGGCGAGCGCCACGATGGGAAGCGCCGCGCGAGGCCTGCACCATCTCTCCACGGCAAAGCGACGGAAAATCATCGGTCGCGGGAGTGCGCGCGGGACTGGTACTGCCATTCCCGGGGAGGCGGGAACCGATCGTGGCTGGGTGGAATAGCACCGCCTTATCCTTCTCCCCTCGGGGGAGAAGGTGGCCCGGCAGGGCCGGATGAGGGGGCGTGAGGCTCAAGACCTCACCACTCCCCTCACCCTTCCCACGGCCAGGCGGCCGCGGGCCCCTTCCCTATCCCCGTAGGGGCGAGGGAAAGAGTCAGCTTACGCCTGCGGAACGCCCGACGCTGCAGCAACCTCGGCTGCGAAGTCGGACTGCTCCTTCTCGATGCCTTCGCCGAGCTGGAAGCGGACATAGTCCACCAGCTTGATCTCGGCGCCCGCATCCTTGCCGGCCTTGGCGACGACGTCGGAGATCTTGGTCTTGCCGTCCATCACGAACAGCTGGCTGACCAGCGCATGCTCCTTGCGGTACTTGGCGATACCGCCTTCAACCATCTTGGCGATAATGTCGGCAGGCTTGCCCGATTCGGCGGCCTTCTCGGTCGCGATCGCGCGCTCGCGCTCGATCTCGCCCTCGTCGAGGTCGGCTTCGTTCAGCGCCTTCGGGAAGGCGGCTGCGATGTGCATCGCGAGCTGCTTGCCGAGCGCCTGGAGAACCTCATCCGAAGCCTCCGATTCGAGCGCGACGAGCACGCCGATCTTGCCGAGGCCGGGGGCAGCGGCATTGTGGATGTAGGGCACGACCGCGCCCTTGCTGACTTCCAGCGTGCGCGAGCGGCGCAGCGACTGGTTCTCGCCGATCGTCGCGACGTTGTTCGTCAGGACTTCCTCGACGGTCTTGCCCGACGGCATCGCCTGCGACTTGAGCGACTCGATGTCGCCACCCTTGGCGAGCGCGATCTGCGTCACGTCACGGACGAACGACTGGAACTGGTCGTTCTTGGCGACGAAATCGGTCTCCGAGTTGACTTCGACCGCAGCACCCTTGGTGCCCGACACGGCGACGCCAACCAGGCCCTCGGCCGCGGTACGGCTGGACTTCTTGGCAGCGGCAGCGAGACCCTTGGTCCGCAGCCAATCCATCGC
This sequence comes from Sphingomonas sp. Leaf28, assembly GCF_001421685.1. Lineage (NCBI taxonomy): Bacteria > Pseudomonadati > Pseudomonadota > Alphaproteobacteria > Sphingomonadales > Sphingomonadaceae > Sphingomonas > Sphingomonas sp. Leaf28. The sequence continues at coordinate 569,065 of NZ_LMKX01000008.1, read as the reverse complement.
CTGATCCATGTCGCCGGCGTTCTCGCTGAGCGCCTTCTTGCAATCCATCATGCCTGCGCCGCTCTTTTCGCGCAGATCCTTGACCATTGCTGCCGTGATATCGGCCATGTCTCTCATCCTTGTTTAGGTCTGAATGTAGTTGCGGGCGAGGCAGAGCCAATGCCCTACCCCGCCCGCATGACGGTTCGACGACGACGCTTACGCGTCGATCTGGCGCTCACCCTCAGCTGCGAACTCGGCAGCGGTATCGGCATTCGCCGCAGCCTGCGTCGTGTCGGCGGTTGCCTCGACGGTCGGCTCGGCCATGGCCTCTTCCTTCGGCGGCTCGATCATCGCGCCGACGTCAGCACCGGTGCGGCGCTGCTGCTCCTGGCCGCCACGCGTCGCGGCGATCGCGATCGCCTCGCAGTACAGGCGGATGGCGCGGGCGGCGTCATCGTTCGCGGGGACCGGGAACGCGATGCCGTCCGGCGAGACGTTCGAATCGAGGATCGCCACGACGGGAATACCCAGCGTGTTCGCTTCCTTGATCGCCAGCTCTTCCTTGTTCGCGTCGATCACGAACATCACGTCGGGAATGCCGCCCATGTCGCGGATGCCGCCGAGCGAAAGCTCGAGCTTGTCCTTCTCGCGGGTGAGCTGAAGGACTTCCTTCTTGGTCAGGCCGACGGTGTCGCCCGACAGCATTTCCTCGAGCGTCTTGAGACGCTTGATCGAACCCGAGATGGTCTTCCAGTTGGTGAGCATGCCGCCCAGCCAGCGATGGTTGACGAAGTGCTGGCCCGAACGACGCGCTGCGTCCGCGACGGGCTCCTGCGCCTGACGCTTGGTGCCGACGAACAGGACCTTGCCACCACCGGCGACGGCCGACGAGACGAACTCGAGCGCGCGTGCGAACAGCGGCACGGTCTGCGAGAGGTCGAGGATGTGGACGCCGTTACGATCACCGAAGATGTACGGCTTCATCTTGGGGTTCCACCGGTGAGTCTGGTGGCCGAAATGCGCGCCCGTTTCGATGAGCTGCTGCATGGAGACGACTGGTGCCGCCATAGGGATATATCCTTCCGGTTGTGCCTCTGGGAAGCGGATGACGTCCTGGCCGAATGACCGTGACGCACCGGGCTATGATGCCTCCCATGCGGGGTTAGAGGCGCGCCCCTTAGCGTGGCTTTACCCGAAACGCAATCGCTCAACCACAGCTTGACTCATGGAACGCAATGAGAACATAAAGGGCTCAGAGAGGAACAGATGTTCGACTCGGCGCGGAATCACCCCGGCAGGGCGAGATTCGAAATGCGACGAGTGGAACGATGTTTCTGACCAAGTGTTTGCGGATATTAGGAATTTGTTCGCAACTCATAGGAAGGCGGACGTGATGTTGGTTCTGAGCTTCATGGTTTTTGCAGGTGCATTCGCGGTCGCAGGCATGATGATCGTATCGTCGATCGCGCCACAATGGGATCGCATCGTCCGGCTTGCGCTGGGCAATGTCGAACCCGCCTTCCAGCCGCTCCGGACGCTCGCAGTCGCCGAGCGCCGGATCGCTGTCAGGCGCTGGGCGTCGACGACGACTCCGTCGTCCGCGCGCCGCTGGAACGCTGCCGCCTGATCTTGGCGTAGCTGGCGATGCTGAACGGCATCGAGATCAGGTACAGCACGCAGATGATGCTGAGCGTATGCCATGGCGCGCTCACCATCGCGGCACCGAGCAGGACGACGAGCGCGAGGGCCTCGAACCGCACATTGCTACGCAGCTTGAGCGAGCCCCAGGAATAGGTCGCGACGCTTGATACCATCAGCAGCGCGATGAATGCGACCCATGGCGCGACGAAATAGGGCGATGCGAAGCGCGCCTCGTCGGTCCAGAACCAGAAGAACATCGGCATCAGTGCAAGGCCGGCGCCGGCGGGCGCTGGCACGCCGGTCAGGAAACCGGCAGATTTATGCGGCTGGTGACTTTCGTCGATCTTGGCGTTGAACCGCGCGAGGCGCAGCGCGCAGAATACCGCGAAGATTAGCGCGCAGATCCAGCCCACCCGCGGCAGCGCGGCGAGCGACCAGAGATAGACGATCAGGGCCGGCGCAACGCCGAACGAGATCGCGTCCGACAGCGAATCGAGTTCGGCACCGAACCGGCTCTCGCCATGCAGCATCCGCGCGATCCGGCCGTCGAGGCCATCGAGAACGCCCGCGACCATGATCATCGCAACGGCGCTTTCCCATTGCCCGCCGATTGCGAATCGCACGCCGCTGAGACCCGAGCACAGCGCAAGCGCCGTTACCGCGTTGGGCGCGACCGCGCGCAAGGGAAGCCCACGCGGCGCACGGCGCGTGCGGCCGAAGCGTCCCCGCCCGCGGCCTTCGATCGAATCGGTCGAGCCGTCGTCGATATCGTCGCGGTCCATCACTGCGCGATACCCCCGACTGGCACGCCACCGACACGACCCAGGACGGTCTCGCCCGCGATGCTGCGCTGGCCGAGGCATACCTGCGGCACGACATGATCGGGCAGATACACGTCGACCCGGCTGCCGAACCGGATCAGGCCGATCCGCTGGCCAGCTGCGACCATGTCACCCGCCTTCACGAAGCCCAGGATACGGCGCGCAACGAGGCCGGCGATCTGCGTGAAGCCGATCCGCATTCCGGTGCGGTCCTCGACCACGAAATGCTGGCGCTCATTCTCTTCGCTCGCCTTGTCGAGATCGGCGTTGAGGAACTTGCCCGAGATATAGACCACCTGACGGATCGTCCCAGCAATCGGGGTGCGGTTGATGTGCACGTCGAACACCGACATGAAGATCGAGACGCGCACCAGCGGCGCATCGCCGAGGCCATTTTCGCCGGCGAGCTCGCGCGGGATGGGAACGCGCTGGATCATCGTGATCAGCCCGTCGGCCGGTGCGACGACCAGCCCCTCGCCCTGCGGTGTGGTGCGGACCGGATCGCGGAAGAACGTCGCAACCCAGATCACCACGCCAACCATCGGCCAGAACAACACGTGGCTGACCATCGCCAGCAGCAGCGTGACGCCGGTCGCGATCGCGACGTATTTGTGGCCTTCCGGATGGACTGCGGGAAATCGCCATTTGACCGTGGAGGTCGTGACGGGCGGCTTGTCGAGCGATGCCATAACGCGCGGGTCTATCCGTGCACGACGCGCGATACAACGATGAACCGGCTTTTCCTTACAGGGCCAACGGTTGCCGGGTGGTTGGCCAACGGTTGATCGACGCGACGCGCTCCCCTAGACGCTCGTCAAACCCCTCCCCCGAAGGACGCGCACATGGCGAAGATCAAGGTAAAGAATCCGATCGTGGAGATCGACGGCGACGAGATGACCCGGATCATCTGGGAATGGATCCGCGAGCGCCTGATCAAGCCGTATCTCGACATCCAGCTCGATTATTACGATCTCGGCGTCGAGCATCGCGACGCGACCGACGACCAGGTCACGATCGACAGCGCGCTCGCCACGCAGAAGCACGGCGTCGCGGTGAAGTGCGCGACGATCACGCCCGACGAGCAGCGCGTGACCGAATTCGGCCTGAAGAAGATGTGGAAGTCGCCGAACGGCACGATCCGCAACATCCTCGGCGGCACGATCTTCCGCGAGCCGATCGTCATCAAGAACGTCCCACGCCTGATCCCTGGCTGGACTCACCCGATTGTCGTTGGCCGTCATGCGTTCGGCGACCAGTATCGCGCGACCGATTTCCTCGTCCCCGGCCCCGGCAAGCTGCGCCTCGTGTTCGAAGGCGATGACGGCGCGACGATCGACCGCGAAGTGTTCCAGTTCCCGTCGGCGGGCGTCGCGATGGCGATGTACAATCTCGACGATTCGATCCGCGATTTCGCACGCGCCTCGATGCATTACGGCTTGAACCTGAAGTGGCCGGTGTACCTGTCGACCAAGAACACGATCCTCAAGGCCTATGACGGCCGCTTCAAGGATCTGTTCGCCGAGGTGTTCGAGGCCGAGTTCAAGGACAAGTTCAAGGAAGCGGGCATCGTCTACGAGCATCGCCTGATCGACGACATGGTCGCCAGCGCGCTCAAGTGGAACGGCGAGTTCGTCTGGGCCTGCAAGAACTATGACGGCGACGTCCAGTCGGACCAGGTCGCGCAAGGGTTCGGGTCGCTCGGCCTCATGACCTCGATCCTGCTGACCCCGGACGGCAAGACCGTCGAGGCCGAAGCCGCGCACGGCACCGTCACGCGCCACTTCCGCATGCACGAGCAGGGCAAGGCGACCTCGACCAACCCGATTGCGTCGATCTTCGCTTGGACGGGTGGCCTGAAGTATCGCGGCAAGTTCGACGATACGCCCGACGTCACGAAGTTCGCCGAGACGCTCGAGCGCGTCTGCGTCCAGACGGTCGAGAACGGCCACATGACCAAGGATCTCGCAATCCTGATCGGCCCCGACCAGCCCTGGATGACGACCGAGCAGTTCTTCGAGCAGGTCCGCGCGAACCTCGAAGCTGAAATGGCCAACTGGGCGTAACTGGATTCCCCCGCTCCCCGATGACGGGAGCGGGGTTTTTCTTCGGCCACTGCCCCCTTCCTGTCATCCTGACGAAAGTCAGGATCAAGAGTAATAAAGGACCGTCCTTCGTGGCTCTGGATCCTGACTTTCGTCAGGATGACGGAGGGGGAGATCAGACCCGAACACCACATGCCACCCATGCAACACCACGGGTGACAATTCCGCCACGCCTCCCCTAAGGTTGCAGGCATGGCATTACGGCTCGACAACCACAGCTTCAGCGACGCGCTCGTCATTCTCGGCGCTGCCGGGCTGGTGATCCCCGCATTTGCGCGATTCAAGGTGAGCCCGGTCATCGGGTTCATCCTGGTCGGATTGCTCGTCGGCCCCGCCGGGCTTGGTGCGCTCACCGGCGTCGCGCCGTGGCTCTATTACCTCACCATCTCGAACCCCGAATCGATCGAGCCGTTCGCCGAGTTCGGGATCATCCTGCTGCTGTTCTCGATCGGGCTCGAACTCTCGTTCAAGCGGCTATGGTCGATGAAGCGGCTGGTGTTCGGCACCGGCGCGGCCGAGCTGATCGGCTCCGCGCTGATCATCGGCGTCGCGCTCCACTTCATCGGCCAGGGATGGGCCGGCGCGATCGGGCTGGGGTTCGCGCTCGCGCTGTCGTCGACCGCGCTGGTCCTGCCGCTCGTCGGCACCACCGGCGCGGTCGGGCGCGGCGCGTTCGCGATGCTGTTGTTCGAGGATCTGGCGCTCGTCCCGATCATCTTCGTGCTCGGTGCGCTCGCGCCGACTGCAAGCGCCGATGGCTGGGCGGATATCGCCGGGGTGGCGTTACGCGGGGGCCTGACGGTGGTCGCGATGTATGTCGGCGGGCGGGTCGTCCTGCCGCGGCTGTTCGGACAGGCCGCGCGGACCAAAAGCCCCGAGCTGTTCCTTGCAGCGTCGCTGCTGGTCGTCATCGTCGCCAGTGTCGCGACCACCGCCGCCGGGCTGTCGCCGATCGTCGGCGCGCTGCTCGCCGGGCTGCTGATCGCGGAAACCGAATACCACAGCGAGGTCGAGGTGATCACCGCGCCGTTCAAGGGCCTGGCGCTCGGCGTGTTCCTGATCTCTGTCGGCATGAGCCTCGACCTGCGGCTGATCGCGCAGAACTGGCCGTCGCTGCTGCTCGCGGTGACGGGCGTCGTCGCGGTCAAGGCGATCGTGACGTTCCTGTTCCTGCGCGTCGCCAATTCGCGGCGCGGCGTGGCGGCCGAGACCGGCCTGCTGATGGGCAGCCCGTCCGAGACGACGCTGATCGTGCTCGCCACCGCCGCGCAGGCGCAGCTGATCCTGCCCTCGACCGCGACCTTCTGGCAGACCGTCACTGCGATCGGGCTGACGATCACGCCGCTGCTCGCCAAGCTCGGCCGCACCGTCTCGCGCCATCTGGAGAGCCGGTCGGTCGCCGATACGAGTGATATCGAGATCGACGACGACGGTCCGGGCACGGTCGTGATTGGCTTCGGCCGGGTCGGGAACATGGTGGCGGACATGCTCGCGGTCCACGGTCAGAAATATGTCGCGGTCGAGGCGGATATCGATTCGGTCGAAGCCGCGCGGCGGCAAGGGCACCCGGTGCTGTTCGGCGACGTCTCGCGCGCGGAACTGGTCGATCGGCTGAAGCTGCACACGGCGAAGGCACTGATCCTGACGATGGACGATCCCGTACTGACGGTGCGGCTCGCGCGGCGCGTGCGTGCGTTGGCACCGGACCTGCCGATCGTCGCGCGTGCGCGCGATACCGCGCACGCCGCCGAGCTCTACCGCGCCGGTGTGACGGACGCGGTGCCGGAGACGCTGGAGAGCTCGCTGCAACTGGCCGAGGCGGTGCTGGTCGATCTCGGCGTGGCGATGGGGCCGGTGATCGCCTCGATCCACGAAAAGCGCGACGAGCTTCGGCAGGAGATCAAGAAGGCGGCGGACATGCTGGTCGAGCCGCGTATCCGGAAGGCCAAGCGCACGCCGCGCTCCGCGTAGCGCGGCCGGTCATAGCGCTCCTTGTTCTCCCGCGAAGGCGGGAGTCCAGTCTGGGTCCCCGCCTTCGCGGGGAAACAGGGTTGGTGGATTGCTGAACGCCCATCCCTCCACGACGGATGGCGAGTTCAGCCATGCCAACCCACGCACCACCCCGGCGAAGGCCGGGGTCCAGTTGGAAAGGTCGTTGTAACGGAGCTCCGCTACTCGTTACCTCCGTCCCCCAACTGGGCCCCGGCCTTCGCCGGGGTGGTAGATGTATAGTCGTAGCTCAGTCATGCCCGCCTCCGGCGCAGGGCCGCGCAATCTAAGCCACGCTCGCCCGACTGGTCATCAGCGGCTGGATCCGCGTCCCGAACGCCTCCACCCCTTCGAGGAAATCGTCGAAGGTGAGCAAAACGCCGCCGGTGTTCGGCACCGCAGCCATCTCGTCGAGCATCCGCGCGACGCTTTCATACGAGCCGACCAGCGTGCCCATGTTGATATTCACCGCGCCTTCGGGGGCGGCGAGCTGGCGGACGTTGGTGTCCTTATTGTGCGTGTCCTTCGCGCCCTGATCCATCAGCCACGCGATCGCCTCGACATCGACGCCCGCGTTGTAATGCTGCCACTTGGCCATCGCCGCGTCGTCGGTTTCGGCGGCGATGATCATGATCAGGACGAAGACCTGCACGTCGCGACCGGTCTTCGAAGTCGCAAGCGCGAGGCGTTCGTTGTTGACCGCGAACGCGGTGGGCGTGTTGACGCCCTTCCCCAGACAGAAGGCATAGTCCGCCCATTTGGCGGAGAAGGCGAGGCCGTCGTCGGACGATCCGGCGCAGATGATCTTCATGTCGCCGGTTGGCCTGGGCCAGACCCGGCAGTCGGTCATCTGGTAATAGTCGCCCTTGAAGTCGGACGTCCCCTCGTCCCACAGCTCGCGCAGGATGTGCGCATATTCGTCGAGCATCGTGTAGCGGTTGCGGAAATGCTCGTCGCCGGGCCACATCCCCATCTGCGTATATTCGGGCGGCTGCCAGCCGGTGATGAGGTTCAGCCCGAACCGGCCATGGCTGATCGAGTCGATCGTGTTGCACATCCGCGCTGCATAAGCGGGCGGGATGAGCAGAGTCGGGCAGGTCGCGAAGATCTTGATCCGCTCGGTGACCGCAGCAAGCCCGGCCATCAGCGTGAAGCTCTCCAGCCCGTAATCCCAGAACTCGGTCTTGCCGCCAAAGCCGCGCAGCTTGATCATCGACAGCAGGAAATCGAGCCCGTGTTTCTCGGCCGCCTGCGCGATCGCCTTGTTGAGATCGAAGCTCGGTTTGTACTGCGGCGCGGTTTCGCTGATCAGCCAGCCATTATTGTTGATGGGAACGAAGACGCCGACCTGCATATGCCGCTCCTATTCGCCGTCGAGCCAGTCGAGCAGCCACATGTTGAAATGCGCCGCCCGCGTGACGTTGCAGGCGTGCGCGCCCACCGCCATCCGCGCGAGCAGCGCACCGGGGATGCCGGCGGCGAGCTTTTCGGAAGCGGACGGCGGCACCAGCATGTCGTCGTCCGACGCGACCAGCAGCGTCGGCACGCGAATCTCGTCGAGGCGGCCGGCGATGTTGAAGCGCCGCACCGCCGCCACCCGCCGCTCGATCATGTCCGCGCCGGGGAAGTGCGCGAGGAGCACCTCCTCCTCGTCCTGGAGCGCATCATGGTGATCGGCGATCCATTGCGGCGGGTAGAGGAACAGCGGCTGCGCGTGGAGATAGGCGCGCGGGCCGCTGTTGCGCAGCAGTGCGAGCCGCGTGTCGAAACAGCGCGCGGTGTGGAGGTCGAGCTTGGCCCAGCCGTTGATCACGACGAGCCGGTCGAGCCGGGTGGGCGCTGCGAGCGCGAGCGCGAGGCCGATATGCCCGCCGAGCGCGTGGCCGATAAAGGTGCAGCGATCGATCCCGATCGCATCGATCAGCGCGACGACGTCGGCGGCCATCGCCTCCACGGTGAGATCGCCCGCGACATGGCGATCGGAGCGGCCGGTGCCGCGGTGATCATAGGTGATGACGCGGTGGCGGGCGGCGAGCGCGGCGAGATTAGGCTGCCAATAGCTGCCCGATCCGCCAAGACCGCTCGACAACAGGATCGCCGGCCCGTCCGGCTGGCCGTGCGACTCCCAGTGGATGCCGCCTGCGTCGGGCATCAGGCGAGGTGGGCGATGCTGGCGATCTCGACAAGGCAGTCGGGTTTCACCAGCTCGGTCTTGATGCAGTAGCGTGCGGGCTTGGGGCCGGGGAAATACTCGGCATACACCGTGTTGAACGCGGCATAGTCGGCGAGGTCTTTCAGGAAGATGTGGTTGAAGGCGATATCCGCCATCGTCGCGCCCGCGGCCTCGAGCGTTGTCTTGATCGTCTCCAGCACCGCGCGGGTCTGCGCCGCGGCGTCGCCGACATGCAACACGATGCCCCCCTCGCCCAGCGCCAGCACCCCCGAGACGTACACCGTGTTGCCGGCCTTCGCCGCCGCCGAATAGGGCGCGATCGGGGTCGGGAACTGCGGCGGGTTGATGGCGTCGAACGGCATGGTCGGCTCCTCTACCTCCGTTCGCCCTGAGCGACGTCGAAGGGCATGGGTGGTGGCGGGGCTTCGAGTTCGCTCAGCACGAACGGGCGTGTGCGGTGCGTCACTTCGGCAACTGCCCGAACGAGCCGCAGAAATCGCTGACGGTGCTGACCCAGCCGAAGAATTTCTCGACATTGTAGACGGTGGCCGCCTGCATCTCGGGCGGCCCGAGGTGATGCGTCGCATCCTCCAGCATCACACCGAAATATTCGAGGTGGAAGCCGTCGCGCAGCGTGCTCTCGACGCAGACGTTGGTGGCGATGCCGACGAAGACGAGGTTGCGGATGCCGCGCGACCGCAGGATGCTGTCGAGCTGCGAATTGAAGAACGCCGAATAGCGCGTCTTGTGGACGCGGATGTCGCCGGGCTGGGGTTTCAGCGCATCGACGATCTCGTAATCCCAGCCGCCGCGCGCGAGGAATTGGCCGTGCAGTTCGGCGCGCGCGCGCATTGTCTTGAGCGCATTGGACTTGTGCCAGTTGGGCGAGCCGGGGCCGCCCGCCTCGACATAGTCCGCGTCCCAACCGTTCTGGAGGAAGACCACCGGCATCGCCGCGGCGCGCGCGGTGGCGAGGACCTTGGCGATCTGCGCGATCGTGGCGGCCGCGCCGGCGATGTCGAAGCCCGCGGTGTCGACATAGCCGCCGGGCGACGCATAGGCGTTCTGCATGTCGATGACGATCACCGCGGTTTCGGTGGGATCGAGACGCAGCGCCTCCGGCCGCGCGGGCAGCGTGACGGCGTTCGCCTCGTTCGCACCAGTACGCAGGATCGGGGGGCCGACTGTCATTGTGACAAGCTCGCTGGATCGTCGGCATTGTGCAAGTGCGAAATGATCTGGGGTGGAAGCGTATCCAGCCAGCCCCAAACAAGTGTGTATCCCCGCGAAGGCGGGGACCCAGACTGGGCTCCCGCCTTCGCGGGAGAACAAGGAAGCGAGAACCGCACGCGCATCGCACCTCACCCCAGGCACGCCACGCACCAGCCACCATCGTCATCTCAGCGAAAGCTGGGATCTCCCGGTTCGGGCCGCAGCGCATGCCACGTGAAGGTCCCAGCTTTCGCTGGGATGACGGGCGGTGCTGTGCCCGACTTTGGTGTCTCAAACGTCGGTGACACGACGCGTCCCTCCGCCGCCGTCGCCCTACACCGCCACCAGCGCATAATCCTTGAACCGGTCGCGCAGCGCCGTCTTGAGCAGCTTCCCCGTCGCCGTATGCGGCAACTCGTCGACGAACACGATCGCGTCGGGCAGCCACCATTTGGCGACATGCCCCGCCAGATGCGCGAGGATCGCCTGCTCGCCAACCTCGCTGCCGGGCTTGCGCACGACGATGAGCACAGGCCGTTCGTCCCATTTGGGATGGTACACGCCGATCGCCGCCGCCTCCGCGACGCCCGGACACCCGACAGCCGCGTTTTCGAGATCGACCGAGCTGATCCATTCGCCGCCCGACTTGATGACGTCCTTCGAGCGATCGGTGATCTGCATCGTACCGTCGGTATGGAGCATCGCGACGTCGCCGGTGTCGAACCAGCCCTCCGCATCGACCGCATCCTCGTCCGCGCCGAAATAGCGCTGGACGACCCACGGCCCGCGGACCTGGAGCTTGCCCGCGATCGACCCGTCGCGCGGGAGGACGGTCCCCTCGTCGTCGACGATGCGCAGTTCGATCCCGAAGGGGACGCTGCCCTGCTTGCCGACGAGATCGAGCTTCTCGTCATGCGTCATGTCGTCCCAGTGCGGCGGCGCGAAGCCCGCGGTGCCGATCGGCGAGGTCTCGGTCATGCCCCAGAGGTGCTTCACATCGGCGCCCATCCGCATGATCCGGTCGATCATCGCGCGCGGCGCCGCCGAGCCGCCGATCGTCACCAGCTTCAGATGCTCGGGCGCCTCGCCGGTCGCATCCATATGGCCGAACATCGCCAGCCACACGGTCGGCACGCCCGCCGAATGCGTGACGCGCTCCTGATTCATCAACCGGCACAGCACCGCGGGATCGTTCACCGCCGAATAGACGACCTTGGCCCCCGACAGCGCGCAGGCGAACGGCAGCCCCCAGGCGGCGGCGTGGAACATCGGCACGACCGGCAGCACCACCGCGCTCGGCGACAGATCGAATACCCAAGGCGCGACCTCCGCCATCGCGTGGATCATCGTCGAGCGGTGCGTGTAGAGCACGCCCTTCGGATTACCCGTGGTGCCGCTGGTGTAGCAAAGCATGCACGGATCGCGCTCGGGGCCCTCGACCCAGTCATAGTCGCCATCCTCGGCATCCAGCAGCGCCTGGAAACCGTCGGGCCCAAGATCGTCGAAGCAGATATAATGGCGGACGCTGGTCCACTGGCCGCGCAGCCGGTCGACGAGCGGCTGGAATGCCTTGTCGTAGAGCATCACGCGGTCTTCGGCGTGGTTGGCGATGTATACGAGCTGTTCGTCGAACAGGCGCGGGTTGATCGTGTGGATCACGCCGCCCATCCCGATCGTGCCGTACCAGGCGACGAGGTGATACGCATGGTTCATCGCGAGCGTCGCGACGCGGTCACCGGCCGCGACGCCGAGCTTTTCGAGCGCCTGCGCGAGCTTGCGCGCGTCGCGGGCAATGCCCGACCAGGTCGTGCGCGTCTCGCGACCATCGGCCCAGTAGCTGACGAGTTCCCTCGCCCCGTGTTCGCGCGCGGCGTGGTCGATCAGCCGGGGAACACGAAGCTCGAAATCCTGCATTCCACCCAGCATTCTCGCTCTCCCAAGCTGTTATCCGACCAGAGCGAGCCTCGTTTCAGAGGTCTTCAGCTCCACCTTGGTCACACCGTGCAACGACTCGATGTGCTCCGCAAGTTCGCCGTCGAGCAGGAAGTCGCGGCCGAGCAGCACGCACAGCTCGCCATCGGGCAGTTGCGCCTTCACCCGCACCTCGCCGCGCGCACCGCGATGGTCGGCGAGCAACGATGCGAGACCGGCGAACGCGGCCATGTCCGAGATCGTCACCACGACCTGGAACCGCGCGAGGTTGGCGAGCCCCTCGAACGGCTGGATCCGCTTGATGCTGACGCGCGGCGTGTCCTCGCCGGGCTTGCGATCGAGCTCGACGGTGATGAGCCCGCAGCCGCCGGCCTTGGCGGCTTCCTCCAGATCCTTCGAGACCTGCTCGTCGAAGCACGTCGCCATGAACTGGCCGCTCGCGTCCGAACACTGCGCCATCATGAACCGCTTGCCGCGCGCGGACGTGCGGTAGCGCGCGTCCTCGACCAGCACCGCCATCGTCGCGCCCGCGCGGCTGCCGTCGTCGGGGATGTTGAGTTCGGACAGCGCGGTATAGGCGCGCGCGCCGTGGCTGTTGGCGATGTGGCGGTGGCGATCGACCGGGTGCGCGGAGAAATAGAAGCCGAACGCCTCCTTCTCCTGGTCCATCCGCTGGCTGAGCGTCCAGCGCACCGACGGCGGCAGCTTGATCGCGTCGCCCGCGGGTTCGGCATCGCCGAACAGCCCGCCCTGCCCGCTGGTCTTCTGCTCGTGCGTGCGCGCGGCGATCGCGAGGATCGTCTCGGCGGTGGCATGGATGCCCGCCCGGTTGGGCTCGAACGAGTCGAACGCGCCCGCGGCGGCGAGCGTCTCGAGCTGGCGCTTGTTGAGCAGGCGCGGATCGACTCGCTTGGCCAGCTGGTCGAGCCCGGCGAACGGACCGTTCTCGACGCGCTCGACGACGAGCTTCTCCATCGCGCCTTCGCCGACGCTCTTGAGCGCACCGAGCGCATAGCGCACCGCCAGATTGCTTCCCCGCGAAGGCGGGGACCCAGTCTGGGCACCCGCCTTCGCGGGTGAACAGTCTTCTTCCTCGTTGTCGGGCAGGACCTCGACGTCGAACTCGGCCTGGCTCGCATTGATGCACGGCGGCAGCGTGACGATGCCCAGACGCCGCATGTCGTCGGTAAAGATCGCCAGCTTGTCGGTCTGGTGGAGGTCGTAGCACATCGAGGCGGCGAAGAATTCGTGCGGGTAATGCGCCTTCAGCCACGCGGTCTGATAGGCGAGCAGCGCATAGGCGGCCGCGTGGCTCTTGTTGAAGCCGTACCCTGCGAACTTGTCGATCAAGTCGAACAGCTCGTTGGCCTTCGCCTTCGGGATGTTGTTCACCTTGGCGCAGCCCTCGACGAAGATCGCGCGCTGCGCGTCCATCTCGGCCTTGATCTTCTTGCCCATCGCGCGGCGCAGCAGATCGGCGCCGCCGAGCGAGAAGCCGGCGAGGATCTGCGCGGCCTGCATGACCTGTTCCTGGTAGACGAAGATCCCGTAGGTCTCCGACAGGATCGTCTCGAGCGCGGGGTGCGGATATTCGATCGTCTCGGTGCCGTTCTTGCGGCGCCCGAACGACGGGATATTGTCCATCGGGCCCGGTCGGTACAGCGACACGAGCGCGATGATATCGCCGAAATTGGACGGGCGCACCGCGGACAGCGTGCGGCGCATGCCCTCCGATTCGAGCTGGAACACGCCGACCGTGTCGCCCTTCTGGAGCAGCGCGTAGACGCCGGCATCATCCCATTCGAGCGCGTCGAGATCGACCTTGACGCCGCGCTTGGCGAGCAACTGCACGCCCTTCTGGAGCACCGACAGCGTCTTCAGCCCGAGAAAGTCGAACTTCACGAGCCCTGCGCCCTCGACATATTTCATGTCGAACTGCGTGACGGGCATGTCCGAGCGCGGATCGCGGTAGAGCGGCACGAGCTGTGCGAGCGGCCGGTCGCCGATCACCACGCCCGCGGCGTGCGTCGACGAGTGGCGCGGCAACCCCTCCAGCTTCATCGCCAGATCGAGCAGCTTTCGCACGCCATTGTCGTTGGCATATTCCTTGGCGAGCTCGCCGACGCCGTTCAGCGCGCGCTCGAGCGTCCAGGGATCGGTCGGGTGGTTGGGGACGAGCTTTGCGAGGCGGTCGATCTGGCCATAGCTCATCTGGAGCACGCGGCCGGTGTCCTTCAGCACCGCGCGTGCCTTCAGCTTACCGAAGGTGATGATCTGCGCGACCTGGTCGCGGCCATATTTCTCCTGGACGTAGCGGATCACCTCGACGCGGCGGGTTTCGCAGAAATCGATGTCGAAATCGGGCATCGACACGCGTTCCGGGTTCAGGAAGCGCTCGAACAGCAGCCCCAGCTTGATCGGATCGAGATCGGTGATCGTCAGCGCCCAGGCAACGACCGAGCCTGCGCCAGACCCACGGCCCGGGCCGACCGGAATGTCGTGATCCTTCGCCCATTTGATGAAGTCGGCGACGATAAGGAAGTAGCCGGGAAAGCCCATCTGCACGATCACGTCGACCTCGAACGCGAGGCGCTTGCGATACACCTCACGCCAGCCGTCCTCGCCCTCTCCCTGCAGCTCGGTGATGCGCGCCAGACGCTTTTCGAGCCCGGCCTCGGCGTCGTCGCGCAGCAGCTTGGCCTCGCCCTCGATATCGCCGGCGAGGCTGGGGAGGATCGGCTTGCGGTACGGCGCCATCACCGCGCAGCGCTGGGCTACGACCAGCGTATTGGCGATCGCCTCGGGCAGGTCGGCGAACATCTCGTGCATCACCGGGGCGGGCTTCATCCATGCTTCGGGGCAGCTGCGGATGCGGTCCTCGGTCTCGACATAGGTCGAATGCGCGATGCAGAGCATGGCGTCGTGCGCGTCGCCGAACGCGCTTTCGGTGAAGCAGCACGGGTTGGTCGCGACCAGCGGCAGGTTGCGCTCGTACGCGATGTCGATGAGATCGGCCTCGGCCGCCATCTCGGTCGCATCGCCGCGGCGCGACAGCTCGATATACAGCCGGTCGCCGAACAGCCCCTGAAGGCGGTCGAGATAGGCGCGGGCGCGGTCGGGTTGGCCTTCGGCGAACAGCCGCGCGAGACCACCCTCGCCGCCCGCGGTCAGCGCGATCAGCCCGTCGGTGTGGCGTTCGAGCGCGGCGAAATCGACATGCGCGGGCATTTCGATCGGGCGGTCGAGATGCGCCATCGACACGAGTGCGCAGAGGTTGTCGTAGCCCTTTGCGTTCTGCGCATAGAGCGCGATCCAGTCGAACGGGGTGGCGACGCCGTCGGGCATGTCGGGGCGGCTGAGGCCCAGCATCACGCCGATGATCGGCTGCACGCCGTCCTTCTTGGCGGCGTCCGAATAGGCCATCGCGGCGTACAGCCCGTTGCGGTCGGTCAGCGCCGCCGCGGGAAAGCCCAGCGCGCGCGCCTGCTTGGCAATCGCCTTCGGATCGATGGCGCCGTCGAGCATGGTGTAGCAGGAGAAGACGCGGAGCGGGACGTAACCGGAATGCATCGATAGCAGGTAGGCGCTCGGGCGTGATTCGACCAGTCGCGTTGGGGGATGAGCAGGGCTGGGACGCGATGAATTGAGGTGGGAGTGTGGACGGCGGGGCTTGCGGCGCCTCCGCCCAAGCTTCGTCCGTCATCCTGGGCTCGACCCAGGATCCAGAGCCGCGGGCGACGGACTGCGTGGCTCTGGATCCTGACTTTCGTCAGGATGACGGGAGTGTGGGTTGAGGACGGCGCCGGCACGCAAGACGGGCGCACTCGAATATTCGGTAGCATTGTTCCCCCGCGAAGGCGGGAGCCCAGTCTGGGCCCCCGCCTTCGCGGGGGAACACGCTTCTTCTCGCGGGTGCCCCCCAAACACCACCCCGGCGAAGGCCGGGGCCCAGTTGGGGGACGTTGCTAACTAAGGTCTACGCTTTGTTACTGCGACCTTTCCAACTGGGCCCCGGCCTTCGCCGGGGTGGTATGGGGGTGCAGGGGTGGCAGTCGAAGTGCCGGTGGTAGCGGAAGTTCTACAGCAGCTTCTCGATATCCACCCGAATATCCGCCGGCTTGGTCGTCGGCGCGTACCGATCGACCACCCTCCCCTCCCGATCGACCAGAAACTTGGTGAAGTTCCACTTGATCGCCTTCGACCCGAGCACACCCGGGGCATCCGCCTTCAGCCGCTCGAACAGCGGATTCGCGTCCCCACCATTGACGTCTACCTTCGCGAACACCGGAAACGTCACGTCGTAGGTCAGCGAACAGAAATTCGCGATCTCCGCCGCATCGCCCGGCTCCTGCCCGCCGAACTGGTTGCACGGAAACCCGAGCACCTCGAACCCGCGCTCGGCATAGTTGCGGTGGAGCGCCTCGAGCCCCTCATATTGCGGTGTGAACCCGCATTTGGACGCGGTGTTGACGATCAGCAGCACCTTGCCGCGATACGCCTCGAGCGCGGCGGGCGTGCCGTCGGCGGCCTTGACGGTGAAATCGGTGATCGCGGTCATGCAGCACTCCCGTGGCGGCTAAGCAGATACGTCAGGTTCTGACGGACGCCCGGCCATTCATGCGCCAAGATGCTGTACACGACAGTATCGCGCAAGCGGCCGTCCGCCATCACCTGATGCCCGCGCAGCACGCCGTCGCGTTTCGCGCCGAGCCGTTCGATCGCGGCCTGCGACCGCTTGTTGAGGCTGTCGGTGCGGATCTGGACGCATGCGCAGCCGAGCGTCTCGAACGCATGCGTCAGCAGCATCAGCTTGGCATCGGTATTGACGCCGGTGCGCTGCACCGCGGTCGCGTAGAAGGTGCCGCCGATCTCGAGCCGCCTGTGCCCCGCGTTCATCCGCATGAAGCGGGTGCTCCCGACGACGGTGTCACCTGCGACCACCGCGAAGATCCGCGCACGGCCGAACGCCTGCTCGCGGAACGCGGCGTCGAACCAGCGATCGGGCGCCTTCATCATCGCGACGTTGGCGTAGAACAGGTCCCACAGATCGTCCGCCGACGCGGCGGCGACGAGCGCGTCCTTGTCGTCGGCGACCAGCGGGCGGAGCGTGACGTGACGCCCGACGAGCGTCGGCGTCGCGTCCCAGGTCACGCCAGCCGACCTTCGTGGAGCCGGAACACGCGGTCCATCCGCGCGGCGAGGCGCTCGTTATGCGTCGCGACCAGCGCCGCGGTGCCCTGCTCGCGGACCAGCCGGACGAATTCGGCGAAGACGATGTCGGCGGTATGCTCGTCGAGATTGCCCGTCGGCTCGTCCGCGAGCACCAAAGCCGGCTTGTTCGCGAGCGCGCGGGCGACCGCGACGCGCTGCTGCTCGCCGCCCGACAGCTGGCTCGGCCGGTGCGTCAGGCGGTGGCCAAGGCCGAGCTGCGTCAGCAACTCCGCCGACCGCGCATCCGCCTCGGCGCGCGTGGCGCCGTGGACGAGCTGCGGCAGGACGACGTTCTCGGTCGCGTTGAAATCCGGCAGCAGATGATGGAACTGGTAGACGAAGCCCAGGCTGTCGCGGCGCACCACCGTGCGTTCATGCGCGTTGAGCTTCGACGCCTCGGTGCCCGCGATCTTGATCGATCCCTGGAAGCCACCTTCGAGCAGCCCGACCGCCTGCAACAGCGTCGACTTGCCCGACCCCGACGGCCCGAGCAGCGCGACGATCTCGCCCGGCGCGATCGCGAGGTCGACGCCGCGCAGCACGTCGATCGTCGCGCCACCCTGCGTGAAGCTCTTGGTCAGCCCGCTCGTCTCCAGGACATAGCCATAGGCCTGCTCGCTGCGACGATCGATCGGAAGGCCATTATTCATAACGCAGCACCTGCACGGGGTCGGTACTCGCCGCTTTCCAGGCCGGATAGAGCGTCGCGAGGAAGCTGAAGACCAGCGCCATCAGCGCGATCACGATGATCTCGACCGGGTCGGTCTTCGACGGCAGCTCGGTCAGATAGCGGATCGACGGATCCCACAGATCCTGCCCGGTGACGAGCTGGACGAAGTTCACCACGCCCTGCCGATAGAACAGGAAGACGAAGCCGAGCGCGAGCCCCGCGACCGTGCCGAGCGCACCGATCGTGGTGCCGACGACGATGAAGATCCGCATCAATCCGCCGCGCGTCGCCCCCATCGTCCGCAGGATTGCGATATCGCGAGTCTTGGCGCGCACCAGCATGATCAGCGACGACAGGATGTTGAACACCGCGACCAGGATGATGATCGACAGCACGGTGAACATCGCGACCCGCTCGACCGCGAGCGCCTCGAACAGCTGCGCGTTCATCGTCCGCCAGTCCTGGATGATCGCGCGGCCGCCGATCTTGTCCGCCAGCGGCTTGAGGATCTCGCCGACCTTGTCCGCGTTCACCGTCTTCAACTCGACCATGCCGGCCGCATCGCCCATCAGGAGCAGCGTCTGCGCATCCTCGATCGGCATGATGATATACGCCTTGTCGTAATCATAGACGCCGATCTCGAAGATCGCGCCGACGGTGTAGCTGACGATACGCGGGACCGTGCCGAACGGCGTCGTCTGCCCCTGCGGGCTGAACAGCGAGATTTCCGACCCGACCTGCGCACCGAGCGATTCGGCGAGCCGCGAGCCGATCGCGATCCGGCCGCTGCCTTGCGTGATCGAGGACAGCGAGCCCATCAGGACCTTGCCCTGGATCGTCGAATTGCGCCGGATGTCGTCGACGCGCATCCCGCGTACCAGCACCGCCTCGGCGCGACCATTATAGGTGGCGGCGAGCGGCTGCTCGATCAGCGGCACCGCGCTGGTCACGCCCGGAGTCGCGCGCGCCTGCGCGACGATATCGCGCCAGTCGGGCAGCTTGCCACCGACGCCCTGCACCACCGCATGGCCGTTGAGCCCGACGATCTTGTCGAACAGCTCGGCGCGGAAGCCGTTCATCACGCTCATCACGATGACGAGCGCGGCGACGCCGAGCATCACCGCGACCAGGCTGATCGAGGCGACGAGGAAGATGAACGCCTCGCCCTTGCCCGGCAGCAGATAGCGGCGGGCTATCATCCGTTCATAGCGGGACAGGATCATGGGCAGCCGGGTTCGATCGTTAGGGAAACAGTCCTGCGGCTCTAGGACGCGGCCCCGCGCGAGGCAACTGCGCCCGCGCGGACCGCCACCATGGGTATGACCGCGCCCGATGGCTAGATTGGTATGTTGCGCAATCGCCACAGCGCGTATCCAATCGTGCCGCCGCCCTCGCAAATATCGTGACAAAGCCCGCTGACATAACTAGCAAAAACCTTGCTGAGACACAGGCAACGGCCGTGGTTCGGGGACTGCTTTTACGCCGCACCGAAGGTGCAGAGCGGAAGCACAAAAATGGGGGCTGACGAGCGATCGTCACGCAGGCGCCCGGATCGGCAACGATCCGGGCGTTTGCTTGTCCGGTAGAGTTCATCACAGTCTCTATACTTTGCGGCGCCGTTCGGAATGGTGATCGCGCCGTCGCGGCTGCTACCGCCAGAACACTCCGCGACGATCATTACTATCGACGCACGTATTCTTCCGGAAAGATGCCGCGCCTGCATGACGGGGCGCTCCGTGCAGTCTCGTCTGCTACGCGCGGCCCATCTACCCTTCCGTAAGCGATCGACAGGGACGGCACAGATGTTCAGCCGGCCAAATCTCGAGGATGGAAGCGAGCCTGGCCCCGCCTGTTATGTCTTCTGCTCTTCCCCAGGCACGCCGCTATAGGGCGTCGCCTTGTTCTCGCTCGGCTTGGCGTCGAAGCTGTTCGATCGCTTATGGTCGCTGCACGCCCCCAGGATCAGCAAAAGACCCGGCAGCAGGACGCGCATGTGAAGTTCCGATTTCATGGTTCCCGCCGCTACGCCCTATCGTGTCGCAACCCGGCATGATTTCGGTGCCAACGCTGAAACGGGAGGTTCAGGCTTCCCGCATTCAGGCGTGGCGAACGGGGCTTTGGCTGGAAGGCACTGCGCGCTCGCTGCGCCCCCAGCAAAACGGTTAGTCCGCGTCCGACCCGGCGGCCAGACGCTCGGCGACCAGTGCGGTGACGACGGCCTGGAGGACGTGGATCGCCCAGCGCTCTGCCGCCTTGCGCGGTCCGGCGTTGATTTCACCATCGGTGATGCCGAGGACCGGCGCGATCCCGGCGATATTCACGACGTACAATGCCGTGCCGTACAGCACGCCGATCGCGGCGGGCGACAGCGACGGCGCCGCGCGCTGGATCGCGGGCAGCGCCGCGGCGAACGCGGCCGAAGCGCCGAGATGGTTGGCGAACTCGACCGCGCTGGTGCCCGCGTCGCCGATCACCGCCCGCGATCCCGTCACGTCGTCGATCCAGTCGACCGCATCGCGATCGAGCGTCTTCGTGAGCACGCCGGTCTTGCGACCCGCCACCATCACCGCCGTCGTGACCAGGCCAGCCACTAGCCCTCCGGCAATCGCTGCTTTGTACCGCTGCATGTGAAACTCCCGTCGATCGTTCTACGCCAAGCGCCAGTAACGCATCGGCGATCGGAAGCGGTCCCGAACAGGTAAAGCGAGCAGTTCATTGATATCGCAGCGCCCGTGCGGGTTCGCTCCGCGCGACGCGGAGCGTCTGGCCCAGGATCGTCGCCACCGCGATGCTCGCGGCGAGCGCGACGGCGCCAACGAACAGCCAGGGCGACAGCGCGACCCGGTCGTCGAACCCGGCCAGCCAATGCTCCATCGCGTAATAGGCAAGCGGCACCGCGATCATCGTCGCGATCAGCACGGGTTTCAGAAACTGCCCGATCAGGAGCCGCAGCACGTCGGTCGTCGAGGCGCCGAGCGTCTTGCGGATGCCGATCTCCTTCACGCGCCGCGCGGTATCGAACGCCGCAAGGCCATAGAGCCCGATGCAACCGATCGCGACCGCGAGGACCGCACCGATCATGAACAGCCGCGATCGCTGGACGTCCTGGCGATAGAAGGATTCGTAGAGTTTCTGATCGACCGTCACCGCGGCCGGGGGCACCGCCGGCGCGATCCGATGCCACAGCGTCTCGATGCGCGCGAGCACCGGCGCGGCATCGCCCGCAGTCCGGACGACCTGAACCGAGCGATAGCCGCCATCGGGCCGGTAGCTATAGGCCAGCGCATCGACCGGATCGCGCGGCGTGCCGAACCGCATGTCGTCGACGACACCGACGATCCGGACCGCGCCGGCATCGCGGGCCACCACCTGATCGATCGCGTCCGCGGGGCGCGCGAACCCCAGCCTCCGGACCGCGGTGCGGTTGAGGATCACATTCGGCAGTCGCGCGGGCGGATCCTTCTCGCCATTGCCGATGTCGAGCACGAAGCGGGCGGGATCGAACAACCGCCCCGCAATCAGTCTCGCGCGATAGGTTTCGAAAAAGGCGTCTCCGACCGTGCCCTGGACGATCATCGGGGGGTCGCCGGTCGCCCCCGCGCGGTGCATCTTGCCGATCGCGAAGCTCCCGCCGCCGGGCACGATGCCGCTCGTCGTCACGGCCGCCACGCCCGGGATAGCGCGGATCGCGGTCGCGAGTTCGGTCCGCTGCGCCGGATCGAGCGCGCGGTCGCCAAACCCGTTCACGAGTATCAGGCCATCACGACCGAAGCCGATATCGGCATTCTGGACGTGGCGGGCCTGCGCGACGAGCACCGCCGTGCCGATCATCAAACTGGTCGCGATCGCGAACTGGAGCACGACCAACGCCTTGCGGACGCGGGCCCCGGTGCGGTCGCCCCCCGGAGTCTGTGCCGCGGCGAGCACCGCGGCGGGCTGGAACCGCGAAATCACGAAGGCGGGATAGAAGCCTGCGAGCAGCGTCACGAGCACGACGAGCGCGGCGAGCGCCGGCAGGATCGATCGCGCGCCCCAATAGACCAGCATGAGCCCCGTCCCGCCGATCGCGTTGACGAACGGAAGCGCGATCTCCGCCAGCGTCAGGCCGACCAGCGCCGACAGCGTCACGGCGACCAGCGCTTCGCCGAGAAGCTGGACGACCAGCATGCCGCGCGTCGCCCCGAGCACCTTGCGCATCGCGATCTCGCGTGCGCGCATCCCTGCCCGCGCGGTCGCCAGGTTCACATAGTTGAGCATCGCCAGCAGCAACGCGACCGCCCCCACGGTGCCAAGCACGGTCACGACCGTGCGGCTGCGCCTGTCCGCGAGGTGCAGGTCGGCGAGCGGCGTGATGTCCTCGGTCAGGAACTTGATGCTGTCCGCGTTGAAACCCGGATCGGGGTGGCGACGGATGAAGGTGGTGATCCGATCCGCGCTCGCGGCATCGGGCAACGACAGGAAGGTCGTCACGCCGTAGCCGGCGGATTGTTCGTCGGCGGCGGGCCGCGCGGGCATCGCCGCGAACAGATCGCTGACATAGGTCGTGTTCGCGGGCAGGTTCGCGATCACCGCACCGATCCGGTAGACCGCGGGCTTGCCGTCGCGCGCGACCGTCAAGGTACGGCCCAGCGCGCTGGCCCTGCCGAAATAGGTCTCGGCGACCATGCGGGTGACGACGATGCCATCGGGGCGTGCGAGCGTGCTCGCGATATCGCCCTCCAGCACCGGCGACGGAAAGATCCGGAAATAGCCCGGATCGACCAGCGCGAGCCTGGCGGTGGCGCTGCTCTGCCCCGTCAACACCGTGGCGGTGTCGTACGGTGTCATCCGCACGCCGACGAGCCCGGGAAACGCGGCCCTGAGCTGCGCCAGCAGCTCGGGCGACGAGGGGATCTGGAACCGCGGATTGCCCGGAAACTGGATGCTGCGCTCCACCTTCCACACCCGCTCCCACCCCGGCAGCACGCGGTCATAGCCCGTCTCGAACCGCACGAAGAGGAAGAGCACCAGGAACACGGCAACGCCCAGCGCGAGCCCGCCGATGTTCAGGATCGCGTACAGACGATGCCGGGCGAGCGACCGGTACAGGGTCAGCAGTGCAGCGTGCATAATGATGATCCTATTCGTAGCGCAGCGCGCGCGCGGGCTCGGCGCGCGAGACGCGCCACGCCTGGCCGAGGACGGTGGCGCTCGCGATCAGCACCGCGGCGAGCGAGGCGCCCAGGAAGACCAGCGGCGACAGCGCGATGCGGTCGTCGAACCCGGCCAGCCAGCGTTGCATCGCGACATAGGCGAGCGGCCAGGCGACGATATTGGCCAGGATCACCGGCCGCATGAACTGCCCGATCAGCAGCATGAGCACGTCCGCGGTCGACGCCCCGAGCGTCTTGCGGATGCCGATCTCCTTGACGCGTCGGGTCGTGTCGAACGCGGCGAGGCCGTAGAGCCCGATACAGCCGATCGCGATCGCCAGGACCGCCCCGATCGTGAACAACCGCGAGCGCTGCGCATCCGCCTTGTAATAGCGCCGGAACAGATTGTCCTCGACCGAGCGCGCGTCGAACGGAACGCCGGGCACGACTCGCTTCCACGCCGCCTCCATCGCGGTCGCCATCGCCTTGGGATCGCCGGCATAGCGCGCCGCGGCATAGGGCGAGAGGATGTCGATGCTGTTGTAGCTATAGGCGACCGGATCGACCGGATCGCGCGGACTGCGGAACCGCACGTCGTCGACCACGCCGATGATCGTCGATGGCCGACTGCCGTCGTTGATCGCCTGCCCCAGCGCTGCGGCGGGCGATGCGAAGCCCAAGGCGGTGGCCGCCTTGCGGTTGATCACGATATTGGGCCCGGTCCGCTTGCGCTGCTCGAGCGTCAGCAGCGCGCGATCATCGGCATGCGCGGTATCGAACAGGCGACCGGCAATAAGCCGCGCGCCATAGACCCTGAAATAGTCGCGGCCCGTATCGACATCCATGACCGACGTCTTCACGCTGGAGCCGCCCGGTCGGGTATAGCCAGAGAAGTTCGTCGTGCTCTGGTCGCCCGGCGCGTTGTTGCCGACCGTGACGCCGGTCACGCCCGGCACCGCCGCCAAGGCGCGCAGGATCGCCGCGCGTTGCGGCGCGTCGATCCCGCCCGTCATGAGCGACCGCACGATCATCAGCCCGTCGCGCCGGAAACCAAGATCGGCGTCGCGCATATGCGCAGTCTGCGCCAGCATCGTCGCGGTCGCGATGGCGAAGGCGATGGCAATCGCGAACTGGATCACGACCAGTCCGCCGCGCAGCCGTGCCCCGGCGCGACCACCGCCCGGCGCGCGCGTCGACGCGAGCACCGCGGCGGGCCGGAAGCTCGACAGCACGAAGGCGGGATACAGCCCGGCGACGAGCGCAATCCCCAATACCAGCGCCACGAGCGGTGGCAGGATGCCGTCTGCCCCGAGATACCCGACCGCGAGCTTCGTTCCGCCGAGCGTGTTGACGAACGGCAAGGCGATCTCGGCCAATGCCAGCCCTATCAATGCGGCCACCGCGACGGTCGCGAGCGCCTCGCCCAGAAACTGTCGCATGAGCGAACGGCGCGTGCCGCCGAGCACCTTGCGCATCGCCACCTCGCGCGCGCGGAGCCCCGCGCGTGCGGTCGCCAGGTTGACGTAATTGACGATCGCGATGAGCAACGTCAGCAGCCCGACCGCGCCCAGCGTCGTCACGATCGCGCGGTCGCCAGGGGTGTACAGGTGCATCGCGGTCATCGGACGCAACGACTGGAAATACTCGCCCTTCTTGATGTTGCCGCTATAGGCGTGCGCGTCGAGGAACGAGGGCAATTGCGCCTCGAACGCGCGCGCTGCCGCGACATCGGGAAAGCGCAGGATCGTCGTCAGCGATGTGCTACCCCAATGATCCCACCATTCGTTGCCGAACCGCGCGCGGACGAGTTGCGCGAACATCTCGCTCTTGATGCTGACATTGTCGGGCATGTCGCGCAGCACGGCGCCGATACGATAGGGATAGGTGTTGCCATCGATCGATAGCTGCAGCGTCTGACCGATCGCCGGCTGGCTGCCGAAATATTTGCGCGCGGCGGCCTGCGTAACGACGAGCCCGTTGGGATCGGCGAGCGTGGCGGTCGGGTCGCCCTCGATCGCCGGATAGCGCATCAGATCGAAGAAATTCGGATCGACCGTGGCCAGACTTTCGGCGGTCGCCTGCGCACCTTGGCGGACGGTCGCGGCGACATCGGCATAGCGCGTGCCGACGAGTTGCGGATAATCGGCCTTCAGGATCGTCAGTTCGCTGCCCAGCGTCTCGGGGCTGGTGTCGGCCGGATAGCCGGGCATCGCATAGCGCTCCTCGAGCACCCACAGCTTGTCCTGCGCAGGCAGCACGCGGTCGAACCCGGTCTCGAACTGCACGAACAGGAACAGCACGAGGAACGTCGCGATCCCCAATGCCAGGCCGCCGATGTTGAGTGCGGCAAACAGGCGGTGGCGCGTCAGCGACCGATAGAGGCTGGTGAGAACGGACACAGGCGGTTCCTTCAGGCGTCGCGGGCGGGTTTGGTCGCGGCGAGATGGCGGACGAGGACGACGACGAGTAGCAGCAACACCAGCGTCCCGAGCGATCGGCGGATCATGCCACCCGCCGCGCGGACGACAGGATACGACCGTCGAGCATGTGCACCGTGCGCTTGGCGATATCGGCATGCGACGGGCTGTGCGTGACCATCACGATCGTTGCGCCCTCCGCATTCAGCTGGCCAAGGATGTCCATCACCTGCGCGCCGTTCTCGGTATCCAGATTGCCCGTCGGTTCGTCCGCCAGGATCAGCCGCGGTTCGCCGACGATCGCGCGCGCGATCGCGGCGCGCTGCTGCTGCCCGCCGGACAGCTGGTGCGGATGGTGGCGCTGGCGGTGCGCGATACCGACTCGGTCCATCGCCGCCGCCACCCGGTCCTTCTTCTCCCGCGCGGGCATCGATCGATAGGCAAGGCCGAGCGCGACATTCTCCGCGATCGTCAGCTCGTCGATCAGGTTGAAGCTCTGGAACACGAACCCCAGCCGATCACGACGTAGCTTGGCCAGTTCGGCCTCGGGTGCGCGCGCGATGTCGGCGCCTTCGAACAGGTAGCGGCCATCGGTCGGCCGATCGATCGTGCCGATGATGTTGAGCAAGGTCGACTTGCCGCATCCCGACGGCCCCATGATCGCGACGAATTCGCCCGCCTCGACGGCCAGGTCGATCCCGCCGAGCGCGGTCGTCTCGATCTCGTCGGAGGCATAGGTGCGGCTGAGGTCCTGAAGATGGATCATGATCGGTCCTATCGGATGAGAAGCGTCTGGAAGGGGGCGTAGGTGTTGAGCGCGGTCGTCACGATCCGCTCGCCGGGTGCGAGGCCGGAGACGATCTCGACCTGGTCGGGATTGCGCCTGCCGGTGACGATCGCGCGGCGCACCGCCCTGGCGTCACCGTCGAGCACGAATGCGGTGGTCCCGCCCGCGTCGAGCCAGCCGCCCGACGGCACGACCACCGCGGGCCGATCCGCACCGAGCACGAGCCGCACGTCGAGGGTCTGGCCGCGGTTCAGCCCGGTGGGCGCCGCGCCGCGAAACGCCAGTTCGATACGAAACCGGCCCTCGGTCACCTGCGGCAGGACCTTGAGCACCGCCATCGGGTAGCTGCGCCCGTCGAGATCGGCGGTGGCGGCGAGCCCGGTACGGACGCGCCCCAGATAATATTGATCGACGTCGGCGGTCAGCTTCCACTGTCCCTCCGAATCGATCTGCCCGACCGGATCGCCGCTCTTGAGCGTCTGTCCCGGCTGCAGCGTGAACGCGGTCAGCCGTCCCGCGACCGGCGCGCGCAGCACGAGCGCGGACAGGCTCGCGCGCACCATCGCGAGGCTTTCGCGCAACTGGCGTGCGGTCGCGGCGATCCCCGCGGACTGATCCGCGAGCGTCGCCCCCGCCTGCGCCATGCCGGCATCGAGCGCGGCGACGCGCGCGGTCTGGAACGTCACGTCCTGGCGTACCGGATCGATCGCGGCACGCGTGATGATCCCCTTGTCGAACAGCACCTGTTTCTGCGCGAGCAACGTCTGCGCCTGGGACAGCGCGTTGCGCGCGTCCGCGACGTCGCGGCCGCTGGTCTGGCGCGCGGTCTGCACCGACAGCCGCTGTCCGCTGATCGCGCTAAGCTGTCCGGCGATATCGGCAGAGCGGCTGGCGACATCGAGTTCGAGCGCAGGATTCGACAGCCGCGCGAGCGGCGTGCCCGCGGCGACCATCACGCCGTCGCTCGATGCGATCTCGGCGACCTGCCCGCCCGAGATCGCGGTCACGAACACGGTGTGCAGCGGCGCCACCTCGGCCCGCAGCGGCACGTAATCGCGGAACGGCGCTCGCGTGACCTCTCCGGTGCGGATCGCCGCGGCATCGACGGTCAGCGCATTGGCGCCCGGCATCAGTAACCACAGCATCCCCGCCGCGACGACGATCGCGAACAGGATCGCACCGCGCACGATGCGCTTGCGCCGCTTCGCGTGCGGGCGCTCTATGCGCCGATCCATCGCGGCGCCGGTTCCGGCCAGGGTTTCCGTCATGCGGGCAGTGTACGCGACCGTCGGACGATACCCTAAGATACTGGTATTGTTCGAGAGTTCGTGATCAGCTTGGATGAACGAACACCATAACTGTACCGACTGTCCGTTTCCGGACACTATGGCGGGCATGTCAACCGAATCGCACATCCTCGTCATCGACGACGATCCCGACATCGCCAAGGCAGCACGACTGTTGCTCGAGCGGCACGGGATGCGCGTGTCGACCGCGGCCGACCCGGACTCGGCATGGGTCCTGCTGGCGGGCGAGCCGGTCGACGTCATCCTGCTCGACCTGAATTTCGCACGCGGGCGGACGAGCGGCGACGAGGGGTTCGCGATGCTCGACCGGCTGATCGCGGCGGATGCGCGCGCGGTCGTGATCGTCGTCACCGGGCATAGCGGGATCGCGGTCGCCGTGCGCGCGATGCGCAGCGGGGCGGCCGATTTCGTCATCAAGCCGTGGCACAACGAACGCCTGCTGACGACGGTCGAACGCGGCGTGGCGCTGCGCCGCGCGAGGCTGGAAACCGCAGCAATCCCGCCAGTGTCGGGCGGCGTCCTGCTCGGCGACAGCGCGGCGATCGCCCGCGCGCGCGACATGATCGCACGGATCGCGCCCACCACCGCGCCGATCCTCGTCCACGGCGCCGCGGGCACGGGCAAGACTTTGCTGGCACAGCTGATCCATCAGGCCTCGGCGCAGTCGCACGGGCCGCTCGTCACGCTGGATGCCGAGGCGGCAGATGCGGCGAGCATCGCCGGTTGCGCCGCCGAAGCGGCGGGCGGAACGCTGGTGATCGATCATATCGACCGCCTGCCGCGCGCGCTGCACGCCGATCTGCTGCGCAGTCTCGGCACCGTCCGCACGGTCGCAACCACGCGCCGCGACGGCGAAGGGCTGCGCACGGGGATAAGCGAAGATCTGCTCGACCGGATCGGCACGATCCCGATCGCGCTGCCGCCGCTTGCCGAGCGCGGAGACGACGTGCTGCTGCTCGCGCGGCATTTTCTCGCGCTGTTCGCCTATCGCCACGGCAAGCCCAACCGGCCGCTTGGCGACGATGCGGCACAGGGAATCGCGGCGGATCGCTGGCCGGACAATATCCGCGGCTTGCGGCTGGCGATGGAGCGCGCGGTGCTGCTCGGCAACGGCGCTATCTACACCGCAGGCGACATCCTGCGGTCGCCCGACGTGACTGCGCCGCAGCCGCTCGCGCCGGATCTGTCGCTGGCCCGCAACGAGGGAACGCTGATCGCCGCGGCGCTCAACCGCCACGCCTTCAACGTCAGCCGCGCCGCCGCCGACCTCGGGCTGACGCGCGCTGCGCTCTATCGACGAATGGCGCGCCATGGCCTCTGACCGGGTTCGCCGCATGCTCCGCACGCTGGTCGTCGCCGCGGTCGGCGCCGCCGGCGCGGTTGCCGCCACGCGCGGCCTCTATGCGACGGCGGTGCTCGCCGCGCTGATCGCGGTGTGGACTGCCGCGCTCGACCTGGTCGACACCCGCCCGCAGCGACCGGTACCGCCGCCGCCTGTCCCTGTTTCGCCCGGCGAGGAGGAGCGGCGGCGGCTCACCGCCTATCTCGATCTGTCCCCCGCCCCGCTGGTCGCGCTCGACGATGGTCGCCTGCACGTCGTCAACCGTGCCGCGCGGCATCTGCTCGGCGCGAACGACAGGGTCGTCGATCCACCCAAGGGCCTTGTCGCTGCGCTCTCCGACACCCGCCCCGGCCGCACCGCCACGATCGACATCGGCCGTGACACCAATGTCCGCAGCTTCGCGCTGGCCACCGGCGACCTCGCGCTTGCCGGGCGGATGACCCGGATCGGCGCGCTGATCGATATCGATGCCGAGTTGAAGGGGGCCGAGGCCGCGGCGCTGCGCGATCTCGTCCAGGTGCTCAGCCATGAGATCGTCAACGCACTGACCCCGATCGCCTCGCTCGCCGAGACCGCGGTCGCGATGCTCGACGATCCGGACCCCGCGCTGCCCCAGATACGCGATGCGATTCTGACGGTCGCGCGTCGCGCCGCCAGTCTCCACCGTTTCGGCGAAAGCTACCGCGCGCTTGCCAAACTCCCGGCACCCGCCCCGGAGCGCCTATCCGTCACGCCGTTCGTGAGCGATCTCGAGGCGCTGTTCGTCACCCGCTGGCCGACGATCGCGTTCAGCACGGACCTGCGCGAGGCACCCGCTCACATGCACGCGGATCCGGATCAGCTGACCGCGGCGATCTGGGCGGTCCTGCAGAACGCCGCCGAAGCGTTGCACGCCACGCCAGCCCCGAGCGTCACCCTGGCGATCCGCGCGCAGGTCGGGCAAACGCTGGTCACGATGACCGATAACGGGCCAGGCATCCCGGTCGGCAACCAGGCCGACATCTTCCGCCCATTCTTCACCACCAAGAAGGAGGGGTCCGGCGTAGGACTGGCCCTCGCCCGCCAGATCCTGCGCGGCCACAATGGCGATCTGACGCTCGCGCACTCCAGTGCAGGCGCGACCCGTTTCGAGAGCATGGTCCCGTCGATCGCAGCCGGTTGACCGCGCCTGGGCTTACCGCAGGACCAGCATGACGTCGGCAAACCCCGACGCCATGCTGGTCACCGTCACATCAGAAGCGAACGCCCATCGCATACACGACCTGTTGCCGGGTCGGCTTCAGGCTCGCGGTCAGCACGTCGGTCTCCGCCGAGACACGACCATAGTTGGTATAGACATACTCCAGTCGACCATAGACGCCGCTGCCGACCGAGGCTTCGATACCACCGCCCACATGGAAGCCGTCGAACGTGCGGCCTACATTCTCGTCCGGGAGAATGAATTCATAGTCGCGGTAGTCGACCGATACGCGGCCGTTTGAATACCCGCCCTTGCCATAGATCAGGAACTTCTGGTCCAGGACGACGCCCACGCGAGCGCCCGCCGTGATGTTGCGCCCAGCACGCAGGCACAGGCGATCCGCGCCGTACAGTTCGCCGCAGGCCTTGACCGTGGAACCTTCGAGGCCCGCATAGGCACCGATGACCATCTTGTTGTCGGGGCTGAAATCGTAACCGACTTCGCCACCATAAGACACGCCGCTCTTGTCGGCCGACTGGCTGACGCGATTGCCCGCATCCTGCAAGGTCGCGCGAATATCGGGGTTATCCCAACCGGCGCGCAACTCTATGCGCGGCCCGTTGAACGTCTGGACGATGTCTTGCGCCGAGGCCGACGTGGATACGAAGGCAGCCGCGACAACGGCTCCCATGGCAACGATCTTCATTGATTCCTCCCGTAGCGAGCGCGATCGCCAGCTCCGGCCTTAAAAGCGGAATTGAATTAACAAACTGAATAAAATGGTACTATTTCTGTCCAAAAGCGGCAGTTGCGCGAAATCGGTGCAACGCGACGCCGCGAGTAGATCGCTGCGCTCCTATCGACAAAGGCGATGGCTGAGGCGCGGTGTCAAATCAGCAAATCTGAGGGCGAGTATCATGGCGAGAGAGCCGGCATGGCTGAAGGCAGCCAAGTCAAAACTGGGTACCAGAGAGGCTGACGGATCCGCAAACAGCGCGACCATTCTCGGCTGGGCGAAGCGGCTCGGCACGAAGGTGCTGGGCATGGTCTACAACGCCGACAGCGTGCCGTGGTGCGGCGTGTTCGTCGCCTATTGCCTGCAGGAGGACGGGATCGCGCCGGTAGCGATCGCCGTGCGCGCGACGTCGTGGGCGACATGGGGTCAGGCGCTTCGCCCCGAACGGCTGGCGCCTGGCGCGGTGCTGGTATTCGAACGTCCGGGCGGCGGTCATGTCGGCTTCTATGTCGGCGAGGATGACGCGGCGTATCACGTCCTCGGCGGCAATCAGGGCGATGCCGTCACCATCGCAAGGGTTGCCAAGGATCGGTGCATCGCGCGGCGCTGGCCGGACGGCCGCCCCGTCATCGGCAAGCCGGTCCAGATGGCGGCCCGCAAGCCGATCTCGACGGACGAGGCATAGTCGAGGCAACCGGAGCTTAACGATCGCGCGGTACAGCGGCGCGCTCTACTTCAAGGATCCGCGATGAAGCGCCTCTGGTCTTGCGTCCTCCTACTCGCGATCGCGCAGCCGGCCTGGGCCGGCGGCGATGATGCGCCCTATTATGGCCCGATGAAGCGACGTGGGATCGGCTTCGAGATCGGCTACAAGGACAGAACCGAAAAGGACGGATCATGGCGCATCGACGCCGCGATCCATGCCCGCGGCGATGCGATCGACATGGCGTTGTACCGCGCCGCCGAGCGTGCCCATGATCTGGGCTACCGCTATCTGTTCCTGCTGGGGGGCAGCGAATCCAGGTCACGCGCACTCAACATGGCGACGGTCTATGCTCGACCGAGTCAAGACGCGGGGCCGCCGATCGGCTGCCGGTCCAGGAAGATGACGAGCTGCTACACGGCCGACGTGCTCGAGATCCTGCGCATCCTCGGCGGTCCGGACGGTGCTCAGCCCGGGGTGCCGATCTTGGCAAGCCGCGACGCGTTCGGTCGGGAGGTGTATCTGTCGGGCTATGGAACCGGGGGTGTCGCGTCGCTGGTACCCGGCGGCATCGCGCGAAGTGGCATGACGACGATCGTCGATGGCGGAACCTATATCCGGGGTTCGAACCTCCGGCCATCCAGGCGCGCGGTCGACCCCGTCGCCGGCGCTGCCCTGCCTTTGCCCGCGCCCACCGCGATCGTCGCATCTCCGGTCTTCAGATACGTGCCGCCCAGCAGTTCGCCCCCCACCGCCGAGGTCGACGCCGATGCGCGCTTCGACCGGGCGCTCAAGGCAGCCCAGCCCGTGCGCGGACGGGATCCAAAACTCGGCTGGACGATCAGCGATTGATCGACCGGGCTGAACGCGACGATCGTTTCGTCAGCGGATCGCCCGGTGTTTTCCGGTTGCCCGTCGCGCCAAAGCGCGTTTGGTCCTCGTCGCGGTAGCTTGCGAAGGGTGTGATGCTGCCAATGCGAGATCGGGACTTGGCTAGCGGCTTCCCCCTATAGTGCCATTCGTACCGAACTGCCTAGGTAACGCGAACAATAAAAATCATGCTTTTATTAGTACTTGCTGTAACGCCCCCTAAAAGGGGGCCTAAAAACTTGTAAATATGGGCTCATATCATCCAGATGAGTCATCTAAGCCAATTCGGTTATATCTGCTCTTATGGTTACCACCTAGTGAGGGGTAGCCATGATCTTAACGTGCATCATGCAGCGGGTTTTTCGAACGAATATTCCCGCTATACATAATTGGTTTGTGACGACCGGCATGGCGGGCATGGCCCTGCTGACTATCTGCACACCGGCGCACGGTCAGGCAACGACGATCTCCGATTTTGAGGGCGTCTGGAAGATAGCGAAACCATCCAACAGCCTCGAAGCTTCGACGCCGGTCGTGCTGACCGCGGAAGGACGCAAGGCTCTTGCGGAAAACAAGCGCCTCAGATCGCAACACAAGTACGACGATTACGATATCACGATATCGCGCTGTTCGAGCCCGGGCGTTCCGCGGCTCATGCTGACGCCGATGCGGTTCAGGATCTGGCAGCGGCTGGGCGTCGTCACGTTTGACTTCGAATGGAACCGCGCCCTGCGTCAGATCGACATGCGCGGGCGGCCGACCGAACCATTGCTCGCGCCGCAGATGACCGGCCAGACCACCGGGCGGTGGGAGGGCGACGCGCTGGTCGCCGAGACGGTCGACGTAAGCGATCGCACGCTGATCGACGATATCATGCCGCACAGCAGTGACATGAGGGTCACCGAGCGCATCCGACTGGTCGATGCCGACACGCTGGAAGACCGGATCACGATCGACGACCCGATCTATTACGCAAAACCCTGGGGTGGCGTGGTCACCTACACGCGACAGCCCGCCACGCCGTTCTTCCCGGAGCATGTCTGCCTCGACCGTCGCGACACCGCTGCGCGCGCCATGCGTGGGAAATGAGCAGCGCGAACGAACTCGGAGCATCCAGCATGACCGCTTACCGCAAGCATTCATCCCGCGCCCGCATGCTGGCCCTGACGGCCGGCATCCTCAACCTCGGCGCAGGCGTCGCCGTTGCTCAGATGGCGGCACCGCCGCCCGGTGGACCTCCGTCGGGCAACGCCCCCGCCCCTCCACCCCCGGGCCGCGGTCCCGGGGCGGGGTTGGCTCCGCCGCCGCTCCCGCCGCTGACGGAGGCGCAGAAGATCCTGACCGCGCTACCGCCGCCGATGAAGGCCGGGCTTTTTCCGCAGCCGCCGGTAACCGCCGACGACCCCGTATCGCCCGCGGATCCCCGCGATTTCCAGGGCATATGGTATCACGATCAACCGCTCGAAGTGCGCATCCAGAAGGACATGTACGGGGCGGAGCCGCCCGTGACGATGGCCGGCGCCAATGTCATCGCCCGCCGCGTCCGATCCGCCGAGGCCGGAAAGCCGTTCATCAACGCCTCCGCCAAATGCCTCCCACCAGGTCCGCAATGGCAGCGCGATCTCAATTTCCCCTTCCAGATCGTGCAGGGAAAGACCTGGGTCGCGTTCATCTTCGAGGAATATCATGGTCGATGGAACATATCCCTCGACCCGAAGACCACGCCACTGCCCGGCGGCACCGACTTCATGGGGCGCTCGATCGGTCATTGGGAAGGCGATACGCTCGTCGTGGAAAGTACCGGTTTCAAGCAAGCGCTTTGGCTCGATGTCGACGGAACGCCGCTCTCGCCCAATGGTCGCCTGGTTCAGCGCATCCGCAAGGTGAACCTTGGCGACGGCAAACCCTTCCTCGAGATCATAACGACCATCGAAGACCCGCAATATTACACCCACCCCTGGAACATCGTCAGGCGGTTCGCGTGGCATCCCAATCTACCGGTCTTCAAGGAATATAATTGCGAAGAACAGGTCGGCGATCCGAGCGGCGTAACCGATGCCGGGCTCGTCGCCGAAACAGCGGATTAAAAACAAAAACAGAGGGTGGATGCTATGAACAGGAAGGTTTTGCTGCTGATGGCGGCGAGTCAGGCCGCACTCTTCGGCGGGACCGGAGCAGCCAGCGCACAGACCACGCCGGTCGCGGCCCAGACGACACCGGCGAACGCGACGGACACGCAATCGTCGAGCGAGCTGCCCGACATCGTCGTCACTGCGCAGCGCCAGTCCGAGACGCTGCAACGTGCTGCCGCCTCGGTCAGCGTGCGCTCGGGATCGGATCTTCTGGCCGCGGGCAAGTTTGCGCTGAGTGCCATACTGGAGGACGTGCCCGGTGTCAGCGGCGGCGCCGCGGCGACCCCGACCGGCATGGCGGGATCGTCGTCGGGCAACGACTCGCCCGCCGCCGGGCTCACCATTCGCGGCATTCCGTCCAATTCCGGCGTCGGTGGATCCGCGACATCGATCGCGACGTCCGCCGCGATCTATGTCGACGGCATCTACAATGGCGTCGGCAGTTCGTACGATATCGACCGCGTCGAGATCCTGCGCGGTCCGCAAGGCACGCTATACGGCCGCAGCGCGACCACCGGTGTCGTCGTGATCAAGACGCGCGACCCGGCGCTCGGCATCGTCGAGGGCAACATCGCCGCAGAGGCCGGCAACTATGATCTCGAGCATTATTATGGCGCGGTGAACGTCCCCCTCGTGTCCGACGTCATCGCGCTGCGCGTTTCGGGCAATTACTACAGCCGCGACGGATATGACACGCATGACGTCGACAAGGGCGAGCTCGGCTATCGCGGCGGCGCGATGCGGAGCACCGATTTCCGCGCAAAAATGCTGATCGCGCCGACCAGCACCTTTTCGGTCCTGCTCGGCGTCGCCGGCCAGAACAACAAGATCTACAGCTCCGGCAATTCGATGAACCTGCAGGCCGACGGGACCTACGACAAGCTCTATGGCGACGTCGGGCCGGGCACCAACAAATTCCGCCAATATTGGGCGGAGTTCAATCTCGACCTTGGCGGCGCCAATCTAGTGTATATCCCGGCATTCCGCACATGGACGTCGAGCGCGTTGAATTACGGACGCGTGCCGGCCATCGGCCTGGCCGTCGATCAGGACATCTCCACGCCCAAGGACGAGTTCATGACGCACGAGCTTCGGCTCGCGTCGCAGCAGGGCGGCAAGCTGAAATGGCAGATCGGCGCGCTATATTATCAGAACGACCTGCGCAGCATCGTGAAGGCGACCGACGGCTATTCCGGCGCGCTGTTGTACAACTCCGACGTCGCCAAGAAAACGACCGCGGCCGGCGTGTTCGGCGAGGCCACATACGCGCTGGCCGACACCACGCGGCTGAACGCCGGGCTGCGCTACGATTACTCCAAGGTCGCGGTCGACCAGACCTATACGGCCAATCTCAACCTGTGCTGCGGCGGCCCGCTCGGTTCGACGACCTATGGCTATCCGGAGATCCTGCAAACCCAGACGCTGTCCGGTCAGGAGGGGAAACGGACGTATCGCAACGTCACGTACAAGGTGCGCCTCGAACATGACCTGAGCCCCCGAAACCTCCTCTATGCGCTGACGTCGTCCGGGTTCTCACCGGGCGATCTCAGCGTGACAACCGGCAGGACCGGCGCCCCGAGCGCGGTCGAGTTCAAGACCGAAACGCTGACATCGTATGAAGTGGGATCGAAGAACCGATTTTTCGGCAACCGCCTTCAGGTCAATGGATCCGCCTTCTACTATGTCTATGGCGGCTATCAGGTCGGCAACATCAACATCAGCGACATCATCGGGCTGACCGCGTTCACTGCCATCTCCGCCCCGGCCCGCGCCTATGGCGGCGAGCTGGAAATCTCCTTCCAGCCGACGCCGCGCGATCGCATCGGAATAAACTCGAGCTACACCAAGGCGTATTTCGTCGACAGGCGCGAACAAGCAGTTCCCGGCAGCACCAGGACCTTCGACTATTATTTTTCGCGCAAGGACATTCCGAACGTCATCCCCTTCCGGACTCAGGTCAATTACGATCACGACATCGACCTGTCGGATGGGTCGAGCATCACGCTGCATGGCGACGTTCGGTTCCTGAGCACCTTTTACTCGGCCCCACTCAGGCAGAACCTGGTGGACGGCGCGCTGGACGCCGCGCGCACGGGATCGCAATTCGTCGAGGACGTTACCGCAACATGGCGGTCGCGCGATAACCGGCTGTCGCTGTCGGCCTATGTCCGGAACGTCAGCAATAATCGGTACAACATCAATGCCGGGGTCAACCTGGCGGGCGTGAACGCGACCGGACAGGGCCTGATCGCGGCCACCCGCGAACTGTCCGATCCGCGCACATACGGCCTCGTTCTCAGCACGAAATTCTAGACCGCCACGAAACGGCGGCGGTCGAGCGCATCAATCGCAAGAGGAGATGATGGGATGATGGTTGCCAAGAAACGTGCCGGCATGCGGTTGGCGTGGCTGCCACTTCTGACGGGCGTGGCGTTGAGCACGCCTGCACCGGCCGCGACGAATACGCCCGCCGAGATCGTCAACGAGAACCTCGTCCTGGACTTCTACCGCGCGCTCGACGCCGCCAACGCGGCCGGGACCATGGCCCAGCAGGCACGACACATCGCTGAGCGCTACCTCAGTCCCGATTACATCCAGCATCGCGAGGGCGAGTCGGGACAGGGCACTGCGCGCGAAGCGTTTATCCGCAACGCCGAGGCCGTTCCTGCCGGCCCGCTTCCCCCCGGCATGAACCAGCCCGCCAGGCGCGTCGCGCTGATGGCCGACGGCGATCGCGTCATCCTGGTCACCAGCCGTGACGTTCCCGACGCATCGGGTCGCATCCGCCCGGTATTCCTCTTCAACATGTTCCGGATCGCGGGCGGTAAGCTCGCAGAACATTGGGATGCGATCCCCGCGCAGATCGGCAGCCCGCCACCAGATGCGCGGCCCATGCCCCGCTGACACTGGCATGACGCCCTCGGGCATCGGTTACGCATAGCTCTTCTCTGGGGCCCGGGCGCATCGTCCGGTCGGCGCGAAACGAGGGCAGATCCGCCCCTTGCGGGACGGGATGAGACCGGTTGCTATGGGAAGTTGGCGGAGAGGGTGGGATTCGAACCCACGGTACCCTCGCGGGTACGCCGCATTTCGAGTGCGGTACGTTCGACCACTCTGCCACCTCTCCGCAGGTCATCCGAAGCTCTGCGAACAGCGCCTCCGATCGGTCGAAGCGCGGCCTCTAATGAAGTGATCCTGGGGACGCAAGCGGATTTTGGCCCTGCGCGCACCGCTCGGCGCGTTTTCCTTGTGCGGCGCAAAACAGCCCCTAAATTGGCGGATATGCCCCGACACGATAGTATTGCCCACGACATCACCAGTCCGCTCGTCCCCGTCGAGGTGGTCGCGCCGCCGATCTCGCACGCGAATTTCTCGATCGGCGACGTCGTGCGCCACCGGCTGTTCGATTTCCGCGGGGTTATCTTCGACGTCGATCCGGTCTTTGCGAACAGCGACGAATGGTATGCGGCGATCCCCGAGGATATTCGGCCGTCGAAGGACCAGCCCTTCTACCATCTTCTCGCCGAGAACATGGAGTCGAGCTACGTCGCCTATGTCAGCCAGCAGAACCTGGTGCCCGACGATAGCGACGAGCCGGTCGACCATCCGGCGATCTCGGGCCTGTTCAGCGATTATGCGGACGGCCGGTACGCGCTGCGACAGGTTCACCGGCACTGAGGCGAATCGGACCGCTGGCAAAAGCCGGTTCCAGATCCGACGCGCGAGTCGGGCCTGGTCCGCCGTCCGTGCGGCGGAATAATTCCGCATCCGGGCCCTGACGATGCGACGGCAGGCGGACGACCTGCACCCTTAAACACCCCGTCGCCGCCCCTTCACGGTTGACAACGCCCCCCCCCTCGCTTAGCTGCCCGGCTTCTCCCGGCGGACCTTGCGTTCGTGGGGCACATGTATTTGGAAAGTGACAAGGGCCATGTTCGCAGTCGTGCGCACGGGCGGCAAGCAGTATCGCGTCGCCGCCGGAGATAAGATCGTCGTCGAAAAGATCGAGGGCGATGCAGGGGCGTCGGTGACGCTGGGCGATGTGCTGCTGGCGGGCGAAGGCTCGGAGCTGCGCTCGGTCGAGGGTTTCACCGTCGCCGCAGAGATCATCGCGCAGGCGAAGGCGGACAAGGTCATCGTCTTCAAGAAGCGTCGTCGTCACAACTATCGTCGCAAGAACGGCCATCGCCAGCAGCACACGATCCTGAAGATCGTGTCGGTCGGCGGCCACACTGCAAAGAGCAACGAGGGCGAAACCGCCCCGGCCGCTCAGGCATAAGGAGTAGCTTCAGATGGCACATAAGAAAGCAGGCGGCTCTTCGCGCAACGGTCGCGATTCGGCCGGTCGTCGTCTCGGCGTAAAGAAGTTCGGTGGCCAGGCGTGCGTCGCTGGCAACATCCTCGTGCGTCAGCGCGGGACGAAGTTCTACCCGGGCACCAATGTCGGCATCGGCACGGACCACACGCTGTTCGCGCTGGTCGATGGCCGCGTCGTGTTCAGCCAGGGCAAACTTGGTCGCAAGTTCTGCTCGGTCGAGCTGGCAGCGAACGACGTTGCCGACATGGCAGCAGCAGCCGAATAACATCGGGTAACCATCCGGGTTGCCCACCAGGGTGACCCGGGTCGCGAAAGCGAACCTGAACAAGGGAGACGGGTCACCCCGGCTCCCTTTTTTATTGCTCCCTCCCCCTCGCCTGTCGCTGCCCTGTCATTCGGACATGGCAGGGCGTCAGGCGCGATGCGTGAAGGAGAGAGCCGTGTTCGCGCGCACCAAGAGACTGACGTTGCGGCCAGGCTGGCCGGAAGATGCGCCTGCATTGGCACGGGCGATCGGCCATGAGTCGGTCATCGCCAAGCTGGCGCATGCGCCCTGGCCCTATACGCTGGACGATGCCGAGGCGTTTCTGGCGCAGCCGCGTGGCGCGCACGACCCCCATTTCCTGATCGAGACGATGGACGTCGGTACGCCGCGACTCGTCGGCGGGATCGCCATCCGGGCGGCGGAGGCGGGCCATGAACTCGGCTATTGGCTGGCGCCGGACGCCTGGGGTCGCGGCTATGCGACCGAGGCCGGCGTGGCGGTGGTGGCAATGGCCCGCCACGCTCTGGGCCTGCGCCGGCTGGACGCGTTCCACTTCGTCGACAACCCGGCGTCGGGGCGTGTGCTGGCGAAGCTCGGGTTCCGACCCACAGGTCGGATCGAGCCGCGGACCTCGCGCGGGCGCGGGGGCGAGGCGCCCGCGGTGATGTTCGAACTCGATCTCGATGACGATCGATGCGCGCCGATGCCGATGGCGGCGTGAGCCGCGCGCCTTTCCCCTGAGAGTACGACTCCACCCCGGCAAAGGCCGGGGCCCAGTTGGCATGGTCGTCGTAACGACGCGATGATTTCCGTCGGTACCGTCCCCCAGCTGGGCCCCAGCCTCGCCGGGGTGGTGCATCTGGTGACGGGGCGACTCCCCCCACCTCCCTTTGGCCCGCAAAAGCGGGGATCCCGAATCGGCAGGCATGGTTGCTTTCCCCACGGAAACCTCCAAACAGGGATCAACATTCTTTACTTACAGCGATGTAAATAGGTTCCCGTCCCGTGACGTCACCACCGCGCAAGCGCCTCTCCCCCACCGAATCGCGTGACGCCGCCGTCGAGGCCGCGCGCGCGCTGCTCGTCGAAAGCGGCCCCAGCGCCGTCACCTTGAAGGCGGTGGCGGGCCGGATCGGGCGGACGCACGCCAATCTGCTCCACCATTTCGGCTCGGCGGAAGCGCTGCAGACCGCGCTGATCACGCGGATGGCGGCGGATATCGTCGGCACGATCGGCGCCGCGGTGCTGCGGGTGCGCGCGGGCGAGCTTGATCCGCGCGAAGTCGTCGAGATGACGTTCGACGCGTTCGGCAAGGGCGGTGCGGGCGCACTGGCAAGCTGGATGATCCTGTCGGGCAATACCGACGCGCTCGACCCGATTCTGACCGCGATCCACGATCTGGTCGACGAACTCGCCGAGGGCGACATGCCCGGCGACCAGCCGATCCAGGACCAGACGCTGACGCTGGTGTTGATGGCGCTCGGCGACGCACTGATGGGGGCGCCGATGGCCCGCGCGCTCGGTTTGCCCGCGACCAGGGC
This sequence comes from Sphingomonas sp. Leaf28, assembly GCF_001421685.1. Lineage (NCBI taxonomy): Bacteria > Pseudomonadati > Pseudomonadota > Alphaproteobacteria > Sphingomonadales > Sphingomonadaceae > Sphingomonas > Sphingomonas sp. Leaf28. The sequence goes on along the minus strand of NZ_LMKX01000008.1, from coordinate 528,602 downwards.
ACGCGAACTCGCGCTCGACGCACTGCTCGCGAGCAAGGACGCCGCCGCCTGCCCATCGGGCTGAGCGTCACCGAATCGGAACCCGAATCGCAGACACTGGCGATTTTCGCCAATTTCGCTATGGGGCGGCGATGCATTTTCTAGACCAAGCCAAGATCTACGTCCGTTCGGGTGAGGGCGGCCCCGGTGCCGTCAGCTTCCGGCGCGAGAAATATATCGAATATGGCGGCCCCGACGGCGGCAATGGCGGCAAGGGCGGCGACATCGTGTTCGAATGCATCGCCGGCCTGAACACGCTGATCGACTTCCGCTACACGCAGCATTTCCGCGCACCACGCGGCTCGGGCGGATCGGGCTCGAACCGCACCGGCGCGGGCGGCGAGGATCTCGTGATCCGCGTTCCGCTCGGCACGCAGGTGCTGTCGGAGGACAAGGAAGAGGTGCTGATCGACTTCACGCAAGTCGGCCAGCGCGAAGTGCTGTTCCGCGGCGGCGACGGCGGGCGCGGCAACGCCAGCTACAAGACCTCGACCAACCGCACCCCGCGCCAGCATGGCACTGGCTGGCCCTATGGCGAGGCGTGGGTCTGGCTGCGGCTGAAGCTGCTCGCCGATGCGGGTCTTGTCGGGCTGCCGAACGCGGGCAAGTCGACCTTCATCAACCAGGTGACGAACGCGCAGGCCAAGGTCGGCGAATACGCCTTCACCACCACCCGGCCGCAGCTGGGCGTTGTGCGCCACAAGCAGCGCGAATTCGTCGTCGCGGATATTCCGGGGCTGATCCAGGGTGCTGCCGAGGGCGCGGGCATCGGTGACCGCTTCCTCGGGCATATCGAGCGGTGCCGGGTGTTGCTGCATCTCGTGGATGCGAACGACGCGGACGTCGCCGAATCGTACCGGATCGTGCGCGACGAGCTCGAGAACTACGGCGAGGGGCTGACCGACAAGAACGTCATCGTCGCGCTCAACAAGATCGACATGCTCGATGCCGAACTGATCGCGGCGTTGTCGGCAGAGCTGGCGGAGGCCAGCGGCGCCGAGGTCATGGCGATCTCGGGCGCGAGCGGTGCCGGGATCGAAGCGGTGCTCGACAAGCTGATCGGCGCGATCGGCCCGGCCCCCGGCGCGGCGAAGGACCTCGAAGAGGGCGAAGTCCCGGTCGCATGGTCGCCGCTGTAGGCCAACGATCGGTACCGCGGTGGATGCCAACGTGCTGATCAACGAGCGTATCCGCGAAGAGCGGCGACGCGGGCGTAGCGTGATAAGAGGGAGCAGTGATGTTTCCACCTTCGTCCTGCGCGCGGCTGATCGTGAAGATCGGCTCGGCGCTGCTCGTCGATCCCGACGGCAGCGTCCGACGCGACTGGCTCACGGGCCTCGTCGCCGATATCGCCGCGCGCACCAGCGAGGGCCAGCAGATCGCGATCGTGTCCTCCGGCGCGATCGCCTTGGGCGCACGCCGACTCGGGCTTTCGAAGGGAGGCCGCGCAAGTCTCGAGGACGCGCAGGCCGCCGCCGCCACCGGCCAGATCGCGCTGAGCCAGGTCTGGGCCGAATTGCTCGCCGCGCAGGGACTCAACGCCGCGCAGATGCTCGTCACGCTCGACGACCTCGAGGACCGCCGCCGCTATCTCAACGCCGCCTCGACGCTCAACCGCCTGCTGTCGCTCAAGGTCGTCCCGGTCATCAACGAGAACGACAGCGTCGCGACCGAGGAAATCCGCTTCGGCGACAATGACCGCCTCGCCGCGCGAGTCGCGCAGGCGGCCGGTGCGCAAGGGGTGATCCTGCTCTCCGACGTCGACGGGCTCTACACCGCCAACCCGCACACCGACCCGTCCGCGACGCATATCGCCAGCGTCCCCCGGATCGACGCGGTTGCGGGCATGGCGGACGACGGGTCGGGCTCGGGCATGGGCTCGGGCGGCATGGCCTCGAAGATTGCCGCGGCGCGGATCGCGACCGGCGCCGGCATCCCGCTGGCGATCGCCTCGGGCCGGGTCGCGCATCCGCTCTCCACCCCTGCCCGCCACACGCTCTTCACCGCCGAACGCACCGCGTCGGCGCGGAAAGCCTGGCTGGCGGGCGGCCTGACCGCGAAGGGTGCGATCCATGTCGATGCGGGGGCGGCAGCCGCGCTCGGCCAGGGCCGGAGCCTGCTCGCAGCCGGCGCGACCCGGATCGACGGCGGGTTCGCGCGCGGCGACCTGGTGACGATCGAGGGGCCTGCGGGCACGATCGCGCGCGGCCTCGCGGAATACGACGCCGCCGACACCGCACGCCTGCTCGGCCGGCACAGCGACGATCATGCGGCGATCCTCGGCTACGCGCCGCGGTCCGCGCTGGTCCACCGCAACCATCTGGCGCTGCTGTGATCGGCCGCGCTCTGTTCACCCCGGGAACGCGACCATGATTCTGGCCATCACCGGCGGCACGGGGTTCGTCGGCAGCCACCTTATCGACCATGCGCTCGAGACCGGCCACACGATCCGCGCGCTCGCCCGCAAGCCGCAGGCCAAGCGGACCGGCGTCACCTGGATCGAAGGCGCGCTCGATCGCCCGATGAGCCTGGGCAAGCTGGTCGAGGGCGCGGACGTCGTGATCCACGTCGCGGGCGTCGTCAACGTGCCCGATCGCGCCGCTTTCGCCGCGGGTAATATCGCGGGCACCGAAGCGATCCTGAAGGCGACCCGGCTCGCCGGCATCCGCCGCTTCGTCCATGTCTCGTCGCTCGCCGCGCGCGAGCCAGCGCTGTCCAACTATGGCTGGTCGAAGGCCGAGGCGGAGACGCGCGTCGAAGCATCCGGGCTCGACTGGACAATCGTCCGCCCGCCCGCGATCTTCGGTCCGCGCGATCATGACCTGCTCGACGTGTTCAAGGCCGCCAGGTCGGGCTTCGTACCCGTGCCGCCGGTGGGCACGCGCATCTCGCTGCTCTATGTCGAGGACCTGACGACGCTGTTGCTCGCGCTCGCCGAGATCCCTGCCGCGCCGTCGATCATGGAGCCCGATGACGGCGTCGCGACCGGCTGGGACAATCGCGATTTCGCGCGCGCGATCGGCACCGCGGTCGGCAAGTCCGTCCGCGTGATGCCGACTCCGCGCGCGCTGATGCTGCTGGCCTCCGCCGCGGATCGCCTCGTCCGCGGCAAGAAGGCGCGACTGACGCGCGACCGGGTAAGCTATTTCTGCCACCCCGACTGGGTGTCGCACGCGCCGCCCCCGCCTGCGCTCTGGACGCCCGCGGTCCCGACCCCACAGGCGCTCGCGCAAACCGCCGCATGGTATCGCGCCGCGGGGCTGCTATAGCGCCGAAAAGCCGCCGCAATTTCCTGTCAGGAATGGTGGCGACACCGAAGGAATTATCATGAGCGACCGCCAGCAGATCTACGACACCGTCACCGCGCAGATCGAGCCCTTCAACAAGAAGGGCGTCGCGCTGACCGACGCGACCACCTTCCAGGGCGATCTCGAATGGGACAGCCTGACCGTCATGGATTTCGTCGCCGCGATCGAGGACGAATTCGACATCATCATCACGATGAACATGCAGGCCGAGATCGAGACCGTCGGCCAGCTGGTCGACGCGGTCGCGAAACTGAAGGCCTGACCCCATTGCCGTTCGTGCCGAGTAGGGATCGAGCGTAGTCGAGAGCCCGTATCGAGGTACATGTCCTTCGATACGCCATCTCGACAAGCTCGATGACTACTCGGGACGAACGGCTTGAGGCGTTATCAAATTCCAACCTCTTGGAACCGAACATGACCGAAGCCGCCACCACCGCCCACGCCCTCCCCCTCGACGTCGCCGAGGTCGCCCCCGAACACGACCTGATGTCGAAGTTCGACGGCCTCATCGCCGAACGCGAGGCGCTCGTGCGGTCCGGCGTGCGCAACCCGTTCACGATCGTGATGGACGAGGTGAAGTCGCCGACCGAGGCGGTGATCCGCGGCAAGGACACGATCCTGCTCGGCACCTATAATTACATGGGGATGACGTTCGACCCCGACGTCATCCAGGCCGGCAAAGACGCGCTCGACGCGTTCGGGTCGGGCACCAATGGCAGCCGGATGCTCAACGGCACGTTCCACGACCATGTCGACGTCGAGCAAGCCCTGCGCGAGTTCTACGACGTGACCGGCGCGATCGTGTTCTCGACCGGGTACATGGCCAATCTCGGGATCATCTCGACGCTCGCCGGCAAGGGCGAATACGTCATCCTCGACGCCGACAGCCACGCCTCGATCTACGACGGCTGCAAGCAGGGCAATGCCGAGATCGTCCGCTTCCGCCACAACGACGTCGCCGATCTCGACAAGCGGCTCGGCCGTCTACCCAAGGAAGCCGGCAAGCTGGTGGTGCTCGAGGGCGTCTATTCGATGCTCGGCGACATCGCCCCGCTGAAGGAGATGGTCGCGGTCGCCAAGAAGCATGGCTGCATGGTGCTGGTCGACGAAGCGCATTCGATGGGGTTTTTCGGCCCCAACGGCCGCGGCGTGTACGAGGAGATGGGGCTGACCGACGAGGTCGATTTCGTTGTCGGCACCTTCTCGAAGTCGGTCGGCACGGTCGGCGGCTTCGTCGTGTCGAACCACCCCAAGTTCGAGATGGTCCGCTTCGCCTGCCGTCCCTACATCTTCACCGCCTCGCTCCCCCCCTCGGTCGTCGCCACCGCCGCGACCTCGATCCGCAAGCTGATGACCGCGCACGACAAGCGCGCACAGCTCTGGAAGAACGCGCGGGCGATGCATGCGGGCCTCAAGGCGATGGGCTTCAAACTCGGCACCGAGACGTCCGATTCGGCGATCATCGCGATCATCCTCACCGACCAGGAACAGGCGATCGCGATCTGGCAGTCGCTGCTCGAGGGCGGGCTGTACGTGAACATGGCGCGCCCGCCGGCAACGCCCGCGGGCACGTTCCTGCTGCGCTGCTCGCTCTGCGCCGAGCATACCGACGCGCAGGTCGCGACGATCCTCGGCATGTTCGAGGCCGCGGGCCGTGCCGTCGGGGTGATCGACTGACCCTCGATCCTCCCCCCCCGGGGGAAGGATCGGACAGGCCGGCTGCGTTAAAATTGACATCATTGCGCAGGGGCAACGACTCGCTAGGATGGGACGGTGATGCGCAGCGAGGCCCAGACCGCAGCCCTGGGGGGCGGAGCGACCTGGCGGACTATCATGCTCGTCGTGATGGGGCTGCTCGGCGCGGCGGTGCTCGTCGCGATGATCGTGACGCTCGGCAGCGCCAACCGCCAGCGCGACCAGGCACTCGACCTGCAAGCGCATAGCTATGACGTGATGATCCTCGCGCGGACGCTGTCGGGGACGATCGCGCGGTCGGAGGCGTCGCTCGGACGCTACGTGATCAGCGGCGACAAGCAGCTCGGCCAGCTCTATTTCGACGAATGGGTACTTGCCGGATCGCAGATCGACCGTCTCGACCGGATCACCGGCGACAATCCCGAGCAGCAGACCCGGATCGACCGGCTGCGCGCCGCCTATGATGCGCGCGGGCGCGAACTGTCGCTGACCGCGCTGAACACGAGCTACGGCAAGAACAGCCAGGCGCTGGCGCGCTATTACCAGGCGCGCAAGGCGCCGACGCTCATCGAGATCAACGCCACGCTCGACACGCTGATCGCCCGTGAACGCGCGCTGCTCGACGAGCGGACTGCGAGCGCGATGGGGTCGGTCGATCGGTCGAGCCGGGTTGCGGGCGTGCTGGCGGTGTTCGGCGTGCTGCTGGTGCTCGGCGCGATCCTGCTCGGCTGGTTCACGATCCGCGCGGTCGGCGAGCGCGCGACCGCGCTGGCCGACGCCGAGCTTGAACGCGAGCGCGCCGCCGAGCTGACTGCCGCGGTCGCCGCCGCCACCGCCGAACTGCGCGTGCAGGAGGCCAAGCTGCGCCAGATCCAGAAAATGGAGGCGGTCGGCCAGCTAACCGGCGGCATCGCGCACGACTTCAACAACATGCTGGCGGTCGTGCTGGGCGGGCTGGAACTCGCGCGGCGGAGCATCGGTGCCGATCATGCCGACGCACGCCGCCACATCGACAACGCCACCGAAGGCGCGAACCGCGCGGCCGCGCTGACCCGCCGCCTGCTCGCCTTCAGCCGCGAGGATTCGCTAAAGCCCGAATCGATCGACGCCGCTGCACTGGTCGCGGGCATGTCCGACCTGCTCGACCGCACGCTCGGCGATGCGATCACGCTGATCGCGCGCGCGGAGACGCCGGGGGGATGCGTGCGCGCCGATCGAGTCCAGCTCGAGAACGCGGTGCTCAACCTGGCGGTCAACGCGCGCGATGCGATGAACGGCCGCGGCACGCTGACGATCGCCACCGGCACCGCAACGCTGGCGGCGGGGCAGGTCGGCCAGTGCGCGGCGGGCGCATATGTCACGATCAGTGTAGTCGACGATGGCTGCGGGATGACGCCCGACATCGCCGAGCGCGTGTTCGAGCCGTTCTTCACCACCAAGGACGTCGGCAAGGGCACGGGTCTCGGGCTCAGCCAGATCTTCGCGCTGGTACAGCAGCTGGAGGGAGAGGTCGCCATCGCCTCGACGCCCGGCGAAGGCACCGCGGTCACGCTCTACCTCCCCCGGACCGCCGACGCCGTGGCCGTGGCCGTGCCGTTGCCCGCGTCCGTGCTTCCGGTGTCGACCAACGTCGCACCGGCCGCACCGGCGGCGGCAATGCTCGACATCCTCGTCGTCGAGGACGATCCGCGCGTGCTGACCGCGACGATCGGCGCTCTCGAGGAGATCGGCCACCGGGCGATCGCCTGCGACGATCCACTCGCCGCGCCCGCGCTGCTCGCGGCGAACCCGACGATCGGGCTCATCATCTCCGACGTGCTGATGCCGCGGCAGACGGGGCCCGAGATGATCGCAGCGCTCAGCCCACTGTATCCGCATATCGCCGTCCTGTTCGTCACCGGCTTTGCGGGCGAGGTGAATGTCGCGCAGTTCGGCGGGCATGACGTGCTGCGCAAACCCTTCACGCTCAACGGGCTTGAACGCGCGGTCATCGCGGCGTTGGCAGCGGAACGCGCCCCCTCCCCCGCGCAGCACGAGCGGATCGCGGCGGAATAAGGGCTTGGCGACGTGCAATCCATTGCGGTGCGATTGGGGATGACGCCTCGGCTGCGCCCCCCTATACCCCTTCGACCCAGCATACCGAGCCCTATCCGCGCATGAAATCCATCGACCGCTACATGGCCCGGCTGATCGCGGTGCCGCTGTTTTCGACGCTGCTGATCGCCGTCATGCTGTTCGTGCTCGATCGCATGCTCGGGCTGTTCAATTTCGTCGCGACGCAGGGCGGCCCGATCAGCGTCGTCTGGCGGATGCTCGCCAACCTGCTGCCCGAATATCTGGGGCTCGGCATTCCGATCGGGCTGATGCTCGGCATCCTGCTCGCGTTTCGCCGGCTGTCGACCTCGTCCGAGCTCGACGTGCTGCGCGGCGTCGGCATGAGCTACAACCGGCTGCTACGCGTGCCCTATATGTACACGATCGCGCTGGCGCTGCTGAACCTCGCGATCGTCGGCTATGTCCAGCCGATCGCGCGCTATTATTACGAGGGGCTGCGGTTCGAGCTGCGCACCGGCGCGCTCGGCGCCTCGATCAAGGTCGGCGAGTTCACCAATCTCGGCAGCAAGATGACGCTGCGGATCGAGGAGAGCAAGGACAAGGGCCGCGAGCTGTCGGGCATCTTCGTCCATGCGCAGAGCCAGAATGGCGACTGGCTGGGGGTGACCGCGGAGAGGGGCAAGTTCCTGGCGACCGACGATCCCAACGTCATCATCTTCCGGCTCGCCAACGGCACGCTCGTCCACAACCGGCCCGAATTCAAGACGCCGCGCGTGCTGACCTTCACCAGCCACGATCTGCCGATCAACCTGCCCAAGTTCGAGAGCTTCCGGGTCCGCGGCGGGCGCAATCTCGAATATACGCTGCCCGAACTCGCCAAGCAGGGCCAGCGCGGTGCGACGCTGGAGCAGCGCGACGGCAGCCGCTCCGAATTCCATTTCCGCCTGGCGGAGGTCGCGACGATGTTCCTGTTGCCGCTGCTGGCGCTCGCGCTCGGCGTACCGCCCAAGCGATCCTCGTCCGCGCTCGGCGTGTTCCTGTCGATCGTGATGATCGTCACCTATCACAAGGTGAACCAGTACGCCGCCGATGTCGGCGAGCTCGGCCGGATCGACCCGATCGTCGCATTGTGGGTGCCGTTCACGATCTTCGCCGGGTTGATCCTGTGGATGTACTACACGATCGCCTATGTCCCCGGCGGCCAGCCGATCGGTGCGCTAGAACGCGTCTTCTCGAAGACGTTCAAGGCCATCACGAAACGCATTCCGGGCTTCCGCAAGAGCAAGGCCGCATGAAAACCGTCAGCTTCTTCCCGTCGCGCACGGTCGCGATCTACATGGGCCGGATGTTCCTGTTGCGGACGTTCGCCGTGCTGGCCGCGCTCGTGCTCGTCCTCCAGGCGCTCGACCTGTTGAGCGAGTCGGGCGACATCCTTGCCTTTCCCGGCAACGGCGATGCGCAGGTGTGGCAATATGTGTCGCTGCGCGTGCCGCAGATCGTGTCGCGCTTCCTGCCCTTCTCGGTGCTGCTCGGCACGATCCTGACACTAATCACGATGAACCAGAACAGCGAGATCGTCGCGCTGAAGGGCTCGGGCCTGTCCGCGCACCAGGTGCTGGCGCCGCTGCTAGTCGCCAGCCTCGGCGTCGCGGTGATCAGCTTCGTCTTCAACGACCGGGTGGTGGCGCGCGCGACCGCGACGCTCAACCAGTGGCAGAAGGTGAATTACGGCAAGCTTCCGATCGACCGCGGCGACCGCGCCAATGTGTGGGTGCGCGACGGCGACGACCTGATCGAGGTGGCGCAGATCCGCGGCCGCGGCGATGCGACGCGGCTTGGCGGAATCACGCTGTACGATCGCACGGGCGGCAATCTCGTCGCGATCCTGCGCGCCGATCATGGCAAGCGCGCCCCTGCCGGTGGCTGGCTGGTCGGCCCTGCGACCCGGTTCGACGTCGCGCGCGGCACCGATACCAAGCTCGGGTCCGTGGTGATCGGCAAGGATGTTCGACCCGATCAGTTCACGCTGGCGAGCGTCGATGCGGACGGGCTGTCGTTCGGCGCGCTCAAGGCCGCGATCGCCGACCTGTCCGACGCAGGCCGACCCACCAAGGCGCTCGAGGGGTCACTGTGGCACAAGCTGTCGGGGCCGTTGTCGTCGGTGTTGATGCCGCTCCTCGGCGCGGTCGCGGCCTTCGGTATCGCACGCTCGGGCAAGCTGTTCGTCCGCGCGGTGATCGGCATGGCGCTGGGCTTCGCGTTCTTCGTCGCGGACAATTTCGCGCTAGCGATGGGCAATCTCGGCGCCTACCCACCGTTCCTCGCCGCCTGGGCGCCGTTCCTGCTGTTCTTCCTGATCGGCGAAGCGGTGCTGATCCGCTCCGAGGAATAATCCGGCGGTTGGCCTCCCGCCGCAGCGGGAGGCCAGTCTCAGCGGCGGACCATCGTGCTGCGCGCGATCTTGCTGACCAGCCCCGGCAACCCCGGATAGCTCGCCTTGTGATAAGGCGACATCGCATCCAGTTCCGCCGAGATCCGGCGATGCGCCTCGCCCAACGCGTGATAGGGCAGCCCCGGCAACAGGTGGTGCAGCGCGTGATAGCGCAGGCCCACCGGCGCCCACAGCGCCGGCAGCAGCGCCGGCGGCGGCACGTTGACCGTGTCGAGATACTGCGCGGTCACCGTCATCGGCTCGCCGTCATTCTCCCACAGATGCGCGACCAGCGTGCGGACCTGGTTGAGCACCGCAAACGCCGATGCCACGCCAAGGATCGTCAGGAACGCACGCAGCGGCAGCACGCCCGCCACGGTGATCCCGATCAGCGTGATCGCCCACAGGCTCGCGGCTACTTCGAGGCGGTTCCAATAGGCCTTCGCCTCGCCCTCCGGCGCACGACGACGGAATTGCGGGTTGATCGCGAGCGCCGAATAGCGCTCGACGACCATCGTCCGCAGCTTGGGCGACAGCAGCGAGAGCGGCGACAGGATCGCAAACCGGATCAGCAGCGCGATCGGTGCCAGCGCGGAAACGACGATGAACAGCGGCAACGTCCACGGCTTCATCAGCGCGAGCGGCAGATATTCGGGATCCTCGACCGTGCCATATCGGGTCTTGGCGTGATGTAGGTTGTGGACGCCCTCATACATGAACGACGGCGTCATCATCGGGACGCCGACGAGGATGTTCCAGCCCAGCCGGAAGTTGGGCACCGACGCGTGCTTCATGTGGCTGACTTCATGGATGAAGCTCAACCCACGGTACAGCCCGAGCACCGACACGATCGCGGCGACCACCACGACCACGGTCGAACCGCTCGTCGCCGCCACCACCAGCGCGCCATAGCCGAGCGCGACCGACGCGATCAGGTCGCCCCAATAGACCGACGGCCGCGGCTTCACGAGATCGCGCGTCAGATCCGCGGCCGCGCGCAGCATCGCCTTGTCGTCGGCGATACGCACCACCCCGGCACCGGCTACGGGTGTGGCTGGAACGGGAGCGGCCGTGCCGCGAGCGAGGCTGAGCGAGGTGTCCATGGGCATATCCATTGCCCGAAGATAGTGGCCACAGCGTGGCATTTACAGGCCGTGCCGTTGCCGCCGCTCCAAGGAAACACGATCACCCTGACAGGATTTTACGATGACCCATGTCACTCTCGCCTTTATCCGCCGTGCTGGCTAGACACGCTCGACTGCGTAATCGGGAACGACACATGGCTAACATCAACATTCGACCGGTCGAGACGCTGAAGGATCGCAAGATCTTCATCGATCTGCCGTTCCGCCTGTATGCCGACGATCCCAATTGGGTGCCGCCGCTGAAGTCGGAGGCGCTCGGGCTGATCACGCCAGAGAAGAATGGCTGGTTCAGCCATGCCAAGGTGCGGCAGTTCCTCGCCGAGGAGGATGGCCGCGTGGTCGGTCGCATCTCGGCGCACATCGACACGCTCGCGCTGACGATGCCCGCCGAGCAGGGCTTCGGCCCCGGCGTCGGCCAATGGGGACTGATGGAGGCCGAACGCCAGGACATCTTCCAGGCGCTGCTCGCGCGCGCGGAAGGCTGGCTGCGCGACCAGGGCATGACGCGTGCGATCGGCCCGATCAGCATGTCGATCTGGGAAGAGCCGGGGCTGTTGATCGACGGCTATGATCATCCGCCGACGATCATGATGGGCCACGCCAAGCGCGAATATCGCGGCTGGATCGAATGGGCGCAGTATCGCCCGATCAAGCAGCTGATGACCTATGAGGTCGACGTCACGAAGCAGTTCCCGCCGATCGTCCAGCGCATCATCAAATCGGGCGAGAAGAACCCGCGCATCGTCATCCGCAACGTCGACAAGACCAAGTTCGAGGAGGAGGCGGCGATCATCCTGTCGATCCTCAACGATGCGTGGAAGGACAATTGGGGCTTCGTCCCCCTCACTCCGCCCGAGATCAAGGATGTCGGCGTCAAGCTGAAGCCGATCGTCTTCAACGACCTGATCCGCATCGCCGAGGTCGACGGCCGGCCCTGCGCGTTCATGATCACGCTCCCCGATTTGAACGAGGCGATCAAGCCGTTGAAGGGCAGCCTGTTCCCGTTCGGCTGGGCCAAGCTGTTGTGGTGGCTCCGCAAACCCAAGGTGCGGACGGTGCGCGTGCCGCTGATGGGGGTGGTCAAGGACTTGCAGGCCTCGCGGATGGCGAGCCAGCTCGCCTTCATGATGATCGAATATATCCGCCGCGCCTCGGTCGAGCATTACGGTGCCGAGCGCGCGGAGATCGGCTGGATCCTCGATGACAACCAGGGGATGCGATCGATCGCCGAGACTATCGAGAGCCGGGTGAACAAGGTCTATCAGGTCTACGAACGGACGCTGTAGAGCGCGCAACAGTGTTTCCCCGCGAAGGCGGGGACCCAGTCTGGGCTCCCGCCTTCGCGGGAAAACAGGGTGGCGGGGACCGGCGGCGGGAATGCCCGGGCTACTCCCGCGTTCCCTTCCCGAACGGAATCCTCAGCGTCACCGCTACCCCCTGCCCGGACGCACCGGGCAACTCGGTACGGATCGCGTGGACATTGCCCCTGCCCCCGCCTGGCAGCCGGAACGACAGCGGATCGGAACGCGGAGGCTGGACCGGCTCGGCCAGCGTCGCGAGCCGCTGGTCGGTCGGCCGCGCGCAGACGACGATATCGCCATTGGGATCGGCCTGGACCGGGCACGGCATCGTCGCACGCGGCCTGCGCCTGCGCAGTTCGGGCGGGAGCGGCGGCCCTGCTACCGCTTGCAGCAGGAGCAGGCCGACGAGCATCTAGAACCGCCGCGATATACCGGCATAGAGCCGGGCATCGGGCGTATCGGCGGTCAGCCCCGCCGCACCGAGTATGTCGAACTGCAGATCGTCGTTCGCCATCCATGCCAGCGACAGCGCCGCCACGCCCTGCGTCGCATGCTGATCGGGGTCATCGTCGCGCAACGCCTGCAGCTCGCCGGTCAGCGTGAACGCCTTCGAAACCTTCACCGAAAGGCCGGCGGTCGCGCTATAGGCGAGATGCCGGCCATTGCCGTCCTCGTCGACCGCCGCATCGATCTCGGGCGTCAGGTCGAGCGACACTGCATCCGACAGTTCGTACGTTACGGGGACGAGAAATCCCGCCCCCCAATCACCCGCACCGATCGAGGACCGCCCAACCGGCAGCGTCACGAACGGCAGGACCGATACCGACAGGTCCGATCCGTCGGGGTGCAGGAGGTTCGCCTTCATGCCCAGCGAAACGTCGCCGATCCCGTCGACCGACTCGACCCCGGTCGAATCGCGCATCCGATTATGGCCGAACGGCGTGAAGCCGATCCGCGCTTCGATTGTATCGCTGACACCGACGCGGACGAGCGTGTCGCCGAACAGGATGTTGTCCTCGCGCGATCCGGGCTGGTCGTCGCGCGTCCAGTCGGCCAGCGACGTCTCGACCGAGATGCGCCCCGGTGCGATCGTGCACGCCGGTGTATCGATGCCCGGCCGGTCGGGGCAATATTCACGCTCCTGTGCCGCGGCGGCACCGGAGAGACCCAAGCTGGCGAGCGCGACGCCGATCAGCGCCCGCCTCACCGCAAGCGGACCCAGGTCGGCGCATGGTCGCTGGCCTTTTCGCGGCCGCGATACGCCTTGTCGACGCCAGCATCGATCATCCGGTCGGCAGCCTGCGGGCTGAGCAGCAGATGGTCGATCCGGAAGCCTGCATCGCGCTGCCAAGCGCCTGCCTGGTAGTCCCAGAACGTCCACACGCCACCCCTCGGAAACTGTGTACGCAGCGCATCGGTCCAGCCCTGCGCCACGAGCGCGCGATAATGCTCGCGGCTTTCGGGCTGCATCAGCGCATCGTCCTGCATCGCGCGCACCGAGTAGGTGTCGTCGTCATTCGCGATGACGTTATAGTCGCCTGCGAGGATCGCCGGCACTTCCTCGGCCAGCAACACGCGCGCCCGCGCGGCCAGGCGGTCCATCCAGCGCAGTTTATAATCGAATTTGGGCCCCGGCTGTGGGTTGCCGTTGGGCAGATAGAGTGCGGCGACGATCAGGCCGTCGACCTCCGCCTCGATATAGCGGCTGTGCTCGTCCTCGGGCTCCCCGTCGAGACCGCGCTGGCGGACATCGGGCGTGCGTCCCTTGGCGAGGATCGCGACGCCGTTCCACGCCTTCTGCCCATGCCAGACCGCACCATAGCCGACCGCCTCGATATCGGCGATCGGGAAGGTGTCGTCGCTCGACTTGAGTTCCTGGAGGCAGACGATGTCGGGCTGCTCTTCGACGAGATATTCAATCAGCCGCGGCAGTCGCGCCTTGATGCCGTTGACGTTGTACGTGACGATTTTCATGGAAAACTCAGACCGAGAAGCTGGAGCCGCAGCCGCAGCCCGAGGCGGCGTTGGGGTTCTCGACCTTAAACGCGGCGCCGGCGAGCGATTCGACGTAATCGACCGCGCACCCGCGGACCAGGTCGATGCTCACGCTGTCGACGACCAGCTTTACGCCGTCATGCTCGGCGATCACGTCATCCGGTTCCACCGCATCGGCGAACCCGAATTTATACTGGAACCCCGAACAGCCGCCGCCGTCGACGGAGAGCCGGAGGATCGCCGGCTTCCCCTGCTTGACGGCGATCGCGGCGACGCGCGCCGCGGCGGAGGGGGTGAGGATGATGTCGGGAGCCAGCGTTGCCATGGGCTGGAGATAGGAGGTTGCGCTATCCGCGGCAACCTTGGGCTTGCCCGTGGGGCGGAGGGCTGGCTCGCCGGGGCGACTGCTAGGGCGCCGTTATCTTTTACTGATGGTCCGTCCCCGTGGAGGGATATCCCAGCTTTCGCTGGGATGACGGGTCGGGCTTGGGGTGATTGGCTGGGCTTGTGCCCGTATCAGTCCTGCGCGGCGGGGCCGCCGGTCGAGACCGGGATCGCGTTGACCGAGCGATCCTGTGCCGCAAGCAGGTAATCTGCCGTCGTCAGGAACGGGATCGGGTTGACGGCGTGGCCGTCGATACGGACTTCGTAGTGAAGATGCGAACCGGTCGAGCGGCCGGTCGAGCCCATCAGCGCGATCAATTGACCGCGGGTGACGCGCGTATTGTCGGCAACCAGGATCTTCGAGAGATGGCCGTAACGGGTGGCGATGCCCTTGCCGTGGCTCAGTTCGACCATGTTGCCATAGCCGCCCTGGCGACCCGCATGCGCCACGACGCCGTCGGCGGTCGCGTAGATCGGCGTGCCGATCGGGCCGGGAATATCGACGCCGGCATGCATCGCCGCGGTGCCGCGGAACGGATCCGAGCGAATGCCGAAATTGCTGGTGAACGAGAGCGAGTGAACCGGCTGGACCGACGGGATCGCGATCACGCCCTGCTGCGTGGCGTCAAGCTTCTTCCAGGTCTGGAACAAGGTGCGGAACTGCGCGTCGGCGCGCAGATCGGCGCTCGCCTCTTCGGTGTTGGCGGCGATCATCGGGCCGCCCTTGCCCGTCTCGACCGTGCGGTACGCGACCTTTTCCGCGGTGGCGTGCGGCGCGACCTGCGCCTCGGCCGTGGCGCCGAAAGCGGCCAGACCCATCACCGTCGCGGCCATTGCCAACCGGCGACCCGTAAACGCCTTATACACCACGATCACGCCCTTGAGACGGGTCACGATCGCTGCACCGGTAAAATCGACCATTGGTCCCCGACAAAAAAATGCAGGGCCGTTCGCTCTTAAAGCGGACGGCTCTGAAACTCTGTCCTGACTCGCAGCCCCTCCGCGCACCAGACATTGTGGGTTAGGCCGGATCCCACTGCCCCGAGCAATAGCATTGCGCCATCCGCGCGGCGGAGCGGCAGGTTGTTGCGGCGAGTTGAAGCGAATCGATACGATCGCTGTGGAACAGGATGAGACCGCGGATCTTCGGCGCGAAATGTCGGCGAATCTCCACGTGTTACTACCTAGTCTTTAGAGTGCCTTTGCGGCTGCCAGAACCGCCTCCGCATGGCCGGGAACGCGAACCTTGCGCCACGCCTTTGCCAGCGTCCCGTCGGCGCCGAACAGGAAGGTCGCGCGCTCGATCCCCATATATTTGCGGCCGTACATCGCCTTCTCGACCCAGACGCCGAACGCCTCGCACGCGGCGCCCTCGACATCGCTGCCCAAGCGCACGGTCAGGCCATGCTTGGCGGTGAACTTCGCATGCGACGCGGGCGTATCCTTCGATACCCCGACGACCGTCACGTCGGCGGCCCCAAAAGCGTCGGCCAACGCGGAAAAGTCCTTCGCTTCGGTGGTGCAGCCCGCAGTGTCGTCCTTCGGGTAGAAGTACACCACCAGCGGCCGGCCAAGCGTCGCCAGCGACAAGGCCGCATCGTCGATCGTCACCGTCACGTCGGGTATCGTCGACCCTTCATCCATCCTGCTCTCCCGTCGCCTGCGTCCAGAAACCGCGAACCTCCTGCCGGGTCGATCCGAGCGTGGCAATAACCGCCGCCCAATCCGCCACGCCGATCGCGCGCGCGATCAACGCTTCGGTCGCATGGCCCGGCGGCGTCGCATCGGGCGCGACCAGCCGCAGCGTGACCAGAAGGCGGATCAGCACGTCATGCGCGGCACGTAGTGCAGGCGGGGCCAGCCCCTGCTCGACCAGACGATCGATCGCAGCCCCCAGATTGGGGTCGAACCCGGTCCGGTTCACAAGCTGGACGACGTGCACCGCAAATTCGAGATCGACCAGGCCGCCCGGAAGCAGCTTGGCATCGAGCGGTCCCGCGGGCGGCTTGTGCGCGGCCATCTCGGCGCGCATCGACCTGGCATCGGCGACCACGTCCCGTACCGGCCGCTCCCCTTCAAGCACGCCGCGGATGATCGCAGCCACCGCGTCCCGCGCACCGGTCGATCCGAACACCGGACGCGCGCGGGTGAGCGCCATATGCTCCCACGTCCACGCATCGTCGCGCTGGTAGCGCGCAAAGCTGTCGAGCGTCACGACGAGCGGCCCCTGCCCGCCCGACGGCCGCAGCCGCGTGTCAATCTGATAAAGCGGGCCTGCCGCGGTCGCAACCGACAGCGCGGCGGTCACGCGCTGCGCGAGGCGGTTGTAATAGAGCGTCGCGCCGAGCGGTTTGGGACCATCCGATTCCGCGGCGAAATCGCCCGTAAACAGATAGATGAGGTCCAGGTCGGACGCGTGCGTGAGCATCGCGCCGCCCATCCGGCCAAGCGCCAGGATGACGAGTTCGCTGCCCGGCACCGTCCCGTGCGCCTTGGCGAATTCAGCAATCGTAGCGCCCGCGAGCACGCCGATCGCGGCCTCCGCGACGCGCGCATAGCCGGCCGCGACGTGCAGCGGATCGGAGGCGCCCGCCACAATCTGCGTGCCGAGAGCGAACCGCAACTCGCCGACGACACGGCGGACGTGATCGAGCCGCGCCTGGTAATCGCTGCCCGCGTCGTCCGCGCGCATCGCGGTCTCCAGCGCCGCGATATCGCCCACCGGCGCGAACGCGGTCGCATCGATCAGCCCGTCGAGCAACGTCGGGCGGCGCCCCAGATCATCGGCGAGCGTCGGCGCATGGCTGAGAATCGCGGCGAGCAAGGTCGCCAGTCCCGGCCGCGCCTCGAGCAGGCGGAAGATGTTGATCGCGCTGGGCAGACGTTCGAGCAACGCATCGAGCCGCAGCAGCGCCGATTGCGGAACGGGCGCGGTGGCAAAGGCTGTCACCAGCGTCGGCAGCACCGCCTCCAGCGCCTCGCGGGCAGCGGCACTGCGCAGGGCGGGATAGGCGCCGGCGCGCCACGCCTCGATCCGCTGCCGCGCGGGCTCGGGCGAATCGAACCCTGCGGCAACGAGATCCTCCTCCAGCGTCACTGGATCGTGCGAGAAGGCAGGTCGGACGGTATCGTCGAGCGCATCGTAGATCCGCCCCGTCGCCGCCACCCGCGGCGCCAGCAGCGCGAGCAACGCGCCCGCATCCTCCACGCCGTGCAGCTTCGCCACGCGGTCGAGCGCGTCGCCAGTCGGCAGCGCATGCGTCTGCCGGTCGTCGATCATCTGGACGCGGTGCTCGATCGTCCGCAACAGCGTGTAGCCATCGGTCAGCGCACGCGCTTCGTCGCCGCCGATCCACCCCGCCTCCGCCAGGCGGGCGAGCGCATCGCGCGTCGCCGGCGCACGGACCGTCGGATCGCGCCCGCCATGGATCAGCTGGTGGATCTGCGCGAAGAACTCTGCCTCACGAATGCCGCCCCGCCCGCGCTTGAGGTCGTAGCCGGGGCCAAAGGCCTGGCCCTGCAGATGGTGATCGCGGATACGCGCAGAGATCCCGCGAATCTCGCGGATCGCGCCGAAATCGAGCGTGCGCCGCCACACGAACGGCCGGATCGCATCGAGAAACCCCTGCCCGAGCGCGATGTCGCCAGCAGCCGCGCGGGCGCGAATGAACGCCGCGCGCTCCCAGGGCAGCGCCTGCGCCTCGTAATAGCCGATCGCCGCCTCGACCGGCAGGACGATCGGCGTGATTTCGGGCGAGGGCCGCAGCCGCAGGTCGACGCGCAGTACATAGCCGTCGCCATCGCGCGCCTGGAGCAGTTCGACGACACGCTTGCCGATCCGCACTGCGGCCTGTTCGGGCTCCTCGCGCGGCTTGCGCGGCAGAGTCAGCGGATCGAACAGCAGGATCGGATCGATGTCGGACGAGTAATTGAGCTCGCCGCTCCCCTGTTTGCCGAGCGCGATCGCGGTGAAGCCGACCGGTTCTGCGCCCGGCGTCCGCTCCTCGATCGCAGTCCGGATCGCGGTGTCGAGCGCATAGTCGGCAAAGCGCGTCAGCGCGCCGGTCACCGCGGTGAGATCGAGGATTCCCGCAAGGTCGCCGATCGCGACGTTGACCGCCATCGCGCGGCGTTCGAGCCTCAGCCGCTTGGGAACCGGCATGTCGGGGGTCGCGCTCGACAGCGTCAAATCGAGCTGCCCGTCGGACAACGCCGAGGCCAGCGCGGTCTCGCGATCGAGAATCATCGACAGGAAGGGCGACCATTGCCGGGCGCGATCCACGGCGCTGTTTATCGCCTGTTCAGTATTCATGCCGGTCATTGCAGAATAGTATCGCAGTCAAGTGTTACTTGACATATGAAAGCAACGAATTCGCCATGAGCTCGTTATTAGCGGCATGACGTACTCGTTCCTCACCATCAAACCCGACACGGGCGGCCAACAGGTCGTTCGCCGTCCTCGTCCGACCGACGTCATTGGCCATTCGCTGCGCGACGCGTTCGGCCAGAGCACGCGCTTGCCGCGGGATATCGACCGCCTGCTGCGCTCGCTCGACGGCGTTGCACACTAGAACTGCGAGCTTACCTTACGAGTTGTAGCCAAGCGACGAGACACGCGCGGCGCCAAGACGTCAGCGACCGCGGCTCAGATGTTCGACGTCACCCATAATCGAATCCAGCGCCGTCTTGCTCGTATCGGTCTCATGATCACGACGCGACGGCAGTGACCCATCCGTAAGGATCGTCTCGAGCGCGACACGACCACGCGCGACACGGCTCTTGATCGTACCGACCGCCACGTTGCAGATCTCGGCGGCCTCTTCATACGCGAAGCCGCCTGCCCCGACGAGGATCAGCGCCTCGCGCTGCGGCTGCGGCAGGTGCATCAACGCACGCTGCATATCACCGAGCTCGACGTGACGGTCCTGGCTCGCCGGTGCGGCGAGAATGCGATCGGCGACGAGATCGTCCCATTCGCCCTTGAAGCGCGCACGGCGCATCTGCGAGAGATACAGGTTGCGCAGGATGATGAAGGTCCATGCGCGCATGTTCGTGCCTGCCTGGAAGCGCAACCGCGCCGCCCAGGCCTTCAGCAACGTCTCCTGCACCAGATCGTCGGCAAGATCGCGGCTACCGGAGAGCGAGCGCCCGAACGCACGCAGATGCGGGATGACCTGCGCCAGCTGGACCTTGAACTCGGCGTCGGACAGCGAGACATGCTCCACCGGTGCGACGACTTCGTCGATATCGTCCTCGCCATCGGTATGGGGAGCAGGCTGAACCATGAAAATCCTGTCAGTTTCGATCATGATCTCGACGACATACCGTCAGGCATGGCCTCGATCACGCGTCGCCTTGTGTGAGCGAACATAAGCACTCGCGACGCCGAACCTATACGCCGGCGCTTAACTTATGTCAGCGTATAATAAGAAAGCCGAAAATCGCGATGATCAGCACGAGCGAGATGACGAGAATGTATCGCGTCATGTGCGGCGTCGAGCCTGCGCGGGCCTCTTCGGTCGAGATATGAATACGTTCGTTCGGGTCAGCCATGTCGAGTTAAACCCCCGAAAACCGTTTTGGGTCCGCAACCATTTACGGAAGCGAACCCAAGATGCAGTGTTATGGCCGCGCGATCAACCCATTGGTTTCGCGAGGCAAGCCGCGCTGCGATCAGACGACGGGAACGGTCGCCTGGTCGAAGAACAGCGCCTGGCTTATCGCCGCCTTCACCGTGGACCGCTGGAACGGCTTGGTGATCAGGAACGTCGGCTCGGGGCGCTCGCCGGTGAGCAGGCGCTCGGGGAACGCGGTGATGAAGATCACCGGGACCTCGAACTCGGCAAGGATGTCCTTGACCGCGTCGATGCCCGAGCTGTCGTCGGCCAGCTGGATATCGGCGAGCACGAGGCCCGGCCGCGTTTCCATCGCCAGCGCGACCGCCTCGTCGCGCGTGACGGCAACGCCGGTAACGTCATGACCCAGGTCGCGAACGATCGTCTCGATATCCATCGCGATGATCGGCTCGTCCTCAATGATGAGGACCTTTGCCCGCGTCTGGCTTTCGATTTCCGACAGTGCCTCGGCGACCAGATCGTCGACTTCGCTCGAGTCCACCTCGATCAGATAGGCGGCGTCCTCGGGCGTGAAGCCTTCCATCGCAGTCAGCAACAGCGCCTGGCGCGACAGCGGCGTCATACGGGCGAGACGCGCACGGGCAACCGCCTCGTGACCGCCGGACTCCTGAACACTCTCGTCGGCGACCTCGTCGAAATTGGCCGAGTTCCAGATGACCTGGAACATGCGGTACAGCCCGAGCCGGGGATCGACGTCGCGCGGAAATTCTTCTGGTGCGGCAACGATCGCCTCGAGCGTCGCGCGCACATATTTGTCACCGTGCATCTGACTGCCGGTCAGGGCCCGGCCGTAGCGCCGCAAGAAGGGAAGATGCGGTGCGAGTTGCTGTCCAAGCGACATGGGTAACGAATACTCCCTGATCCTACGCGGCCCCTCATGTGTCGGGTGGCTCGCGTCATTGCAATGGCGGTAGCCGAAAAAGCACCCCCGCACCCGCTGCGCCGGCGGGTTGCGCGTCGTCGGAGTACGAAGGTTCGATTTTCGCTTGTACATGGAACTAACGAGAGCGAGTTTGGTTTCACCGACATCATTGGCGAATCCGCAACCCGTCAGACCTTTGTCTGGACAGGCGAGGATTTCGTCTATTTGTGACATGGTATACCAGATGATCAGCGTTGCGTCGTGCAGGGGGAAGTTTTGAGTTTGGGCCACGACACGGAAAAGACGGTGCCTGCCTCCAAGTCCGCCAAGGTGCCGGACAAGGATCAGCAAATGGGCTCGGCTCTTCGCTCGGTTTACCAGAAGACCGTCGATGAGGCGATTCCGGACGATCTGCTCGACCTCCTCGGCAAGCTCGACTGAGCGCGGGCCGGATGGCCTCGTCGCACACTCAAGAACCCGTCCCGATCCCCGCGACAGACGCCGACGGCACCCCCGTCGGATCTGCTGAGCCACGCCTGATCTCGGCGATGGGACGGCTGCCCACCGGCGCCAAGCTGTTCCTGATCCTGAGCGCAGCCCTGCTGCCGCTGGCGTTGATCGCCGTCTTCGCGACATTCCAGACGACCAGGCTTGCCGACACAGAGGCCCGCGCGCGCCTGCGCGTGACCGCCAACGAGAGCGCACGCGCGATCGCGATCGAACTCGTCGGCGACATGACCGCGCTTCGCGTGGCGGTAAACGCTTTGGGCAACGATCCTGCCGACGCGCCGAGTTGCGCACGCGCGCAAGGCGTGTTCGCGCAACAATCCTCCGCGGGCACGCGATTCGTGATCACCGACCGCGAAGGCGCTGTCCTCTGCGGTACGCCGATCCCCATGTCCGCGGCGTTCCGCCAGGTGGACATGCCGATCACCGCGGACATCATTCCGCATCGCGGCCTCGTGCTCGCAATCTCGGGGCCGAGCGGCGACACCTTTGCCCGCGCCTATTTCCCCCAGTCCTTCCTCCGCAACATCGGTCGCCCCTCTAGCCGCGCACTAACGTTCAGCAGCGCATTGGTACTCGACGAGGATGCGCTGACGCTCGAGACGATCCCCGACGAACGCCCGCTCGATCGCATGGAGACGATGCGCACCGATCTCGGCGTCGCCGGGATCGGTCTGCGCACCAGCATCCGCAGCGCACCCGTAACCTCGTCGCTCGTGGTCGCGATGCTGCTCCCTCTACTGATGTGGATCGCCGCGGCGAGCATCGCGTGGTTCGTGGTCGACCGCCTGCTGATCCGTCCTCTGCGTCGCCTGCGCGGTGCGGTCGCCGCGTTCACGCCCGGCGAGACACTCGATCTCGGCGCGGTCCGCACGCTGCCCGCGCAGGAGATTCGCGATCTCGGCGAGACCTTCCAGGCGATCAGCCAGACCGTTGCGCTCCACGAAGCCGGCCTGGCCGAAGGGCTGGTCCGCCAGACCAAGCTCACCCGCGAAGTCCATCACCGGGTGAAGAACAACCTGCAGGTCATCTCCAGCCTCATCAATTTTCACGCGCGCAGCGCACCGAGCGCGGACGCAACCGCGGCCTATGCCTCGATCCAGCGCCGCGTCGACGCGCTCGCGGTGGTCCATCGCAACCATTTCGCCGAGCTGGAGGAAAATCGCGGGCTCAACCTGCGGACGATGATCGGCGAATTGTCCGCGAACATTCGCGCGACCGCATCGGATCGCTCGCACGGACTTGGCATAACGCTCGATATCGACCCGTATCTGGTCAACCAGGACGTCGCCGTGGCGATCGCGTTCCTTGCGACCGAGACGATCGAGCTGGCGATGTCGTGCGACCCCGCGGCGCAGATCCGGATCGTGGTGAAGCCCGCCGACACGCCCGACCGCGCGCTGCTGCGTGTCGTCTCGCGCGCGCTGGTCGAGAGCGATGCCCTGCGCGAAGCGGCAACGCGGTATGGCCGCGTCATGGAGGGCCTGTCACGCCAGTTGCGCTCGCCGCTGCATCACGATCCGCTGGTCGGGGCATACGAGATCGCATTCGCGATCAAGGGGCGAGATTGATCTAGAGCAGGCGAATTACAGTTACCGTTTGTTTGACTCTAGTTTTTTTCAAATGATCGTCGGAACCCCGGAACACTTTGACGCGATCGCCGTTGGATGTTTCGGACAGCGACTTTATGCCCCCCCGCTCTCGCTGTCCAAGTCATAGGCCCAGACGCATCACCCTCCCCCCCCCCGGTGATACGTCTGGGCCTTTATCGTTTCGCTGGCGTTGCCGGGCGCCCTGCGCCGCAGCCACCGGAAATTGTGGCGGGTTGTCAGGAACGAACTGCTATCCCGATCATTTCACCCACGGTGGCATTCGTGCCTTTTCTAGGAGGAATTATCATGCGTAAGTTGGTTGGTCTGGCGATTGTGGCCAGCGCTCTGATGGTGTCGGCATGCAACACGGTCGAGGGTGCAGGCAAGGACGTGGCTTCGGCAGGCAAGACCGTCGCCAAGACCGCGGATAACGCCAAGTAAGCCATTTGCGCTATTGGTAAGGACGCGGGGCCCGGTGCACGCGCACCGGGCCCCGTTTTCGTATCAGCGCTCGACGAGGTCGGTGGGGTCGCTCTCGCCGTCACCCTCATCGGCCTTGGCCTTGGCGCGGCTGCGTTCGGTGAACCAGATTCCGATCAACGCGAGCTCGTACAGGATCACCAGCGGGATCGCGAGCAGCAGCTGCGAGCCGATATCGGGCGGTGTCAGCACCGCGGCGATCGCGAACGCCGCGACGATCGCATAGCGCCGCGCGCCGATCAGCTGCTTGCGCGTGACGATCCCGGCCCGCTCGAGCAGCATCAGCAGGACGGGCAGCAGGAACGAGATGCCGAAGCCGAACAGGAACTGCATCGTGAACGACAGGTAATTGCCGATCGCAGGCAGCGCCTCGCGGTGGATGCCGCCGACCATCCCGTCGAACCCGAGCAGGAAGTGCAGCGCCATCGGGATCGCGACGTAATAGGCCATTGCCGCGCCGGTCAGGAACAGCACCGGCGTTGCGAGGATGAACGGCAGGAGCGCGCGCTTCTCCTTCTTGTACAAACCGGGCGCGACGAACTGCCAAAGCTGGTTCGCGATCACCGGGAAGGACAGCATCATCGCGGCGAAGAACGCGACCTTGATCTGGACGAAGAACGCCTCGAAGATCTCGGTATAGATAACCTTGTTCTGCCCCGCCGCGAGCAGCGGGTGGACAAGGAAGCCGAAGATATCCTCGGCAAAGTACATCGCGATCCCGAACGTCACGACCAGCGCGGCGATGCAATAGAGCAACCGCCGACGCAGCTCGATCAGATGGTCGAGCAACGGTGCCCGGCTTTCGTCGATCTCGCTCATGCTGTGCTTTCGGCGCTATGGGGGGCAATCACGCGGGGAGCGCTCACGATGACGCTACGTCGGACTTGCCGGTCTTGTCGTCGGGATGGGGTGCTGCCGGGGCAGCCGCCGGTGCCTCGACCGGGTCGGGACC
The DNA here is from genome assembly GCF_001421685.1 of Sphingomonas sp. Leaf28. Classification (NCBI taxonomy): domain Bacteria; kingdom Pseudomonadati; phylum Pseudomonadota; class Alphaproteobacteria; order Sphingomonadales; family Sphingomonadaceae; genus Sphingomonas; species Sphingomonas sp. Leaf28. Next base: position 504,220 of record NZ_LMKX01000008.1, on the reverse strand, counting down.
GCGATCGCCGACGGACGTTTCCGCCGCCGGCGATGCGTGCGTCGGTGCCGCGGCAACCACCGGCTTCTCGACCAACACCGGCTCGCTCGTATGATCGTCGACCTCGTCGATCGAGCGATAATCGCGGCGATGCTCCTCCGTCTCCGGCGAATGCACGACCTGCGTGGTGTCCACGGCCGCGCCCGTCTGCGGATGCTCGCGCATGATGCGTTCGTTTTCCGACGCCCAGCGCTTTTCCATTTCCTCAAGTTCGGCCTCGCGGACCATCGAATCGAAACCCGAACGGAACTGCCGCGCGACGCCACGCGCCTTGCCGACCCAATAGCCGACCACGCGCATCGCCTTCGGCAGATCCTTCGGGCCGATCACGACCAGCGCGACGAAAGCCACGAGCAGAAACTCGGAGGGCGCGATATCGAACATTCAGCCGCGCCTATCTAAAGTCTTCAAGTCCGCCGGCTTCAGGCAGGACGGTCGTCACGGACGCGATTGCCGTCGCGGTCGAACGCGGGATCGGCCGACTTCTGAGCTTCGATCCGCGCCGAAGGCTTGGCCGGCGTCTCGTCGTCGTTCTCGGACATGCCCTTCTTGAAGTTCTTCACGCCCTTGGCGACATCGCCCATCAGGTTCGAGAATCGGCCACCGCCGAGAAGGAGGATCGCGACGACCGCGAGCACAAGCAAGTGAATCGGGCTAAAACCGCCCATGGCAATTCTCCTGGAAACTGAACCCTATCTAAGCCTCATCCCGCCGCATTGCCAGCCACCTCGCCATCTTCACCGTCGTCGAGCCGATCGAAGGCGAGATCGACCGGATCGAGCAGCCCCGCAGCGCGCAGATCGTCGATCCCCGGCAGGTCGCGGCGGCTCGTCAGACCGAAATGGACGAGGAATTCGGGCGTCGTCGCGAACATCAGCGGCCGCCCCGGCACCTCGCGCCGCCCCGCCGGTTTCGCCCAACCCGCCTCCATCAGCACATCGAGCGTCCCCTTCGAGATCTGCACGCCGCGAATCGCCTCGATTTCCGCGCGCGTGACCGGCTCGTGATAGGCGATGATCGCCAGCGTCTCGATCCCCGCGCGACTGAGCCGGCGCGGCTCCTCGCGGTCGCGGCGCAGTATGTGCGCCATCTCCGGCGCGGTCTGGAACTGCCACCGGTCGCCGCGCTGGACGATGACGATCCCGCGGCCCGCATAGTCGTCGACCAGCCGATTCAACGCGGCACGGACGTCCCCTGCCCCGACATGCGCGCGAATCATATCGACGGTGAGCGGCGCGTCGGCGGCGAACAGCACCGCCTCCACTGCCCGCGTAAACGCATCGGGCGGCGTCACGACGCGCAAGCGCGCAGATAGAGCGGCGCGAACGGCTCGGCCTGGCGCAGCTCGATCCGCCCTTGCCGCGCGAGTTCGAGCGCCGCGACGAAGCTCGACGCAAGCGCGGAGCGGCGCAGCCTTTCGCCCGCCTCGGGCAGGAAACTCTCGATCGCGCTCCAGTCGATCCGTTCGCCGACCAGCGTCGAGACGCGGTCGAGCGCCGCCTCCAGCGTCATTACCTCGCGATCGGCGACGACGTGCATCACCGGCCGCGTCCGCGCCGAGATTCGGCCATAGGCGGCGATCAAATCAAATATCTCCGCCTGCCACACCGCCTTGCGCACCGTCCGCAAGCCTTCGGGTGCGCCGCGCGCGAACACGTCCCGCCCACTGCGATCGCGTGCCATCAGCCGCGCGCCCGCCTCGCGCATCGCGTTTAGTCGCTCGAGGCGGCGTTGCAGCCTGAACGCCAACGCCTCCGGATCGGGTTCGGTCAGCGGATCGCGCGGCAGCAGCAACGCTGATTTCAGATAGGCGAGCCACGCCGCCATCACGAGGTAATCCGCCGCGAGTTCCAGTTTGAGCGCATGCGCGGACTCGACATAGCCCAGATACTGCTCGGCCAGCGCCAGGATCGAGATCCGCCGCAGATCCACCTTCTGTCCGCGCGCGAGCGTCAGCAACAGGTCGAGCGGCCCCTCCCACCCGTCCAGCTCCAGCGTCAATTGTGCGTCGTCCATCGCCCGACGGTACAGCATCGCACCCGATTGGGCAGCGGTGGATGTCGGCGCGATCGTCAGCGGGAAAAGGCAGCGATCAGGCGCAATCCGGCCACCAGTGCCGACTTACGCCCGCCATCGGCGAAGGCGCGACGGATATACTGGACGTCAGGCTGGACCGACAGGAACGGCGCCACCTTGTCCTGATAGGTGAGTTCGACTCCCGTCTCGGCGGTATCGGCGGACTCACCCGAATCGCGGAGCATACGGCGGAACGCATTCGACAACCGGCCCTGTGCGAGACCGACCGACAGCTGGCCGTCGGGGCGCCCCGGAGCCAGCCCGTTTGCGAGCAGCCCCAGCTGAAATCCGCCGCGGAACGGCGTCGTCCGCCCTTCCGACACGCCTGCGCGAAAGAACAGATCAATGCCGTGGTGCTCGTCGCCCGACAGATGCTGGTCGATCAGGACATAGGCCCCGGTCGCGGTCCGCCGGAGGGGCACGCCGCTGCCGTCGCACGCGGCCATGTCGTCCTGGTGCCGCGTATAGCGCCAGCCGCCGATCGCCAGCTTGCCGTTCGTGCGCGTCCCCGCCTCGGCGATCAGCAGCGCGCCGTCATGCATCCCGAAATCGATTCCCGCGGTATCGCCCAGCACGCCCGCACGCGCATTCACGACCGCCGCGCGGACATAGCCCGAGCTGGCGATCGCCACGTTCAGCCGCAGCGTCAACGCGGTCGAGGGAAAGATTGACGGTCCGTTGGGGCCTGTCGCCGCGAGTTCAGACCCGATGCCGAACGCCGGCGCGACCAACAGCCCAGCCGAATCATTCTGGTAGAAATCGACGTTCAGGTCGGACAGTCCGACCAGCAACGCCGCACGACCACCGGCAATGTCCTGCTCGACCCACGCCTCGTACAGTTTGGCGCGTCCCTCGGCGACTTCGATATTGTCGACGCCCTGCAACGTCCCCGCCAGCGTGTTGATCGCCCCGCCATGATTGCCCAGCAGATGCAGATGTGCGCGCGCGCCGCCCCAGCCCGCCAGCCGGTCCAGATCGCCGTCCGCGGTCAGCTCGGCATTGCCCAGCACACGTGCGCCTCGTTTGTCCCCGCCGGCGACGTTGCCCATGAGATCAAGGACGTAGCGCCCCTCGACCGTGACGGCGCGGGACGCGGATACGGGCGCGTCGGACTGCGCGGCAGCAGGATGGGTCCAGGCCGCCGAGAGTAAAAGTGCCGGCAGGGCAAATCGAGACACTGCCACAATATTCACGCGCCATCCTCCGGCCAATCGAGCTTGTCCTATTATAGGATTGTAATTTTGCCCGAGTCCGGAAGAGGTCGCCGAAACATGTCACACTCGAAGTCCAGAGCGCGCGATGCGATGTCGCTGAACCGTGCCATCCGTATTTCAGGGGCGGTCCTGTTCGGACTGATGCTGCTCTGCGGCGCGACCGGCATCGCCGCCGCCTGGATGCAGGCCGCTGCGCTGAACCGCCAGACGGCGGCGGCAGCGCTCTTCGCGAACCACGAAGCCGCAGACATGATGCATGACGCCATTCGCAGCGACGTGCTGGCCTCGTTCCAGGCCACCGAGCCGGGCAGTGCGCTCAAGAGCACCGACATACTGAACGACTTCCGCGGCCATCTCGTCGAGCTGCGCAACGGCATAGCGGCGGACTCGGCCTATACCGGCGACGCCTCGGTCGCCGCGGTAACCTCGAAACTGGCGGCGCCGATGGAGGCTTATGTCCAGTCCGCCGAAAGGCTGATCGATCGCATCGGCACCGACCCCCGCGCCGCGCGCGCGATGCTGCCGGGATTCTTCGATCAGTTCCGCGGCCTCGAGGTCGCGATGGCTGCCGCGTCGGACGCGATCGAGGCGAATTCGCACCGGTCTGCGGACGATGCCGAGCGGGTCGGGCAGATCGCGATGATCCTTCTCGTCATCACGCTGGGGATCGGCATCGCAGGGACGATCGCGTTCGTGACGCTGGCAGTGCGCCGGGTCGTCAAGCCGCTCATCGTCCTGGCGGATACGATGCGCGAGCTAGGCGACGGTAATCTCGACGCCGAAGTGACAGGGGCAGATCGCGGCGACGAGCTGGGCGACATGGCCAAGGCGATGCTGGCGTTCCGCAACCAGCTACAGGCGGCCGAGGCTGCGAAACAGGCGCAGGCCGCGCTGATCGTCGACAGCCTGGGCACGGGCCTGACCGCGCTGGCGGATGGCGATTTGACCGCCAAGATCGATGCCGATCTCCACGCGCCGTTCACCGGACTTAAGGATAATTTCAACAGCGCGATCGATAGCCTGCGCGGATTGATCGGATCGGTCGCGCAAGGGACCACGATGATCAGCACCGGATCGCAGGAGATCGCGCAGGCGAGCGAGGATCTCGCCCGCCGCACCGAGGGCAATGCTGCCAGCCTGGAGGAGACCGCCGCCGCGATCGCGCAGATGGACCAGCGCCTGCAGGCGACCGCGGTCGCCGCCGGACGGACGGTCGAGCGCGCGGACGGCGCGATCACCACGGTCGCCGGCGGCCGAGAGATCGCCGACGAGGCGGTCCAGGCGATGACCCGGGTCAGCGAGAGTGCAAAGGGCATCGACAGCGTGATCGAGGGGCTCGACAAGATCGCGTTCCAGACGCGCGTGCTCGCGATGAACGCCGCGGTCGAGGCGGGGCGTGCGGGCGAGGCGGGACGCGGGTTCGCGGTCGTCGCCGACCTCGTATCCGCGCTGGCGATGCGCGCCGAGGAGGAGGCCGGGCGCGCGCGCGACCAGCTGACCGCGACGCAGGCCGATATCGGCACCGCGGTGGAACGCGTGCAGCGCGTCGACGGCGCCTTGTCGGCGATCTCGGCGGATGTCCGCGGCGTGCACACGCTGCTCGCCGAGATCGCCGGCGACAACCGCGCGCAGTCGACCGCGATTACCGATATCAGCACCGCGGTCACCGCGATGGACCAGGCGACTCAGCAGAATGCAGCGATGGTCGAGCAGACCTCGGCCGCCGCGCGCAACCTCACCTCGGAGGTCGCCGCGCTGACCGAACAGGCGGCGAAGTTCCGCATCGGCGCGCCGTCGGGACAGGCGGGCCGGTTCGTGAGCGGGTACGGGGGCGGCCGGGCCGCGCTTCGAGCGAACTCACCGCAGCGTGAGGCTCGGATGTCGACGGCGAAGGTCCCCGCCACGGCGGACGCCGGCGCGTTCGACGACGACGGGTTCGAGTCCTTCTAACGCCGCCCCGGCCACGCGTTACGCCGCGCCCGACGCCTGCAACAAGGCGTCGCGCGTGGCGATCAGCGCCGCGAGATCGCCGGTGGCGGTGCCGACCGACGCCATCGCGCGATCGAGCCGCGCGCGCGACACGGCGGACATCGGCGCGAGCCGGTCGGCGATCTCCACCATCTCGTCCATGCGCGCCCAGCAATCGAGCACCACGTCGCACCCCGCGGCGATCGCGCCGGCCGCCTTGTCGCCCGCGGTCCCCGACAGCGCCTTCATGTCGATATCGTCGGTCATCAACAACCCATCGAACCCGATCCGGTCGCGAATGATCCGCTCGATCACGATCGGCGACAAGGTCGCGGGGCGATCGGCGTCCCAGGCATCGAACACGATGTGCGACGTCATCCCCATCGGCGCATGGGCGAGCGTGCGGAAGGGTTCGAGGTCGACCGCGAGCTCGGCATCGGTCGCGGTGACGGTCGGCAGGTGATGATGCGTGTCGAGCTTCGCGCGACCATGGCCGGGCATGTGCTTCACGATCCCGACGACGCCGCCCTCGGCCAGCCCCTCCAGCATAGCCCGCCCCAGTGCCGCGACGCGCATCGGGTCCGACCCGTAGGTGCGACAGGACACCGCCTCGGTCGTATCGGGCTGCGACACGTCGAGCAGCGGCGCGCAGTCGACGGTAATGCCGACCTCGGTGAGCATCACCCCCAGCGCCTGCCCGTTCGCGCGCGCCGCCTGGATCGCGGTCATCGGCGCACGCTCATAGGCGGCATCGAACACCGGCCCCGCCGGAAACGCCGGCCATTCGGGCGGGCCCATCCGCGCGACGCGGCCGCCCTCCTGGTCGATCAGGATCGCGAGATCGTCGCGACCCGCCAATGCGCGCAGCGAATCCGTCAGCGCGCGAACCTGCGCGCGGTCGACGATGTTGCGCTTGAACAGGATGTAGCCCGCGGGCTCGCAGTCGGCGAAGAACGCGCGCTCGGCGGCGGTAAGGACGGGGCCGGACAGGCCGAAGATGACGGGCTTCATGACTGGGTCCTAAACCGAAAGCCTGCCCTTACCGTGCAGCCGGGCAAGGGTCACCTCCCCGGCGCAGGCCGGGGCCCAGTTGGGGGACGAAAAAAACGAAGGATCGTCCGCCGTCACGACGGCCTTGCCATCTGGACCCCGGCCTTCGCCGGGGCGGCTTTGGCTCGCAGGCATAGGATCCGGGATATCGCTCAATAATCCTTCGACACGCGCACGTTCGCGCTCTGGCGGCCGAGCGTGGAGATGCTCGACAGCAGCGACAGCCAGCGCGTGACCTGGAACTCGACCTGCGTCGCCGAATAGCCCTGCCCGTCGGTGACGATCTCCGCATACAGCCGCCGCGTAACGTATTTGCCCGCCGCGATCGACGTGCCCTGCCCAGTCTGCGGATCGGCGGGCAGGATTCGCAGCCGGTCGAGCCCGGCGGCGCGGCGCACCGCGTTGATCGGGTTCAGGCCGTTGCCGCCCCCCTGCAACGCCGCCACCGCCGCGGCCAGCTGCAACGCCTCGGGCGCGGACAGGTTGGTGATCGAGGTGCCGAACAACAGGCGCGAGAGCAGCTCGTCCTCGGGCAGCGCGGGCGTGCTGGTGAAGCCGATCTCGGGTTTGAGCGCATAGCCCGTCACCCGGATTGACGCGCTCAGCCCCGTCGAATCCGCATTCGCCTCGATATCGAGCGCGGGGTTGGCGGGCACTTGCCCGTCGAAGCGGATGACGCCGCGCGCGAGTTCGAACTGGCGGCCGGCAAACTCGTAATCGCCGCGGATCAGCGTGGCGCGGCCGGTGATCGCGGGGTTTTCGGGCTGGCCAGCGATCTGGAGGTTGGCGGACCATTCGCTGGTCAGCCCCAAGCCGCTGACCATCACCTGGTTCGGCGCGCGCGCCTTGATCGCGAGTGCCCAGGGCTTGGCGGGCGTCGCGACTTCCTCGCCGCCGTCGGGCAGGTTGATCTCACGGATGTTGAGCTGCGGCACCGCGCTGGCGGCGGTCGCCTGGCCGAGGCGATAGCGGCTCTTGTTGAGCACCACGTCGCCCGCGATCGTGCCGCCCGAGCCGTTCGACCTGAACGTCAGCGGCCCCGAGACGGTCGCGCCGATATCGTCGCGGTTGATCATCACCGCCTTGTCGGCCTGCAGCGTCAGGTCGAGCCCGATCCCCGCGGCGGCGGCGAATTCGAACTGGCCGCTGCCGGTGACTCGCCCGCCCTTGCCCGCGTCCGCGCCGAACCGGTCGATCACGAGCCGCGATCCGCCGAACCGGCCCGTTGCCTGCACGTTGGTGAGGACGGTGCCCGTGGTCGCGCTCTCGATCCGCGCGCCGTTCGCCTGGACGACCCCGCGCAGCGTCGGGTTGGCAAGCGTGCCGACGACGTCCGCGCCGATCGCAACCGGGCCGGACAGATCGAACAATTCGACCCCGGTGAGCCGCCAAAGCGTGTCCGCCGGGCCGCTGTAGCGCAGCTGCCCGAACAGCCGCGCGTTGCTGATACGCGACGCAAAGTCCCCCTGCCCGAGAGGCGCGAGCTGCGCCTGCGCGCGCCCGATCGTCTTGCCGCCCGACGCGATCACCGCGCGCAGGCCGAGCTTGTCGGGCGAGAGCACCGCCGCGACGCCGACGTCGATCGGTCGCGACGACAGGACGAGGCCGGCGCGCGCAAGCCCGCGGATCGTCAGGTCGGCCTTGCCGGTCGGTGCCGCGCCGTTCGTGGTGGCAAGGTTGAACCGCCCCGACGCCGACCCGCTGAGCCCCAATCCGGGATAACCGATGTCGAGCACCGCGAGCGGCATCCGCGTCAGGCTCGCGTCGATCGCGGTGCTGGTCGCGGTGAAGCGGCCGCCGACCTGCGCCTCGCCGCCGCCGAAACTGAGCCTGGTCGGTGCGAGATGCCAGCCATCCTCCGCCTGGGTGACGACAGCCGGCGTCAGCAGCTTGAGCGGGCGACCATCCAGCGTGCCTTGCGCCGCGATCGCATAGCTGGTCGCGGTGACCTGCGTGACGCTCTGGATATCGAACGCGCGCCCGCGCGACCCCGCGATCGACGCGCGGATCGTGCCGACGCCGCCGCGCAGCGAGGCGCTGCCGTTGAACCGCGCAAGGCTCAGCGGACCGCGCCGCAGCCCGAGCCCCGTCGCGGTTGCCTCGATCGACGTTCCGGCAGGATCGAGCAAGGTGACGAAATCGAGCTTGCCCTGGCGCAGCGCGACGGTGTCGAGCGTCGCGCCCCTGGCGGCGAGATGCCCCTCGATCCGCTGGATCTGGCCGACCGGGCGGAACAGGAGTTCGCCCGAGAGGCCCCCGCCGGAAACCGCCAGCTGCCCGTTGAAGCCGCCATCGACGACCGCGACAGCGCCGCTCGCGCGCGTGCCGGCGACGTTCAGCGCCGCGATCTGGATCGTTGCCCCCGCGCCCGGTGGCAGCAGGATCGCGCCGTTGCTGGTGAACGGCCCAAGCCGCGATCCGCCCGCCGCGGTGAACGCGAAGCCCTGCGGCGTCGGATGGAGATGCGCGCGGACGCTCGACAGGCCTAGCGTCGCGTTGGGGCTCGCGAACAGGAGGTCGAGCGTCGGCTTGTCGATCTGGCCATCGAGCTTGAGCGTCACCGGACCGTAGATGGCCTGCCGCCCGCCGCCCTCGAAGTGGAACGTCCCGTCACGACGGCGATAGCCGTTGCCGGTCAGCCGGATCTGCGGCGCGGTCAGCACCAGATTGGTGAAGTGCAGCACGCCGTCGGTGGTGCGTTCGAGATTGGTGGTGATCCGCGGCAACCCGCCCGCCAGGCTGCGGAAGAACGCGTTGTCGAGCCGCGCCATCTGCGCGCTGCCCTGGCCGATCACGCGCGTGCCCTTGCGGCTCGGGCCTGGCACGACGCGCAACGTCGATTTCACGTCGACGATGCCGAGCCCGGGGATCAAAAACCGGCCGAGCCCGCCATTGACGCCCACCTCGAACTGGCCGTTGCGCAGATCGACGATCAGGTTGATGCTGCCGGTGAGCTTGTCGGACCGCAGACGGAGCGCGTCGCCAGTGAGCAGCGTCGGCGTCACGCGAAGCTGCCCGTCGACCGACAGGTTGCGCAGGATCCCGCCCGCGACCGCGCCGATCCCGGTCACGCGCGCGGCGGTGAAGCGGATCGGCACCGTCACGGGCGCGGCGGACAGGCGCCCCTTGCCCGCGGCATGCGCATCCTCGAACCCGGTCTGGTCGAAGGCGAAACGGCGCGCGTCGATCCGGTAGTCGAACGCCGCGGTCGCGAACGGTCCGTCGAGGATCGCGCGGAGTTCGACCATCGCCCCGCTCATGTTGTCGAACAGCGCGGGCGGCTTCAGCAACCGCGCCTTGATCCGCACGTCGCGATACGCGTTCGCCCCCAGGTCGACGATGCCCGTCGTATCGACCGCCAGCGCGGGCGTGCGCAGCGACAGTTGCCCCTCGAGCCGTCGGTTGGCGAACCCGGCGCTGCCGGCGACCAGCACGCGGGGTGCGGTCAGCCGTTGCAGCCGCCCTTTCAGCAGCGACGACGGCGCAAGCGTGCCCGACAGCGTGTAGCGCCCGGCGACCTGCGCCAGCGCGAGATCGACGACGCGGGTCGTGCCGATCATGCCGTTGGCGCGCCCGGTCCATTTCGCCCAGCTGCCATCGCCGGTCACCGCCAGCGCGACCGGGCCCTTGGCCTTGACCATCCGTGCGAGCACGCCGTTCGCGGCCCCGCGCGCCGCGACGTCGATATCGAAGCGATCGCGCGCCGGTTCGGCGTCGATCCGCAGCTTCAGATCGTCGCTGCCCGCAACGCGCGCCTTCAGATCGACCAGCGCGCGACCCGAGCGGATGTCCGCGCGCCCCGCGACCTGCGCGACGCGCTCGGTCCCCAGCACGCGTTTGGCCAGCGTCAGCCGCCCGACCGACAGCGTGCCGATATGGATGTCGAACTCGGGCAGGATCGGGCCGCGCGTCTTCGACGGCCTGGTGCGCGGCGTGTGCGTCAGCACCGCGCGATCGATGATCAGCCGGCGGATCTCGAGCCGGTTCGAGAACCAGTCGAACGGCGACCAGTCGAGCGTGACGTTGGGCGCCGCGAAGACCAGCCCGTCGAGATCATACACGCGCAGATCGGCCAGCCGCGTATCGCCGTACAGCGATCCGTCGATCCGCCCGACCGTGAAGCGCAGGCCGTTGGCGGTCCTGATCGCCGCGATCCGGTCCGCGACGAAGCGGTGCCCGATATCGGTATCGACGATCAGCAACACCGCGCCCAGGATCGCGATGAGCCCGGCGACCGCGCCGACGATCCAGCGCCACCACCGCACGCCACGCCGGGGAACGGGTGTTTCCTCGGTCAAAACGCCTGCCCCAGCGACACGTACACCGCGATACGGCTGTCGCCCGGCTGCGGATTGATCGGCGTGCCGACGTCGAGCCGGATCGGCCCGAAGTTCGAGTAATAGCGCACGCCGATCCCGGTGCCATATTGCAGCCCGGTGAACTTGGGCAGCGGCGAGGTATAGATATTGCCCGCGTCGAGGAACGGCACGATGCCGAAATTGCCGAACGCCTTGATCCGCGCCTCGATCGAGAATTCGGTCAGGCTGCGGCCGCCGATCGGGTCGTTGTTGGGATCGCGCGGGCCGATCGACTGATAGCCATAGCCGCGCACCGACGCGCCGCCGCCCGCATAGAAGCGCCGCGACGGCGCCACCTGATCGCGCGGCGCGCCGACGATCGTGCCGAGCCGGGTGCGCGCAGCGAGCACCACGCTGTCGCCGAACGGCTGGTAGACGCTGCCGTCGAACTGCGTGCGCGTGTAGCCAAACACCGCGCCCTGCAGCGACACCTCGGGGCTGAGCCGCCCCCCGAGCCGGAAGCCCTTGGTCGGGTTGAGCAGGTCGTCCGACCCGTCATAGTTCAGGCTGGTCGGCAGCGCGCCGATAAAGAACGTCCGCCGCCGCGGATCGCCCGTCGACACGATGACGTCGCGCTCGTCCGACGCGATCAGCTCGGCCCCCGCCGACCAGGTCCAAGTCTTCTGGAAGAAGATGTTGGTCTGGCGCTCCAGGCTGCCGGCGAGCGAGAAGGTCTTGGCGTCATACGCATCGCGATTCGTGTGCACCCCCGACGCCTGGAGCGTGAGGACCCGGTCGCGCGCGTGGAAGTTGTTGCGCCGGAACACGATCGAGCCGAGCTGCTCCTGCGTCCCCAGCACGCCGCGCACCGTCAGCGCGCCCTCGGGCGGGAACAGGTTGCGGTGCGTCCAGCTGAGTTCCGCGCGCGCGCCCTCGCCGGTGCCATAGCCGAGCTCGCCCGCGACAGTATGCGGCGGCGCCCGATCGAGCTTCACCGCGACATCGACGGTGTCAGGCGTCGCGCCCTGCACCGGCTTCAGGTCGACCGCGGAGACGAGGCTGGTCTGGATCAGCGCGCGGCGAAGATCGTCGAGCTTGGCCGCATCATAGACGTCGCCAGGCGAGAAGCGCGCAATCTCCGCGACATGGTCCGCGCCGAACACGCGGTTGCCGGGCAGCGCGACGACCTGCCCGAACTTGCGCTGGCCGCCGGGCTGTACCGACAGGTCGAGCGTCGCGGTGCGGGTGGCGTGATCGACGACGATCGCCGGATCGCCGACCTTGGCGAACGGAAACCCCTCGCGGCCGATCTGCGTCGTCAGCTTGGCCTGCCCCGCGACGATCGCATCCGAATTGACCGGATCTGCGGGCTTCACGCCGAACGCGGTCACCAGCCCCGGCGCCTTGTCCCCCGCCGCGGCGATGCCGTCGATCGTCACGCCCTTGAAGGTGTAGAGCGTGCCCGGGCTCGCCGCGAGCACGACCATCGGTTTGGCGCCCGGCTCGACCCGCGTGACGACGGTGGCGTCGTAATAGCCCTCGGCGCGCAGCAGGCTGTTGAGCAGATCGGCATCCTCGCGCGCGCGGCGATCGAGTTGCGCGGCGTTGGCAGGCTGGCGATCGTTCGCGTCGAGCGTCGACAGCGCGGCGAACCGCTGACGGAGAAGCGTGTCGTTGATCCCGTCGATCCCGTCGATCCGCCACGCATAGCGGCTTTCGGTATTGGCATCGACGGCGGCGACCGTGGCGGCGGGATCGATCGGCGCAGACGCGAGATCGGGCCAGTCGACGCCGATATCGGGCAGCACGGCGAGCGGCGAATTGGGGTCGAGCGACATCGGCGTGTCGGTGGGTGCGCGGGCCGGAGTCTGTGCCACCGCAGGCGCGGTTTGCGCGCCCGCGTCCGGAACGCCAACCGAGGACACGGCCCCGGCTGTCGTCAGAACGAAAAAGGCGGCGGCCGGCCCGGCTCGCCCGACGCGGAACACCATCTCCGGCTCCTAGCCGGGCTTGTCGTGGCGGAACAGTATGTAACGCCGTATTTCCGCCACGTTTCGTCGGGGTGACCGATTGCGCGTGGCGGGCGCCGATGGGTGCGGCTGGCATCGCAGGGTCGCCCGTGGCAGGACATGCCGATGGCCGATCCCACTTCCCGCGACACCCTCCCCCCCCACAAGGATCCCAGCGCCGCGGGCGGGTTCCTCGTCGCGCTCGGCATGCTGGGCGGCGTCGGCGTCGGCTTCGCGATCGGCCAGGCGACACCGGGGTTCCTGGTCGGGACCGCGATCGGCGTCGCGGCGGCGGTCTTGGTGTGGCTGAAGGATCGGCGGTAGGCCCCGGTACCTCCGCCCCCAGCCGTTCGTCCTGATTAGCCGTCGAGTAGTCGCCGCAGGCGGCGTATCGAGACGGCGTATCGAAGGACAGGTTGGCGCACGAAACGCATGCTTCGATACGCGTCTTCGAAGCTACTCGGTCACTACGCAGCACGACCGGCGTGGGGTTGAGCCGCGGCCCTAACGCGGCTCGCGCATCTGCCAGACGACTCGGCCGATCACGACGATAGGGCCGTCGGGAACCGGTCCCGCCGCGCGATTGTCGCTCGTCGCCACCAGCGTCCTGCCCGAGAGCACCACCCGCTTCACCATTACCGCGTCCTCGATCCGGATCACGTAGAGCCCGCCCTTGCTACGCGGCGTCCGGTCCGCCGTGTCGACCACGATGTGATCGCCGTCGAACAGCCCCGGCTCCATTGACGTACCGCGGACTCGGATGATCGCCGCCTGTCCGTCCTTCAGCCCGAGCCTGCGCGCGAGGCCGGGGTCGAGCGTATCGGTCCCCAGCACGATCTCGCCATCGACCTGCGCGCCCGGCCCCGCGGACGCCACGACGTCGAGCTTGCGGATCCGGAACGCTGCCATGCGGTCGGCCGGCGCGCCGAGAACGCCCTCGCTCACCCCGAGATACGCGGACAATAGTCGCCGATCGCGCTCGCCGAGCACCCGCGGCGACCCCCGCCGCACATATTGCTGGAGATAGGCCGGGTTGCGCCCGAGCATCGCCGACAGCGCCGCCAGACTGTCGCCGCGCGCCGCCGCCAGCGCGGCGAGCGCGGTTCTCGGATCGGGATCGGATGCGGTTTTCGACACCGCCGGATCGTAGCGTAGGAAATTTCCTAGACAAGTAGGATTTGCAGGAACAGATCAGGAACGAGAGGCACAAGACTCGGGAGGAGCGACCGTGACGATTCTGGTGAAGATCGATCGATATCTGCGGCAGACAGGCATGCCGATGACCAAGTTCGGACGGCTTTCGGTGGGCGATCCGCGACTCGTCCACGACCTGCGCCGCGGCCGACAGGCGCGCGCGCCGATGGTGGCGCGGATCGAATCGTTCATCGAAGGCACCGGAGCATGAGGATGGACGCGCTCCGCGGCCCCGACGCCGGGACCTTGCTGATCCGCGCGCTTCGAAACAACGCGCTCTCGGCCGGCGTGACGATGCACGTCGCGACGATCGCGTGCACGCCATGGGCGAGCGCGACGTTCGTCGGTACGCAGCACCAGCTGACAATCCTCGCCGATCCCGTACCCGGTCTTCGAGACTGGATCGATTCGCTCCCCGATGCCGAGTTCGTGATACGCGGGCATATCGTCGCGGATCTGGCGATCGACCGCGTCGAGTCGATCGACGGCCGGCAGCATGTGACCCTCGCCATACTGACGCTGATCGATACGTAAACCGTTCGCGCGCTCGCCGTGGGGGGTGGACTTTCGACCGCCGAACCACGAAGTCGGCGGTCAACGAAGGAGATGACGATGGCCGGGATGGGCAAGTTCGACTGGGCAGATCCGTTCCTGCTCGACGATCAGTTGAGCGAGGACGAGCGGATGATCCGCGACAGCGCGAAGGCCTATGCCGACGACAAGCTAGCGCCGCGGATCATCGACGCGTTCCAGCACGAGCATACCGATCCCGCGATTTTCCGCGAAATGGGCGCGCTCGGGTTACTCGGGCCGACCATCCCCGAGGAATATGGCGGCGTCGGCGCGTCGTACGTGGCCTATGGTCTGGTCGCGCGTGAGGTCGAACGGATCGACTCAGGCTATCGCTCGATGATGTCGGTGCAGTCGAGCCTCGTCATGTACCCGATCAACGCGTTCGGCTCCGAAGAGCAGAAGAAGAAATACCTGCCCAAGCTGGCGACCGGCGAGTGGATCGGCTGTTTCGGACTGACCGAGCCCGATGCCGGCTCCGATCCGGGCGGCATGACGACACGCGCCAAGAAGACGGCCAATGGCTATGTCATCTCGGGCGCCAAGACGTGGATTTCGAACTCGCCGATCGCCGACGTGTTCGTGATCTGGGCGAAGTCCGACGAGCATGGCGGCGGCATCCGCGGCTTCATTCTCGAACGCGGCATGAAGGGGCTGGAGACGCCCAAGATCGAGGGTAAGCTGTCGCTGCGCGCATCGATCACCGGCATGGTGATGATGGACGAGGTCGAGGTTGGCGAGGATGCGCTGCTCCCCGACGTGCAGGGGTTGAAGGGGCCGTTCGGCTGTCTCAACCGTGCGCGCTACGGGATTTCGTGGGGCGCACTCGGCGCCGCCGAATTCTGTTTCCACGCCGCGCGCCAATATGGCCTCGATCGCAACCAGTTCGGCACGCCGCTCGCTGGGCGCCAGCTGTTCCAGAAGAAGCTGGCAGACATGGAGACCGAGATCGCGCTCGGGTTGCAGGCAAGCTTGCGCGTCGGGCGGCTGATGGACGAGGGCCGGTTCGCGCCCGAGATGGTCTCGATCGTGAAACGCAACAATGTCGGCAAGGCGCTCGATATCGCGCGGATGAGCCGCGACATGCACGGCGGCAACGGCATTTCGGGCGAGTATCAGGTGATGCGCCACCTGATGAACCTCGAGACGGTCAACACCTACGAGGGCGCGCACGACGTCCACGCGCTGATCCTCGGCCGCGCGATCACGGGTATTGCGGCGTTCTAGTGATAGGCCGCGTGCTGGCTCACCACCCCGGCGAAGGCCGGGGCCCAATTGGGGGACGCACCTTGGCTGGTGCTGCGTCCAGTTACGCCGACCTTCCCAATTGGGCCCCGGCCTTCGCCGGGGTGGTGGTGTAATCGTGGAACGGAAGCCCACCCCCCTCGCCGGCCTCAAGGTCGTCGAACTAGCGCGCATCCTCGCCGGCCCCTGGGCAGGCCAAGTCCTCGCCGATCTCGGCGCCGACGTCGTCAAGATCGAGAGCCCCGCCGGCGACGACACGCGCAGCTGGGGCCCGCCGTTCATCGACAACCCCGACGGCACCCGCGACGCCGCCTATTTCCACGCCGCCAACCGCGGCAAGCGCTCGGTCGTCGCCGACTTCACCACCCCCGAAGGCCAGGCGATCGTCCGCGACCTGATCGCCGACGCAGACGTCGTCATCGAGAATTTCAAGGTCGGCGGGCTCGCCAAATACGGGCTCGACTACGTCAGCCTCGCCGCGCTCAACCCGCGCCTCGTCTATTGCTCGATCACCGGCTTTGGCCAAGACGGCCCCTATGCCCCCCGCGCCGGCTACGACTTCATTGTCCAGGGGATGAGCGGGATCATGGACCTGACCGGCGAGCCCGACGGCGCGCCGCAGAAGATCGGCGTCGCGTTCGCCGACATCATGACCGGGCTGTATTCCGTCATCGCGATCCAGGCAGCACTCGCGATGCGCGAGCGGACCGGCAAGGGTCAGCAGATCGACATGGCGCTGCTCGACACGATGACCGGCGTGCTGGCGAACCAGGCGATGAACTGGTTCGCCAGCGGCGTCTCGCCGACCCGCGTCGGCAACGCGCACATGAACGTGTGCCCCTATGCCGTCTTCCCGACCAGCGACGGGTGGTTCATCCTCGCAGTCGGCAACGACGGCCAGTTCCGCCGTTTCTGCGATGCGATGGACCTCCCCGCGATGCGCGACGATCCGCGGTTCGCGACCAATGCCGGGCGCCTCGCCTTCAAGGACATATTGTTCGCCGGCATCGAGGCGGCGACCTCGCAGGTGCCCAAGCTGGAATTGCTCGCGCGGCTGGAGGCGGTCGGCGTGCCCGCCGGGCCGATCAACACCGTCGCGCAGGCGTTCGACGATCCGCAGGTGATCGCGCGCGGGATGCGGATCGATGCCGAGCGAGCGGATGGCTCGACCATCCCCGGCCTCCGCACGCCGATCCGCTTCTCCGACGCCAACCTCGCGACCGGCCGCGCCGCGCCGCCCCTTCCGCGTCCGTCATCCTGACGAAAGTCAGGATCCAGAGCCACGAGCGTCATCCGCCGTGGCTCTGGATCCTAGGCCTAGCCTAGGATGACGGAGGGTTCAGGCGACCGCTTCAGTCACCGGCTTCCGCGCATACAGCCCATAGGCCAGGATCAGCGCATAGCAGATCGCCGGGAGCAGCAGCGCGAAGTGCAGGCTGCCCGACGTGTCCGCGAGCATACCCGTCAGATACGGGATGATCGCGCCACCGACGATCGCCGTGGCAATCACGCCCGACCCTTCGGCCGCGCGCTTGCCAAGACCTTCCGACGCCAGCGAGAAGATCGTCGGGAACATCACCGCGTTCATCAGACCGATCGCCAGCAACGCCCAGCCCGAGATCGCACCCTCGGTGTTCGCCGAGATCAGGATCAGCGCCAGCGTGCCCGTCGCGACGCCCGCAAGCACCTTGCCCGGCGAGACCTTGTTCAGCACATACGCGCCGATGAACCGGCCGACGAGCGCGCCGCCCCAGTAGAACGGCACGTGCTTGCCCGCCGCGACGTCGCTCAGGCCCATCACGCTTGGCTGCATCAGATAGTTTACGATCAGCGATCCGACCGCGACCTCGGCCCCGACGTACAGGAAGATGCACGCCGCCCCCATCGCGAAGCGCGGGCGCTTGAGCAGCGTGAACGCGTGGAAGATGCTGCCGGTCTGGTCCTGCTCCTCGTTGAGCCGGTTCCGCCTCGTCCACACGACCGCTGCGACGATCAGCAGCGCGATCGCGAGGCCGATATAGGTGTGCACCACGGTGCTCGACGATTCGCTGCGATACGCGTCGAGCGCGGCACCGGTCAGCTTGGAGGAGTCGACTGTGGCGAGCCCGCCGAGGATCAGCGCGGAGCCGACATACGGGAAGATCGTCGTGCCGAGCGAGTTGAACGCCTGCGCGAACGTCAGCCGGCTCGAGGCGGACTTGGGATGACCAAGCGCGGAGATCAGCGGGTTGGCCACGACCTGAACCACGGTGATCCCGGCACCGAGCACGAACAGCGCGAACAGGAACATGCCGAAGCTCGCCTGCCCGGCGGCGGGAATGAACAACAGGCAGCCCGCGGTCATCGTCACGAGGCCGATCGACGCGGTGCGCATATAGCCGGCTTTCCGGACGATCGCCGCGGCGGGGATCGAGAACAGCGCATAGGCGAGGAAGAACGCCGACTGGACCAGCATCGCGGTCGCATGGTCGAGCGTGAACAGCTCCTTCATCTTCGGAATGATGATGTCGTTGAGCGAGGTGATGCCACCGAAGATGAAGAACAGCGCGAACACGAACACGCGCAGGTCGGGCGCGTCATAGCCGTGGCTGGCATCGCCCCCGGCTGCTGCGGTGGATTTGGTATCGACGTGCATCGTGTAGCGCCCTCTCGCGGTATTTGCGCGCGACATAAGCCGGGGTGGCGACGCGTGGCAATGCCGCGTGGTGCGATCCCGCCCCCCGGGCTAGGACGACCGCCATGAGCCGCCTCACCGTCAACGACGAACCGATCGACTATAAGCTCGATCCCGACACGCCCCTGTTATGGGCGCTGCGGGACGCATCGAACCTGACGGGCACCAAATATGGCTGCGGCACCGGCCAGTGCGGCGCGTGCACGGTCGATATCGACGGGCACGCGGTACGCAGTTGCCGAGTCCCGATCGGCTCGATCGAGGGCACCTACGTCACGACGATCGAGGGGCTGTCGCGCGAGCGCAATCATCCCGTGCAGCTCGCCTTCATCGCGGAGGCCGTCCCGCAATGCGGGTTCTGCATCCCCGGCATGGTCATGGCAGCCGCGGCGTTGCTGGCGCGGAATTCCGACCCGAGCGAGGAGCTGATCCGCGCGCAGATCACCAATTTGTGCCGGTGCGGCGTGTATCCGCGCGTCGTCGAGGCGATCCAGCGCGCCGGGCGGGCGATGCGCGGGGAGGAAGTCATCCCCGCGGGACCGCGGCCGGGGATCGATCCGGCGGACTCCGCGCGACTGGTCCCAGCACTGGTGCCGCCGCCTGCGCGGTAGCGCACGTAGTAGCGGGCGCCGCTCCGAACCAAGCTTGCTCTCCCGCGAAGGCGGGAGTCCAGTCTGGGCTCCCGCCTTCGCGGGAGAACAAGGAGGCACCGTCCGACGCGTTGCGCTGGGTACCACACCCGACTGCCACCAACGTACCCGGCGCCTCCACCGCCTTACCACGCCGGCGAAGGCCGGGTGGATATGTTTGAACGGGTGCCAGGCATCCCAACCAAACCTGTCTGATCGCTGACGGCCCCATTCAGCCTTCCCACACACCGCTTCGCCTAGACCGAACCCATCATAGGAGCCGGCTCGTGCGCCGGCAGTCGAGGACGACGGCGATGACGGGGAAGTTTCTCAAACTCTTGATGGCAGCGTCGGCATTGGTGCCGGCAACCACGATGGCGACCGCCGCCACCGCGCAGCAAATCGACCAGGATCGCGGCGACCGCGGTGACCGCGGCGGTAACGACGGTCCGCGTCAAGATCGCGGCCAGCGCCCCGATCGCGGACCGCGACCGGACGGCCAAGGCTTCCAGCAGCAGCGCCCGGACCGTCCCGCCGCGCCCAACGAAGGCCTGCGCCCGCAACGCGCCGATCTCGGCACGCAGCCTCAAGTCCGCAGCGGAGGCCCCGATGGCCGCGGCCGTCCCGACTGGAACGGCCAGCGCGGCGACCGCCAGGGCTGGAACGGTCAGACGCGGCCCGATCAGCAGGCAGGCCAGCCGCGCGGCGACTGGAACCGCGGCCCGGGCCGCCCCGGCCCCGATCGCCCGGGTTTCGATCGCCCCGACTCAGGCCGCCCCGGTTTCGATCGTGGCGACCAGCAGGCGGATCGCGGCCGGTTCGATCGCGACGGCGACCGTCCGGATCCACGCGGCAACGGATGGGACGGACGGGGCCGCGACGGCTACCAGAACCGCCAGCCCAACCGCGCCTATGGCAATGTCCAAGGCTATGGCCGCGGCGGTTATGACCGGGGCGGCTACGACCAGCGCCGCTACAATCAGGGCGGCGCGTGGAATCGCGGCTGGCGCACCGACAACCGCTACGCGTGGAGCAACTACCGCGCGTCGAACCGGGGCGCCTATCGCCTCCCGCGCTACTATGCCCCGAGCGGCTGGGGGTCGGGCTATCGCCGCTTCGGGGTCGGCTTCTCGCTGAACCGGATCCTCTACAACCAGAATTACTGGATCCAGGACCCGTACACCTATCGCCTGCCCGAGGCGTACGGCCCGTATCGCTGGGTACGCTATTACAACGACGCGTTGCTGGTCGATCTCGACAGCGGCCGCGTGGTCGACACGGTGTACGACATCTTCTGGTAGGCGCCGGCCTGCCCGTCACGCAGTAACAGGGGAGAGCCCCGCGGCGATACACTCGCCGCGGGGCTCTTGCGTTTCGGGCCCAGTTCGCCAAATCCTGCGGCGTGGGTATCTTTTCAAAAGCCAAGAAGGTCGATCCGGCCATGGCACTCCGCCAGGCCGCCGGATCGCAGGTCGCCGCCCGGCTCGACGCCAACCCGGCGGTGCAACGCATCGCGATGGCGACGGTCCAATTCTATTACCAGGCCGACTTCCTCGATCCCAAGACCTGCAAGCAGCTGATCGCGATGATCGATTCGAAGCGGCGGCCGTCGACCCTGCTGTCGGATCGCCCCAACAGCAGCTTCCGCACGTCGGAGAGCTGCGACATGGATCGCTGGTCCCCCGAGGTGCAGCCGACCGACGAGGCGATCGCGACGCTGCTTGGGATCGACCTGCTCCACGGCGAGACGATGCAGGGCCAGCGCTACGCCCCCGGCCAGCAATTCCGCGCGCATCACGACTATTTCCACGAGTCCGAAAGCTATTGGGCCAAGATGCAGGAGCAAGGCGGCCAGCGCACCTGGACCGCGATGGTGTTCCTCAACGACGTCCCCGAAGGCGGCGCGACCTGGTTCCCGCAGGCAGGCATCAAGATCGCCCCGAAGCGCGGCATGCTGCTCGCGTGGAACAACATGAACCCCGACGGCACCCCCAACGGCCTGACGCTGCACGAGGGCATGCCCGTCATGGAGGGTGTGAAGTATATCGTGACCAAGTGGTTCCGCGAGCGCCCCTGGATCAAGTGACGCCGCGGCCGCGCGTTCTTCGGCCATCGCCCCAGCCCAACCGTCATTCCCGCGCAGGCGGGAACCCATAATGGCTATCCCCGCGATTCGTCCGCACCGGCATAGGATATGGATCCCCGCCTGCGCGGGGATGACGGACTTCGATCCCGTTTCTGTGCCCCCTATTCCCCGTGCCGGTCCCCACCCCCGTTCGTCCTGAGTAGCCGTCGAGTAGCTGCAACGCAGCGTATCGAGACGGCGTATCGAAGGACAAGTTGACGCACGGAACCCTGCTTCGATACGCGCCCTCGATACGCTTCTACGAAGCTACTCGGTCGCTACTCAGCACGAACGGGATTTGGGGCATGCCATTCCGCCACCCTGTTCCCGCCTCCGCCCCCACCCCGCTCCGCCGCCACCAAGGTCGACAAACCCAGCACAACCACTACGTCAGGCCCCATGACAGTTCTCGGCGTAACCTCGTCCATCCTCGGCCAGCCCTGGCGCTGGCGCGCACTCGCCGCAGACGGGCGCGATGGCTTTACCGGCGATGATCTCGTCACCACGCTGCTTCTCGCCCGCGGCTGCCCGCGCGAGGCGCTCGACGCGCACCGCACGCCGTCGATCCGCGCGTTCATGCCCGACCCCTCGATCTTCCGCGACATGGACCGCGCCGCAGAGCGCCTCGCCGATGCGGTGCAGGCCGGCGAACAGGTCGCGATCTTCGGCGATTACGACGTCGACGGCGCCACCTCCGCCGCGCTGATGATCCTCACCCTGCGCGATCTCGGGATCGAGGCGCGTCCCTACATCCCCGACCGCCTGCTCGAAGGTTACGGCCCATCGGGCGAGGCGCTCGTCCGCCTCGCCGCAGAGGGCGCGTCGCTGATCGTCACGGTCGATTGCGGCGCGCAGGCGTTCGACGCGCTCGACGCCGCGCGCGACGCGAAGGTCGACGTGATCGTCATCGACCATCACAAATGCTCGACCGCGCTGCCGCACGCGCTGGCGCTGGTAAACCCCAACCGCCTCGACGAGACCGAAGGCGCCGCGCACGGCCATCTCGCCGCAGTCGGCATGTGCTTCCTCGCCGCCGCCGCACTCGTCCGCACGCTGCGCACGCGCGGCTTCTTCAAGGACCGCGCCGAACCCAAGCTGATCGACCTGCTCGACATCGTCGCGCTCGGCACCGTTGCCGACGTGGCCCAACTCCGCGGGCTCAACCGCGCATTCGTCGCGCAGGGCCTGAAAGTCATGGGCGCGCGCAAGAATATCGGCGTCGCCGCGCTGATCGAGGCGTCGCGGCTCACGCGCAACCCGACCTGCACCGATCTCGGCTTCGCGCTCGGGCCGCGCATCAACGCCGGCGGCCGCGTCGGGCGCGCCGATCTCGGCGTCCGCCTGCTCACCACGCAGGACGCCGACGAAGCGCGCGAGATCGCCACCGAACTCGATCGCCTCAACGAGGAACGCCGCGCGATCGAGACCGCCGTGCAGGAAGCCGCCGACCTGCTTGCCAGCCGCGACCGAGCGGTCGCGGTGGTCGCCGGGCATGGTTGGCACCCGGGCGTGATCGGTATCGTCGCCGGCCGCCTCAAGGAAAAGCTCGGCCGCCCCGCGATCGTCATCGCCATCGACGAGAACGGCATCGGCAAGGGTTCGGGCCGCTCGATCCCCGGCGTCGATCTCGGCGCGGCGGTGATGGCCGCGCGCGAGCATGGCCTGCTCGTCGCGGGCGGGGGCCACGCGATGGCCGCCGGCCTGACGATCAGCGAAGCCGCGATCCCCGCCTTCACCGACTTCCTCGAAGAGCGCCTCGCCGACGCCGTGGAGCGCTCGAACGGCGACCGCGCGCTGTTGCTCGACGCGGTGCTGGCGGCGGGCGGGGTCAACCCCGGGCTCGTCGAATCGATGGAGGCTGGCGGCCCCTACGGTATGGGCTGGCCCGCGCCGCGCGTCGCGATGGGCCCGGTGCGCGTCATCAAAGCGGATATCGTCGGCAACGGCCATGTCCGCACGATCGTCGCAGGCGACGACGGCCGCAGCATCAAGGCGATGGCGTTCCGCGCGGCGGAAACCCCGCTAGGCCAGGCACTGCTGGGCGCCGCGCCCCACCGCAAGCTCTGGCTCGCCGGTCGCGCGAAGATCGACGACTGGTCCTCGCGCCCCTCGGCCGAACTTCATGTCGAGGATGCGGCATGGGCCGACTAAATTCTTGTACCGAAACGCTTGACGCACCGCCCCCTTCCCCTTAGTCGGCCTCCACCACGCAGGCCCCTTCGTCTAGCGGTTAGGACGCGGCCCTTTCACGGCTGAAGCACGGGTTCGATTCCCGTAGGGGTCACCATCATCGAAACCAGCTGGTTATCATGATGGTGCATAGTCTGCCTTCCCCCCCTGGGGCATTGATTTTCTTTCTCATCTGAAAAGCGTGTGCGACCAGCCTTCAGACGTCGTAGCGTTCTGCTATCAGCAAGCGACGGCCGTAATCACGGCGCCTCGCCGGCCCGGTCCAGTATCGCGCGCGCCTGTTTCAGATGCGGGGCGTCCACCATCCGGCCATCGACCTGCAACGCACCCGCATCCGGCTGTGCGGCGAAGGCTGCGACCATCGCGCGCGCCTGCGCGACCTGCGCGGCGTCGGGCGTGAACGCGGCGTTGATCGTCGCCACCTGCGCCGGGTGGATCGCCATCATCCCCGTAAAGCCGTCGCGCGCCGCGCGCCGTGCATAGGCCGCCAGCCCGACATCGTCGCGAAACGCCGGATACACCGTCTCGATCGCCGGCACCCCGGCCGCATGCGCACCGAACAGCGCCAGCGAACGCACCATCTCATAGGGCGGGGTGTAGCGGCCATCATCGTCGCGCGACGTCGCCGCGCCGATCGCAGCGGGCAGATCCTCCGCCCCCCAGGTCAATCCGGCCAGCCGGACGCCCGCCCCGGCATAGCTGCCGAGCTGGAAGATCGCGGCCGGCGTCTCGGTCGCGATCGGCAGGATCGGCGAGACGATCCCCGCCGCCGCCAGCCGATCGGCGAGCAGGCGGACGCTGGCCGCGCCTTCCGCCTTTGGCAGCACGATCGCGTCGGGCGCTAGGCCGTGCAGCGCACCAAGGTCCGCCACGCTCAGATCGGTATCGAGCGGGTTGATCCGCACGAACACCGCGACGTCGCCGCGCACGGCCCGCAGGCGAGCCGCGACCGCCGCCCGAGCGCTATCCTTGGCGGACGCCGCCACCGAATCCTCCAGGTCTAGGATCAGCGCATCCGCACCGCTGGCGGCGGCCTTGTCGAACCGTTCGGGTCGGTCGCCCGGCACGAACAGCAGCGATCGCAGCCTCATGCCGCGGATCGCTTGATCAGCGCGCTGCGCAGGCACTGGCAGACGATCTCGTCGCGCTGGTTGTGCAGGCGGTGCGCGAAGGTGACGATCCCCGCATCGGGTCTCGACCGGCTCTCCTTGAGCGCATGGACCTCGGTCTCGGCGCGCAACGTGTCGCCGATGAACACGGGCTTGGGCATCACGAGTTTGTCATAGCCCAAATTGGCGACCAGCGTGCCAAGCGTGGTGTCGCCGACCGACAGCCCGACCATCAGCGCGAAGGTGAAGGTGCCGTTGACCAGGATCTGCCCGAACTCGCTCGCGCGCGCCGCCTCGGCGTCGAGATGCAGCGGCTGCGGGTTGTGCGTCATGACGGTGAACAGCAGATTGTCCGTCTCGGTCACGGTACGCCGGATCTCGTGGACGATCATGTCGCCGACCGTCCAGTCGTCATAGAAACGCCCGGCCATCATTCGCTCTCCTTGTCGGTCGTCGCCGGGGCGTCGATCGCCGCGGGCTTCTCGATCCGCGCGAGCATCGTGCCCTCGGGCACCTGCGCGCCCTCGCTGACCTTGAGCGCGGCGACGACGCCGTCGAACGGCGCCACCAACGCCTGCTCCATCTTCATCGCCTCCAGCACCAGCATCCGCTGGCCCTTGGTGACCGCCTGCCCGGATTCGACCAGCACCGCGATCACGCGACCCGGCATCGGCGCCAGGATCGCGCCGTCGCCCTCGCCCGCGCCGGCGATATGGTCGGCGCGGCGTGGACCGAACGGCCAGGCCTCGCCGTCCAGGAACAGCACACCGTCCGCGACGACAGCTGCCGACCCCGGCTGCTCGGTGACGAGATACGGCTTGCCCGCAACCTCGACCTCGATCCGGCGCGACGCCTCGGCGTTGGCGCGGAACCCGCGCAGGCTGGTCCACGGATCGCCCGCCGCCTCGGGCAGGATCGCCGCCGCCGCCGCCGCGAGCACCGCCGGCGAAGGCTCGGCCGGCGGGATCAGCGTCTCGGCATGGCGTTCGATGAACCCGGTATCCACGCGCCCCGCGACGAAGTCCGGATGCGCGGCGGCACGCGCGAGGAACGCCGCGTTGGTCCTGACCGGCCAGACCTGCGTCCCGCGTGCCGCCGCCGCCAGCTTTGCCGCAGCCTCGCCCCGCGTCGCGCCATGGACGATCAGCTTGGCGATCATCGGATCATAATAAGGCGTTACTTCGCCACCTTCCTCGACGCCGCTGTCGATGCGGACCCCGGCGGGAAAGCGCAGCCGGTCGAGCGGCCCGGTCGACGGCAGGAACCCCGTGCTCGGGTTCTCGGCATAGAGCCGCGCCTCCATCGCCCAGCCGGTGATCGACAGCGCCTCCTGCGCGCACGGCAGCCGCTCGCCCGACGCGACGCGCAGCTGCCATTCGACCAGGTCCTGCCCCGTGATCGCCTCGGTCACCGGATGCTCGACCTGCAGCCGGGTGTTCATCTCCATGAACCAGATGCGGTCGGCGCGCAGGCCCTCCGATCCGTCGGCGATGAACTCGATCGTCCCCGCGCCGACATAGTCGACCGCGCGCGCCGCCTTGACCGCCGCCTCGCAGACCGCGGCGCGAGTCGCCGCGTCCATGCCGGGCGCGGGCGCTTCCTCGATCACCTTCTGATGGCGGCGTTGCAGCGAACAGTCGCGCTCGAACAGATGGACCGCGCCGCCATGGCTGTCGCCGAACACCTGCACCTCGATATGCCGCGGCGAGAGGATGTATTTCTCGATCAGCACCTGCGTGTTGCCGAACGATGCCGCGGCCTCGCGCTTGCAGCTTTCGAGCATCTCGGCGAAGTCGGCCTCCGCGTCGACCTTGCGCATGCCCTTGCCGCCGCCGCCCGCCACCGCCTTGATCAGCACCGGATAGCCGATCGCATCGGCCTCCGCCTGCAGCCGCTCGGGCGACTGGTCCGCACCCAGATAGCCCGGCGTCACCGGCACGCCCGCGGCGATCATCCGTTGCTTGGCGGCATCCTTCAGCCCCATCGCGCGGATCGCGGCGGGCGGCGCACCGACCCAGACGAGCCCTGCGTCGATCACGCGCTCGGCGAACTCGGCATTTTCCGACAGGAAGCCATAGCCCGGGTGGATCGCCGCGGCGCCGGTCGCGCGCGCCGCCTCCAGAAGGCGATCCTGCCGCAGATAGCTGTCGGTCGCGGGCGCGGTGCCGATGCACACTGCTTCGTCGGCCTCGCGGACGAACGGCATGCCGGCATCGACGTCGGAATGGACCGCGATCGTGCGGATGCCCAGCCGCCGCGCGGTGCGGATGATGCGACGGGCGATCTCGCCGCGATTGGCGATGAGGAGACTCTGGATCATGCTTAGCTCTCCAGGCGCAGCGCGACGGCGGCGGTGCCGCGTTCGGCGACCGCGTCCATGATGACGGTGACGATGCGATCGAACCGCGCGCCGATCGTCGCACGCGCCGCCGCGGCGTTGACGATGTGCAGGCGTATGGGCGGCGCGACGACCGCGACGAGCAGGTCGAACAGCGCATCGAGGCTGCCGCCATACCAGTCCACGCCCGATGCCTCGCGGATCAGCGCATGGAAGGCGGCTTCGTCGGGAATCGTCGCGCCGTCGATGGTCAGGTCCATGCCGCTCACATCCGGAACAGGCCGAACTGCGCGCGCTCGGGGATCGGCGCGTTCAGCGTGGCGGCAAAAGCGAGGCCAAGGACGTCGCGCGTCTGCGCCGGGTCGATGATCCCGTCGTCCCACAGCCGCGCGGTCGCGTAATAGGGATTGCCCTCGTCCTCATATGTCTGGCGGACCGGCGCCTTGAAGGCTTCGGCCTCCTCCGGCGTCCAGCGATCCGCGTCGCGGTGGACGGTCGCCAGCACGCTCGCCGCCTGTTCGCCGCCCATCACCGAGATCCGCGCATTGGGCCAGGTGAACAGGAAGCGCGGGGAAAAGGCCCGGCCGCACATGCCGTAATTGCCCGCCCCGAAGCTGCCGCCGATCAGCACGGTGATCTTGGGGACCGACGCGGTCGCCACCGCGGTCACCAGCTTGGCCCCGTTCTTGGCGATCCCCTCGGCCTCGTATTTGCCGCCGACCATGAAGCCCGAGATGTTCTGGAGAAACAGCAGCGGCACGCGGCGCTGGCACGCCAGTTCGATGAAATGCGCGCCCTTCAGCGCGGATTCGGAGAACAGCACGCCGTTATTGGCGAGGATCGCGACGGGCATCCCCCAGATCCGCGCAAAGCCGCAGACCAACGTCGTGCCGTACAGCGCCTTGAACTCGTGGAACTCGGACCCGTCGACGATCCGCCCGATCACCTCGCGCACGTCATAGGGCGCGCGGACGTCCTGCGGCACGATGCCGTACAGCTCCGCCGGATCGAGTTTCGGCGCGCGCGGCGCGGTAATCTCGATGTCGACGGCCCCCGGTCGCTTGGGGGCTCGGTTGAGCGTCGCGACGATATCGCGGACGATCAGCAGCGCGTGCTCGTCATTCTCCGCGACATGGTCGACCACGCCCGACTTGCGGCCATGCGTGTCGGCCCCGCCCAGTTCCTCGGCCGAGATCACCTCGCCCGTTGCCGCCTTCACCAGCGGCGGGCCGGCGAGGAAGATCGTGCCCTGGTTGCGGACGATCACGCTCTCGTCCGACATCGCTGGGACATAGGCGCCGCCCGCGGTGCAGCTGCCCATCACACAGGCGATCTGCGCGATGCCCTCGGCGGACATTTGCGCTTGGTTGAAGAAGATCCGGCCGAAGTGATCGCGGTCGGGAAACACCTCCGCCTGGTGCGGCAGGTTGGCCCCGCCGCTGTCGACCAGGTAGATGCAGGGAAGCCGGTTCTCGCGCGCGATCTCCTGCGCGCGCAGATGCTTCTTCACGGTCATCGGGAAATAGGCGCCCCCCTTCACGGTGGGATCGTTCGCGACGATCATGCACTCGCGCCCCGACACGCGGCCGATCCCGGCGATCATCCCCGCGCCGGGCGCACCGCCCTGCCCGTCCTTGTCCAGGTACATGCCGTTCGAGGCGAGCGCGCCGATCTCGAGGAAAGGCGATCCCGGATCAAGCAACCGCTCGACCCGGTCGCGCGGCAACAGCTTGCCCCGCGCGACGTGGCGCGCCCGATGCTGCTCCGACCCGCCGAGCGCGGTCGTCGCGACGGTCGCGCGCAGCGACTCCGCCAGCGCCCGGTTATGCGCGGCGTTCGCGCGGAACCCCTCGGACGTCGCATCGGCCTGCGTCGTGAGCGTCGGCATTACTGGGCCTTCGGCGCATCGTGGCCGATCAGCTCGCGCCCGACCAGCATCCGCCGGACCTCGTTCGTCCCCGCGCCGATATCGAGCAGCTTGGCGTCGCGCCAATAGCGCTCGACCGGCCAGTCCTTGGTATAGCCGGCGCCGCCCAGCGCCTGGATCGCCTCGTTCGCCACCTTCACCGCGTTCTCGGACGCGAGCAGGATGCACCCCGCCGCATCGAACCGCGTCGTCTGGCCCGCGTCGCAGGCCTTGGCGACCGCATAGACATAGGCGCGCGACGAATTGAGCGCGACGTACATGTCCGCGACCTTCGCCTGCATCAGCTGGAACTCGCCGATCGGCCGGCCGAACTGCTTGCGCTCGCGAACATAGGGCAGCACGACGTCGAGACAGGCCTGCATGATCCCCAGCTGGATGCCCGATAGCACCACACGCTCGTAATCCAGCCCCGACATCAGCACCCCGACGCCGCCGTGAAGCGGCCCCATCACCTGCGCATCCGACACGAAACAATCGTCGAACACCAGCTCGGCGGTCGGCGACCCGCGCATACCGAGCTTGTCGATCTTCTGCCCGATCGAGAAGCCGGCAAAGTCCTTTTCGATCAGGAACGCGGTGATCCCCTTCGATCCGGCATCGGGGATCGTCTTGGCGTAGACGACCAGCGTATCGGCATAGGTCGCGTTGGTGATCCAGAACTTGGTGCCGTTCAGCCGCCAGCCGCCATCGACCTTGTCCGCGCGCAGCTTCATCGACACGACATCCGACCCTGCGCCCGCTTCCGACATCGCAAGGCTGCCGACATGATCGCCAGAGATCAGCTTGGGCAGATATTTCGCCTTCTGCTCGGGCGTGCCCCAGCGGCGGATTTGGTTGACGCACAGATTCGAATGCGCGCCATAGCTCAGCCCGACCGATGCGGACGACCGGCTGATCTCCTCGCACGCGATCAGATGCTCGAGATAGCCGAGCCCCAGGCCGCCATCGGCTTCCTCGACGGTGATGCCGTGCAGCCCCAGCGCGCCCATTTCGGGCCACAGCTCGCGCGGAAAGCTGTCCTCCGCATCGATGCGCGCCGCGATCGGCTCGATCCGGTCAAGCGCAAACCGCCGCGTCGTCTCGCGGATCGTGTCGGCCATCTCGCCAAGCGCGAAATTCAGGTCTGCCATCATCATCTCCTGTCGGTCTTTTGCCGGCCTTGTACGGGAACCCCCGATCGCTGGAAAATTGAAAGATCGCGATCAACGCTATAGATAAAAGCTATGATCGATCGCTATCATCTCCGGTATTTCCTGTCGGTCATCGACACTGGCAATTTCTCCCGCGCGGCGGCCGCGTGCAACGTGTCGCAACCTACGCTTTCGGTCGGGATCGCCAAGCTCGAAACCGCGCTGGGCCACGCGCTGTTCAACCGCACCAACCGACGCGTCGCGCTGACCGATGCGGGCGCGCGGCTGGTATCGCATGCGCGCACGATCGAGGCGACCTTCGCCGCCGCCGAGCGCGAGGTGATCGGTACGCCGACGCAGCAGACGCTGCGGCTCGGCGTGCTGGCGACGACGCCGCGCCGCTGGATCGAGGATTTCCTGCGCGAGCATCGGTCGCGCGGCGCGGGCAACCAGATCGAGATCGTCGAGGGCAAGGAGCGCGACCTGCGCGAGCGCCTCGCGCGCGGCCGGATTGACGTGGCGCTGATGCTGCTGCGCGACGGCGATGACTACGCCAGCCAGCGCCTCTTCACTGAGGGGTACAGCCTCGCGCTCGGCACCGCACACCCGCTGGCGGGTCACGACGTGATCCGCGTGGAGGAACTCGGCAACGATCCGATGATAGTGCGCCGCCACTGCGAGCTGCTGCCCGAGACCAGCCGCTTCTTCACCACGCGCGGTGTCCGCCCGGTCTTCGCGTCGCGCACCACCAGCGACGACAAGGCGCTCAGCTATGTCCGCGCAGGGCTTGGCGTCACCGTGATGCCCGATTGCTTCGGCGAGCCCGGCGTCGTGCGCGCGCATCTCGAAGGCTTCGACTTCACCCGCGACATCGGCCTCGTCTTCGCCCCGCACGCCGACCCGCAGGAGCTCGCGCAATCGCCGACGATCGTCGCGCTCGTCACCGCGATCGGTCCCGACGAGGTAGCCTAGCGCCCGTCGGGCCCGCGCAAGAGCCGCTTTACTTCTTGTCCTTGGTTTCGGGCATCGCCAGCACGTACAGCCCCAGCCCAAGCGCCGCGATCGTCGCCAGCGTCAGGAAGCTGGCGGTATAGCCGGCCCAGACGATGATCCCGCCCGCCAGCGTCGCCGACAGCGCCGCGCCCAGCCCCTGCGCGCTCGCCACCGCGCCCTGGCTGACGTTGAACCGCCCGGTGCCCTTGGTGAGGTCGGCGATCACGACCGGGAACAGCGCCCCGAAGATCCCCGCGCCCACGCCATCCATAGCCTGGACGCCGACCAGCCACCACGGATTGTCCGAGACGGTGTACAGCGCACCGCGCGCCGCGAGGAAGGCGAAGGCAACCAGGAACAGCGGCTTGGTCCCCCAGCGATCGGTATTGCGCCCGACGACGATCGCCACCGGCACCATCACCAGCTGCGCCGCGACGATGCACGCCGCGGTCAGCGACGTCGCCTGATCCTTGCCCACCGTCCGCGCGAGCAGCTGGCTGACCGACGTCAGCATCGCCGCGTTGGCGAGATGGAACAGGAAGGCCGTGACCGCGAAGATCATCAGCGGCTTGTTCTCGAGCAGCGTCTTCCAGCCGCTCGGTTCCTCGCAGGCCTCGTCCCCGTCCTCGGGTTCGCAGTCGAGCCCGCGCGCGACCGCATTGTCGATATCGTCGTTCTTCAGCCGCGACGCGGTGACGATGCTCGCGACGGTCAGCCCGCCCATCAGCCAGAACACCACGACCGGCCCGAACTTCCACGCCAGCACGCCGGCCAGCGCTGCCGACACCGCGTTGCCTGCATGGTTGAACGCCTCATTGCGACCGACTCGCTTGGCGAACAGCTTTGGCCCGACCAGCCCGAGCGTGATCGCCGAGATGGCGGGGGCGAACACCGCGCCGGCGACTGCTGCGATCGACTGCGTGACGGCCACAGCGGTAAAGCCGCTGACGATCGGCAGCGAGATGCTGCTGAGCGTGACGAGCAGGGCGGCGATCATCACGATCCGCGGCTTGTTCTTGCCGCGGTCGATCAGGCTGCCCGCGGGCGTCTGCGAGATCAGCCCCACGATCCCGGCGATCGTCAGGATCGCACCGACCGTCGCCTCGTTCCAGCCCTGCGCCGGCCCGCGCACCGCGATCAGGTAGATCGCCAGATACGGCCCGAGCCCGTCGCGGACATCGGCGAGGAAGAAGTTCAGCGCGTCCAGAGTCCGCGTCGGCACCTTGCTCGCGGGTCCGTCGCCGCGTCGGGATTGTGCCCCGCTATCGTCCGCCTTGCTGTCGGTAAGTGTTGCCATGGCCGGTCCCTCTCGTCGGTTGCACTCGACCGGCGCGCATCGTGGCGGGGCGATATCGGTCGAGCGCTAAAGACTTCGCAGTCGGCAAAGTTTCAGGCCGGTCCAAATATAGTTGATCCGATAATCTCCAACGATCCCGATAAGTTAAACCGAAACTGAACGGGCTCGTTAAGCCTCGTATCATGAACATTATGTCACGGAACGATTGCGGCACCTTCTCGCTTTTGAGCGATCGCTACGCTCGAGTTGAAAGCAATTATAATGGCAGGGTGCCTTACCTGGATTCATTTTGGCGACCTGCATGTCGATGAGGCAGATGGGTACGAAGGACTGTCGCGCTTTCGCGAACTCGCAACGATAGCGCAGCATCACTTCGGCGGTTCTGGCCCTGATGCTACAGGCGGCAAGGTCGACTTCGCGTTCCTGCCGGGCGACAACGCCAACCACGGCACCGACGCGCAATATGCCGGGATCGCCGATGCGATGCGCGGCCTGACGCTACCGTGGCACGTACTCGCGGGCGATCATGATTTCGAGCCCGGCGACCTGACCGCGATGCGCGCCATCACGTCCCGGCTCGCGCCCTACGCGGTCACGCTGAACGGGTATCGCTGCCTGTTCCTCGACATCGTATCGGCGGGCAAGGGCGGCCCCGATTTCCGCATCGCCCCCGATCAGCGCAGCTGGATCGAACGCGAACTGAGCGCTGCGACCGCTGCCGATCTGCGCAGCGTCGTCTTCATGCACGCCTATCCCGGCGACCTGCGCGACGATCCCGACGGGATCGCCGGGCTGTTCGCCGCGCACCGCGTTGCGTTCGTCGACACCGGGCACACGCATTACAACGAGCTGCTCAACGACGGCCGCGTCGTCTATGGCGCCACCCGCTCGACCGGGCAGATCGAGGAGGGCGCGCCCGGATTCTCGATCGTGACGCTCGACGACGGCGTGCCAAGCTGGCGGTTCCAGGCGATCGAGGATTCCTGGCCGCTCGTCCAGATCACCTCCCCCGCCGATCGCCGCCTGCTCACCGATCCGGACCGGGTCGATCACGTCCCGACCGACACCGTCGTCGTCCGCGCGAAAGTGTTCGGCCACCCCGCCCCCGCCACGCCATCCGCTCGGCTCGACGATGGCGCCACTGTCCCGATGACCTGCAACGCGGCCGGCCTGTGGGAGGTAACTCTCGAGAACGCCACCGACGGACTCCACCGACTGACCGTGTCCAGCGGGAGCAGCGCGGACGTGATAGAAATACTCGTCCGAGCCCCCCGAGCGCTCGACCGTCCCGGCCCGCCCCGACTGAAACGCAATGCCCCGACCGCGCTCGGCCGCGACGTCACCGCGATCGGCGCTTGGCCCTCGCGCGGCATCGATGGCGCGCAGCGTGGCCCCAATAAGAACGGCATGGACTGGTGAGCGGAATGACGAAGCGATCGGCCGACACGATCGGCGCCCCCCTGCAATGCAACGCCCCCGACCGAGCACCGCGGGCGTGACGAATCCCGACATGGTGGCCCGGTTCGCGATCTGGGCAATTTGCGGAATCGCGACGTTCGGCGTCATCTCGCGGCCCTTCAAGCTTCCGGAAGCGGTCTGGGCGGTGCTTGGCGCGGTGGTGCTCGTCGTATTCGGTCTGCTCCCGATCAGCGACGCATGGCGCGCGGTACTCAAGGGCGGCGACGTCTATCTCTTCCTGATCGGCATGATGCTGCTGTCCGAGGTCGCGCGAGCCGAAGGGTTGTTCGACTGGGTCGCGGTCCATGCGGTGCGGCTGGCCAAGGGATCGACCAGCCGGTTGTTCGCACTCGTGTTCGGCGTTGGCATCGTCGTGACCACCTTCCTGTCGAACGATGCGACCGCGGTCGTGCTTACGCCCGCAGTCTATGCCGCGGCGAAGAAGGCGAAGGCAGATCCGCTGCCCATGCTGTTCGCCTGCGCACTGATCGCCAACGCGGCCAGTTTCGTACTGCCGATTTCGAACCCCGCCAATCTCGTCCTGTACGGCGGCAAGATGCCCACGCTCGGCGCATGGATGGCGTCGTTCGCGCTGCCCTCGCTGATGGCGATCGGCGTTACGTTCCTCGTGCTGCGCTGGATCGAGCGCGACCGGCTTTCCGGGCAATGCGAGACCGAGGTCGAGGCCATGGCGCTGCCCCGCGGCGGCCTCGTCGCGCTGTGCGGGATCGTCGCCACCGCGGTGCTGCTGATCGTCGCGTCGGCGCGCGGCTATGATCTGGGACTGCCGACGTGCCTTGCCGGTATCGCGACAACCGTCGCCATCTGCATCGGCAGTCGTAAGTCGCCCGTGGCGACGATGCGGTCGGTATCCTGGGCGGTGCTGCCGCTGGTCGCCGGGCTGTTCGTGCTGGTCGAGGCGCTGGCGAGCACCGGCGTCATCGCGATGCTCGCGCGCTGGCTGGCCGAAGGGGCCGCCGCCTCGCCGACCGCCACCGCCGGGATCGCCGGCACGATCCTCGCCTTCGGATCGAACCTGATGAACAACCTGCCGGCGGGATTGATTGCGAGCACCACGCTCGGCCAGTCGCACGTGCCGCAGATCGTCACTGACGGGCTGTTGATCGGCGTCGACCTCGGGCCGAACCTCTCGATCACCGGCTCGCTGGCGACGATCCTCTGGCTGACCGCGATCCGTCGCGAGGGCGAGGATGTCGGGTTCTGGCGCTTCCTGAAGGTCGGCGCGGCAGTCATGCCCCCCGCCCTGTTCGCCGCTTTGGGCGTGCGACTGCTGATCGGCTGACGCACGCAAACGCGACGCGGGCGCTTCCGCCCGCGTCGCGCATCGCCGTTAGGCGGCCAGCTTGGCCGCAGTCTCGGCGATCCGCTTGCCCTGATAGCGCGCACCGTCGAGCTCGTCCTTGCTCGGCTGGCGGCTGCCGTCGCCATCGGCGATCGTTGACGCGCCATAAGGCGTGCCACCCTTGACCGCATCGACACCCATCTGCGCCTGGAAGCCATAATCGAGGCCGACGATCGTCATACCGTGATGCAGCAGGTTGGTAATGATCGAGAACAATGTCGTTTCCTGGCCGCCATGCTGGCTCGCGGTCGCGGTGAACGCACCACCGACCTTGCCGACCAGCGCGCCCGAGAACCACTGCGCACCCGTGGTATCCCAGAACTGCGCCATCTGCGCGGGCATCCGGCCGAAGCGGGTCGGCGCGCCGACGATGATCGCGTCATAGTTCACGAGCGCGTCGGGGCCCTCGATCTCGGCATGCTTGGTGTCGGTCTTGAAATGCGCGGCCTCGACCACCGACTGCGGCGCGGTCTCGGCGACGCGACGGATGTCGACCTCGGCGCCACCGGCGCGCGCGCCCTCGGCGACGGCATCCGCCATCTGCTCGATATGGCCGTAGGACGAGTAATAGAGCACGAGAACCTTGGTCATTGTCAGTCTCCAATTTGATTCCCCTCCCGCTTGCGGGAGGGGTTAGGGGAGGGAAGTTCCGGGCGAGGCGCGAGAAGGAAGCCCCTCCCCCGACCCCTCCCGCAAACGGGAGGGAAGTATTATTCCGAGTCTACCAGAACGATCTCGGCGTCCTCTTGAGCCGTGATCGTCACCGTCTGGCCGCCCAGCAGCGCCGCTCCGTCGCGCGCACCAAATGCTTCGTCGCCGATCGTGATCGCACCGGTCGCGGGCACCAGGTACACGTGGCGACCATCGTCGATCGCATAGTCGACGCTGTCGCCGGCCTTCAGCGTCGCCGCCAGCACGCGGGCATTCGCGCGGATCGGCAAGGCGTCGACATCCCCGTCGAACCCGCTGGCCAGCGTCACGAACTGGCCCGAACGCTCGCCCTTGGGAAACGGCTTGGCGCCCCAGCTCGGCGAACCGCCCTTGCGCGACGGCTCGATCCAGATCTGGAAGATCGTCGTCGTCTCGGGCTCCAGATTATATTCCGCGTGGCGGACGCCCGTGCCCGCGCTCATCACCTGCACGTCGCCCGCCTCGGTACGGCCCTTGTTGCCGAGCGAATCCTGGTGCGTGATCGCGCCGCTGCGGACATAGGTGATGATCTCCATGTCCTGATGCGGATGCGGCGGGAAGCCCGAGTTCGCCGCAATCTGGTCGTCGTTCCACACGCGGATCGCGCCCCAGCCCATCCGTGCGGGATCATAATAGCTGGCGAACGAGAAATGATGCCGCGCGTTCAGCCAGCCGTGATCGGCATGGCCGAGGCTGGCGAAGGGGCGGCGGTCGATCTTGGTCATCGTCGTGGTCGTCATGAGAGGTCTCCACTGGTTGATCCCAAGATAAGCGCACCGATAGGAACGTAAATAGAAACGCTGGAAACCGATCGTTTCGGTGCTAGCGTTGCGATCGTCCCAATCATCGCGGAGATCATCATGCGCCTGCCCGACCTCGAAGCCTGGGCGATCTTTGCCAGCGTGGTCGAGCACAAGTCGTTCAGCGCCGCGGCGGACGCGATCGGACTCAGCAAGGCGACCGTGTCGAAAGCGATCACGCGGCTCGAGGCACATCTCGGCCAGTCGCTGTTCCACCGCACCTCGCGCCGCCTCGCGCTGACCGAGGCGGGCAAGCCGCTCGCCGAGCACGCCGCGCGCATCCTCACCGAAGCGCGACTCGCCGAGGAATCCGCCAACGACGCCGCCAGCGCGCCCACCGGCCGGGTCCGGCTGGCCGCCCCCATGAGCTTCGGGGTCAAGAACGTCGCGCCGCTGCTCGCCGAATTCCTCGCCGCGCATCCCGGGATCGAGGTCGACCTGCATCTGTCCGATGCACGGGTCGATATCGTCGCCGAGGGGTTCGACATCGCGCTGCGCATCGCCGAGCTGCCCGACAGCTCGCTGCGCGCACGCCGGCTCTGCACGATCCGCACGCATATCGTCGCCGCCCCGCGCTATCTCGAGGCCAATGGTACGCCGACGCATCCCGCGCAGCTCGGCGAGCACAAGCTGTTCGGCTATTCCAACGTCGTCGGCCCCTGGCGCTTCCACGGCCCGGGCGGCGCGGAGGTTTCGGTGCGCGTGCACGGCCCACTGACCGCCAATAGCGGCGAGGCGATCATGCCTGCGCTGATCGCCGGGCTCGGTATCGCCCGGCTGCCCGATTTCATCATCGAGACGTGTCTTGCGAGCGGCGCGCTCACGACGATCCTGTGCGACTGGGCGCCCGCGCCGATCGGTCTGCACCTGCTCACGCCGCCAAGCCCGCTTCGCCCCGCGCGAGTCGAGGCGCTGATCGAGTTCCTCACGCGACGCCTCCGCGACCCGCTTCCGGCCTGACGCGCGTGGAGCTCGGTGGCGCATGTTTCGCACCGGCCCGACTTCGTTCTGACGCGCCAGCGACTCGGCTCGGCGTCGCGCCCGCATCCCTGGGCCACGAGGCACCGTTCCTGTTGCCGCTTGAACCCGGCGTCGTCGCACGACGTCCTGTACGCAACTGCCAACGATCGAGATCATCTTGCCCCCTACCGTTACCGCCGCCGACTGCGATCGGCTGGCCGATGCCGAGCTTAACGCCGCCGCCGCCGCCGAAACACTGGATCAGCGCCGCGCGCATCTCGACCGGGCTTCGGTCTACGCGACCCGCAGCGAGAGGATTCGCCGCAAGCTCAGCCAGCAACCTGCGCGAAACCATTGACCTCGCCGCAGTCTTTCCCGAAGCCCGGTCATGGTCTGCGGTCGACCGCATCGGTCTTCGCCGGCGAGCCTTAGTTCGAAATTAACCTTTTGCCTTCAGAAGTTGTGTGGTTAATGAATCGAAGTCGAGCTGCAGACATGGGGTGTCGAGCGGTCTCGCGACAAGGGGACGACGCATGCGGGTGCTGCTGATCGAGGACGAGCCGACCACGGCGAAGGCTATCGACTTGATGCTGACGACCGAGGGGTTCAACGTCTACATCACCGATCTCGGAGAAGAAGGCCTCGATCTGGGCAAGCTGTATGATTACGACATCATCCTGCTCGATCTGAACCTGCCCGACATGCACGGCTATGACGTGCTCAAGCGCCTCCGGGTCGCGCGCGTATCGACGCCGGTGCTGATCCTGTCGGGGGTCAACGAAATGGATTCGAAGGTGCGCAGCTTCGGCTTTGGCGCCGACGACTATGTCACCAAGCCGTTCCACCGCGAGGAACTCGTCGCGCGCATCCACGCCGTCGTCCGCCGCTCGAAGGGGCACAGCCAGTCGGTCATCCGCACGGGCAAGCTCGCGGTCAATCTCGACGCGAAGACGGTCGAGGTCGATGGCAGCCGCGTCCACCTGACCGGCAAGGAATATGCGATGCTCGAGCTGCTGTCGCTCCGCAAGGGCACGACGCTCACCAAGGAAATGTTCCTCAACCACCTCTATGGCGGGATGGACGAGCCTGAACTGAAGATCATCGACGTGTTCATCTGCAAGCTCCGCAAGAAGCTCAGCCTGGCGTGCGATGGCGAGAATTACATCGAGACCGTCTGGGGTCGCGGCTATGTGCTGCGCGAGCCCGACGAGGCACTCGAAGCCCAGGTCGCGTAACTCCCCAGTCTTTTGGGAGCGCTAAAGGCCGCGGTACCGGGGGGTGCCGCGGCCTTTTGCGTTCGCGACCTACTTCTTCCGCCGCAGCCGCCGGAACAGCCCGCGATTGTCGAGCGACTCGAACATCTCCTCGGGCCCCTCGGGATCGAGCACCTCGTTGTCGGCCAGCCATTCCTCGACCGACGTCAGGTCGGGCACCTCATAGGGTTGCACCGTCTTGCCCTCGCCACGCAGCCGCTCGATCGTCTTGATCAGCGAGCCCGTCTCGGCGATCAGGTCGCTTACTACCTGCTGCTCGACGCCCAGATGCTCGGCAATCAGCCCGTCGCGGATCGCGGTGATCGCCGCCGACGTGGCATCGTCGGTCGATCGGATCGCGAGGTCGCATTCGGTATCGAGCCGCAACGAGCGGTTGTTCATGTTCGACGAGCCCAGCCGGAACACGTCGTCATCGGCGATCAGGATCTTGGCATGGCAATAGATCGCCTCGCCGCCCTTCGTGAACGGATGATACATGCGCAGCCGGTTGTGCGTGTCGCGCCGGTGCAGCGCCTCCATCAGCCGCGCGCGCGCGGTATCCATCGCGATCGGCTCGAGCCAGCCTTGCGCGGTCGTCGGGTTGATGATGACGATCTCGGGACCGTCCGCCTCGTCGAGCCGCTTGGCGACCGCCTCGGCGATCTTGCGCGACGCGAAATACTGGCTCTCGATGTACAAATGCTTCTTCGCCCGCGCGATCTGGCCGAGGAACAGCGCCTCGCTCTCGTACACGGGCTCCTGGTCGGACATTTCGGGTTCGCTGCGCGCGATCGCGACGTCGACATCATGGAAATCGACCTCCAGCCCCTCGGGCCAGAACGTCCCGCCCGGCTGTCCGGCCGCCATCTTCTTGCCGCCCGCCAGATGCCAGCGCCGCCGGAACAGCTCGCCCAGCGCATGCGCGACGGGACCCTGTACCGCGCTGATCGCGTCGTGCCACGGCTTGTACGGCTTGCCCGATGGCTGGATACGGTGCGGATCGTCGTCGCGGTGATCGCGCGTGTCCCAGCGGTCGCCGGTCATGTCGATCCCGCCGCAGAACGCCAGCGCATCGTCGATGATGACGATCTTCTGGTGATGCGACGCCGCGGTCGGATGATGCCCGTCGAGCTTGGTGTGGATGCGCGTGTGCTTCATCCATTTCATCATCGTGAAGATCGTCGAGCCGCGGAACAGCGACTTGATCGCGCCGGTATCCCAGCGCAGCACGAACACCTCCAGATCGGGTTCGCGCTCGACCAGCCACAGCATGAAGTCGCCGAGCTTCTTGGGTTCGCCGGGGCGGTCGACGCCGGGCTCGAGTTCGATGCGCGCGTCGAAATCCCATCCGATCAGCA
The DNA here is from genome assembly GCF_001421685.1 of Sphingomonas sp. Leaf28. Lineage (NCBI taxonomy): Bacteria > Pseudomonadati > Pseudomonadota > Alphaproteobacteria > Sphingomonadales > Sphingomonadaceae > Sphingomonas > Sphingomonas sp. Leaf28. Next base: position 464,263 of record NZ_LMKX01000008.1, on the reverse strand, counting down.
GGATGCGACGTTTGGCGCCCATCATCGCGACTCGCGCGGTACGGAAATACTTCTCCGCATCGACGATCACCGCCATCTGTTCGGCGCGCTCGACCCGCCAGCATTCCTTACCGACCTGCATTCGCGTCCCTTTATTTACCCGTCGGCAGTACCCACAGCCGCGCGATTGGTTGCGGATGCACCCTGTATCGCCGCCGCCCGCACGCCTATCTAGGGCGCTGATGGTTCCTCCTACCCAGCCTCCCGCCCAGCGCAAGGTGATCCATGTCGACATGGATGCCTTCTATGCCTCGGTCGAGCAGCGCGACGACCCGTCGCTCAGGGGCAGGCCCGTCGCCGTCGGCGGGTCGCGCGCGCGTGGCGTCGTAGCAGCCGCTAGCTACGAGGCGCGTGCGTTCGGCGTGCGCAGCGCGATGCCGTCGGTCACCGCGATCCGCCGCTGCCCCGACCTGGTGTTCGTCCCCCCGCGCTTCGACGTCTACCGCGAAGTGTCCGACCGGATCCGCGCGATCTTCGCCGACTATACCGACCTGATCGAGCCGCTGTCGCTCGACGAAGCCTATCTCGACGTCACCGAGGATATTCGTGGGCTGGGCACCGCCGCTGCGATCGCCGAGGAGATCCGCGCGCGCATCAAGGCGGACACCGGCCTCACCGCGTCGGCGGGCGTCAGCTACAACAAGTTCATCGCCAAGCTCGCCTCGGACCAGAACAAGCCCGACGGGATCTGCATCATCACGCCGAAGCGCGGCGCGGCGTTCGTCCAGTCGCTGCCCGTCAAGCGCTTCCACGGCGTGGGCCCGGTGACCGCGCAGAAGATGGAGCGGCTCGGCATCCTCACCGGCGCGGACCTGTTCGGCCGAAGCCTCGCCTTCCTACAGGCGCATTTCGGCAGCTATGCCGACTATCTCTACCGCGCCGCACGCGGGATCGACGACCGCCCGGTGCGCGTCAACCGCGCGGCCAAGTCGGTCGGCGCCGAACGCACGTTCGAGACCAATCTCAACACCGCCGAGGATCTTCGCGCCGCGCTGCACCGGGTGGCGGATGCGGCCTGGGTGCGGATCGAGCGGCACGGCACGCGCGGCCGGACGGTCACGCTGAAGCTGCGCCACGCCGATTTCCGCACGATCACGCGGGCCCGCTCGTCGCAGGCGGCAGTCACCGACAAGGCGGCGTTCCTCGCGGCGGGGCTCGACCTGCTGATGGCACAATTGCCCGTGCCGGACGGCGTACGCCTGCTCGGCCTGACGCTGTCGGGAATCATGGGCGACGAGGACGAGGTGCAGCCGAGCCTGTTGTAATGGACGCCGTCCGAACCGGTAGCGCTACGCCGCCTTCGAGACCGCCGTCTCCACCGCATCCAGCGTCAGCGTCGCGACCGCGCCAAGCCCCGGGCCATCACTTTCCAGCCGCAGCGCACCGTGCATCGCGGCCATCGAATTGGCGCACCAGTGCAACCCCAGCCCGCCCGACTTGTGCGCCCGCGTCGAAAACCCGCGCTGGAACAGCAGCGCGCCGGCCTCGAGGGAAAAGCCCTCGCCATCGTCACGGATCGCGACGGTGACGCGGCCCTGCGCCTGGCTGATCGTCGCGACGATCGATCCGCTGCCCGTGCCACGCGCGACGATCGATTCGACCGCATTGCCGAAGAGATTGCCGATCACCTGGCTCAGGATCACCCGGCTTGCCATCACCGGGCTCGGCCCCGCGGGAAAGCTGAACGCGATCGAGGTGCCCAGCGCATAGCGCGCGATCGTCGCGTTGCGCGCGATGATGTCGCTGACGTCGCACACCTCCAGCGCGGGGCGTTCGTGCGCGGCGCGCTGTTGCTGGCCGATGATCTCTAGGACGTCCGCCATCGCCTCGCGACCGACGACCATCTCGCGGCGCATGGCATCGCGATCGGCGCTCTCGGCCTCGACCGCGGCGGCGACGAACGCGGCGAGCTTGCGCCGGCGCGCCTCGGGCACGTCGCCCTGCGCCAGTTCGGCGATCGCGCGATCGATCGTCGCCCGGTCGATCGCGGCAGACTGCGCGATGCCCTGGCTCAGGATCGTGCTGATCGGGTTCAGCGCGTTGCGCACATTGTGCATGACCGCGACCGCGCTCTCGCTCCGCCCCAGGTCGAACGACTGCGCCTCGATCTGCTCGCGCAGATCCTTCAGCTGGCGCAGCATCGCGTTGAAGCTCCGCCCGAGCGAGCCGATCTCGTCGCGCCGCTCGTCCTCCTCCAGCAACGTCAGCGACCCCGACACGCGCACCCGCTGCATATGGCTTTCGACCCTGTGGAGCGGGCGCAGCACGAGCCGCTCGATCATCCGCCTGAGCACTACCAGCACCAGCAGCAACAGCACCGTCGATCCTGCCACCGCGAGCAGCAATACGCGGCGCCCCAGCAGCGAAACGTCGCGTGGAATCGTGAACCGCGCGCCGGCGACCGCATGGCCGTCGGCGCCGATCAGCGGCACGACGAGAGTCAGCTTGGACGCCCCCGCGGTGACCGCGACGGCGTCGCCCTGCGCGGCGGTGTCGATCCGCGCGCCGGCGGGGAGCAGCGTCGCCAGCTGCTGCGGCGTGATCACCCGCGCCATCAGGACATAGCCGCGCGGGATGCCGCTGCCGTCTGACCGCCGGACTCCCGCCACCCCGATCGCCGCGACCCTATCGCCGATACGCGCGTAGAACCGCCCCGAGCTGCGCCGCCCGAGCACCGCGGCAAGATCGGTCCGCGCGATCATCGCGGTCAGCCGCGCGCGCTGGACGCCGCCCTGCGCGCCGCGGACCGGATCGTGCCAGCGGGCGATCACGACCCGGCTCGCAGGGCTGACATAGGCCATGCCGTTGATCCCGAGATCGGTCATCGTGCGCGGCAACGGTGACGCCTGATCCGGCCCGGCGCCGGGGTCGGCCATATAGGCGTAGCTGGCGTTCCAGTCGCCAAAGTCGCGCACCGTGCTCTCGACGCCGGCGGCATAGTCGGACAGCGCGGTGCGCGCGCGCCCGACATGCCCGGCGATCGCCTTGCCCTCCAGCTTGGTGAAGCTCGGCGTGATGATCCCCGCGAGCAGCAGCGTGATCGCGATCGTCGCGACCAGCCCGACCGCAGTCATGATCGCCACCAGCTTGGCGCCGAGCGACGAGCGTGTCCGCATCCGTCCGAACTGCCGCCCGAGGATGGGCGGCAGCCGACCCATCCCGGCCGACGGCATCAGCCGTGCATCCCTACTCGCGCCATCAGCTGCGCATACCGAACGTCTGGCGGATCCGGTGATCGTCGGTCGAGACGTCGTCACTGCCGCTGACCGTGCCCTTGCGCGCCATCTCGAGCGCGCGTTCGGCGTTTACCGGACGCGAGAAGAAATAACCCTGCATGTGGCTCGCGCCCGCAAGGCGCAGCGCCTGAACCTGCGCCTCGGTCTCGACGCCTTCCGCGATCACGCCCAGGCCGAGCGCCCGGCCGAGGTGGATGATCGAATGGACGATCGCCGCGCTCTCGCGCTCGCGGCCCATGCCGTCGATGAACGACTTGTCGATCTTAAGGCAGTCGAGCGCGAACTTGCGGATATTGTACAGGCTCGAATAGCCGGTGCCGAAATCGTCGAGTGCGATCCGGAAGCCCATCTGGCGCAGCTTGTACAAAGTCTCGGCAGCGCGTTCGGCATCGTCGAAGATCGCGGTCTCGGTGATCTCGATCTGCAATCGCGCCGGCGCGATCCCTGCGCGCTGGACGCTTTCCATGATGTGGCCAACGAAATTGTGCCGGCGGAACTGACGCGGGGAAAAGTTCACCGAGACATATTGCCCCGGCCATTGCTGCAGCACGTCGAGTGCCTGGCCAAGCACCCAGTCGCCAAGCTCGTGGATCAGGTTCGATTCCTCGGCGATCGGAATGAAGGTTGCCGGGCTCATCAGTCCGTATTCCTGCGTGTTCCAGCGCACCAGCGCCTCGAACCCGACCACGTCGATCGCATCGCGCGACACGATCGGCTGATAGGCGAGGCTCAGCTCGCCCTTGGCGATCGCCTGGCTCAGGCCCGATTCGACCCGGCGGCGAAAGCGGATGCCCTCGTCCATGCTCTCGTCGAACACGCGCACGATGCCCCGCCCGCCGCGCTTGGCATCGTTCAGCGCAAGGTCGGACCGGCGCATCACGTCGACCGGGTCGCGGCCCTGTCCGCCGGGCGTCACGACCAGCCCGGCCGAAGCGCCGCCCTGCACCGAACTGCCGAACACCTGCAGGCTGACCGAGCAGGCCGCTACGATCAGCTCGCACGCCATCACCGCCGCCGCCTCGCCCGCGGTTTCGAACAGCACCCCGAACTCGTCGCCGCCAAGCCTTGCGACGAGCGCGCCATCGGGGGTCGACCGGTTGAGGATCACACAAATCTCGCGGATCAGCGCGTCGCCGGCGAGATGCCCGAGCGTGTCGTTGACCAGCTTGAACCGGTCGAGATCGATCATCACCGTCGCAAACAGCCCGTCATCGCGAGTCCGCGCCGCCAGCGCGCGCAGAAAGGCGAGCCGGTTGGGCGCGTCGGTCAGCGAATCATGCGTCGCCATGTGCAGCGCGCGGCTCTCGTTCGCGGCCAGCTCGGCCGCCTGCTCCTCGAGCTGCACCACCTGCGCCGCAAGCAGGTTGCGCGCGGTCGCCAGGTCGCAGTCGTTCCGCCAGCGCTGCGCAAGCGCGGTCGCGGTCTGCAGGATCTCGGCGACCTCGAACGGCTTGGCGATGTAGAAGATCTTGTCGGCGGGGCCTGCGACCTTGCTGATCTCGACCGGCGAGAAATCGGAGAAGCCGGTGACGATCACGATGTTGACGTCGGGATCGAGCGCGCGGATCCGCTTGGCGGTTTCGCGCCCGTCGATCCCCGGCGGCATCCGCACGTCGATGAACGCGACCGCGAACGGATCCGCATCGGCCAGCGCCTGCTCGACCGCGGCGATCGCCTCGAGCCCCTGCTCGCAATAGGTCAGCGCGAATGCGGGCGCGTCGGCGACGCTATTGTCCAGATCGTCGCCGAACAGCTCCGCCGCCATCGCGTCCAGCGCGGATCCGTCGCTCGATCGCGGCCCGGCGAAGCTGCGCCGGTAGCTGTCGTGCATCGGCGGCTCGTCGTCCACGATCAGAATACGCATTCGAACACCGCTCCCCGGGGGGCACGACCGTCGCCGTCCAGCGATGGCTTACGTGCCGTCAGTTCTCACAATCATGTGTTAGTGAGATGCGGTTAAGACGGCGTAAACGATGTTTCGAGTTGCTGGCCAAGTGCCTGTCCGCCCAGCACTATCGCTCCCAGCGGCCCGGCATTGTTGCCAAGCGCGGGCGGCACGATGAACGTGTCGGTCAGCGCCACCTCGGGCAGCGTGATATAGCCGCCCAGGCTGCGCGTCATCGCTGCCCGCACGCGCGGAAACAAATGCGACGCGCCCATCACGCCGCCGCCCATCACGATCCGCCGCGGGATGCCCGTCAGCACCAGCGTATGGCACAGCTGGCCCAGCGCATCCGCGACGCCGTCCCACACCGGATGGTCGGCGAGCGCTTCGTCCGCGGGGTGGCCGATCCGCGCGGCGATCGCCGGGCCGGCGACCAGCCCTTCGATGCACGCGCCGTGGAACGGGCAGTTGCCGATCCAGTCGTCGCCATGGAACCGCGCGGGGCGGATATGGCCCAGTTCGGAATGCGTCAGCCCGTCGACCGGGCGGTTGTTCGCGATCATCCCCGCGCCGACGCCGGTGCCGACGGTGACATAGGCGATGTCGGGCAGGCCCTTTGCCGCCCCCCAGAACGCCTCGGCGAGCGCCGCGCCGACGACGTCGCTATGGAAGCCGGTCGGCACGCCGTAGCGTCGCTGCAACCGGCCCGCGATATCGGTGCCCGCCCAGCCCGGCTTGGGGGTCGAGGTGATGTGGCCATAATTGGCCGCGTGGCGATCGATCGAAACCGGACCGAAGCTTGCGATGCCGATCGCGACGAACCCGCTCCACCGATCGAGCACCGCCTCGATCGCGGCGAGCGTCTCGTCGGGGCGGGTGGTCGGGATACGCACGGTTTCCTCGATCTGATCGGGCCCGCGCGCAAGAATGCAAATGCATTTTGTCCCGCCGAGTTCGATCCCTGCGACCAGAGGTGCTTCCGTCATCCCAAACTCCCAACATTTTGCGCCCGCCCGCTTCCTTTGCCCGCGCGCTCCCGTCAAGAGGGACGCGCCGGGTCCCCGCGCGGCTGGGCGGCGCTGGCACTCACAGTGAACGACGATTTCGTCTGCCTCGATTTGCCCGATCGTGCGTTATGCCTGTCGAGTTCATCCAAACAGACAGGAATTTGCGATGGCGAAGAAGCCCACCAAGCCCACCGATCTCGCCGGCGCCGTCTCGGCCGAGGCACAGCCGCAGTACAAGGTCGAGTATCGCGAGATCCAGCCCTACGGCACGCTCAAGCGCCTGCCGATCGCGCTCGAGGACAATGCCCGCGCGCAGAGCGTGGCGACGCTGAACCAGGTCCTCGCGGACACGATGACGCTGCGCGACATGTACAAGAAGCATCACTGGCAGATGTCGGGTGCGACCTTCTACCAGCTCCATTTGCTGCTCGACAAGCATTACGAGGAGCAGGCCGCCCTCGTGGATCTTGTCGCAGAACGCATCATGGCCCTAGGCGGCATCTCGATCGCGATGTCGCACGACGTTGCCGAAATGACGACGATCCCCCGTCCGCCCAAGGGCCGTGAGGACGTACCGACGCAGCTCGCGCGGCTGCTCGAAGCGCATGAAATCATCCTGCGCCAGGCTCATGAAGGTGCCGAAGCCGCCGACGAGTCGGGCGATGACGGCACGAATGACCTGCTGGTGAGCAATATCATCCGCACGCACGAGCCGCAGGTCTGGTTCCTGGCCGAGCACCTCGCCGCCACCGAACTGGTCCGCGACGACAAGTAAGGCCGCCCCCCCTCCCCCCGCATTCCCTCGATTGAGGGGATGCGGGGAAATACCGCACTCGGCTCACGCACCGCGACGCGTTCCGCCCTTCCCACGTCATCCTGACGAAAGTCAGGACCCAGAGTACCAGGCGCAGCGCTCTGCGGCTCTGGATCCTGACTTTCGTCAGGATGACGTCGGCCGTTATTCGACGGTAACGCTCTTCGCCAGATTACGCGGCTGATCCACGTCCGTGCCCTTGAGGACCGCGACATGATACGCCAGCAACTGCACCGGCACCGCATAGACCAGAGGCGCGATCAGTGGGTGCACCTTGGGCATCGTGATCGTCGCCATGCAGCCCTCGCCAGCCGCCTGGATCCCGTCATAGTCCGAGATCAGCACGACCTTGCCGCCGCGTGCCATCACTTCCTGCATGTTGCTGACGGTCTTGTCGAACAGCGGCCCCGACGGCGCGATGACGATGACCGGGACATGCTCATCGATCAGTGCGATCGGCCCGTGCTTCATCTCGCCCGCGGCATAGCCCTCGGCGTGGATGTAGCTGATTTCCTTCAGCTTCAGCGCGCCCTCGAGCGCGAGCGGGTAATCCGTCCCACGCCCCAGGTACAGCACGTCGCGCGCGCCGGCGATGTTGTGCGCCATCGCCTCGATCGCCTCGTCATACGCCAGCGCACCGTTCAACGCGGCCGGCGCCTCGGCGAGATGCCGGACGATCTCGCGCTCCTGATCCTTCGACAACAGACCCTTCGCGCGCGCCAGATTGGCGGCGAGGGCGGCCAGCACCGCGAGCTGGCAGGTGAACGCCTTGGTCGACGCCACGCCGATTTCGGGGCCGGCATGCGTCGGCAACAGCAGGTCCGCCTCGCGCGCCATCGAGCTGGTCGGCACGTTGACGACGACCGCGATCTTCTGCCCCTCGGCCTTGGCATGGCGCAGCGCCGCGAGCGTGTCCGCGGTCTCGCCCGATTGCGAGATGAACAGCGCGAGACCGCCCTCCTCCATCACCGGCGCGCGGTAGCGGAACTCGGACGCGACATCGAGGTCGACGGGCACGCGCGCGAACTGCTCGAACCAGTATTTGGCGACCATGCCGGCGTAGAAGCTCGTCCCGCACGCGACGATCGTGACGCGCTTGATGGTCGACAGGTCGAACTCCGGGATCGGGAGCGAAACCTCGCCCTCCATCCGCTTCAGGTACGAGCGCAGCGTCTGCGCGACGACGATCGGCTGCTCGTAGATCTCCTTCAGCATGTAATGCTTGTGGTTGCCCTTCGAGATCACCTCGCCGGTGATCCCCGACAGCGTGATCGCGCGCTCGACGGGCGTGTTGTCGCGGTCATAGACCTGCGCCCCGTCACGCGTCAGCACGACCCAGTCGCCCTCGTCGAGATAGGCGATACGCTGCGTCAGCGGCGCGAGCGCGAGCGCGTCCGAACCGAGATACATCTCGCCCTCGCCGTGTCCGACGACCAAGGGCGAGCCGAGCCGCGCGCCGATCAGCAGGTCGGGATGCTGGCGGAACAGGATCGCGAGCGCAAACGCGCCGTGCAGCCGCGGCAGGATCTCGCGAACCGCGGACACCGGGTCCATCCCCGCCTCGACCTTCTCGCTGACCAGATGGGCTACGACTTCGGTGTCGGTCTCGCTGGTGAAGGTCCGGCCGCGCGCGATCAGTTCGTCGCGCAGCGGCTTGAAGTTCTCGATGATGCCGTTGTGGACGACCGCGACTTCGCCGGTCGCATGCGGGTGCGCGTTGTTGGTGGTCGGGCCGCCATGCGTCGCCCAGCGCGTGTGCGCGATGCCGGTCTTGCCCGGCAACGGGTGCGCGGCGAGTTCATTCGCCAGGTTGACGAGCTTGCCCGATGCGCGACGACGCTCGATCGCGCCGTCGAAATCGGTGGCGATTCCCGCCGAATCATAGCCGCGATATTCGAGCCGCTTCAGCCCGTCGAGCAACCGCTCGGCGACGTCGGTCGTGCTGAGAATGCCTACGATACCACACATAACTTCTGTCCGTTCGTTCAGTCGACCGAGCGGAGCTGCTCGCCCCGCTCGATGACGACATGGGTCTGGTAATAATATTTGCCGGTCGGGCGACTGTCGGCGGTAAAATCGATCCGCACGCGGCGCGCCTCACCGTCGACGCGGATCGTACGTCCCTGCAACGCGGTTTCCGCAGACGCACCCAATCGGCTTTCGATCTGCGCCTGCGCGACCGGTCGCACCTCGAGCGAAAGGTTGCGCGGGTCGCGGTAATCGCTTTCCGAATTGAGATACAGGCTGGAACCCTGCCGGCCCGACGCGCGCACCGTCATCACGAACGTGCCGGGATAGCCGCCGGGGGCGAGCCCTGCGGCCCGCTCGATCGCCAGCATCGGCGGAATCGCATCGCCTTGCGATCGCACCGTGGCGCATCCCGCCAGCGCCAGCACGCCAAGTAGCGCGGCGGCCTTCATCCGCGCTTCTTCGCCAGCATCAGATCGCGAAAGCTCTTCGCCCAGCCCGGCTTGGCGACCTGCGGCGGGCGGACGAGCGCCAACGCATCGGCCTCGACGTCGCGCGTCACCACCGATCCCGCCGCGACGATCGCACCCGCACCGATCGTCACCGGCGCGACGAGCGCGGAGTTCGATCCGATGAACGCGCCCGCGCCCACGACCGTCCGGTATTTGAAATAGCCGTCGTAGTTGCAGGTGATCGTCCCCGCGCCGATGTTCGCGCCGGCACCGATGTCGGCATCGCCGATATAGGTGAGGTGGCTGACCTTCGCGCCGTCGCCGATAATCGCCTTCTTCACCTCGACGAAGTTGCCGACCTTGGCGTCCGCGCCCAGCTCTGCGCCGGGGCGCAGCCGTGCGAACGGGCCCACGCTCGCCCCCTTGCCGACGGTCGCGCCCTCGACATGGCTGAACGCGTGGATCGTCGCGCCGTCATCGACGCGCGCGCCGGGGCCGAAAACGACGTTGGGCTCGATCACGACGTCGCGGCCGATCACCGTGTCATGCGCGAACCAGACGGTATCGGGCGCGATCAGAGTCGCGCCGTCGGCCATCGCCTGCGCGCGCCGTATCGCCTGCCACGCGCCCTCGACCCCGGCGAGTTCGCCGCGACTGTTGACGCCGGCCACCTCGTCCGCGCCGGTTTCGATGACCGCGGACGCGCGGCCATCCGCGCCTGCCAGCCCGACGATATCGGTCAGGTAATATTCGCCCGCCGCATTGTCGTTGCCGAGCCGGTCGAGCAACGCGAACAGGTCGGTCGATCGCACCGCCATCAGCCCGGAATTGCACAGCGTCACCGCCCGTTCCGCCGCCGACGCGTCCTTATACTCGACGATCCGGTCCATCCGGCCGGCAGCATCGGCGATGACGCGACCATAAGCGCCGGGATCGGCGGGGCGGAAGCCGAGCACGACGACGGCCGGCGTGTCGTCGCCGTGCAGCCGGTCGATCATCCGCTGCATCGTCGCGGCGGTGACCAGCGGCACGTCGCCGTAGAGGATCAGCACGTCGCCTTCGAACCCAGCCAGCGCCGCGCGCGCCTGCGCGACCGCATGGCCGGTGCCGAGCTGCTCGGCCTGGAGCGCGGTGACGATGCCGAGCGGCGCGACCGCAGCCTCGACCTGCTCGCGCCCCGCACCCGTCACGACGACCGTTCTGGCCGGCTGCAACGCGCCTGCGCTCGCGACCAGATGCAGCAGCATCGGCCGCCCCGCGATCGGGTGAAGCACCTTGTGCAGGTCCGACTTCATCCGCGTCCCCTTGCCCGCGGCAAGGATGACGACAGCGACGGAGGCCGCATTGGGGTGGATCGGAATCGGCTGGTCGTTGGAATGCGTCGTCATGGAAGGATCGCTGCCACGAAAGCCTTGCCAATTCCATAGTGTCGCTGGCAGGTCCGCGCGCAATGACGCAATTTTTATTTAAGATCGTAGGCTTCGACCTCGACGGCACCTTGCTGGACACCAGCGGCGACCTTGCGGCGGCGGTCAACCACGCGCTGACATCGGTCGATCGTCCTGCGCTCAGCGTCGAACAGGTCAAGCCGATGATCGGCGGTGGCGCCCGCCACATGCTCAAGCAGGGCCTGACCGCGACCGGCGGCTATGACGAGGCGATGCTCGATACGCTCCACGCCAGGCTGCTCGCGTATTACGAAGCCAATATCTGCGTGCTGACCAGGCCTTATCCTGGCGTGGTCGACGCGCTCGATGCGCTGGCGGCAAAGGGCGTCACGCTTGGCATCGTCACCAACAAGATCGAACGGTTCGCGCGAACGGTGCTCGGCGAGCTTGGCCTGATCGACCGGTTCGCCTGCATCCTCGGCGGCGACACGATGTCCGAATCGAAGCCCTCGCCGATGCCGATCCACGAAATGGTCCGGCAATGCGGCGGCGGACGCGCCGCGTTCGTCGGCGATTCGATCTTCGACATCCAGGCGGGGCAAGCTGCGGGGCTGCCGACGGTCGCCTGCAGCTACGGCTTCCTCATGCAGCCGGTCGAAGACCTCGGTGCGGACGCGGTGATTGACGGGTTCGACGCGCTGATCCCGACGCTCGAAAGGCTCGGCGCATGAACCGCACGCTGCTCCTGCGCCTTGTACTGGTCGCCGCGGTCGTGTTCGCGGTCACGATGGCATTGCTGCCAAAGCCGCCGCATGTGCCGATCGACGAGTTCGGCGACAAGTTCGAGCATATGCTCGCCTTCGCGACGATCGCGCTGCTCGCGGCCTTCTCCTATCCGACCGCGCGGCTGTTCCGGATCGGCGAGCGATTGTCGTTCCTGGGCGCGCTGATCGAGGTGCTGCAATCGATCCCGTCGCTCCACCGCGACTGCGACATCCACGACTGGATCGCCGACACGCTGGCGATCACCGTGGTGCTGCTGATCGTCTGGGCGGTCCGACGCCAGCGCGGTGCGCGACTGCCGTAAGCCTCGTCCTCTAAGCCTTGCGGAACTTGGTCCAGAGATGCCGCGCGAGCATCGCCGGCGGCATCCGCAGCCAGTGCGAGCGGATATAAAAGGCCAGACGAGTAAGCGGTCGCGTCGGCCTGCCCCAGTTGTCTCGCGCGGTGATACGGCGGCGAAACAAGCGGTCTCTTGGCTGAGGCTCGAGATGAAAGCGGATCGGCAACGCATAGCCTTTGACCGGCGTGTCAAACATCTGGCTGGCCAATCGCAGCGCCCGAGCTACCTCATTCCGTAATCCGTGATGATGGCCAGCTTCCATCACGGTGAGACAGAAGTCAGGATCTTGATCGCCGAACTCCCGGCAGAGACGGTCGATATCCCACAGGTTGCGCAGTCCCCCGGCCAGATCGCCGTCGGCAAGTAGATGTGCCGCCGCGTGGACCACCATATTCTCGGGAGATAAAACGCGCAGCCCATTCTCCAGCGGCACGCTGTCGTCGATTAGCGCCACCGGATCGGGCGTGATCCGCGCGGTCAGCGGCAGGATCGTGTGATGGACGTCGATCATCCGGTCGCGCTCGCGGTGGATCAGCGGCGGCAGTTCGTGCATCCAGCGTCGATAATAGGCGTCGTCATACGGGTCGGGCTTCACCCATTCCCACCCCGCCGCCAGCAACGCCGCCTCGACCCTGTCGATCGACTCGCGCGGCACCAGGATATCGAGATCGCCGATCGAGCGCCCCTGCCCCGCCGACAGCCCCGCCGCGACGAACGCGGTGCCCTTCAGCAGGACGACGGGGCAGTCGACCGCGGCCAGTGCGCGCCGCGCCATCTCGGCCTCCCACAGCGCCGCGCGGCGCCCATGCTCGGCGGCCGCGCGGGCGTCGTCGAGAATGGCCTTCACCGCCGCCGGCATCGCCAAGCCGTCGACCCGCATCGCCAGCGTACCGATCAGCTGCTCGGCGCGCGCCATCGCCAGCAACGCGGTCCAGCCATCCGCATCGAGCCCGGCGACGCTCCCAGGATCGGCCAGCGCGCGGGCGAGTATCCGCGCGTCGTTCACAACGCGGACCATAAGGCTTCGACCTGCGCTACCGCGCTCATCCCGTCGGGATAATCGATGGCGACCGACGGAACCTGCGCGATCAGCCCGGTCAGCCCGCGGAACCCCGCTTCGCCGAGCGCGACGTAATTGGTCGAGGCCTGCGTCATCCGCACGAACGCCTCGGCCGGCGGTACCGGTCGGGTTTCGTTCGCAAATCCGTAACGCGGAAACGCCAGCAATGCGGGCGCGGCGGGCGTGTCCATCGCCGCGATCGCCCGCGCGTCGGGCACCATGTGGCGGATATCGCCCTTTGGCGTCGCGCGTAGCAGCGGCCCCATCCGCGCCGCGGGCCACGCCGCCTCGGCGGCCGCAATCCCCTCGTTCTTCAGGCTGATCAGCCGGGGAAAGGCGTGGACCAGCCCGGTCGCCGGGTCGAGCAGCGCGAACTCGTCGCCCATGAACCGCCAGCCCCTGGCGGCGAGCAGCGTCGCCAGCGTCGACTTCCCCGCTCCCGAAATCCCCGTCATCAGCACCGCACGGCCATCGCGCTCGACCGCCGACGCATGCAGCAGCAGATAGCGCCGCGCGCCCAGCGCCATCTGCAGGTTCATCGCCATTTCGGCCGCCAGCAGCCCCTGCCGCAGCGGCAGCGGCGCGGCTTCGGGCAGCATGTAGTCGCCACCGATCTCGACCGAGGGCCGAACGACCCGCCGCCACGGCCGCCGCGCGAACAGCCGGACGGTAAAGTCGGCGACGCCGTCGCGCGGGCCGGGATAGTCGCGGTACAACGTCTCGAGCGCGGCGATCGGCGCGCGCCAGTCGGAGCCGATGCGAAAGCCGACCGGGCCGATGCGGACGGAGAAGGCGTGCCTCATAGCCGCGCAACGAGCCCCGCCTCGACCAGCTCGTCGAGCCGCGCCGCCAGCGCCTCGCGCGTGCCATCGGCCAAGTCATAGTCCCGCTCGAGCCGGTCGAGCAGCGAGTCGAGCGACAGCGCCCTCTCCTGCAGGATCGCCAGGATCTGCGGCGCGGGCTCGGTCAACAGATGCGTAATGCCCGATGCCCGGTGATACACCGCGGTGAACGCGTCGAGCGGCGCGATCAGCAGCCCGTCCTCGGGCGGACCGCGGTAAAGCGCATCGGGCACGGCGTCAGCCGCGCGGCATCTGCAACGATGCGAAACAGGTGAAACCGCCCTGACCGCGCTGCAACCGGCGGATATAATTGACGTACGCCCGGCTGCGCTGCGAATCGGTGCCCGGCAACGTGCTGCCATTGGCCATCGCCCGCTTCACCTCCTCGCCCTTGAACGCGCGGGGCGATGGCGGGAAGGCGCCCTTCGTCCTTGCGGGCACGGTCTTGCCGTCCGGATCGATATAGCTGCCCGCGCGGCTCGGATCGGGAACCGGGATCTCGCAGTTCAACACCGACCCGACGGTCTGCGCGAGCGCAGGGCGGATCGACACGACCGCGCCTGCCGTCACCGCGCCAAGCGCCAGCACCCGGCGCCGCGTCGGCGTGCCGGCCGAGTCACCCGTGGCTGGGCCAGCGGCCGAGCCAGTATCTGGGCCAGCTACGGGAATCGGGTCCTGATCGGATCGCGTATCGTCGCTCATGCTACCCCTGCTAGACCACAGCCCTTTCACAATCCTGAAGCGCTGACAATATGGCCCCGCCGATCGTGCCGAAGCAGGACGGTCGTGGCGAGCGGTGGCGGTGCGCAGCGACACGACGGGGAATACCGGATTGCATCCGATCGCTGTAAGGCGGCCGGGTGGACGCCATTTCCGTCCCAGGAGACCGAGATGCTTTCCGGATTTGGCCTGCGCACCTTCTGGGCGATCGTCGTCGTCATCGTCGCCGCGATCGCAGTGTTCGCGATCACGCGCGACATCCAGGGCGCGATCGTCGCGGTCGTCGGCGGGATCGCCGCAGCGCTGGTCGCGGCCGGCACCGGCGACGAGACCGCGGCGCCCGACGAGTCCACCACGATGACGCCCTCGGTGCTCGACGATGTGCTCGATGCGATCGTCGCGCCGGTGATGCTGGTGCAGGACGGCCGCGTGGTGCTCGCCAATCGCGCCGCCCGGACGTTGCTCGGCACGCACATCCTCGGCGAGGACGCGCGCGTCGCGATCCGCCATCCCGCTGCCGCCGAGCGGCTGGGGACGCCGGGACCGATCGACGGCGAGCGACCGATCGAACTCGTCGGCTTGGGCACGCGCGACCAGCGCTGGGAGATGCTGCTCAGCGAGACGTCGGAGGGGCAGCGCATCGTCTATCTCGTCGACCAGACCGGCAACTATGCCGCCGAGCGGATGCGGATCGATTTCGTCGCCAATGCCAGCCATGAGCTGCGCACGCCGCTCGCGTCGATCCTCGGCTTCATCGAAACGCTACGCGACGAGGCGGGCGAGGATGCCGAGGTCCGCGCGCGGTTCCTGAAAGTCATGGACGACGAGGCGCGGCGGATGCAGCGGCTTGTCGAGGACCTGATCTCGCTGAGCCGGATCGAGGCGGAGAAATTCCGCCTACCCGACCAGGCGGTCGATCTTGCGCAGCTCGTCGAGGAAACGCGCGAGGAGCTCGCCGATGCGGCAGGCGATCGAGGCCAGGATCTGGTCGCGACGATCGCCCCGAACCTGGCCCCGGTGTCGGGCGACCGCGTCCAGCTGTCGCAGATGCTCCACAACCTCATCGGCAACGCGATGAAATATGGCCGTGCGGGCACGCCGGTGACGATCGCGTTGAAGCGCGACGATGCGGGCATGATCCGCCTGTCGATTCGCGACGAGGGCGACGGGATCGCCGCGGTGCACATTCCGCGGCTGACCGAACGCTTCTATCGCGCCGATGCCGGGCGCAGCCGGTCGCTGGGCGGCACCGGGTTGGGGCTCGCGATCGTCAAGCATATCGTCGAGCGCCATCGCGGACGGCTCGATATCGTCAGCCAGGTCGGCGTCGGCACCACCGTTTCGGTCATCCTGCCGCCCAGCAGCGCGACGCCCAAGGGCGGTGTCATAAAAGGGTAACCCAACTGTCACACAGGAGCGTCTTTAGTACCGCTAAGGCCGGTGCATGACGGGGATTCTGGTGCAGCGGTTTGTTCTTCTCGGCCTGATGGGGGCCCTTGCCGCGTGCGTCGATCAGGCAAATGGCGGCGGTGCGGGCTCGCGCGACCAGATCACCGCGGTCGGATCGTCGACCGTCTATCCGTTCACGACGATGATCGCCGAACAGCTCGTCGCCAACGATCCCGACGCCAAGGCGCCGGTGATCGAATCGACCGGCACCGGCGCTGGGATGAAGCTGTTCTGCGCCGGGATCGGCGCCGCGCATCCCGATATCGAGGACGCCTCGCGCCGGATGAAGGCGAGCGAGTATAAGAGCTGCGCCGCCAACGGCGTGCACGACGTCATGGAAATCCAGGTCGGGATCGACGGCATCGCGTTCGCGGAGGCGAAGAACGGCCCCAAGATGCAGCTGACGCCAACCGATCTCTACAAGGCGCTCGCCGCCAGTCCCGGCGGCAAGACCAATACCGCGCGCGTCTGGCGCGACGTCAATCCGGCGCTGCCCGCGGTGCCGATCCAGGTCTACGGGCCACCCGCTACGAGCGGCACGCGCGACGCGCTCGCCGAGCTGATCCTGACCAAGGGCTGCGAGGCGAGCGATCCGACCGCCAAGCCGCTCGCGACGTCCGATCCCGACGCGCACAAGGCGCTGTGCACGCGCGTCCGCGAGGACGGGGTGTATGTCGATGCGGGCGAGAACGACAATCTGATCGTCCAGAAACTCCAGTCCAATCCCAATGCGATCGGTGTGTTCGGCTACAGCTATCTCGAAGAGAATAAGGACGACGTGAACGGCGTGTCGATCTCGGGTGTCGCCCCGACCTATGCGACGATCGCGGACAATGCGTATCCCGGGTCCCGGCCGCTGTATATCTACGTGAAGAAGGCGCACCTGACCGCGATCCCAGGCCTGCGCAACCTGCTGAAGCTTTACGCGGCAAACTGGGGCATGACCGGACCGCTGGTAAAGCGCGGCCTGATCGCCGCCCCCACCGCCATCCAGGCGCGCTCGGCCGCGATCATCGCGAACGAGACGGTGCTCGATCCGGCGGTGCTGAAGTGATGCGTTCCCCCGCCCCTCTCGTCTTTCTAGTTCCCCCGCGAAAGCGGGGGCCCAGGAGCCACGCAAGCAACCCAGCCTTAGCTGGGCCCCCGCGTCCGCGGGGGAACGGAAGCTGGATGGCGATCTCATATCTCAAAGCCACCACCCCGGCGAAGGCCGGGGTCCAGTTGGGCACCGTTACCTTGGCTAAGGCTGCGCACCGTTACCCCGACCTTCCCACCTGGGCCCCGGCCTCCGCCGGGGTGGCGGCTGGCCGCGTGGCGGGCGGCGGAGTGGCGGCTGGCGGGGTAGCAGCGGTCGCGGCGGACGCGGTCACGCATATCCAGATCAAGCATCAGAGCGGGCGGGACCTGTAATGTCAGCCATCGCCCTCCTCTTTCTCGTCCTCGGTCTCGGCCTGATCGGCTGGCTCACCGCGCGCGTCCGCGCCACGCGCTTCCGCGCCGGCAGCACCGCGCGGTTCAGTTCGCTGCCCTCGCACCACGGCTGGTACGTCGCGCTGTGGACGGTGATCCCGCCGCTCGTCTTCCTCGTGATCTGGTCGATGACCGCGCCCGCGCTCGTCACGGACGCCGTGCTCGCCACGCCCGCCGCGATGCAGCTCCCCGCGCCGGGCTTCGATCGCGCGTCGATCCTGTCGGAGGCGCGCAGTCTCGCCGAAGGCCGCAGCTTCGGCGCGTTCCACGGGCTCGCGCAGACGCTGGCCCCCGCTTACGCCGCCGCGCAGTCGCGCTACGACTGGATTGCGAGCGCGCTCGCGTTGCTGCTCGCGTTCGCCGGCGGCGCGTTCGCGTTCACCCGCGTCAGACCCGGCTTCGGCGCCCGCACGCAGATCGAGCGCGTCGCCATGCTGCTGCTGCTTGGCGCCTCGCTGATCGCGATCCTGACCACGGTCGGCATCGTCGCCTCGCTGCTGTACGAATCGGCGCGGTTCTTCTCGGTCGTGCCGATCACCGATTTCCTGTTCGGCACGCACTGGAGCCCGCAGGTGATTGATGCGCGCGATCCCGGCGCGTCGCTCGGCGCGGTGCCGCTGTTCTGGGGAACGTTCTTCATCGGCGCGGTGATCGCCATGATCGTCGCGATCCCGTTCGGCCTGATGAGCGCGATCTACCTCACCCAATATGCCGCCCCGACGACGCGCAAATGGATGAAGCCGATCCTCGAGATCCTCGCGGGTGTGCCGACCGTCGTCTACGGCTATTTCGCCGCGCTCACCGTCGCCCCCGCGGTGCGCGACGTCGCGGTGTCGATCGGGATCAGCTGGGCCTCGTCCGAGAGCGCGCTGGCCGCCGGGCTCGTAATGGGGATCATGATCATCCCGTTCGTTTCGTCGATGGCGGACGATTCGATCGCCGCGGTCCCCTCGTCGATGCGCGATGGCAGCCTGGCGATGGGCGCGACTCAATCCGAGACGATCCGCCGCGTGCTGCTGCCCGCCGCGCTGCCCGGCGTCGTCGGCGGCGTGCTGCTCGCCGTATCGCGCGCGATCGGCGAGACGATGATCGTCGTCATGGCCGCGAGCGGAGTCGCCACGCTCACGCTCAACCCGTTCGCCAGCACCACCACCGTCACCAAGCAGATCGTCGACCTGCTGACCGGCGAGGCCGAGTTCGACAGCCCCAAGACGCTCGCCGCGTTCGCGCTGGGCCTGACATTGTTCGTGGTCACGCTCCTTCTCAACATCGTCGCGCTGCGCGTCGTCAAACGGTACCGCGAAGCCTATGAGTGACACGCTCGTGCCCCAGATCCCCGTGTCCAATGCGGAACCCGTGCGCCGCGTGCCGACCGACTGGACGACGCAGGCGATGCAGTCGCGGATCCGCCGCCGCTATGCGTCGGAGCGCCGCTTCCGCTTCGCCGGGCTCGCCGCCGTATGGCTGTCCGCGGCGTTCCTCGCCTATCTGCTGTTCTCGATGGTGAGCCAAGGCGCGAGCGGCTTCGTCGAGACGCGCGTGTCGCTGCCCGTCGATCTCGCCGCCGCCAAGCTGCCGGTCGAGCCCGCCCGCCTCGCCGGCCGCGGTGCCGATCTCGCGCTCGCGGGCGCAGGTCTCGAAGGCACCGTCGACCTCGCCGCCACCAAGGCGTTCGGCAAGGACGGCACCGACCTTCTCTCCGACGGCGCCTGGGCGGTGGTCCGCGACGCGATCAAGGCCGATCCGTCGCTGCTCCAGCGCAAGACGGTGTTCGACGTCCCCGTCTCCAGCCCGATCGACGTCGCCGCCAAGGGCAACGGCACGCGCGATGCAGAGGCCGTCGTCGCGCGGTTGAAGGCGAAGGGCGTTCTGACGCGCGGCTTCAACGCCGGCTTCCTGACCGCGGCGGACTCGACCGACGCCACGCGCGTGGGGATCTGGGGCGCGTTCAAGGGATCGCTGCTGACGATGGTCGTCACGCTGCTGCTCGCCTTCCCGATCGGCGTGCTGTCCGCGCTGTATCTTGAGGAATATGCGCCCAAGAACCGCTGGACCGACCTGATCGAGGTGTCGATCAACAACCTCGCCGCGGTCCCCTCGATCATCTTCGGGCTGCTGGGCCTCGCGGTATTCCTGGGCACGTTCGGCATGCCGCGCTCGGCGCCGATCGTCGGCGGCCTGACGCTGGCGCTGATGACGATGCCGGTGATCGTCATCGCCGGCCGCAACGCGATCAAAAGCGTGCCGCCGTCGATCCGCGACGCCGCGCTCGGCATCGGCGCGTCGCCCGTCCAGGTCGTGTTCCACCACGTCCTGCCGCTCGCCTTGCCCGGTATCCTCACGGGGACGATCATCGGCATGGCGCGCGCGCTGGGCGAGACCGCGCCGTTGCTGATGATCGGCATGCGCGCGTTCATTGCGGCGCCGCCGTCGGGCCTGAATGATCCCGCGACCGTGCTGCCCGTCCAGATCTTCCTGTGGTCCGATCAGGTCAGCCGCGGCTTCGTCGAAAAGACGTCCGCCGCGATCATCGTCCTGCTCGTCTTCCTGCTCGCGATGAACGGCGTCGCGATCTACCTCCGTAACCGATTCGAGACCCGCTGGTGATGCCAAAACCCATGAAAGCCCCCGTCCTGAAGATGACGGCGCGCAACGTCTCCGTCGCGTACGGCAGCAAGATCGCGATCAACGACGTGTCGATCGACGTCGACCAGGACGAGGTCGTCGCGTTCATCGGCCCGTCGGGCTGCGGCAAATCGACCTTCCTGCGCACGCTGAACCGCATGAACGACACCGTCGCCAGCGCGCGCGTGACCGGCGAGATCAAGCTCGACGGCCAGGATATCTATTCGCCCGACATGGACGTGGTGCAGCTCCGCGCGCGCGTCGGCATGGTGTTCCAGAAGCCGAACCCCTTCCCCAAGTCGATCTACGAGAACGTCGCCTATGGCCCGCGCATCCACGGGCTGGCGGGCGCGAAGGCGGATCTCGACCGGATCGTCGAGAAGTCGCTGCGCCGCGCCGGGCTGTGGGACGAGGTCAAGGACCGCCTGAGCGACAGCGGCACCGCGCTGTCGGGCGGGCAGCAGCAGCGACTGTGCATCGCCCGCGCGATCGCGGTCGACCCCGAGGTCATCCTGATGGACGAGCCGTGCTCGGCGCTCGATCCGATCGCGACCGCCAAGATCGAGGAGCTGATCCACGAGCTGCGCGGCCGCTATGCGATGGTGATCGTCACGCACAACATGCAGCAGGCCGCGCGCGTCAGCCAGAAGACCGCGTTCTTCCACCTCGGCACGCTGGTCGAATACGGCAACACCTCCGACATCTTCACCAATCCCCGCGAAGAGCGGACCAAGGATTACATCACCGGCCGGTACGGCTGAGTGGAGGACCACGCATGAACACGCATACGGTCAAGGCCTTCGACAACGATATCGGCGAGCTGCGCGGGTTGATCTCGCAGATGGGCGGGCTCGCCGAGGACGCGATCGACAAGGCGATGCAGGCGCTGCAACGCAACGACATCGCGCTCGCCGAGCAGGTGCGCGCCGCCGACAAGCAGATCGACATGATCGAGTCCGAGGTCGAGCGGCTCGCGGTGCGGATCATCGCGCTGCGCGCGCCGATGGCGGTCGACCTGCGCGAAGTCGTCGCCGCGCTGAAGATCGCGGGCGTCGTCGAGCGGATCGGCGATTACGCCAAGAACATCGCCAAGCGCGTGCCGATGATCGATGGCGAGCACCGGATCGAGCCGATCTCGATCCTGCCCGCGATGGGCCGGATGGCGAGCGAGATGGTCCACGACGTACTCGACGCGTTCGCCAAGCGCGATTCGGCGGAAGCGGTGCGCGTCGTCGAAAGCGACGCCGCGCTCGACGATTTCTACGACAGCATCTTCCGGACGCTCGTCACCTACATGGTCGAGAATCCGAAGACGATCAGCCAGGTCGCGCATCTGCTGTTCGTCGCGAAGAATCTCGAACGGATCGGCGATCACGCCACCAACGTCGCCGAGATGGTCTATTTTGCCGCCACCGGCACCCAGATGACCGACCGCG
Organism: Sphingomonas sp. Leaf28; assembly: GCF_001421685.1. Taxonomy (NCBI): domain Bacteria; kingdom Pseudomonadati; phylum Pseudomonadota; class Alphaproteobacteria; order Sphingomonadales; family Sphingomonadaceae; genus Sphingomonas; species Sphingomonas sp. Leaf28. Next base: position 442,749 of record NZ_LMKX01000008.1, on the reverse strand, counting down.
ACCGCGGCGGTCTGCAGGAGTAATCGACATGGCCCGTGCAAAGATGCTGCTCGTCGAGGACGACGCCGCGCTCGCTGAACTGCTGGTCTGGCATTTCAAGCGCGAGGATTTCGAGATCGCGCACACCCCCGACGGCGAGGAAGCGTTGCTGCTCGCCAAGGAAAAGGTGCCCGACATCGTCCTGCTCGACTGGATGGTCGAGGGGCTGTCGGGGATCGAGGTGTGCCGCCGCCTGCGCCGCGCGCCCGAGACGCAAAACGTGCCGATCATCATGCTCACCGCGCGGGGCGAGGAAGAGGATCGCGTCCGCGGGCTCGAGACCGGCGCCGACGATTACGTGACCAAGCCCTTCTCGCCGCGCGAACTCGTCGCCCGCGTCGGCGCGGTCCTGCGCCGCGTCCGCCCCGCGCTCGCTGGCGAAGCGCTCAGCTATGCCGACATCGAGATGGACACGGTCGGCCACAAGGTCCGCCGCTCGGGCGAAGTCGTCTCGCTCGGACCGACCGAATTCCGGCTGCTCAAGCATTTCCTCGAACATCCCGGCTGGGTGTTCTCGCGCGAGCGGCTGCTCGACGCGGTGTGGGGCCATGACAGCGACATCGAGAGCCGCACCGTCGACGTCCATATCCGTCGGCTGCGCAAGGCGATCAACGTCGGCGAGCGTCCCGACATCATCCGCACCGTCCGTTCGGCCGGCTATTCGCTCGATACGGGGGGCTGACGACTCTGTCCCGATACGGGTCTGGCGGCGGGGCGAATGGAATCGGATGCGAAACGAAGGACCCAAGCGCGACTTAGTGCGTTGAGATGGCGCGCTACCAAAATGGTGCACCCATTTAGGAGATTCCTATGAAGTCCATCCTTCTCGCCGCCGCCGCTCTTCTCGCGTCGCCCGTGATCGCCCAGACGACGCCGCCGGCAGACCCCGCCGCGCAGACTGCGCCGGCCGATCCCGCGATGCAGACGGCACCGGCGGACCAGGCCGCCCCCGCGGATCCCGCAGCACCCGCCGATCCGGCAATGGCCGCACCGGCCGATCCGGCAGCAGCCCCCGCCGCACCGATGGCCGGCGCACCGATGGCAGGCGCAGGTCGCGTCACCTTCGGTCAGCCGACTGTGACGCCGCCGACCCCGGCACCCGCCGAGTATCCGGTGTGCTCGAAGACGGTCAAGGACGGCTGCCGTAACCGCGGCGGCAAGTAACTGACAGCCAGGCGGGCGGCGGACGATCCGCCGCTTGCACGGCCAGCTTTACGTTCTAGGAAAGGCGCTCCAACGATAAGAGAGGAGCGCCTTTTCCATGTCCGGAAACTTTGGGTCCATTCGCTTTGACGGCAAGGTGGCGATCGTCACCGGCGCTGGCGGCGGTCTCGGTCGCGAATATGCGCTCGAGCTCGCCCGTCGTGGCGCAAAGGTGGTCGTCAACGATCTCGGCGGCTCGCGCGACGGCACCGGCCATTCCGACGCCGCGCTGAAGGTCGTCGAGGAAATCGAGGCTGCGGGCGGCACCGCGATGTCGAACGGCGGCAGCGTCACCGACTATGACCAGATGGTCGAGATGGTCGCAAAGGCCTCAGAAGCCTGGGGCGGCGTCCATATCCTCATCAACAATGCCGGCGTCCTGCGCGACAAGAGCTTTGCCAAGATGGAGCCCGCCGACTTCAAGTTCGTCGTCGACGTCCATCTCAACGGCTCGGCCAACGCTACCAAGGCGGTGTGGGACATGATGCGCGCGCAGAATTACGGCCGCATCCTGATGACCGCATCGTCGACCGGTCTCTATGGCAATTTCGGCCAGGCGAATTACGGCGCCGCCAAGCTCGGCCTTGCGGGGCTGACCAAGACGCTCGCGATCGAGGGCGCGAAGAACAACATCCGGGTCAACACGATCGCCCCGACCGCGGGCACGCGGATGACGCAGGACATCTTCCCCGAGGAGGCGTTCAAGGCCTTCTCCCCCGACAAGGTCGCACCCGCGGCGGTGTTCCTCGTCTCGGAGGACGCGCCCACCAACATGATCGTCGGCGCAGGCGCCGGCGTGTTCCAGGCGGCCTATGTGACGCTGACGCAGGGCGCGCTGCTGACCGGCGACGACCTGTCGGCGGAAGGCGTCGCGGCACATTGGGACTCGATCATCGACCGCACAGGTGAGATCGTCCCGCAATCGGGGTCGGAACAGTCGATGACCATCCTGACCAAGCTCCAGGGCCGGTAACCAGACGCGGCTATCTACACCGTCATTCCGGCCACGACGCGCCGGTCGGGATGGCGGATAGGCGGGCCGCGATGCCGCTATTTCGCGTAGGGGTCGTTCAACTCGGCGAGCCATCCCGCTGCCGGTGGCGTGACGACATCGCCGGCGCTGCGGCGCAGCCGCGCCTGCGCGACATCGATCGGTTTGTGGAACCGCAATCCGGCAAGCCCGCCGCGCACCCAGACCACGTCCGCGGCGACCGGTGCGATCTGCCCGATCGCCACGACCACGGCGCTGCCGACTTCGAGCGCCTCGGCCTGCACGATGCAAAGCCCCGTCTCGGAGATATTCGTGACCCGGTGGCTTTCGGCGCCGGTGCGGTTCAGGCGAAATATGTCCGCCCTCAACATGACACTCGTTCGCGTCGCGCGCGATAAGGGAACGGCCCGGTCCATCAGTCACTCGATCGTTACGCTCGAGGTGCTAATCGCAAGCTCGGCCGTGCAGCGCAATACTATTCCGCGGGGCGTCAAGGTTGCGGTCGATCGGCTCCGTCTAGGGACTGGAGCGACGGCGTTCTTGCTCGTCCGTACGTCGCTCCACCCATTGCCTGACGCGGGCCTAGTGACCCCATTCGGCAGGCGCTCCGGTCATTTCGGGCCGTCGCCCCGCAGCGGCGCGACCGCGTCCTTGCCGAAACGCATGATCATCTCGCCGATCTCGCGCGCCTGGGTCATGCTGCGCTGGCTCTGCTCACGCAGGTAATCGCCCTGGATCTTCATGACCTGCGTCAGGTCCTTTGCGCTGGCCGCCTCGCGCATCGCCGCGAACGCCTCGCGCGCATTCTGCTCGGCCTGGTCGATCATCGTCTTGCCGATCGTCGCGCCGCCCTCGGCGATCTTGCCGCCGGTTTCCTTCATCGCTTCGCCCGCGCGCTTGGCCGGATCGACGACCTTCTCGGTAAAGGCATCGCGCGCCTGCTCGGCGCCCTGCCGCATCCTGTCGGTCGCATCCTTGGCGGCGCTCGCGGCGCGGTCCGTCGCCGCCTTGCTCTGCTCCGCACCCTTGTCGATCGCGCTCTTGATATCCTCTGCCATGCTATCGCTCCTCTGCGGTGAAGGATGTTGATGCCAGTTCAACCGGCGCGGTACCATTTGGTTGCGCGGGTGCGGCGCTGCCCGGGGCCCCGGTCCTTACAACTTCCCCGCGGGTCGCTTGCATGCCCCCGATTTTGACCCAATAGGGAGCGCGGGTTTCGAGGGACTTTGACTATGCGCATCACAATGATCGGTTCGGGCTATGTCGGTCTGGTGTCCGGCGCGTGCTTCTCCGACTTCGGACATGACGTCTGCTGCGTCGACATGGACCAGGCCAAGATCGACGCGCTCCACGCGGGCCGCATGCCGATCTTCGAGCCCGGCCTCGACCTGCTCGTCGCCTCGAACGTCGCGGCGGGCCGCCTCACCTTCACCACCGATCTCGCCAGCGCAGTCGCGGGCGCGGATGCGATCTTCATCGCGGTCGGCACCCCCTCGCGGCGCGGCGACGGTCATGCCGATCTGCGCTATGTCTTTGCCGCGACCGAGGAAATCGCCGCGGCGATCACGGGCCCGACCGTGGTCGTGACCAAGTCGACCGTCCCCGTCGGCACCGGCGACCGGGTCGAGGCGATCCTGCGCGAAAAGCGGCCAGACATCGACGTCGCGGTCGTCTCCAACCCCGAATTCCTGCGCGAGGGCGCCGCGATCGGCGATTTCAAGCGGCCCGACCGGATCGTCATCGGCACCGACGACGAACGCGCGCGGCAGGTGATGCGCGATGTCTATCGGCCGCTGTACCTCGGCGAATCGCCGATCCTGTTCACCAGCCGTCGCACGTCCGAGCTGATCAAATATGCAGCGAACGCGTTCCTCGCGACCAAGATCACCTTCATCAACGAGATTGCGGACCTGTGCGAGGCGGTCGGCGCCGACGTGCGCGACGTGTCGCGCGGGATCGGCCTGGACAACCGCATCGGCAAGAAGTTCCTCCATGCCGGGCCCGGCTATGGCGGCTCGTGCTTCCCCAAGGACACGCTCGCGCTGCTGAAGACCGCCGAGGACTACCAGACCCCGGTCCACATCGTCGAAGCGGTGGTGAAGGTGAACGACAGCCGCAAGCGCGCGATGGGCCGCAAGGTCCTGCACGCGCTCGGCGACAATCCGCGCGGCAAGACCGTCGCGCTGCTCGGCCTGACCTTCAAGCCCAACACCGACGACATGCGCGACGCGCCGAGCCTCGCGATCGCGACCGCGCTCGCCGATGCGGGCGTCACGGTGCGGACGCATGACCCGGAGGGCATGGGCCCGGCCAAGGCGATGATGCCCGATCTGGTCTATTGCACCGACGCCTATGACGCGGCCGAAGGCGCCGACGCAGTCGTGATCGTGACCGAATGGGATGCCTACCGCGCGCTCGATCTGCCGCGGCTCAAGGGGCTGATGGCCGGCCCGATCATGGTCGATCTGCGCAACGTCTATCAGCGCGCCGACGTCGAGCAGGCCGGGTTCACCTACACCGCCGTCGGCCGCTAAGGCCAGCCCCACCGCTGCGCCGTCGCCCCCGATCAAGTCCGGGGTGACGGCGCAGGGGCGGCGACCCGCTCAATACGCCAGCGCGCACCCGTCCGCGCGCATCTCGCTGGCCGCCGCATACACCCGTGTCGGCCCGTCCATCCGGTGCTCGACGCATTCGTAGCGGCCGAACCCGCCATCGGGATCGCCGATCGTCCAGCCGATCTCGGCCAGCCTATGCCGAGTCGCAAGCGGTACGCCGCTCTCCAGCCGCAACAGCCCGGTCGCGCCCAGCCCGGGCGAATCCTCGCCCATCGACTGCGACGAACCCTCATGATGCCAGCGCGGCGAATCCCCCGCCGACTGGATCTCGAGCCCGTAATCGACGCGGTTGACGATGATCTGCGTCTGCCCCTGCGGCTGCATGTCGCCGCCCATCACGCCGAAGCTCATCCAAGGATTGCGCCCCCGCGTCGCAAAGCCCGGGATGATCGTCTGGAATGGCCGCTTGCCCGGCGCATAGATGTTGGGATGCCCGTCCTTCAGGCTGAACAACTGCCCGCGATCCTGGAACATGAAGCCCAGCGTCCCTCCATCCGGCCCATCCGCGACCAGCCCCGATCCCATCCCGCGGAAATTGGACTGGATCATCGACACCATCAGCCCGTCCTTGTCGGCACAGCTGAAATAGGTGGTGTCGCCGCGGCTCGGCGCCTGCCCCGGATAGACCGGCGTCAGGATCCGGTCCGGCCGGATCAGCTGCGCCCGCTCGGCCGCATAGTCCTTCGAGATGAGCCACTCGACCGGCTGCTTGGCGAAATGCGGATCGGCATAATAGCGCGCGCGATCCTCATAGGCCAACCGCTTGGCCTCCGCCTGAAGGTGGATCGACAGCGCCGACTGGAACCCCGCCCCCTTCAGGTCGAAGCGTTCGAGGATGTTGAGCATCTGCAAGGTCGCCAGCCCTTGCGTGTTCGCGCCGAGCGCATGCACCGTCGTCCCGCGATAGTCGGTGCGGTTGGGCTCGATCCATTCCGATCGATGCGCGGCAAGGTCCTCGTAGCGCAGCCAGCCGCCGATCCGCTTGAAATACCGGTCGACCGTCCGCGCCAGATCGCCCTGGTAGAACGCGTCGCGGCCACCCAAGGCGATCGCACGATAGGTCCGCGCGAGATCGGGATTGCGGAACACCTGCCCCAGCGCGGGCCCCTTGCCGTCGGCCAGGCCGTAGGTACGCAGCGCGTTGGCCACTTCCTCCAGCCCGTTGTCCGGTCGCCGGAACGCGGCCAGGCTGCGGCGGATATAATAAGCGATGATGTCGGGCACCGGCGCGCCCGCCTCGGCATGCCCGATCGCGGGCTGGAACAGGTCGGCCCAGGGCAGCTTGCCGTAGCGCTGGTGCATCGTCCACCAGGCATCCACCGCCCCCGGCACCGAGACGCTGAGCGCACCCAAGGCCGGCAGCGCGCCGTTCTTCGCCCTAGCGCGCACCGTCTCCAGGCTCAGCCCGCGCGGGCTCCTGCCCGACCCGGCCAGTCCGACCACCTTCTTCAGCTTGGGATCCCAGATCATCGCATAGGCATCGCCGCCAATCCCGCTCGACGTTGGTTCGAGGAAGCCGAGGCACGCGTTGATCGCGATCGCCGCGTCGACCGCCGATCCCCCGCGCTTGAGGATGTCGATCCCCGCCTGCGTCGCCAGCGGATGCGCGGTCCCCGCCGCGCCGTTCAACCCATAGGCCGCGGTGCGCGACGCAAAGCTCGCACCCACCGGCCGATCGCCTGCATGTACGTCGGGCCGGATGAAGCGATCTTGGCCCGCCTCCCACACCGGCGGCAAGCGCGCTTCCGCGGCGGTCGCGGGCTGCGGCGCGCCGCCCTGCCCCGGCCCCTGCGCGCCTTGGGCACCCGGCGTCCCGCGCGTGCCGGACTGGGCTTGCCCGATCGCCGGCAACAGGGCGGCGGCGGGCAGAGCCGCGATGAAAGTCCGACGTTGCATGCTCTACTCCCGTGACTGCCGCGCATCCTCCCCCGCGTCGACGCGAAGGGCAACCCCGAAGGTCGGTCGCGCGCATCTCAACGCATTCTACTCGCTGGACCTTTGGCCCCGCATCCCTATATACCGAACGGTATGAATAGGCTTTGCACGCTCACCGCCCCCAAGGGCCGCCCCCGCGAGTTCGATCTCGACGTGGCGCTGGCGGGTGCGCTGCGCGTGTTCTGGCGCAATGGCTATGAGGGCGCATCGATGGCCGAGCTCACCGCGGAGATGGGCATCACCAAGCCCAGTCTCTACGCGGCGTTCGGCAACAAGGAGGCGCTGTTCCACAAGGCGCTCGACCTCTACGAGCGCGAGAAGCTGGCCTATATGACCTCCGCGCTCGAGGCGCCGACCGCGCGCGACGTAGCGGAAAGGCTGCTGCGCGGCGCGCTCCAGATGCAGATGAGCACCTGCGATCCCAAGGGGTGCCTCAGCGTCATCAGCAGCGTCGCGTGCAGCGCCGAAGCCGAGCCGATCAAGGCCGAAGTCGCCAAGCGGCGCGCCTCGTCGGAGGCCGCGCTCATGCGCCGTTTCGACGAGGCCAAGGCTGCGGGCGAGTTCCCCGACGGCCTCGAATCGCACGCGCTGATGCGGTATCTCTTCGCGATCATGCAGGGCCTTTCGATCCAGGCCGGATCGGGCGCGACGTGCACCGAGCTGAACCAGCTCGTCGAGACCAGCCTGTCGGTATGGCCGACCCGCTAAGCCCCGTCGGTTTGCCGACACGCCAGATCCGTCGGCACCGCCGACCGGGCACCTCCCCCATACACCGACAAAAAAGTCACGGTTCGTTACGGGCGCGATAAATAATACCGTCCGGTACAAAACTGTGTTGACGAGATGAACGCCAGGTTTATATACCGACTGGTATCGAAGCTTCCTCCTACTTCGGAAGAGGCAACCGGGGACACGCATCCATGACCACGGTTCAAACCTAAGACAGATCCAAGACCGGGCCTCATCGCCCGGACCAATTCTCCAACCATCCAAGCGGGCAAGCGCGGCACGATCCCGTGCCGGCAACGACCGCGCACGCCTTGCGACCAGCTGCCGTCGGTGGACCGCCCACCGACGAACGCCAGCGCTTGCCCAAAATCAAAAGGGGGACACTCCCATGGCCTATCTCGATCTCGACAACATGTTCGCTTCGCCCGTCACCAGCCGCGCGCAGACGGCAGCCGCCCCTGCCCCGACCGGTTTCTCGGCGCTGGAATGGAGCGTCATCGCGCTCGCCAAGCGCGATACGTTGCGCAGCCTCGCCGGCCCCAGCCGCATGTCGCGCGCGATGGGCAGCCTGTTCGGGCTCAGCACCGCATCGAGGCTCGCCGATCCCCGGCTGGAGGCGTTGCGCCGTCTGGCGGTGTACGCCTGGCGCCGCGGGTTCGCGCTGCCGATGGCCGAGATCCAGGGCTTCCTCGCCGCCGGCTTCGTCGAGGCGCAGATCGAGACTCTGGTCGAAAGCGTGACCGGCATGCGCGTCGGTGCGCAGCAGAAGCGGAGCATCGCGGCATGAACATGCTGACCACGATCACGGCCGCGAACGACGCCGATGTCGTCGCGACGCCGCCCGCCGGCCGCCATCGACGCCCCGGGTGGCAGCGCGGCGCGATGGTGCTCGTACCCGTCGCGCTGCTCGGTGCGGTCGGCGTGAAGCTGTTCGACCATCCCGACGCGGCGATGGCAGCCCCCCCGCCCGCCTCGGTCACCGTCGCCGCACCGCTCGTGCGACAGGTGAGCGAGTGGGACGATTATGTCGGCCGGTTCGCGCCGAGCCGCAGCGTCGAGATCCGGCCGCGCGTGGCGGGCGAAGTCACCGGCGTCCACTTCCACGACGGCGATATCGTCCGCAAGGGACAGTTGCTCTTCACGATCGACTCGCGCCCATTCGCAGCGGCCCTTGCCGAAGCCCACGCCAACGTCGCAAGCGCCAAGAGCGCCTTGTCGCTCGCGCGTACCGACCTCGGCCGCGCGCAGCGACTGGTCGCCGACGAGGCCGTCTCGGCGGGCGAAGTCGACGCGTTGCGTGGCAAGCTCGAAGCCGCCACCGCCGCGCTCGCTGCCGCGCAAGCGCGCGAACGCGCACGCGCGCTCGACGTCGGCTTCACGCAGGTTCGCGCGCCGATCGGCGGGCGCATCTCCGATCGCCGAGTCGATGCGGGCAACCAGGTCGCGGGCGGCGAAGGCACCGGCGGCACCGTGCTCACGACGATCAACGCGCTCGACCCGATCTACTTCAATTTCGACGGGTCGGAGGCGCTGTATCTCAAGACGCAGCGCGCGCGTCAGCCCGGCGCGACCCCCGCGGCGGTCGAGATCCAGCTGCAGGACGAGACCGAGCACCGCTGGAAGGGCAAGCTCGACTTTACCGACAACGGGCTCGACCAGCGCTCGGGCACGATCCGCGGCCGTGCGGTGATCGCGAACCCCGGCTATTTCCTGACGCCGGGGATGTTCGGCAACATGCGTCTCGCCAGTGCGGGGACGCGGCAGGCGTTGCTGGTGCCCGACGACGCGGTGCAGACCGATCAGGCGCGGAAGGTGCTGCTGACGATCGATGCCAAGAACCTCGTGAGCCAGAAGCCGGTCGAGCTCGGGCCGGTGGTCGATGGCCTGCGGATCGTCCGCTCGGGGATCGGGCCGAACGACCGGGTCATCATCCAGGGCACGCAGATGGCGATGCCGGGCGCGACGGTTGCGCCGAAGGCGGGCCGGATCGCGGTCGCGACCGGGGCGGCTGCGCCGGCCTCGGTCCAGCCCATCTCGGGTGAGGCCACGCTCTCCAAGTAACCACCGTTCCCCGGCGAAGGCCGGGGCCCAGGTGGGATAGCGTTTCGATTGAACACTGCGGTTCGCCCAACTGGACCCCGGCCTCCGCCGGGGAACGGCTGGTGTTGCGCGTCTCGCTCGCGAGGTCGCGCCCCCCTCTACCGAGGAAATTCTCATGCGCTTCTCGCGCTTCTTCATCACCCGGCCGATCTTTGCGGGCGTGATCGCGGTGATCATCACGATCGTCGGCGCGATCGCCTATATGGCGCTGCCGGTGTCGCAATATCCCGACATCGTCCCCCCCACCGTCACCGTCAGCGCGACCTATCCGGGCGCGTCGGCCGAGACGGTCGCAGAAACCGTCGCCGCGCCGATCGAGCAGGAGATCAACGGCGTCGACAACATGCTCTACCAGTCGTCGCAATCGACCGGCGACGGCAAGGTGACGATCACCGTCACCTTCAAGATCGGCACCGACCTCGATGCCGCGCAGGTGCTCGTCCAGAACCGCGTCGCGGTCGCGGTCCCGCGCCTGCCCGAGGACGTCCAGCGCCTCGGCGTCGTCACGCGGAAAACCTCGCCCGACTTCCTGATGGTGGTGAACCTCGTCTCGCCCGACAACTCGCTCGATCGCGGCTACATCTCCAATTACGCGCTGACGCAGGTCCGCGATCGCCTCAGCCGCATCGACGGCGTCGGCGACGTGCAACTGTTCGGCGCGCGCGACTATTCGATGCGCGTGTGGATCGACCCCGGCCGCGCCGCCGCGCTCGACCTCACCGCAGGCGAGATCGTCGCAGCCTTGCGCGCACAGAACGTCCAGGTCGCCGCCGGCACGCTCGGCCAGCCGCCCTATGACAAGGGCAACAGCGCGTTCCAATTGAACGTCGAGACGCAGGGCCGCCTGACCGATCCCAAGCAGTTCGCCGACGTCGTCATCCGCACCGACGCGCAAGGCCGCCAGGTCCGCGTCTCGGACGTCGCGCGCGTCGAGCTCGGCGCGCAGGATTACGGCGCCAACACCTATCTCAGCGGCAAGCCCACCGTCATCGCCGCGGTCTTCCAGCGCCCCGGCTCGAACGCGCTCGGCGCCGCGCAGGCCGTCACCGCCGAGATGGAAAGCATGTCGAAGCGCTTTCCCAAGGGCCTCGAATACAAGGTCATCTACAACCCGACCGAGTTCATCGCGCAGTCGATCGACGCGGTGAAGCATACCTTGTTCGAGGCGATGATCCTCGTCGTGCTCGTCATCCTCGTCTTCCTGCAGAAATGGCGCGCGGCGATCATCCCGATCGTGGCGATCCCGGTCTCGCTGATCGGCACCTTCGCGGTGCTCGCCGCGTTCGGCTACAGCCTCAACAACCTGTCGCTGTTCGGCCTTGTCCTCGCGATCGGGATCGTCGTCGACGACGCGATCGTCGTGGTCGAGAATGTCGAGCGCAACCTCGAACACGGGCTTTCGCCGCTGGAGGCCGCGCGCACGTCGATGGACGAGGTGTCGGGTGCGCTCGTCGCGATCGTGCTCGTGCTGTGCGCGGTGTTCATCCCGACGGTGTTCCTCACCGGGCTGTCGGGCGCGTTTTACCGCCAGTTCGCGGTCACGATCTCGACCGCGACGATCATCTCGCTGCTCATCTCGCTGACGCTGTCGCCGGCACTCGCCGCGATGCTGCTCAAGCCCACCGCCCCCGCCGGCTCGGGCAATCGCCTGACCCGCGCCGGCCGCCGCGCGGGCGACGCGTTCAACCGCGCGTTCGAGCGGATGAGCGAGCGTTACGCCCGCCTCACCGCACGCCTCGTCGCCGCGCCGAAGCGGATGATGATCGCCTATGCCGCGCTGATCGCGGTCACCGTCGGCGTCTTCATGGTCACCCCGTCGGGCTTCGTCCCCGCGCAGGATCAGGGCTATTTCCTGACCGTCATCCAGCTGCCGCCCGGCTCGTCGGTCGAGCGCACCGACGCGGTGATGCAGAAGGTCGCGAAACGCATCCTGCCGCTCGCCGGCGTCAAGGGCGCGGTCATGCTCGCAGGGTTTGACGGCCCGTCGCAGACGCTCGCCCCCAATTCGGCCGCCGCCTACATTCCGCTCAAGAGCTTTGCCGAGCGCAAGAAGCTCGGCGTCACGCTCGCCAGCATAATGGCGGAATCGCAGAAGGCGACCGGCGACATCACCGAGGCGCGGCTGCTGATCGTCCCGCCACCCTTGATCCAGGGGATCGGCTCGGCCGGCGGCTATCGCCTGATGGTGCAGGACCAGGGCGGCCACGGATACGGCGACCTTGGCAAGACGAGCTACGACCTGATCGGCAAGGCAAACCAGACCAAGGGCCTGGCGCAGGTCTACACCTTCTTCGACACCGCCACGCCGCGCATCTTCGCCGATGTCGACCGCGCCAAGGCCAATCTGCTCGGCGTCCCCCCCGAGCGCGTGTTCGAGGCGTTGCAGGTCTATCTCGGCTCCGCGTTCGTCAACGACTTCAACCTGCTGGGCCGCACCTACCGCGTCACCGCGCAGGCCGACGCGCCGTTCCGCAACACCACCGCGGACATCGCCAACCTCAAGACGCGCTCCAACTCGGGCCAGATGGTCCCGGTCGGCTCGGTCTCGACGTTCCGCGACAAGACCGGCCCGTACCGCGTCGTGCGCTACAACCTCTTCCCCGCGGTCGAGGTCGATGGCGACACCGCCAAGGGCTATTCCTCGGGCCAGTCGCTGGTGGCGATGGAGAAGCTCGCCGATGCGTCGCTGCCCACGGGCTACGCGCATGACTGGACCGGCATCGCCTACCAGCAAAAGGCCGCCGGCAGCACCGCCGCATTGGTCTTCGGCATGGCCGTGCTGTTCGTCTTCCTCGTGCTCGCCGCGCAATATGAGAGCCTGACGCTCCCGCTCGCGATCATCCTGATCGTGCCGATGTGCCTGCTCGCCGCGATGACCGGGGTGAACCTGCGCGGCATGGACAACAACGTCCTCACTCAGATCGGCCTGGTCGTGCTGATCGCCCTGGCTGCGAAGAACGCGATCCTGGTGGTCGAGTTCGCCAAGCAGGCCGAGGAACAGGATGGCCTGTCCCCGGTCGAGGCGGCGGTGCGCGCCGCGAAGGACCGGTTGCGGCCGATCCTGATGACGAGCTTCGCGTTCATCCTCGGCGCGGTGCCGCTGGTGATCGCCGATGGGGCCGGCGCCGAACTGCGCCAGGCGCTGGGCACCGCGGTGTTCTTCGGGATGATCGGCGTGACCGGCTTCGGCCTGCTCTTCACCCCTACCTTCTATGTCGTCGCGCGCGGCCTGGCGAAGCGGTTCGAACGCCGCCGCCCCGCTCCAGTCGCCCCTACGCTTCAGCCAGCCGAATAGGACCAGCCTCATGAAGTCCCTGCTTCTCGCGAGCCTCTCGGCGCTGACGCTCGCCGCGTGCGCCGCCGGCCCCGACTATGTCGCGCCGCTTACCCCGCCCAAGGCGACGGCGTCGTTCGTCACGGCGAACACGGCAACCGTCACGACGGCGCCCGACAACGACTGGTGGCGGATGTACCGCGACCCCGTCCTCGACGGCCTCGTCGCCGACGCGCTGGCGGCGAACACCGACCTGCGCGTCGCCGTCGCCCGACTCGACAGCGCCCGTGCGTCGCTGCGCGGGGCGAAGACCGACCGCGAGCCGCAGGTGAACGCGGGCGCAAGCGGCAACTACGCGCGCACCTCGCAACTCCAGAACCTGCCCGGCTTCGACCGCGAGCGCGCCACCTACGATGTCGGGCTCGACGTCAGCTACGAGGTCGATCTCGCCGGCCGCGTGCGCCGCAACGTCGAGGCCGCGCGCGGCGATGTCGGCGCGGCGCAGGCCGATGCGGACGCGGTCCGGGTTTCGATCGTCGCTGCCACCACGCGCGCCTATGTCGACGCCGCCTCGTCCGCCGAGCGCCTCGCGGTGGCGCAGCGGATCGTCGAGCTGCTCGAGAAATCGAACACGCTGACCGGCAAGCGAGTCGACGCCGGCCGCGCCGCGCGCCTCGATCAGGTCCGCATCGCTGCCCTGCGTGATCAGCGCGCCGCGAACATCCCGCAGATCGAAGCCGAGCGCCAGGCAGCACTCTTCCGCCTCGCCACGCTCACCGGCCGCACCCCGCAGGATCTCCCCGCCAGCGCCGGCGCGCGCACCACCACACCGCGGCTCGACCGGCCGATCCCAATCGGCGACGGCGCAAGCCTGCTCGCGCGCCGCCCGGACGTCCACGCCGCCGAACGTCGCCTCGCCGCCGCCACCGCGCGGATCGGCGTGCAAACCGCCGCGCTTTATCCGCAGATTGCGCTCGGCGGGTCGATCGGCTCGACCGCGCTCAGCGTCGGCGACGTGTTCACCGGGGGCCCGATCCGCTGGCTGCTCGGCCCGTTGCTCAACTGGTCGGTCAACCAGTCCGCCGCGCGCGCGCGCATCGCCGGTGCGGAGGCCGACACGCGCGGCGCGCTCGCCAATTTCGACGGCAGCGTGCTGACCGCGCTCGAGGAAACCGAAACCGCGCTGTCCAACTACGCGCGCGAACTCGATCGCCGCACGCAACTGCAATCCGCGCACGACAACGCCGCCACCGCCGCGCGCATCACCCGCGCCCGCCAGCGTGAAGGCCAGATCGACTTTCTCGACGTCCTCGACGCCGAACGCACGCTGGCCGACACCGATACGGACCTGGCGGCGGCGGACGCGCGGATCGCCGGCGCGCAGGTCGACCTGTTCCGCGCCCTGGGCGGCGGCTGGCAGACGCGGTCCTGACCCCATGATCCTCCCCCGCCCGGGGGAGGATCAGCCCATGCGAGCCCTACAGCCCGATCTGCAGGCTAGCGCGCAGCGACAGCGCCACGCGGCCCTGCTGCTGTTCGGCCCCGAACTCGCCGCCCATCCGGAACGCGGACCCGCCGCCGACCGCGCGCAGCTTGCCGACCCAGCCGCTCGTCCGCTCCTCGGGCGTCAGTATGAACGACGGCCCGCCCTCGAACGATGCGCTCGTCGCACCCAGCCCGCCGCCGACCAGCTCGCGCCGGCCACCCTCGGCCTCGACACGGAACCAGCCCTCGTCCGGGCTCGTGCCGCCGAAGTTCAGCCCCAGCGCGGTGCTCGCGGTCACCGCCAGCTCGTCGCTGGTCCGCGACTGGACGACCAGGTCGATCGCCTTGCCGCCGCCGGTCTCGCTGTAGCCATCCTCCTTGAGCATGTAATAGTCGATCGCGAGCACCGGCCGGAACACGAAGATGCCTTTGCCGCCGTCCCACGAGACGCCGCTCGACGCCGAGTAGAGCCTCCCGTTCCAGTCGCCGCGCGACGTCCGGTCGACGACTTCGCTGCCGATCGCGCCTGTGAAGTGGCGCGTGCCGTCGAACGTGATCTTCGCGCCCGACACGCGTGCATTCGCCTGCAGGTCGCCCCAATGCCCGCGCCAGTATCCGGCCAGTTCATACTGGCCCGACCGGACTTCGTTGTCGGTGCCGTCGTCCGCGTCCTGCCCGTTGAGATAGGCGAGCGACGTGCCGAAATTGCCCACCCCGGTCTTGTATTCGGCGCCCGCCGAAACGCCCCAGCCGCTGATGTCGTAGCCCGCGGTATCGGCGACGCTCTTCGACGTGCCCCATGCGACCTGAGTCACCCAATAGCCCCAGCTGCCCTCGTCCTTGAACGGCCCGTGCGGATCGGCGAGCACGCGGGCGGTCGCGCGCGAGCCCATCGTCACCGCCTCGAACGTGCCGCCGGCATGGTCGGGCAGCATCTGGCGAACCGAGCCCCGGAATGCGTCGCCATCGGTGATGTTCAGGAACGCACCGCCGACCTTCGCGTCGTTGCCGAGCGCCTTGTACACCGCGTCATAGGCCGATGCCTGCGAGCGGTTGAACCCGAGCTCGGTCGCCGATTTGCGCGCGACGTCGACGGCCAGGTCGTTGCCGGTGCCCGTCGCGATGCTCCCCTTGTACAGGAACGGCAGCAATGTCGTGGTCGCGGTCAGGTTCGCAGCGCCGGTCAGCGTCCCCGCCTTCAGCACGACGTAGCGGCCTTCCGCGTCGACCACGCTGGTCAGCTTCAGCGCGAGCTTCGAATCCTGGTCGAACGACGCGGTCCCCGCGACCTGGATCATCGTGCCCGTGCCGCCGGTCTTGTCGAGCGTCACCGCGAGAACCCCGCCGCCGCCGACCGACAACGACGCGATCGACGCCGCCTTGGTGATGTCGAGCGTCCCGCCAGTGACCGCGACCGCCAGCCCGCCGGCGTTCGCCAGCGTCCCCGAGAAGCGCGACGTGCCGCCCAGCGTCAGCGTATCGCTGCCGCCGCCGAAGTCCGCCGCGCCGCTGAAGACCGACGTGCCGGCCAGCGCGAGCGTATCGTTGCCCGCGCCGAACACCGTCCCGCCGGTGAAGATCGCGTCGCCCGACAGCGCCAGGCGGTTGGTGCCGCTGCCGAACCGCGCGATGCCCGCGACGGTGCCGTCGGCGACCTCGAACACATCGTTGCCGCTGCCGAAGCGGACGTCGCCGACGATCGCCGGCGCGGCGATGCCGGTGGCGACCGCGGTCTGGCGGACGATCGTCCCGGTCGTGGTCGCCGACAGGTCGATCGCGACGTTGCGCTCGGAGGTGGCTAGCGCCCCCGATGCGCCGATCGCGCCGCTATTCTCCACTAGGGTCACCGTGCCCGACCGGTCGATGATGCCGATCGCGGTGCCGTCGGCGGCCTGCGCGGTCGCCTTGATCGTACCGCTGTTGCGGATCGTGCCGACCGACGCGCCGCTGTCGACCAGCACCGCGGTGGATACCGATGCGGTCGTGCCGCCGCCCGCCGCGGAGATCGTGCCGGCGTTGCGGATCTCGGAAGTCGACGCACCGCGGCCCAACTTCAGCGCGGTCGCGCTCGCGCCGTTCGCGGTCGCCGCGACGGTGCCGTTGACGCCGATCCCGCCGGCGATCGTCACCGCTCCGCCAAGCCCGCCGATCGCCAGGCCATTGCCCTCGATGCCGCCATAGACGCCACTTCCCGCGATGCCGCCGTCGACGATCAGGCCGAACCCGGTGCCCGTTCCCGCCACCGCGCCGATCGCGACCGCGCGCGTGGCCGAACCGATCTGCACCGCCGGCGCCGCGCCGTACGACGTGATCGCCGCGGAGCCTTCGGTGCTGTCGAGCAGCCCGTCCTTGTCCTCGTCCGTATCGGTCGTGCTCGCATCCTTGGGCGGCACCGCGAAGATGATCCCGCCCGACACGTTGCCCGCAACGACCAGCGCGGACCCGCCCTGCAACAGATCGTCCGCATCGAGCTTGGACACGTCGGCCGGCGGCGTCACATAGCGATAGCCGGTCGACCCGAGCGCGCCCTGCACCACCAGCGCGCCCGCAATGTCGCCATCGACTCGCGCGGCGACCGCGTTCTGGCCGATCGCCGCGATCGTGCCTGCCAGCCGGACGTTGCCGGTGACGTCCGCGATCCGCACGCCGGTCGACCGATCGCCGGTGACCGATGTCTGGCCGTCATGCGTGAACGCGCCGGTCAGCGGGCCACCCAGCCAGATGCCCGCGGAGTCATTGCCCTTCACGGTGATCGCGCCGCTGTTGACGATCGCGCCGGTATAGGCGCCCGCGGTGCGGATCCCGGTCCGCCCGGTGCCCGCCGCGAACGGCCCGTCCAGGTCGCCGTCCTTGTCGGTGTCGGTCGCGACATAGCTCTCGTCGACGATGATCTTGCCCGCCGCCGCGTTGGTGATGCCGCCGCCGGTGCCGGCGTTGGCCAGGATGCCGGTCGATCCGTCGGCGTTGGTCACCTGGATCGTGCCTTCGTTGGCGATCGAATTGACGCTGTCGATCGTCACCGCGGTGCCGCTGGTCGGCGTCACCGATCCCGCCGCGACGATTTTCAGATTGTCGGGCGCGCCCGCCTTGATCGTCGACGTGCGCACCGCGTCGGTCCGCTTGGTATCGATCACGGTCTGCGCGTGCAGCGACGAGGGGATCGCGAACAGGCAGGTAGTGGTCAGCAGGAGACGACGCATACGGAACCCTTTTCGATGTGTTTTCGAAAGGAGGACGGAGGCGTCCGCGGCCAACCTTGGAGCCCGTCGCATTATCGCACGGCACCAGGATCGCGGCGGCGCGTTGTCGGCCGACATGTTCAGGGATTTATACCGCTATGATCAACACCATCGCCGAACTCGACCGCATCCGCGACGACAGCAAGAAGCTCGTCACCACGCGGGCGATGGTGTCGGCGGGGGCCGCGGTCGTGCCGATCCCGGGGGCGGACATCGTCGCGGACATCGGCCTACTCACCAAGCTGCTGCCGGAAATCAGCAAGCGCTTCGGGCTCGACCACGATCAGGTGCAAAAGCTCGAGCCGCAGCTTGCGCAGCAGGCGTTCGTCATGGCGTCGAGTCTGGGCAACACGATGATCGGCCGCATGGTCACCAAGCGCATCGTCGTCGCGCTGCTCCGCCGCATGGGTGCGCGCATCGCGGTCGGATCGATGGCGAAGTTCATCCCGTTTGCCGGCTCCGCGGTCGCCGCGACGATCAGCTTCGGCGCGATGAAGCTCGCCGGCAACTCCCACGTCGACGACTGCTACAAGACCGCCTTGGCCCTGCTCCCCGCCGACCAGCGCGCGCTGGCAAACGCCTGACCCCAATCCTCCCCCGCAAGGGGGAGGATCGCAACGCTAGAAGGCAGCATCCAGGCCGATCCGGATCGTCCGCGGACGCTGCGGCGTGATCTGCCCGTTCCCCAGCTGGAACGGAGTCCCCAGCGCGAACCGGTTGCCGACGCTGTCCGTCAGGTTCGTTACGCCGAGCGTCACCCCCAGCGACGGCCGCCCGACCCGCGCGGTCAGCGCCGTATCGAGATAATCCCCCTGCTCCTCGCCGAGCACCGGGCCGACACCCAGCCGCGACCGCCCGACATAGCGCGCCCAGCCGTACACGCGCAGTTCCAGATCCTTGCCCATATCGCGTCGGTAATCCGCGCCGAGCCGTCCGGCATAGCGAGCGATGTTCGGCACCTGGCTCATCCGCGCCAGCGCCACGAACAGCGCCGCGCTCGGCTCGGTCACGCGGCTGTCATTGTAGGTGAAGCCCGCGTCAAGCGTCAGGCCGGCCACCGGCTTCCACCCGCCCGCCGCGCTGAACGTCCAGATCCGCCCGTCGCCGATGTTCGCGGTGCTCGGCAGGCCGGTCGCATCGATGAAATCCGCCTGGATATCCTTCCAGACCGTGTGCGAGACGCTCGCCGACAGATAGGCGGTATCGGCACCCGCCAGCCCATAGCGGACGCCGCTTTCGAGCGTGGCCACGCGATCATTCTCGAACCGTCGTACGAAATCGCTTTCGATCGCCAGCCCGCCCGGCCGGAATCCCTGCTGATACCGACCGTAGAGCGACACCTTGGGCAGCACCGCCGCGATCAGCGAGGCGGTCGGAAGCACGCTCGTCTCGATCCGGTCCGCGGTCACGCGCGCGCGCGCTACCGCGACCGACTCCAGCCGCGCCGGCGCGATATCCTCACCCGTGCCCGCCAGCGATGCGCGCGTCACGCGTGCGCCCGCCGTCGCGGTCAGCCCGCGGACGAGCTGTACGCTGCCCTCACCGTACAGCGTCGCCTCGTCGATGCTGTTGGTGACGCCCGTCACGGGCGCGGGTGAATCGATCGGCCCAAGCGAGCGCGACAGCCGGGTCCGGTTGTGCGTGAAGCTTCCGCCCACCACCCAGCCGAAGCCGTGCCGCATCGGCCGCCACGCCCGCGTCTCGTTGGCGATCAGCGTGGTCGCGTTGCGCTGCGCGAACACCCGCGCATCGCCACCGGGCATCGTCGCGTCATAGCGTTCGGTCAGCGTCTGCCCGACGATCCCGGTCGACGACTTGACCCTCACCCCGCCGATCGCGCCCGACACGACCGCCTGCCCCATCGCATAGTCCGCCGAGAACCCTTGCACGATCGCACTCGACCGGGTCAGCGCGCCACGGCCGAGGCTCGGTGCATCGCGGTCGGCATATTGGCTGTCGTCGCCCTTGGTCCACTGCCCGATCCCGCCGAGATCGACGCTCCAGCCATTCCCCGCATCGAGCCGCAGCGCAGCGCGACCGCCGCCGATCCGCGTCCGGTTCACATCGCGCCGCGCAAGCACGGGATTGTCGATATAGCCGCCCTCGCTGACGCCGTAGCCGACCACGCGCAGCGCCACCCGTTCGCCCAGCGGCAGGTTCAGCGTCGCGCCCAGATCGGCCCCCGGATCGCCATGCCACGTCGCCGACAGCCCCCCCGCGATCGACGCCGACACCGCGCCCATCTCGGGCGCGTTGGGCACGGTGCGGATGATCCCGCCCAGCGAGCCTGCGCCATACAGCGTCCCCTGCGGCCCTTCGAGGACCTCGACCGAGGCGATATCGTACAGCCGCAGGTCGGGATCGGGCGCGTTGTAGCTGAGCCTCAGGTCACCGAAATATTGCCCGACCGTCGTCTGCGTCGGCCCGGTGAAGCTGGAATCGGCGATCCCGCGGATGAACAGCTTGTTGCGTCCGGCGCCGAGATGCGTCGACGACACGCTCGCCAGCCGCGCGAGGATCGCGTCGGTCCCCCCCGCACCGCCAAGCGCGAGATCGACGCCGTCGAGCAACGCCACCTGCCCCGCAAAGTCGCGCAGCGCCACGTCGCGCTTGCTGCCGGTGACGACGATGTCCGCGCCCGCCACCACCGGCGTCGCGACGCGGACCACTTTTGGCCGCGCCACCCGGACGGGTGCACGGCGCGCCACGCGTGGCACCAACCGCCAGCCGACCGATCCTGCCGCGACGACATCGGCGTTCGCCGCATCCGCCAGCCGGTCGAGCGCCTCGCGTGCGCTCATCCGCCCGCGCACCGCGGGCACGCGCCGCCCCCATAATCCCGGATCGCCGACGACGATGCTCGTCCCCGATTGCCGCCCGAGCGCGAGCACCGCATCGCCCAGCCGCCCCGCCGGCAGGTCGACCGCCCCCTGCCCCGCAACCGCAGGTGCGGCGACAACGAGCGCCGCGACGACCAGACACCCCTGCATTCTCACGAGCGCGCGGACATCACCCAGTGGCCACCCCGCTTGCGGATCGCGACGCCCAGCAGCGGCGCGGCCAGCGCCGGGTCGCCCGCCAGCTTTGCGGTCGCGATGCTGCCGCTGAACGCGCGCTTCGCCACGGTCGGATCGGCGCGCAGATCGACGCCGAGCGCGCGCGACAGATCGTCGGCGACCTCCGCCAGCGGCACGCCGTCATAGGCCAGCACGCTATCGCGCCACGATCCCACGCTGGCCACGTCGACGCTCGTCACGGTCGCCTTGCCGCCGCGCACGAGCAGCCCCTGCCCTTGCACGAGCCGGATGGCGTCGCGCCCCGGGTTATAATCGACCGCGCCCTCCGACACCGCGACGCGAGTCTCGCCGCGCGCGTGCTTCACGTCGAACGCGGTACCGACATCGACCAGCCGTGCGCCACCGACGCGCACCTCGAACGGATCGCGCGCATCGTGCCGAACCACGAACATCGCCTCGCCATGCTCCAGCGTCGCGGCGCGCGGGTCGTCGCGATCGAGCACCAGCCGCGTCGCACCGCCCATCGCGATCGAACTGCCATCCGCCAGCCGGATCGTCCGCATCGACCCCGCTTCTGTCTCGACCGCATAGGGATGCGACCGCGTTTCGATCGCCTCATACCCGACGAACAGCGCCAGCGACGCGGCGATCGCGCCGCCGGTCCACACCGGCCAGCGGCGCCGCACCGGCCGCACATCGACCGACGCGACCGGCACTGGCGGCACCGTCGCCGCGACGTCCTCGATATCCAGCGCCATCGCATGATAGGCCGCGGCATGACTCGGGTCCGCCTCCAGCCACGCATGGAATGCCGGCCAATCCTCGAACGCATCGCTGCCGGTCCGGACGACCCAGTCCAGCGCGCGCGTCTCCAGCGCGGTCAGCGCAGGCGCATCGGTATCGTCATGCTCCGCCATCATGGCCTCCTATAGCCGAAGACGGAGACGATCGGATCAAGCCTCATCATACCGCTGCTTCGCCTCGATCATCGCGCGATACGCCTTGCGCAGGTCGCCCTCGACCGTGCTGAGGCTCACCCCGAACTCCGCCGCGACCGCGCGCTGTTCGACCCCGTCGATGCGGTGGCGCCGGAAAATCCGCGCGGCGCGGTCGCCGACCGATTGCAAGGCGGCCTCCGCCAGCGCTGCCTGCTCGCGCGCGATCACGACGCGCTCTGCCGACGGTTCCTCGGAGCGATCGAGCGACGCGCCGCCCGTCGCCTCGGTCCAGGCGCGCTCACGCTTCTCCGCCTGCCGCACCGTGCGATGCCGGTCGAGCACCACGTTGTTCGCCATCCGGTACAGATACGAGAGCGGCGCCGCGATCGGGCCGGTCGGCGCCGACTGGATCCGCACCCATAGCTCGTGCAGCAAATCTTCCGCATCGCTCGCGCCAAGCGAACGGAGGAACCGCAGCAGCGTGTCACGGTTCGCGAGGAAAACGGCCTCAAGGCCCGAGGAGTCCATGTTTCGCCCGTGTCGATAGGCCGCCGATCGGCGCTCGACGGCGCCGTGTTCGCGGCGGGACCTACCGCGCTTGGGCCAACCACACAATCCGGACGCCGGTCCCCGGCTAGCTCCGGCGCGACCGCAGCTGATAGTCCGGGTGATCGCTCTGCACCGCGGCGAGGTGCGAATCCATCACCTGCCGCATCGTCTTCTCGGTGTCGGCAATCCCGGGCCCCGGCGTCCCGTCGCGATTGGTCGAGGCGGCATTGCACGGCGGATCGAGCAGCGTGACGATCCCCCGCTCCATCGCGCGCAGGTGCGGATCGAGCGTCGCCTTGTCCATTCCCGCGAGCCGGCCGTGCAGCGACGGCCGCAGATACACAAAGGCAAAGCGCGCCAGCATCGCCGGGTCAAGCAGCGCGAAATCGTCCCAGTGCCGCGACGCGAACCGGAACGTCGCATACTGCGTCTGCAGCATCCCCGCAGTCTTCGACAGCCGCGCCCGATCCGCCTCGAGCAGCAGCGCGCCGAGAGCCGACGGCGCATCCTCGGCAATCTGGTGGAGCGCGCGCTCGCCGATCGTGACGCCGTGGCCGCGAAAGGTCATGCCAGCGACGTGCTTAGTCCAGCGCTCGCGCGCGACGTTGCCGTTGGTCGGTCGCCCGGTGCCGGCAAACGTGCCGATGTAGAACAGCTCCCGGTCCCAGAAGCACGCATAGAGCCCGGGCCCGCTATGCCCGTCGCGCGCGATCGCCCGCTCGCCGGTGTCGGTCGGTCGATAGTCGACGCGCAGGTTCGCCAGCGCGTGCGTGCCGGGGGCGGTCGTGTACCGCAGTGCCAGCAGGTCGTCGCCGCGGACCGAGATCGTCGGCAGCACCATCGGGCTGATCTGCTCGCCCTCGATATTGTGATAATAATTCATAGTGCGTGGGCCGACATCGCATTTCCCGGACACTGGATCTGAAGTCCGTCGGTAGGCGTGACGCGATGGCGTCGTCAGTCAGGGAAAAACCCCCGGTCAGACGCGCCGGCCGGTACAATCCGGTTCATTCCGGGTATTTCCCTAGTTCTGCCGCGCGTGGTTCGCGGTATCGAGGTGGGGATGGCTTCCGTCCCCCTTCCTCCTGCCGATCGTGCGACCGCCGACATCGACGCTGTCGACGCACCCGGCGAGGCGCCATCGCTCCGCAGCCGCTCGCCATGGCTACCGCGCGATCGCGAATGGGTGGTACTGGCCGGCTATGGCGTGACCTTCCTCGCGCTCCACCGGCTCGCGATCCTGTGGGGCGGCGTCGGCTATTATTCGCTCTGGTTTCCGGCGGCCGGCGTCCGCCTCGCCTTGTTCTGGCGGTTCGGCGCGCGTCTCGCGCCTGCCACCGCGCTGACCGAGATCATCGTCCAGTGCCTGACCGGGATCATCGTCTTCACGCAGCCCGAATGGCCGCGCGGTATCTTCGGCGTCGCCAGCCCGGTCCTGGCCTATGGCATCGCGGTCGCGGTGGTGCGCCGGGTTGCCGACGGCGCCACCGGCAGCTTGGCGACCGCGCCGATGCCGCTCGGGCTCGCGTCGGTTCTCGCGCCGCTGATCGCCGTCGCGTTCGCGCTGCCATGGTCGATCGTCCGGCCCGACATCACCAACGTCGCCAATGTCCGCGACGTCATCGTCTCGCTGACCGGGTTCGCGGTCGGCGACATGCTCGGCGTGCTGCTCGTCGCGCCGCCGCTGTTGTGGATCGCCGATCTGTCGAGCGGCAGCACCGCAATGCCCGCGATGGTCCCGTCGCGCCGGGATATCGCCGAAGCCGTCATCGTGCTCGGCCTCGCGCTCGGGCTGGTCGGGATGCTCGCGTCGATCGGCCTGGGGCTTCCCGCGACGCCGGTATTGCTGGCGATCGCCTGGATCGGGCTTCGGTTCGGCCGCGCCGCCGCCTGGGCCGCGATCGTCGTCACCGCGATTCTCGTCCTGCCCGAAACGGTCGGGGCGATTCCGGTCGATCAGCGGCTGGCACTCCACATGAGCCTCGCCGCGGTCACCGTGGTCGGCTATCTCGCCGGCAGTTTTGCCGATGCCGAAGCGCGCGCGCTGGCGGCGGTGGCGCGGCGCGACCGGATGCTGTTCCAGGCCGAACGCCTCAAGACGCTGCGCGCGATGTCGGTCGCCGTCATTCACGAGATCAGCCAGCCCTTGTCGACGCTGGCGATCGAGGCGCGCCATCTGGTCGAGATCAGCGCCCATGCCGATCCCGATATCGCCGAGACCGCGCGGCTCATCGAGCGCAAGACCGTGACGCTGTCGACGCTCGTCCGTCGCCTCCGCCGGTTCGGCGGGCGCGCCGTCGACGAGCCGTCGCTGCTGCCGGTCGGGGCCCTGGTCGACACCGTCGCGGCGCTGGCCCGGCCGGAGGCGAGCGTTGCGGGCGTCGCGATCCGGATCGCCCCCGTAGATCCAGAATGGACCGTGCTGGCGCAGGAGATCGAGATCGCGCAGGCGCTCGTCAATCTGGTCCGCAACGCCGTGCAGGCGACCGACGACGGCGTGGTCGAAATCGCCGTCACCCGCCGCGACGAACGGGTTGCGATCGCGGTGGTCAATCACTGTGCCGATCACCCCCTCGTCCATGAGGGCATGGGTGTCGGCTCGCTCGTCGCCAAGGCGATCGTCGAGGCGCATGGCGGCACGCTGTCGCGCGCCGATCGCGGGCTTTTGCGGATTGCGCATGTCGTCACCCTTCCCCTCGTCGGAACGCTCACCGGAGACGCCGCGTGACCCTTTCAGCCTCCGCACCGGCGACGGTGTACGTCCTCGACGACGATGCCGATCTCGGCGCCAGCGTCGCGCGCCTGCTCGTGCGGCACGGCCACGCCGCGCGCGCCTTCGTCGAACCGGTCGCGCTGCTGCGCGATTATCCGCGCGATCCGGCCGCGTGCATCATCTCCGACGTGATGATGGGCGACATGGACGGCTTTACCTTTGCCGATGCGGTGCGCGAGCTCGATCCCGACGTCGCCTTGGTGTTTATGACCGCCTGGCCGACGACCGCCAACGCGGTCGACAGCGTCCGGCGGTATGGCGGGCTCGACTATCTCGAAAAGCCGATCGACGAGGATCGGCTGCTGACCGCGGTGGCCGAAGGCGTCGCATGGTCGAACGGCCGCCGCCTGCTGAACAGGCGCACCGCGCTGCTGACGGCACGCGAACGCCAGGTGTTCGACATGCTCGTCCGCGGCCACAGCAACAAGGCGATTGCGGGCGCGCTGGGGCTCAGCATCAAGACGATCGAGAACCACCGTGCCGCGGTCGTCACCAAGACCGGCACCAACGGTCTCGCCCAATTGATCGCGCTCGTCTCATGAGCGGGAGCCTGATTGCCGATGCACAGCGCACGCGGCACCAAGCTTTGGAAAAGTCTCTCTTTTTCTGGCGTCATCATGCCTCCCTGTCTCACAATTGAGCCCGGTAGGCATTTCGCGATTGTACAATTGAGATCAAACATTGGCCGTGGCGATGGCGGTGCGGCGGGGGTCGCCCAGGCTTGAAAATGGCCCAGGCTCGAAAATGGATGTGACGATGCTGATTGTTCCGATGCGATCGACGACGACCACCGACGGGGTGCTGGTTACGGCCCGCTCGGTCGAGGGCGAATTGCGCTCGCGGATCGATGCGCTCGGGATCGTCCACCCCCGGTCGACTGGCGCCTTCGAAATGTCGCGTCTGCCAGGGACCGCGCGGATCCTGATCATCCCGGAGAGCACGCGGGTATCGGCGCGGATCCGCAACCGCTTCTATGACCGGCTGACCGACGTCGTCGTCGTCGGTCCGTCGAGTCGCCCGGTCACGTTGCAGATCGAAGGCGCACCGCTGGTCGAGATCCCGCTGAGCCCGCTCGACTGGGCGCGGCTGACCTCCGTCGCCGCCACCGCGGTATCCGACCGGATCGTCGCCGCTCAGGATCTGGGCATAAAGTGCCTCGACGGCGTGGCCGACCGGGAGGCGAACGACATCGCCCGATTCGCGATCACCCGGCTGGCGGACGCCGTGGTCGCGCGCGGCACCGCGTCCCTCGACGCGACGACGACGACGCTGATCGCGCAGCTGACGGCGCTGATCGACGAGGGGCTGGTCTATGATGCGGCGACGGCCGCCGAGCAGGTCTTGACGACGCCGCATAATCTTCGCCGTATCGCGCTGCGCTGGTTCGGTTTTCCGCCGAAGACATTGCTGATGCGCCGCCGCTTCATTGCCGCACTCGGACGGTTTCAGGAAACCGGGATGGATTTCACCGCGATCACCCAGTTTGGCTATTTCGACGCCTCGCATTTCCTGCGCGACGCCAACCGGTTTCTGGGCACCACGCCGCGCCGCTATCTTCGCCGCATGGACGGCTCGTCTGGTGGCAAGGCGGCATCCATCAGGACCGTTTGACGGTAGCGGATCTGGCAGTGAACTAACCCAGATCAAGTTTACCTGTAAGGACATGCGGATGACAAGCGACCGGCGCGATCCCCCTACCCCGGCGCAGGCCTGGTCGGACCGGGTCGCCTACCACCGCGACCGCGCAGTTCAGGAGACGCTGCTCGCCGAACGTTCGCAGACCGAGGCTGGCCGCGCCGCGCACCATCTCCTCGCCGACCGGCACCGGCAGATGATGCGGTCCGCCGAACTCGCGATGACGATGGCAGATCCGGAAATGCCGGAGAGCACCTCGCTCCACATGACCGGCTGGCTCATGCGGCAAAGCTATGGCGATCAGGGCTGACTGCCGTCCGGCGACGCATCCGCATCGATCTTGCCCAGGTTGATGCCGTCATACAGCGCCAGCAACGCGGTCACTTCCTCGACGACCGTTTCCTGCTCGGCGCGCCACCGCGCGGTGGCGTCGTGCTGCGGCGTGCCGCCATGACCGTCGTGCAGGGTAAAACCCTGGTCGATCAACCAGATCGAATCCGCCGCCCGCGCGCGTTGCCGGCGCAGGTGAAAGACCCATTGTTCAATGATCCCCGATGGAACCAGCCTGTCTAGATCGCCCATCCGCATCCGGTAGGGCAAGCGCCACGCCAATGCCAGCGTGCAGCGCCGGCAATCCGCTCGGTACCGAAAATCGCCTGCAATCAACATCCTGTCAGCGGGCGTACGGCGATCGACAGCGGGCGGACACGCCCGTTCGCGTTGCGTCGGGCCGCACAAACGCGCCGACGACGCTTTGCGCGCGGCACGCAGGTCGCTAGAGCGCGCGGCGATGACCGACCCTTCCATTATCCGCCGCCTCTATGGGCGACGCCAAGGCCACAAGCTTCGCCTCGGCCAGGCCGCCCTTGTCGAGGAAACGCTCGCCGACCTCTCGGTGCCCGAAGAGGGTCCGATCAGCGCCGCGATGCTGTTCGGCGAAGACCGTCCGCTGCATGTCGAGATCGGCTTCGGCGCAGGCGAGCATCTCGCCGCGCAGGCCGCCGCAAACCCCGATATCGGCTTCATCGGCTGCGAACCGTTCCTCAACGGCGTCGTCGGCGCGCTGTCGCACATCCGCGATGGCGCGCTGACCAACGTGCGGTTGTACATGGGCGACGCACTCGAGGTGATCGAGCGGCTACCCGATGCGAGCCTCGACCGGCTCTATCTGCTGCATCCCGATCCGTGGCGGAAAGCGCGCCATGCCAAACGGCGCATGGTCAATCACGGGCCGCTCGACACGATCGCCGCCAAGCTGAAGCCTGGGGCCGAATTCCGGCTCGGTACCGACGATCCGACCTATTGCCGCTGGTCGATGATGATCATGGCCGCGCGCCGCGATTTCGTCTGGCAGGCCGAGACGCCGCATGACTTCCTCACGCGCCCCGACGACTGGCCGGAGACGCGATACGAACGCAAGGCGCGGCGGCAGGGCCATGAGGTCTGGTATTACCGCTACGTCCGGGTCTGACCGCCGGCAGGCCTGCGCATATCTCTGACACGCCGGGACAATCATCGACGGCGTCGGTGATTGTCCGGCATGCGGCTTCTCGCCTACAAGGGCGGTAACGAGGCGCGTCGGCTCGCGGTGCGCCCAGGGAGAGATCATGCCGCGCCAGCTCGAACGGTTCCCGAACCTCGTCACGATGTTCTTCGTGCGCGCTGCGGAAAAGGGCGAAGCGCCCTTCCTGTGGACGAAAACCGGCGGCGCCTGGGTCTCCACCAGTTGGGCCGATGCCGCCCGCCAGGTCGCCAGCCTCGCCACCGCGCTGACCGCGATCGGCCTCAAGCCCGGCGACCGGGTCATGCTGGTCAGCGAGAATCGCCCCGAATGGTGCCTCAGCGATCTGGCGATCATGGCGGCGGGCTGCGTCACGGTGCCGACCTACGTCACCAACACCGAACGCGATCACCTCCACATCATCGAGAATGCGGGCGCCTGCGCGATCATCGTCTCGACCGCCAAGCTGGCCAAGACGGTGCTGCCCGCAGTGCTGCGTTCGAACCAGGCGCAGATCGTGATCGGGCTCGAGGAGATGCGAGTCCCCGCCGCGATCGATTTCCACAACTGGCACGCGCTGATCGCCGCGCACCCGACCCCGCCCGAGGCCGCCGCCGCCCGCGCGAATTTTGCCCGCGAGGATCTCGCCTGCATCATCTACACCTCGGGCACCGGCGGCGCACCGCGCGGCGTGATGCAGCATCACGGCGCGATCCTGCACAATTGCGCGGGCTGTGCGGCGGTGATCTCGGAGGATTTCGGCTGGGACGACGAGGTCTTCCTGTCGTTCCTCCCCTTGAGCCACGCTTATGAACATACCGGCGGCCAGCATTTCCCGATCTCGCTCGGCGGCCAGATCTATTATGCCGAGGGCCTAGAAAAGCTCGCCGCCAATATCGAGGAGACGCGCCCGACGATCATGTTCGTCGTGCCCCGGCTGTTCGAGGTGCTGCGCACGCGCATTTCGAAGACGATCGAGAAGCAGGGTGGCGCCTCCGCTTATCTGCTCGCGCGCGCGCTCGACATCGGCGGCAAGCGTTATGCCGGCCGGCTACGCCTGATCGACCGGCCGATGCAGGCCGCCGTCGCGACGCTGTTCAAGCCGAAGATCGCCAAGAAGTTCGGCGGCCGGATGAAGGCGATGATCTCGGGTGGTGCACCGCTCAACCCGGAGGTCGGGCTGTTCTTCGAATCGATCGGGCTCACCTTCCTGCAAGGCTATGGCCAGACCGAGGCCGCCCCCGTCATCTCGTGCAACCGGCCGCAGGCGGGTGTGCGGATGGACTCGGTCGGCCCGCCGCTCAAGGACACCGAGGTCCGGATCGCCGAGGATGGCGAGATCCTAGTGCGCGGCGAGCTCGTCATGCACGGCTATTGGCGCAACGATGCCGAGACCGCGAAGGTGCTCAAGGACGGCTGGCTGCACACCGGCGACATCGGCGAGATCGATGCGAAGGGCCGGATCCGGATCACCGATCGCAAGAAGGACCTGATCATCAACGACAAGGGCGACAACGTCGCCCCGCAAAAGGTCGAGGGGATGCTCACGCTCCAGCGCGAGGTCGCGCAGGCGATGATCGTCGGCGACAAGCGGCCCTATATGGTCGCGCTGATCGTGCCCGATCCCGAATGGACGCAGGAATGGTGCGCGGCGAACGGCGATGCGTGTAGCTTTGCCCGGCTCGCCGAGAACAGCGAGTTCCGCACCGCGATCGGCCTCGCGATCGAGCGGGTAAACAAGGACCTGACGGTGACCGAGCGCGTGCGCCGGTTCGTGCTGGCGGACGGTCCGTTCACGATCGAGAACGAACAGCTCACCCCCAGCCTGAAGATCCGCCGCCACGTGCTCAAGCAGGCCTATGGCGAGCGTCTGGACGCGTTGTACAAACCCTAAAACCCCTCTCCCCTCGGGGGAGAGGGAGGGGCCCGCACGCGCTTGCGTGTGGGAGGGTGAGGGCAAGTGAGGCTCGGACCGTTCGTCCCAACGCCCCTCACCCTTCCGTCGCCAACTAGCTCCTCCCTCCCTCTCCCCGACGGGGAGAGGGACTAATCGGTCACTTCTTCGCCGGCACCGCAGTCGGCACCACCGCCATCGTCCAGTCCTTGTCCGGCCGCAGATACTTCGCGGCCGTCGCCTGCAACTCCACCGGCGTCGTCGCGACCAGATCGGACGCGATCCGCTGCGTCGCGGCGATCCGGCGTGGGTCGAACGTCGCGCCGCCCAGCTGCTGCAGCCAGAACTGGTTCCCGGTCGATGCGCGCAGGATATACTGCCCCATCGGCTTCTTGATCCGGTCAAGTTCGTCTGCCGCGATCGGCGTCGACACCAGCTCGGCCGCAATCTGCCGCGCGATCTGGAAAAAGAACGACACCTTGTCGGGCGCCACCTGCCCAATCGCGACCATCCGGCCGCCGGTGCTCATCCCGACCGGCCACTGGCTCGACACGTTGGGGCTATAGCTCGCGCCCGCTGCCTGCCGCAGCCGCTCGAACAGCCGGTCGCTGAACACCTGCGCCAGCACGTCGAGGCGGCGTGCCTCGACGATGTTGTCGATCCCGCCGCCGGTCGGCCAGGCGATCACCGCCGCCGCCTGGTTTTCAGGACCCGTATGCGCGCGCATCACCGGCGTCGCGTTATGCGCCGGGAAGCCGACCGGCGCGCCGATCATGCTCACCGCGGTCCGCGGCTTCATCGCGCCGAACGTCTTGCCGACTGCGGCGATCGCATCCTCGGTCTTCACGTCGCCGAAGATCGAGACCTCGATCGGTCCCGTCTTCAGGATCGGCTCCCAGAACGCGCGGAAGTCCTTCGCGTTCAGCGCCTCGACGGTTGCCTTGGACGGCGTCCCCCAGCGCGGATCGCCCGCGCGCAACAGGCCTTCGAGATCGCGCGACAGCACGCCGTCGGGCGACGAATCATAGCCCGCAAACCCCGCCAGCGCCGCAACGCGCGCGCGCGCGACGGGCGCCGGATCCCAGGCCGGGAACGCCAGCTTGGCCGCCATCAGCCGCAGCTGGTCCGCATAATCCGCCGGCGAGGTGATCGCGCCGAGCG
This sequence comes from Sphingomonas sp. Leaf28, assembly GCF_001421685.1. Lineage (NCBI taxonomy): Bacteria > Pseudomonadati > Pseudomonadota > Alphaproteobacteria > Sphingomonadales > Sphingomonadaceae > Sphingomonas > Sphingomonas sp. Leaf28. The sequence goes on along the minus strand of NZ_LMKX01000008.1, from coordinate 411,671 downwards.
TGAACGCGTCGTCGTCGATCCCGAAATCGAGCCCAATCCGCCGCCCTGCGGTCAACTGGTCGAGATCGCCCTGGTCCAGCTTGCCGATACCGCCCGCGACCAGCGCGAGATCGCCCGCCCAGGCCGGGGTCGGCCGGTTCGACGGGATCGCGGTATAGCCGCCGCCGAACCGCACGCGCACATAGACGCGCCCGGTCTCGCCGGCGTTCGGGAACAGCAGCAAGCGCGTGCCGTTGGCGAAGTTCACCTGCTCCATGTCAAACGCGGCGATCTTCTCGCGACTGGCCACGATGCCCGGCTTGCCGAGCGACGGCAACTTCGAGAAATCGACCGCGGCCTGCGCGCGCCGCTTGCCCGCCAGCCCCGAGACATCGGCCTTCAACGCCGTCGCCAGCTTGCTCGCCGCGCCCGGATCGAGCGTCTGCGTATTGACCAACGCGCGCGTCGCGGTCCCCTCGAAGATCGCCTTGCTCGAAGCGAGCAGCGTGGCGGGGGTGAACATGCCCTTTGCCTTCGCGTCCTGCAGGATCTTGTACGACGTCTCCGGCCCCGCGACCGTCTCGCGGATGTCGAGCGCGCCGACCATGTCGTCCGCCTGCTTCGATCCTGCCTCGACCTTCGCGGTCTCGACGCTGGTCCGCATGATCGTGTCGAAATCGGCATATTCGCGATCGACTTCGGCCTGGCTCGGCGCATTGGTCTGCGCATCGGCGATCACCGCGCGAACGTCCTTCAACGCCGCCGCCCAGTCGGTACCGATCGGCACGATGTTGACGCTCGTCAGGTTCGCAGAACGCGAGACGTCGTCGATCGACACGCCCGCCTGCAGGAAGCTCCCGCCCGCCCGCGCGCGAGTCTCGAGGCGGCGGCTGATGAGCCGCGTGGCCAGCACGTCGACCAGCCGCTTCTGGTTCATGATCGCGGTGTCGTCCTTATACTCCCACGGGCGCACGACGCCGAGCGTCACGACCGCGGGGATCGCCGGCTCGGCGATCGTCGCCGACACCGGCGCCTTGGGATCGGGCTTGCCGAAATCGGGTGCGGGCGTGAACGGACCGATCGCCTTCCAGTCGGCGAAGTTCTTGACGATCAGCCGCCCGAACAGCGCGGGGTCCATGTCGCCCGAGATGATCACGACGGTATTCTCGGGGCGGTACCAGCGATCGTGGAACGCCTTTACGCTGCCGCCGGTCGCGGCCTCCAGCGTCTTGATGTTGCCGATCGGCGACCGATCCGCGAGCGGCTGCCCGGCGAAGAAAGTGGCGCGGATCGCATCGCCGAACCGCACCTGCGGCCCCGGCTGCTCGCGCTGCTCGGCGAGCACGACGGGGCGCTCGGCGGTCACCGACGCATCGGTGATGACGGGCTTTTCCATCATCCCCGACATGATCTTCAGGCTCTCGTCGAGCCCCGCCTGTGTCGCCGACGGCAGATCGAGCTTGAACGTGGTCGAGGTCGGCGTGGTCTGCGCGTTGGTGTCCGATCCGAACGTCGCGCCGAACCGCTGCCACACGCGCTTGGCCTCGCCATCGGGGACGTATTCGGACCCCCGGAACGACAGATGCTCGATGAAATGCGCAAAGCCGCGTTCGCTGTCGGTCTCGTTGAGCGATCCCGCATCGATGCGTACGCGCACCGAGACCTGGCCCGGCGGCACGCCGTTCTTGCGGACCGCGAAGCGCAGGCCGTTGGGCAACGTACCGAACTTCCACTCGGGGTCGCGCGTGAGGTCGCTGCCCTTGTAGAGCCATGCGGTCGTATCGACACCCTGCAGCTCGGGAAGCGTCGGCGCTTCCTTGCCCCCCCCCTCGGCAGATGTGGAGGCGGCCTGCTGAGTCGCCATCTGCCCGCTCGCCGGGATAGCGAGACCGAGCACGAGGGGGAGCAGAACGGGAGCGCGATACAAGCGCGGGAAGGATACCATCGCGCATCTGTAGCGCCCCCGCGCACGCATCGCCAGCGCCGCGCCCCGCTGGCCGTTGCAACTGCCATCATTTCGTCCAACACCGGCGGTATGTCGTGTCCGAACAAGGGGATCGGCGCCGCGGTGCGCCTGGATGCAGGGTAGAGATGACGGTCGAAGCCGAACTGAAGCAGTCGTCATTGTGGCGGGATTTGGGCGAGCCCACCGCTCGGCGCAGCGCCCGCAAGCCTGATCTCACCATCATCTCCGGTGCACCCAAACCCGGCGCACCGATGGTGGCGGAGTCCAACCGGCCGCTGATCATCCGCGTCGGCAAGCATCTGCGCGGCGTGTTCGACAGGATGATCGCCACGTCCTCGCTGGTGTCGAACGACCCGGTGCTCGACGTCCGCGACTTCGCCTGGACCGCAGGCCTGCGCGAAAGCTGGACCGAGATCCGCGACGAGGCGGTGCAGGTCGCGCTGCAAGGCGAGGCATCGCCCAGCCTCGCGACGATCTCGCCCGATCACCGCTCGATCGCCGAGATCGACAAATGGCGGTCGTTCTTCCTCTACGGCTATGGCTACCCGATCGAGGAAAGCCTCGCGCGCTGCCCCCATACGGCGGAGGCGGTGGCGCGCATTCCCGGCCTCAACAGCGCGTTCTTCTCGATCCTCGCGCCCGGCACGCATATCCCCGAGCATCGCGGCGTGACCAAGGGGCTGATCACCTGCCATCTCGGCCTGATCGTACCGCGCGACGGCGACGTCCGGATGCGCGTCCACGATCGCACCGTCCGCTGGGCGGAGGGCGAGACCTTGGTCTTCGACGACACCTACCAGCACGAGGTGTGGAACGACACGAGCGGGACGCGCGTGGTGTTGTTGATCCAGTTCGAACGCCCGTTGCGCAACCCGGGCAAGTGGATCGCCGACCTGTTCCTCGGGATCGTCCGCCGTTCGGCGTTCGTCCAGGACGCGGTGCGCAACATCGGCAGCTGGAACGCCGCGGTGAAACAACTCGACGTCTGACGTTAAAGACCAGGCTGGACAGACAAGGCCGGGCGCCCCTCCCCACACCGCCCGAAAGAAACCGTTTCCCGTTCGGCGCTTGATCCCCCGCGTCCGCCGGGCCACATGCATCCCATGCTGATCGAAACGGAATCCACCCCGAACCCCTCGACGTTGAAGTTCCTGCCGGGCCGTACCGTCATGGACGCCGGCACGCGCGACTTCGCCACGCCCGAGGAGGCCGAGACCAGTCCGCTGGCCGAGGCGATCTTCAATCTCGGCGACGTCACCGGCGTGTTCTTCGGCCGCGATTTCGTCTCGGTGACCGCCGGGCCGGGCGTCGCCTGGTCGGACTTGAAGCCCGACGTGCTCGCGATCCTGCTCGATCACTTCTCCGCCGCGATGCCGCTGTTCAAGCCGGCGCGCGCCGGCTTCTCGGTCCCCTCGGACGAGCCGGCGCTGTCGGACGATCCCGCCGATGCCGACATCGTCGCGCAGATCCGCGAGCTGATCGACACGCGCGTCCGCCCTGCGGTTGCCAACGACGGCGGCGACATCGTCTATCGCGGCTTCGACAAGGGCAAGGTGTTCCTCCAGTTGCAGGGCGCGTGCGCCGGCTGCCCGTCGTCGAGCGCCACGCTCAAGAACGGCATCGAGCAGCTCCTCAAATATTACGTCCCCGAAGTCACCGAAGTGCGAGCCGTCTGATGATCCTCGACGATAGCGTCCTCGACCACGTCTTCCGCAAAGCGCGCAGCTACAACGGCTATACCGACGAGCCCGTCGCCGAGTCCGAGCTGCACGCGATCTGGGACCTGATGAAATGGGGTCCGACATCGGCCAACCAGCTTCCGGCGCGGCTGATCTGGGTGGTCAGCGACGCGGCCAAGCAGAAGCTCGCCGACGCCTGCAGCGCACAGAACCAGCCCAAGATACTGAAGGCGCCCGTCTCTGTGATCATCGGCATGGACACCAACTTCCACGAGCATCTGCCGGAGCTGTTCCCGCACGCCGATGCGAAGGCCTGGTTCGACGGCAATGCCGAACTGCGCGAGGCGTCCGCATTCCGCAACTCGACGTTGCAGGGCGCCTATTTCATCATCGCGGCGCGGATGCTGGGGCTCGATACCGGGCCGATGTCGGGCTTCGACGCGGGCAAGGTCGACGCCGCGTTCTTCCACGAGACGCCGGCAGTACGGACGAATTTCATCTCGACGCTCGGCCACGGCGATCCCGCGACGATCTACGGCCGCTCGCCCCGCCCCGACTTCGCGAAGTTCAATACGATAGCCTGAAGCGGGACCTACGCCCTCTCCCCCGCGGGGAGTGGGTCGGGGTGAGGGGCAGTTGGGAAGGACAGCGCTCGCGGCGCCCCTCACCCTAGCCCTCTCCCCGAGGGGGAGAGGGAATAAGACGTGCGCACCTTAGTCATCGAAACATCCACCACCGCCTGCTCGGTCGCGCTCATCGAAGCGGGTGCGGTCATCGCCCGCACGCATGACGTCGTCGGCCGCGGCCATGCCGAACGCCTGATCCCGATGATCGCCGACCTCCCCGATGGCGGCCGCGCCGACCGTATCCTCGTCGACTGCGGCCCCGGCAGCTTCACCGGCGTCCGCGTCGGGATCGCCGCCGCGCGCGGGCTCGCGCTCGGGTGGGGCGCGGAGATTGCAGGCTTTTCCTCGCTCCCGCTGATCGCCGCCGCGGCTTTTTCCGAGCGACCAACCCACGATATTGCGGTGGTGATGGAAGGCGGGCATGGCGAGGTCTTCATGCAGGCCTTCTCCGCCGATCTGTCGCCGCGCACCGACATGGTGTCGTTGAGGCCGGACGCCGCGCTTGCCGCGCTCGCCGGACGTCGCGCGGTCGGCAACGGCATCCGCTGGCTTGCCGCACTCGACCCCATGCTCGATCTCACCGAGGCGCTACCCGATGCCGCCGCCGCAATCCTGCTCCCGGATTCGCTGACCGCGCTGCCCCCCAGCCCGATCTATGGCCGCGCGCCCGACGCCAAGCCGTCGGTGCCGAAATAATGGCCACGCGACAGGTCACGACGCGCGCAGTGGCACTGCGCACCGGCGACGCGCGCGATCTCGCAATCGTCGACGCGCTGATGACCGAGGCGTTCGACCCGCGCTATGGCGAGGCATGGACGCGCAGCCAGTGTCTCGGCGTGCTCGCGCTGACCGGCGTCCAATTGACGCTCGCCTTCGTCGACGAAGTCCCCGCCGGTTTCACGATGACCCGTGCGGTCGCCGACGAGGCCGAATTGCTGCTGATCGCGGTCGCACCCGCGCAGCGTCGGCGCGGCGTCGGCACCGCGCTGATCCGTGCCGCGATCGCCGAATGCTCGGCGGGCGCCATTGCCAAGCTTCACCTCGAGGTGCGCGCCGGCAACGACGCGGTCGGGCTGTACCGGGCACACGGCTTCACCAAGGTCGGCGAGCGCCGTGCCTATTACCGCGGCAAGACCGGCGTCGCGCATGACGCACATACATATTCGAGAGATATCAACAGCTAAACCTTATTGCGAGTCACTATCCCTTTTCGCAACAGCGCGAACGCCCTACATGGCCCCTAACAAGGGAAAGACACATGCCGCGCAAGATCGATCTGGAAGCCCTCTGCAACGAGAAGGGCCTGCGCATTACCGAGCAGCGCCGAGTCATCGCCCGCGTGCTGTCCGAGGCGGACGACCACCCCGATGTCGAGAAGGTCTATGAGCGCGCGTCGCAGATCGATCCCGGTATCTCGATCGCGACCGTGTACCGCACCGTTCGCCTGTTCGAGGAAGCCGGCATCCTCGACCGCCACGATTTCGGCGATGGCCGCGCGCGCTACGAGCCTGCACCCGAGGCACATCACGACCATCTGATCGACGTCGAGAGTGGCAAGGTAATCGAATTCGTCGATCCCGAACTCGAACAGCTGCAAAAGGCGATCGCCGAGAAGCTTGGCTTCCGGCTCGTCGACCATCGCATGGAGCTCTACGGCGTCGCGCTGACCCGCAAGGACTGACGCGATCGGCCGGCTCCGCCTTGGCGCGCGGTTGGCGGCGCTCCTGCTGGCGTTGCTCGTCGCGCTGCCGTTGCATGGCGCCTGGCGGGTGCTCGGTCGCAAGTCGCCTTGGCCGCCGCGGTTTCTGGGGCTGGTCGCGCGAATCGTCGGCGCCAGGGCCCGCGTCGCCGGAACCCCGCTCTGCCACAATGTCGTCTTCGTCTCGAACCACCTGAGCTGGATCGACATCCTGCTCCTGTCCGGCGCGACCGGCAGTGCGTTCGTGGCGAAATCCGAACTGCGCGGCGTACCGCTGGTCGGCTGGCTCTGCACGCTCAACCACACCATCTTCGTCAGCCGGGCCGACCGCATGGCCGTGACCGCACAGATCGCCGAAATCCGAGGCGCACTGGCGGCGGATTGGCCCGTCACGCTGTTTCCCGAGGGCACGACCGGCGACGGCACCACGCTCCTCCCTTTCAAGGCCGCGTTGCTGGCAGCGCTCGATCCGCCGCCGCCCGGAGTCAGGATCCAGCCGGTCCGGATCGACTATGGCGCGGCGACGCACGAACTCGCCTGGGTCGGCGACGAGCCCGGCCAACACCACGCCGCCCGCGTACTGAAACGCCGGGGCAGCTTCGTGGCGACGCTGCACTTCGCAGAAGATTTTAATCCCGCGGACTATGGCGACCGGAAAGCCATCGCCGCCGAAGCACGCCGCCGCATCGAAGCGCTCTGACGCCATGTTTCCCCGCGAAGGCGGGGATCCAGTCTGGGCTCCCGCCTTCGCGGGACCAGGGGGGACCGAGTTGCCCTCCAAACCGCAAACACCACCCCGGCGAAGGCCGGGGCCCAATTGGAGAGGTCGCAGTAACAAAGCGCCGCCCTCGGTTAGCGACGTCCCCCAACTGGGCCCCGGCCTCCGCCGGGGAAGTGCAGGTGGTTCGTGTCGTTGTTGCACTCTCGACTGCGTAGCAACGCCCCCTCCCCCCGCCGCCGCAAATTTGATAGGGCGCGCGCATGACCTCGAAACCCAAGACCTACCACGTCAAGTCGTTTGGCTGCCAGATGAACGTCTATGACGGCGAGCGCATGGCCGAACTGATGGCCGCGCAGGGCCTCACCCAGGCCGATGCGGTCGACGCCGACGTCGTCGTGCTCAACACCTGCCACATCCGCGAACGCGCCACCGAAAAAGTCTATTCGGACATCGGCCGCGTTCGGAAGGACCAGTTGCGCAAGAACGGCAAGACGCCAATGATCGCGGTCGCCGGCTGCGTCGCGCAGGCCGAGGGGCAGGAGATCTTCACCCGCGCCAAAGTCGATGTCGTCGTCGGCCCGCAGGCCTATCACAACCTCCCCGACCTCGTCGCCAAGGCGGCCGCGGGGACGCCGTCGCTTGACACCGACATGCCGCTGCTGTCGAAGTTCGGCGCGCTCCCGACCCGCCGCAAGGTCGCGCCGTCTGCGTTCCTGACCGTGCAGGAAGGCTGCGACAAGTTCTGCACCTATTGCGTCGTCCCCTACACGCGCGGCGCCGAGATCAGCCGGCCGTTCGCGGCGATCGTCGACGAGGCGAAGGCGCTCGTCGACGCAGGCGCGCGCGAGATCACGTTGCTCGGCCAGAACGTCAACGCGTGGTCCGAGAATGCCAATACTCCAGAAGGGCGCGGCCTCCACGACCTGATCCGCGACCTCGACCGCATCCCCGGTCTCGCGCGGATCCGCTACACCACCAGCCACCCCAACGACATGACGCAAGGCCTGATCGACGCACACCGCGACGTCGAAAGCCTGATGCCGTTCCTCCACCTCCCCGTCCAGGCGGGCAGCGACCGCGTGCTGAAGGCGATGAACCGGTCGCACACCCGCGACTCCTATCTCCGCCTGCTCGACCGAGTCCGCGCGGTGCGCCCCGACATCGCGCTGTCGGGCGACTTCATCGTCGGCTTCCCCGGCGAGACCGACGCCGAGTTCGAGGACACGCTGAGCCTCGTCGACGCGGTCGGCTATGCGCAGGCCTACAGCTTCAAATACAGCCCGCGCCCTGGCACCCCCGCAGCGGCGATCGTCGAGCAGGTTCCCGAGTCCGTCATGGACGAGCGCCTCCAGCGCCTCCAGGCCGCGCTCAACCGCGACCAGCACGCCTTCAACGCCGCCACCGTCGGCCGCAGCTGTACCGTCCTGCTCGAACGTCCCGGCAAGCTGCCCGGCCAGCTGATCGGCAAGTCGCCCTGGCTGCAATCGGTCCACCTGATCGGCGACCACGCGATCGGCGACCTGGTCGAGGTAACGCTCGCCGCCGCCGGCCCCAACTCGCTCACCGGCATCGAGCGCATCGCCGAAGCCGCCCGACCCACCCCACTAATCCTCCCCCGCCAGGGGGAGGTGGCAGGCGCAGCCTGACGGAGGGGGAGGAAAGGGAAACCGCCGTTGCGCATCCTCCCCCTCCGTCGCCTACGGCGCCACCTCCCCCTTGCGGGGGAGGATCGAGCAGCCCCCGACTGAGTCCCCACGGCAACACTCAAACGCCCTCCCCACAGCCCCCCGCGATTTCGCTGTCCCCCACCCAAATCCCCTGCCACACTCGCCCCCGATGCAGCTTCGCCCACGCGACTCGAATCATCTCCACGCAGGCGCCCCGGCGCCGCTTGAACGCGCGGGCTCCCATGCTCATCTTTGGTCGAACGCCATCCCAGGCGTGATGCGTGTCGGCCCGGCCATACCCGATCATCGATCCGACACGCCTGCCCCCGAAAGGACCGCATGAGCCGTAAACCCGTTCCCGCCCAGTCCGGTGACCGCGCCCGAGTCGAACTGCTGTTCGACAAGCCCCAACTCCTCGTCCGGCTGTTCGGCCAGTACGACCAGAATCTGGTAGCGCTCGAAAACCGCCTCGGTGTGTACATCACCGCGCGCGGCAACAAGATCGGGCTGGAGGGTACCGCGGAACAGGTCGCCAAGGCGCGCGACGTGCTCCACGATCTCTATGCCCGGATCCAGCGCGGCGAGGATGTCGATACCGGCCTCGTCGACGCGTCGATCGCGATGGCCGACGAACCCGTGCTCGAAGGGATCATTCGCGCGGATGCCGGCGGCGGCGCTGCGCCTCCGATCATGATCCGCACGCGGAAAAAGACGATCGTCCCGCGCACGCCGGCGCAGGCGCATTACATGCGCGAGCTGACCAACAACGACATGATCTTCGCGCTCGGGCCGGCGGGCACCGGCAAGACCTATGTCGCGGTCGCGCAGGCGGTGCAGCAACTCATCACCGGCAGCGTCCAGCGCCTCATCCTGTCGCGACCCGCGGTCGAGGCGGGCGAGCGGCTCGGTTTCCTCCCCGGCGACATGAAGGAGAAGGTCGATCCCTATCTCCGCCCGCTCTACGATGCGCTCTACGACTGCCTCCCCGCCGAGCAGGTCGAACGCCGTATCGCATCGGGCGAGATCGAGGTCGCACCGATCGCCTTCATGCGCGGCCGGACGCTGGCGGACGCGTTCGTGATCCTCGACGAGGCGCAGAACACCACACCCGCGCAGATGAAGATGTTCCTCACGCGCTTCGGCCAGAACAGCCGCATGGTGATCTGCGGCGATCCCAAGCAGGTCGACATCCCCGGCGGCGTCGCGGCCTCGGGTCTGGCCGACGCCGTGCGGCGTCTGGAGGGGGTGGAGAGCATCTCGATGTGCCGCTTCACCGTCGGCGACGTCGTCCGCCACCCGATCGTCGGCCGCGTCGTCGAAGCCTATGAGGGCAGCGACGCCTGACCCCGCGCGCGGCTATCCCGGACACCCCGGGATAGCCGCCGGGCCATCCGCATACCGCAAGGGGTGCGGAACTTTGCCACATGTGTAATGATTTCGCCCTGACGTTTCCGCCGGAAGGACCCGCATGCTCGAAATCGCGCTCTCTTCGGAGGCTCCCTGGCCCGACCAGGATTGGGACGGCCTCGCCCAGCGCGCCGCGACCGCGGCGATCGAGCGCACGCCGCACGGCGAACTGCTGACCAGCGCCGCCACGGTCGAGATCTCGTTCCGGCTCGCCTCGGACGATGAGGTCCACACGCTCAACAAGCAGTATCGCCAGAAAGACAAGCCGACCAACGTGCTGTCCTTCCCGATGGTGCAGGCCGACCTGCTCGAAACCATCACGCAGAATTCGGATGATGGCGAGGTGCTGCTCGGCGACATCATCCTCGCGCACGGCGTCTGCGTCGCCGAGGCGGCGGAGCGCGGCATTTCGGTCGAAGATCATGCGATGCATCTGATGGTGCACGGCACGCTGCATCTGCTAGGCTATGACCATATCGACGACGACGAAGCGGAGGGTATGGAGCAGATCGAACGCGACGCACTCGCCGCGCTCGGGCTCCACGATCCCTATTTGATAACAGAGGACTGACGACCACGATGGCCGATGGCCCCACTGCCGGAAACGGCGATAGTACCGACAGTATCTGGCGCGGGCTGAAAGGCCTGATCTTCGGCACCCCCGACGAATCGCTGCGCGACCAGCTCGAGGAGGCGATCGACCGGCACGAGGGCGATCCCGCCCCCGATGCCAAGGGCGATCTCACCCCGCTCGAACGCCAGATGGTCCGCAACCTGCTGCATTTCAGCGAGCGTGACGCAGGCGATGTCGGCGTACCACGCGCCGACATCATCGCGGTCGAGGAGGACACACCGTTCGCCGACCTCGTCAAGCTGTTCGCCGAAGCGGGCCACAGCCGCCTGCCGGTCTACCGCGACAATCTTGATACGATCATTGGTATGGTCCACATAAAAGACGTCTTCAACATCCTGGCGACCGGCGCCGAACACCCCGCGTCGATCGCCGGGCTGATCCGCGAGCCCCTGTACGCGCCGATGTCGCGCGGGGCGCTCGATCTGCTCGCCGACATGCGGCAGAAGCATGTCCACCTGACGATCGTGCTCGACGAATATTCGGGCACCGAGGGCCTCGTCACGTTCGAGGACCTGATCGAGGAGATCGTCGGCGATATCGAGGACGAGCATGACGACGCGCCGCAGGTCTTGATGACGCCGATCGACGGCGGTGCCTGGGACGTCGACGCGCGCGCCGAGCTGGAAGACGCAGCCGAGCTGATCGATGCGCGTCTGGCCGAAGTCGATGGCGATATCGACACGCTGGGTGGATTGGCGGCGTTGCTGGCCGGCCACGTGCCGCAAGTCGGCGAATGCGTCGATCATCCCAGCGGGTGGAAGCTTGAGATCACCGACGCGGACGAGCGGCGCATCAATAGGTTGCGCCTGCATCCGCCGGTGGTGCCGGTTGAGGATGACGACTGAGGGACGTGTCACCTTGCTGTTATCCCGGTGCCGTCATGGTCGTTCCAGAGCGCTCAACGCTACCACGACACTTTGACAATGATCCCAGAGAGAGTAGGGATCCCCGGGTTCGGGCCACCGCATTTGCCTCGTGGATATCCCCGCTTTCGCTGTAATGACGGAGGGGGCAAGTTTTGGGGCAACGAGGGGGCGCCGTGACCATTGCCCCCGCCCTCTCGCCCCCCTAATCTCCCCCTCATGCGCAAACACATCCTCATTGTCCTCGGCTTGATCCTTCTCGTGATTGCCGGGGGCGTTACCTATCTCGCTTGGCCCGACACGGCCGAACTGTCGGTCGACCAGGTCGCCGGCAAGCTGCCCAAGATCACCGATCCGCGCATCCAGACAATCCCGACCGTCAAGGTCGCCAAGGTGGTCGGCTGGCAGAACGGTACGATGCCGACCCCCGCTGCGGGCCTGAAGGTCCAGTCGTTCGCGACCGGGCTCGATCACCCGCGCTGGATGTACCGCCTGCCCAATGGCGACGTACTGGTCGCCGAGACGAATTCGCCACCGCGCGAAGGCGGCGGGATCACGGGGTGGGTGATGAAGGTGCTGATGGGCCGCGCCGGCGCCGGCGTGCCCTCGGCCAACCGCATCACGCTGCTGCGCGACGCGAACGGCGATGGCGTTGCGGAGACGAAGTCGGTGTTCATGACCGGCCTTAACTCACCGTTCGGCATGACTTTGCTCGATGGCCAGCTCTATATCGGCAACACCGACGCGCTCGTTCGCGTGCCCTATACCGAAGGCGCGACGAAGATTACCGCCAAGCCCGAGCTCGTCATCAAGCTCAACCCAGGCGGCAACCACTGGGCGCGCAACGTCATCACGGCCGCGGACGGCAAGACGCTGTACGTCGGCGTCGGCTCGTCGTCGAACATCGCCGAGAACGGCATGGACGCCGAGAAATACCGCGCGAACATCCTGCAGGTCTGGCCAAAGGACAAGAACTGGCGGATCTATGCCGCCGGCCTGCGCAACCCCAACGGCATGGCAATCAACCCCAAGTCGGGCGGGCTGTGGACCGTGGTCAACGAGCGCGACATGCTCGGCTCCGATCTCGCGCCCGATTACATGACGCAGGTCGAGTTCGGCGACAATTTCGGCTGGCCCTGGTATTATTGGGGCGGCTATCCTGACAGCCGGGTCGAGCCGAAGAACCCCGCGCTCCAGCAATATGCAAAGCGCCCTGACTATGCACTGGGGCCACACGTCGCAGCCCTCGGCCTGACCTTCTCGGCCGATGCCATGCTCGGCGCGAAGTTCGCCAACGGCGCGTTCGTCGGCGAGCATGGTTCGTGGAACCGCAAGCCCGTCTCCGGCTACAAGGTGGTCTACGTGCCGTTCGGCGACACCGGCTTCCCGGCGGCGAACGCCAAGCCGGTCGACGTGCTCGGCGGGTTCCTGAACAAGGACGGCGACGCGCAGGGTCGCCCGGTCGGGGTCATCACCGACAAGACCGGTGGCCTGCTCGTGGCGGACGACGTCGGCAACGTGATCTGGCGAGTCAGCGCTGGGCGGTAGGAGGCGGAACAGCCCGCTTCAGTCACTGCAAGACAGCTTAAGACGGGTCCTATCAGCAAACACCACCCCGGCGAAGGCCGGGGTCCAGTCGGGAAACGGGCGTAACGACGGGCTGCGCCTAGTTACATCGACCTCTCCAACTGGACCCCGGCCTTCGCCGGGGTGGTGGCTATTGTTAGGGATATAGCCGGCACCCAGATGTCGGCAAATTACGCGCCGCCACCGTCCGGCAAGACCGTCGCAACGCGCACCGGCAACCCGTCGATGCTCTTGGTCCGCCCGGCCCATTTTGCGAGCCGCTCGGTCCCAGCCTGTGCCGCGTGATATTTCGACAGAGTCTGCCGCTCGCGCTCCAGCGCCATGAACGGCACGCCCCAGCCGCAACTCGTCTGCACCTCACCAACCGAGATCACGAAGATCTGTCGCGTGCCCGGCAGAGGCGTGAACCTCGCGTACAGTTCCGCCCATTCGGTATCCTGCGGCAGCACCGCGCGACCCGTGCCATAGATCCGGAAGATCAGCGCGGGCTGGTCGAAGGCGCAGAACATGATCGTGATCCGCCCGTCCGCGGCGAGATGCGCGTTGGTCTCGTTCCCCGAGCCACCGACGTCGAGATACGCGACGGTGTTCGCATCGAGCACGCGAAAGCTGTCCATGCCCTTGGGACTGAGGTTGATCCGCGCGCCCTCCGCCGCCGTCGCGACGAAGAACACCGGCTGCCGCGCAACGAATGCGCGGTGATCGTCGGTGAGCGCGGGGAAGAATTCCATCGATCGACTCCGGATTGACGCGCGCCAGCTACGCGCATAACTTGTGCGCATGAAGCATGATCCCATCGCCACCGGCAAGCGCAAATCGGTCAATATGTCGCTGGATACCGGCATTGTTGCGGCGGCACGGGAAGCGGGACTCAACCTTTCGCAGATCAGCGAACAAGCGATCCGGCACGCCACGAAGGTCGAGCAGGAGCGGCGCTGGAAGGAAGACAATCGTGAAGCAATCGACGGTTGGAACCGCTGGTACGACGAGAATGGCGATCCGCTCGCGCATCTGCGGCCGCTCTGAGTGGCACAGTTCGACGTCTATCGAGTCCGAGGCAACGTGCTGGTCATTGATTGCCAATCAGATCTGTTGTCCGACCTTCAGACGCGCTTCGTGGTGCCGCTCCGTCCAACCGACGCGGTCATCGTTAAGAGGCTGACACCGAGCTTCACAATCAACGGCCAAGCCCTGACAATGGTCACGCCGCTAGCCCGTGCAATCGACATCCGCGATATCGAAGCCATCGTGACCACGCTCGAGGCGGCACAGTCCGAGATCAAGGCCGCACTCGATATGCTGATCTCAGGCTATTAAGCCGCCGTCCCGCCGACCGTAAGCCCGTCGACCAGCAACGTCGGCTGGCCGACGCCCGCGGGCACCGACTGCCCGCCCTTGCCGCAGATCCCGATACCCTCGTCGAGCGCGAAGTCGTTGCCGATCCCGCGCACCTTGGTCAGCGAGCTCGGCCCGTCGCCGATCAGCGTCGCGCCCTTGATCGGTGCGCCCAGCTTGCCGTCCTCGACCAGATACGCCTCGGTGCAGCTGAACACGAACTTGCCCGACACGATGTCGACCTGCCCGCCGCCGAACGCCTTGGCGAAGATGCCCTTCTTGACGCGACTCAGCAGCTCGGCGGGATCGTCGTTGCCCGCCTTCATGAAGGTGTTGGTCATCCGCGGCATCGGCGCGTGCGCATAGCTTTCGCGGCGGCCATTGCCCGTCGCCTCGACGCCCATCAGCCGCGCGTTGAGCCGGTCCTGCATATAGCCCTTGAGAATGCCGTCTTCGATCAGCACGGTCTCGCGCGTCGGCGTGCCCTCGTCGTCGATCGTCAGCGACCCGCGGCGATCCTGGAGCGAGCCATCGTCGACCACGGTCACGCCCTCGGCCGCGACGCGCTCGCCGATCCGCCCCGAAAACGCCGACGTGCCCTTGCGGTTGAAGTCGCCCTCGAGCCCGTGGCCGATCGCCTCGTGCAGCAGGATGCCCGGCCAGCCATTACCGAGCAGCACGGTCATCTCGCCCGCGGGTGCGGCGATCGAGTCGAGATTGACCAGCGCCTGCGACAAAGCCTCGTCGATCGCGCGGTTGTACGTCGCGGGCTCGAACAGGTCGGTGTAGAGATAGCGGCCGCCGATGCCGTAGCTGCCCGTCTCGCGCCGGCCATTCTGCTCGGCAACGATCGAGACGTTGAGCCGCACCAGCGGCCGCACGTCGGTCGCGACGAAACCGTCGGCGCGGACGATCTCGACCACCGACCATGTCCCCGACAGGCTGACCGAGACCTGCGCCACGCGCGGATCGCGCGCGCGCGCGGCGGCGTCGATCGTCTGGCACAGGTTCACCTTGTCCGCGAACGGCACGAGGTCGAGCGGGTCGGCGGCAGTGTAGCGGTAGCGGTTGGTGCCCTGTGGTGGGCCCGCCTTGGCCGCGACGCCCGGCTCGATCAGCGCCATCGTCTCGGCGGCGCGACGGATCGCGGCGGGGGTCATCTCGTTCGAATGCGCGAACGCGGTCATCTCGCCGGACACCGCGCGGAGGCCGAAGCCCGAGCTGGTATCGTAGGACGCGGTCTTCAGTCGTCCGTCGTCGAACCCGAACGCCTCGGCCTTGCGATATTGGAGATAGAGTTCGCCATCATCGGCCTTGCCGAGCGCCTTGGCGGTCAGCGCCTGCGCCTGCTCGGGGTCAAGCGTGTCGCGGTAGAGGAACGAGCGGGGATCTGCAGCTATCGTCATCCGATAGATATAAGGGGCTTAGCGGCCCGCGCCATCCCCATGGTCGCGCAATGTCGACTGGTCCGCGCCATCGGCGGCCCCGCCGACCAGGATGAAGCGCCGATCGCAATAGCCGCAATCGACATATCCGGTCTCGTCGATCTGCAACCACACGCGGGGATGGCCGAGCGCTGCGCCGCCGGGAATGTCGGTGGCGCCATCGCAGGCGACGCGGGCGTGGGTGACGCGGGTGGTTTCGAGCGGCGGATGCATGCCGGCGCGATAGCAAGCGCGGGCGGGGCGGGCAATTGGTTCTTCTGTGTCGGGGAGAAGGAAGGATTTGTTCACGCGGAGGCGCGGAGGTGTTGCGCTGGTCGCGAAGTGACCCTCACATCAGGAACGGCTGGACAGGAAGTGCGTCTCCCGACCGACAGGCTGGATACGACATCTCCGCGCCTCCGCGCGAACAAATCTTCTTTGCGACGCCCGAGGGGATGACCCGCCCTTCCCGCCCCGCTATGCCGCAGCCATGACCGAAGCCGCGATCGCAATCTCGAATCTCTGCAAGACCTACGCCCCCGTGGGCACGGCGGCACCCAAGCGCGCGCTCGACGGCGTGACGTTCGACGTGCCGCGCGGCCAGATCTTCGGGTTGCTTGGCCCGAACGGCGCGGGCAAGTCGACGCTGATCAACATCCTCGCAGGACTCGTCAACAAGACCGACGGCAACGCCGCGATCTGGGGCTTCGACACCGACGAGCATCCGCGCAACGCCAAGGCCTCGATCGGTATCGTCAACCAGGAGATCCTGTTCGATCCGTTCTTCTCGCCGTTCGAGACGCTGGAAATCCAAGCTGGGCTTTACGGCGTGCCCAAGGCGAAGCGCCGGACGATGGAGCTGCTCCGCGCGGTGCATCTGGAGGACAAGGCGCACGCCTATGCGCGCACGCTGTCGGGGGGCATGAAGCGCCGCCTGATGGTGGCTAAGGCGATGGTCCATTCGCCCCCCGTGCTCGTGCTCGACGAACCGACAGCGGGAGTCGACATCGAACTGCGCCAGCAGCTCTGGACCTATGTCCGCAGCCTCAATGCGGCAGGCGTCACGGTCGTCCTGACGACGCATTATCTGGAGGAAGCCGAGGAGCTCTGCGACCGGATCGCGATCATCAACAACGGTCGCCTGATCGCCAACGAACCGACGCGTGAGCTGGTCGGCAAGGCGCAGGAGAAGATCGTCGCGGTGACGGTCGACCGCGACGTGACCGATATCCCCGCGAACATTTGCTTCGAGAAGATCACGCTCAAGGGCGATCGGACGCTTGAGATCACATACAAGAAGGATCGCGTCAACGCTGGCCAGGTGCTGGCGGCGATCCAGGGCGGCGGGTTCGGGATCGTCGACGTCTCGACCAAGGAACCCGATCTCGAGGACGTCTTCCTGAGCCTGACGCGCGCCGCCAACGCCTGACATCACGGCAGGCGCTACACCGCGGGCCGGTGTCGTGCGCCTGCGGGTTCGGCAGGACCGAGCGCTGCGGCGTAGCCAGCGAGCGCGATCGCGACCAAGGCGGCGATCCACAATCCGTCGGTGCCAAGCCGCGCATAGGCGAGCGCACCGCCGATCGCCCCGCCGACCAGCGCGGCCCATAGCACCAGATAGGGCAGCCACGCCCAGCGCGGCCCGCCGATCAGCGCGCCCGCCAGACGCTGGCCGAACTTGACGAGCGTTCCGGTCATATAGGTCACGCCGATGCTGACCTCGCCCGCGCGCTGGAAGACAGTGTTCGCGGATCCCATCGCCGCTGCCATCATGGTCGTCGTCCAGCCGATCGAGGCGCGGCCGTCGATGCCCGCCGCGATCGCCAGGACTGCGGCGACGAAGACCAGGACGGCGGACTTGCGATAGCGGCCGGCGATCTCGGACAGCAGCGTGCCCGCGACAACCCCGCCGACGAACCCGAGCACGAGCCGCCCCGCCATCGCCGCCATTGGCGGATCGAGCACCGCGCCGACCGCAAGCTGGGTCGAATTGCCGCTCATGAACGACACGAACAGGCCACCCAGCTTGAGGAAGCCGATCGCGTCGACATAACCGGCCATGCCCGACAGGCCGGCGGCGAGACTCCAGAAGCGCGCGTCATAGGTCTTCACGCGCTCCAGCCTAGGCGCGATCCGGTCCGTGTTCGACCCCCGGAACTCGGGTTCGCGCATCGACGCGGCTTGGCGTCTGCGGCAAACCCTGTCCTGCCGCCCCGTTTTTGTGCCACAGCGGCGCAATGCAGGATTTTCTTCCCTCGTCGCGCGACGATACGCGGCCTTCCGACACGACCGGCATGACCAGCGATATCCTCATCGTCGGATCGGGTGCCGCCGGACTGACAGCCGCGCTTACGCTCGCCGATCGGCTTACCGTGACGGTGCTGGCCAAGGGCGCGCTGAATGAAGGGTCGACCGCCTGGGCGCAGGGCGGGATCGCCGCGGTGCTCGAACCCGGCGACACGTTCGAGAATCATGTCGAGGACACGATGGTCGCGGGCGCTGGGCTCAACGACCGCGCGATCGTCGAGATGGTCGTCGAGGGCGCCCCCGCCGCGATCGAGCGGCTCAGCCGTCTCGGCGTGCCGTTCGAGACCGAGGGCAACGCGCTCCACCTGACGCGCGAAGGCGGGCACAGCCATCGCCGGATCGTCCATGTCGCCGATGCGACCGGCTGGGCGGTGCAGGAGGCGCTGCAACGCGCGGCCGAGGCGCATCCCAACATCACGCTGGTCCCCGATCAGATCGCGATCGACCTGGCAACCGGGCGGCATGAGCTACGCTATTCGGGCGCGGGCAATGTGTGGGGGGTGTACGCGGTCGACCGCAAGACCGAGCGCGTTGGCCTTTACACCGCGCGCGCGACGATCCTGGCGACGGGCGGTGCGGGGCGGACCTATCTGTTCTCGACCGCGCCGCGCGGCGCGACCGGCGACGGGATCGCGATGGCATGGCGGGCGGGTGCGCGGGTCTCAAACATGGAAATGATGCAATTTCACCCGACCTGCCTCTACAATCTGGAGGTCAAGAATTTCCTGATCACCGAGGCGGTTCGCGGCGAAGGGGGGCGGTTGATCAACCCGTCGACGGGCAAGCGCTTCATGACCTATTACGATGCGGCGCGGATGGAACTCGCCCCCCGCGATATCGTCGCGCGCGCGATCGACGCGGAGATCAAGCGCTATGGTCTCGACTACGTCCATCTCGACATCAGCCACATGCCCGCCGACTTCATCCGCCATCACTTCCCGAACATCCACGAGAAGCTGCTGACGGTCGGCATCGACATGACCACGCAGCCGATCCCGGTCGTCCCTGCGCAACATTACACGTGCGGCGGGATCGTCGTCGACGAGCACGGCAAGACCGACCTGCCCGGCCTGTATGCCGCGGGCGAATGCACCGAATCGGGTCTGCACGGCGCGAACCGGCTGGCGTCCAACTCGCTGCTCGAATGCTTCGTGTTCGGCGAGGCGGCCGCGGACAGCATCGCCGCCGCGTGGGACAGCCTGCCCCTGCCCCCGCCGATCCGTCCCTGGGACGAAAGCCGCGTCACCGATTCGGACGAGGAGGTGGTGATCAAGCAGACCTGGACCGAAATCCGTCGGTTCATGTGGAATTACGTCGGCATCGTCCGCACGACCAAACGGCTCGAACGCGCACAGCACCGGATCAAGCTGCTCAACGACGAGGTCGCCGAATATTACCAGCATTTTCGCGTCACGCCCGACCTGATCGAACTGCGCAACCTGCTCCAGACCGCCGAGTTGATCGTCCGGTCCGCGCTGCACCGGCATGAAAGCCGCGGACTGCATTTCACGCTCGATTATCCCGACACGTTGCCCGACGCGGTCGACACGGTTCTCGTTCCCTGACCGCGGCGCGATTGGGCGCAACCCCCGCGCGCTTCGTCGCAGCGGTGCGGAGGCGCTGTTTCGCGCGCCCGAGCAACCGATAAGGATCGATGCTCCAGTGCAGGGCCTTCAATCCATCATGACATCGGCGAGTGCGTTCAAGCGTCTTCTGGCAACCACCCTGTTCGGTGTGGCGCTCGCCGGATGTGGATCGGCATCGCGGCCCACCCCGCCTGCGGTCAGCCCGGTGAATCAGGCCGGGGGATTCGTCTCGATTCCGGTGCCGCCGCCGCTGCCGCGCACGGCGCGCCCCGCGCCTGCCAGCCTGGTCAACGCAATTTCCGAACTGCAGAGCGGCTTCCAGGGCAAGGCGGGAATCGCGGTGCGCGCGGTCGACGACGGCTGGACGGTCGAGGCGGGCGGGCGCCAGTTGCTGCCGCAGCAATCGGTGAGCAAGCTGTGGGTCGCGTTGACCGTCATGGACCTGCGCGACCAGGGCAAGATCCGCCTCGACGAGCCGATCGTCGTCCGCCCGCAGGACCTGACGCTGTTCCACCAGCCGATCGCGATGCTGGTCAAGGGCGATGGCTATCGCACGACGGTCGGCGACCTGCTCACGCGCGCGCTGACGCATAGCGACAATACCGCGAACGACCGGCTGCTCACGCGCGTCGGCGGATCGGCCGCGGTGCGGTCGATGATCGCGCGCAAGCAACTCGGCGCGATCCGGTTCGGGCCGGGCGAACGGCTGCTGCAGAGCGGGACCGCGGGGCTGACGTGGCAGCCTTCCTATGCGGTCAATGGCGGCTTCCTGACCGCGCGCAACCAGCTGTCGCCGGCGGTGCGCGCCGCCGCGCTCGACGCCTATGTGCGCAATCCACCGGATGGCGCTGCGCCGATCGCGATCGCCGATGCCATTGCGCGGCTGGCGAAGGGGGATCTGCTGTCCGAGACCTCGACCAAGATCCTGCTCGATACGATGGGCCGGTCGGTCACCGGTCGTGCGCGGTTGCGCGCGGCGCTGCCCGGCGGGTGGGAGATCGCGCACAAGACCGGGACGGGGCAGGATCTCGGGCGGCGCAACGCGGGCTTCAACGATGTCGGGCTGCTGACCGCGCCGGATGGGCGTCGCTACGCGATCGCGGTGATGATCGGCGACACGATCCGGCCGATGCCGGAGCGGCAGAAGCTGATCCAGAATGCGGCGGCCGCGGTGGCGACTTATGCGGGGTCCACGCGGCCGTTGAACTGAGCCTGCCACTAGAACCCGGTCACTAAACCCCCGTCATCCTGACGAAAGTCAGGATCCAGAGCCAGATACGGTATCGCCCGTAACCCTGGATCCTGACTTTCGTCAGGATGACGGAGTGGGGGGACGCCGCGGAATGGGGAGATGCGGCGCGCGCCCTCAGTCGAAGCCGTTCGTCAGGAACCGCTCCGCCACCGCGCAGTGCATGGCGATGCCGTGCGCCATCACGCGTTCGTTGATCGCCATCCTCGTGTTGTGCAGCGGCGGATTGGTGCGCGGGTCGCTCCCCTCGGGCGCGGCGCCGATGAACGCCATCGCGCCGGGGAGCTTCTGGAGCACGTAGGAGAAGTCCTCCGCGCCCATCATCGGCGGCATCACCTGATACGCGCCCTCGCCGCCGATCGCGGTCGCGCACGCCTTCATCAGGTCGGTGGCGCGTTCGTCGTTGACGGTGACCGGATAGCCTTCTTCGATCGTCGGCGTGCCCACCGCGCCGTGCGCGGCGGCGATGCCCTCGACCATGCGGATGAACGCCGCGCGGACCTGCTCGCGCGTGCGCTCCGACAGCGTGCGCATCGTGCCGAGCATCTCGACGGTCGACGGGATGACGTTGTGCGCGGAGCCTGCGTTGAGCTTGGTAATCGACAGCACTGCCGGGTCGGTGACCGCCACCTGCCGCGCGACATAGGTTTGGAGCGCGGTGACGATCTCGCACGCGATCGGCAGCGGATCGAGGCAGTCATGCGGCATCGCTGCATGGCCGCCGCGCCCGGTGATCGTCGCGCGCAGCGTGTCGGTCGAGGCCATCAGCGTGCCTGCGCGGCTGACGACATGACCCATCGGCATGTTGGGCGAGATATGCAGCGCGAACCCCGCCTCGGGCAGCGGCGCATCGAGCAGGCCGTCGGCGATCATGTGGCGGGCGCCGTGATGCCCCTCCTCGCCGGGCTGGAACATGAAGACGACGGTACCGGGAAGGTCGTCGCGGCGGGCACACAAGGCTTTGGCCGCGCCGACCAGCATCGCGGTGTGCGAATCATGGCCGCAGGCGTGCATCGCGCCGTCGATCTTCGACGCGAAGGGGAGCCCGGTTTCCTCCTGCATCGGCAGCGCATCCATGTCGCCGCGCAGCAGGACCGTGCGGCCGTTGCCGCCGGCGGTGCCGCCGCGTCCGCCGCGCAGGATCGCGACGAAGCCGGTGGTCGAATTGCCCTCGCGAATCTCGAGCGGGAGGCCGGCGAGCGCGGCCTTCACCTTGTCCGAGGTGCGCGGGCAGTGGAGGCCGACTTCGGGGTCGGCATGGATCGCGCGGCGCAGCGTGATCGCATCGTCGAGGCTGTTCTCGCCGATGCTGGTCCAGTCGGTGGTGGATTCGAAATCGAGGGACATGGTTTGACTCCTTGAACGGCTTGACCATCACCCCGGCGAAGGCCGGGGCCCAATTGGGAAGGTCGATGTGACGGAGCGCCTCCCGACGTTACCTCCGTTCCCCAATTGGGCCCCGGCCTCCGCCGGGGTGGTATAATTGTTTTGAGGGCAGCCCGCCCCCGGTCACGCTGCAGTCTACCCCCGGAACAGCCCGCCTAAAACCCCGCGCAGCACGGTGCCGACCAGGCCGCCGCTCGACGACCGCCGGCGCGACGTCGTGCCGAACACCTGTTTGCCGATCTCGTTCGCGACCTGCCGGCCGATCGACGAGCTGGCCGCCCGCGTCGCTGACGAGGCCATCTTGGTCCAGGGCGAGTTCGCCGCCGCGCGGTCGTCCTCGCGTTGCTGGCGATCCGCCTCGCGCTGGTCCGCGACACGCTGGCGTTCCGCCTCCTTCGCCGCCTTCGCATCGACCTTGGCCTGCGCCGCCGCGGCCTTCTCCGCCTCGGTCGTCGCCTTCGCCTCGGCCGCCGCGGCGCTCGCTTCCTCGGTCTTGGCCGCGAGCAATTCCTCCGCCGATTCGCGATCGACCAAAGTGTCGTATTTCGCGCCGATCGCATCGGTCTCGATCATCACTTTGCGCTCGGCGGGCGTGATCGGTCCGACGCGCGACGCGGGCGGCTTGATCAGCGTGCGCTCGACCGGGGTCGGCGCGCCGTCGGTCTGGAGCAGCGACACGAGCGCCTCGCCGACCTTCAGCTCGGTGATGACCGTGGCGACATCGACGCCCGGATTGACGCGGAACGTCTCCGCCGCCGCGCGCACCGCCGCCTGGTCGCGCGGCGTGAACGCGCGCAGGGCATGCTGGACGCGGTTGCCGAGCTGGCCGGCGACGGTGTCGGGAATGTCGATCGGGTTCTGCGTGATGAAATACACGCCCACCCCCTTCGAGCGGATCAGCCGGACGACCTGTTCGATCTTCTCGAGCAGTGCCTTGGGCGCGTCGTCGAACAGCAGATGCGCCTCGTCGAAGAAGAAGCAGAGCACCGGCTTGTCGGGATCGCCGATCTCGGGGAGATGCTCGAACAGCTCGCTCATCAGCCACAGCAGGAACGTCGCATACAGCTTGGGTGAAGCCATCAGCTTGTCGGCAGCGAGGATGTTGACGATGCCCCGACCGCGATCGTCGACGCCGATGAAGTCGTTCATCTCGAGCGCGGGCTCGCCGAAGAAATTCTCCGCGCCCTGGGTGCGCAGCTGGAGCAGCGACCGCTGGATCGCGCCGATCGACTGCTTCGAAATATTGCCATAGGTCACCGTCAGCTCATCCGCGCGGCCCGCGCACTCGGTCAGCATCGCCTGCAGATCGTCGAGATCGATCAGCAGCAACCCCTCCTTGTCGGCGACGTGGAAGGCGATCGTCAGCACGCCCTCCTGCACGTCGTTCAAATCCATCAGCCGCGACAGCAGCAGCGGCCCCATCTCGCTGATCGTGGTGCGAATCGGATGCCCCTGCTCGCCGAACAGGTCCCAGAACTGCACCGGATTGTCGGCATAGGCCCAGCTGTCGTCGCCGATCGCCTTGGCGCGCTCGGCGAACGTCGCATGCGTCTTGGCGGTCGGCGATCCGGCCATCGCGAGGCCCGACAGGTCGCCCTTCACGTCGGCGACGAAGCACGGCACGCCGTTTGCCGAGAACCCCTCGATGATGCCCTGCAGCGTCACCGTCTTGCCGGTGCCGGTCGCGCCCGCGATCAGGCCGTGGCGGTTCGCGCGCTTCAACGCCAGCATCTGCGGCTTGCCGTCCACGCTTGCGCCGATGAAGATGCCGTCGCTCATGCTCTCGTCCTCGTTATCCGGCACCGACCCTATCCCCGTAGCCTGCAAAGAAAAAGGACCGCCGCTCGGGTGAGCGACGGTCCTTTTCGGATCAGTCGTGACGGTCGTGGATTACTTGATCTTGACCGGCAGGAACTGTGCCGGGCTGCGTCCACGCTTTACCTGCAGCAAGACCTGCGGGCGACCCGCGGTCTTCGCGGTGTTGACCGCGTTCTGGAGGTCGGCCGCGGTGCGAACGGGCGAGCCGTTGACCGACATGATGACGTCGCCGCGCTTCAGCTTGCCAAAAGCGTCGCTGGTCTGCGCAACGACGGCGATGACGACGCCCTGCGTGCTCGCCTCGACGCCGACCGCCTGCGCGATCGCCGGGGTGAGCGGCTGTACGCCGATCCCGAGCACGGCGCCCGCCGTCGGTGCGGCGGTGGTGGCATCATCGCCGTCATCGCCATCGTCGGTGCCGAAGCCCTGTGCATCGCCGCCCAGCGTCGCGGCCAGCTTGTCCGCGCTCGGACGCGGCACGACGACCACGTTGGCGACAACAGGCTTGCCGTTGCGCAGGATGTCGAGACGCGCGGTCTGGCCCGGCTTCACGTTGGACACGAGATAGGACAGCGACTGGTCGACGGTCACGACCTGGCCGTTGACCTTGGTCACGACGTCGCCTGCGCGGACGCCGGCCTTCGCCGCGGGGCCGCCTGCGGTCACGTCGTTGATCAGTTCGCCCTGGTTCTTGGCGATGCCGAGTGCGGCCGCGGTATCCTCGTTGATCGTGCCGCCCGGCTGCAGCTGGACGCCAATATAGCCGCGCTCGATCGTGCCGCCCTTCATGAAGGTGGCGATGATCGGCTTGGCAACGGCTGCGGGAATCGCGAAGCCGATACCGATATTGCCGCCCGACTGGCTGAAGATCTGCGAGTTCACGCCGATCACGTTGCCGTTCAGATCGAACATCGGGCCGCCCGAATTGCCCTGGTTGATCGACGCGTCGGTCTGGATGAAGCGGTCATACGCACCGCCCTGACCGGTGACGCGGTTGATCGCCGAGACGATGCCCGCGGTCACGGTGCCGCCCAGGCCGAACGGCTCGCCGATCGCGACGACCCAGTCGCCGACGCGCGCGCCGTTCGAATCGCCGAACTTCACGAACGGCAGGTTGGCCGCGTCGATCTTGAGCAGCGCGAGATCCGATTCCTGATCCTTGCCGATGACCTTGGCGACATATTCCTTCTTGTCACTGAGCGTCACGGTGATCGAATCGACCGTCGCGCCCTGCGCGCCCGGCGAGATCACGTGATTGTTCGTGACGACATAGCCGTCGGGCGAGATCAGGAAGCCCGAGCCGAGCGAGGCACCCTCGCGCTTGACCGGCGCGCCGCCCTGGCCACCACCGCCCATGCCGCCGAACAGGTCGCCGAACGGCGTGCCCGCGAACGGATTGGCCTGCTGCTTCTGGACGATCGTCTGCTTGGTCGAGATGTTGACGACCGCGGGCTGGAGCCGCGCGACCATGTCGGCAAAGCTCATCGGCGCGCCGGGCTTGGGCGACACGGCCTGGATCGCGCCCGGCTCGTTCTGCGCGACCTGCGCACCGCTTGGCTGCAGCGCGAGCGTGGCGGTCGCGCCGCCGAGGAGAAGAGCACTGGTAATGGCGTAGGCGTAACGCACTAGATGTTGTCCTCTCGTTTCATCAATCGAAACAGATCGCCGTTAGGCGGGCCGTCCTGAATGATGCTTGAATATGAACGGCGTTCGAAGGTTCCGCAGGCTTAACGCCCGCGGCCCTCGAATTCCCTCAGATAGCTGTTGTTCGGCGAAAGAATGATCGAGGTCGATCCTTCGGGTGCCGCCCCGCCATCCGCGCCGAACGTGTGCCGGTACGACTGCATCGCGCGGTAGAAATCGTAGAAGTCGGCATCCTTGCCGAAGCTCTCGGCATAGATCTTCGCCGAATCCGCGTCGGCCTGCGCGCGGACGATCTGCGCCTGCTTCTGGCCTTCGGCGCGGATCGTGATCGCCTCCTGCTGGCGTGCGCTCGACATGCGCTTGAGCGCGCTTTCGAGCGGCAGGCCGACGGGCAGGTTCGCCTGCTTGATGCGGACGTCGACGATCTCGACGCCGTACTGGCTCGCGACGCGCTGGAGGCCCTTCTGGATGTTGTCCATCAGCTCGGAGCGCTCGGGGCTCAGCAGTTCGACGAAGCGCCGCTTGCCAAGTTCGTTGCGCAGCGCCGAGCCCAGGATCGGGCGCAGCTGATCGGGGATCCGGTCCTCGCTGCCGACCGCGTTACGCATCTTGCGCGGATCGACGATCCGGTAGCGCGCATAGGCGTCGACCTCGAGCCGAAGCTGGTCGGTCGACAGCACGAGCGTGTTGTCGAGTTCGAGATCCTGGACGCGCTTGTCGATCCAGACGATCCGGTCGACGAACGGAATGCGCGCGATCAGCCCCGCGCCGGTCTGGCCGAACGGCGTGTTGGGCTGCCAGGCGTTCACCGTGCGGATCGGCTGGCCGAACCGCAGGATCACCGCCTGCTTCGTCTCGGGGACGATCGCGAAGGTCGATGCGGCCAGGATAACCAGCAGCAGCGCGACGATGCCGGCCACGATCGGGTTGCGGAAACTCACGGCGTTCACTGGGCAGCTCCGGACTGGGGGGCAGCCGTCGCCGCGGCCGGCGCTGGCGTCGCCTGGACAGCCTCTGGGTTCGGCAGGCGCTTGGCATTCGACAACGGCAGGTACGGCACCACCCCGCCCGGCGTCTCGACGATCGTCTTGTCGCTCTTGGCGAGGACCGCCTCCATCGTCTCGTAATACATGCGGCGACGAGTCACCTCGGGGGCGAGCTTATACTGCTCGTACACCTTGTCGAACGACGCGGCCTCGCCCTGCGCGCGCGCCACGACCTGCTGCGCATAGGAGCGCGACTGGTTGAGGTTGGCGATCGCCTCCTGCTGCGCGGCGGTGACGGCGTTGAAGTCCTCTACGATCCGGGCGGGCGCGGCCGCCTGCTTGATTGCGACGCCCTGGATGCGGACTCCCGACTTGTAGTCGTTGAGGATCTGCTGGGTCAGCTCGGCCACGCGCTGTTCGATGACCGTGCGCCCCGTGCCGATCGCCTGGTCGAGCGTGGTGGTCGCGACCACCGCGCGCATCGCGCTCTCGGCGGCCGCGCGGACGGTGTCGTTCGGCTCGGCGAGCTGGAACACGTAATCGCGGGGATCGGCGATGTCCCAGCGGACCGAATAGGCGAGGTCGATGATGTTCTGGTCGCCGGTCAGCGTCAGATTCTCGCCGTCGCCGACGGGGAAATTGTCGGTGCGGATCTTCTGGACGTCGACCACCGTCACGTCGGCGATCGGCGCTGGCATCGTCAGGCGGACGCCCGGGTCGAGCGTGCCGGCATATTTGCCGAAATAGGTGACGACGCCACGCTGCTGCGGGCCGATCTGGTGCACCGAGGTGAACAGGATCCAGACGACCGCGATGATCGCAACGCCGATCGCCCAGAGCGCACGGGCATTGGCGCCCGACGGCATGCCGCCGAAACCGCCATTGCCGCCACCGCCGCCGCCCGACCCACGCGCCTTGCGCAGGAATTCGTCGAGCGCGGTGGGCTTGGCGGCGGGTTTGCGTCCGCCGGGGGGAAGCGCCCATGGATTGCGCGGACCGTTGCCGCCAGTCTTGCCGTCGTCGCCCGAGCCGCCCCAGGGGCCTTTCGGAGTTTCGGTGGCAAGGATATCGGGGCGCTGGAACCAGCGCGAGAAGATCGTCATGCTAACCTTTATAGGTAGGCGGCGGCGGAAAAACAGTGCCAAGCGGCCCCGGCGGCCCTATCTGGCCCCGATGATCGATCTAGAAGCGGTAAAGGCGGCAGTTGCCGCAGTGGCGGGCAAGCGGGCGACCGTCCGGCTCGAAGGGACGCGTGCGGGCATCATCATCGATGCGACCGGGCTCGACCCGCAGGAACGCGATGCGCTGGAAGCGACCGTCCGCATGGCGGCCACTCAGCCCGGCGTCACCGAGGTGCGGATCGCCGTCACTGCCGAACGCTCGACCCGCAGGCTGATCGCGGTCGCCAGCGGCAAGGGTGGCGTCGGCAAGTCGACGTTGGCCGCCAATCTCGCTATCGCGATGTCGCGCGCCGGGCGCCGCGTCGGCCTGGTCGATGCCGATATCTACGGGCCGTCGCAGCCGCGCCTGATGAACGTCGAGGGCACGCGGCCGACCGCCAAGGACAAGGTGCTCGATCCGGTCCCGACGCCGTACGGCGTACCGTTGCTGTCGATGGGGCAGCTCGTCGAGCCGGGCAAGGCGATCGCATGGCGCGGACCAATGGCGGCAGGCGCGCTCGGCCAGCTGGTCGAGGCGGACTGGGGCGCGACCGACACGCTCGTGCTCGATCTGCCACCCGGCACCGGCGACGTGCAGCTGACGATGGTCCAGAAATACCGGCCCGCAGGCGCGGTGATCGTTTCCACCCCGCAGGACCTCGCGCTGATCGACGCGCGCCGGGCGATCGACCTGTTCGAGAAGGCAGGGATTCCGATCATCGGGCTTGTCGAGAACATGGCGGGCTATGTCTGTCCGCATTGCGGCGAGGCGTCGGACCCGTTCGGCAATGGCGGCGCGGAGGCGGCGGCGCGCGAACTGGGCATCCCGTTCCTCGGCCGCGTGCCTTTGAAAATCGGGATCCGCACCGCCTCCGATGCGGGTACGCCGCCCGCGGCGGATCCTGATGATCGCATTTTCATGCCGATTGCGGCTCAGGTCGTCGCATGGCTCGGAAAACTGTGAAACCCGCGGGGCTGATCGACGTTGTCTCATTACCGGTCGTACCCGACGCGTAGAGTTGCGGTACGAGCGGACCAGGTTTCCCCCGATAGGAGGCATCGATGCCGTTGACCGCCGATGCCGACATCAAGGCTCTGCTCGAGAGTGCGCGGACGATCGCGATGATCGGCGCCTCCGATCGCCCCGATCGCGCTTCTTACGGCGTGATGGCCAAGCTCCAGGCGCATGGGTACCGCGTGATCCCGGTCAATCCGCAGATCACCGGTGAGCATGTCCATGGCGAGTTCGTGTTCCGCGACCTCTCGCAACTCGGTGACCCGATCGACATCGTCGACATCTTCCGCAATTCGGCTGCGGCCGGCGACGCGGTCGATCAGGCGATCGCGGCTGGCGCGAAAGCCGTGTGGATGCAGCTCGGGGTGATCAACGAGGACGCGGCGGCGCGTGCCGAGGCGGCCGGACTGAAGGTCGTCATGGACCGCTGCCCCGCGATCGAGATCCCACGGCTGGGCGTCGCCACGATCGGGGAATGACTCTTGCCCCCGCCGACGAACGCGCCCAGTCTGCGCGTCTGTCCGGGAGGCGCTCATGCTCGCGATGCTGTTGTCGATGATGATCGAGGACCCGCTGATGGCCGTCGCGAAGGCTCGGATGGCTGCCGAGCAGACGTGTACCCCGAGCGCTGACGCTACCGATATTACGGTCTGCGGGCTACGGACTGCCGACCGGTTCCGCGTTCCCTTCATCGTCCATGATCCCGGCGATCCGGCGCATGAGAGTCTCCGCGACGAACGCACCCGCCTGCTTCACCGTAGCACGCCGCTTGCCGATCTGAGCCCGTTCCAGGTCGGCGGCGGCATGGCAGGCGTCACCATGACCGTCGGGGGCGGAGGCAGCACTTCGTTCCGCAAGTCTGCGCCCTAAGGATTCCGATCATTCTCGCACCCATCCTGTTCGCGCTGCTCCAGCTGGCCGCAACAAGCCCCGCCCCTGTGCCGCCGCCCGTCCCCGAGCGCTTCTCGATCCTGGTCGACCCGTGCGCCACGCAGACGCAGGACGGCAACGAGGTCGTCGTCTGCGGCACGTCGGCGACCACCACCCCGCGCTTGCCGATGCGAGACGATCGCGGGCCGCCCGACCACCCAGTCGCCTCCAATCCCGAACTGAGCGCGGTCCGCGCGCTGCAACTGGAGAACACGCCCTGTGCGGCCACCCAATGGGGATGCCAGGTCGGCTTCGGACCGCCGATCGCCCCGATCGCGAAGGCGGCGGTCGGGCTGATCAAGAGCGCCCTCGCGAAAAAGCCGGACAAAAGGGGCCGCGTACCGATCGACCTCGATGGCCCGGTCGGCACCGTCAACTAGGGTGAGGCGCTTGCGATGATCCTAATGACACTGATGCTGCAATCCGCGACCGCATCCGCCACCCCGATAGTCGCCCCGCCGCCGCAAAGCTGGTCGATCCTCACCCCGCCTGCCTGCCCCGGTTCGAGCCCGTCCGAGGTCGTCGTCTGCGGTACCAACGGTACCCCCGCGCCGCGCCTCCCGCTCCCCGACGAACGCCTGCCGCAGGATCGCCCGCGCCAGCCCACCGGCGATCCGCGCGCGGCGCTCGACAATGCCGGCCCCGTCTGCCCGCCGGGTGGCTGCACCGGGGTCGACCTGCTGACCGTCCCGGTCGTGCTGATCCGCGGTATCGGCGCGCTGATCGATCCGCATAGCTGTTGCGAGAATGGCGAAGGGAAGGATCCGATGGCGCTGCTCCGCGACGTCGGGCGGAAATTCCGGAAGAAGCCGGACAAGGCGAACCGAGTTCCGATCGTGCTGGACGAGCCGGTTAGGTAAGTTCGTCCTTCCATGTTTCCCCGCGAAGGCGGGGACCCAGACTGGGCTCCCGCCTTCGCGGGAGAACAAGCGGGAGGCTGCGTTACTGTCCTCCACCCCGGCGAAGGCCGGGGCCTAATTGGTGTGGACGCAGTAACGACGCGTGCCCTTCGTTAGTACCGTCCCCCAATTGGGCCCCGGCCTTCGCCGGGGTGGCGGCCATGAAAGAAGCCGCACACGGCCTCAATCCAGGATATGCATCCACATCGGCTGCCCGACGAGGCTCTGCGACCCGCGCAACTTCTCCAGCGCCTGCGCGATCGAACGTTCGGGGCTTTCGTGCGTGACGATCGCCACCAGCACGCTGCCATCCGAAATCGCACCGCGCTGGATCAGGCTCTCGATCGACACGCCTGCATCGCGCATCGCCGCCGCGATCTCCGCGAGCACGCCGACGCGGTCCGCCACGGTGAAGCGCAGATAGGCACGTCCCCGCCGTTCGCCGCTGTCCGCCTTGGGCGCGGCCGACAGCGAGGCGACCGGCATCGCGAACGGAGGCCCGAACTCACCGCGCGCGATGTCGATCAGGTCGGCGACCACCGCGCTCGCCGTCGGGCCATCGCCCGCGCCAGCGCCCTGGAACAGCAGCCGGCCGACGAAGTTGCCCTCGGCCACCACGGCATTGAGCGATCCGGTGACGTTCGCGAGCGGATGATCGATCGGCACGAGATGCGGATGGACGCGCTGGAACAAGCCGTCCGTCCCCGCTTCCGCCAGCCCCAGCAGCCGCACGCGGTAGCCGAGCGCCGCCGCCTCGGCGATGTCCGCGCCCAGTAGGTGCCGGATGCCGCTGATCGCGACGTCGTCGAACGCCGGCTGCGTCCCGAACGCGACCGCCGCCAGGATCGACAGCTTGTGCGCCGCATCGACGCCATCGATGTCGAAGCTCGGATCGGATTCGGCAAACCCCAGCGCCTGCGCTTCGGCGAGCACCTCGGCGAAATCGCGGCCTTCCGATTCCATCTTCGACAGGATGAAATTGCAGGTGCCGTTGAGGATGCCGTAGACGCGCGCAATCTCGTTCGCCGCGGCGCCTTCGCGCAGGCCCTTGATGACCGGGATGCCGCCGGCGACCGCCGCCTCGAACTTCAGCGCGACCCCCGCGGCTTCGGCCGCCTGCGCCAGCTCAAGCCCGTGATGCGCGATCATCGCCTTGTTCGCGGTGACGAAATGGCGTCCCGCCGCCAGCGTGCTGCGCGCCAGCGTCAGCGCCGGGCCGTCCGACCCGCCGATCAGCTCGACCACCACGTCGGCGCCCGGCTGCTTGGCCAGCGCAGTCGTGTCGTCGACCCACGCGAACCGCGACAGATCGACGCCGCGATCCTTGCCGCGATCGCGCGCGGAGACCGCGACGATCTCGATCTCGCGCCCGGCCCGCCGCGCAATCAATTCGCGGTTCGCATCCAGCAATCGGATCACACCGCCGCCGACGGTCCCGAGCCCGGCAAGGGCCACACGCAATGGTTCGCTCATTTTCGTCCTCCACTCGCGCGTCCGGTTACGTTTCGCGGGCAGTTTGCGCAATCCTGATGACGCATGGCACTGCGCACCCTATCTGGGCGCAATGTCCGGCCGCTTCGATCACCTCCCCAACCGTCGCACGATCATCGATCGCCGCGCCGTCGCCGAAACCATCGCAGCGCTGGAGGGCGTCGATCCCACCGCGCTGCGCCGCGACGCGACCATGTTGCTGAAGGCGGCCCTCGAGAAAGGCCGGATCGAGGTCGAGCGCCGCCTCGTCGAACATCCGTCGCGTGGGCTCGAAGCGTCGAGCGCGCAGGCCTATCTGATCGACCAGCTGCTGCGTATCCTGTTCGATTTCACCACGCACAGGCTCTACCCGCTCCCCAATCCCACCGCCGGGGAGCGGCTCACGCTGATCGCGGTCGGCGGCTATGGCCGGGCCGAAATGGCGCCGCATTCCGATGTCGATATCGGCTTCCTGACGCCCGGCAAGCAGACGCCCTGGGCCGAGCGCGTGATCGAATCGATGCTGTACGCGCTGTGGGATCTCGGGCTGAAGCTCGGCCAGTCCAGCCGCTCGCTCGACGAGATGGTGCGCCAGGCCAAGGCCGACGTCACCGTACGCACCGCGCTGCTCGAGGCGCGGTTCGTCTGCGGCGACACCGAGCTGTACGAACAGGCCTCGCACCGGTTCAAAACCGAGGTCCAGGCCGACACCGCGCGCACCTTCATCGCCGACAAGCTCGCCGAACGCGACGCGCGCCACCGCAAGATGGGCGACACGCGCTACGTCGTCGAGCCCAACGTCAAGGAGGGCAAGGGCGGCCTGCGCGATCTCCACGCGCTGTTCTGGATCGGCAAATATATCTACGACGTCCAGCGCGCCGCCGAACTGGTCGAGGTCGGGCTGTTCACCAAGGCCGAATATCGCCTGTTCCACCGCGCCGACAACTTCTTCCAGGCGGTGCGCTGTCATCTGCACAGCATCACCGGCCGCGCCGAGGATCGCCTCACCTTCGACCTGCAACGCGAGATCGCCGACCGGATGCGGTTCTCCGATCGCCCGGGCAAGTCGAAGGTCGAGCGGTTCATGCAGTTCTATTTCCTGCAGGCCAAGACCGTCGGCACGCTCAGCGGCGTCTTCCTCGCGCATCTCGACGAGAAGTTCGCCGCGCGCGGACGGCGCTTCGGCCTGCCGACTATCCGCCGCTCCCCGCGCAAGCTCAACGGCTTCGTGCTCGATCGCGGTCGGCTCGCGCTGCCGAGCGACGACTATTTCCAGGCCGATCCCGAACGCCTGATCGAGATCTTCCAGCTTGCCGACAAGCATGGCGTCGAGATCCACCCGCTCGCGATGCGCGCCGCCGCGCGCGACGCAAAGCTGGTCGACGACGTCCGCACCAGTCCGACCGCCAACGCGCTGTTCCTCGACGTGCTGACGTCCCCGCGCGATCCCGAACTCGTGCTGCGCTGGATGAACGAAGCGGGGGTGTTCGGCCGGTTCGTGCCCGATTTCGCGCGCGTGGTCGCGCAGATGCAGTTCGACATGTACCATCACTACACCGTCGACGAGCACACCATCCGCGCGATCGGCCTGCTCGCGCGGATCGAGAATGGCGTGCTGAAGGAGGATCATCCGCTCGCCAGCGCGATCTTCGAACAGATCGTGTCGCGCCGCGCGCTGTACGTCGCGGTGCTGCTGCACGACATCGCCAAGGGCCGTGGCGGCGATCATTCGATCCTGGGCGCCGAGGTCGCACAGCGGCTGTGCCCGCGCTTCGGGTTGACGCCGGCGGAAACTGAAACGGTCGCCTGGCTGGTTCGCTGGCACCTGCTGATGTCCGCGACCGCGTTCAAGCGCGACCTCAGCGACTTCAAGACGATCCTCGATTTCTGCGACGTTGTGCAGAGCCCGGAGCGGCTGCGGCTGCTCCTGACGCTCACGATCGTCGATATCCGCGCGGTTGGTCCGGGCGTGTGGAACGGCTGGAAACGCCAGCTGCTCGGCGATCTGTACGAAGCCGCGGAAGAGGTCCTCCGACTGGGTCACAAGCAGAAGGGTCGCGCCGAGCGGATCGCCGCCAAGCAAGACCATCTGCGCGACGCGCTCGGCTGGGACGCGGAGTCGTTTGCCACGCTCGTCCACCGCCTGCCCGAAGCCTATTGGATCGCCGAGCCCGAGGACGTGCTCGCGCACAATGCGCGCTTTCTCGCGACCACGTTCGATGCGCAGCTCGCGATCGACGCGCATGTCTATCCGGGGCGCGGCGCGACGCTGGTGACGATCTACGCGGCGGATCATCCGGGGCTGTTCTACCGTATCGCCGGCGCGATCCACGTCGCGGGGGGCAACATCATCGACGCGCGCATCCACACGACGCGCGACGGGATGGCGGTCGACAACTTCCTCGTCCAGGATCCGTTCGGGCGGCCGTTCGATGAATCGGGCCAGCTGTCGCGGCTGAAGACCGCGATCGAGGATGCGCTGGCCAACCGCGGCAAACTGGCCGACCGGCTGGTCGCCAAACCCCTGCCCCGCACGCGCGCGGAGGCGTTCGACATCGTTCCCAACGCGCTCGTCGACAACAAGGCGTCGAACCGCTTCACCGTGGTCGAGGTCAACGCGCGCGACCGGCCCGCGCTGCTCAATCAGCTCGCCAACGCGCTGTTCCAGTCGAAGGTGACGATCCATTCCGCGCATGTCGCCACCTATGGCGAGCGCGCGGTCGATACGTTCTACATCACTGACCTGACGGGCGACCGGATCACCCAGCCTGCGCGATTGAAGACGCTGGAGCGGCGATTGCTCGCGGCGGCAGCGGGCGAGGATATCGACCTCGCGGCGTAGCGATCACTGCGCATCCTCCGTCGTCCCCGCGCCGTCGGGAATGACGCGGCGCAGGACACGAAAAAGCCGGCCCGCAGAGACCTGCGAGCCGGCTTTTCCCGTTAGGCTACCCGATCAGAAGCGCGAGCGCAGCGTCAGGCCGTAGGTGCGCGGCTCGGCGAGGAAGGCCGAGTAGAGCGCGTTGCCGGTGCCGCCATAGGCTGCGACGTTGGCCGACGACCCAGCACCCTGGAACGGCGTGTTGAACGCGACCTGGATGTAGTTCTTGTTGAACACATTCTGTGCCCAGAACTCGAGTGCCCAGATCTGGTCCTTGCCGCGCAGACCGACGCGGGCGTTGACCACCGCAAAGCCATCCTGCTTCTTCTCCGGCGCCAGATCCGACCCGGTGTTATAGTCCGACGACAGGCGGCTATCGACGTAGAACAAGCCCGACAGGCCGTTCTTGCCGATGTCCGGCGTCCACGCGAACGACGTGGTCACGACGTTCTTCGGGGCGTTCGACAACTGGCTTCCCGGGAGCAGGAAGAGAGCGCGGTCGAGCGCCTCGCCGGTAGTCGAGCTGCCGACCAGGTTCTTGCGGGCAAACGTGTCGGCATAGGTGTAGCCTGCGGTGAAGGTGACCTGCTTGATCGGCGACATCGTCGCTTCGAGCTCGACACCCTGCGAGATCACGCCTGCCTTCTTCGCCCGGTTCGGGGCGCAGGTGCCGGTCTGCGCACCGGTGACGGGGTTGAAGCCGTTATCGCTGTCGAGACCGTTGAGGTTGTCCTTGCAGCCCTGGACGTTCTGCACGACGAAGATCGAGCCGTTGAACGTGTTGAGCTGGAAGTCGGTGAATTCCTGGCGGAACGCAGCGACGTTCAAGGTAAACTGGCGCGTGTTGAACTTCGCCCCGATCTCGTAATTGTTCACCTTCTCGGCGTTGAAGCGCAGGCCAGCCGCATCGGCGTTGCTGCGCGCCGAGAGCACGCCGTTGACGCCGCCCAGATCGGACCGGTCGAGATTGTAGCCGCCCGCCTTGTAGCCCTTGGCATAGGAGGCATAGGTCAGCAGCTTGGTGAACGGCTTCCACGAGAGGACCGCCGTGCCGGTGAATTCGCCGTCACCAAAGCTGTCGTTGAGGTTCAACCCGTTCAGCGCGGTGCTCGAATTGCCCGTGCAGGTCAGCGTAACGATGCCCTGTGCGAACGCCGTCGCGCCGCTCTGAGTCCGGGTCAGGGGCGCGAGCGCTGCCTGCTGGATCGGGCAGACGCTGTTGTTGTTGTTGAACTTGGCGTTGAATTTCTTCGTTTCGTGCGTGTAGCGAAGACCGCCCGTCAGCGACAATTTGTCGGTCAGGTGGAGAATGTTGTGCGTGAAGAACGCGTAGTTCTCGCTCTTCTGCCGGTAGATCGAGCCCGAATCGCCCACGTTGTTCACGCCGCCGCCAAGCCCCGGACCACCCGTCAGCCGATCGAGTGCCGAGGTGATCAGCCCACCCGCCGCGCCGAACGCACCGGTGATCGTCGCGCGGCCAATGGTGCTCATGCAACCCGGATTGTTCTGGTTCTGCAGCGCCACGTTGGGGCTGACCGTCGCGACGAGGCGGCAAGCCGCGAACTGGCCGTATTGCGAGCCGAACACCGCATTGTCGACGAGCTTCAGATTCTCCTTCGAATAGAAGCCGCCGACGAGCCAATCGAGCTTGTCGTTGAACAGCGAGCCCTGCAGTCGCGCTTCCTGCGTGAAGGTGTGGAACTGGCGATACGCGTTGCCGTCGTCGGCGCGGTGGGTCAGATCGATGTTGGTATAGTCGATGTCGCTCGCATTGCCCGACTTATACTCGCGGTACGCGGTGATCGAGGTGAAGGTCGCGCCGCCCAGATCCCAGTCGGCCTGCACCGAGCCGCCATAATCCTTGGTCGTGTTGCGATAGGTCTGGCCCGGAGTCACCGCGACCTGGCGGCTGAACGGATCAGCCTTGTTGCCCGCGAGCGGGAACACCGCACCCTGACGACGCAGGATATCGACGATGCGGTTGCTCGCATTGTTTGTGACCGCGCCGTCGGCGTTGACGGTGCCGAAGAACGGCGCGACGCCAGCGGTATTCGCCGTGGGATCGGTCGTCTCGACCTGGCTGTAATAGACCGCGCCGCAGCAGCTTTCCTTGCGATGCGAATAATCGCCGATCACGCGGAAGCTCAGCTGGGAAGTCGGATTGAACAGCAGCTGGCCGCGAACGAAATAGCGATCGCGGTCGTTGATGCGGCTTTCGGTGCCGTTGGCGGCGGTGACGTTCTTGTAGAAACCGTCGCGCTTCACATAGACGCCGTCGACACGGAAGGCGAGCTTCTCGGCGATCAGCGGTCCGGTGATGCCCGCTGCGATGCGCTTCTGATCGTAATTGCCATAGGTCGCCTCGGCATTGCCGTGCCAATCGAACTCGGGCGAGCGCGTGATGATGTTGATCAGGCCTGCCGACGCGTTGCGCCCGAACAGCGTTCCCTGCGGACCGCGCAGCACCTCGACCCGGTCGATCTCGCCGAGTTCGTTGAGGCCGACGCCGGTGCGGCTGCGATAGACACCGTCGATGAACACCGCGACCGAGCTCTCGAGGCCGGGATTGTCGCCGACCGTACCGATACCGCGAATACGCGCCGACGCGTTCGATTCATTGCCCGTCGACGAGATCAGCAGCGACGGCGCGAGCTGGTTGAGCGAGCGAATGTCGCTGCCGCCGGAATTCTGGAGCGCGGCCTGACCGACCGCGGATACCGCGATGGGTACGTTCGACAGACGCTCCGAACGGCGGGTCGCGGTGATCACGATGTCGCTCGAGTTGCCGGTCTCGCTAACTGCGCTGGCAGCACTGGCTGCGCGCGTCGTGTCGGCGTCCGTCGCTGCGTTGGTCTGGCCATCCACCGATGCATTCGCCGTCCCCTGCGACGGCGTGGTCTGCGCCTCGACGGTCGAGGTCGCCTGCTGCGCAAAGACCGGCGTGACGAGCGTCGTGGTTGCTGCTGCGGACAACAGATATGCGATCATGCGCATCGGCGTTCTCTCCTGAGTGTTCGAACTTTTCGAACTTATGGTTTGGACGTTAGGTAGAGGCCTTCTGTTGTTGGCGTCTAGCAATTTCCGCAAACGGAAACCGATTTTTGAACATTGTGTCTCAAAACCGCCACAGAGTGACAGGCAGCAAACCCTAGTTTCAAATCACAACTGGTTTGACGGGA
The DNA here is from genome assembly GCF_001421685.1 of Sphingomonas sp. Leaf28. Lineage (NCBI taxonomy): Bacteria > Pseudomonadati > Pseudomonadota > Alphaproteobacteria > Sphingomonadales > Sphingomonadaceae > Sphingomonas > Sphingomonas sp. Leaf28. The sequence goes on along the minus strand of NZ_LMKX01000008.1, from coordinate 373,574 downwards.
TTGTCGTAAGCCGGTGCGGCGGCTGGAAGCACCCCGCGAGGACGTGCGAGCGTAGCAATGTGACGGAGCAGACAGGCCGCCGCCACTACGCGCAGGAACTCTTCAAGGCATTCGTCCGCCCAGGGGCTGCAGAGCAGGCCTAGCAGCCTCATAGGGGCGCCTCGCGCACGCCACACAGCACTAAGCGCCCCCCGCGGGCGCGGGGGGCGCTAGGCACGATCAGACTATTAGAGAGCGGCGCGCCGCCGGGTCAGGCCTGCGCGAAGACCTTTGTTCCGACGATCCCGACGACGGTGAGCGCCATGAAGCAGGCCTGGATACCGCTGACCTTGTCACCGAAGAGCAGGACGCCGCCGATGATGACTCCGATCGCGCCGGCCCCCGTCCAGATGGCATAGGCCGTGCCCGCAGGCAGGCCGCGCATTGCCAGCGCAAGCAGGCCCATGTTGACGAAGCTCAGGATGATCGGGACGCTCGATGCCTGCCACGTGGCGATGGTGGCCGCCCATTTCAGGCTGAGCGCCCAACAGATTTCAGTGACGACGGCGACCGCGAGGATGAGCCAGGACATGATTCTTCTCCAACGGGCTCAGATTGGAGACTCGGCCGCCGGAAACCCGGGAAGAGACGGCCGTCAAACATGTTTGCGTGGGAGGGACACATGCCCTCACCGTCCCACTGCTTTGCAGCGGGCCCCTTCCTCTCCCCCGAGGGGAGAGGAGAAGACTTAGTTCAGGCGGGCCAGGCCCGAGATCGAGCGGTCGACCATCAGGCGGTCGGCGGCGGCGTCGTGGTGTTCCGCAATCAGGATACCAGCAGCCTTGGCGGCGGCATCGGCTGCGCGGGCGCGGACTTCGGCGATCGCAGCGCGCTCGGCAGCGGCGATCTTGTCCTCGGCCATCTTCGCGCGGCGAGTCATCAGGTCTTCGGCACCAGCCTTGGCCTTTGCGATGATCGCGGCGGCCTCGTGATGTGCATGCGCCTTCATAGCCTCGGCCTCCGCGTGCGCGGTCTTGGCCTTTGCTTCATACTCGGTGCGGATCGCCTCGGCTTCGGCACGGAGCGCCTTGGCCTCGTCGAGCTGCGTACGGATACCGGCGATGCGCGCGTCGAGCATCTTGCCGATCATCCCCGGAACCTTCTTCCAGATCATCAGCACGATCACGATGATCATCGCCACCGCGACCCAGCCGGTCGAGGTCAGGCCGAGCGCGGTAGGATCGGCGACATGCTCGACGCCGCCGGGTGCAGTCGTGTGACCCTGGATGCCCTGGTTGTCGATCGCACCTTCGGGCGCCATGCCCTCCTCGTGGATCACCTTGGCTGCTGCGTCGGGATTAGCCATGCGCCGTCGTCCTGCGTACCGCGTCACTCGCCGCATCCAGGCTGACCTGGAGTCCGGCGACCTTGGCGGCCAATTGCTGTGCTGCTTCGGCGACGACGCCCTGAAGGTTCGAGAGTGCCTCGGCCTTCGCGTTCGCGACCGCGAGATCGTGATGACCCAGACGCTCGGCGAGCTCGGCGTCGGCGGCATGCACCTGCTGCTCGAACGCCATCGCCGCACGCTTTGCCGCCGCGGCGGTTTCGGCATGGGCTGCGGCGCGCGCCGCGTCCATTTCGGCCTGCCAGTTCGCCTGGACCGTATCGGCCTGCGCACGGGCAGCGACCGCCGCCGCCAGATCACCGGCGATTCGGCCTTCGCGCGAGTCCACGTTGGACACGATCTTGGGCACCATTCCCTTGCCGATCCCGAAATACAGGATGCCGAAGGTGAGCAGCAGCCAGAAGATCTGCGAGGCGTAGGTAGCGGCTATCTGGGCAATCTGGGGCATTGGTCTGTCCTGCGTTAATCCGGCCGGGCGCGGTTGCCCGGCCAAATCACCGAGTGGTTAGGCGACGAACACCAGGATGATCATGGTGACGAAGGCGAGCAGGCCGAGAAGCTCGGCTGCTGCGAAACCGATGAACAGACGGCCCTGCTGGCTGTCGGCTGCGCCCGGGTTGCGGAGAGCGCCGGCGAGGAACTGAGCGAACACGTTGCCCACGCCGAGTGCGGCGAGGCCCATGCCGATCGCTGCGAGGCCGGCGCCGATCATCTTTGCTGCGTTGACGTCCATGATAAATTCCCTTTGAAAATTAGGTAGGTAAACGGAAAACTTAGTGAAGGTTGACGGCGTCGTTCAGATAGACCGACGTCAGCAACGCGAACACATAGGCCTGGATCGCGGCGACCAGCAGCTCGAGCAGCGTGATGCCGATCATCAGCAGCATGCTCGGCGCGGTCACCAGACCGATGTACATCCCGCCGAGGTTCAGGCCATTGATCACGAACGCGGCCAGCACCTTGAGCAGGATATGGCCCGCGGTCATCGCCACGAACAGTCGCAGACCGAGCGAGAAAGGACGCACCAGGAACGACATCAGCTCGACCACGAAGATCAGCGGGATCATCAGCGCGGGCGTGCCGCTCGGCACGAACAGCGAGAAGAAGTGGAAGCCATGCTTGCCGAAGCCGACGATCAGGACGATCGCAAAGCTGATCAGCGCGAGCACGCCGGTCACCGTCATGTGGCTGGTCACCGTGAACGGGTGGACGCCGGGGACGATGCCGAACGGCAGCAGGCCGATGATGTTGGCGAACAGGATGAACATGAACAGCGAGAAGACATAGGGCACGAAGCGCTTGCCGCCGGGGCCGACATTCTGCTCGAGCATGCCCGAGATGAAGCCGGTAAAGCCCTCGACCGCCATCTGCCACCGGCCGGGAACGAGCTCGCGCTTCATCCCGCCGATCATGAACGCCCACAATGCGACCAGCGTCACCACCATCCACAATGCGGAATTGGTGAAGGACAGGTCGTAACCACCTACGATCCAGTGCGAGCCGAACGCCGGCTCGATCAGGAACTGGTGCATCGGATCGATCTTGCCGCCCTGTTCTGCCGCCACGTGGAATCCCTGCCGTCTTGATACGACAAACGCCCGGTTACTCCGGGCGTTCGCCTGAAATTCGAATGATCTGCCTGAACGCGACCGCTATCCCGAGGAACAGCAACACGATCAGTCCCCAAGGGCCAGTACCGAACCAGCGGTCTATCAACCAGCCGATCAGCGCACTGCCGACGAGACTCCCGATCAGGGCGGAAATGACGCGATTGCCTTGCGAGTATCCCCGCTCGGCGTCCGCCCCCTTCTGCCCCTTAGCGAGCGTCTCCCGAGCCTTGACCTCTCTCAATCGCTCATCGAGCGCGGAAAGTCGCGGATCGTCAACACCCTGGGGGTCCTGTCCGGGTTCGATCTCCGCCACGCACGTTCCTCCACCTGATTTCGCATCGGGGAGGAAGCAAGCAGCGACGAGCGATCCCGCCAAGGCGCGGTCCGTTTAGAAAAGGGGGGGGTGCAAGTCAACCGGTGTGACAGGGGCGTCATCAATCGGGCTTTTGGAGGCGCCCCGCTTCCCACCTCCCCGGCGAAGGCCGGGTCCAGCCGGGAAGGCCATGGTAACGAAGAACCGCCCTAAACTATCAACCGCTCCCAACTGGACCCCGGCCTTCGCCGGGGAGGTGCCCCTGTTGCGACTCCCGCCGACTGTCAGACGCAGCGCGAATCACGCTCCGGGGCGGCCGCCGTGCGGGTCTTCCAGACACCACCCGGCGTCTTGTACTTCTCGCCGGCGTTGGTCTGCAGGATCAGGTTGCAGCCGCTGGTGAACGCCAGCTGCTCGACCGTTGCGCCGCTCGCCTGCGCCTTTTGCGTGTACGCCGACTTGCGCTGGATATTGATGTTGTTGACCAGCGCGCGCAGGTCGCCGCTCGCCGCACCGACTAGGCCGAGATAGCCGTCAGGCTGTTCGCCGACCTCGCCGCCCGCGCGCGCCGCGGCATAGGCCGGGTCGCGCTGCGCCGAGGCGGCCACCGAAAGGCCGCCGAGAGCCACCGCTGCGGCAACCATCATCATGACCTTGGTCTTCATCTTAGAATATCCCTGGATTCTGCTGGATCAGCGACTTCGCCTCGCCATCGAGACGATAGACCACTTCCTGCGTCACGTTGATGTTGAGGTTGATCTCGATCGGCTTGTCGGGGGCCGACACGTTGATGCAGCCCGGCAGGGCGGCGGTCAGCCCGATAATCGCGATCGTCCTCGTCATCATCCGCAAGATCGGCCTTTGCTCCAGCTTCTTCAATCCTGTTTCGGTCATGGCACAATACTGCTTTCCGGGGCCTGAATGGTGGGGGGTTTCGGAGGCGGCGGCGCGGCTTGCTGCTGGAGCAACGCGGGCAGGTTGCGCTGGATCAGCCGCTTGGGATCATAGAAGCTCTGTGCCGAATCGAGCAGCCCGCGGAACGGCGCCTTGATGCGGATATTGAACACGAATGGCAGCTTCTGCAGGCGGCGGACGATGAAGTTCGACTTCGCGCCCTCGCCCTGGCTGATCCCGGCGAAGCGCACGTCGGTGACCATCTCGCCCGCCAGCGGGCCGTTCATGCCAACTCGCAGCGACTGGTAGCGCAGCGACTTGAGCGCCTGGAACGCGATGTTCGCCCAGATGCCGAGATCCTTCTGGCTCAGATCGCCGACATAGGCGAGCGTCCCGCCGCCCGGCCGCACGCGCAGGTCGCCGCCCTCGATCCGGCCGCCGGTCTCGTCGAAGATCATCGGCAGCACGCCGTCGAAGATGCCGGTCGCGTCGAGATTCTTGAAATCGAACTGCTGGAGGAACTGGTCGGCGGCCATGTTGGCGACGTGGAACGTCATCCGCCGCTCGGACGCCGCGGAGAAATCGAGCAGCGTCGGGTCGAGCGTCAGCGATCCGCCCGCGAACGGCCACGCGCCGCCCTCGACCTGCACGCGCGCGCCGGGCAGCGTCTGGTAGCGGATCGTGCCGTCGGTGACGGGGATGCCCGGGTTGAGCGTGCGGATCGTCGCCACCTGCCCCGGCGCGCTCTGCAGATTGAGCAGGTCGGTGAAGCGGATCTCGGTCGCGATGCCGGTGACCGGGCCGAACGCGGCGGCGAGGTCGGTGCCGGCGGTGCGGAACACGCCGTTGCTCGTCACGCCATCGGGGTTCCAGACGATGTGCCCCTCGCCGCTGACGGATCCGTTGACGTCGGCGATCACGCCGAAGGTCAGCGGGGTGAGCGCGTCGGGTTGCAGCCTGTCCTTGGCGAACGCGATTCCGGGGACGGCGAGGTCGGCCTTGCCCGCCCCTGCCCCGAGCGCGTGGGTGAGCGTGACGTCGGCGACCTTGGTGTTCGTCGTCGGCTCGAACAGCGTGCCCGCCGCGGTGATCGTGCCGTTGACCAGCGCGAGCGTCACGGTGCGCGCGGCGAGCGGCTTGAACCGCGGGGTCGGCGCGGCATCGGACACGCCCATCGCGCCGGTGAGGTTGAGTGCGCCGCCGACCAACGTCCAGTCGCCGGTCGCGTCGCCGAGCAGCAGCGGCACGTTGGCGATCTGCCCCGCGCCGCCGGTAAACGCGCCCGCCAGCCCCTTCGGGGTCATCCGGCCGGTGACGGTGCCGAAGTCGAGTCGCGTGACTCGCTCGGGCGCACCGATCCGCGTCTGCACGCGCTCGATCGCAAACCCGCGATCGGCGAGCCGCACGGTTGCTCCAGCGGTCGCGAGCGTGATCGGGGTGGTGCCGAGCCGTCCGGTCAGGCGTGCCGCCGCAATCCGGGCGCCGCCGCCGATCCGCGTACCCTTCACCTGCACCAGCGCGCCATCGACCGGGCACAAGGTCAGTCGCGACAGGTCGAGCACCAGTCCGGATAGCGCGAACCGCTGCACCGCCAGGGGCGTGCAACCGGTGTTGACGACCAGTCGGCCGCGACCGTCCCACAGCGCGGCAACCGGCATCGCCAGACCATCGACCCGGTTGGCGGATCCGCCGCCGCCGATCGGCCCCGAAAGCGTCACGCGCGTCGCGATCGACGTCGCGCCGCCCGGAGTCGCGCTGAAGGAGACGGGGGTCAGCGCCAGACGCGCGGCCCCCGCCACATAGGGCGCGATGGTGGCCACACCGCGGATCGCCGCACCGGGTTTCGCCTGCGCGAGCGACACGCGCGCCTCGGGCAAGCCGCCGCCGCGCATCGCGAGGTTCGTGTCGAGCCGCACGCTGCCCTTCGGCCAGTCCAGCGCGACCCCGCTCCCGCCGCCGAGCGCCACGCGCGCACCGCTGGCAGACGCGAGCGCGAGACGGGACAGCAAAGCCTTGCCGCGGCCGCCCTCGATCTGCACGCGCACGTCGGCATCCGCCGCAAACCCGCGACCTGCCTTCTGTATCGCCTGCGCCGCTGCGGCCGCCAAGGGTGCAACGGGCGTCCCCGCGGCCGCGCCGCCGATCCCCGTCAGTCCAGCGAGTCGTTTTTGCGCCACGGCGGCACCGCTCGCCTGGACGCGCCCGTCGAACGCGATCTGCTTGCCGATCCGGTAGGCGCCCGCAACCGAAACCCGTCGCGCGCCGCCCTCGAGGGTGCGCACGGTATCCGCGGCCATGTCTACCTTCCCTGCGGTGGCCGCCGCGCTTCCGGTGAAAGCGATCGTGCCGCTCGCGCCCGCCAAGGTGCCGCCCGGCGTCCGTGCCGCGCCCGTCTTGAGCGTCGCCTTGCCCTGCCAGCGGTCGAGCGCCGCGGAGAGGCCGACGTCGAGGTCTGCCACCAGCCGGTCGACTCGCGTCGTGCCGCAGGCGAGCCGTGACACGCGCACCGGCCCCGTGACGGTCGGCTTGGCGGCGTCGATCCGCAGTTTGACGGTCGCCGCGAGCCGGTCGATCGCGCACCCGCCGATATCGAGTCGCTCGCTGATCGCCGCGAGCGTGCCGCGAAACCCGTCGTCGAGCTTGCCCGACCCGGCCAGCTTCAGCCCGACGATCCCTTGCGGAGTCTCGAGCCGCATCCGCCCGTCGGCGACCGACACGTCGAGCGCGGGCAGCGCAAACGGCTTGCCCGACGACGGCGGCAGCAATTTGTCGATCGCGCCGAGCGAGACTTTCCCGTTAATTAGCCGACCGCGCAGCCGTACCTTCCCCGCGCGCACGCCTTCCAGATAGGGGCCAAGCAAGCCGATGCCCGTGCGGGTCTCGACCCAGTCGGCGACGAGATCGGGATGCTCAGGATCGCCGATAACGACATTGGTCAACCGCTGGCCGCCCAGCGCGAGGTCGGCGATGGCGTAGCGCGCCGGCACGCCGGCCTTGGCGAGCTCGCGGTCGATGAACCCTTCGGCGATCGGCTTGCGCCCCAGCCACAAGACGAACAGCCCGGCGAGAAGAAGCAGCGCGATCACGAGCGCGACGCGGCGGGCAGTCGCAGGACGGCGAGGGTTGCCCCCTGTCTCGCTCGTCTCGCTCACCCACGCACTCCGCTACAGTCGAAGCCCTGCATAGGCGGGTGCAGGGGCGTCATGCAATTGCGCAGCGATGTGCTAGCATCGCGCCATGGCCGAACCGGACGACGACGCCGCTGCCCTGGGGAATGATCTTAAGGGTCATCGCGGACGCTTGCGCAAACGGCTGTTCGACGGCGGGGGCGATGCGCTGCTCGACCATGAACTCATCGAGTATCTGCTCGCGATCGCGATTCCGCGCGGCGATACCAAGGCGCTCGCCAAGGCGCTGATGCGCGAGTTCGGCGGGATCGGCGGGGTGCTCACCGCGGATGCCGAGGCGCTCGGCCGCGTGAAGGGGATGGGCGAGATCTCGACCGCGGCGATCAAAATCGCGCACGCCGCCGCGATCCGCCTGCTGCAATCGCAGGTCAGCGACCGCCCGGTGCTCGCCAACTGGCAGGCACTGCTCGATTATCTCCGCGCGGACATGGCGCACCACGCGATCGAGCGGTTCCGGGTACTGCACCTCAACACGAAGAACATGCTGATTCGCGACGAGGTCATGAGCAAGGGCTCGATCGATCAGGCCGCGGTCTATGTCCGCGAGGTCATCCGCCGCGCGATCGATCTCGGCTCGGCTTCGATCATCCTTGTCCACAATCACCCGAGCGGCGACCCCTCCCCGAGCCGCGCCGATATCGAGATCACGCGCACGATCGCCGAGGCGGGCAAGCGGCTCGGGATCACGGTCCATGACCATATCGTCATGGGAACCGCCGGCCATGTCAGCCTGCGTGCGCAAGGCTTGATCTGACGGCGGCCGGGCCTTTTTACGTGCTCCGTCGTTGTCGCTGCGAAGGACGTGCACCATGGACAACAAGATTCACAACGAGCCCTCAACTGTGATCGCGGAAAACGGGCAGGTTCTCGTCGACGGCCCGGACGGGGTGGCCGTTTCGCTGACGCCCGACGCGGCGGTCGAGACGTCCGAGCGCCTGCTGCAGGCAGCGGTCGAGGCGCAGGGTCAGATGCTTGGCGAGGCGCGGGTCGAGAAGGAACGCGCGGCGCGCAAGGCCCTCTGACGTACGGCGCCCGAGTGGTGGCGGATCGACGATCGTCGATCCGCCACCGTAATCCAAGGCGCCGCTACGGTCAGCCTTGCGTCAGAAAGCCGGTGACTTCGGCCTTTGTCAGCGACTTGTTCTTGTCGGCATCCGCCTGGGCGAACGCCGCGGACACCCACTTTTTCGTCTCGGGTGCGTCGGGCTTGGTCGCCGGGTCCGTCTTGGTCTTCAGCGCAACCATCCAGCCGCCGAATTCGGCCGCGCTGAGCTTGCCGTCGCCATTCTTGTCATAGGTCGGGAACTCGCTGTCGACGACCTGCGCGACCTGGCTGCCCGTTGCCGGCTGTTCGCGCGCGGCGGACTGCATCGGCACCGGGTCGGTCGGCGCGCCGGACTGGGGAGTCGTCATCGCGCCAGACTGCGACGTCTGCGCGGCAACACCGCCACCGGTCGCAGAAGCTTGCGAGGATGGTGTGGCCGTCTGTGCCAATACGGGGGCAGCAATCAGAGCCGCGCCTGCCAACATAGCATATTTCAACATTACGTCTCTCCAATGCTGTTCTACAGATTCACTAAGCTGCTCTGCAACCAAGCCTGAGATCTACTCGGGGATGCGAACCGCTCACCATCTTTATACGCGCCAGATCGGGACTTTTATACGCGGTGAGGGGTATTTGAACCTTTTCCTGCGTCCTGCTACCGCGTTTTCCGCCTGCATCGGCGAGACCTCCGAACGGAGACCGCCACCGCAGCATTGCCATCACGCCCGTCATCAGCCCCGAGGAAACCCATGGTCCCCCGCTATTCCCGCCCCGACATGGTCGCGATCTGGACGCCCGAAGCGCGCTTCAAGATCTGGTTCGAGATCGAGGCGCACGCCACCGACGCGCTCGCCGAGCTCGGCGTCGTCCCCAAGGAGGCGGCCGCGGCGATCTGGGCGAAGGGCGCGTTCGAGGTCGACCGGATCGACGAGATCGAGCGCGAGACCAAGCACGACGTCATCGCGTTCCTGACCAACGTCGCCGAGCATGTCGGCCCCGAGGCGCGCTTCATGCACCAGGGCATGACCTCGTCGGACGTGCTCGACACCTGCCTCGCGGTGCAGCTGGCCAAGGCGAGCGACATCCTGATCGCCGATCTCGACGCGTTGCTTGTGGTGCTCGAACGCCGCGCGCGCGAGCACAAGATGACGCCGACGATTGGCCGCAGCCATGGCATCCACGCCGAGCCGGTCACGTTCGGGCTGAAGCTCGCGCAGGCGCATGCCGAATTCGCGCGCAACCGCGCGCGGCTGATCGCTGCACGCGACGACGTCGCGACCTGCGCGATTTCGGGGGCGGTCGGCACGTTCGCGAACATCGATCCGTTCGTCGAGGAGTATGTCGCGGGCAAGCTCGGGCTGTCGGTCGAACCCGTCTCGACGCAGGTCATCCCGCGTGATCGCCACGCGATGTTCTTCGCCACGTTGGGTGTGATCGCCAGTTCGATCGAGCGGCTCGCGACCGAGGTCCGGCATCTGCAGCGCACCGAAGTGCTCGAGGCGGAAGAATTCTTCTCGCCCGGCCAGAAGGGGTCTTCGGCGATGCCGCACAAGCGCAACCCGGTGCTGACCGAGAACCTCACCGGCCTCGCGCGGATGGTGCGCGGCTATGTCACGCCGGCGATGGAGAACGTCGCGCTGTGGCATGAGCGCGACATCTCGCACTCGTCGGTCGAGCGCTATATCGGGCCCGATGCCACGATCACACTCGACTTCGCGCTCGCGCGGCTGACCGGCGTGATGGACAAGCTGGTCGTGTACCCCGAGCGGATGCTGAAGAATCTCAACAAGATGGGTGGCCTGGTCCATTCGCAGCGCGTGCTGCTCGCGCTGACGCAGGCAGGCGTGAGCCGCGAGGACGCGTATCGCCTGGTCCAGCGCAACGCGATGAAGGTGTGGGATTCGGACGGCGCGCTGTCGCTGCTGGAGTTGCTCAAGACGGATCCGGAAGTGACGCTGTCGGATGCCGAACTGGAGGACAAGTTCGACCTTGGCTATCATCTGAAGCACGTCGACACGATCTTCGCACGGGTGTTCGGCGCGGCTTGAGGGCGCCAATTAGCCCGTCATCCTGATGGACGTCAGGACCCAGAGCCACGCAGGGCAGCACGCGGTACTCTGGGTCCTGACTTTCGTCAGGATGACGGTTGGTAGCTGAGAAAGCGCCGCGTCAGCCCCCAAAGTGCGCGTAACGCAATTGCGATTACGTGTTACAAAATTGCGACAACACGCAACTATATCCATATCCCGGTTGCCGGATATTGTTCCGGCATCGGAGACCTTCCCATGCGTATGTTCGAAACCGTGTCCAGCACCATGCTGGCGATCGCGGCTCAGGCGCTGGTGGTCGGCGTGGTCATTTCCACGCTCTGACGCATCGGCCCGCCCGCCCCCTTGCGAGGGGGCGCGGCCAGGCTGGTACATATCCTATTCTTCTTCAGGCCACGCGCGCCAGCAGCCCCGGCTCGTCGTCATTATCGGCTGCGGACGGGCGCATCTTGCGCGACCGGCGCGCACGATCTGTCGCGCGAGCGCGGCCACCGCGAGCAAAAATGCCTGCATACCGCGCTATGGCACCGCGTAGGTGGAGACCCGAGGCGGCTGCGCCCAAGGCGATGATGACGTCGACATACGCCGACACCTCGAACGTGGTGATCCAGACTGCAATGTCGGGCGCGCCCATCGCCAACATCCCGATGCCGTCACCTTCGCCAACAAGCGTGACCATTGCCGCCGTCATCATCAGCAGAACCATCACGGCGGCGTCACCCCGGGTCACCCGCATCAGCCGAGCCGCCGGGCGGTCGATAAGGGCATGACGGAGGGCGATACCGATCGGCGTGTCGGGGAAGGCGGCAATGACCACCCAGCATGCAATCATCGTGAAAAGACATGCCAGCATTGCGCCCCCCCTGATACCTGATCCGGCCTATTCGCCCGCGAACACGCCCTTGAGTTTTGCGAAGAAGCCCTGGCTTTCGGGGCATTCGTCGCCGGTCTCGGTCTCGCGGAACATCTCGAGCAATTCCTTCTGGCGGTTGCTGAGACGCGTCGGCGTTTCGACATCGATCTGGACGACGAGGTCGCCATGTCCGCGGCCCTGCAGGACGGGCATGCCGGCGCCGCGCTGACGAAGCTGCTTGCCCGACTGGATCCCCGCGGGGATCTTGATCTCGTGCGTGCGGCCGTCGAGGCCGGGGATCGACAGCGACCCACCGAGCGACGCGACGGTGAAGCTGATCGGCGCGCGCGCGAACAGGGTCGTGCCCTCGCGCTCGAACAGATTGTGCTTCGTCACGTGGAGGAAGATGTACAGATCGCCCGCCGGAGCACCACGCGCGCCGGCTTCGCCTTCACCCGTCATGCGGATGCGCGTGCCTTCGTCGACGCCTGGGGGGACGTTGATCGAGAGTGTCTTGGTCTTGTCGACGCGGCCCTCGCCGCGGCAATCGGGACACGGATCGGCAATGACCTGGCCCGCGCCGTTGCAGACCGGGCAGGCGCGCTCGACGACGAAGAAGCCCTGCTGCGCACGCACCTTGCCGTGGCCGCCGCAATGCTGGCAGGTCTTGGCGCGGGTGCCGGCGCGCGCGCCGCTGCCGTCGCAGGTATCGCAGGGTGCCGAGACGTCGATCGTGACCTCGGTCGCCTTGCCGTGATATGCCTCTTCCAGGCTGACTTCCATGTCGTAGCGCAGGTCTGCACCGCGGCGTGCCGAACTGCGGCCACCGCCGCCGCGCTGAGCGCCGCCCATGAATTCGCCGAAGACGCTTTCGAAGATATCGCTGAAGCCGCCGAAATCCTGCGCGCCGCCACCATGACCACCGCCGCCGCCGTTCTGGAACGCGGCATGGCCGAAGCGATCATAGGCCGCACGCTTCTGCGGGTCCTTGAGGCAGTCATATGCCTCGCTGACCGCCTTGAACTGCGCCTCGGAATCCTTGCAGCCGGCATTCTTGTCCGGGTGATATTTCATCGCGAGCTTGCGGTAGGACGACTTGATCGTCCCCGCATCCGCGGTCCGCTCGATCTCGAGCAGTTCGTAATAGTCTGTCTGGGTACTCATAGCGGCCCTCTTAGCCCTCTCCCCTCCGGGGAGAGGGTTGGGTGAGGGGCGATGTCTCACCGAGAATGCGCTCTCTGCGAGGCGCCTGCCCCTCACCCCGCCCCTCTCCCCGGAGGGGAGAGGGAGCAGTAGGTTGTTACGCCTTCGGGTTGTCGTCGACTTCCGAGAATTCGGCGTCGACAACGTCGTCGTCCTTCTTCGCCGCGTCGCCATCGGCCGACGGCGATGCGTCCGCCTGGGCCTGCTTCTCGTAGATCGCCTGGCCGAGCTTCATCGCGACCTGGGCGAGCGCGGTGCTCTTCTCGGTCATCGCGTCCGCATCGCCGCTCTCGACCGCAGCCTTGGTCGCGTCGATCGCGGCCTGGATCTCGGTCTTGAGCGACTCGTCGACCTTGTCGCCATTGTCGGCGAGCTGGCGCTCGGTGGTGTGAACCAGCGACTCGGCGTTGTTCTTCGCCTCGGCACCCGCACGACGCTTCTTGTCCTCCTCGGCGAAGGTCTCGGCATCGCGGACCATCTGGTCGATGTCGCTGTCCGAAAGACCACCCGACGCCTGGATGCGGATCTGCTGCTCCTTGCCGGTGCCCTTGTCCTTGGCCGAGACGCTGACGAGACCGTTCGCGTCGATGTCGAACGTGACCTCGATCTGCGGCACGCCGCGCGGTGCGGGCGGGATGCCGACGAGATCGAAGTTGCCGAGCATCTTGTTGTCGGCCGCCATCTCGCGCTCGCCCTGGAACACGCGGATCGTCACCGCGCCCTGGTTGTCGTCGGCGGTCGAATAGGTCTGCGACTTCTTGGTCGGGATCGTCGTGTTGCGATCGATCATCCGGGTGAACACGCCACCCAGCGTCTCGATGCCGAGCGACAGCGGCGTCACGTCGAGCAACAGCACGTCCTTGACGTCGCCCTGCAGCACGCCGGCCTGGATCGCGGCGCCCATGGCGACGACTTCGTCCGGGTTGACGCCGGTGTGCGGCTCCTTGCCGAAGAACTGCTTCACGACTTCACGGACGCGCGGCATGCGCGTCATGCCACCGACGAGCACGACTTCCGAAATGTCCTCGGGCTTCAGGCCGCCGTCTGCGAGCGCCTTGCGGCAAGGCTCGAGCGTACGCTTGACGAGGTCCTCGACCATCCGCTCCAGATCGGCGCGCGTGATCGACTTCACCAGATGCTTCGGGCCGTTCTGGTCCGCGGTGATGAAGGGCAGGTTGACCTCGGTCGACTGCGCCGAGCTGAGCTCGATCTTCGCCTTCTCGGCGGCTTCCTTCAGACGCTGCAGCGCCAGCTTGTCCTTGGCGAGGTCGATGCCCTCGGCCTTCTTGAACTCGTCGGCGAGGAACTGGACGATCTTGTTGTCGAAATCCTCACCGCCGAGGAAGGTGTCGCCGTTGGTGGCCTTCACCTCGAACACGCCGTCGCCGATCTCGAGCACCGAGATGTCGAACGTGCCGCCACCGAGATCGTAGACCGCGATCGTCTTGCCGTCCTGCTTGTCGAGGCCGTAAGCCAGCGCCGCCGCGGTCGGCTCGTTGATGATGCGCAGCACTTCGAGGCCGGCGATCTGGCCGGCGTCCTTGGTCGCCTGGCGCTGTGCGTCGTTGAAGTAGGCCGGGACGGTGATGACCGCCTGCGTGACCGTCTCGCCGAGATACGACTCGGCGGTTTCCTTCATCTTCTGCAGCGTGAACGCCGAGATCTGCGACGGCGAGTAATCCTTGCCGCCGGCCGAGACCCATGCGTCGCCGTTCGGCCCGCGCGAGATCTTGTACGGGACCAGCTCGGTGTCCTTCTTGGTGATCGGATCGTCGAAACGACGGCCGATCAGGCGCTTCACTGCGAAGATGGTGTTGTCGCCGTTGGTCACTGCCTGGCGCTTGGCCGGCTGGCCGACCAGTCGCTCGCCATCCTTGGCGAACGCGACGATCGACGGCGTGGTGCGCGCGCCTTCGGAATTCTCGATAACCTTGGGCTTGCCGCCTTCCATGACGGAAACGCAGCTGTTGGTCGTGCCGAGATCGATACCGATTACTTTAGCCATGAGTTCTGATTAGCCCCTCACTTGAAACGAAATACGAAATCGGTTCCGCCCCGTTACGGGAGTGGAACCTTTCTGATGATGGGCGCGATATAGGTGGCCTCGCGCTTGCCGCAAGATTGTACCGGCCATAGGATGCACAAGAGGCAGGGGCCGGAGAAAAGTAACCTATGCGTATCGTTTTCGGACTGGGTGTCGCCGCGATGGCACTGGCGTCGTGCTCGCAGCCCAAGGAGCTGTCAGTCGACGGCGCGTGGGTGCGGCTGGGCGCGGTGACGGGGCGACCGGCAGCGGCCTATTTCACGGTGCATGGCGGGCCTGCGCCCGCGACGCTGATCTCGGTCACGACCGACGTCGCGATCAAGGCCGAGATGCACGAGACGATGGACAAGGGCGGCATGTCGACGATGGCGCCGATCGCCAAGGTCGAGATCCCGTCAAACACCGATGTGAGCTTTGCGCCGAGTGGGCGGCATGTGATGCTGTTCAGCATGAATTCGGGGATCAAGCCGGGTGATCGCGTGATGCTGACGTTTGCGTTCGCGGACGGGACGCGGATCCTGAACAACGCGAACGTCGTGGCTGCGGGGACACCTGCGGGCAAGTGACCCGCGAAAACGCAAGGCGCGCGCTGACCGAGGGGGAGACGGCGCTGGCGGCGTCGATGTTCGGAGGCGCGATCGACTATGCGCAAGTGCGCCTGTCGCGCAGCAAATGGGCGTTCTTCCAGCCGCGCGACACGGTGATGGCACCACGCGGGTGCATCCACTTCCATCCCAAGGGCGATTTGTGGTGCGACGATTTCACGCACGCGAACCTCACCTTGCAGGGGCTGTTCGTCCACGAGATGACGCATATCTGGCAGCACCAGCGCGGGGTGTTCCTGCCGCTCGCCCGGCATCCGTGGTGCCGGTACGATTATGCGTTCCGGCCTGGGGTGGCGCTGCACCGCTATGGGATCGAGCAGCAGGGCGAGATCGTGCGGCACGCGTTCTTGTTGCGCGCGGGAGCGACGGTGGCGGGTGCGCCCCCGCTTGCGCAGTATGAGAGCGTGTTGCCGTTCGTGCCGCAAGTGTTGATCTGAACGCGTCGATCCTCCCCTGCAAGGGGAGATGGCGCGAAGCGACGGAGGGGTATCGCCCTATCGAGAACGGATCACCCCTCCGTCATCGCTGCGCGCTGCCACCTCCCCTTACAGGGGAGGATAGAAATCGTCCGCCGTCATCCCAGCGAACGCTGGGATCTCAAGCGGCAAAGGCCCGCGCTATCACGGGGAGATCCCAGCTTTCGCTGGGATGACGAGGGGATAGTCCATGACGACAGTCTCAGAGCCAGCTACGACCATCCGGCCCGCCACATCCATATGGCGGCAACTGGCCTGGGAACCGCGCCTGCATCTTGTGGCAACCCCATGCCCGCATCGGCCCCGGTGCATAGCCGTTCAGCGCGATGCCGACCTCGTCATACGGGCTCGAGCCCTGCGCGACGTACATGTACCAGCGCCCGCCGAACATTACCGCTGCCGCAATGAGCACTACGCACACGACCTGAATGATTTTCTGCATTGAAGACCCCTTTTGTGATGAAGGGCGCCCCGTTGCAGACAACATGGATCAATTTCAACCATGGATCTGGTAGATCGCGACCTACCAGATCCGGGTTGGTCCGCGGCTTACAGCACGTCGAAATCGATAGGTTGTGTTCTATCAAGCGCTTGCGGTGCTTCGGGCATCGGATATTTCAAGCCGGTCGCGCAATTGAAAAGAACGACCTTGTCGTCTTCGTCGACCAGCCCGGTGTTCAGCGCCTGATGATAGGCCGCGAGCGTCGCACCACCTTCGGGGCACAATAGCAGGCCGTCCTGCTTCGCCGCGGCTTCAACGGCCTTTAGGATGGCAGGATCGCCGACCGCCAGCGCCTGGCCGCCGCTCTCGCGGACCGCGCGGAGAATCAGGAAATCGCCGACCGCCTTCGGCACGCGGATGCCCGCCGCGACGGTGCTTGCATCCTCCCAGCGTTCGGCATGCTCCTCGCCCGCCTCGAACGCGCGGACGATCGGTGCGCAGCCACTAGCCTGCACCGCGAACATCTTGGGGCGCTCAGAGCCGATCCAGCCGAGCTTCTCGAGCTCGTCGAACGCCTTCCACATCCCGATCAAGCCGGTGCCGCCGCCGGTCGGGTAGAAGATCGCATCGGGCAGTTTCCAGCCGAACTGCGCCGCGAGTTCGAGCCCCATCGTCTTCTTGCCCTCGATCCGGTAGGGCTCCTTCAGCGTCGAGAAATCGAACCAGCGCCCTTCGGCGGCGCCCTTGCCGACGATCGCACCGCAATCGTCGATCAGGCCGTTGACGCGCCAGACGCGTGCGCCCTGCATTGCGATCTCGCGGACGTTGATCTCGGGGGTATCGTCGGGACAGAACACGATCGTCTCGATCCCGCAGCGCGTCGCGTAGGCGGCCAGCGCCGCGCCGGCATTGCCGTTGGTCGGCATCGCGATCTTCTTGACGCCGAGTTCCTTGGCCATGGCGACGGCCATGACGAGCCCGCGCGCCTTGAATGACCCGGTCGGCAGGCGGCCTTCGTCCTTGACCAGAACGTTCGGACCGCCTGACTTGGTCAGCGGCACCAGCGGCGTCTCGATCTCGCCGAGGCTGACGATGTTGGCGGTCTGCCGCACGGGCAGCAGCTCGCGCCACCGCCACAGATCGGTCGGCCGCGCCTCGATCGTGTCACGCGAAATCGCCGAACGCACCGCGTCGAGGTCGTAGCGGACGAGCAGCGGCCTGCCGGCGCGTGACAGGCCATGCAACTGATCCGCCTCGTAACGTTCGCCGGTGATCGAGCATTCGAGATGCGTGGCGAAGGTCTGGCGATCGGTGGTGAGGTTCTGGTTCATATGTTTATCCTGACGAAGCCCAAAACCCCCGTCACCCGAACCTGTTCCGGGGTCCACCGCTCCGCCGATCCAGCGAGCGTAAATGCGCGGCACGGTGGATGCCGGAACGCTCCCGGCATGACGGCGCGGCTAGAAGAATAGGAACAAGAGACCGGACAGTACCGCAACTACGGCCAGCCAGATTAAAAACTGCTTCCACGTGTCCGGGATAGCGGCGCCCAGTCCCTCGATCAGCACTCCGACCAGATCGTGCACGCCGCTCTCCCCGTACGTTACCCGGCCTTGGCGACACCGACCATCGCAGGACGCAGCAGGCGGTCCTTGATCATGTAGCCTGCCTGCATTTCCTGGACGATCGTGCCGGCCGGCTGGTCGCTCGGGATTTCCAGCATCGCCTGATGCTTGTTCGGGTCGAGCATCTGGCCCTCGGCGGCAATCTTGGTAATGCCGTGACGCTGGAACACGCTCTCCAGCTCGCGACCGGTCGCTTCGAGCCCGGTAACGAGGCCCTTCATCTTGTCGTCCGCACGCAGGTCGGCCGGGATCGCCGACAGGCCGCGCGCGAGGTTGTCGGCAACCGACAGCACGTCGCGTGCGAACGCGGTGGCGGCATAGGCGCGGGCGTCCTGCGCTTCCTTCTCCGCGCGGCGGCGGACGTTCTGGATCTCGGCCTGCGCGTAGAGGACGTTCTGCTTGGCTTCGGCCAGCTGGTTCTCGAGCTCGGCGACGCGGTCGTTCGTGGCGACTTCGGGCGCGTCTTCGGCGGTCTCTTCGCGCAGGTCTGCAGGAGCGTTCTGGTCGGTCTCGGACATGGTTTTCCCTATAAGTTGGGCCGGCTCAACCCATCAACCGGGCGAGCGTTGCAGCCGTGAAATCCACCATGGGCACGACGCGCGCATAGTTCAACCGCGTCGGGCCAATCACGCCCACCACGCCGACCACTCGGCCGTCTAATCCCCGGAACGGTCGCGCTATGACCGAAGACCCTGACAACGCGAACAATTTGGTCTCGGCACCGATGAAAATCCGCGTCGAATCGCCGGCGCGCGCACTGTCCAAAAGCGATGCGACTTCCTGCTTTCCCTCGAGATCGTCGAGCAGGTCGCGGACCCGGTCGAGATCGGCGGCGGCGGCGGCATCGATCAGCCGCCCCTGCCCGCGCACGATCAGCACCGGGCGGCGATCCGCATCCTCGCTCCACACCGCAATCCCGCGCTCGACCAGCGTCCGCGCGGCGCCGTCGAGTGCCGCCTGCCCGTCCGCCAGCTCGCGCTCGATCCGACCCCGCGCTTCGGCCAGCGTCAGCCCGCCGAGCGTCGCCGACATGTAGTTACCCGCCTCGACCAGCGCGGACGGCGTCAAGCCGGGCGGCATCGCGATCACGCGGTTCTCGACCGAGCCATCCTCGCTGACCAGCACCGCGAGCGCCTGTTGCGGCGACAGCGTGACGAACGCGATCTGGCGCAGTCTCAGCTCGCGCTTGGGCACCATCACCAGCCCCGCGCACGCCGACAGCCCCGACAGCGCGAGCGTGGTGGCGGCGAGCGCCTCCTCGACCGGACCGCCGACGCCCGCGCGTGCCTCGATCGTCTGGCGCTCCTCGAACGAGGGCTCCATCGCCTGCATCATGCCGTCGACGAACAACCGAAGCCCCAGATCGGTCGGCATCCGCCCCGCGCTGGTATGCGGGCTGGCGAGCAAGCCGAGCCCCTCGAGTTCGCCCATCACGCCACGAATCGAGGCGGGCGATAGGCTCAAGCCCGTCAGTTGCGCGATCGTCTTCGATCCCACCGGCGTACCGCTGGCGAGATAGCTGTCGACGACCGCGCGGAAAATGTCGCGCGCGCGGTCGGTCAGTTCTGTGACGGGGGGCGTGGCCATCGCTTTGATCTAGGGCGGATCGATGGGCGGACAAAGAGGAATGCGCCCCCCGTCCCCGTCATCCTGACAAAAGTCAGGACCCAGAGCCACACGGGACGCCGTTCGGTCACCCTGGGTCCTGACTTTCGTCAGGATGACGGCGGTAGTTGGGCTGGCGAGCGGCCGGACGAAAGGCTAGGCAGCGGGCAACCATTCACTTCGCTTTTAGGATACCGACCATGCGCCCATCCGGCCGCGCCCCAGACCAGATGCGTGAGATCACGATCGAGCCGCGCTTCACCAAGCATGCCGAGGGCTCCGTGCTGATCGGCTTCGGCGACACCAAGGTGCTCGTCACCGCCAGCGTCGAGGAAAAGGTCCCGCCATTCATGCGCGGCAAGGGCGAAGGCTGGGTTACCGCCGAGTACGGCATGCTCCCGCGCGCGACCAACACGCGCAACAACCGCGAAGCCGCCAAGGGCAAGCAGTCGGGCCGCACGCAGGAAATCCAGCGGCTGATCGGGCGTAGCCTTCGCGCGGTCGTCGACCTCAAGCTGCTCGGCGAGCGCCAGATCGTGATCGACTGCGACGTGATCCAGGCGGATGGCGGCACGCGCACCGCGTCGATCTCGGGCGGCTGGGTCGCGCTGCGGCTCGCGATCGACGGGTTGCTCGCGAGCGGCAAGCTGACCGCCGACCCGCTGACTCAGAAGGTCGCGGCGATTAGCTGCGGCATCTATCAGGGCAATCCGGTGCTCGACCTCGACTATATCGAGGATTCGGGCGCGGATGCGGATGCGAACTTCGTCCTGCTCGAAAACGGCAACATCGCCGAGGCGCAGGCCACCGCCGAGGGCGCGACCTATGACGAGGAGGCGCTGCTCCGCCTGCTGCGTCTCGCGCGGATCGGCTGCACCGACATCTTCGCCGCGCAGGCGAAGGCCGTCGCGAAATGAGCGGCGAGGGGAAAGAGCCGCAGGCGATCCGCAAGCTCCAGCCGGGCAAGCTGGTCATCGCCAGCCACAACAAGGGCAAGGTCCGCGAAATCGCGGCGTTGCTCGAAGGACGCGGTCTCGAGGTCGTCTCGGCGGCCGAACTCGACCTGCCCGAGCCGATCGAGACGGGTACGACCTTCTTCGCGAATGCAGAACTGAAGGCGCGCTCGGCGGCTGACCTGTCGGGCTATCCTGCGCTGGCGGACGATAGCGGGCTGTGCGTCGATGCGCTGAA
This sequence comes from Sphingomonas sp. Leaf28, assembly GCF_001421685.1. NCBI lineage: Bacteria > Pseudomonadati > Pseudomonadota > Alphaproteobacteria > Sphingomonadales > Sphingomonadaceae > Sphingomonas > Sphingomonas sp. Leaf28. The sequence goes on along the minus strand of NZ_LMKX01000008.1, from coordinate 353,048 downwards.
CGGCGATCCGGGCGTCTACACCGCCGATTGGGCGGAGACGCCGACCGGCCGCGACTGGATGATGGCGATGCAGAAGGTCGAGGATGCGGTCGTCGCCAAGGGCCCCGATGCGACCCGCGGTGCGCATTTCGTCAGCGTGCTCGCGCTCGCGTGGCCCGATGGCCATGTCGAGTGGTTCGAAGGGCGTGCTGAGGGGACGCTCGTCTGGCCGCCACGCGGGAATGTCGGGTTCGGCTATGATCCGGTGTTCGTGCCGCTCGGCTACGATCAGACCTATGCCGAACTGCCGCACGAGACCAAGAACGCGATCAGCCACCGCAACGAGGCGTTCAAGCTGCTCGAAGCCGCGGTGTTCTGAGCTGTTGGCGGCGGACAACATACCGCCGCCTACCCCCTCTACGTCATCCTGACGAAAGTCAGGATGACGGACGCGAAGCGTTCAGACCGCCAGCTTTTGCCGCACCGGCCATTGCACGGCGGGCAGCGCCTCGAACGCCGGTTTTGCCAGCAGATATCCCTGGATATACCGTACGCCGAGCGCGCGGAGTGCGTCGTATTCGCCCAGCGTCTCGACCCCCTCGGCGATCACCCGGATCCCGAGCGCGGCGCACATCCGCACCATTCCCTCGACGATGATCCGCCGCGGCGAACTCGTGTCGATGTCGCGGATCAGCTCCATGTCGAGCTTGATGATGTCCGGCTGGAACCGCGCGAGCAGATTGAGCCCGGCATGCCCCGCGCCAAAATCGTCGAGCGCGGTGCCGAACCCCATCTTCTGGTACGTCGCGATGATGTTGGCGACATGCGCGGGATCAAGCATCTCCTCATTCTCGGTGAACTCGAAGATCAGCCGGTCGGTCGGCATCCCCACCGCCCCCGCGGTCTTCAGCGTCAGCTGGATGCACGCCGCCGGCGAATAGACCGCGTTTGGCAGGAAATTGATCGACAGCCGCGCGGACGTATCGAGCAGCCCCGCCTTCACCGACGTCTCGATCGCGCGCACGCGGCACTGCTGGTCGAATGCATACAGGTTCGCCGAGTCTACCTGGCTGAGAACGCTCTGCGCCGACTGCCCCTCGGGACCGCGAACGAGCGCCTCATAGGCGAACACCGTCTCGGTGTCGGCATCGACGATCGGCTGGAACGCCATCGAGAAGGTAAAGGACAACCCGGCGCCGTCGCGACATCCGGGACAGCCGCCACGCGCGCCGTCAGACGGGGTTACTGAACTCATTAAAATATATTAGCCCCGAACGGCTTAACAAAATACCACCGATTCAGTCGGCGATCAGACCCATATTGATCGGGATCAATAGGCTTTCTCGCCGAACACGTTGCCCGGCGGCGAATAGCGGCACACCAGGTAATCGTCGGTCTTGCTGCTCGCCATCGCGCAGCCGACCCGGGTCGAGCCGCGCCACACGATCTGCGTATAATGCGCGACATCCTCGACCTTGCCGGTGCGACTGAACCCGGGTGTCGGCATGTTGATGAAGTCGCGTTGCTCGGCGACCCAATGCCCCATCATCTCGGCATAGGCATAGGCGTAGCGCGTCCCCGTCCAAAGGTTTTCGCCCTCGCGGGTCATGCCCTGCGGCTGGGGAGCATGGGCGAACTTGCCCGTGCGTGCCATTTCCTCCGCATAGGCGCGCGCGGTGGTCGCCAGCGTATCGCTCCAGGTCAGCGGCGCGACGCCGACCGCGGCGCGCGCGGCGTTGTGACCGTCCATCATCGCGGCCTTCAGCAAGCTGGGCCCACGCGGTGCCGGGGCCTGCGTCTCGCGACGCTCGACCACGCGCTCGGGGCCTTGCGCGCACCCTGCCACCATCAGCGCCGCGGCGACCGCCAAACCCAACCGACCCGTCATAGCGCTTCCTTCGATCGCCTCGTGCGACCATATGCGCCAGATAATGCCCGCATCCCAAACACCAAGCCCCACGCGCTCGTCCGATCTGGCGCTCTACGTCCATTGGCCCTTCTGCGTGTCGAAATGCCCCTATTGCGATTTCAACAGCCATGTCCGCGAGGAGGTGGACCAGGCCGCGTGGCGCGCCGCGCTGATCACCGACCTTGCGCATGAGGCGCGCGTACTGCCCGGGCGAAAATTGCAGTCGATCTTCTTCGGCGGCGGCACGCCGTCGCTGATGCCGCCGTCAACGGTCGCGGCGGTGCTGGACGCGGCCGAGAAGGCCTGGGGGTTCGCGGACGGGATCGAGATCACGCTGGAGGCCAACCCCTCCTCGGTCGAGGCCGCGCGGTTTGCGGATCTCGCGCGCGCCGGGGTCAACCGAGTGTCGCTCGGGCTGCAATCGCTCGACGATGCTGCGTTGAAGTTCCTCGGGCGCGCGCATGACTTGAACGAGGGGCAGGCCGCGCTCGCGACCGCGCAGGGGGTATTCCCGCGCGTTAGCTTCGACCTGATCTATGCGCTGCCGGGGCAACGGCTTGCCGCGTGGCGCGCGGAGTTGGCGCGTGCGCTTAGTTTCGGGACCGAGCATCTGTCGCTGTACCAGTTGACGATCGAGCCCGGCACACGGTTCGCGACCGAGGCATTGGCGGGACGGATCGTGATCCCCGACGGCGACTCGGCCGCCGATCTGTTCGAGGCGACGCGTGCCGATACCGCCGCAGCCGGGCTGCCCGCCTACGAGACGTCGAACCACGCACGGCCCGGGTCCGAGAGCCGCCACAACCTCGCTTACTGGCGGTATCAGGATTATGCCGGGATCGGACCGGGCGCGCATGGGCGGCGTGGCGGGCTGGCCACGGTGCGGCGGAAGAAGCCGGAGAACTGGCTGGCCGCAATCGAGCGCAATGGCCACGGCATGGAAGTGGAGGATCCGCTTTCGCCTGCGACCCGCGCGACCGAGGCGTTGCTGATGGGCCTGCGGCTGGCCGAAGGCGTCGACCTCGACCGGATCACCGGGCTGAATGCCGGCGTGGTTCCGGTCGACATGGCGGCCGTGGCACGCCTGGAGCAGCTGGGGCTGATCGAGCACATACCGGGTCGGCTCCGCGTCACCGAAGCGGGCGCCCTGTTGCTGGACGCGATCCTGCCCGAAATCGTGACCGCATAACCCCGGCATGCTCGGGACAAAGAGCCGGCACGTTCAGATTGGCGCAAGCGGGGATTTGCTCTAAGTGGCGGCAGCCTGGTTGCGCCGGGCCTCTTGCGAGTGGGAATTTGATGCGCTTTTTCGTCGGAATGTTCGCGTTGCTCGGGTGCCTGGTCACGGTGCCGGTCGCGGCGCAGAAGAATGTCGTTGCCGCCCCCGCGCGCGCGACGCCACCCCTCACGACCGATACGCAGAATCTGCTGCTGCTCGATCTCTCGACCGGCGGCCGCGTGACGATCTGGCTGCGACCCGATGTCGCGCCGCTGATGGTCGAGCGGATCAAGACGCTCACCCGCCAGCATTTTTATGACGGGCTCGCGTTTCACCGCGTGATCGACGGGTTCATGGCGCAGGGCGGCGATCCCAAGGGTGACGGTACCGGCGGCTCGACGCTGCCCGACGTGAAGGCCGAGTTCAACTATCTGCCACATGTCCGCGGTGCGGTGTCGGCCGCGCGATCGGACAAGGAAGACAGCGCGAACAGCCAGTTCTTCATCGTGTTCCAGCCGCGCCTGAGCCTCGACAAGAAGTACACCGTGTTCGGGCGCGTGCTCGACGGGATGCAATATGTCGACGCGATCCAGCGCGGCGAGCCGCCGGCGAACCCGTCGCGCATCGTCCATGCCTATATCGCCGCCGACAATCCCCCCGCTTATGTCGCGGGTCCGCCCCCGGCCGCACTGGGTGCGCCGGTGACGTTGCCGGGCACGGCGAGCGGTCCGGATGCGGCCAAGCCCAAGCTTGCGCCCGCCACCCGCAAGGCACCGGCCAAGAAGGCTCCTGCGAAGAAGTGAGACTCCGTTGAACGTCGACCTTTTCGACTTCGACCTGCCACCTGCCAACATCGCGCTCCGCCCCGCGGCGCCGCGCGATGCTGCACGGATGCTGGTGCTCGAAGGTGACGCCACGCGCGATGCGGGCGTCGCGGACCTGCCTTCGTCGCTGCGACGCGGCGACATTCTCGTCTTCAACGATACGCGCGTGATCCCGGCGCAGCTCGACGGGCGGCGCGGCGATGCGAAGATCGGCGCGACGCTGCACAAGCGCGAGGGGCCGCGGCGATGGCGCGCGTTCATTCGCAACGCGCGGCGACTGCGCGACGGCGACGTGATCGATTTCGGCAACGGCGTCAGCGCAGCGGCGGTCGATCGCGAGGATGACGGCAGCTACGCCCTGGTGTTCGCAGGCGACGCGCCGGTCGAGCTGCTGCTCGAACGCGCCGGTCACATGCCGCTGCCCCCGTACATTGCGGGCAAGCGCCCGACCGACGAACGCGACGCGGACGATTACCAGACGATGTTCGCTGCCGAACCGGGCGCGGTGGCCGCACCGACCGCGGCGCTGCATTTCACGCCCGCGCTGATGGCGGCGCTCGAGGCGGCCGGGATCGGCCATGCCACGCTGACGCTGCACGTCGGCGCGGGGACGTTCCTGCCGGTCAAGGCGACCGACACGACCGAGCACCGGATGCACGCCGAATGGGGCCGGATCGATGCCGCGACCGCCGACCGGCTGAACGCGGTGCGTGCGGGCGGCGGTCGCGTGATCGCGGTCGGGACGACGTCGCTGCGGCTGATCGAGAGCGCGACCGGCGAAGACGACGTGATCCGGCCGTTCGACGGCGACACCGCGATCTTCATCACGCCGGGATACCGGTTCCGCGGGATCGACGGGCTGATGACCAATTTTCATCTGCCGCGCTCGACGCTGTTCATGCTCGTCTCCGCGCTGATGGGACGCGAGCGGATGCAAGCGGCGTACGCGCATGCGATCGCAGCGAAGTATCGCTTCTACAGCTATGGCGACGCCTCGCTCTTGCTGCCATGACGGGCGGCATGCTTGTCGCCATCGCCTTGCTCCAGGCCATCGTCGCCGCCCCGCCGCCCGCAGGCACGCCGCAGCCGCCAGCGACGATCTTCGCCGAGCCGGCCGCGCTGTTCATCGCCGCGTGCGATGCGAACGGCGATGGCCGCGTCACCCAGCCCGAACTGACCGCATGCGTCGCTCGCAGCTATGCTACCGCCGAGGGGGCCGCATCGGGTTCGATCGGTTATATTGCCTATGCCGACTGGGCGCAGGCCTGGCTGGGCGATCGCAACGCGTTGCCGAGCCCGTTCGAGGTCGATCGCGATGGCGACAACCGGATCACGCTCGCCGAACTCCAGACCCGGTTCGCGCAGTTCTTCACGCGGTTCGACCGCGACAAGGACGGCATCCTGACCCGCTCCGAACTCATCACGATCCGCGCCGCCGCCCCCGGCGAGCGTTACGGCATCCGCAAGAAAAACTGACATCATGACCCGTCCCCGTTTCGACTTCACGATCTCCGCCACCGACGGCAAAGCGCGCACCGGCGTCATCGCGATGCAGCGCGGCGACATCCGCACGCCTGCGTTCATGCCGGTCGGCACGGCCGCCACCGTCAAGGGGATGAAGCCTGCCGACGTGGTCGGGGCTGGCGCCGACATCATCCTCGGCAACACCTATCACCTGATGCTGCGGCCGGGCGCCGAGCGCGTTGCGCGGCTGGGCGGGCTGCATGCGTTTTCAGGCTGGTCGAAGCCAATTTTGACCGATTCCGGCGGCTATCAGGTGATGAGTCTCGCCGACCTCACCAAGCGGTCCGAGGAAGGCGTGTCGTTCAAGTCGCATCTCGACGGGACGCGGCATCTGCTGAGCCCCGAGCGGTCGATCGAGATCCAGCGGTTGCTCGGCTCGAACATCGTCATGGCGTTCGACGAACTCGTGCCGACGACGTCGACGCGCGAGGTCCAGGCCGCGGCGATGGAGCGATCGATGCGCTGGGCGAAGCGATCGCGCGCGGCGTTCGACGCGGGCGAGGCGCATGCCGAGAACAACGCGATCTTCGGGATCCAGCAGGGTGCGCTGAACGAGGGGTTCCGCAAATCCTCGGCAGATGCGCTGATCGACATCGGCTTCGACGGCTATGCGGTCGGCGGGCTGGCGGTCGGCGAGGGCCAGGAAGCGATGTTCGGCTGCCTCGACTTCGCGCCGGACCAGTTGCCGGTCGACAAGCCGCGCTATCTGATGGGCGTCGGCAAGCCCGACGATATCGTCGGCGCGGTCGAGCGCGGGATCGACATGTTCGATTGCGTGATGCCGACCCGGTCGGGCCGCACCGGCCAGGCCTTCACGCGGACCGGGCCGATCAATATCCGCAACGCGAAGTTCGGCGAGGATACCGGGCCGCTCGACCCCGCCTGCCCCTGCCCCGTGTGCGCGACGTGGAGCCGGGCGTATCTGCATCACCTCGTCCGATCGGGTGAAATGCTCGGCGCGATGTTGATGACCGAGCATAATATCTGGTTTTATGAGACATTGATGGCGGACCTGCGGGCGGCGATCGCTGCTGGTGCGTTGACGCAGTTCGCGAACGCGTTCCGTGCGCAGTACGTGCGGAAGAGTGAAGGAGAACAGACATGACCAAGCCGATCGATAGCGACACCCCGAACGAGATCCTCGCGGCAGCGAAGGAAGCGAAGTTGCAGGCGGAGGCGGTCGCACACAACGCGGTCGAAAAGGCGAAGAGCTGGCCGCTCGCCAAGATCGGTCTCGGCGTCGGGATCGGGTCTGCGGCCATCGCCGGTGCGGTGCTGTTCGCCAACCGCAACAAGTAGGGACCTCGATGCGCCTCCTCCGCTCCGCTCTGCTGCTCACCGCGGCATGTTTCCCCGTAGCGGCGGCGGCGCAGACCGCGCCCGGCCAGGCACCCCGACAGATCGGGGTCAAGCCGATCGCCTATACCCAGCGCACGCTGCCGAACAGGCTGCGTGTCTATGCGATCCGCGATACCGGCACGCCGAACGTGTCGGTGCAAGTCTGGTACGATGTCGGATCGAAGGACGACCCCAAGGGCAAGTCCGGCTTCGCGCACATGTTCGAACATCTCATGTTCAAGTCGACGCGCAACCTGGTGTCGGAACAGATGGACCGGCTGACCGAAGACGTCGGCGGCTACAACAACGCGTCGACCAACGACGACTATACGAATTATTACGAGGTGATCCCCGCCAATCACCTCCAGCGGCTGTTGTTCGCGGAGGCCGACCGGATGGCGAGCCTTGTCGTTGAGCCCAAGAGCTTCGGCTCGGAACGCGACGTCGTGAAAGAGGAACTGCGCCAGAGCACGCTCTCGCGGCCCTATGGCAAGCTGTTCTCGCTCTATTATCCGGCGCTTGCCTACACGGCGCATCCCTATGCGCGGGGCACGATTGGCAGCCTGGAGAATCTCGAAGCCGCCGGGATCGAAGACGTGCGCGCCTTCCATGCGACCTATTACCGGCCGGACAATGCAATCCTGGTCGTGTCGGGCAATTTCGATCCTGCGCAGCTGAACGGCTGGGTCGACCAGTATTTCGCAGGAATCAAGCAGCCATCGGCGGCGATCCCGCGGGTAACGGTGGCCGAGCCTGCGCGCACGAAGGCGGTGACGCGTACCGTGTACGAGCCCAATACGCCGCTGCCTGCAGTGCTCGTCAGCTACCATGTCCCCGCGGATCGCGATGCCGACATCGCTGCGCTGACGGTGCTGAAGGCGGTGCTGGCAACGGGCGAGAGCTCGCGGCTGTACGAGAGCGTCGTGTACCGCGATCAGCTCGCGCAGTCCGCGGAAGCCTTCCTCGACACGAAGCAGGCGACCGGCAATCTGGTGGTCTATGCGATCCTCGCGGGCGGCAAGACGGCCGAGGCGGGCGAAGCAGCGCTGAAGCGCGAGATCGCCCGGTTCCGCGATGCCCCGGTAACGGCCGCCGAACTGGCCGAGGCGAAGAACGAGATCCTCACTCAGTCGATCGAGTCGCGCGAGACCGCGGAGGGCAAGGCGAGCACGTTGGCGGCCGCGGTGCTGATCGATGGCGATCCGCAGGCGGCGGACAAGCAACTCGCGGCGATCGCGCAGGTCAGCGCGGCGGATATCCAGCGGGTCGCGCAGAAATATCTCGGCGACACCCAGTCGGCGACGATCCGGTATCTGCCGATCGGCGACAAGCCCGCCGGTGCGGTCGCCGATGCGATCACGGTAGCGCCGACCGTAAGGGTTGCCGACCTGACGGCGCCGGCCAACGTCGCGATCGTGACGCCTGCGCCCGACGGACAACGCGTCCAGCCCCCTGCCCCTAGCGCACCCGTATCGCCGACGATCCCGCAGCCCGTCGAGGTCCGGCTCGCCAACGGCATGCGGCTGGTCACGGTGGAGCGGCACGACCTGCCGATCGTCACCGCCTATCTCGTAACCGCCGGCGGTGCAGCGACCGATCCGGCGAACCGCCCCGGCGTCAGCAACCTGACCACCGAGTTGATGACCAAGGGTACCAAGACGCGCTCCGCGACGCAGATCGCGCGCGCTATCGAAGGCCTTGGCGGCGCGATCGGCAGCGACGCGGGGAGCGACGGCGCCTCGGTCGCGGTGACGGTGAAGTCGGACCAGCTCGATCCGGCGATGGCGATCCTCGCGGACGTTGCCGTAAACCCCGCCTTCGCGCCCGACGAGATCGAGCGGGTGCGGACGCAGCAGATCGACGCGGTCACGCTGGCGTTGAAGGACCCGGCGCAGGTCGCAGCGCTAGTCGCCGATCGTGCGGTGCTCGGCGCCTCGCCTTATGGCGCGCCCACCGGGGGTACGCCGCTGTCGTTGCGGGCGATCACCCGTCCGGACATTCTCGCTGCCTATGCGCGGAGTTTCCAGCCGGGTCAGGCGACGCTCATCATGGTCGGCGACGTCAGCGCGGCGCGTGCAAAGGCCTTGGCGGAGGCAAGGTTCGGTGGCTGGACATCCGCCGGCCGTGCCACGCCCAAGGCACCCGCGATCGTGTACCCGAAGCCCCGTGTCATCGTCGTCGACATGCCCGAGGCGGGCCAGGCTGGCGTCGTCGTCGCCCGCCCCGCGATCGCGCGGCGCGATCCGCGTTATTATCCGCTCGCAGTCGGCAACACCGTGCTTGGCGGTGGCTTCTCGTCGCGGCTGAACCAGGAGATCCGCATCAAGCGCGGGCTGGCCTATGGCGCGAGCAGCGGGCTGGACGCGGGCAAGACGCAGGGCACGATCGCCGCAAGGACGCAGACCAAGAATCCCACGGCGGCCGAGGTCGTGACGTTGATCGCCGCCGAGATGACGCGGCTTGGATCGGCGCCCGTCCCGACCGCCGAACTCGACACGCGCAAGGCGGTGCTCGTCGGCAATTTCGGACGCGGGATCGAGACCACGTCCGGCGTCGCCGGTATCCTAGGCGCCTATGTCCAGAACGACGTGCCGCTCGGTGAATTGCAGCGATACACGGGCGCGGTCGGTGCAGTCGATCCGGCGGCGGTGCAGGCGGCAGCCACCGCGCTGCTCGATCCGACGGAAGCGAGCATCGTCGTGGTCGGCGATGCGAAGCAGTTCATCGAACCGCTGCGCAAGGCTTATCCGTCGGTCGAGGTGATCCCCGAAGCCGCGTTGAAGCTCGACACGGCAACGTTGCGGTAAGCCATGCCTGCTAGGGTGCCCTGTCGTCCCGTGCTGGGACGGACGGATTCGGTGGAGGATCGTGCGCGTCCAATCGGCTATGCGCGACGTTCATGGTCCTTGCGGCAGTCTTGCCCCGGGGCAGGTAGAAGGTAACAGCGTTGCGCGTTCGGTTGCAGACGGTTCGACTGATGCGCCGCATCTGGCTTGCGATGGTTGCCGTGTTGCTGGTGATCGGCGCCGGCATGTCCGCGCACGCTGCTCTGCGCGTGATCTCCGAACGGAACGCGGCGCGGGATCGCGCCATGGTCGCGGCGGATGCGCGGGCGGCCGCCCCTGGCTCCACGGTTTTCGCCGACCAGGAAACCGCAGCGCCTGCAGCCGGCGTGACGGGGACCATCGACCTGCCCGACTTGCCGATCCCCGCGGGCGTGGCTCTCGATTCCGGCGTCGTGCCTGCACGGCCCTTCTCGATGGCGGGCGCCTCGGCGATCGACCGCGACCGGGCGCGGCAATGTCTGACCGCCGCGATCTATTACGAGGCGGCGTCGGAGCCTGACGCGGGGCAACAGGCGGTTGCGCAGGTGATCCTCAACCGCGCGCGGCATCCGGCATTCCCCGGCACCGTGTGCGGTGTGGTGTACCAGGGATCGGAGCATGCCGGTTGCCAGTTCAGCTTCGCCTGCGACGGGGCGATGGCTCGCGTGCCGGCGCGGGCTGCCTGGGTTCGGGCGGCGCGGGCTGCGGGGATGGCGCTGGCTGGGTATGTCTACGCGCCGGTCGGGCTCGCCACGCATTACCATACCTATGCGGTGACCCCGGCGTGGAACCGCAGCCTGGTGATGACCGATGTCGTCGGTGCGCATTTCTTCCACCGCTGGAAGGGCTATTGGGGCACGAGCGCGGCGTTCAACCAGCGCTATGCCGGTGGCGAGCCGGTGCCGGGACCGCATCGGGAGATCCAGCCATTGGCGCCGCCGACGCCGGAGATGATCGCCGCGGCCGGGGCTGCGGCGGTGGCGGCCGCTTCGGCCGGCGAGACGGCCGCCGTTACACCGAGCGCACCGGTTGCAGTGGCCAAGGCCAGTCCGGTGCCTTCGAAGCCCGCAGCGGCGGTCGTCACGGACATGCTACCACCGGAATCGCAGATCCTCGACCGGTGGAAGGACTCCGGCAAGCCGCTGAAATAGCTCGTCGATTCAACCCGGGACGCCAGACACAACAAAACCCGGAGGCGGTGCCGTCCGGGTTTCGGTTGCTGTCAGCGTGATTAGCGCGGGCTGATCTGAATTTATTCCGCGGGGACCATCGACGGGGTGCCGATCATCATGCGTTCGCCACCGGGAGGGGCGGCTTCGCGGGCGGCGCGGAGAATCTGGGTGCGTTCGGCGCGCGATGCCATGTCGTCCCAGGCCTTTTCGGCGCGGCGGCAGCGATCGCGGACATTGTCGAGGAGGGCGGCATCGCCATTGCGACGCTCTTCATCAGCGCGGGCCCGGTAAAATTCTGGATTATCGGCCATGCTGATGCGCTCCTGCGGGAGGGTAGAGAAAGAGTTGGTGCGGCGATCCGAAGACCGCCGCACCGCAACCGAGATCAGGTGGCGAATTGCTCCGCCGACGAGATCAATCGGCTGGCTGGAGGTTCACGGCCGACTGCTTGCCACGCTTGTCGGGCTCGAGCTCGTAGGTGACGCGCTGGTTCTGGTTCAGCGTCGGCATGCCGGCGCGCTCAACCGCGGTGATGTGCACGAATGCATCGTTGCCGCCGCCATCCGGCGCGATAAAGCCATAGCCCTTGTCGGCGTTGAAAAACTTGACGGTTCCGGTGATAGCCATGAATTGGCTCCTTCTTAGTATGGGTAGCCCGACGTTCGAGCGACCCTGTGCCGCGGAGCAGGGAAAGAAGGAGAAAGGTGCCGCAAAGCGCCAAGAACCGTCGATGTGCGACTGTAGCTGAGCGCTATATGGGCCAAGACCGCCGGAATTGCAAATCTTGCCGGGAAAATCGGTCCAGAATTACATCGAATATCACATAGGATATTTTCGGAACCGCGGTTCGGCGCGGAAAAATCTTGGGTCGACCGGCGCCGATATTTCGGCGCCGGTCGAGGGATTTAGCGGCAGCGGGTGTCGTTGCTCGAGCGATCCACCGCACGCCCGGCAAGCGCACCACCAGCCGCACCGAGCACGGTACCGAGCAGGCCCGAGCCGCCTGGCGCGATGACGTTGCCGAGCACGCCGCCGGCGACCCCGCCGACGATCAGGCCGGTGGTGCCGTCGTTGCGGCGGCAGTAATAGCGGCCGTCATTGCCGCGATAGACGCGGTCGTTGCGCGACAGACGACGCTCGCGATAGCGGCGGTCGTCGCGGTAGTAGCGGCCGGCGTCGTAGCCGCCATAGGACGGGTCGGGCGCGTTATAGTCATAGCCACGATAGCGCGGGTCGACGCCGTAGCGGCTGCCTCCGTCGCCAACGCAACCGGCAACCAGGGTCGAGGCGGCCAACAGGCCCAGCATCGCAACGCGCATTTCGTGTCCTTTCAGGGGGTTGATACTGAAAGCGTAATGATCGGCGCCGGGGTTTGGTTGCCGGCGCCGAAACAGGCTCAATCCTTGAGGTTCGCCGGCACGGTGCCGCCGTTCTTCTCGAGCTCGCGCATCACGGCCTTTTGCAGCCAGATGTTCATCTCCGCGCTGCCGTCCTTCTCGCCGGTATAGCCGAGCTCGGTGGCGAGCTCCTTGCGGTTGGCGAGGCTCGAATCGAGATCGAGCAGCTTCATCAGATCGACGATCGACGTGCGCCAGTTGAGATCGGAGCCCTTCTTCGACGCGATGCCCGAGAGGACGGCCTCGACGTCGACCGACTGGGCGGGGGCAGCCTGCGGAGTCGGCGCAGGTGCGGCCGGTGCGGGCGTCGGCGCGGGCTGGGCGGCAGTGGTCTGCGGGGCCGGTGCAGGCGCTGCCTCGGGCTTGGGCGTGCCGAAATGGCCGCTGCCGAGCGGGCCGTGCTCGCCGAAGATGGCGGACTTGATCTTGCTGAAGATGCTCATGGGAGGCTCCGTCGTTGTCGTGAAGTACGGCGGCAGAACGTCCGGTGCGGGATTTGGGTGCAGCCTTCACGACCGCTGCGACGGATTGGCCGCGGGGTGCGGCTAGACGGGCGGCTGGACGGGGGGGCTAGACGGGGGTCGGGGCGCAGCGGATCGAACGTCCAGGCGAGCCCGGCGATACGATCCGCATCGGTGTCGCCGACCGCCGCCGCCCCCGCTTCGTCGACGAGCCCCGCATCGACCGCATAGCCCACGAACCAGCTGTCGCGGTCCGCGCCCTCGGCGACCAGGCGTTCGGCGATCTCGCGGTCGCGCGGCGCTTCGAGGATGATCCCCTCCTCGTCCGAACATTCGCGGCTATAGTCGTCATCGCCGAAGACACCCGATTCCGAGCCGAAATAGCCGGGCGGCGGCGGGAAGCAGGTGCGCCAACGGTTCGCGCCATGGTCGTACCAGACCGGGCAATCGGGGTTGCGGCCCTCCTCGCCCCCTGAGTGAAGTATAGGAAGTGCAGACGCTGGCGCAGCATCGTGCGGCGCGTCGTCGGCGGCTGGCGCGGGGTCCGGGGCGGGGTCCGGCGCGGGTGGGGCCACGGGCTCGGGCGCGAGCTGGAGCAGCCCGGCGGCCTCGGCGCGCGCCCATTGCTCGGCGGTCCAGCCGGCGCGGGCGGCGGGATCGAGATCGGCGACGACGATCCCCGACGCGACGCCCGCCGCGCTGCGCAACCAGCGGTCCGCGCGGGCGAGCGCGACGATCGGCGCCATCGCCGCCTCCGCTGCGGCGACGCGCTCCGCCGGGCGGTCCCCTGCCCGCTCGCCATCACCCTGGAGGGCCGCCATCGCGTCGGCGTCGAGCCGCTCGCCGAGGAACAGGCCGGCGCGGGCGGGGCCGGCGTCGCGCGCGATGATGTCGAGGAACGCGTCGAACTCGGCGGCGACCATGCGCGTGGCGGCGGTCGCGGTCTCGCTCGCGTCGGCGTGGCGATCGAGCCGGTTGAGCAGCGACATGGCGAGGCGGTTGTCGTAGCGATGGCGCTCGATCACCTCGCCGTCGGGGCGGGTGACGCGCTCGGTCTGGCCGGCGATCGCGCGGAGGAAGAGCGTCTCGGCGACGACCGGTCGCGCGACGAGCCTGGCGGCGTCCCAGCCGAGCGCGAACGCCGCACCCGCCGCGCGCCGCCGCAGCGCATAGGCGGCACCGGAGGAGAGGCCGACGCTGGCGCTGGCCTCGTCGACGGTGGCGCCCTCGGCGATGCGTTCGAGAAAGCCGCGCTGGCGATCGGGCGTCCAGCCGTCGCTGCGCTGCGTGTAGCGCGCGGGCGTGGCCGGGGCGTAGCCGTGGAGGGGCGCGGCGTCTGGCGGGGCGTGTTCGGGATTGGCGGCGGTTTGCGGGGGCGCGGGAGTGGCATGCGGGGGCGCGTCGCTGGCGCCGGCGGGTGCGAGGGGGGCGGTCACTTGCGCAGGCGCCGGAACAGCGCGGTCGAGGAATCGCGGTTGGCGGCGATCTCGGGCGAGACCGGGATGCGGTGGCCGATCCGGCCTGCGTCGACATGCGCCATCCAGGCGAGGACGTGGCGGACCTCTTCGGCGGCGTGCTCGGGGATCAGTCGTTCGGGCGCGCGTGGGGGTGTCGGTGGCGGCGCTGGCTGGGGTGGCGGGGGTGGCGGCGCAGGGATCGGCGGCTCGGTTTGCGCGCGGGGCGGCTGCGGGTCGGTGGGTGCGTTCGCCATGATCGATCCTCCTGCTGTGCGAAGAGGACCGATCAGATATGCCGGGTCGGGGTGTGTAGGACAGCGGTTTTTACCGGGGGGCGACGGACCTTCGATGTCCGGCGGCCGGTTGCCCGCTGCCCTTCTAGTTCCCCCGCGGAGGCGGGGGCCCAGGAGCTACGGTCGTCGTCCTGCCTAAACCTGGGCTCCCGCCTTCGCGGGAGAACAGGCAGACGTAGGGGGAGACGCCGCGGGGTCCGGCTATGTTAGCCGAGCGTCGACCCGCGATCGGCCGCGAACGACGGTGCGGGGCCGGTGGCGGGGCGGAGCGACTCGCGCTCGGCCTTGGTCGGGACGGCGGTGGGATCGGGGCGGAACGCGTCGGGCGCGCGATCGTCCGCGCCGGGGCGGGGCTTGTCGAGCGCGAGATCGGGCGCGGCATGCTCGGCGGGGTTCTTCTTCGATCGCAGGAAGACGGCGAGCAACGCACCGCCAAGCCCGATCGCGGCGGCGGCGGCCGCGAGCGCGTTGCGGCCGAACGTCTTGGGCTTGGGGGGCGTGTGGGGGTGGCGGGGCTTGGTCATACGCGTTTCCTTTTGGTTTGATCGGGAAACGGGTGGCCGGGTGGCGGGGTTCCGCCCGGTGGATGGGGAGGAGAAGCATCCATTACCGATGCAATCTCAATTTCGCCGAGGCTTGCGGTGTTATGCTCGGATCGACGACTGCTGCACGATATAGTCAAGCAGCGGGTGACCCTGCGCCTCAAACTGCACGTGCTAGCCGACTTTCGCGAGGACGGGCCGGGCCAACAGGGACGGATCAATGCGGCCTTGCGGGCGACGGCGGGGCTTTGACGGGAACGATATCGGAGGGGCTGATGAACGATATTGTAAATATGGTTCGGCGTTACTCGTGACAGACCGTTGCGGAATAGCCACTGCCTGATATTACTGATTTGTAATTAGGATTTCCGACGGGACGCCAATGACATCCGATGGCCGCTCAATAACGCCTTACGATCCTTTGTTACATTCCAAACCAGCTGCACATATGACGTCAGCATTCTCAGCATTGGTATTGCAATATTCCAGTTTCCCGGGCGATTGCCCTCCTACAACAGCACATGCCGGCCCCAAGGAGCTGTTCCGCCTCGTCGTGAACACGCCCCCTACGCAGGACGATTTTCGGACCTGCTTAGAGCTAAAAAAGAACCTAGGCGCGGATGCCTGCCTTCGCTGCTCTCTTTCCACCTACAGTAGTCAAGAGCATGCTGAACGGCTGAAGAAGGATATACCCTTTTTCCGGCGACACCGGATAGCATCCGGCGTCGTGCCTGCTCATGGCGGCGTAATGAAGAGAACGACCTCACGCGCCGGTCACTGGTCGTGGTGGCCGGCGAATGGATATCAGCGTCACATGACGTTTGTCATTTTGTCATGAGACTTCCCGATCTCGACCCAAGCGGGGGCCCTCTCCGAATCAAAGAGGTATTAATCGACTACGACGGACCGCAGTTTTTCGTAACTCACAATGACGGCGGCTCACGTTTTCTCGGTCTTCACACTCTATCCCCGCCAAATTCCGATAATTGGCTGTATGTTCGAGTGAGCGCGAACCGGATATCGCGTATTATAAGCGGCAAGGTAAGCATCCGGGACGCTTTCTCTAATCCAGAATTTGGCAATATAGCACTTCAACAGCTTTACGCCGGCGCAGACTTTGAATCAGTTGAAGAATTAACTTGGCATCCTTCCAATGAGATCGGTGATGATTATTTACCAGACGTCGATTCATACTTACAAGCGCCGGATTTGGTCTCCCCGAAAAATCAATTAGCAGTATCCCGCTCCTCGCAACCCATCCAAGCAGTAGTTCGCAGAGCGAACACGCCTATGTGGGAGTTCGATCCAGCGGTGGTCGATATCCTCAGAGCAGCCAAAACCCCAGCACACATAGCCGCAACAATGACAAGACGCAGTGTCATCGATCTGGCGTTTTCAATAAGCAAAAATCGGACCGACTTTCCTGTACGCAGCCTGAGTGCTGTTCTTGGCGTCACCCAGTCTTTGATAGATTCTTTGGCGATAGATTCGATAGATTCGTCGAATCGAGGTCCAATATCGTCGAGCGTGCGCGGAAGGACTGCCCTTGATGCCGTAGCAGCCTTTCCTTCGTCATTTGGAATAAGGCTCGAAACAAATCAGGGAGACATGGCGGATCACGGTCCGATCGAGACTGCGTTACAGCGGTTAGCGCAACTACTCGGAGCAATTAACGACTCTGCGTCTATGCAAATGGCGCTGAAGGGCATCTCGAAGAGAGCGCAAAATCACTTTAAGGCATTCTCAAAAGCTTTAGCGCTAGGCAAGGCCGAATTGAAACTTGAAACAGCTTATCCCGGGCAAGATTCCACAACCAGGATTGTCATATCGACAAAAGACATCGCTTGGCTGACGAAGTTTTTAGACCATGAGGTAAACGCGATAGAGCGAAACTTTCAATTCAAAGGCCGGCTCTTAGGCGTCAGCTTGAGAAGTAAGTTTTTCCTTCTCCAAGGGGAAGATGGAAACGAGATATCAGGTCGGATTACCAAGGAGTGCTTGAGCAAAATCAACGAGAAACGAATAAATGTCGAGCACATCGCGGACATTCTTGAGCTAACCGAGGTTAGTGAAGCAACTGGAGAAGAATCCCACAAGTATTATCTAACTGGAATAGATGAAGTTGAATGAGATAAATACCCGATGGAATGGCAACTAGCACGCGACGCCATTGCGATTAGAGCGAATTTTAACCTTAGCTCTCAACCGTCACTCCACTTGGGAACGGGCCCTGCCACCGCCCGCCCTCCCCCGAGGGAGGAGAGATTTTGCGTTACTCCGCCCCCACCACCTTCTTCTCCAGCAACGGCGCCAGATACTTCCCCGTGAAGCTCCCCTTGGCCTTGGCGACCTTCTCCGGCGTGCCCTCGGCGACGATCTCGCCGCCCTTGACGCCGCCTTCGGGGCCGAGGTCGAGCACCCAGTCCGCGGTCTTGATGACGTCGAGATTGTGTTCGATCACCACCACCGTGTTGCCCTGCTCGACCAGCGCGTGGAGGACTTCGAGCAGTTTGCGGACGTCCTCGAAATGCAGCCCCGTCGTGGGTTCGTCGAGGATGTAGAGCGTGTTGCCGGTCGCGCGGCGCGAGAGTTCCTTGGCGAGCTTGACGCGTTGCGCCTCGCCGCCCGAGAGCGTCGTCGCCTGCTGGCCGACCTTGACGTAGCCGAGGCCAACCTCGACCAGCATCGCCATCTTGTCGCGGATCGGGGGGACCGCCTTGAAGAACTCGGCGGCGTCCTCGACGGTCATGTCGAGCACGTCGGCGATGCTGTGGCCCTTGAACTTCACCTCGAGCGTCTCGCGATTGTAGCGTGCGCCGTGGCAGACGTCGCACTGCACATAGACGTCGGGGAGGAAGTGCATCTCGATTTTGAGCACGCCGTCGCCCTGGCACGCCTCGCAGCGGCCGCCCTTGACGTTGAAGCTGAACCGGCCGGGCTTGTAGCCGCGCGCCTGGCTCTCGGGCAGCCCCGCGAACCAGTCGCGGATCTGCGTGAAGCTGCCGGTATAGGTGGCGGGGTTGCTGCGCGGGGTGCGGCCGATCGGCGACTGGTCGATGTCGATGACCTTGTCGAGATATTGCAGGCCGGTGATCTTGTCGTGTTTCCCTTGCACGATGCGCGCGCCGTTCAGCTCGCGCGCGGCGGCGGCGTAGAGCGTGTCGATCGTGAAGCTCGACTTGCCCGACCCCGAGACGCCGGTGACGCAGGTGAAGGTGCCGAGCGGAATGCTCGCGGTGACGCCCGTCAGGTTGTTCGCGGTGGCGTTGTGCACGGTGAGCTTCTTGCCGTTGCCTTTGCGCCGCGTGGCGGGCACGGGCACTTCGCGCGTGCCGTTGAGATAGTCGGCGGTGATGCTGCCCTTCGACTTCAGGATCTGCTTGAGCGTGCCTTGGGCTACGACCTGGCCGCCGCGGACACCTGCGCCGGGGCCCATGTCGATGATATAGTCGGCAGTGCGGATCGCGTCCTCGTCATGCTCGACGACGAGCACGGTGTTGCCGAGATCGCGCAGGCGCCGCAGCGTCTTGAGGAGCATGTCGTTGTCGCGCTGGTGCAGGCCGATGCTGGGCTCGTCGAGGACGTAGAGCACGCCCGACAGGCCGCTGCCGATCTGCGACGCGAGGCGGATGCGCTGGCTCTCGCCGCCGCTGAGCGTGCCGCTCGTGCGATCGAGGTTGAGATAGTCGAGGCCGACATTGTTGAGGAAGCCGAGGCGTTCGACGATTTCCTTCAGGATCCGCTCGGCAATCGCGTTCTGCTGGTCGCCCAGATGCTGCGGCATGTCGGTGAAGAACTGGAGCGCGTCGACGACCGAGAGGTGCGTGGCGTAGCTGATGTCCTTCATCGCGATCTTGACCGCGAGCGCTTCGGGTTTCAGGCGCGCGCCAGCGCAGACCTCGCACGGGGCGGCGGACTGGTATTTGTTCAGCTCCTCGCGCATCCACGCGCTCTCGGTCTGGAGCAGGCGGCGGTTGAGGTTGCCGATGACGCCCTCGAACGGCTTGGAGACATCGTATTTCTTCTTGCCGTCGATGAAGGTGAGCGTGACGGGCTTGCCCTTCGAGCCGTGCAGGATGACGCGCTGGACCTCCTCGGGGAGGTCGGACCAAGGGGTCTCGATGTCGAACTTGTATTCGCGCGCGAGGCTGCCGAGGACCTGCATGTAATAGGGCGAGGGCGGGTTGGATTTCGCCCAGGGGACGACCGCGCCCTTCTTGATGCTGAGCATGTGGTTGGGGACGACGAGGTCTTCGTCGAACAGCAATTTCTCGCCGAGGCCGTCGCAGGCCGGGCATGCGCCTTGCGGGGCGTTGAACGAGAACAGGCGCGGCTCGATCTCGGAGATGGTGAAGCCGCTGACCGGGCAGGCGAACTTCTCGCTGAAGACGATGCGGCCGTCGGGGGCGTTGCTGCCGAGGATTTCGGACTTGGGGGTGTGCGGCTCGACCGGGTCGGCGGGGTCGACATAGGCGAGGCCTTCAGCGAGCTTCAGCGCGGTTTCGAAGCTCTCGGCCAGGCGCGTGGCGATCTCGCCGCCGACGACGAGGCGGTCGACGACGACCTCGATGTCGTGCTTGTACTTCTTGTCGAGCGCGGGCGCCTCGTCGATGTCGTGGATCGTGCCGTCGATGCGGACGCGGGTGAAGCCCGCCTTCTGCCACTCGGCGAGTTCCTTGCGATACTCGCCCTTGCGACCGCGGACGACGGGGGCGAGCAGGTACAGCCGCGTGCCCTCAGGGAGCGCCATCACGCGGTCGACCATCTGGCTGACGGTCTGCGCCGCGATCGGCTCGCCGGTCGCGGGCGAGTACGGGATGCCGACGCGCGCCCAGAGCAGGCGCATATAGTCGTAGATCTCGGTGACGGTCGCGACGGTCGAGCGCGGGTTGCGCGACGTCGTCTTCTGCTCGATCGAGATGGCGGGGCTGAGGCCTTCGATGTGGTCGACATCGGGCTTCTGCATCAGTTCGAGGAACTGGCGCGCATAGGCGCTGAGCGACTCGACGTAGCGGCGCTGGCCCTCGGCATAGATGGTGTCGAACGCGAGGCTCGACTTGCCCGAGCCCGACAGCCCGGTGATCACCGTCAGCGTGTCGCGGGGGATGTCGATGTCGACGTCCTTGAGGTTGTGCTCGCGCGCGCCGCGTACGGAAATCTTGGTCAGCATAAGTCGGTCTGTTCCATATTTGTTCGTGTGCGGCAAGCTGTGTTCGCGCGCAGCGACGCCTGTACGGCGCCATTCGATCGGGTGCTGAGATGGGTAACGTCGGCGGCCGGCGAAAGGGGGCATTGTCGTGGGTCAGCGCGATACTTACATGGTGTATTGGATATACAATACAGCTTTGGAGGCCGGCATGGGCAAGAAGAAGGACGAGCGAAAGCGGCGCGAACGCGAGGCCGAGCGGACCGCGCAGGCCACAGGCGGCGAGCACACGCATGACTCGCACAAGCATGGGAAGCACAAGCATGGTGGCGCTGCTCCGTTCGCGGGGATTGCGGCAGCGTTGACACGGCAGATGGGAACGCCGGCCGGGCGGCAGGTGATCGCGGCCGGGCTGATGATGGCGGCCAACGCGATTACCGCGAAGGACGCGCGTGGCGCCGCGCCACGTCCGCCCGAGCCGCCAAAGCCTGGGGCGACGCCGGAGTCGTCCGCGCCGCCGGAGTCGCCGTCGGAGTCGCGCGAGTCTGCGGCGACCGGGACCGGGCCCTTTGCCGGCGGCACCGCCACCCCGCCGAAAAGCGACGCCCCCGCGCTGCCGCCCGAATTGTCCAAGGTGATCGACTCGGTCGCTGCGGGTATCGAGCGCTTCGCCGCGGGCTTTGCCAAGCCCGCCAAGCCGGACTCGCCGAAAGCCTGATCGGAGTTGAATCCTCCCCCGCTAGGGGGAGGTGGCGCCGTTAGGCGACGGAGGGGGAGGACGCGCAACATAGGCCGTCGCATACCGCCCCCTCCGTCAGGCTGGCGCCTGCCACCTCCCCCTGGCGGGGGAGGATCGTTGGGCTCGGGAGTGGCGCGCGGCCTTGTCAGGCGACCTTGGCGAGGAGCCTTGGTGCGCGACAGTCGCTCTTGACGGCGTACATCGCGTGGTCGGCACGCGCGATGAGCGTGGCGAGCGGCGTGGTGGCGGCGTCCTCGATGAGGCCAACGCTGATGCTGGGGGCGATGCCGATCGGGACGTGATGCGTCATGGTCTGCGCGAACGCGGTCGCCATGCGGGTGCCGAGTGCGCTGGCCTGCTCGACGGGAATGCCGGGGAGCAGGCAGACGAACTCGTCGCCGCCCCAGCGGGCGAGATGGCCGTGCGTACCGAGGACGTCGCGGACGATGTCGGCGAGCATGCGCAGCGCGGCGTCGCCCGCGGCATGGCCCTGCGTGTCGTTGAGCATCTTGAAGCGATCGACGTCGATCATCATCACCGACACGCGCCCGCTGTCGGCGAGCGTGCGCGCGACGCGGTCTAGGCCGGCGCGGTTGAGCGCGCCGGTGAGCCAGTCGCGCTCCATCTGGTCGAGCAGTGCGTTCTGGCCACGCTCCGCCTGGAGGATCAGCAGCGAGAAGGCGCGGAAGATGATGAAGGCGATCTGGCCGGCGGCAAACCAGGCGCCGATATCGTCGTGGACACCGGTCAGCCGCGTGCCGATCCGGTCGCCATAGGCGAGCCACCCGCGGGCGAGGAACATCGGGACGGTGATGGCGAACAGCGCGGCGACGATCCAGCCGGTCTGGAGAGACTCGCGGCGCGCCATCCGGATCGCGACGACGACGACGACGAGGTCGAACGCGGCGCGGATGACGCTGAGATAGGCGACGCGGAGGTGGAATTGCGCGGGGTCGCGAATGCCCCAGAAGGGCAGCCCGCAGACCAGCGCGATCCCGAGCAACGGCATCACGCGCGCGTCGGGGCGGCTGAACCGAATCACCGCGCCCGCGATCAACGCATAGCCGATCACCACCGCGGGGTTGCCGATGCTGGGCAGCCAGGCGAGACCGATCCGGTCGTTCAGCACCGCCATCAGCGCCCCGCAACCGGCGATCAGGTGGCCCGTGCCCCATAGCCCGGCCCATGCGCCGAACCGACCGGTCGCGAGCGGGATGAGGTGGATGAAACCGGCGACCAGCATGCCGAGGCCGGCGACGACGTAGAGAGTAGTAAGATCCAGCGCCACGGAGACCTGCTTGTTGGTTCGTTAGGCGGCGTCTTA
Organism: Sphingomonas sp. Leaf28; assembly: GCF_001421685.1. NCBI lineage: Bacteria > Pseudomonadati > Pseudomonadota > Alphaproteobacteria > Sphingomonadales > Sphingomonadaceae > Sphingomonas > Sphingomonas sp. Leaf28. The sequence goes on along the minus strand of NZ_LMKX01000008.1, from coordinate 330,899 downwards.
GGGCGGCTTTGCTAAGGATTGGTTCCGGTTGGGGGGGTGTGTGACTCCCCCGCCCCCGTTATCCCGGCGGACGTCGGGGCCTGTGGTAGCGGACCGGGTGATGGCAGCAGGGTGTCGCCGGGTGCGCCGGGTCCATGGGTCCCGGCGTTCGCCGGGATGACGGGTGGGGGTTGAGGGCCCCTTGCGGGTTTGGGAGGGTGATTGCGGGTGAGGCGGAGCGTGGTTGGATTGTGCGCCGCTAGACCCGCCTTCGCTCCCCGCCACCTCGGCCTTCGCTCCCCGCCCCTTCCCCGTCATCCCGGCGGACGCCGGGACCCATGGTTGCGGACCGGGTGATGGCAGCACGGTATCGCCGGGTCCGCCGTGTCCATGGGTCCCGGCGTTCGCCGGGATGACGGAGGGGGTTGAGGGTCGCTCACGGGGTATGGGAGGGTGATTGCGGTTAAGGCGGAGCGTGGTTGGATTGTGCGCCGCTAGACCCGCCTTCGCTCCCCGCTACCTCGGCCTTCGCTCCCCGCTACCTCGGCCTTCGCTCTCCACCACCTCGGCCCTCGCTCCCCACCCCTCCCCGTCATCCCGGCGGACGCCGGGACCCATGGTTGCGGACCGGGTGATGGCAGCACGGTATCGCCGGGTTCGCCGTGTCCATGGGTCCCGGCGTGCGCCGGGATGACGGGTGGGGGTTGAGGGCCCCTTGCGGGTTTGGGAGGGTGATTGCGGTTAAGGCGGAGCGTGGTTGGATTGTGCGCCGCTAGACCCGCCTTCGCTCTCCACCACCTCGGCCTTCGTTCCCCGCCCCTTCCCCGTCATCCCGGCGGACGCCGGGACCCATGGTAGCGGGCCGGGTGATGGCAGCACGGCATCGCCGGGTGCGCCGGGTCCATGGGTCCCGGCGTGCGCCGGGATGACGGATGGGGTTGAGGGTCCTTGCGGGGTTTGGGAGGGTGATTGCGGGTGGGGCGAAGCGCGGTTGCGTTCTCGTGTCGCTATCTCCGCCCACGTCCACGCCACACCCGCGCTCGCGCCCGCGCCTGCACCCGCGCTGAGCAAACGCAGAGAGGGCGCCGGTGGGGTTACCACCGACGCCCTCCGATACTCGGCTCGACCCTGGCTTGGCCGGACAGGGGCGAAGCCCCCGTCGTCGGACGGCGCTGGAGCGCTGCCGGCCGGTCCGACCGCGGGTGCTCGGCCGTAGCTGGCGCTACGGCCTTTGCGCGGTCGTACTCAGATGTGGATGGGCTTGCCCTGTACCGCCATCGCGGCTTCCTTCATCGCCTCGGCATGCGTGGGATGCGCGTGGCAGGTGTAGGCGATGTCCTCGGACGTCGCGCCGAATTCCATCGCGATGGCGGCTTCGGCGATCAGCGTGCCGGCGAGGCTCGAGACGATCCAGACGCCCAGCACGCGGTCGGTCTTGGCATCCGCGATGACCTTGACGAAGCCGTCGGTGTCGCGGTTGGTCTTGGCGCGGCTGTTCGCGGCGAAGGGGAACTTGCCGACCTTGATCTCCGTCATGTCCTTCGCGGCTTCCTCGGTGAGGCCGACGCCGGCGATCTCGGGCATCGTGTAGACGACCGACGGGATGACGTCCTCGTTGACGATGCCGGTCTGGCCGGCGATGTTCTCCGCCACCGCGACGCCCTCGTCCTCCGCCTTGTGCGCGAGCATCAGGCCGGGGACGCAGTCGCCGATCGCCCAGACGCCGTCGACCTTGGTGCGGAACGAGTGGTCGGTCTCGATCTGGCCGCGCTTGTTGAGCTCGAGGCCGATCGACTCGAGGTTCAGGCCGTCGACATTGGCCTTGCGGCCGATCGAGACGAGCACCGCGTCGGCGGTCATCGTCTCGGACGCGCCACCGGCGGCGGGCTCGACGGTGACGGTCGCGACGCCATTGTCGACGGTTACGCCGGTGACCTTGGTCGAGAGCTTCAGTTCCATGCCCTGCTTCTTGAAGAGCTTGGCGCTCTCACGGCGGACTTCGCCATCGAAGCCGGGGAGGATCTGGTCGACGAATTCGACGACGGTGACCTTGGCGCCGAGACGACGCCAGACGCTGCCCAGCTCGAGGCCGATCACGCCGCCGCCGATGACGACCATGTGCTCGGGGACCTTGGGGAGCGCGAGTGCGCCGGTCGAGTCGACGACGGTGGTCTGGTCGACCTCGACGCCGGGGAGCGGCATGACGCTCGAGCCGGTGGCGATGACGATGTTCTTGGCGGTGACCTTCTGGCCCGCGACGTCGACCGTGTGCGCGTCCTGGAACGCGGCCTTGCCCTTGAGCCAGGTGACCTTGTTCTTCTTGAACAGGAATTCGACGCCGCCGGTCAGTTCCTTGACGGCCTTGGCCTTCTCGGCGTGCATCTGGTCGAGGTTGAGCGTGACGCCGGTGAACTCGACGCCGAACTTGGTCATGTGACCGCCCTTGGCCTCCTCGTACAGCTCGGACGCGTGGAGCAGCGCCTTGGACGGGATGCAGCCGACGTTGAGGCAGGTGCCGCCGAGCGTCTCGCGCGATTCGGCGCAGGCGGTGCGCAGGCCAAGCTGCGCGGCGCGGATCGCGGCGACGTAACCGCCGGGGCCCGCACCGATTACGAGGACGTCATAGTCATAGTCAGCCATTGTCGCTTCTCTCTTACTTCCCCGGCGCAGGCCGGGGCCCAGTTGGGAGATATATGGGGAGGGCGAGGCGCTTCGTCACCGTGGCCTTCCCCACTGGGCCCCGGCCTGCGCCGGGGTGGTTAGATATTTACAGGTCGATCAGGATGCGCGTCGGGTCTTCGATCGCGTTCTTGAGCGCCACCAGGAACGTCACGGCTTCGCGGCCGTCGATCAGGCGGTGGTCATAACTGAGCGCGAGATACATCATCGGGCGGATGACGACCTGGCCGTTGATCGCGACCGGGCGCTCCTCGATGCGGTGGAGGCCGAGCACTGCCGACTGCGGCGGGTTGATGATCGGGGTCGACATCAGCGAGCCGAACACGCCGCCGTTCGAGATGGTGAACGTGCCGCCCTTCATCTCGTCCATCTTGAGCGCGCCGTCCTTGGCACGCTTGCCGAAGTCGCCGATCGTCTTCTCGATCGTCGCGACCGACATCTGGTCGGCATCGCGGATCACGGGGACGACGAGGCCGCCCGGCGACGAGACCGCGACCGAGATGTCCGCATAGTCGTGATAGACGATGTCGTCGCCGTCGATCGACGCGTTGACCGACGGGATGTCGCGCAGCGCCATGGTGGCGGCCTTCACGAAGAAGCCCATGAAGCCGAGGCGGACGCCGTGCTTCTTCTCGAACAGGTCCTTGTACTTGGCGCGGGCCTCGATCACCGCGGTCATGTCGACGTCGTTGAACGTCGTCAGCATCGCGGCGGTGTTCTGCGCTTCCTTGAGGCGCTTGGCGATCGTCTGGCGCAGGCGAGTCATGCGGACGCGCTCTTCGCCGCGGCCCGAGGCTGCGGGTGCTGCGGCCGGTGCCGGCGCAGGCGCTGCGGCTGGAGCGGGCTTGCTCGAGGCGGCGGCGGTCACATCTTCCTTGGTGATGCGACCGTCGCGGCCGGTGCCCTTGACGGTGCCGGGGTCGACGCCGTGCTCGAGCACCGCGCGGCGGACCGACGGGGAAAGCGCGGCGGGCGAGTCGCTGGTGCCGGCACCGGGCTGGTCGCCGTACCCTGCGCCGGACTCGTCCTTGGCGGGCGTTGCGGTCGCGGCGGGCTCTGGCGCCTTGGCGGGAGCAGCGGCGCCGTCGCCCGCGTCGATCGTGGCGAGCATCGCGCCGACCTGGACCGTGTCGCCGACTGCGACCGCGTGCTGGCCCATGACGCCGGCGACCGGCGACGGCACCTCGACCGAGACCTTGTCGGTCTCGAGGCTAGCGATGGGCTCGTCGACGGCGACGGGATCGCCGGGCTGCTTCAGCCACTCGCCGAGGGTGGCTTCGGTGATCGATTCACCCAGGACGGGGACGGTGACTTCGGTTGCCATTTTCTATCTTCCTATCGTTCCCCGGCGAAGGCCGGGGCCCAGGTGGGAAAGGTCATTTCTTAGCGACTGGCCTCCCCCAACTGGGCCCCGGCCTTCGCCGGGGAACAGTGAGGGTGGCGGTGTTACGATGCGCGGGTGCGGCGGATTTCGTCGCGGACGCTATGGCCGAGCGCGTCGGCGACGAGCGCGCCCTGCTCGGCCTGGTGACGCTTCATCAGGCCCGTGGCCGGCGACGCCGAGGCGTTGCGGCCGGCGTAGCGCGCGCGCTTCACCGGCGAATTCACCGTTGCCAGCGCCTCCTCGATCAGCGGCTCGACGAAGAACCAGTAACCGTTGTTCTTCGGCTCTTCCTGCGCCCAGACGATCTCTTCCAGGTTCGGCATCCGGGCGACGCGCTCGGCGATCGGGTTGCCGGGGAAGGGATAGAGCTGCTCGACGCGGACGATCTGCGTGTCGGTGTCGCCCGCCGCATCGCGTGCCTCGATCAGGTCGTAGGCGACCTTGCCGGTGCACAGGACGAGACGCTTCGTGTCGACATCGGCTGCACCGTTGGTGTCGGACAGGAGACGACGGAAGTGGCTGTCGCCCTGGAAGTCCTCGGCGTTCGACACCGCGAGCTTGTGACGGAGCAACGACTTGGGGGTCATCACGATCAGGGGCTTGCGGAAGTTGCGGTGCATCTGCCGGCGGAGCAGGTGGAAATAGTTCGCCGGGCTGGTGCAGTTCGCGACCTGGATATTGTCGTCCGCACAGGACTGGAGGAAACGCTCGGGACGTGCCGAGCTATGCTCTGGCCCCTGCCCTTCATAGCCGTGCGGGAGCAGCATCACGAGGCCGTTGGCGCGGAGCCACTTCGACTCTCCGCTCGTGATGAACTGATCGATCATGATCTGCGCGCCGTTGACGAAATCGCCGAACTGCGCCTCCCAGAGGACCAAAGTCTTCGGGTCTGCGAGCGCGTAGCCGTACTCGAAACCGAGCACGCCGTACTCGGACAGCGGGCTATCGAGCACCTCGAAATTGCCGTGCTCGATTTCCTGCAGCGGCACGTACTTGTGCTCGTCGGTCTGGTCGACCCAGACGGCATGACGCTGCGAGAAGGTGCCGCGGCCCGAATCCTGGCCGGACAGGCGGACGCCGTATCCCTCGGAGAGCAGGCCGCCGAACGCGAGCGCCTCGCCGGTCGCCCAGTCGAAGCCCTTGCCCGACTTGAACATCTCGCGCTTGGCATCGAGGACGCGCGCCAGCGTCTTGTGGATCTTCACGCTCTCGGGGACGGTCGTCAGCGTGCGGCCGAGCGAGTCGAACAGCTTCTGGCTGAGACCCGTCTCGACGTTGCGACGCGCGGAGGCGCCGTCGGTCGGCGCGCTGAGGCCAGTCCAGCGACCGCCGAACCAGTCGGCCTTGTTCGGCTTGTACGACGAACCCGCTTCGAACTCGCCCTCGAGCCGCAATGTGAGCTGCTTTACATTCTCGTCGATCCAGGGCTGGTCGATGACGCCTTCCTTGATCAGGCGGTTGCCATAGACCGAGCTGACGCCGGGGTGCTTGCGGATGATGTCGTACATCAGCGGCTGCGTGAAGGACGGCTCGTCGCCCTCGTTATGGCCGAAGCGGCGATAGCACCACATGTCGATGACGATGTCGCGGTGGAACTTCTGGCGGAATTCCATCGCCATCTTGGTGGCGAAGGTCACTGCCTCGGGATCGTCGCCATTGACGTGGAAGACCGGCGCCTGGACGCCCTTGGCGACGTCCGACGGGTAAGGCGACGAGCGCGCGAACTGCGGGCTGGTCGTGAAGCCGACCTGGTTGTTGATGATGAAGTGGACGCAGCCGCCGGTGTTGTAGCCGCGGATGCCGGAGAAGCCGAGGCACTCCCAGACGATCCCCTGCCCCGCGAACGCCGCGTCGCCGTGGATCAGCACGGGCAGCGAAGCGACATGGTCCTTCAGATCGTTGTTGAGCGTCTGGATCGCGCGCGTCTTGCCGAGCACGACGGGGTCGGCGGCCTCGAGGTGGGACGGGTTGGCGACCAGGCTCATATGAACCTTGTGGCCGTCGAACTCGCGGTCGGTGCTGGTGCCGAGGTGGTACTTCACGTCGCCCGACCCGCCGATATCATCGGGGTTGGCCGAACCGCCGGCAAATTCGTGGAAGATGACGCGGAGCGGCTTGGCCATCACGTTGGCGAGCACGTTCAGACGACCGCGATGCGCCATGCCGATGACGATCTCGCGCACGCCCATCTGGCCGCCGTATTTGATGACCGATTCGAGCGCCGGGATCATCGATTCGCCGCCGTCGAGCCCGAAGCGCTTCGTGCCGACATATTTCTTGCCGAGGAATTTCTCCCACTGCTCGGCTTCGATGACCTTGTTGAGGATCGCCTTCTTGCCGTCGACGGAGAATTCGATCGCCTTGTCCTGGCCTTCCATGCGCTCCTGGAGGAAGCGGCGTTCCTCGACATCGGCGATGTGCATGTATTCGAGGCCGACATTGCCGCAATAATTCTTGCGCAGCGTGTCGACGAGCTCGCGGATGGTCGCCCATTCGAAGCCCATCGTGCCGCCGAGATAGACCTTCCGGTCGATATCGGCGTCGGAGAAGCCGTGATATTCGGTCTTGAGATCCTCGGGCATCTCGCGCTTCGAGAGACCGAGCGGATCGAGATTGGCGGCGAGATGGCCGCGGACGCGATAGGTGCGGATCAGCATCTGCGCGCGGATCGCGTCGGCGGCGGCCTTGGCGATCTCGTCCTTCGAGACGGGCGCGGGCGCAGCAGCCGCGGGGGCGGGCTTGCCACCCTTTGCAGGCTTGGGCGCGGGCTCCATCTGGGTGGGATCGAGTGCGGCGGTGAGGTCGTCCGTGGTGGTCAGCGGCCAGCGCGCGCTTTCCCAGCTCGGGCCCTGTGCGGAGCCTTCGAGATCCTCGAAGAACGTCCGCCAGCCGGATTCGACCGAGGCCGGATCGGCGGTAAACTTGGCGTAGAGCGTCTCTACGAACGCCGGGCTGACGCCGGCTGCGATATCGCTGAAATCCTGGCCTTCGTAGCCCATCGTTCTCGTCCTCAGTGCCCTCTCCCCGCGGGGGAGAGGGAGGGGCCCGCCCGCACTTGCGGGTGGGAGGGTGAGGGCACGGGCGGTCACGTGCCCTCACCCTTCCGCTGCCAAGTGGCAGCTCCTTCCCTCTCCCCGGGGGGAGAGGGGTAGTACAATCAGCCCTTCAACACGCTCAGCAGCGTCTCGCCGAGCAGGCTGGGGCTTTCCGAAACGCGGATCCCGGCGGCTTCCATCGCCGCGATCTTGCTCTCGGCATCGCCCTTGCCGCCCGAGACGATCGCACCGGCATGGCCCATGCGACGACCCGGAGGCGCCGTGCGGCCCGCGATGAAGCCGGCCATCGGCTTCTTGCGGCCACGCTTGGCCTCGTCGATCAGGAACTGTGCGGCCTGCTCCTCGGCGTCGCCGCCGATTTCGCCGATCATGATGATCGACTGAGTCTCGTCGTCCGCCAGGAACAGCTCGAGCACGTCGATGAAGTTCGTGCCGTTGACCGGATCGCCACCGATGCCGACCGCGGTCGTCTGACCAAGGCCTGCGTTCGACGTCTGGAAGACCGCCTCATAGGTGAGCGTGCCTGAACGGCTGACAACGCCGACCGAACCCTTCTTGAAGATCGAGCCGGGCATGATGCCGATCTTGCACTCGCCGGGGGTCAGCACGCCGGGGCAGTTCGGGCCGATGAGGCGCGACTTGGAGCCCGACAGCGCGCGCTTGACCTTGACCATGTCGAGCACCGGAATGCCCTCGGTGATCGCGACGATCAGCTCGATGTTCGCGTCGATCGCCTCGAGGATCGAATCGGCGGCGAAGGGGGGCGGCACGTAGATCACCGACGCGGTCGCGCCGGTCATCGCCTTGGCTTCGGCGACGGTGTTGTAGACGGGGAGGTCGAGGTGAGTCGTACCGCCCTTGCCGGGGGTGACGCCACCGACCATCTGCGTGCCGTATTCCAGCGCCATCTTGGTGTGGAAGCTGCCGGTTTCGCCGGTCATGCCCTGCGTGATGACCTTGGTGTTCTTGTCGACGAGGATGCTCATCTTGTCTCGTTCCTTACCACCCCGGCGAAGGCCGGAATTCAGCTTGGGCGCCCGCGTTAGCGGGTGAACAAGCCTGCTAAAATAATGACTCGAACAGGTCGTTCCAGTCGGGGTTCATTCGTTCGATCTCGGACAGTTTCCACTGCCGGTTCCACTTCTTCATCTGAAGTTCGCGCAGCCGCGCGTTGTCCAGATCGCCATGCACCTCATACCAAACTAGAAGTTTGCAGTGGTGCGTTTTTGTGAAGCCGATGATCAGGCCGTTACGATGCTGATAGGATCGTGCGGCTAGGTCGCTGGTTACGCCGAGATAAATCGTTCCGTTTCGCCGGCTCGCCATGATGTAGACGTAGCCGGCTTTGGTCACCGTCCGCTTCCCTGTTTCCCCGCGAAGGCGGGGACCCAGTCTGGGCACCCGCCTTCGCGGGTGAACAAGGAGGCTGGGCGGGAGGTCACCTCAGTTCAGGCTACCGTCGATGCCCTTGCAGGCGACGATCAGTTCCTTGACCGCGTCGACCGAGACCTGGAGGTTGCCCTTGGCTTCGTCGTCGAGCTTGATCTCGACGATCTTCTCAACGCCGCCGGCACCGATCACCACCGGCACGCCGACGTAGAGATCGTTGAGGCCGTATTCGCCCGAGACATACGCCGCCGCCGGCAGGACGCGCTTCTGGTCGTAGAGATACGCTTCGGCCATCGCGATGCCGCTGGTGGCGGGCGCGTAATAGGCCGAGCCGGTCTTGAGCAGTGCGACGATCTCGCCGCCGCCGCCGCGCGTGCGCTTGACGATCGCGTCGATCTTCTCTTGCGTCGACATGCCCATCGCGATGAGATCGGGAACCGGGATGCCAGACACGGTCGAGTAGGAGATGACCGGGACCATCGTGTCGCCGTGGCCGCCGAGCACGAAGCTGGTGACGTCCTTGACCGAAACCTTGAACTCGTCGGCGAGGAAGTGGCTGAAGCGCGACGAGTCGAGCACGCCGGCCATGCCGACGACCATGTGATGCGGCAGGCCCGAGAATTCGCGCAGTGCCCACACCATCGCGTCGAGCGGGTTGGTGATGCAGATGACGAAGGCGCCGGGTGCGTTGGCCTTGATGCCCTCGCCGACGGCCTTCATGACCTTCAGGTTGATGCCGAGCAGGTCGTCACGGCTCATGCCGGGCTTGCGTGCGACACCGGCGGTGACGATGATCACGTCGGCGCCGGCGATGTCGGCATAGTCGTTCGAGCCGGTGATCTGCGAGTCGAAGCCCTCGACCGGGCCGCACTGCGACAAATCGAGTGCCTTGCCCTGGGGGATGCCCTCGGCGACGTCGAACAGGACGATATCGCCAAGGCCCTTGAGTGCTGCGAGGTGCGCGAGCGTGCCGCCGATGTTACCGGCGCCGATCAGCGCGATCTTCTTGCGAGCCATTCCAATCCGTCTCCGTCTGATGTGCGGGGTGATTGGTGACGCCGGTTACGCGCATTATGCCCTTACAGCAACCTCTAAAGCGGAAAAGTGAGGGTTTTATTGCAACTCGTTCGCAGGAGCAATAAGCTTAGAGGTGGCCTTCGGCGAGATAGTCTTCGGAGCGCATCTCCTCGAGGCGGCTGATCGTGCGGTCGAATTCGAAGCGGCCGTCGCCACTCTCGTACAGGTCGCCGGGCTGCGCATCGGCGGCGGCGAGGAGCTTGACCTTGTGTTCGTAGAGCGCGTCGATCAACGCGACGAAGCGCGCGGCCTCGTTGCGGCTGTCGGGGCCGAGCTTGGGGATGCCGACGAGGATGATCGTGTGGAATTTGCGCGCGATGGCGAGGTAGTCGGCCACGCCGCGCGCTTCGCCGCACAGCTTCTTGAAGCTGAACACCGCGACGCCCTTGAGCGACTTGGGGACGCGCAGCGTGCGGCCCTGGACGATCAGGTCCTCGGAGGGGACATGCTCGCTGTCGTCGGTCGAGAAGTCGGTGAGGCGGAAGAAGGCGGCGGAGAGCTGCGCGGTCGCCTCGGCGCCGTTGGGGACGAGCCAGGTGTCCTGGCTGCCGAGCCGGTCGCGGCGGTAATCGACGGGGCCGTTGAGGGGCAGCACGTCGAGGCGCCGCTCGATCGTCGCGATGAAGGGGAGGAAATGCTCACGGTTGAGGCCGTTCTTGTAGAGATCGGCGGGCGGGCGGTTGGAGGTGGTGACGATCGTCACGCCCGAGTCGAGCAGCGAGGTGACCAGCCGCGACAGGATCATCGCGTCGGGGCTGTTGGTGACCATCATCTCGTCGAACGCGAGCAGGCGCGTCTCGTCGGCGATCGCGGTGGCGACGGGGACGATCGGGTCGCCGACCTCCTTGCGACGCTCGGCGGCGATGCGCGCGTGGACCTCGAGCATGAACTCGCCGAAATGGACGCGGCGTTTCTTCTCGACCGCGGCGTTCTCGTAGAACAGGTCCATCAGCATCGACTTGCCGCGGCCGACTCCGCCCCAGAGATAGACGCCGCGGGGGTCGGCCTTCTTACCGGTGAGGCGGGCGAAGAAGCCGGTGGGCTTGGGGGTGGCGAGTTCGGTCGCGAGCGTGTCGAGGCGCGCGGCGGCGGCGGCCTGTTCGGGGTCGGGGCGGAGTTCGCCGGAGGCGATCAGCGCGTCATAGGCTTGGACGACGGTCATTGCCCTTCACCACCCCGGCGGAGGCCGGGGCCCAAGTGGAGAGGCTTCGGTAACGGGGCGGTGCGGTTGAACAATGATCGTGTCCCAACTGGGCCCCGGCCTTCGCCGGGGTGGTGATAGCGGTCGGGTCAGCCCTTCGGCGGCTTAGGCGACGGCTTGCGGATCGTGGCCGAGAAGGCGGCGATCTTCGCTTCGTCGTCGCCTTGCACCACGAGGCCGCGCAGGAACAAGAGGCGGCCGGTTTCCTTGAGCACTTCGACCTGCGCCTCGATCGGTGCACCGATCTTGCCGCCACCGATGAACTGCGTGTTGAGATCGAGCGTCACCGCGGTGCCGGCGGTGATCAGGCCGAAGCCGCGCGCGGCCGCGAACAGCGCGACGTCGATGAACGCGAGGAGCGCGCCGCCGTGGACGTTGTTCTGGAGGTTGGAGTGGCGATGCTCGGGGGTGATGCGGACGCGGACGATATGGCCGTCGACGCGGTAGAGCATGGGGCCGAGGAGAGTGTTGAAGCGGGTCGGGTCGGAGAGCGACCAGCTGCGCCAGCCGGGGCTGGCGGGGTCTTCGGCTTCTACGAAATGGGGGGTGGTCAACGGCACGTCCTTTGAAGCTTCCAAGACCACCGCTCTGTTTTGGCCCCCGGTTCCGTCCCCCACCCCGTTCGTCCTGAGCGAAGTCGAAGGACTTTGGCGGATGTGCCCCCGCCCCATGTTGGTGCTTCGACTGCGCTCGGCACGAACGGGACTGGGGGAAGGCATCCCCCCGCCTCCGACCGGTGCTTCGACTTCGCTCAGCACGAACGGAAGGGGGGAGCGAGGTGAGATCGGGTTGGAGGGGCACGGGTTAATCGCGCCATTCCGGATTGCCCCTCCCCAATAATCAGACGACCCGTTCGGCTTCCATCTTCTTGATCTCGGCGATCGCCTTGGCGGGGTTGAGGCCCTTGGGGCACGCGTTCGCGCAGTTCATGATCGTGTGGCAGCGATACAGGCGGAACGGATCCTCGAGCTCGTCGAGACGCTCGCCGGTCATCTCGTCGCGGCTGTCGGCGAGCCAGCGATAGGCCTGCAACAGGATCGCCGGGCCCAGGAACTTGTCCGAATTCCACCAATAGCTCGGGCACGAGGTCGAGCAGCACGCGCACAGGATGCACTCGTACAGGCCGTCGAGCTTCGAGCGGTCCGCGGGCGACTGGAGCCGCTCCTTGCCCGAGGGCGGCGGGGTGACGGTCTGGAGCCAGGGCTTGATCGACGAATATTGCGCGTAGAAATGCGTGAAATCGGGGACGAGGTCCTTGATCACGTCCATGTGCGGCAGCGGCGTGATCTGGACCTCGCCCTTGCAATCCTCGATCGCGGTCGTGCAGGCCAGACCGTTCTTGCCGTTGATGTTCATCGAGCACGAGCCGCAAATGCCCTCGCGGCACGAACGACGGAAGGTGAGCGAGCTGTCCTGCTCGCTCTTCATCTTGATCAGCGCGTCGAGCACCATCGGGCCGGTCTCGTCGAGATCGAGCGCGAACGTGTCGTAGCGCGGGTTCTCGCCGCTGTCGGGATCGTAGCGATAGACCTTGAAGGACTTGAGCCGCTTGCCCCCGTTCGCGGGCGCGTGCTTGACGCCCTTCTTGACGACGCTGTTCTTCGGGAGCGAGAATTCGGCCATTGCGAGCGGTCCGTCCGTGGTGTGATGATAGGTTGTCAGAGCCGATACATGACAGCGGCCCTCCCCGCAAACCCTTAGCTTAGCAGGTGCAACATGCGTCACACCTGCCCGCTACTGCCGAAGCGCGCCTACTGAAACCGGGTCAGATGATGTCGAGGATGAGCCCCAGGTCGCGTGCCTCCTCGGCTTCGATGTACCAGTTGGACGGGGCCTTCTTCTTCAGCTCTTCGAGCGATACCTTCGAGCCCTCGACGATCGCGCGGAAGCCCTCCTCCTGGATGTTGATCGAGTCCTCGATCTCGTGGAGCTTGGCTTTGAGCGCATAGGACAGCGTGTTGAGCGGGCCGTTGAGCTGGATCGTGCTCTGCATCTGGCGCTCGTGGATCATGATCCGGCTGCCGCGCGTGAGGAAGCGGCTGTCGACCGGGAAGGCGGACATGAACGTCGCGCCCGCCGAATAGACCGCGACCTTGCCGAGGAAGAGCGTCTCGCGGCCGGTATAGTCGCGGAGCAGGCGGATATTGTCCCCCATCGCGCGCGCGACCTCGGGATCGCCGCCGAGCGTGGTGATCGAGACGACGAGCGGGCCATCGGCGGGGGCGGCGACGAGCTGCGACGTGAAATTGTCGTACATCGCGTCGTCGACGGGGCCGTGGAGCTGGATATGGGGGACGGCGAGCAACGGGTAGTTGCGCGCGTTCGAGGCGGGGGATGTGTCGGTCATGCGCGGCAAACTTTCGCAGCGGCGGCGAGTTCCGCGCGGCGTCACGCGAGGACGGGCCTAAAGCTTTGTTGGGATCCCCGCCTGCTTCAATATCGCGTTGGCCGTATGGCGGGACAGGATCGTGCCATCGACGACGATCGGGCGCAGTGCGAGCGGGCTGCGCCAGATCTCGTGATCACCCTTGCCGCGTCGCACGAACGTGCAGCCGTTTGCCGTCAGGATCGCGCGAACCTGGGCGGCATAGCCCCGGACCACGGCCCGTCAGGCCGCAATCTCGAAATCGCGCTCATGGTGGGCGATGATACGGATGCGGTGCGGGCCCGCCAGACGCGCGGGATCGGCGATATCGTCGGCGTGGATGTCGAGAAGGTCGGGCAGCATGGCGCCCGCCTTTGCCGCCAGTGCCTCCAGCGTCGTCGCGTCTGCGGCGAGCCCGGGGATGTCGCCGTCTACCGAATACCAAACACTGGCTTCGGGATCATAGTCCGCCCGGATCGTCCAATGCGCCATGTCCAGCCTCGCCTTGCTGCAGGGTGTGCAACGGCATTTACGCCGAATTGCAGTGCAACGCCACCGTTGGGGTATGCGGATCGGAAGCGGTTGGCGACCACAAGCTTGCTTCCCCGCGAAGGCGGGGATCTAGACTGGGCTCCCGCCTTCGCGGGAGAACAGGCAGCGAGGTTAGATCTTTCGGTTCGTGCGCTTGTGCTGGAGGATCCAGCCTACCAGCCCGCCGGGGACTCCGCCGACGAGCGAGAAGAGTGCGTAGAAGGTGATCGCGATCTTCTGCGGCTCCTCACCGGCGCCGGGGGTTTCGATTCCAAAGACGTAGATCGCGGTCAGGATCGCGACGAGCGCCGGCCAGATAAAGCCGGCGATCATCGGCGGGAAGCGCGTGAGGAGCCCCACCGCGACGGGCACGAGGAACCCGATCGCGATGATGGCCCAGATCATCAATATACCCGCTTCTTGGGCTTGATGTAGTCGACGTCGTCGGTGAGCGTGTAGTCGTGCACCGGGCGGAAATCGATCTTGGTCTCGCCGCCCTTGCCGCCCCAGCCGTTGAAGGTGGTGATGGTGTGCTTCATCCAGTTGGCATCGTCACGCTCGGGGAAATCCTCGTGCATGTGCGCGCCGCGCGACTCGGTGCGGTTGGCCGCCGAGTTCATCGTGACGACCGCCTGGCCGATCAGATTGTCGAGCTCCATCGTCTCGACCAGATCGGTGTTCCAGATCATGCTGCGATCCTTCACGGCGACGTCGGTCATCCGGTTGTAGATCCCGGCCATCTTCTCGACGCCCTGGTTGAGCAGCTCGGTGTCGCGGAACACGGCGCAATGCTTCTGCATGGTCTGCTGCATGTCGAGACGGATCTGCGCGGTCGGCGACCCGCCGCTCGCGTTGCGGAAGTGATCGAGACGCGTGAGCGCCAGATCTTCCGAACCCTTGGGCAGCGGTGCGTGGCTCGTGCCGGGCTTCAGCGTGTCCTTGATGCGCAGGCCGGTCGCGCGGCCGAACACCACGAGATCGATCAGGCTGTTCGAGCCGAGACGGTTGGCGCCGTGGACCGAGACGCACGCGGCCTCACCGACTGCGAACAGGCCGGGGACGACCGCGTCGGGGTTGCCGTCGACGAGGTTGACGACCTCGCCGTGGAAGTTGGTCGGGATGCCGCCCATGTTGTAATGGACGGTCGGCGTGACGGGCAAAGGCTGGCGGGTGAGATCGACGCCGGCGAAGACCTTGCCGGTCTCGGTGATGCCGGGCAGGCGCTCTGCAAGAACCTTCGGATCGATGTGATCGAGATGCAGGAAGATGTGGTCGCCATTCTTGCCGACGCCGCGGCCTTCGCGCATTTCGAGCGCCATCGAGCGGCTGACGACGTCGCGCGAGGCGAGGTCCTTTGCCGACGGGGCGTAACGCTCCATGAAGCGCTCGCCCTCGGAGTTGGTCAGGTACCCGCCCTCGCCGCGTGCGCCCTCGGTGATGAGCACGCCCGCGCCGTAGATCCCGGTCGGGTGGAACTGGACGAACTCCATGTCCTGGAGCGGCAGGCCGGCGCGGAGCACCATCGCATTGCCGTCGCCGGTGCAGGTGTGCGCCGAGGTCGCCGAAAAATAGACGCGGCCGTAACCGCCGGTGGCGAGCACGGTCTGGTGGCTGCGGAAGCGGTGGATCGAGCCGTCTTCCATGCACAGCGCGATCACGCCGCGGCAGACGCCGTTTTCCATGATCAGGTCGAGCGCGAAATACTCGACGAAGAAGTCCGTGTTGTACTTCAGGCTCTGCTGGTACAGCGCGTGGAGCATCGCGTGGCCGGTGCGATCGGCGGCAGCGGCGGTGCGCTGGACCGGGGGGCCCTCGCCCATGTTCTGCATGTGGCCGCCGAACGGACGCTGATAGATCGTGCCGTTTTCGTTACGGCTGAACGGCATGCCGGCATGTTCCAGCTCGTACACCGCCTGCGGGGCCTCGCGGCACAGATACTCGATCGCGTCCTGGTCGCCGAGCCAGTCGGAACCCTTGACGGTGTCGAACATGTGCCAGGTCCAGTGATCCGGCGAGTTGTTGCCGAGCGAGGCGGCGATGCCACCCTGGGCGGCGACGGTGTGCGACCGGGTCGGGAAGACCTTGGTGATGCACGCGGTCTTCAGCCCGCTCTCGGCGATGCCCATCGTGGCGCGCAGGCCCGAGCCGCCGGCCCCGACGACGACCGCATCATAGGTATGATCGATGATCTTGTAGGCAGCTGACATTACGCAGGGGCTCCGGAGAAGGCGACCTTCAGGATCGCGAACAGGGCGATGCCGCCCAGCGTGAAGGTGAACAGGTTGAGCAGGATCATCGCCACGACACGGCTCTCGCCATGCTGGTAATCCTCGATCACGACCTGAAGACCGAGACGGAAATGATAGAAGACCGACGCGATCAGCAGCGCCATCGGCACCGCGACCCACGCCGATTGCAGCCAGAGGTGGACCGCGGCGTAGTCATAGCCGGGCATGCGCGCGACCGAGATCATCAGCCAGAGCATCAGGAACAGGTTGGCGCCCGCCGTCAGGCGCTGTCGCCACCAGTGAAGCGTGCCGTGCTTGGCGCTGCCGAGGCCGCGGACGCGACCGACTGCCGTACCGCTACCCATTACTTGATCCCCATGTAGAGCCAGAACACGACCGTAAGCGCGACACTTGCGACCATCGTCGCGATCGCGCCCATCTTGTTCCGCTTCAGTTCGTAGCCGGCGCCGGTATCGAGCACGAAGTGGCGGATGCCCGTCATCATGTGCTGGAACAGCGAGAGCGTCAGGCCGACCGCGACGATATAGCCGAGGATGTTGAGGCCGCCGGTATCGCGCGTGAACACGTCGACGAAGGTCGCATAAGCCTGATCGCCCGACGCGATGGCAGCGAGCCACCAGACGAGCAGCAGGCTGCCGACGGTCGCCATCCCGCTGCCGGTCGCGCGGTGCAGGATCGAGACCAGCATGTGCGGGCCCCATTTATAGACCTGCAGATGGGGAGAGAGCGGGCGTGCCGGGTTGCGCGATGCCAAGGGCGGAGTCCTCGAACCAGAAGATGACGAACCAAAAACGGTCTTGGTCCGGAAAATATATATCGGGCGACCTATTAGCCAGCGCGTGCTGCGATGCAACCCATTGGGGCCGGTCCGATAACCCATGACACCGCATAGCCGGGCCGGAAATGATTCTGCGGCGGCGCCAGCGGGTACCGCCGATCCCTAACCAGCCCTTAAGACATAGGCTGTAGCGCTGGACGGGTAGTCCCGAACCGGAGCCGAGCATCTTGACCACCACCGACCTGCCGGTTCCCGGCACGATTGCTGCCTCTGTCGACCTGGCGGCACGGCTGCGGGTTTTCGATTTCGACGGCAGCCTCGCCAGCGCGAGCCGCGAGGTATGGGCTGCGCTCGCGCCCGAGATCACGCATGTCTCGAAGGCCTATTGGGAGCAGTGGCTGCGTTGCTTCTCCGACGAACGGATCTGGGCGCCGCACGAGACCGAGCGGATGATCGAGGTCGGCTGCACGTTCCTGCGCAACCGGTTCCTCGAGACGAGCGGGCGCGCCTGGGTCGAGTCGGTCGAGCGATCGGTCGCGGCGGCCTATGTCGCCGACGTCTCGCCGATGGCGCTGCTGTCGATGATCAGCGCGAGCGACCGTGCCGCGCTCGAGGTGCTGATGCGCAGGGTCGACCGGTCGGACGCCCGGCTGCCGGCCTATGTCGACACGCTGATGCGGCTGTCGGCGCTGGAGGGCGAGATCACCGTCGCGATCTACAGCGCGTACCGGACGCATTCGGCACGGGTCGCACGCGATACGCTGGCGGCGGAGTTCCGCGACGGGATCGCGGCGATGGTCGAGACCGCGACCGACGAAGGCCATATCCTGCGCGAGCAGGCGCTGCGGAGCTCGGCATCGACTCGCGTGGTGCTGGGCAAGGCGAGCGAAGTCGCGGCCGCCGCCGAGCAATCCGCAGTCGCCATGCGCGAGGCGGCGCAGACCGCCGCCGGGCTGATCCGCGCGATCGAGGATGCGCGCACCGAGGTGGAGGCCGCGGCCGAGATCGCCAACCGTGCATCGGCGCAGGCCGGCCAGGCGGTCGGCATGTCCGAGACGCTGAGCGATCATGCCAAGTCGATCGAATCGATCCTGGGGCTGATCCGCGACATTGCCGGGCAGACCAACCTGCTGGCGCTGAACGCGACGATCGAGGCGGCGCGCGCGGGCGATGCCGGGCGCGGCTTCGCGGTGGTGGCGCAGGAGGTGAAGAGCCTCGCCAACCAGACCGCGCGCGCGACCGACGATATCGCCGCCAAGATCGCCGCGATCCAGGCCGCGACGCGCTCGACGGTCGATACGAACGCGTCGATCAAGGCGACCGTCGCCGAGGTGCAGGAAAGTGCCGACCGGATCCGCTATGCGATGGAAGCGCAGGCGCAGACGGTGACCGCGATCACCGCGGCGGTCGACGAGACCGCGCTGGCGGCCGATTCGATGTCGACCACGATCGCCGCGATCCGCGAGGATACCGAGACGGTCGCGACCGAGATCGACGGCGTCGGGCGCGGGTTCGACGTGCTGGATACGCGGCTCGGCAATCTCAAGACCAGCGCGGGCGTGTTCGTCGCGAAGGTCGCTGCATAACGGACCCTCAGGAGGGGGCGATAATGGAGTATCAGGAGGGGATATCCGGCCGACCCGTCAAAGACGGGGGGCCACAGACCGGTTCCGAAGCCAGCCGGGCCACGCGCAATCCCGCCCGGAACTGGGGCGCGGATCAGCGGCCGCTGCGCGACCGCGTGCATGATTACGACTGGGACGGGGCGATCGGCCCCGCCTGCGCGACGCTGGGCGCGCTGCTCACGCCCGCCGATTGCCGCCAGATCGCCGAGACGTTCTGGCGGCATTACCTGTCGCTGGAGTCGGCGCGGCATATCGTGCGGCATCTCACACCCGAGGCGATCGAACGGCGCATCGCCTCAAGCGCGGACTATGTCCGGCTGCGCTACGGCGACCCCACCGACGATGCGTGGAAGGCGATGGCGATCAGCCATGCCGAGGATTCGTATCGATCGGGAATCCCCCTGCCCGCCTTGCTCTCGTCGCTCGCCTTTGCGCACAGCGTCACGCTGACGCTGGTTGCGGATCGGCTGGGCACCGACATGGCGACGATGCGGACGCTGAGCGACGTGGTGCAGCGGCTGGCGCTGATCGAGGCGGACATCATGGCGTCGCATCTCGGCGCCAGCGATGCCGAAGCCGCGCGGGTCGAACGCCAGACCAGGGCGACCGACTTTCGCGGGAGCATAGCCGCGTCGATCGAGCAGACCGCCGCGCTGGGTGCGCGGATCCGCGTGCAGGCGGCGGGCGCCTCCGACTCGACGCGCGGCATGCTCGGCAAGGCGAGCGAGGTCGCATCGGCAGCGGAACAGTCCGCGGTGGCGATGCGCGAAACCGCGCGGACCACCGCCGGGCTGATCCGTGCGATCGAGGATGCGCGGACCGAGGTCGAGGCGGCGGCGGCGATCGCCGACCGCGCCTGCACGCAGACCGGCGAGGCAGTGGGCGTGTCCAGGGTACTGAGCGACCATGCGCAATCGATCGAATCGATCCTGGGACTGATCCGCAGCATAGCCGGCCAGACCAACCTGCTCGCGCTGAACGCGACGATCGAGGCGGCGCGGGCGGGCGATGCCGGGCGCGGGTTTGCGGTGGTGGCGCAGGAGGTAAAGAGCCTCGCCAACCAGACCGCGCGCGCGACCGACGATATCGCCGCCAAGATCGCCGCGATCCAGTCGGCGACTGCGGCGACGGTCGCGACCAATGCCTTGATCAAGACGACGGTGACCGAGGTGCAGCACAGCGCCGAACGCCTGCGCCACGCGATGGAGGCACAGGCCCGCACCGCCGCCGCGATCACCGCCGCGGTCGACGAGACCGCGCTGGCGGCGGACCTGATGTCGACGACGATCGCGACGATCCGGGTCGAGACCGAAGCGGTGGCGACCGAGATCGACCAGCTGGGGCATGCGTTCGGCGATGTCGACGACCAGCTCGGCGTGCTGCGCGGGGCAGCGGACGGGTTCTCGGCGAGCGTGGGGTAAGCGCGCGCGTCAGTGGCCGCGCTGGCCGCTCCGGCGCCATAGCCGGCCGAGCAGGCGGCCGATCGTCGCGGGCAGGCCGGGGCGCAGCAGGATCCAGTCGCGGATCGGCGCGTCGGCGGTGGCGCCGATGACCTGCTTGTAGCCGCTGTCGCCCGCGCCCCAGTCGACCCGCTGGATGCCGCGCGCCTGCGCGGCCACCAGGTTGCGCCAGTAGAGCAGCTTGCCCGGCGACTGCTTGGCGAAGCGCGGGTCGTAGCTGTTGGCGATCGCGTAGAGGAGCGCGCCGGTATCGATGTCGAACGAGAAGGCGGCGGGCGCCCC
This sequence comes from Sphingomonas sp. Leaf28, assembly GCF_001421685.1. Classification (NCBI taxonomy): domain Bacteria; kingdom Pseudomonadati; phylum Pseudomonadota; class Alphaproteobacteria; order Sphingomonadales; family Sphingomonadaceae; genus Sphingomonas; species Sphingomonas sp. Leaf28. The sequence continues at coordinate 310,844 of NZ_LMKX01000008.1, read as the reverse complement.
CTCGACGCTGAGCAGCGCGGCACGGAACATGCCCGCGAGCACCGGGTCGGCGACCGCGGCCTGCCAGAAGGCGAGATGGCCATCGGTGGTGAATTTCATGTCGGTGCGATCGGTGGCGTGCGCGATCCAGCTCGTCTGCTCGACCGCGCCGAGACCAGCGAACGCGGCGGGCCAGTCCGCGCCCGACAGGAAGCGCCAGTCGAGCGCACCGTGCTCGGCGAGATGCTTTTCGTGGAAGCGGTTCTTGCGCAGCGTCGAGTTGCGCGGCCAGGGCTGGCCGTCGGCGACGGGGCGGAGATCGAGCGACCAGCTCTGCCCGATCGGCCGGTCGATCGCGGCCCAGCCGCTTGCACGCGCCGCCGCGATCAGCGCGGTGGCGGCGGGGTCGTCGTCATGGACGGGGCCGATCCGCAGGCCGTTGACGTGAGCCCCCAACGTCGACAGCGCGGTCTTGAGCGCAGCCTCGCCGGCGTCGAGCGCGAGGCCGAAGCTGCGGAACGGCCAGTAGCAGCCGGGGATCGTCGCCAGCCGGAGCGCGCGAGGACCGAGCGGCACGAACGGCAGCGCCAATACGGGCGCATCCTCCTGCTCGACCACCAGCGTCCGCGCCTGCCCGCCATAGGCGGCGAGCGCGGCGGCGTACCAGCCGAAGCGCAGGAAGCGGTGGCTCTGCGCGCCACGCTCGGCGACGATATCGATCGCGGCGGCCAGCCCCTCGACCACGTCGCCGCGGACGATGGGGGGCAGCCGGACGAAGTCGGCCAGAAGCATCGGCTTGGACATGACCCCTCGATACCGCGCAGAAGGTTACGATTGCATGCTCTTTTGCTGGCGCGGCCTTTTGCAATCGCGCGCATTCCCCACCATGGTGGCATCATGCCGACGATCCCCGCCATCTCGACCATCGCCCAGACGATCCAGCTCTCGCTTGCCCCGGTGTTCATGCTGGCGGGGATCGGGCAGCTGCTCAACGTGCTGGCGGGGCGCCTGTCGCGCGTGATCGACCGCGCACGGAAGCTCGAGCTGATGCACGGCAGCATTACGGGGCCCGACCATCATCGCTACGTCTGGGAGCTTCGCCTGCTCGACCGGCGGATGACGATCATCAACGCCGCGCTGTTCCTCGCGGTGTCGAGCGCGATCATGACCTGCGTGCTGATCGCGCTGCTGTTCATCGCCGAGCTTGCCAAGCTGCATTTCGGGACCGCGGTCGCGTTGTGCTTCATCCTCGCGATGATCCTGCTGATCGCGGCGCTCGTGTCGTTCATCGTCGAGGTGCGGATCTCGCTGCGCGCGTTCCGGATCCGGCCGGAATTGCTCAAGGACCTGTCGTGATCGTCGAAAAGCGCCTGTTGCAGGCGGTGATCGCGGTGGCGTGTCTGTTGCCGCTGATCGTCGGCGGCCAGGGCGTGCTGCATGGGCCAGCGCCATTCGGGCATCTGGCCGAGGCGCCGCGCGATCTGGACAGCCATTTCCGCTATATCTCGGGGATCTTCTTCGCGACGGGACTGGGCTTCGTCAGCTGCATTCCGGATGTCGAGCGCAAGGGCGCGCGGTTCCGGTTGCTGGGCGGGTTGATCGTCGTGGGGGGACTGTCGCGCGGGGTTTCGCTGCTGGCGGTGGGGGTGCCGTCGCAGGGGCATGTGCTCGGGCTGGTGATGGAGACGGTCGTCGTGCCGTTGCTGATGCTGTGGCAGTGGAATTTCGCGCGGCGGGCCCTCCGCGCCTGACGACCCTCCCCCGCCAGGGGGAGGATCGTTCGGTCAGCGCGCGGCGTCGAGGCCGGGGCCGACGTCGGCGGTCGGTAGGTAGCGGGGGGCGACGCGGGCCTTTGCGCGCTGTTCATACGCATAGCCCGCGCCGAGGACAGCCGCATCGCCGTATTTGGTGGCGATGAACGACAGGCCGACCGGCAGGCCGCGGACCAGGCCCATCGGCACGGTCAGGTTCGGATAGCCCGCGACCGCCGGCAGTTCGCTCGAGCTCGGGCCGCCATATTGATCGCCGTAGACGGGTTCGCTGAGCCAGGCGGGGCCGTAGGTCGGCTCGACCAGCACGGTCGCGCCCGCGCTCTTGAGCATCGCGTCGATCCCCTCCGCGCCTGCCAGCCTGAGCGATTTCGCGCGCGCGGCCTTGTAGGCGGGGTCGTTCAGGCCCTTGGTCCTGGCCGCCGCGTCGAACGTCTCCTGCGCGAAGAACGGCATTTCGGTCGCGGCGTTCGCGGTGTTGAACGCGATCACCTGATCGAGCGAGCGCGTCCGGACCGCCGCGGGGGTGGTCGAGAGATAGGTGTCGAGATCGGCCTTCAACTCGGTCTGGAGGACCAGCAGCTCCGCCTCGCCGAGGCCGTCCAGCTTGGGTTGCTTGACCTCGACCAGCACCGCGCCCGCGGCCTTCAGCACGTCGAGGGCGGCCTGGTATCTGGCCGCGACGTCGGCGGTCATCTCGGGCCGGAGCACGCCGACGCGTAGCCCCGACAGCGCGCTGGTCGAGAGCGCTGCGGCATAGTCGCGCTGGTAGGCCCCTGCCCCTGCGGTCGCCGTGTCCGCCGGGTCGCCCGCGATCATCGCCGAGAGCATCGTCGCGACGTCGCGCACGCTGCGCGCCATCGGCCCGGGCGTATCCTGGCTATGGCTGATCGGCACGACGTGCGTGCGGCTGACGAGGCCCAGCGTCGGCTTCAGCCCGACCAGCCCGTTGATCGACGACGGGCAGACGACCGAGCCGTCGGTTTCGGTGCCGATCGCCGCTGCCGCGAAACTCGCCGCGATCGCCGCGCCCGAGCCGCTCGACGAGCCGCAGGCGGTGCGATCGAGCGCATAGGGGTTGCGCACCAGACCGCCGACCGCGCTCCAGCCGCTCATCGACCGGGTCGAGCGGATGTTCGCCCATTCGCTGAGGTTGGTCTTGCCGAGGATCACCGCGCCTGCCGCGCGCAACTGCGCCACCACGGGCGCGTCGCGGCGGGTCATGTTGTCCTTGAGCGCGAGGCTGCCCGCGGTGGTCGGCATCGCGTCGGCGGTCTCGACATTGTCCTTGATCAGCACGGGCACGCCGTGGAGCGGACCGCGGATGCGTCCGGCCTTGCGTTCGGCGTCGAGCGCCCTGGCCTGCGCCTCCGCGTCCGGGTTGAGCGCGATCACGCTGCGCAACGCCGGGCCGGTGCGGTCCATCGCCGCGATCCGCGCGCGATAGGCGCGGACGAGATCGACGCTGCTCGCCTTGCCCGCGGTCATCATCGCCTGGAGCTGGTCGATCGACTGTTCCTCGACCGTGACCGTCTTCGTCTGCGCGACTGCTGGAATGGCGGTCGCGAGCAATAGCCCGATGATAAGCTTACGCATTTTGGAATCCCCTTTGGCGCGAGGCTATCGAGGTTGCGGCCTCGCGCCAAGCGGTCTGAACGATGGTCGCGACGATGCGTTACGCACCGGCAACGGATAGGGGAACGACGTGCGGCTGGTGTTGAAGATCGTCGGGAGTGTCGTGCTGCTGACGGTCGTGGTCGTCGCGCTGGCGGTGACGATCGTCCCGAGGTTCCTCGACCGGATCTATTATCGGGGGCCGGCGACGGCGCATTTCGACGGCGAGCGCTTTGCGAACCCCGACAACGACGCCGATACGCAGCAGATCCAGCCGGCGGGGGGCGGTCGCGCGAGCTTCTTCTGGCGCTATTTCACGGGGAGCGACGGGCGGCCGGCCTGGCCCAGTTCGGTGGCGGTGCGGCCGATCGCGCCGCCCGCGCGCGTGGAGGGCGAGCGGATGGTCGTGACGTGGGTCGGCCATGCCAGCGTGCTGATCCAGACGCAGGGGCTCAACATCCTGACCGATCCGGTGTGGGCGCAGACGGCGGGGCCGCTCGGCGCGGGGCCGCGTCGGGTCGCCGAGCCCGGGATCGCGTTCGATGCGCTACCGAAGATCGATCTCGTGCTGGTCAGCCATGATCATTACGACCATCTCGACAAGGCGACGCTTGGACGGCTCTGGCAGCGCGATCGGCCGCGGATCGTCACAAGTTTGGGGAATGACAGCGTGATCGGGCAGACCGGCGCGACGGCGACCGCGCTCGATTGGGGGCAGCGGGTGGCGATCAAGCCGGGCGTTTCGGTCAGCGTGACTCGCAACCATCATTGGGGCAGCCGCTGGTTCAGCGATCGGAACCGGGCGTTGTGGTCGAGCTTCGTGGTGACGCTGCCGGGCGGGAACGTGTTCTTTGCGGGTGATACGGGGATGGGCGACGGCAGGTGGCCGGTCGAGGCCGCAGCGCTCGGCCCGATCCGGCTGGCACTGATCCCGATCGGCGCGTTCCGGTTCGTCGACGGGCAGATGGAGTCGGGGAGCCATATCGGGCCGGTCGATGCGGTCGAGGTCTATCGCCGGCTGGGCGCGGCGCATGCGATCCCGATCCACTGGGGGACGTTCCGGCTGTCGTTCGAGGGGTATGACACGCCGCCCAAGCTGCTCGCGGCGGCGATGCGGTGTACTGGGCAGAGTGGGTTCGCGCCGGTGGCGATCGGGCGGCCGGTGGAGGTTGCGGGGTATGTAAAACCGGCGACGGGGACGCCGATGCCGCGGGCGGCGTTGCTGAAGTGCCTCGATACGGCAGCGGTTCGGGCTTTGCGGTAGGCCGAGTTATTGAGTTCAGAAAGCTCGACGTGTCGTCCAATGGATAGCTGCCCCCCCCGGCGGAGGCCGGGGCCCAATTGGGGGAGGCTGCTGGCAGTGGACCGCGCTTCATTACTGCCACCTTTCCAATTGGGCCCCGGCCTTCGCCGGGGTGGTATATTAGGCTGGGGTGGTGGCTCAGTCGAGGCGGTGATCGCTCAACCGGGCACGCCGCTCACCCCATCTTGAAGATGCACAGCTTGTTGCCGTCGAGATCGCGGAAATAGGCGCCGTAGAAGCCCATCTCGTCGGGGCCGCGCATGCCGGGGGCGCCTTCGTCCGCACCGCCGAGTTCGATCGCCTTGGCATGGACCTGGTCGACCTGCGCGCGCGAATCCGCCGCCAGCGCGACCATCGTGCCGTTGCCGGCGGTCGCGGCCTGGCCGTCATAGGGCTTGCCGATAACGAGCATCGGCTTGGCCGCGCCGGCGCCGTAGAAGGTCAGCTTGCGATCGTCGGGCATCTGCATGAGCCGCTTGCCGCCCGCCGTCGCGAGCAGCGCGTCGTAGAAGGTCAGCGCGGCGTCGATATCGTTGGTGCCGAGCGTTGCGTAGCCGATCATGACTCTCTCCTCTTGGGGGTTGAGGAGGCATATCGACACGGTTCTGCGGCCGAGACAATGCGCTTGGCCCGCCACCCAGTCCGTCATCCTGGGCTTGACCCAGGATCCAGAGCCACGATGCTCGCGCTATGTGGGTCTGGATCCTGACTTTCGTCAGGATGACGGGAGGTCGTCAGGATGACGGGAGGGCGTCAGGATGACGGGGGGCGTCAGGATGACGGGAGGTCGTCAGGATGACGGGGGGTCAGCCGACGAAGGCGCGCTCGATCACGAACGTGCCGGGCTTCGAATTCGCGCCCTCCTCGAAGCCGTTCGCTTCGAGCATCACCGCGAATTCCTTGATCATCTCGGTCGAGCCGCACAGCATCGCGCGGTCGGTCTCGGGGTTGAGCTTCTGCTCGCCGCGCACCGGATGGCCGAACAGCGACGCATCCTCGATCAGCGCGCCGATCCGCCGCGTGGTGCGGAACGGCTCGCGCGTCACGGTCGGGATGTAGTGGAACTGAGTCTGCGCCTCGTCGGCGATCAACGGGTCCTCGGCGAGCAGCCCGACCATCTCGTCGTGATAGGCGAGATCGCTGACGCGGCGCACGCTGTGCACGACGATGACCTGCTCATAGGCCGCATAGACGTCGGGATCGCGCATCAGGCTGAGGAACGGCGCGAGGCCGGTGCCGGTCGAGAACATGAAGAGGCGCTTGCCCGGGAGCAGCGCGTCGAGCACCAGCGTGCCGGTCGGCTTCTTGCCGAGATACACTTCGTCGCCGGGCTGGATCAGCTGGAGCTTCGAGGTCAGCGGGCCGTCCTCGACCTTGATCGAGAGGAATTCGAGCTCTTCCGAATAATGTGGGGACGCGATCGAATAGGCGCGCATGATCGGCTTGCCGCCCTCCTGGGGGAGGCCGATCATCACGAACTCGCCCGAGCGGAAGCGGAAGCTCGACGGGCGCTCGATCGCGAAGCTGAACAGATGTTCGTTCCAGTGGCGGACCCAGAGCACCTTGGCGTTGAGGAACGCGGGGGTCTCGGGGATCAGCGCGGGCGCGCGGGTTTCGGCGACGATAGGGGCGGTCATGCGTCTTTTCCTTGGCCTGCGCGGCGGGGCGTCGGCGGATCGATGGCTTGCGAAACGGTCGCATTATTGGCGCGCGGGGTATGGGTCAACAACAGCAAAGCTTGGGGGGGCACAAAGCGGCGGTGCATCAAAACGCTCGTCATTCCCGCGCAGGCGGGAATCCAGACTGGCAACGCTCTCCCTTAAATTGCTGACGGCGTAGGTTATGGATCCCCGCCTGCGCGGGGATGACGGGTGGTTAGTGGAATGATGGAGCATCCAACGGCGTTGCCGTCGCCGCGTCTGTTCCCCATATTCCCCCTCGATGGCCATTCAGATCCGCACCAGTCTCGCCGAGCCCGAAACCGGCGAAAGCTTCGTCCCGCACCGCCCGACCGCGCGGCCTGCCAAGGTCGAGGGCGGCAAGAGGTTCAAGCTCGTCAGCGAATACGCCCCTGCGGGCGACCAGCCGACCGCGATCGCCGAGCTGGTCTCGGCAATCGGCGAGGGCGAGAAGGACCAGGTGCTGCTCGGCGTCACCGGGTCGGGCAAGACCTTCACGATGGCGAGCGTGATCGAGCGCGTACAGCGGCCCGCGCTGATCCTCGCGCCGAACAAGATCCTGGCGGCACAGCTCTACGGCGAGATGAAGTCGTTTTTCCCCGACAACGCGGTCGAATATTTCGTCAGCTATTACGACTATTACCAGCCCGAGGCGTATGTCGCGCGGTCGGACACCTATATCGAGAAGGAATCCTCGACCAACGAGTCGATCGACCGGATGCGGCATTCGGCGACGCGCGCGCTGCTCGAACGCGACGACGTGATCATCGTCGCGTCGGTGTCGTGCCTGTACGGCATCGGCTCGGTCGAGACCTATTCGGCGATGATCTTCGACCTGAAAAAGGGCACGACGGTCGACCAGCGCGAGATCGTGCGCAAGCTCGTCGCGCTGCAGTACAAGCGCAACGACGCGGCGTTCCAGCGCGGCAATTTCCGCGTGAAGGGCGACACACTCGAGATCTTCCCGTCGCATTACGAGGACAGCGCGTGGCGCATCTCGTTCTTCGGCGACGATATCGAGGAGATCACCGAGTTCGACCCGCTGACCGGCAAGAAGGTCGCGTCGCTCAATTCGGTGCGAGTCTATGCGAACTCGCATTACGTGACGCCCGGCCCGACGCTGAAACAGGCGGGCGAGGCGATCAAGCACGAGCTGGCCGAGCGGCTGAAGGAGCTGGTGCTCGAGGGCAAATTGCTCGAGGCGCAGCGACTGGAGCAGCGGACGAACTTCGATCTCGAGATGATCGCGGCGACCGGCAGCTGTGCGGGGATCGAGAATTACTCGCGCTTCCTCACCGGTCGCATGCCGGGCGAGCCGCCGCCCACGCTGTTCGAATATCTGCCCGACAACGCTTTGCTGTTCGTCGATGAGAGCCACGTCACGATCGGCCAGATCAACGGCATGTCGCGCGGCGATCACCGCCGCAAGCTGACGCTGGCCGAATATGGCTTCCGCCTGCCGAGCGCGATCGACAACAGGCCGCTCAGGTTCAACGAATGGGACGCGATGCGGCCGCCGACGACCTATGTCTCGGCGACGCCGGGCAGTTGGGAGATGGAGCAGACCGGCGGCGTGTTCGCCGAACAGGTCATCCGCCCGACCGGGCTGATCGATCCGCCCGTCGAGATCAAGCCGGTCGAGGAGCAGGTGCAGGACCTGATCGTCGAGGTCGGGAAGACCACGGCGCTGGGGTACCGCACGCTCGTCACGACGCTCACCAAGCGGATGGCGGAGGATCTGACCGAGTATATGCACGAGGCGGGGATCAAGGTCCGCTACATGCACAGCGACGTCGAGACGCTGGAGCGTATCGAGCTGATCCGCGACTTGCGGCTCGGCGTGTACGACGTGCTGATCGGCATCAACCTGTTGCGCGAGGGGTTGGACATTCCCGAATGCGGGCTGGTCGCGATCCTCGATGCGGACAAGGAGGGATTCCTGCGCTCCGAGACCTCGCTGATCCAGACGATCGGTCGCGCGGCGCGTAACGTCGACGGTCGCGTGATCCTGTACGCCGATCGCGTCACGGGCTCTATGGAGCGCGCGATGAACGAAACCGCGCGGCGCCGCGAGAAGCAGGTCGCGTATAACACCGAACACGGCATCACGCCGACGACGATCCGTCGCAACATCGGCGACATCATCGCGCATGTGGCGAGCCAGGATCAGGTGACGATCCCGATCGACGAGGACCGGCCGCACATGGTCGGCCACAACCTGCGGGCGTATATCGAGGATCTGGAAAAGCAGATGCGCAAGGCGGCGTCCGATCTCGAATTCGAGACCGCGGGGCGGCTGCGCGACGAGATCCGCCAGCTGGAGAACGAGGAACTGGGTCTGCCGGTCGACCAGCAAAAGGCGCCGGTCATGGGCCGGTCGAACGAGGGCAAGCCGGGGACGCGGAAAACGCGCTACGGGAAGAGCCAGAAGATGCGGATGGGCGGGTCGCGCTCGCGTTGAGGCGGCCATGCCTGATCCGTCACCCTGACGAAAGTCAGGGCCCAGAGCCGCGAACGCTGCGGCCAGTAACTCTGGGTCCTGACTTTCGTCAGGATGACGGCAGGGGTCGGGTTAGCCGACGACGAGGTCTTCGCTGTTCGACCCGTAATAGCTTGCGACGCGGTCGGCATAGGCCTGGTCGAAGACGGGGGCGTTGTTCGCCCAGCTCGGGCCGCCTTCGAGGACGCGCTTGTCGATCGTCACGACGTAGAGGTCGCGGACCGCGTCGAACTGGAGCAGCGCGAACGGCAGCGGGTAGAAGCTCTTGCCCATGCCGAGAAAGCCGCCGAGGCTGAGCACGGCATGCGTCGCGCGGCCAGTGCCCTTGTGAACCATGAAGGCGTGGACCGAGCCGACATTGTCGCCATCGCGGCTCTCGACCTTCATCGTGCCGGAAACGCTCGCCTGGACGAGCAGCTGGGTCGGGGTCTGGGCGGCGTCGGACATGAACATTCTCCTGATATCTTCCGTCGCTGAACCGGTATCACCGTGCGGCGGTTCCCGGCTAGCGCGCTTCGTCGTGCTTGAGCCGCCGCCGGGCGTGCCGCATAGCGATGCGATGCGTACCCAGTCCCCCTGTTCCGTCGGCTTGCGATCGCTTGCCAGCCCCATCGTCCTGGCGCGACTAGCCGGTCTGGCGACGCTCGCAACGATCGCCGGCTGCGTCCCGCCGCCGCGCGCCGAGGCACCGCCGCCGCGCACGGAGGCGGCTCCGCCCCCCGCCCCGGCCCCGCGCCCCGTACCGATCGCCGCCGACTGGCGCGACTGGCCCTATTCGCCGGGGACCTGGGTGTATCGCCGCGACGCGCGCGGCTCGATCGCGTTGTTCGGGCCGGCCAATGCCGACGCCGCGCTGACGGTCCGGTGCGATACCGGCGCGCGGCAAATCTATCTGTCGCGCGCGGGCAGCACGGCGACGCCGCTGACGATCCGGACGTCGAGCGTGACTCGCGCCGTACCCGTCCAGCCGACGGGCAGCACGCCCGCCTATGTCGCCGCGGCGCTGATGCCGAACGATTCGCTGCTGGAGGCAATGGGGTTCAGTCGTGGGCGGTTCGTCGTCCAGCAGGCCGGGCTGCCGCCGCTGGTGGTGCCCGCCTGGGCCGAGATCGAGCGCGTGACCGAGGATTGCCGCGGCTGAAATCGACGAAACGACAGCCGCCAAGGATCGGCCGAAAACTTCTGTAAAACAAGGCTTGTATCGCATCCCCGTCCGGCACACATTGGCGTTGCGGTCAGGCTTGGCCGCGTTTTTTCCACAAGCGAAAGGAGGTGATCCGATGTCTCATGGTTCAGCAGTGAGTTCGGTTCGGTTCGTTCGGGGGACGCACCGCTAAGTCCGCCGGTTTGCGTGGGGAGTATCCTCTCCCAGTCAACACGTGAGCCATAGGATAGGTGGTACGCATGGTCCTCCGGGCTGGAGCTCTCCGGCCGCTGACCATGTCAGGAGGCTGTCGGTTCGTCGGGAGACGAGCCGGCAGCCTCTTTTCATTTTGGGGTGGTTTTCGTGGGTGGTGCGGGCGCGAACGGCGCTGATGATCCCACGAGGTACAGCCACCCTCCGTCATCCTGACGAAAGTCAGGATCCAGAGCCATCAACGGCGCGCTTTGTAACCCTGGATCCTGACTTTCGTCAGAATGACGGAGAGCGTTGAAAGCGGGCGAGCCTTAGAGGAACGCCTTCGCGCGCTTGAGCACGACGTTGCAGAGCTGCGTCTTCACCTGTCCGCCGAAATTGCCGAGCGACAGCGTCTGGCCATTGCCGGCCTGGACCTGCCCCGCCTGCCCCGCGGCATAGCCCGGCGAGGTCTGGACGTCCCTGCGTCCGGTCAGCTGTTGCAGGATCGACTGCGCACCGCTGGCCTGCGGGGTCGCCTGCGCGCCGGTCTGGCTGCCGGTCAGTCCGCCGAGCATGCCGCCCTGCCCGAGCAGCCTGTTCTTGAGGCAATAGCCGAGCAACCCCGCCGCATTGCCAGCCCCGACCGACCCGATATTCGGCAACCCGCCACCGAGCAGGCCACCAAGGCTGCCAAGCCCGCCGAAACCGCCCTGCGTCGCGCGCTCGGTTTGCGGTGCGGCGGTCTGGGCTGCGACCGTCTGCGCGGCGGCGCCTGTTGTCAGGCTCAGCGCGGCGGCAAGAGCGATGGCGGTTTTCATGATACGCAACTCCGATGGGTTTAGTTGACCAACGGTAGAGCGCCTGCCCCGTTCCGATGCGCTGCCGTATGGCAGCCCCGACTCAGCGCTGCGCAAACACCGCGTCGACCGATCCGCCGTTATTTGCCAGCACCGTCGCCACGCGGTGGCGCGCGTCGTGATAGGCCAGCGCGGGGGCATGGGGATCAGTCCGGCGCAGACGCCCGGCTTCGGCGTCGGTGAGGCTGCTTTCGGCCGCGACATGATCGGCATAGCCTTCCGCGACCCAGGTCGGGAGCAGCGCCGCGCGCAGTTCGCCGAGGTGGTCGGCGATCATGATGTGCGTCGTCTCGTGCGCGATCACGCCCGACAGCGTGCGCGTGTTGCCGATGTCGCGGTCGGTCGTCACGCGGTCCGCGGCGATATCGCTCCGGTTGACGACGATCGCCGATCCGAACGGTCGACGAAACGCGAAGGCGTGCGGCGACTGGAGCGCGAGTACGCGCCAGCGCCAGCCGCCGTTCGTCAGGAACAGCGACCGGCGCACGGGCCCCGAGTAGATCGGGCTCGATCGCAACAGCATTTCCGCGCGCGCGAGTTCGTCGACGATCCGCGTGTCGATCGGGCGCTCGGCATAGACGGTCACGTCGCCGATGCGCTGGCTGAACGGAAACGCGAGGACCTGCGGCGCATAGGCCAGCGTGAGCGCGAGCAGGAGGAGCATGGCGAGCGTCCACCCGACGGGGCCGCGCCGCCTCCTGCCTGCGCGCCCGGTCATGCGGGTGTGAGCAGCCCCTCGCGCGCGATCTTCTCGCGCCAGACGAGCGGGGCGAGCTGGTGGACGTTCTCGCCCGCCGAATCGACCGCGACGGTCACGGGGAAATCGGCGACCTCGAATTCGTAGATCGCCTCCATGCCGAGATCCTCGAAGCCGACGACCTTCGACCCCTTGATCGCGCGCGCGACGAGATAGGCCGCACCGCCGACCGCCATCAGATAGGCCGACTTGCGCTCGGCGATCGCCTTGGTCGCGTCCGCGCCGCGCTCGGCCTTGCCAACCATCGCGAGCAGGCCCTGGTCGAGCATCATCCGCGTGAACTTGTCCATCCGCGTCGCCGTCGTGGGGCCGGCGGGGCCGACCACCTCGTCACCGACCGGATCGACTGGTCCCACATAATAGATCACGCGACCGCGGAAATCGACGGGGAGTTCCTCGCCCTTGGCCAGCATGTCGGCGATCCGCTTGTGCGCGGCGTCGCGCCCGGTCAGCATCTTGCCGTTGAGCAGCAGGCGGTCGCCGTGCTTCCAGGTCTGCACCACCTCGGGGGTCAGCGTGTCGAGATCGACGCGGATCGCGGCCTTGTCGGGCGTCCAGTTGACGTCGGGCCATTCCTCGAGCTTGGGTGCTTCGAGATAGACCGGGCCCGAGCCGTCGAGCACGAAATGCGCGTGGCGCGTGGCGGCGCAGTTCGGGATCATCGCGACGGGCTTCGACGCGGCATGCGTCGGCCAGTCGAAGATCTTGACGTCGAGGATGGTGGAGAGCCCGCCCAGCCCCTGCGCGCCGATGCCGAGCGCGTTGACCTTGTCGTAGATCTCGATCCGCAGCGCCTCGATGTCGTTCCTGGGGCCCCGTTCCTTGAGCTGCGCCATGTCGATCGCGCCCATCAGCGACTGCTTGGCGAGGATCATCGACTTTTCCGCGGTGCCGCCGATGCCGATGCCGAGCATGCCCGGCGGGCACCAGCCTGCGCCCATCTGCGGGATCATCTCGAGCACCCAGTCGACGATCGAGTCGGACGGGTTCATCATCTTGAACTTCGACTTGTTCTCGCTGCCGCCACCCTTGGCCGCGACGTCGATCGACACCGTGTTGCCGGGCACCATCTCGACATGCATCACGCTCGGCGTGTTGTCCTTGGTGTTGCGGCGCGTGAAGGCGGGATCGGCGAGGATCGACGCGCGCAGCTTGTTCTCGGGGTTGAGATAGGCCTTGCGGACGCCTTCGTCGACGACCTCCTGCAAGGAACGCGTCGAGTCGAGACGGCAGTCCTGGCCCCATTTGACGAAGATCGTGACGATGCCGGTATCCTGGCAGATCGGGCGGTGGCCCTCCGCGCACATCCGGCTGTTGGTCAGGATCTGCGCGATCGCATCCTTGGCGGCGGGCGATTTCTCGGCCTCGTACGCGACGCCAAGCGCGCGGATGTAATCCATCGGGTGATAGTAGCTGATGAACTGGAGCGCGTCGGCGACGCTTTCGATCAGGTCGGCTTCGGTGATGACGGTCATGCAGCGCCTTTGCAGATGCGGGTATGGGGTGCCTTACCGTGCCCGGCCGGGTTATTGAAGGTCATGCAGGATATTCGGAACATCGTGGTGCTGACGGGCGCAGGCATTTCGGCGGAGAGCGGGATCGCGACGTTCCGCGGCCCCGGCGGATTATGGGAGGGGCACCGGGTCGAGAAAAAGTGGTAGTCCCAAACGTCGGATCGAATGTACGTAAACGCCCACTTGCGGACATCGCCGCGTAGTAGGATGCTCGGTGAATGAACGCGGCTTTCGGCAACATGCTTTGGCTTATATTTGCAGCGCAATCTCCTGTTGTTGGCCGCTCGCAGCCCCCACCAGATTTGGAAGTGGTTGGGCGGCTTCAAAATCTCGACTATGCGGCTGTAGACGATCCGGAGGATTTGCTGGGGCATGGCTGGATCACCGCCCGACTTCGCATCTCGCGAGTGGTGAGAGGTCGGCCTCCCTCGCGACTTATTACCATCCGCTACCTTGCGCACACCTACCGGAACGAAAGCTCGCCCGTTCGACTCAGGCTGCGAGCGAACCCGAACGGAACCTATGCCGTCTGCGCTACACCGGGGGGCGATGGGCTTGTGTGCGGCTAACGCAACGAGCAACGCCCGCTTCCACCAGTTCGAGACGTTGGCAATCCGGAAGGCGGACCGACCGCTCTCCACCACTTTCAGACATAACCCGCGCCGCGTATCCTCTGCCGATGCGTGACATCCAGAACATCGTGATCTTGACCGGAGCGGGCGTTTCCGCCGAATCCGGCATCCCCACGTTTCGCTCTAAGTCGGGCGTAACCTACTGGGACGTATACGAAACGGAGCTTGTTCCGAAAAGTTATAGAGTCGAAGATGTCTGCACGCCCGAGGCGCTCGCGGCGGATCCGGAGCTGGTGCACCGGTTCTACGACCTCCGCCGCGCTGCGTTGGCGGCGGTCGAGCCGAACGCGGCGCATCGGGCGTTGGCGCGGCTGGATGCGGCCTGGGACGGCGAGTTGCTGATCGTCACGCAGAATGTCGACGACCTGCACGAGCGCGCGGGGGCGACGCGGATGCTGCACATGCACGGCGAGTTGCTGTCGGCCTTGTGCGGCGTTTGCGGGCGCCGCGAGCCTTGGGACGGCGCACTGCCCGAGGGATCGGTGTGCGGCGCGTGTGGCGCGGCGGCGCTTCGGCCGGACATCGTGTTCTTCGGCGAGATGCCGTACCAGATGGAGCGGATCGAGGCGGCGCTGGCGCGCGCCGATCTGTTCGTGTCGATCGGGACGTCGGGGGCGGTGTATCCGGCGGCGGGGTTCGTGCAGACCGCGGCGTATCACGGCGCGCAGACGCTGGAGCTGAACCTCGATCCGTCGATGGGGAGCGTGTTCTTCGAGCAGACCCGGATCGGGGCGGCCGGGGTGCTGGTACCGGCCTGGGTCAGCGAGGTTTTGGGAGATTGATCATGCTGCGGGGACTGTCGCGACTCGGGATCCCCTGAGCGATAGGGCGAAAAACCAGACGCCGGCACCGATCATCGGCACGCTCAGCGTCTGCCCCATCGTCAGCCCCCACCACAGATGGTCGAGCCCGGCATCGGGCTGGCGGACGAATTCGAGCAGGACGCGTGCGGTGCCGTACAGGATCAGTCCCGCCCCGAGCAGGTGGCCGGGGCGAAGCCGCGCGTCGGTGCGCCAGAACAGATAGGCGAGTACGATCATGCTGAGCCCGCCCTCGAGCGCGGCTTCGTAGAGCTGGCTCGGGTGGCGCGGGATGCCGTCCTGCGTGCTGGGGAAGATCACCGCCCAGGGCAGCGAGCTCGGCCGGCCCCATAATTCCCCGTTCACGAAATTGGCGATCCGCACCAGCACGAGGCCGAACGGCGTCGCGCACGCCACATAGTCGCAGACGCGCAGCAGCCGCAGCCGGTGACGCCGCGCGAACAGGATCAGGCTGACGATCACTCCGAGGAACCCGCCGTGCAGCGACATGCCGCCCTGCCAGAGTTTCAGCACGTCGAGCGGGGCGCGCCAGATCTCGGGGCGGTAAAACATGCAATAGCCGAGGCGGCCGCCGATGATGATCCCGAGCGTCAGGGAGAAGACGAGATCGTCGACCTGCCCCGCCGCCATCGGCGCGCCGGACCGGCGGAGCATCGTCCGCAGATACCACCAGCCCAGCGCGATCATCGCGATATAGCTGATCGCGTACCAACGGAGCTGGAACAGGCCGAGATCCAGCGCCACCGGGGATAGATGAAGCTGGTCGTAGCGGATCGCGGAGGTCGCATCGATCAGGATCGGCATCGCGTGGTCCTCGTGCCGCTCAGCGGGCGAGGTCTATGGTAGCATGATCAGATTTCGGACCGTCGCGGTTTCGGGCCGATGCGGATCGGATTGGATCGAGTTCCGCGCCAGATTCTGTTCTCCCGCGAAGGCGGGAGCCCAGTCTGGGCCCCCGCCTTCGCGGGGGAACATTTTTTCTATCGTACACCACCCCGGCGGAGGCCGGGGCCCGGTTGGGAAGGCCTGAGTAACGGCGCGCTGTCCGTCGTGACAACCGTCCCCCAACTGAGCCCCGGCCTTCGCCGAGGTGGAGTGTGGTGGTTGTGGTCGCGGGTCAGTCGACCCAGTCGAGGCCGATGTCGCGGTAGGTTTCGCGGTCTTCGTCCCAGCCGGGTTTGACCTTTACGTGCAGGTACAAATGGACGGGCTTGCCGGTGATCGAAGCGAGTTCGATGCGGGAGCGCGCGCCGATTTCCTTGATCCGCACGCCGCCCTTGCCGAGCACGATCGCGCGCTGCGTCGGGCGTTCGACGAGGATCTGCTGGTGGATCTCCAGCGACCCGTCCTGGCGCTCGATATACTGCTCGGTCTCGATCGTGCTCGCGTACGGCAGCTCGGCGTGGAGCTGGAGATAGAGCTGCTCGCGAGTCACTTCGGAGGCGAGCGCGCGTTCGGTCGAGTCGGAGACCTGGTCTTCGGGATAATGCCACGGGCCTTCGGGCATCGCCTTGGCGAGCTGCGCCTTGAAGTGCGCGAGGCCGTCGCCGGTGCCCGCGCTGATGAAGAACGTCTCGGCGAAGGGGAGCAGCGCGTTCAACTTTTCCGCGTGGATCAGCAGCTTGGTCTTGTCGGCGAGATCGACCTTGTTGAGGATCAGCCAGATCGGTTCGGTGCGGCCGACCAGCGACTCGACGATGGTCGTGACCTTGCCGCCGATCCCGCCCTTGGCGTCGACCACCAGCGCGATGATGTCGGAGCCTTCCGCGCCGCCCCAGGCGGCGGCGACCATCGCGCGGTCGAAGCGGCGCTTGGGCTCGAAGATGCCGGGGGTGTCGACGAGCAGGATCTGCGTGTCGCCTTCGATCGCGACGCCCATGAGCTTGGCGCGCGTGGTCTGCGCCTTGGGGCTGACGATCGCGACCTTCTGGCCGACGAGCGCGTTGACGAGCGTCGACTTGCCGGCGTTCGGGGCGCCGACGATGGCGACTAGACCGCAATGCTTTGTATCGGGCGTGGTATTCGTTTCAGTCACATATGCTCTTTTCGAACTGGTGTTGCGTGCACCTGTACAGGGAAAACGGCTGTCCGTCATCGCGTCGTGGGTACGTCGA
This sequence comes from Sphingomonas sp. Leaf28, assembly GCF_001421685.1. NCBI lineage: Bacteria > Pseudomonadati > Pseudomonadota > Alphaproteobacteria > Sphingomonadales > Sphingomonadaceae > Sphingomonas > Sphingomonas sp. Leaf28. Next base: position 293,966 of record NZ_LMKX01000008.1, on the reverse strand, counting down.
GAAAGGGAGTTTTGTTCGCGCGGAGGCGCAGAGAGCGCGGAGGTGGTGTGGTCGGGGCAAGGTCGCGCCCGGCAAGGCGCCGAGTTATTCGGCGGTGCGTGATCGTAGTGGGAGCGAGCCTCATTCGCAGCACCTCCGCGTCCTCCGCGCCTCCGCGCGAGCAAAACTCTTTTTAGCTGAGCTTCTCCAGCAGCGCCTTGGCGGCCGCGGTTTCGGCTTCTTGTTTGCTTGAGCCCATGGCGGTCGCTTCGGCGAGCTTGCCTATCGAGACGAGGATCGTGAATTTGGGGGCGTGGCCGGGGCCGGAGCGCTCGACGACGGTGTATTCGGGGGGCTTGCGGTTATGCGCGGCGGCCCATTCCTGCAGCGCGGACTTGGGGTGTTGCGGGGCCTTGGCGCCGGCCTGGACCCTGTCCCCCCAAGCGCCGCGGACGAAGGCGCGCGCGGCGTCGAGGCCGGCTTCCTGATACCAGGCGCCGATCAGCGCCTCCATCACGTCGCCGAGCACGTTGTCGCTGTCGCTGGCGCCGTCATCGCGCGCCTGCTTGCCGAGCTTCAAATGCGCGCGGACGCCGAGGCTGCGGGCGACGTCGGCGCAGACGGGGCCGGTGACCAGCGCGTTGAGACGCTTCGACAGCGAGCCTTCGGGGTCGGTCGCGAACAGTTCGTACAGCCATTCGGCGATGATGAGGCCGAGGACTCGGTCGCCGAGGAATTCGAGTCGCTCGTAGTTCGCCGCGGCCTGGCTGCCGTGCGTCAGCGCGCGCTCATAGGGGGCGAGGTTGGTCGGTGTGCGGCCGAAGAGCGTCTTCAGCCAGCCGGCGAGGTCGCTCAAAAGCCTTCCCCGATGCGGCTCCAGCGCGCGGCGCTGACCCAGGTCCAGGGCTTCAGCCATTCGGCGTTGCCGTCGGTCGAGAAGAAGTTGACGACCGCCTTGCCCTCGACATTCTCGAGCGGGACGTAGCCCATGCCCTGCGGCGCGGGGAAGCGGCTGTCGCCGCTGTCGTCGCGGTTGTCGCCCATCACGAAGATGTGGCCCGCGGGGATCGTGTAGAGCCCGGTGTCGTCGCGATCGGGGAGTTCGGCCTGATCGAGCACCTCGTAGCTGCGGCCACCGGGAAGCGTTTCGCGGAAGCGGGGGTAGCGGCAGATCTGGACGTTGGCGACGACGTCGACGAACGGCGCGCCGCACTTTTCCGCGTCGAAATTGGCGGTGAGCGGGATTGTGAAGTCGGCGATGCGAAGTTTGGGGATCGCCTTGCCGTTGAGGTAGACGACGCCCTGGCGCATCTGGACGGTCTCGCCGGGCAGGCCGATCACGCGCTTGATGACGTCGTGATCGAGCACTTCGGGCGCGCGGAAGACGACGACGTCGCCGCGGGTCGGCGTGCTGCCAAGGATGCGGCCCGGGATCAGCGGGACGCCGGCGGGCAGCGACCAGCGCGAATAGCCGTAATTCCATTTCGACACGAAGAGATAGTCGCCGATCAGGAGGCGGGGCAGCATCGATTCGGACGGGATGCTGAACGGCGCGAAGATGAAACTGCGCAGGATCAGCACGACCACCGCCAGCTTCAGCAGGAAGCGGAACGTCTCGCTCGTTTCGGACCGCTTGGGTTTCGTCTTCACGTCATTTGCCATGTCTGCGGGTTTGCGCAGACGGCGCGCGTCGTCAAGCTTGCGCGGGATACCTGTCACCGAAAGAGCGTTGTCGCGGTCTCGCGCTTGCAGCATGACCGGCGCGCACGTCTATTCGGAGAAGTAGCATGACCGCCGACTGGTCCAAGATCGAAGCCCTGCCCGCAACTAAGCTGACCGACCTGTTCGCGCAGGACTCGGAGCGCCTTTCGAAGCTGAGCCTCGATGTCGCGGGTATCCATTTCGACTGGTCGAAGACGCATCTGACGACCGACATGGTCGCCGCGTTCGAGCAGATGGCCAAGGCGCAGGACCTGGCGGGCAAGCGCCAGGCGCTGTTCTCGGGCGAGGTCGTCAACGTCACCGAGGGCCGCGCGGTCGAGCACACCGCAGAGCGCGGCGAGGGCAAGCCCGAGAGCGTCGCGATCGCGCAGGCGAGCCATTCGCGCATGCGGACGCTGATCGATGCGATCGAGGCCGAAGCGCTGGGGCCGGTGCGGCATATCCTGCACGTCGGCATCGGCGGGTCGGCGCTCGGGCCGCAGTTGCTGGTCGACTCGCTCGGGCGTGACGACAAGCGCTATGATGTCGGGATCGTCGCCAATGTCGACGGCGTCGCGCTGGAGGACGTGTTCGCGAAGTTCGATCCGGCGGCGACATTGCTCGTGGTCGCGTCGAAGACCTTCACGACGACCGAGACGCTGATGAACGCCGAGAGCGTGCTGCAGTGGATGACCGAGCATAATGTGGAGGATCCGTATGGCCGCGTGATCGCGCTGACCGCCGCGCCCGAAAAGGCGATGGAATGGGGCGTCGACGAGACGCGCATCCTGCCGTTCGCCGAGAGCGTCGGCGGGCGCTATTCTTTGTGGTCGACGATTGGGTTCCCGGCCGCGATCGCGCTCGGCTGGGACCGGTTCGAGGAGCTGCTCGAGGGGGCGGCCGAGATGGATCGCCATTTCCGCCTCGCCGCGCTGCATGAGAACGCGCCGGCGCTCGCCGCGTTCGCCGACCTCTATTACACGCAGATCCGCCATGCCGAGACGCGCGCGACCTTTGCCTATGACGAGCGGTTGCGGCTGCTGCCGAGCTATCTCCAGCAGCTGGAGATGGAGTCGAACGGCAAGTCGGTGACCGCGGACGGCGAGCCGCTCGGGCGGCCGTCGGCGGCGATCACCTGGGGTGGGGTCGGCACCGAGGCACAGCATGCGGTGTTCCAGCTGCTCCACCAGGGTACGCATCTGGTGCCGGTTGAGTTCGTCGCGTCGATCGAAGCCGGCGACACGCTGCCCGAGGAGCATCACAGGGCGCTGTTACTCAACGCGTTTGCACAGGGTGCGGCGCTGATGGCGGGCAAGCAGGTCGAGGATCCGGCGCGCAGCTATTCGGGTGATCGGCCGTCTTCGACGCTGCTGCTCGACGATCTGGATGCGCGGACGCTGGGGGCGCTGATCGCGTTCTACGAGCACCGCGTGTTCGTGAACGGCGTGTTGCTGGGGATCAACTCGTTCGATCAGTTCGGGGTGGAGCTGGGCAAGGAGATGGCGAAGGCGGCGGAGAAGGGCGGGCAGACGTTCGATCCTTCGACAGATGATTTGATCAAGCGCGCGTTCGGGTGATTTGGGGGGGGAGGGTTCGCCCTTCCCTCTACTGTTCCCCCGCGAAGGCGGGGGCCCAGGATACCACCCGCAGCGCGCGTGACCCTGGGCTCCCGCCTTCGCGGGAGAACAACAGAAGTTGACGCGTTCTGGCGTCATGCCGTTTTTTCTCGCCGTAGCGCTCGCCGCCTCTCCCACCCTCGCGCAGATGAAGTGGGAGCGGCGCGTGCTGATCGTCGCGGCCCCGTCCCCGCAGGACCCGGCGCTTGCCGAGCAGCGCCGGGTCCTCGGCAGCTGGACCGCGAAAGGTGAGGCGCGCGACCTTACCATCGTTGAGGTCGTCGGCGACCAGGTCCGCGGCGCCGGCGACACCGCCCCCGCGCTGCGTCGCAAATTCCGCCTTCCCGCAGGCTTCACCGCGATCCTGATCGGCAAGGACGGCGGCGAGAAGCTGCGCAGCGCCGAGCCCTTCCCCACCAAACTGCTGGAGCAGACGATCGACGCGATGCCGATGCGCAGGGCGGGTCGGCGATAGAGCGGGCCGATCACCCTGATCGCCGCACCGGGCTTGTCCGCGCATCCCCCCTGCCCCAGATGGCACCCAAAGCCGCAGCGCGGCGGCGCGACGTACAAGGATAGCCCGTGACCGATACCCAATTCGACTATGACCTCTTCGTCATCGGTGCCGGCTCGGGCGGCACGCGCGCATCGCGCGTCGCCGCCGCGCACGGCGCGCGCGTCGCTGTGGCAGAGGAATACCGGGTCGGCGGTACCTGCGTCATCCGCGGCTGCGTGCCGAAGAAGCTGCTGATTTACGGCGCGCATTTCGCCGAGGATCTGAAGGACGCCAAGCGCTTCGGCTGGCAGGTGCCCGACGATTGCGCGTTCGACTGGCGCGTGCTCCGCGACAACGTGATGGAGGAGGTCGACCGGATCAACGGCGCCTACACGACCACGCTCGAGAACAACCATGTCGACATCATCCACCAGCGCGCGGTCGTCTCCGGCCCCAACGAAGTCACGCTCGCCGACGGCAGCAAGAAGACCGCGGCGAAGATCCTGATCGCGGTCGGCGCGCATCCGCTGGTGCCCGATTTCCCCGGCGCCGAGCACGGCATCACTTCGAACGAAGTGTTCCACCTCGACGACGTGCCGAAGCGCGTGCTGATCGCGGGCGCGGGCTATATCGCCAACGAGTTCGCCGGGATCTTCCACCAGTTCGGATCGCATGTGACGTTGGTCAACCGCACCGACGTGATCCTGCGCGGCTATGACGAGTCGATCCGCGACCGCCTGCTCCAGATCTCGATGAGCAAGGGGATCGATTTCCGCTTCAACGCCGCGTTCGAGCGTATCGAGAAGAGCGAGGACGGCTGCCTGACCGTGCACACGCACGGGCACGAGCCGATCGTCGTCGACCTCGTGATGTTCGCGACGGGCCGCCTGCCCAACACCAAGGGGCTCGGGCTCGAGAGTGCGGGCGTCGAACTCGACGCGGCGGGTGCGGTGGTCGTCGACGCGGACAACCGGTCGAGCTGCGACAGCATCTTCGCGGTCGGCGACGTCACCAACCGCATCCAGCTGACCCCGGTCGCGATCCGCGAGGGGCAGGCGTTCGCCGACACGTTCTTCGGCAACAAGCCGACTCGCGTCGATTACGCCAACGTCCCCGCCGCGGTATTCAGCCACCCGCCGATGGCCGGTGTCGGCATGACCGAGTCGCAGGCCAAGCAGGCGCTGGGATCGGTGAAGGTGTACACGTCGGACTTCCGGCCGATGAAGAACGTGCTGGCGGGCCGCAACGAGCGATCGCTCTACAAGATGATCTGCGATGGCGAGACCGACCGGGTGGTCGGCATCCACATGATCGGCCCGGACTGCCCCGAGATCCTGCAATCGGCCGCGGTGGCGGTGAAGGCAGGGCTGACCAAGGCCGATTTCGACGCGACGGTCGCGCTGCATCCGACGATGGCGGAAGAGCTCGTGCTGATGAAGTAAGGCCTTCGGGCTTTGCGTCCTGCGCGCAATTCGGTAGATCGGGCACATACCCGATCCTCGAAAGGTTCCAGCATGCGTGAAGCCGCCATCGTATCGACCGCCCGTACCGCTATCGGCAAAGCCTATCGCGGCGCGTTCAACGCGACCGAGGCACCGGTGCTGGCGGGGCATGTGATGAACGCGGTCGTCGAGCGCGCCGGGGTGGATCCGGCGCGGATCGACGAGGTGTTCTGGGGCATCGGCAATCAGTGGGGCACGCAGGGCGGCAACGCAGGACGCATGGCGATCTTCGCGGGCGGGCTGCCCGAATCGGTGCCGGCGTTCACGCTCGACCGGAAATGCGGATCGGGCCTGACCGCGGTCGCGATGGCGGCGCGGACGATCATCTGCGACGAGGCCGATGTCGCGCTGGCCGGCGGGATGGAGTCGATCAGCTACACCGTCACCAAGGACGCGCCGCGCTACGTCAATGCGAGCGTGATCGCCAAAGAGCCCGCCGCCTATATCCCGATGATCGAAACCGCGGAGATCGTCGCCGAGCGCTATGGCATCAGCCGCGAGGCGCAGGATGCGTATGCGGCGATGAGCCAGCAGCGCGCGGCGGCGGGGCTCGCGAGCGGGGCGTTCGCGGAGGAGATCGTGCCGATCACGGTCGAGAAGGCGCTGTTCGACAAGCAGGGCAATCATGCGGGAATCGAGAGCGTCACGCTGTCGCAGGACGAGGGTATCCGTGCGGGGACGACGCTGGAGGGGCTGCGCGGGCTGAAGACGGTGTGGGCGGGCGGCGAGTTTTCGGGCCCCGGCACGAGCGTGACCGCGGGCAATGCCAGCCAGTTGTCCGATGGCGCCTCCGCACAGTTACTGATGGACCGCAAGACCGCGGAGGCCGAGGGGAAGGATATCCTCGGTATCTATCGCGGGTTCCAGGCGGCGGGGTGCAGCCCGGCGGAGATGGGGATCGGGCCGATCTTTGCGATCCCGAAGCTGCTCGAGCGCGCGGGGCTGTCGGTGGGGGATATCGGGCTGTGGGAGCTGAACGAGGCGTTCGCATCGCAATGCCTGTATTGCCGCGATCATCTCGGCATCGATCCGGAGAAGTACAACGTCAATGGCGGCGCGATCGCGGTGGGGCACCCGTTCGGGATGACCGGGTCGCGGCTGGTCGGCCATGCGCTGATCGAGGGGCGCAAGCGCGGCGTGCGCTATGTCGTGGTGTCGATGTGCACCGCGGGGGGCATGGGGGCGGCCGGGTTGTTCGAGATCGTTTGAGGTTGGCCCCGGCGCGGGCGTGCCCTCACCCTTCCCACGGCGAAGACGCCGCGGGCCCCTTCCCTCTCCCCGATGGGAGAGGGAGATGCGCGTCCGGGGCATTGCCAACGTCCTGAGCCGGGCGCAGGTTTGCGCATTCTCGATGGGGGCGCTGGGCTATGACGACGGCATTGATCACCGGCGCATCGGCGGGGCTCGGCGAAGGCTTTGCGCGGGCGCTTGCGGCCGAGGGGACCACGCTGATCCTCACCGCGCGTCGAGTCGATCGGCTCGAGTCGCTGGCGACCGAACTGCGCGCGGCGCACGGCGTCACGGTGCACGTCTTTGCCGCCGATCTTGCGGACCCGGATGGCCCGACGACGCTGATCGCGGCGATCGCGGCCGCCGCGCTGCCGGTCGACGTGCTGATCAACAATGCCGGGTTCGGCGCGCGGGGGGATTTCGCGGACCTCGACAGCGCGCTTCAGCTTGGGATGATCGACCTCAATTGCCGTGCGCTGGTGGCGCTCTCGCATGCGGTCCTGCCACAGATGATCGCGCGCGGGTCCGGCGGGATCCTCAATCTCGCTTCGGTCGCGTCGTTCCAGCCGGGACCGTGGATGGCGGTCTATTATGCGAGCAAGGCGTTCGTGCTGAGCTTTTCCGAGGCGCTGCACGAGGAGGTGAAGGCCAAGGGCGTGCGGGTAGCCGCGTTGTGCCCCGGACCCACGCGCACCGAGTTTGCCGACATCGCCGGGCTGGGCGACACCGCGCTGTTCGAACGCCTGGCGAGCGATCCGGGCGCGGTGGTGCGCGACGGGCTGGCGGCGCTGGCCGCGAACCGGGCGGTGAAGGTGTCGGGCGCACTGAATTTCGCGATGGCCGAGGGGATACGCTTTACCCCGAGAAGCCTCGCGCGGCGGATCGCGGGGGCGTTGCAGAAGGCGCGCGACTGAGGCGGATCAGCGGCCGGCGAACTCGGCGATGGCCGGTCCGATCGCGATGCCCTGAAGCATCGCGTCGAACCGGCCTTTGATCGTCAGCGCTGCGCGGTGCGTGCGCTTCCCCCGCGTCTCAGTCTGCGAACAGCAGGACGGGGGTTTCCAGGTACTTCTTCAGGCCCTGGACGAAGCTGGCCGCATCCCAGCCGTCGACGACGCGGTGGTCGCAGCTGATCGACAGGTTCATCAGCTTGGCGCGGACGACCTCGTCTCCCTTGAAGACGGGGCGTTCGACGATCTTGTTGGGGCCGATGATCGCGACCTCGGGGCGGTTGATGACCGGGGTCGTCGCGATGCCGCCGAGGGGGCCGAGCGAGGTGACGGTGATCGTGCCGCCGCCCATCTCGCTGGGGGCGAGCTTGCCGGCGCGCGCGGCTTCGGCGAGACGCGTGATCTCGGTCGCGAGCTGCCAGACGTTGCGGTCCTGTGCGTCGCGGATCACGGGGACGGTGAGGCCTGCGTCGGTCTGCGCGGCCATGCCGAGGTGGATGCTACCGTGGCGAGTCACCACGCCCGCCTCGTCGTCGTAGCGCGCGTTGAGCATCGGGAAGTCGGGGATCGTCTTGCAGATCGCGACGATCATCAGCGGCAGCATCGTCAGCTTGGGGCGGCCGCCGCGGTTGGCGTTGAGGTCGGCGCGCATGGCTTCGAGCGCGGTGACGTCGATCTCGTCGACATAGGTGAAGTGCGGGATCGCGCGCTTCGACGCGGCCATGTTCTCGGCGATGCGGCGGCGCATGCCGATGACCTTGATCGGCTGGTCTTCGCGCGCGCGCGACGCGTGCGGGGGGTGATAGCCTTCGCCGGACCCGTAGCGGAGGTAGGCGTCGAGATCGGCGTGGCGGACTCGGTCGGAGTCGGTTTTTACCGAGGCGAGGTCGATGCCGAGATCGCGCGCGCGCGCGCGGACCGCGGGGGATGCGAGCGCGTGCGCCTTCTGCTCGGTCGGAGAAACCGCGGTCTGCGTCTGCTCCCTCTCCCCTCCGGGGAGAGGGCTGGGGTGAGGGGTTGGGGCCGTTGCCAACGGTTCCGCCTGGGGCTGCCCCTCACCCCGACCCTCTCCCCGGAGGGGAGAGGGAGTTTCGGTTGCAACCTCTTCGACGCCTGGATTCTCGGCTTCGTATTGCTCGGCGGTCTCGGCCTGCGCCGCGGTAAGCGGTGCGGCGACGACTTCGTCCGCCACTTCGACCGCATCCGTCTCGATCACGACCAGCGCAGCGCCGATCGACACCTGGTCGCCGACTTCGCCCGCGAGTTCGACGACGACGCCGGTCACCGGCGACTCCATCTCGACGGTCGCCTTGTCGGTCATCATGTCGGCGATCGGCGAGTCTTCCTCGACCCGGTCGCCGATGGCGACGTGCCAGGCGACGATCTCGGCCTCGGAAATGCCTTCGCCGATGTCGGGCAGCTTGAAGGTGAAGCGGGCCATTATGCGTCCTTCATGATCTTCTTGAGGGCTTCGCCGATGCGAACCGGCCCCGGGAAATATGCCCATTCGAGGCTGTGCGGGTACGGCGTGTCGAACCCGGTCACGCGCTCGATCGGCGCCTCGAGATGGTAGAAACAGCGTTCCTGGACGATCGCCGACAGCTCGGCGCCGAACCCGCTGGTGCGAGTCGCCTCGTGGACGATCATGCAGCGGCCGGTCTTCTTCACCGACGCCTCGATCGTCTCGATATCGAGCGGCACGAGCGTGCGCAGGTCGACGATCTCGGCGTCGATCCCGGCTTCGGCGACGACCGCGGTGCAGACGTGTACCATCGTACCGTAGGCGAGGATCGTCAGCGCCTGCCCCTCACGGACGATCTTCGCCTTGCCGAGCTCGATCTTGTAGTAACCCGTTGGCACTTCGCCGGCCGGGTGCTTCGACCAGTTCTGCGACGGGCGATCCCAATAGCCGTCGAACGGGCCGTTATAGATGCGCTTGGGCTCGAAGAAGAGCGTCGGGTCGTTATCCTCGATCGCGGCGATCAGCAGGCCCTTGGCATCATAGGGCGTCGACGGGATCACCGTCTTGATCCCCGACATGTGCGTGAACAGACCCTCGGGCGACTGGCTGTGCGTCTGCCCGCCGAAGATGCCACCGCCGAACGGCGAGCGCACCGTGATCGGCGAGGTGAACTCGCCCGCCGAGCGATAGCGCAGCCGCGCGGCTTCGGACACGAGCTGGTCGAGCGCCGGATAGATGTAATCGGCGAACTGGATTTCGGGGACCGGGCGCAGGCCATAGGCGCCCATGCCGACCGCGACGCCGATGATGCCGCATTCGGTGATCGGCGTGTCGAACACGCGCGTCTTGCCATGCTTGGCCTGGAGCCCCGCGGTCGCGCGGAACACGCCGCCGAAATAGCCGACATCCTCGCCCATCACGATCACGTCGGGATCGCGCGTCATCATGATGTCCATGGCGGAGTTGATCGCCTGGATCATGTTCATGCGGGTGGTTTCGCCGCCGGTATCCGGTGCGTCCGAGACGGGTGTTTCGATCATGTCGCTCATGCCTTGCGATCCCAGGGGCGGCCGGATGCGGATTCCTCATCGAGCATCTGCTGACGCTGCTCCTTCAGATGCCAGGGCAGCTCCTCGAACACGCCGTCGAACAGCGATTCGAGCGGCTGGTGCAGGCCATGGCCGAGGATGCCGTTCTTCTCGGCCTCCTTCTGCGCGGCCTTGACCTGCTCGGCGAGCTCCTTGTCCTGCGCCGCGTGGCGTTCATCGTCCCATTCGCTGATCGCGATCAGGTGATCCTTCAGCCGCTTGATCGGGTCGCCGAGCGGCCACGCATTGGGCTCGCCCTCGCTGCGATACTGGCCCGGATCGTCCGAGGTCGAATGGCCTTCCGCACGGTAGGTGAAGTGCTCGATCAGCGTCGGCCCCTGGTTGGTCCGCGCGCGCTCGGCGGCCCATTGCGTCGCGGCGTACACCGCGAGCGCGTCGTTCCCATCGACCCGAAGCCCGGCGATGCCGTAGCCGACCGCGCGCGCCGCAAAGGTCGTCGCCTCGGCGCCCGCGAACCCGGAGAAGCTCGAGATCGCCCACTGGTTGTTGACGACGTTGAAGATCACCGGCGCGCGGTAGACCGCGGCGAAGGTGCAGGCCGAATGGAAGTCGCCCTCGGCGGTCGAGCCTTCGCCGCACCAGGTCGCCGCGATCCGCGTGTCGCCCTTGGCCGCCGATGCCATCGCCCAGCCCACGGCTTGGGGATATTGCGTCGTCAGGTTGCCCGAGATCGAGAAGAATCCGGCTTCCTTGACCGAGTACATGATCGGCAGCTGCTTGCCGCCGAGCCTGTCGGCGGTGTTCGAATAGATCTGGTTCATCATGTCGACGAGGCTCCAGCCCCGCGCGATCAACAGCCCCTGCTGGCGGTAGGACGGGAAGCACATGTCCTCGTAATCGAGCGCATAGGCTGCCGCGACCGCGACCGCCTCCTCGCCCAGCGCCTTCATGTAGAAGCTGGTCTTGCCCTGGCGCTGCGCGCGGAACATGCGTTCGTCGAACGCGCGGAGCAGCGCCATGCTGCGCAGCATCCGGCGCAGCACGTCGGGCGATAGCTTGGGATCCCAGGGGCCGACCGCGTTGCCGTCGTCGTCGAGGACGCGGACCAGCGTGTAGGCGAGATCGGTGAAGTCGGACGCCTTGTCCGCGGTGTCGGGGCGCCGTGCCTCGCCAGCGGGGGGCACGTCGACTTCGGCGAAGTCCACCGCGTCGCCGGGGCGGAACTTGGGCTCCGGGATATGCAGCGTGAGCGGCTGCAAATTGGCGCGCGGATGCTCGCTTGCCATCGTCATTCCATCTCCATGAGGCCGCTGTGACCGCGGAACACTCTTACCGAAGCGTGTTATTAAATTTCAATCGCGATTGCGAGGGGATTTTCTGGCAGGTGGCTCGCGCGTGGATTTTTTCGGGTGAAGCGAGGCACTTGCATCAATCCCCCTCCGTCGCCTTGGCCTCCCGCGAAGGCGGGCGCCCAGACTGGGGCACCGCCAGCGCGGGGAAACATGGCGTGGCGTGGCGCCTATTCGACGGTCTGTTCGATCACGCCGAAGATCGGATGACGCTTGTCGTCCTCTGCCCAGATGCGGACGACGTCGCCCTTTTTGAGGAACGGCGTGACGGGCTTGCCGCCGGTGATCGTCTCGATCGTGCGGACTTCGGCGAGGCAGGAATAGCCGACCCCGCCCTCCGCGATCGACTTGCCCGGGCCACCATCGGGTCCACGGTTCGAGACGGTGCCCGACCCGACGATCGTCCCCGCGCCGAGCTTGCGCGTCTTGGCGGCGTGCGCGACCAGCGTGCCGAAGTCGAACGTCATGTCCTCGCCGGCTTCGGCGCGACCGAGCGGGACGCCGTTGAGGTCGACCATCAGCTTGCGGTGCAGCTTGCCGCCCTGCCACCAGTCGCCGAGCGAGTCGGGCGTGACGAAGACGGGCGAGAACGCGCTCGCCGGCTTGGACTGGAAGAAGCCAAAGCCCTTGCCGAGTTCGCCGGGGATCAGGTTGCGCAACGAGACGTCGTTGGTGAGGCCGACCAGCAGGATCGCCGCCAGTGCCTCGTCCCGTGACGCGCCCATCGGCACGTCGCCGGTGACGACGACCACCTCGCCCTCCATGTCGCAGCCCCAGGCCTCGTCGCCGAGCGGGATCGGATCGCGCGGCCCCAGGAACCCGTCCGAGCCGCCCTGATACATCAGAGGATCATGCCAGAAGCTGTCGGGCATCTCCGCGGCGCGCGCCTGCCGCACCAGCGCGACGTGATTCACGTATGCCGAGCCGTCGGCCCATTGATAGGCGCGCGGCAATGGCGACTCGGCGTCATGCTCGTGAAAGCGCCGCATCGGGATCATCTCATGCTCGAGATCGGTCGACAGGTTCTTCAGATCGATCGAGAGTCGATCCCAATCGTCGAGCGCGGCCTGCAAGGTCGGCGCGATGTGACTTGCATCGGCATACCAGGCAAGATCGTTCGAGACGACGACGAGCGTACCGTCTCGTCCGCGGGTGGCATCGGGGTGCTTCAGGCTGGCCAGTTTCATGCGGCAGATCCTCTCGTGTTTGCCTGCACCCTACGCCCGGGGCGCGGTTCAAGTCGAGCATGGAGCGCCGATCAAACCTGATTTTGGTAAGAGCGGAGCGGCGGCCGGCCTGTTAGGAACAGGCTTGCGTAACGGTTGAGGAAGTCGAGCATGCCCAGATACTTCTTCGACATCGACAACCATAAACACGCGCCCGACGAAGACGGCACGGATCTGCCCGACGACGAAAATGCGCGCGTCCAGGCGGTCATATTCGCGGGCGATTACCTGAGCGACCATCCGGATATCGTACGGCATGGCGCGTGCTTCCGCGTTGCGGTTCGCGACGACCAGGGGAGCGTGCTGCTGGCGGTCGACGTGACGATAACCGAGCCCGGCGCGGATACCGGTTTACCGCCAGTCTGAACGTGCCGACCAAGCGCTTCAGGACACGGGCGGCGCATGGGTCTGCTCGCGTTCCGGCGTAATATAATAACATGGGTTTTGTTGACCTGCCCAATCCTGGGATAAGGTGCACTTTCCCCCGACGCGCTATCCCAGTGAGGGAGACGACGAGAAACGGGTGCTCCTGCCCTGGATGCGGAGAGTGCACGTGGACATTTCCACCGTGACGGAACAAGTTGTTCGTAAGTTCGAAACGCGGACGGCGATGAGCGCTGACGATCGCGCCAAGATCGCCGCGCTGCCGTTCAAGGTCAGGACGATCGATGCGTCGACCTACATGCTGCGCGAAGGCCAGCGCCCGACCCGCTGCGCGTTCATTCTCGACGGACTGGCCTACCGGCAGAAACTGACGCCCAATGGCGAGCGCGAGATCGTGTCGATCCTGTTGCCCGGCGAATTCATCGACCTGCAGAACCTGTTTCTCGAGGAATCCGATCACGATATCCAGGCGCTGACCCGGCTGACGCTCGCGGAGGTGCCGATCGCCGCGCTCCGTCAGTTCATCGAGGCGTGTCCCGCCGCTGGCCAGGCCTTGTGGATCGATGCGCTGGTGGAATCGTCGATTCACCGCGAATGGCTGCTCAACGTCGGGCGGCGCAACGCGCGCAGCCGGCTGGCGCATCTGCTCTGCGAGTTTTCCGTACGCTTCAAGACGTCGATGCTCGGCGACGTGATGGCGTATGAATTGCCGATGACGCAGGAACAGCTTGGCGATGCGCTCGGGTTGACGCCGGTCCACGTCAACCGCGTGCTGAAATCGCTCGAGACCGACGGGCTGATCACGCGCAAGAAGCGCCAGTTGAGCGTGACCGACTGGCCCCGGCTGCGCGACGCCGCGGAGTTCAACGAGCGGTATCTGCACCTCGGCCAGATCCGCACCTGATCCCGCCCGCCGAGCCCGACACCGGTGCCGAATAGGGCCGGAGGTTGACTTTTGGGGCACGATACGCCAGATGGCCGGCATCGAGGCGTAATGCAGCGTGATTGGACCTTTACGGTCTTAGCTCCGCCTCGGTCGTTTCCAACGGGCTTCCCTTTTCACGCGGGGTGTCAAAACACCACCGCCCCTCGTGCGTCCGCTTCGTGGATTCGCGAGCCCGGCATCTATTGAGAGACCATTCATGTCATTTGCAAACCTCGGCCTTGCCGAGCCGCTCGTCCGTGCGCTCGAAGCCAAGGGCTATACCGAGCCGACGCCGATCCAGGCGCAGTCGATCCCGATCCTGCTCGAGGGCGGCGATCTGCTCGGCATCGCGCAGACCGGCACCGGCAAGACCGCCGCGTTCGTGCTCCCCTCGATCCAGCGGTTGACCGAAAACCAGAAGCGCGTCCTGCCGACGCATTGCCGCATGCTGGTGCTCGCGCCGACTCGTGAGCTCGCCAGCCAGATCGCCGACAGCGCGCGCGCTTACGGCCAGTTCAGCAAGATGTCGGTGACCACCGTGTTCGGCGGCACCAGCATCAACAAGAACCGCCAGGATCTCAGCCGCGGCGTCGACATCCTCGTCGCGACGCCGGGCCGGCTTATCGATCTGATCGAGCAGGGCTTCTGCAACCTGTCGATGATCGAGATCCTCGTGCTCGACGAAGCCGACCAGATGATGGACTTGGGCTTCATCCATGCGCTGAAGAAGATCGTCCGCATGCTGCCGAAGAAGCGCCAGACGTTGTTCTTCTCGGCGACGATGCCCGTCGCGATCCGTGATCTCGCCTCGCAGTTCCTGCTCGACCCGAAGACCGTGTCGGTGAAGCCCGCGTCGACCACCGCCGAGCGCGTCGACCAGTATGTCACCTTCTGCAACCAGTCGGAAAAGCAGGCGCTGCTGACGATCACGCTGGGCGATCCGGCGATCGACCGTGCGCTCGTCTTCACGCGCACCAAGCATGGCGCCGACCGCGTCGTGAAGCTGCTCGCGGGCAACGGCATCGCCTCGAACGCGATCCACGGCAACAAGAGCCAGGGCCAGCGCGAGCGGGCGCTGGGCGAGTTCAAGCAGGGCAAGGTCAAGGTTTTGATCGCGACCGACATCGCTGCGCGCGGCATCGACGTCTCGGGCGTCAGCCACGTCATCAACTTCGAGTTGCCCAACGTCGCCGAGCAGTATGTCCACCGCATCGGCCGCACCGCACGTGCGGGCGCCAGCGGCATCGCCGTCGCGTTCTGCGCGGATGACGAGAAGGCCTATCTGCGCGACATCGAGCGGATCACGCGTCAGAAGGTGACGGTCCGCGCGCTGCCCGACGATTTCGTCAACCTGTCGAACCAGATCAAGCAGACTCGCGTCAAGACGATGGGCGCGGACCCCGAGGTCCGGATCGACCGTCCACGCGATCCCGCGCGTCCGCGTGCGACGCATGCGCCGCGCGCCACCGGCGGCAGCACCGGCCGCAACTATGCGGGTGCGAGCCGTGGCGGCCAGGGTGGCGGCGGCGGTCGTCCGCAGGGCGGTGGTCGTCCCGGTGGTCAGGGCGGCGGTGGCCGTCCGGCCGGCGGTGGCGGCCGTGGTCCGGGTCGCGGCGCGGGTCCAAGCTCGGCGCGCTAAGCATTCGATCGCCTCGCGGGTTTGGTGTAAGACCGGCCCGCGAGGAGAATGCTGATGGACGTTTCCACTACCCCGGTCGCCGAGCGCATCGCGCGCGTGCTGGCCGGCCAGCGGATCAGCGCGAATGCGGGCGGCGACGCCGAATCCGCGTCGCAGCTGATCGATTCCGCCTGGGCGGACTATCTGCCCGACGCGCTCGCGGTGCTGCGCACGCTGCGCGAACCCGACCGGGCGATGGCCGCGGCGGGTGACCCCGCGGTCTGGGAGGCGATGATCCTTGCGGGGATCAAGGGCGCCAAGCCGCAGACGGTGGTTCTCTAATCCTTGCTTCCCCGCGAAGGCGGAGACCCAGCCTGGGCACCCGCCTTTGCGGGTGAACAATGCCGTATAGGCACCACCCCGGCGGAGGCCGGGGCCCAATTGGCGCACGCTTTTGACTGAGCGCGCGTCTGGTTACGCCGGTCCCCCAATTGGGCCCCGGCCTTCGCCGGGGTGGTGCTTTATTGTCGGTTGACCGCCGGGATTAGCGGATCGTCTTCAACCATTCCGCCTCTGCCGCGCGGTCGGTGCGCAGGGCATTGGCGGGAGCCGACTTGTCCTCGTAGCCGATCGCCATGCCGCAGAAGAGCATGCGGTCGTCGGGGATGTCGAGGAACGCACCGAGCGTGTCCGGGTACATCGCCCAGCATTCCTGCGCGCAGGTGGCGAGGCCGGCGTCGACCGCGAGCAGCATCAGGTTTTGCAGGTACATGCCGAGATCGGACCATTGCGGCGGGCCCATCCGCCGGTCGACAGTGCAGAAATAGGCCGCCGGGGCGCCGAAGAAGGCGAAGTTGCGGGCGAACCAGTCTCGGCGCGCCGCCTTGTCGTCGCGGGGGATGCCGAGTTCTGCGTACATCGCTTCGCCGACTGCGAAGCGGCGGTCTCGGTAGGGGGCGGTCAGGTCTTTTGGGTAGATGTCATAGGCTGGCTGTTCGGTGGTCCCGGTGGCCAGCTTTTCGGCCATAGTTGCCTTGAGGCGGGTCATTGCGTCGCCTTGGACGATTGCAATGTGCCAGGGCTGGAGGTTGCCACCGGTCGCGGCGCGGGACGCTTTTACGGCGAGGTCGCGGAGTTGGGTCGGGTCCACGGGGGTGTCAAGAAAGCCTCGGACGGAGCGGCGGGCGGCGATGGCTTCGGTCACGTCCATTATGGTCTCCTGACAGCGGCCCTGACAAAGCCCGCTCGGCGACTACCGTAACGGAACGATCCTCCCCCGCCAGGGGGAGGTGGCAGGCCCTAGCCTGACGGAGGGGGAGGACATGGAACAGCCGTTTTCCTGTCCTCCCCCTCCGTCACCTTCGGCGATACCTCCCCCTGGCGGGGGAGGATGCAGAACGAGTTAGAGCACGAAGCGGCTGAGGTCGGTGTTGCGGGCGATCTCTTTCAGCTGGCTGTCGACGTACGCGCCGTCGATCATCAGGTTCGAGCCGCCGCGATCTTCGGCGTTGTAGCTTACCTCCTCGAGCAGCTTTTCCATCACCGTCTGCAGGCGGCGCGCGCCGATATTCTCGATCTCCGCATTCACCTCGGCGGCGATGCGGGCGATCGCGGCGATGCCGTCTTCGGTGAACTCGATGCCGACGCCCTCGGTCGCGATCAGCGCCTTGTACTGGAGCGGCAGCGACGCCTTGGTGTCCGACAGGATCGCGACGAAATCCGCTTCGGTCAGCCCCTTCAACTCGACGCGGATCGGCAGGCGGCCCTGCAATTCGGGGAGCAGGTCGCTCGGCTTGGCGACGTGGAACGCGCCGCTCGCGATGAAGAGGATATGGTCGGTCTTCATCGGCCCGTATTTGGTGGCCACGGTCGTGCCCTCGATCAGCGGCAGCAGGTCGCGCTGGACGCCCTCGCGGCTGATCGACCCGCCCCGGCCATCGGCGACCGCGATCTTGTCGATCTCGTCGAGGAAGACGATGCCGTTGGCCTCCGCATCGGCCAGCGCCGCGCGGCTGACCTCGTCCTGGTCGAGACGCTTGTCCGCCTCTTCCTCGACGAGCTTGTCCCAGGCCGCATGGACGGTGAGCTTGCGGCGCTTCAATTGCTGACCGCCGCCGAACGACTTCATCATCTCGCCGAGATTGATCATCTGCGGTGCACCGCCCGGGATCTCGAACGGCGTGGTCGGCGCCTGCTCGACCTCGATCTCGACCTCGGCGGTGTTCAGATGCCCGTCGAGGAAGCGCTGCTTGAAGCTTTCGCGAGTCGCGGTGCTCGAATCCTTGCCGACCAGCGCGTCGAGCAGGCGACCCATCGCCGCCTCCTCGGCCTTGTCCTTCACCGCGATCCGACGGCGTTCCTTTTCGAGGCGGATTGCTTCCTCGACGAGGTCGCGCGCGATCTGTTCGACGTCGCGGCCGACATAGCCGACCTCGGTGAACTTGGTCGCCTCGACCTTCACGAACGGTGCGTCGGCGAGCTTCGCCAGACGGCGGCTGATCTCGGTCTTGCCGCAGCCGGTCGGTCCGATCATCAGGATGTTCTTGGGCGTGACCTCGTCGCGGAGATCTTCGCTGAGCTGCTGGCGGCGCCAGCGGTTGCGCATCGCGACCGCGACCGCGCGCTTGGCGGCGGCCTGGCCGATGATGTGGGCGTCGAGCGCGGCGACGATGGCCTTCGGGGTGAGCTGGTCGTTCATGGTTCTCTCGCTCCCCTCCCGCAGGCGGGAGGGGCTGGGGGTGGGCTCGCGCTTCCCTCGAACGGTAGCGCCGGAGGTGGGCGGGCGCCCACCCCCTGCCCCCTCCCGCTTGCGGGAGGGGGAGAAGAAGTTACGTCGTCGAGTCCATCGTTTCCACCGTGAGGCGGTCGTTGGTGTAGACGCAGAGTTCGGAGGCGATGTGCATCGCCTTGCGGCACAGGACTTCCGCGTCGGTCTCGTACTCGACGAGCGCGCGGGCGACGGCGAGCGCGTAATTGCCGCCCGAGCCGATCGCGGCGACGCCGTTCTCGGGTTCGAGCACGTCGCCATTGCCCGTCAGGATCAGCGTCACGTCCTTGTCCGCGACGATCATCATCGCTTCGAGGTTGCGCAGGAACTTGTCGGTGCGCCAGTCCTTGGCGAGCTCGACTGCGGCGCGCAGGAGTTGGCCCTGATGCGCCTCCAGCTTGCGTTCGAGGCGTTCGAACAGCGTGAAGGCGTCTGCGGTGGCGCCGGCGAACCCGCCGATGACCGAGCCGTCGCCGAGGCGGCGGACTTTGCGCGCATTGGGTTTCATGACGGTCTGGCCCATCGAGACCTGGCCATCGCCGATCACGACGACCTTGCCGCCGCGGCGGACCGAGAGGATGGTGGTGCCGTGCCAGGTCGGCATGGCGTGGGGGTCGTTGCTCATGCCAGCGATGTAGGGTGCGGTTTCGGGGGTGCAACGGGGCGGGGATGAACACCGGCCGTTCGTCCCGAGTAGCGATCGAGCGTGTCGAGAGCGCGTATCGAAGGACCAGCGTTGCGCGCGTTACCCGTACCTCGATACGCGCCCTCGATACGCCCGAGCGGGCTACTCGGTCGCTACTCGGCACGAACGGAAAAGGGGTGGCAGTACGGCGTTTACGCCGAGGGGGCCGCTGTAAGGAGGTGGAATCACCGCCCCTTCCCCCATTCGCGCGCGACCGTGTAGCCGAGATAGCCCGTGCCGAAGAGCGCGTAGAGTGGTTCGGGGATCGCGTTGAGATAGGCGGCCATGCCCGCGGCGATCGCCTGCGCCGTGGACGGGCGGACCGCGGCGATCAGGCCGGCCGGGATCGCGCCGAGCAGCAGGATGTACATGACGTAGAGGAAGGTCGGGCGGGCGCGGGTGATCCAGGGGTCTGGTGCTGGATCAAGGGGTTGCTGGGCCATTGGGGGTCTCCGGCAAGAGTGAAGTATAGGAAGTGCAGACGCTGGGAGCGTTTGCGCGGCCGAGTCAGGTGCGGTTGGCGAGCCAGCCGTGGAGGAAGGCCTCGTTGGCGGGGCGGGTCTCGGCGAGCGCGACGTAGCGTTCGCCTTGCAGCGCCTCGATCGCTTTCAGGAGCACGGTTTCGCCGCCGGGTTTGCGGCGCGCTAGGAAGGCGTCGAGCGCGGCGAGTGTCGCGGGGCCGATGCGACCGTCGAGGCTCATGTCGGGATAGTCGGTGGCGCCGCGGTTGAGCGCGTTGAGCGCGCGCTGGAGGAAGGTGGCGGCGACGGCGGGGCCCATGTTGACGCCGGTATCGAAGAGTTCCTCGGCGATTTTGGGCGCGCGCGGGGCGATCTGGTCGAAGCCGGGGCGGGTCCAGTAAAGGCGGCGGTAGATGCTTGCCGCGCTCTCGCGGGGGAAGACGCGCATGTCTTCGGTACAGCCCTCGGCGCGGGCGACGGCTTGCGTGATGCCGTAGCGGGTGGGGCCGCCGCGGTCTGCGGGGTGGTTGGTGTAGCCGCCCTCGCGGTCGATGACGGTGTCGATGAGGTGATCGATGGTCATGGTGCGGCTCCCGGTTTTGTGGGTGGAAGCGAACCATATTGGTTCGTTGTAGGACAGGGGTTTTTGGCGCTGTTCCCCCGTGCAGGCGGGGGTCCGGGGTAATGAAGGGTAGCGCTTGGGATTCCTGGGCTCCCGCCTTCGCGGGAGAACGGGGAGTTCGATCCTCCCCCGCCAGGGGGAGGTGGCCGGCCCTTGCCGGACGGAGGGGGAGGACACGGAACCGGGGTTTTCCTTTCCTCCCCCTCCGTCACCTTCGGTGCCACCTCCCCCTGGCGGGGGAGGATCGTTGGGTTTGCCCCTCCCCGGCGGAGGCCGGGGTCCAGTTGGGGGACGTTGCTAACCGAGCGCTGCGCGTCGTTACATCGGACGTTCCAACTGGGCCCCGGCCTTCGCCGGGGTGGTGGTCCTTCGCCGGGGTGGTGGTCCTTCGCCGGGGTGGTGGTCCTTCGCCGGGGTGGTGGTTTGGGCGGGTCGTGGCGCCTCCGCCTCATCCGAACCGACGCTACGTCCGCGCGGGGTTGGCGGATCGGTGTGCGTGAGGCTATGCGATCGTTGAACATTCGCCGCGCGTTTTGCGCGCGCCCACCCGGTCGCCGCCGCGGCCGACAGGTTAGGAAGACCATGGAAGACGATTTCCGCAAGGCCGCGCTCGATTATCACCGCTATCCAAAGCCGGGTAAGCTCTCGGTCGAGGCGACCAAGCGGATGGCGACGCAGCGCGACCTCGCGCTGGCCTATTCGCCGGGCGTTGCCGCCGCGTGCGAGGAAATCGCCGCGGATCCGGACAAGGCGCGCGACTATACCGCGCGAGGCAACCTCGTCGCGGTGATCACCAACGGCACCGCGGTGCTCGGGCTCGGCGCGATCGGTGCGCTCGCGTCGAAGCCGGTGATGGAGGGCAAGGCGGTGCTCTTCAAGAAATTCGCCGGGATCGACTGTTTCGACATCGAGATCGACCAGCTCGACCCGCAGGCGTTCATCGAGGCGGTCCGCGTGCTCGAGCCGACGTTCGGCGGGATCAATCTCGAGGACATCAAGGCGCCCGAATGCTTCGAGATCGAGACGAAGCTGCGCGAGGTCATGAACATCCCGGTGTTCCATGACGATCAGCACGGCACCGCGATCGTGTGCGCGGCCGCGGTCCGCAACGTGCTCGAACTGCGCGGCAAGCAGCTCGACCAGATGAAGCTGGTGACGTCGGGCGCAGGCGCGGCGGCGCTGGCGACGGTCGATTTGCTGGTGTCGATGGGGCTCAACCCCGAGAACGTGACGCTGACCGACATCAAGGGCGTCGTCCATGCCGATCGCGGCGACGTGATGCCGCCGAACATGGCGCGCTATGCCCGCACCACCAATGCGCGGACGCTGCCCGACGTGCTGGAGGGGGCGGACATCTTCCTCGGCCTGTCGGCGCCGCGCGTGCTGAAGCAGGAATGGCTGCACCTGCTCGCGCCCGATCCGCTGATCCTGGCGCTGGCGAACCCCGAGCCCGAGATCCAGCCCGCACTGGTCGCGGCGACCCGCCCCGACGCGATCATCGCGACGGGCCGTTCGGATTTTCCGAACCAGGTCAACAACGTGCTGTGCTTCCCGTTCATCTTCCGCGGCGCGCTCGACGTCGGCGCGACCGAGATCAACGAGGCGATGAAGGTCGCCGCGGTCGACGCGATCGCCGCGCTCGCACGCGCGACCGCGTCTGACGTGGTCGTCAGCGCCTATGGTGGCGCGACGCCGGTGTTCGGGCCGACCTACATCATCCCCAAGCCGTTCGATCCGCGGCTGATCCTGCACGTCGCGCCCGCGGTGGCGAAGGCGGCGATGGACTCGGGCGTGGCGACGCGGCCGATCGAGGATTTCGACGCGTATCTGCGCGACCTCGAAGTGTTCGTGTACCGCTCGGGCCAGCTGATGCGGCCGATCTTCGCGCGCGCCAAGCAGGCGGGGCGCTCGATCGCGTATGGCGAGGGCGAGGACGACCGGACGCTGCGCGCGGTGCAGACGGTGATCGACGAAGGGCTTGGCCGGCCGGTGCTGATCGGGCGGCGCGACGTGATCGGCCAGCGGATCGAGGCGAGCGGGCTGCGGATGACGATCGGCAGCGATGTCGAGGTGCTCGATCCGGCGACCGACCGCGAAGTGTTCGAGCCGCTGCTCGCGAGCTACAGCGCGCTCGTCGGCCGCCGTGGCACGCCGCCCGACAGCGCCGAGCGCGCGCTCAGGACGCGGCCGAGCGTGGCCGCGGCGATGCTGCTGCGCGAGGGTCGCGTCGATGCAGCCTTGTGTGGTGGCATCGGCGACTGGTGGACGCAGATGACCTATGTCATGCCGCTGATCCCGCGGATGCCGGGCGTGTCGCGGCTGTACGCGATGTCCGCGGTGATCCTGCGCACCGGCAGCCTGTTCTTCTGCGATACGCACGTCACGGTCGATCCGACCGCCGAGCAGATCGCGGAGATGACGATGCTCGCGGCCGACGCGGTGCGCGCGTTCGCGATCGAGCCGAAGGCGGCGTTGCTGTCGCATTCGAGCTTTGGCGCGTCGCGGTCGCCCTCGGCGCAGAAGATGCGCGCGGGGCATGCGTTGCTGAAGGAGATGGCGCCGGAGTTCGAGTTCGACGGCGAGATGCACGGCGATGCCGCGCTGTCGGAGGCGCTGCGGCGGCGGCTGGTGGACGACAGTCCGTTGACGGGCTCGGCGAACCTGCTGGTGATGCCGAACATCGATGCGGCGAACATCGCGGTGTCGCTGCTGTCGGCGTCGACCGAATCCGCGCCGCTCGGGCCGATGCTGCTCGGGCTCGCCAAGCCGCTGCAGATGCTGGTGCCGAGCGTGACCGCGCGCGGGATCGTCAATCTGAGCGCGATCGCGGTGGGCCATGCGGCGACGGTGAGCGAGACGGCCTGACGATTACGCACGTCCGGGGTCGCGCCGTTTGGTGCGATCCCGGGCGGTCGGCCGCGGGGCGACGACTCGCGGGGGTCGGTCCGATCTCGATGCGAATCATCTGCGGATGGCCAATACCACCGGGCGATCTCCACCGACCGTGACGCGGGCGGTGGGACGGGTTGGCGTGCCCGCGCGCGACCCGTTCGGATTTTACAATAGTTCCAGATAATTAGCGCTCGATCGCGGCCGAAGGCGGCTGCGTCGATCACTGCCGATTCCGTGAGCGGTGCGTCATTAATACGCAAATTCCGCCCGTTTCCCGGCAGATACAGGCTGCGTTCAGCCACAACGCACGGCGTCCAAAGGTGTCGCCAAATTCATGCTGCAATGCGGTAGACAGAGCGATCGGCGGGATAACGGGGGCTGAGTCCGCTGGCCAAGCCGGGGCACCTCTGCAATATTGCACTGCGACAATAAACATCAGTTAATGAGGTGCGGCCATGACATTCTATGGCGATGTACGCACTCGCGTTAGAGTGCATTCGGGATCCAATGCCTCGAGCAAGTCGACCGATAACTTCAGTGTTATGCGGAAGGTCGATGGCAATTTGTCGCGACTGGTCGACATCATTTTCGCCGGCAGTGCCTTTCTCGTATTTTTGCCGGTTATCGTACTGCTTTGTATCGCAATTTCTCTTCAGGACGGCGGGTCTCCGCTGTTCATGCACCGGCGTATCGGGCGTGGCGGACGGATGTTTCCGTGCCTGAAGCTGCGGACGATGGTGCGCGATTCCGAGGCACGGCTGCGGCGGCACCTGGCCGAGAACCCGGCGGCGCGCGCCGAATGGGCGCTCGACCAGAAGCTGCGCAACGATCCCCGGATCACGCCGCTCGGCCGCTTCCTGCGCAAGTCGAGCCTCGACGAGCTGCCACAGCTGCTCAACGTCGTCTGGGGTCAGATGAGCCTGGTCGGTCCACGGCCGATCGTGCCTGCCGAAGTCGAGCGCTACGGGCGCTACATGGAATTCTACTGCAACCTGCGCCCGGGGATCACCGGGCTGTGGCAGGTCAGCGGCCGCAACGACATCAGCTATCGCCGTCGCGTGGCGATGGACACGATCTATAGCCGGACCCGCTGGGTGGGTGGCGATATCTGGATCATGGTTCGTACCGTGCCGGCCGTCTTTGCCAGCAAGGGGTCGTTCTGAGTACCGCCTTGCGCGCCGCCCCGCGCGCCGCCGCCCGCGAAAACGCGAGCGCCACGGGGCAATCGGTGCTGCTGGTCGATCCGTCGCTGTTCACCGCGCCCTATGACGCGGCGCTGTCGGACGGGCTGCAGGCCAATGGTCTGCGGCCGGCCTGGGCGACGCGGGCGCTGCGTCCGAACGAGGAGGATCTGCTCGCCGGGAGCCGCACCCTGCCCTTCTTCTATCCGCTGACCGACGGACCGCGGCGGCGCGTGGGATCGGCGTGGCGTGCGCTCAAGGGACTCGAACATGTCGCGGGGCTTCGCCGCCTGACGCGCGAAGCCGCGCGGTTCGACGTCGTCCATTTCCAATGGGCGGCGCTGCCGATGCTCGACGTGCGCGCGGTACGCCGGATCCGGAAGAGCCGACCGGTCGTGCTGACCGTCCATGATATTGAGCCGTTCAACGGCCGCCCGGTCAGCGCGGCGCAGCGCAGCGGCTACACCGCCATCCTCGCGGCGTTCGACCGGCTGATCGTGCATACCGAGCAGGGTCGCGACGCGCTGCTGGCGCGCGGCCTGCCCGAGGACCGGATCCACGTCGTGCCGCACGGCGTGCTGCCGTTGCGCACCGCCGAGCCCGAAGCGCGCGCGCAACCTGGCCGCTGGCGGATCGTGCTGTTCGGCCGCCTGCAGGCGTATAAGGGCGTCGACCTGCTGGTCGAGGCGCTCGGCCTGATCGATCCGCAGATCCGCGATCGCCTGGAGGTGATCGTCGCCGGCGAGGCGCAGATCGACGTCGAGCCGATCGTGGCGCGCGCGAAGGCGCTGGGTCTTGGCGACGCGTTCACGCTGCGTGAGGGGCGGCTGTCCGAGGACGCGATGGCGGGGCTGCTGCGCAGCGCCGATGCGTTCGTCTTCCCCTACCGGTCGATCGACGCGAGCGGCGTCCTGCATCTCGTCGCCGATCTCGATCGCTGGCTGATCGCGAGCGATCTCGGCGCGTTCCGGACGATGATCGGGACGGGCGAGGATAGCGGCGCGCTGGTGCCCGCGGCGGATATCGCGGCGCTGGCGGGTGCGATCGTCGACTCGATCGGACGGCGGCCGCGTCCCGCATCGGCGACGGACACGCTCGACTGGACCCAGATCGGCGCGATGACCCGCACCGTCTACGAGGCAGCGCTCGCGGATCGCGCGGCATGAGCCGGTCGCTCCTCATTTTGCAGGACAGCCCCGACTTTGGCGGGCACGAGGCGATGTTCCTGCGGTTCCTGCCGACGCTGCTGGAAAGCCGCGACTTCGACCGGATCGTCGTGCGGCATCCGACCGCCAACGCCAAGCTGGCCGAGCGGCTGCGGCCGTATGTCTCGGACCGGTTCGCGGTGATGCCGTGGGATTTCACCAAGCAGCGCGCCGAGCCTTATCTCGGGGGCTTTCGCCGAAGCTATGCGCAGGCTGTGCGCAAGGCCTTTGCCGATGTGCGGCCGAGCGCGACGCTGTTGCTGCAGGGGCGGATCGAGAATTGCGTCGTCCCGCTGCTCGCCGCCCCGCGCGACAGCTTCGTCGTCAGCTATGTGCCGATGGCGCACCGCATGGCCGAGCTGGGCCGTCGCGCGGTGCCCGGCGACTGGGTCCGCCGTCGCCTGTATCGCCGCCCCGATCGCTTCATCGTGCCGAGCAGCGCGGTCGTCGAGCAGGTCCGTGCCGCGGGCGGCACCGCGCCCGTCGTGGTCGCGGACAACATCGTCGCGCCGCCGCCGCAGCCTGCGCGCGCGCAGGCCCGGCAGGCGCTCGGGCTAGATCCCGACTCGCGCGTGGCCCTGTTCCTCGGGCGGCTCGACATACGCCAGAAGGGGCTCGACACGCTGGCGGACGCGATCCGGCGGAGCGCGGCGCAGCTCGAGGGCTGGACCTTCGTGATCGTCGGGTCCGGCGAGGGCGAGGCCGATTTCGATACGCTGCGACGCGATCTCGCCGGTCGGGTCGACATTCGCTGCTCGGCATGGACCGACACCCCGCACGCGACGCTGGCGGCGGCGGACCTGCTGCTGATGCCGTCGCGCTGGGAGGGCGTGCCGTTGGTCATGCTCGAGGCGATGACCTATGGCATCCCCGTGCTCGCGTCGCAGATCGACGTGTTCCGCGCCTATCTGCCGCCCGCCAACCGGATCGATTTCGCGCAGGCCGATCTCGCCGACGCGATGGCACGCGCGATCGCGCCCGCGGGGGTCGCCGACTATCGGCGGCATGCCGATGCGCGCCTGCGCGAGACCGATCTGCAACGGTCCGCCACGCGCTTCGTCGAGGCGCTGCGCCCGGACGGCGGTGCGGCATGACCGCGAGCGTCATCATCCCCACGCTGAACGAGATCGCGCATATCGAGGCGTTGCTCGACACGCTGTTGCGCGAGCCGCCGTCGGTGGTCGGCGAGATACTGGTCGCCGATGGCGGCAGCCGCGATGGCACGCGCGAGGCGGTCATCGCGGTCGCGGCCCGCGCGCCGCGCGTGCGCCTGATCGACAATCCCGAGCGGATCCAGGCGGCGGGCGTCAATCGTGCGGTGGCCGCGGCCGACCGCCGCTTCGCCGTCATCGTCCGCGTCGATGCGCATGCGTCCTACCCGCCCGACTATGTCAGCCGGCTGCTCGCCTCGCTGGCGGACAGCGGCGCGGATTCGGTCGTGGTGCGGCTGACGACCAGGGGCGATCGCGGCTTCCAGCGCGCGGTCGCGATCGCGCAGAACAGCCGGATCGGCACGGGCGGATCGGCGCACCGCATGGGCAACGCGTCGGCCTGGGTCGATCACGGCCATCACGCCGCGTTCCGGCGGGCGCTGTTCGAACGCGCGGGCGGGTATGACACCAGCTTCGAGGCGAACGAGGATGCCGAGCTCGACGCACGGCTTCGCGCGCTGGGCGGGCGGATCTGGCTCGATGCGACGATCCCGGTGATCTATTATCCGCGCGGCACGCTGCGGGGCCTTGCGCGGCAATATTTCCGCTATGGCTCGGGGCGTGCGCGGACCAGCCACAAGCATGGCGAGCGACTGCGCCTGCGCCAGATGCTGCCGCCGGCGATCACGCTGGCGATCGGCGTCGGCCTGATCGGCGGGATCGTCCTGCCCGTGCTGTTGGTCATCCCGCTGCTCTATGCGCTCGCGCTGCTGGCGGCATCGAGCGTGTTCGCGCTCAAGGACCGATCGCTGACCGCGCTGATGGCCGCGCCGGCGCTGGCGACGATGCACATCGCCTGGGGTGCAGGCTTCCTGAAGCGCAGGGCGCTCCAGATCGGAAAAAGAAGAGCTATGATCGATACCGAGATTGAGACCGTTCGCGGGCCCGAGCGTGGCCATGAACGTGGTGGAGAAGCGCTATGACCAAGCGTATCGCGATGGCGTGCACGACAGCGTGTGCGGCGGCCCTGTGGCTGACGGGCTGCTCCGCCGATATCGCGCAGACCCCGGCGGGAGCGGCGCCCGCTGCGCCCTATGTGTACCGGCTCGCGCCCGACGACCGGCTGCGGATCAACGTGTATAACGAGCCCGGCGTGACCGGCGAATATGCCGTCAACAGCGAGGGCGACATCTCGTTTCCGCTGGTCGGCATGATCAAGGCGCAGGGGCAGACTCTGGGCGAGTTCTCCGCGGCGCTGACGCAGACGCTGCAGGCACGCTATTTCAAGAACGCGCATCTGGTCGTCGACCTGGTCGCGTCGCGGCCGATCTATGTGCTGGGCGAAGTGAACAAGGCGGGCCAGTTTCCCTATCAGTCGGGGATGACAGTGCTCGGCGCGGTCGCGACCGCGGGTGGCTTCACCTATCGCGCGAACCAGAAGACGGTGATGATCCGCCATACCGGACAGGCGGCCGAAGCGCGCGAACCGCTGACCGCCGACGTGATCGTGCAGCCCGGTGACACCGTGCGGATCCGAGAGCGAAACTTCTAGTTCCCGTGTCTCGCCGTACACCCTGTTGGCTTCGTCATGCCGCCCGCACCGGCGTGCTGGGCAGTGCGATGCTGTGCCCGCAGTTGCTCCATGCGCAGGAGACGCCGCTGTTGCCCGAGGAAAAGCCACAGATCGAAACGCGGCATACAGCCGTGCTCGAGCGCGTGCAGCCGGGCTATGTCGCGCCCGGCATTCCGCTCGGCGGGTTCCGGCTCGCGCCGTCGGTCGAGGTGACGGGCATCCATGACGACAACATCTTCGGGACGCAGGACGACCGGGTCGCGGACAGCTTGCTGCGGATCCAGCCGCAGCTGGCGCTGCAATCGCAATGGGCGCGCAACAGCCTGAGCCTCGACGCGAAGGGCAAGGTCGACCGGTATCTCAACCGCAGCACCGAGAATATCGCCGACTATTCGGTGACGGGCCGCGGCGTGTTCGACATCAACCAGGCGACCACGCTGACGACCGCGATCCGCGCCGAGGGGATCCACCAGTCGCGGCTGTCGCAGGACATATTCTCGCAGACGATCAAGCCGATCTATTACACGCAGCAATCGGGCGCGGTGCTGCTCGCGCATGATTTCAACAAGCTGCGACTGTCGACCACGGCGCGCGTGGCGCGGTTCGATTTTCGCGACGGGCAGCTCGCCGACGGGTCGATCGCGGATTACCAGCCGAGCGACAATATGAGCTACCGCGTCGGCGTCCGCGCCTCCTATGCGCAGACGCCGTCGATCGCGTGGTTCACCAGCGCGAGCTACAATATCCGCCGCTTCCGGACCGGCTCGATCGAGACGCCCAAGCGCGATTCGAACGGGTTCGAGCTGCTCGCCGGCGTCAGTTTCGAGCCCGCGGCGCTGATCCGCGGCAGCATCGGCATCGGCTATATCCAGCAGCGTTTCCGCCTGCCCTTCTACAACGACCTGGGCGGCCTGGGCTTCAACGCGACGGTGCAGTTCTTCCCGACTCAGCTGACGACCGTGACGATCCGGGGCAACCGGTCGGTGCTCGATTCCGGCATTCCCGGATCGGGCGGCTATCTTTCGACCCAGGGCAGCATCCAGGTCGATCACGAATGGCTGCGGCAGCTCATCCTGTCCGCGTCGCTCGGCTATCAGGACAGCCGCTTCAACAATCTGGACCGCACCGATGGCCGCATCAGCGCCAAGGCCAGCGCGACCTATCGTATCAGCCGCTATGCCGGGCTCAAATTCGGCTTCGAGCGGCTCGACCAATCCTCCAACGGCACTGATCGTTACCGCGCGTTCAAGGACAACCGCGCGACGATCGGCCTGACGCTGACAAGGTGAACGCCATGGACGACTTCCGCTCCAGCCAGACTGCCGAACCCCGATCGAAAGGGCGATTGGCCGCGACGATCGGCGATCCGATGGACAGCATCCGCCATGCGTTCGCCACCGTGCGGCATCGCAAGTGGCTGGCGATCGGCGTGTTCGCCATCATCCTGGCGCTGGTGCTCGCCTACGGGTTCACGCGGACCAAGCTGTACACCGCCTCGGCAGGGATGGTCGTCAACTCGCGCGAGCTGAACGTGTCGGAGAAGGACAAGGAGGTCCTGCCCGGCCTGTCCACCGCCGAGACCGCGGTGGCGACCGAGGTCGAGATCATGCGCTCGTCCGCGGTTGCGCTGGGCACCGTGCGCGCGCTCAACCTCGTCGCCAATCCGGTCTTCGCCGCGAGCATTTCCAAGCTGCCCGGTGCCGACCGCGAGGCCGCCGCGACGGGGCTCGTGATCGGCGGGACCAAGATCCTCCGGCCGGGTGAATCGAGCGTCGTCTCGATCGCCTATACCGCACCCGACCCGATGCTCGCCAAGGCGGTCGCCGACCAGATCGGCCACCAGTATCTGGCGGTGAAGGAAAAATCGCGCCGTGCCGCGGTCGAGCAGGTCGGCCGCGGGCTCGGTACCGAACTCGACAATCTGCGCGTCCAGCTCGAGGCCACGGACACCGAGGTCGCACGCTATCGCACGCAGCACGACCTGTTCGACAGCCAGGGCGCGACCTTCACGCAGCAGGAATTGTCGCTGTACAAGCAGCAACAGGCCGCAGCGCAGGCGGCGCTCGCCGATGCGCAGGCCAAGCTGAGCACTGCGCGCGGCCAGACCCGCAAGGGCGATACCGGCGGCGTCGGCGCGGTGCTGCAATCCCCGGTGATCCAGCAGCTGCGCAACCAGCGCGCGTTGCTGGCGACCACCTATGCCGATCTGCAGGGCCGCTATCAGCCCGATCACCCCGATCTGATCCGCACCAAGGACCAGGTCGAGGCGCTCGACAGCGCGATCGGCGCGGAGACGAGCCGGCAGCTCGCCAATCTGAACGCCAACGCGCAGATCGCGCGCGACCAGGTCGCCAATGCGGCGGGGATCGTCGCGCGGACGACGGGGACGCTGGCCAGCGACAACACCGCATCGGTCCAGCTATCGCAGCTCCAGCGCAAGGCGGACGGCCTGCGCGCGACCTACCAGGCGCTGCTCGAGCGCAAGAACCTGATCAGCAGCCAGGCGCTGGTGGCGGACGAGGATGCGCGCATCTTCTCGCCCGCGGCGCTGCCGCAGCGGCCGACCTCGCCCAACAAGCCGCTGATCCTGATGATCGGGCTGGTGCTGGCGACGATCGTCGCAGGCGCGGCGGTGTGGATTGCCGAGGCGTTCGATCGCAAGCTGAGCTCGTCGGCGGATATCGAGCGCAAGCTCGGGCTGCCGCATATCGCCAACATCCCCGAGATCGCGTCGATCGCGCGGCCCGGCGAGGAAGGCATCTCGCCGATCGACTTCCCGGTGGAACGCCCGCTGTCGCTCTACGCCGAACAGCTGCGTGCGGTGCGGCTGGCGCTGGTGCGCAAGGGCCGCAGCGGGATGACGAGCGTCGGGATCACCTCGGCACGCCCGAGCGAAGGCAAGACGACGCTGGCGATCTCGCTCGCGCGGACGTCGGCGATGGCGGGCAGCCGGACGCTGCTCGTCGATGCCGATCTGCGCCGCGCCTCGGTCTCGCGCGTGATGGGGCTGCCGCCGCATGCGGGGATGGTGCAGGTGCTGCGCCGCACCGCGACGCTGGACGAGGCGCTGATCCACGATCCGGTCAGCGGGATGTACGTGCTGCCCGCGGGCGACACGACCGAGAACCGGCAGGACCTGTTCGCCGCGGCCAATATCGGCGCGTTGCTGGCCGAGGCGGAAAAGCGTTTCGACCTGGTGATCTTCGATGCCGCCCCCGCGCTCGCGGTCACCGATGCGCGGCTGCTGCTGCGCCAGGTCGACGAGGTGCTGATGGCGCTACGGTGGAACGACACGCCAAGCCAGAGCGCGGCGGCGACGCTCAAGCGGATGCGCGCGCTCGATATCGAGCCACTCGGCGTGATCGCGACCCGGGTCGACATGCGCCAGCTGGCGGTCTTCGGCCACGGCGATGTCGATCGCGATCACGCCGACTACGGGGCCTATTATGCCTGAGTCGGCTGGCCGGTCATTGTGCGAACTCCGCCTTGTAGGCCGCCAGCGCCAGCGGGAACTTGCCCGCCGACATCGTCGAATCATAATCCGACGCGGTGAAGTCCCAGTAGCTTTCATAGGCGACGCGGTGCGCGCGCATCCACGCGGCCATGTTGTGGATGAACAACGGGTCGTCGCCATACCCATGCCCATCGGGCCGCGTGCCGGTACCCCATTCGGGGACCACGATCGGCTTGTGGTGCGTCAAGGCGAACCGGGCGACCCAGTTCAGCCCGTAATTGGCGGTGAGATAGCCCTGCCAGCGGGTGGCGGGATCGCTGTCCTGCGGGCGCCAGCTCTGGTTGTAGATGTCGATGCCGACCAGGTCGACGACGTCGTCGCCCGGCCACAGCGACTCGGGCGGGTTCGCGCCGGTGCCGAGCGACGGGTTCCACACGATCCGGAAATGCTGGCCGGGCACCGCGCGCAGCACGCCGACGACGTGACGGAACGCGCCGACGAACGACACCGGATCCTTCTCGGCCGACCAGGCATACCAGTTGCCGTTGAATTCCCAGCCGAGCCGGATGACCGTGTTGGCGCGCCCCTTGGCGACGAGCAGCTCGCCGATCTTGCGGAACTCCGCGTCATATTCGCCCGCCGCCGCCGAGCTGAGCGTACCGCCCTTGACGACGAGCGGGACGCCGAGCGCGAGGCGGACGGGCTGGTTCTGCCAGCAGGTCATCGCCCATTGCGCGCCGCTGTGCAGCTGCGCCCAGCTCTCGGCGGACAGGAAATCGGACACGCCGTCGAGCTTGCGCCCCATCACGCCCTGATAGCGCGGCAGGCGATCCTTGCCGTCGCAGCCGGCGCCCTTGTAGACATACATCAACGGATTGGCGTGCGCGGGCGTCGCGGCCAATGCGCTGGCAGCAAGTGCAATCATAACGGCAGTCCGGACCATAAGGCGGCACTCCTGCCCGGCCGGAATGAGACGAGACGCCGGCCGGCCGGGCGACGGCGGCGGCGATCAATCCTCTACCGGTCCACTCTATGGTGGCCTTCGCGAAGCGTTACGCACGTTCCGCCCCGCGGCAAGGCACCGCGCCGCGCGATGCCCTGCGCACGCGACGAGGCGAGTGCGACGTGGCGCGCGCGCGGGGTGATCGCGTGAGCGCCGCCTCGCTTTCCCGGCACGAGACGCTGCGCGACGACGCGGTGATGGACGCGGAGGACCAGTCCGCGCGCAACGGCCGGATCTTCGTCCACGGGACGCTGATCGCCTGCCTGATCCTGCAACGCTTCGGTGCGATGCCGGGCGGCAGCGCGCTGTTCATCAGCCTGCCGCTGTTCGCGCTGCTGCTCGGCTGGGGTCTTGCCAGCGGCATCGCGACGCTGCGGCCGCGCGGCATCGCGCTCTATTTCGTCTTCGCCACGTGCACCTTGCTGTCGACGCTGATCGCGCTGACGACCCCGGACGGGCGGTTCGGCACCAGCGTGCCGTCGATCGTCGCGATCCTGGTCACGTACAGCTTCACGCTGATCGGCCCGAGCGCCCGGTTCGACCGGACGACGGTGTTCCGGCTGTTCCTCGCCTATACCCGGTTCATCGCGGCGGCGGGCATCGTCCAATGGGCGGTGCAGTTCATCGGCATCCGGATCTTCTCGTTCATGGTGACCGTCCCCGCGCTGAAGCCGGTGCTGGTCGAGCCGCAGTTCAACTTCAACCCGATCCTGCATTACGGATCGACGATCCTGCGTTCCAACGGCTTCTTCCTGCTCGAGCCGAGCATGTTCTCGCAGACGCTCGTGATCGCGGTCGTGATCGACTATTTCATCCTGGGGCGGGTCAAGTACCTGCCGCTGTACCTGGTCGCGTACATGCTGTCCTTCTCGGGTACCGGTGCGCTGTCGCTGGCGCTGGCGGTGCCCTTCTATGCGTGCCTGTCGGCGCGCAATTTCGGGCGGGTCGCAGGGTTTGCGATCGCGGGCGTCGTCGCGCTGGTGCTGGGGTCGATCGTGTTCCCCGAGCAGGTCGGATCGATGCTGAGCCGCACCAACGAGCTGAGCTATTCGGGGTCGAGCGGCTATGCGCGCTTCATCGGCCCGTTCCTGCCGATCGCGGAGCTGAGCCACGAGGCGCGGATCCTGATCGGCTGGGGACCGGGCGCGACCGAACGCTATCTGTATTTCAAGGAAGGCACGGGCAATTCGATCGCCAAGCTGATCACCGATTACGGCGCGATCGGGATCACCGCGTTCCTGGCGATGTTCGCGGGCACGCTGTGGCGGCGCGAGACCGCGATCCTGTCGGTGCTGGCGCTGACCACCTTCATCATCGGCGGCGGCTATCTGTTGTTCACGCCGATGCTGGTGCTGCTGTTCCTGCTGTGCATCTGGGGCGGGACGACGCCCGGCGACGCGATCAGATCAGCCCGATGATCACGATCCAGAGCCCGATCCCGACGACCCCGGCAGCGGCCCAGGACGTCAGCGAGATGCGACGCCCCTCGATCCCCCCAACTGGCATCGCGGCTGGCGCGGCGGGCGACCGGGTCCCGGCATCGGCGTACCGCGCCTCGGTGCGGTTGAGCGGCTCCTGCGCGATCGGCGGGGACTGCATGGGCGTGTCGCCGGCTCCCATCGAATCCTTGCCAATCATCACGACCTCTCCACCCCGTATTTTTTCCGCCTCACATGGCCGCAATCATGGCACGGCATAGCCCGAAGCCGCCCCGTGTCCGCTGGACCTTATGTGCTTATCCTTCCATCATAGATCATGCGCGGGCGTTTGGCTTGCGGAATCCGCTACAGAGTCCGGTCGGCGTCGACATCCTGATCACGGAACCGCAGGCGCGACACGACCGCATGGTTGGTCCGGCGCTGCACCGCCGCCGCGACGACCATCGCCACGCGCTTGGGCTGCGGATCGAGCCACAACGCGCCGAGCATCAGCCGGCGCGCCTGCGTGAAGCGGCGCATCGTGAAGTTGACGCGGCCGCATTCCCACATCTGACTAGCGCGCATCGTGCGTTCCAGCTTGCGCCAGGCCGGGGCGCTGAACCGCGCGCGGATCGCGGCATTGTTGCCGATCGTTTCGAGACAGGGCTGGTGATTGGCCCAGTCGACCGACAGGCCGCCCGACGAACTGCCCGGCCGGACGCGGAGCGAGAATATCTCGGGCTCGGTCCCGATAAAGGCGAACTCGCCCTCGGCGGCGAGGCGGCACCAGAATTCCCAGTCCTCGCTCAGCCGCAACCGCGTGTCGAAGCCGCCGAGCTTGCGCGCGACGTCGGTCCGGATCAGCACATGCCCGCCATTGGCGAGAAAATTGCCGCGCAGCATCGGCTCGAGCACGTCACCATCGGGATAGCGGTGCTGCGCGAGCGGCTTCTGGTCGGGATAGGGCGCGCCGCCCGGCAGGATCTTGAGGAACGTGCCGAAGGCGGCAACCGCCGAGTCGCGCGCATCGAGCGACGCCGCGAGACGCGCAAACGCGGTTGGGTTGAGCACGTCGTCGCCATCGAGGAACATCACGAACCGGCCCTGCGCGAGCGCCAGGCCGTGGTTTCGCGCCGCCGATACCCCCGCATTGCTTTGCTGCACCAGCGAAATACGCGGGTCGTCGAGCGTCCGGACCTCGGCCGCGGTGGCGTCGGTCGAGCCATCGTCGACCACGATCGCCTGCCATGCGCCGAACGATTGGGCCATGATGGATGCCAGACAGGGCAGGACGAGCCCGGCGACGTTGTATGCCGGCACGATCACGGTAATTTCGGGGTTCGACATCTTGCTCCTTTCGAGCAGCGATCCTGGAAACCCCCAACAAGGGAGCTCGTATGATCCAGGCCAGCGTCATTATCCCAGCCTATAATGCGGCGCAGTATATCGAAGCGGCAATCGCTTCCGCAATGCAGCAAGAACGCTGCATATTGGAGATCATCGTGGTCGATGACCGATCGACCGATACCACGGCCGCGATCGTCGCGGAAATCGCGCGGGGCGATCCGCGCGTGTCGCTGCTCGCGCTGCCGCGCAACGGCGGACCGTCGGCGGCGCGCAACGCCGGCATCGCCGCGGCGCGCGGCGAGTGGATCGCGTTGCTCGATGCCGATGACAGTTTCGCGCCCACGCGCCTCGCGACGCTGATCGCGCTGGGCGAGGCGAAGCAGGCCGACATGGTGGCGGACAATCTGCTGCTGGTCGATGCGGTCGACGGATCGCAGATGCCGATGCTGGCGCCGGGCGCGCTGGCGGAACCCTGCCGGATCGACCTGACCGAGTTCATCGCGCGCAACATCTCCTCGCCCGACGCGCCGCGCACCAATTACGGGTTTCTGAAACCCGTGATGCGGCGCGCGTTCCTGGCGGAGCACGGGCTGCGCTATGACGAGACGGTGCGGTTCGCGGAGGATTTCGCGCTGTATGTCGGCTGCCTGCGTGCGGGCGCGCAGTGGTGGCTGCATCCCGAGCCGCTCTATCGCTATCTCGTGCGGCCCGATTCGCTGACTCAGATTCAGACGACCGGCGATCTCGATGCGCTGCGCCGTCGCCAGCGCAGCGTGCTGGCCGAGGCGCGCGCCGCCGGAGACGCACGGCTTGTGGCGCTGCTCCGGCAGCATCTCCGGACGATCGACCGGTGCTATTTTTACCGCGGCTTTACCGACGAGGCGAAGGCGCGCCGCCCCCGCGCCGCGTTCGGCTATCTGTTTGCGAGCCCGGCGAGCGTGCTGCTCGTCACGCAGGAAGCTGCGCGCCAATTGCCGCTGATCCTGCGCAAGGCGTTGCGCGGCGGCTATGGGACGAAGACCTGATGACCGACAGCGTACCGCCGCCCGGCCTCTCGCCCGAAATCCCCGACTTCTCGCCACAGGGCAACGCCACCGCGCTCAAGCGACAGTCGGCGGTCGGCGCGGCGGTGACGATGGGCAGCCAGGGCACCAAGTTCGTGCTCCAGTTCGGCAGCCAGGTCGTGCTCGCGCGGTTGCTGCTGCCGACCGATTTCGGCCTGCTGGCGATGGTCGGGCCGCTGGTGGCGGCCGCGTTGCTGCTGACCGACCTCGGGCTGTCGGCCGCCACGGTGCAGCGACCGACGATCAACCAGGTCGAATTGTCGAGCCTGTTCTGGCTCAACGTGCTGATCGGCTGCGGCCTTGCCGGCGTCGCGGTGGCGGCGGCCCCGCTCGCGGCGATCTTCTACGCAACGCCTGCGGTGACGCCGGTGATGATGACGATGGCCGCCGCGCTGCTGCTGTCGAGCCTGTCCGCGCAACATATCGCGCTGCTCAACCGCCGCATGCGCTTTGGCGCGATCGCGATGATCGAGGTCGGCGCGCTGATCGCCGGCGTGATCGTCGGGGTCGGCGGTGCGCTGTGGGGGCTCGGCTATTGGTCGCTCGTCGCGATGCAGGTGACCAACGGCGCGGCGACGCTGATCCTCGCCTGCGTCTTCTCGCGGTGGCGGCCGTCGCGGCCGGGCATCTCGCGCGACGCGCTGCACCTGTTGCGGTTCGGCGGCACGGTGACCGGGTATAATCTGCTCGGCTATCTGATCACCAATCTCGACAATATCCTGATCGGCGCGCGGTTCGGCGCGGGGCCGCTCGGCATCTATGATCGCGCGTACAAGCTGATGTTCCAGCCGCTGTGGCAGATGACCGCGCCCGCCGCGCGAGTCGCGGTGCCGTTGCTGTCGCGGCTGTCGGCCGATCCCGCCGAGTATCGCGGCGCGTATCTCGCGATGCTCGGCGGCGTCCTGACGCTGACCACGCCGGGCATCCTGTGCGCGATCGTCTTTGCCAAGCCGGTGATCCTGGTGCTGCTCGGCGAACGCTGGATCGCCTCCGCGCCGACCTTCGCCTGGCTTGGCGTCGCCGCGCTCAGCCTGCAGCTGCGCCAGGCCGCATCGTGGCTG
Organism: Sphingomonas sp. Leaf28; assembly: GCF_001421685.1. Taxonomy (NCBI): domain Bacteria; kingdom Pseudomonadati; phylum Pseudomonadota; class Alphaproteobacteria; order Sphingomonadales; family Sphingomonadaceae; genus Sphingomonas; species Sphingomonas sp. Leaf28. Next base: position 256,595 of record NZ_LMKX01000008.1, on the reverse strand, counting down.
TTCGTCAGCCAGGGGCGTGCGCAGGAACAGCTGAAATGGGGCGGTCTGGGATCCGCCGCGGTGATCGCGGGCTATCTGATCGGCATCTTCTGGGGCCCCAAGGGCGTCGCCATGTCCGCCGCGATTTCCAGCGCGGCGGTGCAGATTCCGATGATGTGGTGGGCGGTGACGCGCAGCGGCCCGGTGACGCGGAGCGACGCGATCCGGCTGATGGTCCCGATCGCCGCCGCCGCCGCGATCGCGGGCGGCCTGCTCGCGCTGGCCGCCTATGCGTTCGTCTGGGCCAGCTTGCCGATGCTCGCGCTGGCCGGGCTGCTGGCCTATGCGCTGTTCATCGGTGCGCTGGCCCTGTTCCCGGACGGGCGCATCCAATTGGCCAAGGCGGGGGGGATCGTCCGCCGGCTGGCCAAACGCTAGCCCGCGCGGACGTCGGCGATCAGCCCCGCGACGGCGTGGTCGAGGCGGCCGAGGCGATCGGCGAAGATGCCGTCGTCGCTCAGATAGCTTTGGCCCGCCGCCGCCGCCTTGAGCGCGCGGCTCGCGGTTGCCAGCCGGCGTCCGTCGAACTGCGTTGCCGCGACCTTGAGCAACGCCTTGATCGCGCCGGGCGCCTTGACCGCGTCGATCACCGCGGGCTCTTCGCGGAACCGGTCCTGGAACTCCGCGATCAGCGCGGCATCGTCCGCACCCGCCGAGTCGACGCGCGCAACGCTGCGCCCGCCCGCCTGGGTCAGCCGGCTGATCCGGTCGTAGCGGAACGACTCGAGCCGCGTGGTCGGCGGCAGCGGGACGGGCTGGTAGACGAGATCGAGCGAACCGGCCCAGTCGCGCCACTTGAAGATGCTCACCTCGGGCGAGATCATCACCGGGATCCACGGAATGCGCAGCGTGTCCGCGACGATCGCGCCGTGCATCGCCTCGGTCACGACCAGCTTGGCGCGGCCATAGCAGGCGAGGATCCGATCGGGCGCCCATTGCGGATCGACGAAGGTCATGCCCGCGCGCTCGGCGGCGGCCTGCCAGTTGCTGTTCACGAGCGTCCGGTGATGCGGCATGAACAGGATCTCGTCGGCGCGCGCCGAGCGGGGGACGAGATCGGGCAGATTGGCGAGCAGCGCCGCGCTGTCGGTGACCGCGGCGGACGGGTGTCCGACCACGCTGGCGGTGAGCGGGCCGCGGACCGCGCAATAGGTCCAGCGCGCAGAGTCGTCGGGCAAGCGGCCATAGGCAGCGCCCGACCCCATCACGAACACGCGCTTGCCGATGGTCTCGACGCCGCGGAACCGGGCCTCGTCCAGCAGGCTGCCGATACCGACCAGCACGGTGTCGGGCGCCGAGCGGACGTCGTCGGGCAACACGCGCGGCCAGATCAACTCGTTGAGGTCGTCGCCGAAATTGCCGACGGCATCCTTGTAGTAGACGATGTGCATAGCTGTTCCTGTCTCAGTCGTCGGCGATCGCGGGATGCGGCCGACCGGGCAAGCACGCCTGGCCTGCCGGCAATAGGGGTGCGGGGCGGCGGCGGGGGGACGACGCAGCAAGCCACGCGGGGCGAAAAACGTCGTCCATTTCGTTACTGCACCGCAACATTGGCCGACATGCAAGGCCCCCCAGGACCGGATCGGGACGTGTCGTGCAGCGTTCGCGTCTATCGCAGATCGCCGCGGTTCTTCGATCGCCCGAGCCGAACGGTGCCACGTTCCAAAGCATAGGCCACGCATGACGCGACCGCCCGAGGCTATGCTGCGCTGCAATGACGCGTCTTTATGGTCTTCAGTATCTGCGCGGTCTCGCTGCGTGCGCGGTCGTCGCCTATCATGCAGCGGACCGTGCGCAGCGGCCCTTCACGGTCGGAGAAGCGGGCGTCGACCTGTTCTTCGTGCTCAGCGGGTTCCTGATGTGGGCGATCACCGATGCCGACAGCCGGCCGGGCCGGTTCCTGGCCGACCGCGCCAAGCGGATCGTGCCGATCTACTGGATCGTGACGTCGGTGATGCTCGCCGGTGCGCTTGCCGGACTGTTCCCCGCGGTTCGGCTGAGCGTCGCGCATGTCGTCACCTCCTATGCGTTCCTCCCGTCGGTCTCACCAAGCAACGGGCAGACATGGCCGTTGCTCGTGCCCGGGTGGACGCTGAATTACGAAGTGGGGTTCTACCTGCTGTTCGGGGCGGCGCTGTGCCTGCCGCGCGCGGTGCAGCTCGGCATGCTCACCGCGGTGCTGATCGCGCTCGCGGCGATCCACCCGCTCGTCGGGCGCGACCAGGCGGCGCTGTATTTCTATTCCGACCCGCACATCCTCGAGTTTCTCGGCGGGCTGTGGCTGGCGCAGCTGTGGCGGAGCCCGGCGTTCGGCCACGCGGCGACTCGTGGCGTGCTGATCGCGACGACGGTGGCGCTGTGCGGGCTTGCGCTCGCCTTGCCGCCGGAATGGCCCAAGGCGCTGCGCTACGGATTGCCCGCGCTGTCGGCGGTCGCGACGATCCTCGCCTATGAGCGCCGGCCGGGTGGAATCGCCGAGCTGCCCGCGCTGCGGTTGCTCGGCGATGCGAGCTACTCGATCTATCTGTGGCACACGCTGGCGCTGGCAGTGACGGCGAAGATCGCGATGACGCTGCACATCGCCGGCGCGGTGGCGATCCCGCTGCACATGGTCGCCGGGATCGGCATCGGGCTGATCGGCTATGCCGGGCTCGAAAAGCCGGTGATGCGGTATTTCCATCGCCGCAAGCGCATGGCTGCGGCCGCCCTAGACGCCCGCGCGACTGCGTAAGGGCGGACCACCCGCCTGGGATCGAGTCCCGATGTGATGAAATAAAATGGTCGGGGCGACAGGATTCGAACCTGCGACCCCCACACCCCCAGTGTGATGCGCTACCAGGCTGCGCTACGCCCCGACCGATCGGGCAGCCGCAAGACCACCCGAGGGGCGCGCACTACGCGGGGTCGCGGCGGGATGCAAGTGCGAACACCGCCGGTTTGTGGACTCCTCGCCTGGAGCGGCGTTGCGGAGCGGGTCTGGCATGCGGGTGGTCGCGCGGGCGCCCCGTCTCATCCTCCGGCCATCTGTTGCGCGGGACCCCAAGCGATGATAGCGGGCGGACCAATGCGACCGGCCGCGCGGCGTGCGGCCTGAAACTCTCCTTCAGCCAGATATGGCCTCCAGCCAGACATGGCCTTTAGCCAGATACGGAACTCCATGTTCATCTCACCAGCTTATGCCCAGGCCGCAGACGGCGCCGCCACAGCCGGGGGCGGGATCGCCTCGTTCCTGAGCCTCGCGCCGCTCTTCCTCGTGTTCGTCGTGTTCTACTTCCTGATGATCCGCCCGCAGCAAAAGCGGATGAAGGCGCTGCAGGCGTCGGTCGCCGCGGTGAAGAAGAACGACAGCGTCGTCACGTCGGGCGGAATCCTCGGCAAGGTGACCAAGGTCGAGGATAATGTCGTCGAGGTCGAGATCGCGCCGAACGTCCGCGTTCGCGTCGTCAAGGCGACGCTGACCGACATTACGAGCCCGAACACGAAGCCGGCCAACGACTGATGCTGGATTTTCCGCGCTGGAAGGTCGGGTCGATCATCGGGTTGCTGGCGGCGCTCTGCCTGCTGGCGATCCCGAGTTTCCTCCCCGAGAGCACCACGAGCAAATGGGGTAGCATCCCCCATCCGCACATCAATCTCGGGCTCGATCTCGCGGGCGGCAGCTATCTGCTGCTGGAAGCGGATACCGCCGACCTCGCCGCGACTCGCATCGAGGCGATGCGCGACAGCGTGGCGGGTACGATGCGCAACGGCACGCCCAGGATCGAGATCGGCGACATTTCCACGCGGGGCGGTCAGCTGACCTTCCTGCTGCGCGATCCGAGCCAGGTCGACGCGGCGCGCGAGCGTCTGCTGGCGATCACCGGCGGTGGCGCCGGGATGAGCGGCCAGCGCGAATGGGACATCACCGTCGTCGACACGAGCCGGTTCGTGCTCAAGCCGACCGAAGCGGGCCTGACCCAGGCGGTCGACACCGCGATGAAGGACGCGACCGAAGTCGTCCGTCGTCGCATCGACGAACTCGGCACCAAGGAGCCGACGATCGTCCGCCAGGGCGCTACTCGGATCGTCGTGCAGGTGCCGGGTCTCAAGAACCCGCAGGCGCTCAAGGAGCTGATCGGCAAGACCGCCAAGCTCGAGTTCAAGCTGGTCGACCAGACCGCGAACCCGACGGACCTTGCCAAGGGCATCGCGCCGATCGGCAGCCAGGTCCTCCCCTACCCGGGCAATCCGCAGGGCGTGCCGTTCATCGCGGTGAAGCGCTCGGTGATCATCTCGGGCGACCAGCTCGCCGATGCGCGCCAGGAGTTCGAGCAGCAGACCAACGCGGCGCAGGTGGCGATCACGTTCGATGCCGTCGGTGGCCGTCGCTTCGCCAAGGTGACGACCGAGAACACCAACAAGCCGTTCGCGATCATCCTCGACAATACGGTGATTTCGGCGCCGAACATCAACGAGCCGATCCTTGGTGGTCGTGCATCGATCTCGGGCAACTTCACGGTCGAGTCGGCGAACGCGCTGGCGATCTCGCTGCGCTCGGGCAAGCTGCCGGTCGCGTTGAAGGTGGTCGCGGAGAGCACCGTCAGCCCCGACCTCGGCAAGGATTCGATCCGCGCCGGCGTGCTCGCGTCGATCATCGCGGCGCTCGCGGTGATCGTGTTCATGTTCGTCACCTATGGCCGGTTCGGTCTCTATGCGAACCTGGCGGTGGTCATCAACATCCTGGTCATCGTCGCCGTCATGGCGATGCTGAACGCGACGCTGACGCTGCCGGGTATCGCCGGCTTCGTGCTGACGATCGGTACCGCGGTGGATGCCAACGTGCTGATCAACGAGCGTATCCGCGAAGAGCGGCGACGCGGGCGTAGCGTGATCCAGTCGGTCGAGCTCGGCTACAAGGAAGCATCGCGGACGATCTTCGAGGCGAACGTGACTCACGCCATCACCGGCGTGATCATGCTGCTGCTCGGCTCGGGCCCCGTGAAGGGCTTTGCGGTCGTTCTGCTGATCGGGATCTGCACGTCGGTGTTCACCGCCGTCACGTTCACGCGGATGATGGTCGCGCTGTGGCTGCGGAAGAACCGCCCCACCACGATCAATATTTGAGGCGGGAGATTACCATGCGCCTGCTGAAACTCGTACCCGACAACACCAACCTGAAGTTCGTGTCGCTCCGTAAATGGGCGTTCGGGCTGACCCTGCTGCTGTCGTTGCTCGCCATCGGGCTCGTCGTGACGAAGGGCCTCAACATGGGCGTCGACTTTGTCGGCGGCGTGCTGATCGAGGAGAAGTTCGCGACCCCGCCGTCGATCGACGCGGTCCGGACCGAAGTCGACCGTCTCGGCGTCGGCGAGGCCTCGATCCAGTCGTTCAGCGACCCCAAGACGCTGTCGATCCGCCTGCCGATCCCGCAGAGCAACGACGAGGGGGCGACCAACCGCCTCGTCAAGAAGGTGTCGGACGACCTCGCGGTCAAGTTCCCCGGCGCGACCTTCTCGAAGTACGACACGATCTCGGGTAAGGTATCCGAGGAGCTGATCAGCAAGGGTCTGCTCGCGGTCGGCCTCGCCATCCTCGGCATCGCGCTGTTCGCGGTGGTGCGGTTCGAATGGCAGTTCGGCGTGTCGACCGTCGTCGCGATCGTCCACGATCTGTTGATGACGCTCGGCTTCTTCGCGCTGACGCAGTTCGAGTTCGACCTGAACATCGTCGCTGCGGTGCTGACGATCATCTCCTACTCGATCAACGACAAGATCGTGATCGACGACCGTATCCGCGAGAATATGCGCCGCTATCGCAAGATGGACATGCGCGAGATCATCGACCTGTCGGTGAACGAGACGCTGCCGCGCACGGTGATGACGTCGGTGACGATCCTGCTCGCGCTGGTCGCGATGCTGGTGCTCGGCGGCCATGTGCTGCGCGGGTTCACCGCGGCGATGATCCTGGGTATCGTCGTGGGGACGTATTCGTCGATCTACGTGTCGTCGTCGCTGTTGATCACGCTGGGGCTTCGCGCCGATCCTGCACCGCGCAAGGGTGGCGTGCAGGACGGTGCCGAGCGAGTGGGCCCGAAGGTCGAGCGTTAAATGAGGATGGACCGCGAGAAGACCGATGGGCCGATGATCTCGGCGATCGGTCGCGGTGGGTTCAAGGTCGATGACGGCTATTATACCGCTCTGTCGATCAGTCCCGAGCGCGCGGATGGCTGGACGCCGCCCGCGTTCGAGACGCTGGGCGAGGCGGACGTGGCGGCGTTGCTCGCGCTCGATCCGCCGCCGGAGTTCCTGTTGCTGGGGACCGGTTCGGCGCTGCGCCAGCCGCCGCTCGCGTTCAAGCGTGCGGTCGAGGCTCGCGGGTTCGGGATCGAGGCGATGGATAGCCGGGCTGCGGCGCGCGCATGGGCGGTGCTGCGCGGCGAGGGTCGCTGGATCGTAGCGGCGCTCTACCCGCTCGAAGGGTGATTCGCGGCTAGCATTGCCAGATGCGTGTAGAGCGCGGTGGTGTTGGCTTCCCAGGTGAAGGCGGCCGCGGTGGCGCAGGTTGCCGCCGCTGTCGGGGGATCCTTGAGCAGCGCGTCGATCGCGGCGGCGAATGCCAGCCCGTCGCGGATCGTGACCCGGCCGGCATCGGGCGAGGTCACCACTTCGTGCGCGCCGCCGGCGTCGGTGATGACGATCGGCGTGCCGCAGGCGAGCGATTCGACCCATGCGTTGGCAAGGCCTTCCGAACTGGAGGCCAGCGCGCTGACGTCGGCGGCGGCGATCAGCCGGGGCAGGTCCGTGTGCGGGACGGCGCCTAGCAGGCGGACGCGGTCGCTGATGCCGTGGCGCGCGATCTGCGCCTCGAGCGGTGCGCGTTCCGGCCCCTCGCCTGCGATCAGCAGCGTGACTCCGGGGAGTGCTGCGACCGCGTCGATGACGATGTCATGCCGCTTGCGCGGGATCAGCGCGCCGACCGAGACGACCAGCGGGCCGGCGACGCCGAGTGCTGCCTTTGCGATGGCGCGGTCGATCGGGTGGAAGCGGGCTTGGTCGACCCCGGTGTGGTGGACGCGGATGCGATCGGCGGGGAGGCCCATCGCGATCATGTCGGCCTTCATCGCCGCGCTGACCGCGAGCATGCCGTCTGCGCCCTGCCCCGCGGCGCGGACCGCCGCAGCTGTCGCGGGGGCGTTGCCCCAATGGTGGATATCCGCGCCGCGCGCCTTGATCGAGACGGGGACGCCGTAGCGTTTGCCGAGCGCGACCGCGGCCGGGCCGTCGGGGAAGAAGAACGATGCGTCGATCACGTCGAACGCGAATGTTTCGCGCAAGATGTCGAGGATCGGGACTAGCGCGCGCTCGAGTGCCGCGGCGTGGCCTCGCGCTTGCGTGAAGGGGATGGCGGTGAAGCGCGGGCGGTGGACGTCGAGGCCTTTCCACGTCTCGCGCAGGGGGAGTTTGGCGAGGGGTGCGTAATGGCGGAGGCGGCCGAGCGGGCCCGGCGGAAGGCCGATCGGGGCGACGAGCTTGAGGTCGACGTCGGGATGCGCGGCGAGGCCCAGTGTCTGTCGCTCGACGAAGACGCCGAAATTGGGGCGGGTGACGTCGGGGAACAGGGTGGAGAGGGTCAGGACGCGCAACATAGCGGCGGGTTATAGGGCGGCAGGGTTAACGGGGCCTATGCCTGTCATTCCACCCCGGCGGAGGCCGGGGCCCAATTGGGGGACGGCGATGGCGTGGGACGGCGTATGTTTACCGCTGCCTTCCCAATTGGGCCCCGGCCTTCGCCGGGGTGGTGGCGGTTGGGGGGGCGTCGCCCTCACCTTGTGTCCCCGCGAAGGCGGGGACACGGGCTGGTCTCCCGCCTTCGCGGGAGAACATTCTCTTTCTTCAGATCCGCTTGGCGAGGGGATAGGCGAACAGGACGTCGGCGTCGGCGCTGGTCGAGACGGTTTCGCTGCCCGTCATCGTCGCGCATTCGCCCGCCTTGAACGCCACGCCGGCGACATGCCCTGAGCCGGTGATCGGGATCACCCAGCCGGTCGTACCCTCGGGCAGGTTGACGACATGGTCGCCGCCCTTCCAGCGCTCGAGCACGAACTTGGGGCCCTCGACCATGATCGTCCGGCCGGTCTCGACCTCGATCGGCGGCGCGACGGGGACGTAGGGCGTCGGATCGGCGACATCGATGCCGTCCTTGAGGTGGAGTTCGCGGTCGCTGCCGTAATCGTAGAGCCGGTAGGTGGTCTCCGAATTCTGCTGGACCTCGATCACGGTCAGCCCGCCGCCGATCGCGTGGATCGTGTCCGACGCGCAATACATGAAGTCGCCGGGCTGGACGGGCTTCCAGTCGAGCTTGTCCTCGATCGTGCCGTCGATCGCCGAGGCACGCAGGTCGTCCTTCGACATCGGCGCCTTCGTGCCGACCGCGATCGTCGAGGTCGGCTCGGCGGCGAGGATCGTCCAGCACTCGTCCTTGCCGCGCGGCAGGCCACGCGCATGCGCCTGCTCGTCATCGGGATGGACCTGCACCGACAGCTTCTCGCTGGTGAACAGATATTTGATCAGCAGGTCGGGCGTGGTGTTGCCGGGCTCCTGGAACCAGACTTCGCCGATCGGCGGCGAGCCCGCGGCGGGATCCTCGAAGCCGGGCCAGAGCGTGTCGCGACCCCAAGGCTTTTCGACGCGGTGGGTGTGCAACAATGTGGCCGGCATGACATGATCCTCGATAACAATGGCGTGACGCCAACGCGCGACTATTGCCGTGCGATCCGGTTGGCGGGAAGGGGCAAGAGCGACCCGGCGAAAAGGATTGTTCGCGGCTATCCGCTTACGCTAAGGATCACGCCGATGCGTATCACCCAGTCTCGTGCCCTCGCGGTCACGCTCATCGCCGCGCTTGCGCTCCCCATAGCCGGTTGTGCGGGTGGCCGCGCCGCCAAGGGCGACCTCCCCTATGTCGCGCGCGACGTGGGCACGCTGTACTCGACCGCCAAGCAGCGGCTCGACCAGGCGCGCTACAAGGAGGCGGCCCAGCTGTTCGACGAGGTAGAGCGCCAGCATCCCTATTCGATCTGGGCGCGCCGCGCGCAGATCATGTCGGCATTCAGCTATTACCTCGCCAAGGACTACACCGCGTCGATCAGCTCGGCGCAGCGCTTCCTGGCGGTCCATCCGGGCAACCGCGACGCGCCGTACGCCTATTACCTGATCGCGCTCGGCTATTACGAGCAGATCACCGACGTGACTCGCGACCAGAAGATCACGCGCCAGGCGCTCGATTCGCTCGGCGAGCTGATGCGGCGCTATCCGAACACGCGCTATGCGTCGGATGCGCGGCTGAAGATCGATCTGGTCAACGACCATCTCGCGGGCAAGGAGATGGAGATCGGCCGCTTCTACGAGACGCGCGGCCAGTGGCTCGCGGCGAACGGCCGGTTCCGCACGGTGATCGACAAGTTCCAGCAGACCACGCACACGCCCGAGGCGCTGATGCGGCTGACCGAGACGTATCTGCAGCTCGGCGTGCCGATCGAGGCCGAGAAGGCCGCGGCGGTGCTCGGGCGCAACTATCCCGGCACCGACTGGTATGATCACGCCTACAAGCTGATGCGCGACCATCCGGTCAAGCCGATCGCCCCGCTCGCGCCCGGTGAGCCGGTGGTGGCGACGGGTACCGCGGGGACGCCGGGTACCGGCGCGCTGGAGCTTCCCAAGGCCAACGGCAACACCGGCGGCACCGGCGCGGGCAGCATTTCGAGCCCCGCCCCCGTCGGTCCGGGCAGCGCGACGCGGACCGGCCCCGGTAGCTGATCGCAAAATCCGCGATGAGAACAATGGGGGATCACCTTCACGCGCGGATCGGCTAAGACGCGCGCGATGCTGACCGATCTTTCCATTCGCGACGTGGTGCTCATCGAGGCGCTGGATCTGGGATTCGGCGAAGGGCTCGGCGTGCTGACCGGCGAGACCGGGGCGGGCAAGTCGATCCTGCTCGATGCGCTGGGGCTGGCGCTTGGCGGACGCGGCGACAGCGGGCTGGTGCGGCATGGTGCTGCGCAGGCGGTCGTCACCGCGACGTTCGACGCCCCTGCCCCCGAATCGCCGCTCGCGCTGCTGTTCGACGAGAACGGGCTCGAGATCGAGCGCGGCGAGCCGCTGATCGTGCGGCGGATCGTCAAGGCGGACGGCGGCAGTCGAGGGTTCGTCAACGACCAGCCCGCGTCGGCGGGGCTGCTGCGCGAGATGGCGCCGCATCTGGTCGAGATCCACGGCCAGCATGACGAGCGCGGGTTGCTCAACGCGCGCGGGCATCGCGCGCTGCTCGATATTTTCGGGCGGACCGAGCCGGGCGCTACGGGCAAGGCCTATGCGGGGTTTCGTGCGGCCGAGGCGGAGCTTGCCGCCGCGCGCGCCGATATCGAGACGGCGGCGCGCGATCGCGAGTGGCTGGAGCATACCGTCGCCGAGCTGACCGCACTGGCGCCGGTCGCGGGCGAGGAAGAGACGCTGGCGGATACGCGGCGATCGATGCAGCGCGCGGAGAAGATCGCCGACGATCTGGCCGCGATCGACGATTTTCTCGAGGGAAAGGACGGCGGGCTGGCGAAGCTGCGCCAGGCGGCCCGCGTGCTGGAGCGGATCGCGGAGGATCATGCGGCGCTGGGCGAGGCGCTCGCGGCGGTCGACCGCGCGGTGATCGAGGCGTCGGTGGCCGAGGAGCAGTTGCGCGATGCGCGCGCCGAGCTCGCTTATGACCCGCGCGCGCTGGAGGATGACGAGGCGCGGCTGTTCGAGCTGCGCGCGATGGCGCGCAAGCACCGCGTGCAGCCGGACGATCTGGCCGCGCTGGCGGACGAGATGCGCGCGCGGCTGGAACGGCTCGATGCGGGTGAAGGCGGGATCGCGGTGCTGGAAGCGCGCGTGGCGTCGACGCGCAAGGCGTATGATACGGCCGCGGATGCGCTGACCAAGCGGCGGCTGGCGGCGGCCAAGCGTCTCGATGTCGCGGTGGCGGGCGAGCTCGCGCCGTTGAAGCTGGATGCGGCGCGGTTCCAGACGGTGGTGGCGGCGCTCGGCGAAGAGGGCTGGTCTTCGGCGGGCAAGGACCGCGTCGAGTTCGAGATCTCGACCAATCCGGGTGCGCCGTTCGCGGCGCTGACCAAGATCGCGTCGGGCGGCGAATTGTCGCGCTTCATCCTCGCGCTGAAGGTGGCGCTGGCGGAAGAGGGCGGCGCGTCGACGATGGTGTTCGACGAGATCGATCGCGGCGTCGGCGGCGCGGTGGCCAGCGCGATCGGCGAACGACTCGCGCGGCTGGCGCAGAGCACGCAGCTGCTGGTGGTCACGCACAGCCCGCAGGTTGCGGCGCGCGGCGCGAAGCATCTGCTGATCGCGAAGAGCAACGACGGGACGGTCACGCGGACGGGCGTGCGTGCGCTGTCCGAGGACGAGCGGCGCGAGGAGATTGCGCGGATGCTGTCGGGGGCGATGATCACCGACGAGGCGCGCGCGCAGGCGGAGCGGTTGCTCGAGCGGGCCTGAGGTGTGGTCGGAGGCTTGGCCTGATCGGCTGTGTTTCCTCGACCTTCTCGTTCCCCCCACGGGGCCAGCGTAACAATCGGTTGTGTGTGAGCCTGGGCTCCCGCCTTCGCGGGAGAACGGTAAGGGCTCGGGCTCTCAGGGCGTCTCGTGTCGCGGGTGGCCGAGGTGGATCTTGAGCACGGGCACGACGATGGAGTCGCCGCCGACTTTGCGCAGGCCGTGCAGCGCGCGGGTGCCGATGCCGCCGTCTTCGCGGATCGCGGCGTGGACCGGCGCCTGCTCGGCGTGGATCATGTCGTCGAGGCCGGCCGCGCTGGCGTCCGAGCGGGGCCATAGCGATTGCTGGACTCGGTCGTCGGCGGAGGACTCGTCGTTCCAGTCATAGCCAATCGCGGGGGCTGGCTTGGGCGAGACATGGGTTTGCTGGGCGATGGCTGGGGTGGCGAGGCTTAGCGCGATCACGATCACCGACGATTTTCTCATCGTACCCTCGCTTGCAACCACCCCGGCGGAGGCCGGGGCACAGTTGGGATACGGTCATTGGCGAATGCCGCGAACCGTTACAACGACCTTTCCAACTGGGCCCCGGCCTTCGCCGGGGTGGTGGCCTCTATTCCAGTCGCGCCCGCCCTAGTCGCGGAAGCTCGGGTCGATCCGGTCGAGTTTGCGGAGCAGCGCCGGCCAGGCGAGGCCGTCCGCGAGCATCCGCATGCCGGGACCGCTCGACTGGCCCTCGACCTTCTCCGCCACACCCTGGTTCGGCGTGTTGAGATTCTCGCGGCCGGCGCTCAGCATCAGCACCTGCGCCTCGCACGCGCGTTCGAGGAAATACATGCGCAGGAACGCCTGCGGGATCGAGTCGCCGACCGTCAGCGTGCCGTGGTTGCGCAGGATCATGCTGTGCTTGGTGCCGAGATCCTCGACCAGCCGCTCGCGCTCCTCGAGCTCGGTCGCGATGCCCTCGAAGTCGTGATACGCTACGTCGTGCCCGGCGATCATCGCGGTCTGCGTGTGCGGAAGCAGCCCCTCCGCCATCGCCGACACGGCCTGGCCGTGCGGCGTGTGCAGATGCAGCACCGCGACCGCATCGTCGCGCGCGGCGTGGATCGCAGAGTGGATCACGAAACCGGCGCGGTTGACCGGCGCGGGCGTGTCCATGACCTTGTCGCCGTTGACGTCGATCTTGACGAGCGACGAGGCGGTGATCTCCTCGAACATGTGCGTGTAGGGGTTGATGAGAAAATGATGCTCGGGGCCGGGCACGCGCGCCGACAGATGCGTGAAGATCAGATCGTCCCAGCCATAATGCGCGACCAGACGGTATGCGGCGGCGAGATCGACGCGGAGCGCACATTCCTCGGGCGACACGCGATCGCGGACGGTCGGTTCGGGTCTCAGCGCAGTCGCCATCATCCATCTCCTTTTATTATCATCGATGGCTAGCACGACGCCGGTCGCCAGAATGTCGCCAGATTGACAATCCTCGCAAAGGATCGACACTCGCGGCCATGCTTGCGGCCGATCATGCCCTGCTCGATGCGGACCCGTGGTTCGGCGCGGTACCGGCCGAGCGCCGCGCGCTGTTGCTGGCGCAGGCGAGCATCCGGTCGGTCGCGGCGGGGACGCGGCTGTACGGCGTCGGCGATCCGCCCGACGGGTTGTGGGCGGTGCTCGACGGACAGGTCCGTTTGATCGGCTATCCCGCTGTCGGCGCCGAGCTGGTGGTGCTGATGATGGGGCCGGGAACGTGGTTCGGCGAGCTGTCGACGCTCGACGCGGGGCCGAGGCCGCACGATGCGATCGCGTTCGGCGCGGCGCGGGTGCTGCATATCGGGATCGAGGCGTTCCGACGGCTGGCGGGCGCCACGCCCGAATTGTGGTGGGACATCGCGCTGCTGGCGTGCGCGCACCAGCGTGCGTCGCTGGCGTTCATGATGAACACGCTGGCGCAGCCGATCCCGGTGCGGCTCGCGCGGACGCTGGGGGGGATGGTGCGCGCGGCGGGCGGGGACAGCGTCGCGCTGCGCCAGGAGGATATCGCTGCGATGATCGGGGTGTCGCGGCAGACGCTGAACAAGGCGCTGAAGGCGATGGAGCGCGAGGGGGTGATCGCGCTGGCGTATGCGCGGATCCGGGTGGTGGATGCGGAGGGGTTGCGGCGGCTGGGCAAGGGGTGAGTTCGGTTTCGCCACCTCCAGAGTATTACCACCCCGGCGGAGGCCGGGGCCCAGTTGGGGGACGGTGATAACCGCGCGCATTGCTCCGTTACTACGACCTTCCCAACTGGGCCCCGGCCTTCGCCGGGGTGGAGCTCAGAGGGTAACGTTAGGTTTTGCGGTTTCTGATCCTCCCCCGCCGGGGGGAGGTGGCTGGCGCTTGCCAGACGGAGGGAAGGACGGGATAACGTCTGCTCCGTGTCCTCCCCCTCCGTCACCTTCGGTGCCACCTCCCCCTTACGGGGGAGAATCGTCAGTAGGACTACAGCACGCCGCTGCCGCCGGTCGCCGCGAACGCGCTGCCGCTGGTGAAGCTCGTGCCCGTCTCCGCCAGCGTCACGAACAGCGACGCGAGTTCGGCGGGCTGGCCGGCGCGACCGAGCGGCGTGTCCTGGCCGAACTCGCCCATCTTGCCCGGCAGCTGGCCGCCAGCGACCTGGAGCGGCGTCCAGACCGGGCCCGGCGCGATCATGTTGACGCGAATGCCCTTCTTCCCGAGCTGCTTGGCGAGCCCCTTGGTGAAGATCAGGATCGCCCCCTTGGTGGTCGCATAATCGAGCAGTTCCTCGCCCGGATCGACCGAGTTGACCGACCCCGTGTTGATGATCGACGCGCCCGGCTTCATCAGCGGGATCGCCGCCTTGCACAGGTGGAACATCGCATAGACGTTGGTCTTCATCGTCCGGTCGAACTGCTCGAAGCTGATCTCGGCGATCGAGGCCTTCGACTGCTGATACGCAGCGTTGTTGACGAGAATGTCGAGCCCGCCGAGTTCGCGTGCGGCGCGCGCGATCAGGTCGGTGCAGAATTTCGCATCGGTCAGGTCGCCGGGGATCAGCACGACCTTGCGCCCTTCCGCGCGGAGCAGCTTGGCGACGTCCTGCGCGTCGGGTTCCTCGGTCGGGTAGTAATTGATCGCGACGTCGGCGCCTTCGCGCGCGAACGCGATCACCGCCGCGCGACCGATCCCGGAGTCGCCGCCGGTGACCAGCGCCTTGCGGCCCGCGAGCCGCCCCGAGCCGCGATAGCTGGCCTCGCCGCAATCGGGGACCGGGCGCATGTCGCGCTGGAGCGCGGGCCATTTCTGGCGCTGTTCGGGGAAGGGCGTCGAGACGAAGCGCGTCTGCGGATCGGCGAGCGGCGCCTGGCCTTGCGCGAACGCCGGCGCGGCGGCGGCGGCGAGGCCGGTGACGGCGGCGCCCTTGAAGAGGTCGCGACGGTTGGTGTCGGTCATGATGGCGGATCCTGCGAAAAATTGTCCTGGAATGTCAGCGCGCAAGTCGCGCGAATGTTCACGCCATGTTGATCCAGGTCTTGTCGAAAGGTGGCCCCCTCCCCTAACCCGGCGCGATGCCTGACCTTCCCGCGAACGAGACCGAAGCCGCCACCGAACTGGAGGCGCTCGCCGCGCAGATCGCGTATCACAACGCGCGCTATCACACCGACGACTCGCCCGAGATCAGCGATGCCGAGTATGACGCGCTGGTGCGGCGCAATGCGGCGATCGAGACGGCCTTTCCGGCGGCGGTGCGGAGCGATTCGCCGAGCCGGACGGTCGGCGCGGCGCCTGCCGGGCATCTGGCCAAGGTCGCGCATGCCAAGGCGATGATGAGCCTCGACAATGCGTTCGCGGACGAGGAGGTCGAGGAGTTCGTCGCGCGCGTGCGCCGGTTCCTGAAGCTGGCGGACGACGCGCCCGTGGCGCTGACCGCGGAGCCGAAGATCGACGGGCTGTCGTGTTCGCTGCGCTATGAAGAAGGGCGGCTGGTGCAGGCGCTCACCCGCGGCGATGGGCAGGTCGGCGAGGATGTTACCGCCAATGTGAGAACCATTGCTGACATTCCCCAAACCTTGTTCCCCCGCGAAGGCGGGGGCCCAGACTGGGCCCCCGCCTTCGCGGGGGAACACGAGAGGGAGAGCATCCCCGCGGTCTTCGAGGTTCGCGGCGAGGTGTATATGGCGAAGGACGACTTCGCCGCGCTCAATGCGCGGCTGCTCGCCGAGGCCGAGGAGACCGGCAAGGACGCGCGGCAGTTCGCCAATCCGCGGAACGCCGCCGCCGGATCGCTGCGCCAGAAGGATGCGACCGTCACCGCGAGCCGGACGCTCCGGTTCCTCGCGCATGGCTGGGGCGAGGCGAGCGTCGTGCCCGGCGAGACGCAGGCCGATGTGGTCGACACGTTGCGCGGCTGGGGCTTTCCGATCGCCGACGGGTTTGCGCGGGTCGAGGGGACGGCGGCGGCGCTCGCCGTGTATCGGACCATCGAAGCCGAGCGCGCCGACCTGCCGTTCGATATCGACGGCGTGGTCTATAAGGTCGACCGGCTCGACTGGCAGGCGCGGCTGGGTCAGGTCGCCAAGGCACCGCGCTGGGCGATCGCGCACAAGTTTCCGGCCGAGCGCGCGCAGACATTGCTCGAGCGGATCGACATCCAGGTCGGGCGGACCGGCGCGATGACTCCGGTCGCGCGGCTCTCCCCCGTCACCGTCGGCGGCGTCGTCGTGACCAACGCGACGCTGCACAATGCCGACGAGATCGAGCGACTCGGCGTGCGGCCGGGCGACCGCGTGCTGGTGCAGCGCGCGGGCGACGTGATCCCGCAGATCGTCGAGAATCTGACCCCCGATGCGGAACGCGACGCGTATGTCTTCCCGCATAGCTGCCCCGAATGCGGGTCCGCCGCCGAGCGCGAGGAGGGCGAGGTCGTCTATCGCTGCACCGGCGGGCTGATCTGCCCGGCGCAGCGGGTCGAGCGGCTGATCCATTTCGCGTCGCGCCATGCGTTCGACATTGGCGGGCTCGGCCAGACGCTGATCGAGGCGTTCTTCCGCGACGGGCTGATCGAATCGCCTGCCGATATCTTCCGCCTGACCGAGGAACAGCTCGCCGCGCGCAAGAAGGACGGGCGGGTCTGGGCGGCGAAGGTGATCGCGGCGATCGAAACCAAGCGGACGATCCCGCTCGACCGGTTCCTGTTCTCGCTCGGGATCCGCCACGTCGGCGAGATTACCGCGCGTGATCTTGCGCGACGCTATATGTCGGCGAAGGCGCTCGGCAGCGTGCTGCGTCATGCGGTATTCCTGCGCAGCCAGATCGAACCGGTCATCGGCGAACCCGAGCGGAAATTCGTGCTCCGCCGCGACAAGCTGCTGGTCGGCGCGATCGAGACCGCGGGGATCGGCCCCGAGGTGGCGAGTGCGCTCGTCGGTTTCTGCGCCGAGCCGCACAACCGCCGCGTCGTGTTCGACCTGTTGCGCGAGGTGAAGCCCGCCGACGTCGTCCACGAGACTCGCGAGTCGCCGGTGACCGGGCAGATCCTCGTCTTCACCGGCAGCCTGGAGACGCTCAGCCGTGACGAGGCCAAGGCGCAGGCGGAAGCGCTGGGGGCGCGAGTCGCCGCGTCGGTCTCGAGCAAGACCGGACTCGTGATCGCCGGGCCGGGCGCAGGCTCGAAGCTGAAGAAAGCCACCGATCTCGGCATCCGCGTGATCACCGAAGCCGAATGGGCGGAGATCGTCGCCGCCGCGGGCTGACGCCGAGCGCACGCCTCATGGCGGCGTTGGTTCCCGGCCCCGACAGATGGGTCCAATTGCGTTGCTATTTTGCAACGCAACACGACCGAGTGTGTCTGTGACACTTCCCGACTCGCCAATGTCACATATCCGAAATATTCCCGGTGCAGGGCCGGATTAACACGACATGAAGTCGCGAAATTCGGGGCCGCAGGCTCAACAAGGGGTAATTACTGATGCGGAACAACCTTTTCCTGGGTGTAGCAGTCGTTGCGCTCGTCGCACCGATGGCGGCATCGGCACAGGAGACGACCTCGTCGATCCGCGGCACCGTGACCGCCGACGGCGCGCCGATCAACGGCGCGACGGTCGAGATCACGAGCTCGGCGACGGGTTCGCGTTCGACCGCAACCACCGATGGGTCGGGCACGTTCAACGTCAACGGCCTTCGCCCAGGCGGCCCCTACACCGTCTCCGTCGCTGCCGCCGGCTATGGCAGCAAGCAGGTTACCGACGTCAACATCACCGTCGCGCAGGCATTCGACCTGCCCGTCGAGCTGGCCGCCGATGTCGCCGGCGGCGCTGACGAGATCGTCGTGACCGCCGCGAGCCTGCCCAATGCGCGCTCGATCTCGCAGGGGCCGACGACCGTCCTCAACGCCCGCGAGATCGCCAACATCGCCTCGGTCAACCGCGACATCCGCGATCTCGAGCGTCGCGATCCGTTCGCGCGTCTCGACGACAGCCCCTCGGGCGGCCGTTCGGTCTCGTTCGCCGGCCAGAATGCGCGCTATAACCGCTTCACCGTCGACGGCGTGTCGGTCAGCGACAATTTCGGTCTGAACAGCGACGGCCTTCCCAGCCGCCGTTCGCCGATCCCCCTCGATGCGATCGGCCAGTTCCAGGCGCAGGTTGCACCCTATGACGTTCGCCAGGGCAATTTCCAGGGCGGCGCGATCAACATCGTGCTGAAGTCGGGCACAAACGAATTCCACGGCACCGGCTTCTATTCGCAGTCGCGCGACGAGTTCGTCGGCAAGCGCACCAAGGACCTGCGCGTCAGCGTCCCCAACTTCAAGACCGAGAACTACGGCGCAGAGCTGTCCGGCCCGATCATCAAGGACAAGCTGTTCTTCATGGTCGCGGGCGAGCGCCTGCGCGGCGGCCGTCCGATCGCCGAGGGTCCGACCGACAACAATGCCGGCACCAGCATTCCGGGCATCACCCAATCGCAGGTCGACCAGATCAGCGCCATCGCCAACTCGGTCTATGGCTATAACACCGGCGGCGTGCTGCGTGATCTCGGCGATAAGGACGACCGCGTCGTCGCCAAGATCGATGCGAACATCACCGACCGGCAGCGTCTGTCGCTGACCTACACCTACGCGAACGACGCGATTAACCAGCTGCAGAACACCTTCCCGACGGCGCCGACCGGGCTTGGCCTGGCGTCCAACGCCTATATCCAGGGCAACCGCCTGCACACGGGCGTCGCACAGCTGAACTCGGAATGGTCGGACAGCTTCTCGACCGAAGTCCGCGGCTTCTACAAGAACTACAAGCGCATCCAGGATCCGTTGCTCGGCCGCGGCTTCGCGCAGTTCCGCGTCTGCACCAACCCGACGGCCACGGTCGCGGCGGCAGGGCTGACCGTCTCGCCGACCGCTTGCGAGAACAACGCCGGGACCGTGTCGTTCGGCCCGGACAGTTCGCGTCAGACCAACGAATTGCGCACCGAGACATGGGGCGGCCTGGTTCAGGCACGCCTGACCATGAACGACCATGACGTCCGCGTCTTCACCGAGGTCTCGAGCGTCTCGATCTTCAACTCGTTCCTGCAGAACAGCGCGGGCAGCTATTATTTCGACTCGATCGCCGACCTGCAGAACCGCAATGCGGGGTCGTTTGCATACGGGAACGCGATCGTGGGCAATAACGGGCTGTCGGCACTCGATCCCAATGCCGCCGCGGCGCAGTTCGGCTACCAGAGCTACACGTTCGGCGTGATGGACTCGTGGAAGGTGACGCCTACGCTGAACGTCAGCTTCGGTGCACGCTACGACCTGTATGCGATGGACGACAATCCGCCGCTCAGCGCTGCGTTCGCCAGCCGCTATGCGAACGGCGCGATCGTCAACGGCCAGCGCATCAACATCAACAACAACAGCGCGAACATCTCCGGGTTCGGCCTGTTCCAGCCGCGTGCCGGCTTCGACTGGAAGCCTGCACAGCGTATCAGCATCCGCGGCGGCGGCGGCGTCTTCGGTGGCGGCACCCCCGACGTCTATGTGTCGAACAGCTTCTCGAACACGGGCGTCCTGACCAACTCGTTCAGCGTCAGCCGCACCCTGACCGGGTTCAACGGCTTCCCGGCCGGCACTCCGGCTGCCACGCAGGCGGCAACTGGGGCGGCGCTGCTGACCGGCGTCACCGGGACGTCGGTGCCAACCGCGGCCAACACGTTCCTGACCAGCGGTTCCGCGCCGGCCAACGCGACGGTCAACGCACTCGACCCGAACTTCAAGATCCCGTCGCAGTGGCGCGCCACGCTGACGGGCGAGTACACCGCGAACCTTGGCCCGCTCGGCGACGATTGGGTGTTCGGTGCCGACCTTCTGTACTCGAAGGTTCGCGACCAGGTGTATTTCACCGACATCCGTTCGGTGCCGATCGCCGGTTCGCTCACCCCAGACGGCCGCCAGCGCTACCAGAACCTGATCGATGGCGGTGCGACGAGCACCAACACTAACACCGACATCCTGCTGACCAACACCAACAAGGGCCGCGCGTACATCGCCGTCGCACGCCTTGAGAAGGCATGGGATTCGGGGCTGAGCATCAACGGCAGCTTCACCTATCAGGACGTCAAGGACGCAGCGCCGGCCACGTCGTCGACCGCAGGGTCGAACTATTCGAACGGTGCGTTCGTCGATCCGAACAACGTGGCCTATGGCATCTCGAACGACCAGGTTAAGTACTTCTTCAAGTACGGCGTGAACTACGATCACGCCTTCTTCGGGGACTACAAGACCACGTTCGCGCTGTTCGGCGAATCGCGGATCGGTCATCCGTTCAGCTACACGTTCCAGGACTTCGGCAATAACGGCAGCGGCCGCGCGTCGGTGTTCGGCACCACGGGTGTCAGCTCGAACTCCGGCACGGGTGGCAACCGCTACCTGATGTACGTGCCGACGCTCGACGACGCGAAGGTGTCGTACAGCAGCGCGGCGGTCCGCGATGCGGTCAACGCGTTCATCGACTCGTCGGGGCTAGGCAAGTATCGTGGCAAGACCGCGCCGCGCAACGGCTTCAACTCCAAGTGGTTCACGCGTCTCGACCTTCACGTCGCGCAGGAGATTCCGACTTTCGTCGGCGGCTCGCGCGTCACGCTGTTCGCGGACATCGAGAACTTCACGAACTTCCTGAACAAGAACTGGGGCCAGCAGCGCGAATACGTGTTCCCGTACAACACCCCGGTGGTCCGCGTGCAGTGCTTGCAGGCCGTGGTACCGACGGGCGTAGCACCGGGCTCCGCCAATCCGGCCGGTGGCAATTATGGCGCAGTGGCGACCAACGCCGGACAGGCTTGCGCACAGTATCGCTACTCGCCGGTCGGCGGCAGCACGACCTTCTCGCCGCAGCCTGACCAGGTGTATGTGAACCAGTCGCTCTACTCGATCCGTATCGGCGCACGCTTCACGTTCTAAGCCACGCTTGACGTGATCGGTCGAACCGGGCCGCCGTTCCATCGGGAGCGGCGGCCCTTTTCGTTTGGGGCGCCGCCGGGCCCGCATCCCTCAGCTTTTGCGTGGTCTGGTGCCGGCGTGTAAGAGCGCAGGCCATAATGGCTACTCCCTCTACTTCGCCGGGCGCGTCCGCCCTGACTTCGGCCCGGCGCCTGCCCTTCACCGCGCGGCCGTTCTTCGAGAACAAGGCGCGAGCGTTCTGGATCCTGCAGGCGGTCGGCTGGAGTGGCTATCTGCTGCTGCGCGGCGTGGTGTCGATCTCGAACGGGCTGTCGCTCGACGGGGTGATCCCGGTGATCGTCGAGGCGATCGTCGGCTATTGCATCACGCTGCTGCTCTCGACGATGTACGGGCAGTATCGGCGGATGAACCGGCTGGTCGGGATCTTCCTGACGATCGCGACGCTGGCCGCCGCCACGTTCCTGTACGCGGTGCTCGATGCGTTCACCTTCTCGTTCATCGCGACGTCGACGCCGGGGGT
This sequence comes from Sphingomonas sp. Leaf28, assembly GCF_001421685.1. NCBI lineage: Bacteria > Pseudomonadati > Pseudomonadota > Alphaproteobacteria > Sphingomonadales > Sphingomonadaceae > Sphingomonas > Sphingomonas sp. Leaf28. The sequence continues at coordinate 235,075 of NZ_LMKX01000008.1, read as the reverse complement.
GACGCTCACCCGGCTGCTGGGGTCGGTGTACGTGACCTTCACCGTGCTGTTCGGCTGGTCGGCGCTGTATTTCGGGATCAACTTCTACCTGATCGTCGAGCAGCAGATCGACCAGATGGAGCATCTGGAGAACCAGGCGTCGTCGGCGCAGCTGGCGATGCTGCGCTATCAGCTCAACCCGCATTTCCTATTCAACACGCTGAACTCGATCTCGACGCTGGTGCTGCTGAAGCAGACCGAGCGGGCGAACGCGATGCTCAGCCGGTTGTCGTCGTTCCTGCGCTATACGCTGGCGAACGAGCCGACCGCGCACGTCACCGTTGCGCAGGAGGTCGACCAGCTGAAGCTGTATCTCGAGATCGAGAAGATGCGCTTCGAAGACCGGATGCGCCCCAAATTCGACATCGATCCGCGCGCCGAACGCGCCCGCCTGCCCTCGCTGCTGCTGCAACCGCTCGTCGAGAACGCGATCAAATATGCCGTCACGCCGCAGGAAGAGGGCGCCGATATCCATGTCGAAGTGCGGCTCGCCGGGGAACGCGTGCAGATCGCCGTATCCGATACCGGTCCGGGCTTGATCGAGGGCCGGATCGGGTCAAGCCATTCCACAGGCGTGGGGCTCGCTAATATTAGAGACAGGTTGGCTCAGGCATATGGCCCCGACCACCGTTTCGAAACCCGCTCCACGCCCGCTGGCGGCTTCTCGGTCGAGATCGAGATTCCGTATCAGCTTGAAGACGTGAACAGAGAGGCCGCATGACCATCCGTACCATTCTCGTCGACGACGAACCGCTGGCTATCCAGGGGCTCGAGCTCCGCCTCCAGGCGCATGAAGACGTCGAGATCATCGAAAAATGCTCGAACGGCCGCGAGGCGATTCGTGCGATCAAGACGCACAAGCCCGATCTCGTCTTCCTCGATATCCAGATGCCCGGCTTTGACGGCTTCTCCGTCGTGCAGGGGTTGATGGAGGTCGAGCCGCCCTTGTTCGTGTTCGTCACCGCCTATTCCGACCACGCACTGCGCGCGTTCGAGGCGCAGGCAGTCGATTACCTGATGAAGCCGGTCGAGGAATCGCGGCTCGCCGACACGATCGAGCGGGTCCGCCAGCGGCTGAGCGAAAAGCGGGGCGTCGAGGAGGTCGACCGGTTGCGCGAAGTGCTCGCCGACGTGGCGCCCGATGCGGCGGCCGACATGCCCGACGGCGATGCGGTGTCCGCCAACCGGTTCGAGAAGCTCATCAACATCAAGGATCGCGGGCAGATCTTCCGCGTCGACGTCGACACGATCGAGCGGATCGATGCGGCCGGCGATTACATGTGCATCTATACCGGCGACAACACGCTGATCCTGCGCGAGACGATGAAGGACCTGGAGAAGCGGCTCGACCCGCGCCGGTTCCAGCGCGTGCATCGGTCGACGATCGTGAATTTGGACCTGGTGAAGCAGGTTAAGCCGCATACGAATGGCGAGTGCTTCCTGGTGCTCAATTCGGGGGCGAGCGTGAAGGTGTCGCGGTCGTATCGCGACGTGGTGGCGCGCTTCGTCCACTGATCTTTCCCCCGTCATCCTGACGAAGGTCAGGATCCAGAGCCATTGAGGGCAACGCCCGTTACTCTGGATCCTGACTTTCGTCAGGATGACGAACTTTGGGGGTTTGACGGCGGTGAGCTTGAAGGCGCACCCTTCCTAGTCCGTCCCTGCCGATCGAGGTCCCGACGTTCGTCGGGATGACGGGGGTGTGCTCTCCTCCGAGCGCCCCCGTTAACCAGTCCCTAAACCCGCGTACCTAGAGCGGGCGGATGAAGAGTTCGGGTTTCGGCCTTTATCCGCATGCGCTGATCAGCCTGCCCGCGTTGGTGATGGCGACGTCGTGCGTGCCGGCCGACCGACCCGCGGCGATCGCACGTGTCCAGCCCGAGCGCAACGCGCGCGCACTGTTGGGCCGGATGGCGTTGCATGTGCCCGACGACATCTCGGCGAAGATCGCGACGACGGCGCCCGATGCGACGCTCGCCGCCGCAACGCCGTTCGTCGCCCCGCCCTTTCTCACCGCGCGCTCCGTGGACGATGCGAGCCGGGCGGCCGACTGCCTGACCGCGGCGGTCTATTACGAAGCGCGATCGCAGTCGGAGGAGGGCCAGCGCGCCGTTGCACAGGTCGTGCTCAACCGCGTGCGCGACCGCGCCTTTCCGAACAGCGTGTGCGGGGTCGTCTATCAGGGCGCGGAGCGGCGGACGGGGTGCCAGTTCAGCTTCACGTGCGACGGGTCGATGGCGCGGGCGCGCGAACCGGGCGCCTGGGAGCGCGCACGGGCGGTCGCGGCGGCGGCGCTGGGCGGGAGCGTCTACGCGCCGGTCGGGGCGGCGACGTCGTTTCATACCACGAGCATTTTGCCGTGGTGGGCCTCCAGCCTCGCGCGGATCACGACGATCGGGGCGCATGTCTTCTATCGCTGGCAGGGGGCGCTGGAGCGGGCGCTGACGTTTCGGCAGGCCTATGCCGGGGTGGAGCCTGCTTGGCGGGGTGGCGCGCGTTCGGCCGGTAGCGGCGTGACGGCGGTTGCGGCGCAGGTTGCCGGGGTGTCGGTGCATTACGGAAATCGGGACGACGTCGCGGATGCGGGCGCAGGGCCTGGCGCGGCGCCGGTGGATGCGGTGCACGGCGTGACGGTGCACCGGGGAGTGGCTCGCTCGGGCGCTACGGTTGCGAGCGCGGGGGTCGTGCAGGCTCGATTGGTGTCGGGCGTTCGGGTTCATGTTGGCGGGCGCGGGGCGCCGACGCTTGGCGGTGGCGAGGGTCTGGACGCGGTCGTCTCGGACGAAAGCTGAGCGGCTCCCTCCCCTTCAGGGGAGGGCTGGGGTGGGGCTTTGCCAAGGACGTGGCATTCGGGGGTATGCCCCACCCCGACCCTCCCCTGAAGGGGAGGGAGCTTTAGTGATTTGCCGTCCTGCTCTCGCCACCTCCCCGGCCGAGGCCGGGGCCCAGTTGGGGGGCGTTGCTGACGGTGGGCGGTGCTCCGTTACGACGACCTTTCCAACTGGGCCCCGGCCTTCGCCGGGGTGGTGATAGTTTGGGGATCGGCCCCTTCTTGCTCCCGCGCGGAGGCGGCGGGCCGGGGTCTTGGACGGTGGCGTTCGTGATCCTGGGCCCCCGCCTTCGCGGGGGAACTAGCTCTTTAGGTTGATTGCTCGCCGCGCGAACGCGGCCCCTCCCCCACTCTCGCAAAACCATGCTGCATCTGCTAACGGCAGCGCCATGCTGAACCTGAACAATATCACGGTGCGCCTGGGCGGACGCGTTATCCTCGATGGCGCCACGGCCGCGTTGCCGCCGGGCAGCCGCGTCGGGCTGATCGGGCGCAACGGCGCGGGCAAGTCGACGATGGTGCGCGTGATCGCAGGCCAGCTCGAACCCGATGACGGTTCGGCGGACATGCCCAAGGGCGCGCGCATCGGCTATCTCGCGCAGGAAGCGCCGCACGGCGTGAAGACGCCGTTCGAGACGGTGCTCGAAGCCGATCTGGAGCGCGCCGCGCTGATGATCGAGAGCGAGACGAGCGAGGATCCCGATCGCCTGGGCGACGTGTATGAGCGGCTGATCGCGATCGACGCGTACACCGCGCCGGCACGCGCCGCGCAGATCCTGCTCGGCCTCGGTTTCGACGAGGACATGCAGGCGCGGACGCTCGACAGCTTCTCGGGTGGCTGGAAGATGCGCGTCGCGCTCGCCGCCTTGCTGTTCTCGCAGCCGGACCTGCTGCTGCTCGACGAGCCGTCGAACCATCTCGATCTCGAAGCGGTGATGTGGCTCGAGGATTTCCTCAAGGGCTACAAGGCGACGATCGTCGTCGTCAGCCACGAGCGCGATTTCCTCAACAACGTCGTCGATCACATCCTGCATCTGCAGGGCGGCAAGATCACGCTGTATCCGGGCGGCTATGACGCGTTCGAGCGCCAGCGCGCCGAGCGCCTCGCGCAGATCGAGGCGGCGCGCGCCAACCAGGCGGTGCAGCGCGAGAAGCTGCAGGAATATATCGCCAAGAATTCCGCACGCGCCTCGACCGCGAAGCAGGCGCAGTCGCGCCAGAAGATGCTGTCGAAGATGCAGCCGATCGCCGAGAGCTATAACGATCCGACGCTGTCGTTCGGCTTCCCCAACCCTACCGAGCTGCGCCCGCCGCTGATCACGCTCGACATGGCGACGGTGGGCTATGCGGACGTGCCGATCCTGAAGCGGCTCAACATGCGGCTCGATCCCGACGACCGGGTCGCGCTGCTCGGGCGCAACGGCAACGGCAAGACCACGCTCGCGCGGCTGCTCGCCGCGCAGCTGACGCCAATGGACGGCGAGATGGCGTCGTCGGGCAAGATGAAGGTCGGGTATTTCACCCAGTATCAGGTCGAGGAACTCGATCCGACCGATTCGCCGATCGAGCATATGTCGCACCTGATGAAGGGCGCGACGCCAGCGGCGGTGCGCGCGCAGCTCGGGCGGTTCGGCTTCTCGGGCGACAAGGCGACGACTCGAGTCGGCAAGTTGTCGGGCGGCGAGCGCGCGCGGCTGGCGCTGGCGCTGATCACGCGCGATGCGCCGCATCTGCTGATCCTCGATGAGCCGACCAACCATCTCGACGTCGATGCGCGCGAGGCGCTGGTGCAGGCGCTCAACGCCTATACCGGCGCCGTCGTGCTGGTCAGCCATGACCGCCACATGCTCGAGCTGACCGCGGACCGGCTGGTGCTGGTCGACGACGGGACGGCGAAGGAATTCGACGGCAGCCTCGACGACTATATCGCGTTCGTCCTGAAGGGCGATGGCGGCAAGGGCGATGCGGCGTCGAAGGCCGACAAGAAGGCGGGCAAGAAGGCCGCGGCGGAGGCCAAGAGCAACGACGCGGCGCTGCGCAAGACGCTGCGCGAGGTCGAGGAGCAGACCGCCAAGTTCACCAAGGAGCGCAACGCGATCGACCGCGCGATGGTCGATCCGGCGACGGCCGAGCCGCGCTTCTCGCGGATGTCGATGGGGGACCTCAGCAAGCGTCGGGCCGAGGTGAATGCCAAGCTGGAGGCCAGCGAGGCGAAGTGGCTCGAGGCGAGCGAGGCGCTGGAGGGCGTGGCGGCTTGAGCTGCCCTCCGTCATCCTGACGAAAGTCAGGACCCAGAGTTACGGACGGTGGTGCGCGTAACTCTGGATCCTGGGTCGAGCCCAGGATGACGGGATAGGTTTCGTGTCGGCCCATCTGTCGTCCCAGCGGAAGCTGAGATCTCCCGGTTCGTGACGCTACGCCAGCCAACGGGGATACCCCAGCTTTCGCTGGGGTGACGGGTCTGGGCGGCCCGCCGCTGTATTTCAGGTGCTGTCCACGCGCAGGTGGTCTCCCGCGAGGGCGGGAGCCCAGTCTGGGTCCCCGCCTTCGCGGGGAAACAGGTAGTTCGGGGATACGCCTCGAACTATTCGGGCTCAGCCCTCGTCGGCGTCGCTTGCCGCGGGGCGCTCGAACCAGGCCTCGACCGGGCCGACCAGCTTGAGCGTTAGCGGGTTGCCGTTGCGATCGACCTTCTTGCCGAGCGCGACTCGGATCCAGCCTTCCGAGATGCAATATTCTTCGACGTCGTGGCGGATGCCGTCCTTGAAGCGGATGCCGATGCCGCGCTCGAGCAGCTCCTGCTTGAAGAACGGGCTGCGGTGATTGATCGACAGGCGGTCCGGGGGCGTGTCGCCCGCTGCGGTGGTCGGCGTGTCGGTCTCGGGCGTGTTGGGCGTGTCGGTCATGGTCGCGCGTCTAGCGGCAACCGGCGGGGACGCGCCACAAAAAAGCGGCGCCGGGATTGCTCCCGACGCCGGTCTTTCGCTCTGCAAGGGGTCAGCTGCAGACCTGTACCGCGACGCGATCGCCATAATAGGGATCGACCCGCCACTCGTTCCAGCACCGCGGACGATAATCCTCGCGGTAATAGGTCTGCACGGGTGGCGCGTAATAGTTCACCGCAGGCGGGGCGTAATAGCCGCCATTGTAATAGCCGCGATCATAATAGCGGTTGCGGTTGTTGCTGCTGGCGATCGCTGCGCCGACGCCGAGGCCAAGGATACCGCCCAGCACCGCGGCTCCGGCGGCGTTGCCGCCGCCACGATGGCCGTGCCAGCCGCCGCCATAGCCGCGCCCGTAACCGCCGCGACCCCAGCGCTGTGCGTCGGCGGGTGCTGCCGCCGTCAGCGCCGTTGCTGCGAGTGCAACGCCCAAGCCTGCCTTCTTCAAAAACCCGTTCATCTTTTCGAACTCCGTTACTAGTTACGCCCGGTCCGCTTGGGACAAACGCATAAGTGTCCGACCGTGTTTCAGGATTTAGGCGATTCGGCCTGAACCGGGTCGGAACGGCCTGTTAACCCACGGTATAGCTGCGACGCTGGGCTTCGTTTACGAATAAGGGATAGAAGGCGGGATGCGCAGGACCATGACGATGCGAGCGATCGCCTTTGCCGTGCTGGCGAGCAGTGCCGTGCTGATCGGCGGACTGGCCCTGTCGGGGTCGCCGGTGACGGTGCGTGCTGCGGAGGCGCCGGTACGCGCTGCCAGGGCGCAGGTCGCGGCGCCGGTGCGCGCGCTGCCGCCGAAGCCTGCGCCCGACGTCGTCGCGGCCGCCCCTGCTGACGGCTATGTCGTCAAGCGCGTGCTGGATGTGCCCGAGCCGCTACGCCACGGGGCCTATTACTGGGATACCGAAGGCGTCCCCGAGGGGCCGATCGTGATCACCGTCGACCTCGTCGCGCAGACGCTGTCGATCTTTCGCGCGGGCTATGAGATCGGGACGGCGGCGGTGATCTACGGCGCGGACGAGAAGCCGACGCCGCTCGGCGTGTTCACGATCACGCAGAAGGACGCGCATCACGTGTCGAACCTGTACGGCGCGCCGATGCCGTACATGCTGCGGCTGACCAACGACGGTGTCTCGATCCATGGCAGCGCGCTGATGGACGGGAAATATGCGACGCATGGCTGCGTCGGCGTGCCGACCGCGTTTGCCAAGCTGATCTTCGGGCAGGTGAAGCTTGGGGATCGGGTGATCGTGACGAGTGGCGAGATGCTGGAGCGCGGCGGGCGGATTACTGCTGCTTGAGGGGGTGGGGTATACGCGCTCGCCTTACCCTACCCTCACCTTTTACCGCCTCTCTCCCGGTGGGAGACGATCTTGCCAGCGCAATCATATCCTTGAGGCAGCCCTTCCCCGGCGCAGGCCGGGGTCCAGTTGGGTGACGTCGCTGACGAAGGGCGGCGCGCCGTTACTGCGACCTTTCCACCTGGACCCCGGCCTTCGCCGGGGAGGGGCAGAGGGAGGTCATTATAACGGATCGGGTACTGACGCCTCGGAGGCTTCGGGCGTAGTGACGCGACCTTCGGGCTTTCGAGCCCAAACAAAAAGGCCGGAGGTTTCCCCCCGGCCTTTCTGCATTTCTGAGCCGGCGCGCCGCGGCGAAGCCGCGTCGTCGGACCTCGCCTGAGCGAGGCCGGCCGAGCTTGTAAGCCTGGCCGGCTTCGCCGTGCCGGGCTTACGCGCTTTGCTTAGCGCGGCTCGCCCGCTTGCGCTCGTTCGCATCGAGGAAGCGCTTGCGCAGACGGATCGACTTCGGCGTGACTTCGACCATCTCGTCGTCGTCGATATACGCGATCGCCTGCTCCAGCGTCGCACGCTTCGGCGGGGACAGGCGGACCTGGTCATCCTTGCCGCCCGAGGCGCGGAAGTTGGTCAGCGCCTTGGTCTTCATCGGGTTGACCTCGAGGTCGTCCGGCTTCGCGTTCTCGCCGACGATCATGCCCTCATAGAGTGCCTCGCCATGGCCCACGAACAGGATGCCGCGCTCTTCGAGCGGACCCAGCGCATAGTTGTTCGCTTCGCCCGACCCGTTCGAGATCAGCACGCCGTTCTTGCGGCCTTCGATCTGGCCCTTGTGCGGACCATATTTCTCGAACAGCCGGTTCATGATGCCCGTGCCGCGCGTGTCGGACAGGAATTCACCGTGATAGCCGATCATCCCGCGCGACGGCGCCGAGAAGGTGATGCGCGTCTTGCCACCGGTCGACGGACGCATGTCGGTCATCTCGGCCTTACGGATGTTCATCTTCTCGACGACGGTGCCCGAATGCTCCTCGTCGACGTCGATGATGACGGTCTCGTACGGCTCGGTCTTCTTGCCGTCCTCGTCCTCGCCGAACAGCACGCGCGGACGCGAGATGCCGAGCTCGAAGCCTTCGCGGCGCATCGTCTCGATCAGCACGCCCAGCTGAAGCTCGCCGCGGCCGGCGACTTCGAAGCTGTCCTTGTCGGCCGCCTCGGTCACCTTCACGGCGACGTTCGACTCGGCTTCGCGGAACAGGCGCTCGCGGATCATGCGCGACGTCACCTTGGTGCCCTCGCGGCCCGCCATCGGCGAATCGTTCACGGCAAAACGCATCGACAGCGTGGGGGGATCGATCGGCTGCGCGTGCAGCGGCTCGGTCACCGTGATGTCGGAGATCGTGTCGGCCACGGTCGCAACCGAAAGCCCTGCGAGCGAGATGATGTCGCCGGCCTTGGCTTCGTCGACCGGCACGCGGTCGAGGCCACGGAACGACATGATCTTCGACGCACGACCCGTCTCGATGATCTTGCCGTCGTTATCGAGCGCGTGGATCGCCTGGTTGGTCTTCACGGTACCCGAGTTGACGCGACCGGTGAGGACGCGGCCGAGGAACGGATCGCGGTCGAGCAGCGTCACGAGGAAGGTGAACGGCACGCCAGCGACTTCGACCTTGGGCGGCGGCACGTGCTTCACGATCGTCTCGAACATCGGGATCAGCGTGCCTTCGCGCGCGTCCATGTCGGTCGATGCATAGCCGTTGCGACCCGAGGCGTAGAGCACGGGGAAATCGAGCTGGTCGTCGTTCGCGTCGAGCGACACGAACAGATCGAACACCTCGTCGAGCACTTCCTGGATGCGCGCGTCGTTACGGTCGACCTTGTTGACGACGACGATCGGCTTGAGGCCGAGTGCCAGCGCCTTGCCGGTGACGAACTTGGTCTGCGGCATCGCGCCTTCCGACGAATCGACCAGCAGGACGACGCCGTCGACCATCGACAGGATGCGCTCGACTTCGCCGCCGAAATCGGCGTGGCCGGGCGTGTCGACGATGTTGATGCGGATGCTCTCGCTCTCGCCCGGGGGCGTCCAGTCGACCGAGGTCGGCTTGGCGAGAATGGTGATGCCACGCTCCTTTTCGAGGTCGTTCGAATCCATTGCGCGCTCTTCGACGCGCTGGTTGTCGCGGAAGGTGCCGGACTGGCGGAAGAGCTGGTCGACCAGCGTCGTCTTGCCGTGATCGACGTGCGCAATGATCGCCACGTTGCGGAGGCTCATGAATGTATTCTCTTGAAACGAGGAACGGGGTTGGCGCGCGCCATAGCGTAATTGTTGCGCCGCGGGAAGACCGGGCGGGTTCGGGGACTCACCACCCCTGCCGTCATCCTGACGAAAGTCAGGACCCAGAGGCATGGAAGGCAGCGCTAGTTACCCTGGGTCCTGACTTTCGTCAGGATGACGGGGCTCGACGCTTATAGGCTCCGGCGGCGAGAATGGCACGCGGATCGCGGACCGCCAGCATCGCCCTTAGCGCGGCGTGCTTGTCGGGCGCGGCGGCGTAATAACGTTGCCAGATTCGCAGTCCCATCCAATAGCCGAGCTCGGGCGGCCAGCCGGCGGGCGGGGTGGAGTAGTTGCCAATCCAGCGGGCATAGGCCTTGGCCTGGGGTGAGCCCTCGTCCGGGTTGTCCTTGTCGGTCAGGCTGCGGGTGAGCGCGATGTCGGCCTGCATCTGGCGCCAGAGGTCCGCCTCGCGGGGTGCGGCCCAGGCGGCGCGGGCGGCGTCGGGTTCCTCGCCGGTGACGAGTTGCGCGATGAAGTCCGCCGCGCCCTCGACGAGGATCGCGGTGAGCAAGGGATCGCGGGCGAGCGTCATGCCGGCATCCTCCTGGATCGCGTGGACCGTCTCGTGCGCGAAGAAATGGCGGAGCGTCTGGCGGAGTTTATCGGGCGTCGGGGAGATGCGGCAGAGCACTTCGAGGCCGAGCACCTGTGCGCCGGGCTTGGCGGTGCCGCCCGAGGTGTTCGCGCCGAAGACGATATAGACTTGCGGGAGTTTCGCGTCGGGGAGCGCGCCGTGGAGACCGAGATAGATCGATCGGAGATCGCCGGTGGCGGCCTTGGCGGCGGGGAGACAGGTCTTGATCGCCTGCGCATAGCGGGTGGGGTTGGCGGCGATCGCGCGCGCGAGCGTGTCGGCGTCGCCGATCCGGCCGGGGGTGAAGACGCCGATCGCGACACTGCCCTTGTCGAGATAGTCGCGTTTGAGTTGTGTGGCGGTCGGCTTGCCCTTGGTCCTGGCGAAGGGCGCGGCGAAGCGGTCGGCGTCTTCGGTGTGGATCGTCGCGGTGAGCGGGTCGGCGGGCGGCGGGCGATTCGTGGCGGCCGCGGGGAGGAGCGCGAGCGCGAGGATCAGCGGGCGGATCATGACGGGCAGCGTATAGCGTGCTGGCGAGAGCGCCAGAGCGGATATCACGGTCCTCCCCCGCAAGGGGGAGGTGTCGCCGAAGGTGACGGAGGGGGAGGACACGCAACAGGCGTAGTCGCTTACCGCCCCCTCCGTCAGGCTGCGCCTGCCACCTCCCCCTTGCGGGGGAGGATCGTGAGGTAGTGGCGATCGGCAAGCCCACTTACGCCCCACCCCGGCGGAGGCCGGGGCCCAGGTGGAAAGGTGGCAATGATGACGGGCTGCCATCCGTTAGCAGCGTCCCCCAACTGGACCCCGGCCTCCGCCGGGGTGGTGCTTGGTGGGGGGCGTGCTCCGCGAGAACTCAGAACCCCTCGAGCACGATCTTGCCCTTGGCGGTGTGGCTCTCGATCCGCGCATGCGCCTTGCGCAGGTTCGCCGCGTCGATCCGCCCGAAATTCTCCGCCAGCGTCGTCCGCACCGTCCCCGCATCCACCAGCCGCGCGATCTCGTCGAGGATGCGGCCCTGCTCGGCCATGTCCGCGGTCTGGAACAGTGAGCGCGTGTACATCAGCTCCCAATGGACCGAGATCGACTTCTGCTTGAGCGGGCTGATATCGAGCGTCTCGGGATCGTCGATCAGCGCGAGCCGGCCCTGCGGTGCGATCAGCGTCGCGATCTCGGCGACATGCTCGTCGGTATGCGTCGTCGAGAAGACGAAGCCCGGCGCGCCGAGCCCGAGCGCCTCGACCTGGTCGGCGAGCGGCTTGCGGTGATCGATCACGTGATGCGCGCCGAGATCCTCGACCCAGCCCCGCGTCTCGTCGCGCGAGGCGGTGGCGATCACGGTCAGGTCGGTGAGTTGCCGCGCGAGCTGGATCGCGATCGAGCCGACTCCGCCCGCGCCGCCGATGATCAGGATCGCGGTCGCCGCACCGGGCACCGGCTTGCGCACGTCGAGCCGATCGAACAGCGTTTCCCACGCGGTGATCGACGTCAACGGCATAGCCGCCGCCTGCGCCCAGTCGAGCGACTCCGGCTTGTGGCCGACGATGCGGTCGTCGACGAGGTGATATTCGGCGTTCGTCCCCGGCCGGTCGATCGCGCCGGCATAGAAGACGGCATCGCCGACCGCGAACCCCGTCACCGTATCGCCGACCGCGACGACGGTCCCGGCGGCGTCCCAGCCGAGCACCTGCGGCGTGCCGTCGGGATCGGCGCGGCGCTGGCGGATCTTGGTGTCGACCGGGTTCACCGACACCGCCTTCACTTCGACGAGCAGGTCGCGGCCGGTCGCCTCCGGCTTGGGGAGGTCGAGATCGACGAGCGACTGCGGATCGTCGATCGGGAGCGATTGGGTGTAGCCGATGGCGCGCATGCTGTGTCTCCTGGAATATGGGGACAAAGCCGCCGACACCCCCTCCCGGTTCCCCCCGAGTTCCACGCAGCGGTTGGCAAGCCGGGTGTATTATCTATATACGCCACTTGAACGCGGCGCGGGTTGCAGCCACCATGCGCTACCGAACGGAGACACTTCATGGCCACGACCCCGGAAACGCTGACTGAGCCAAGCCTGGTACTGACGCCGCCCGATCCGGTGCCGACCGTCGCGGCCGCCAAGGCCGCCGGGCTGGTGCCCGTCGATGCCGGGGTGAAGTCGCAGCTCGACGAGCGCGTGTCGGGGTTCGTCACCGATCTGGTCGCGCAGGACGTCAACAGCCCCGAGTTCGGCAAGCGCGTCGATGCGATCACCGCGATGGGGGCGAAGGAAATCCGCGAGGCGGCGGGCCAGTCGAACCGGTTCCTCGATCGCCCGGTCAAGGCGATGGATCAGGAAACCGGCGTCGGCAAGGACCTGGCCGAGCTGCGCCGCGTCGTCGAGGATCTCGATCCGGGCAAGAAGGGCAATCTCACCGCGCCGCAGAAGCTGTTCGGGATCATCCCGTTCGGTGGCAAGATGCGCAATTATTTCGACGGCTATAAATCGTCGCAGACTCACATCGCGCAGATCCTGAAAAGCCTCGGTTCGGGCAAGGACGAACTGCTGATGGACAACGCCGCGATCGACACCGAGCGCGCGAACCTGTGGGGCGCGATGGGGCGGCTCGAGCAGATGATCCATTTGTCGAAGACGATGGACGCAAAGCTCGAGGACGTCGCGAACGAGCTCGATCACACCGATCCCGCCAAGGCCAAGGCGATCCGCGAGATCGCGCTGTTCTATACGCGCCAGCGCACGCAGGATCTGCTGACTCAGATGGCGGTCACCGTGCAGGGCTATCTCGCGCTCGATCTGGTCAAGAAGAACAATGTCGAGCTGGTGAAGGGCGTCGATCGCGCCTCGACCACGACCGTGTCCGCGCTGCGCACCGCGGTGACGGTCGCGCAGGCGCTGACCAACCAGAAGCTGGTGCTCGAACAGATCACCGCGCTCAACACGACGACCGCGAACATCATCGATTCGACCGGCAAACTGCTCAAGTCGCAGACCGCACAGATCCATGAGCAGGCGGCGTCGGCGACGATCCCGCTCGAGACGCTGCAACGCGCGTTCCAGAACATCTACGACACGATGGACGCGATCGACGTGTTCAAGCTGAAGGCGCTCGACAGCATGAAGACCACCGTCGGCGCGCTGTCGAACGAGGTCGACAAGTCGCGTGGGTATATCGCGCGCGCTGAGGGCGCGACGCAGGGGCAGTTGGGCGGACCGTCGCCGTCTGCGTTCAAGCTGGAGGCGATGTAACTGCTGTGAGCGAAGTCGACGACGCCATCGCGAGCGCCCGCGCCTCCTGGTCGCGGATCTCGGACGACCGGACGGGCACGGTGATCGGGCGCGTGCCGTCGCGAGGACGGGCAAGACAGACGCAGGCCATCGGCAAGCGGCTGACGCGGATCGCGATTGCCGACGTCGCGATCCTGATCGCGGCGATGGTGATCGGCTGGATCGTCCCGCTCGGGATCGGCGGTGCGATGCTGGTGATGGCGTTGCTGGTTGCCGCCACCGTGCTCTTCGCGGTGTGGCCGGCCGAGCGCGCGCCGACCCCCGAGCGGCTCGCCGCGGTCGACATCCGCGCGCTCCCCGCGCAGACCGAACGCTGGCTCGAGGCGCAACGCCCTGCCCTCCCCGCGCCGGCGATGACGCTGGTCGACCGGATCGGCCTGCGCCTCGAAACGCTGACGCCGCAGCTCGCGACGCTCGACGCGAACACGCAAGAGGCGGTCGACGTCCGGAAGCTGATCGGCGAGCAACTCCCCGCCTTCGTCAAGGATTACGAGAAGGTCCCGGCGTCGCTGCGCACCACCCCACGCAACGGCCGCACGCCCGACGCGGAACTGGTCGACGGGCTCAAGCTGATCGAACAGGAAATCGGCGAAATGACCGCGCGTCTTGCACAAAACGACCTCGACAATTTGTCGACCCGCGGGCGGTTCCTGGAGATGAAGTACAAGGACGACAGCGCGCAGTAGCGCCGTTCCGTCGGCCAGATTGCAACCAATGCCGATGAGACTTTGAACTTCCGCGGTCGATCCGAATACTGCAGGATGATGGTCGATCGATTCGGAGGCTGAACCATGATCGCGTTGCTTTTTGTGCTGACGATGCAGGCGGCCACTCCGGACATCGTCGTTTCCGGCAAACGTCTCGCCGAGGCGTATGAGTCGTGCGTCGAGCAGGGGTGTCCGCCGCTTCGCGATGCGCAGGTCTCGATCGCGTTTGCTGAGCAGCAATTCCGGCAAGGTGCGTACCAGAAAGCCCGGTATACGCTTGCCGCCGCCGTCGCGCGGAACAAGGATAATGCCGCGGCCGCGCCCAAGCCTGTCGCGGCGCTGTACGAAGCCTATGCCACTGTTTCGCTGCACGATGGCGAGATGGACGTCTTCAAAAAAGCTGTAGGCGGCCAGGTGAGAACGCTGCGTGACAATCTGCCGCCCAACGATCCCGCGGTGACGGCCGCCGCGTTCGCAACGGGCGACATGTGGGTTTCCCTGGGAAACGGACGCGCCGCGGAAAGCTCCTATCGCGCGGTCGAGCGGCAGGCGCTGGCAAGCGGCGATGCGACGCTGGCGATGTTGGCAACCCTGCGACGTGTCGGCTTGGCCAATGCGCGCCGCGATCCCGCGGGGGCAACGCGACTCCTGGCCGAAGCCGAGGCGAGACCGGCCGCGGCCGATCCCTCGCTTCGATCCGTGTTGCAGGTGGTGCGGTTGCGGCTGGCTGCAAAGCGGGCGGACGACGCAGCGGTCGACCGCCTGGTACGCGACATAGGCCATGAAACCTCGGCCCGGCCGATCCTCATCTGGTCGCCGCCCTACGAGCCCAGCGCACAGGCGAGCGCAAGGGAAGACGCCGCCAAATTCGGTTCCGTTGATCCGGTACCGGCCAGATCGTCAGATCTGGATCCTATGCAATGGGTCGATATCGGGTTTTGGATCAAGCCTGATGGCAAGACCGACGACGCCGAAATCCTGCGCGGATCGCGATCGACGGGCTGGGCAAACTATCTCGTCAAGCAGGTATCCGAACGCCGATATACGGGAAGTCCCGGCCCGGATCGCGGCAACGGTGTCTACAGGATTGAGCGGTTCTCGCTGCGCGGCACCTATCAGGTGCCCGTAGGCAGCCTGATCAGCAGACGAGGCGGCCCCGCTGCGCTTCAGGTTCTCGATTTGACGGCCCCGGAAACGCGGGTGACGGCAAGCCGCTAACCGCCGATCGCGCGTGCCCGGTCGGCGAGGCGCTCGATCGCCGCGGCGTGTATGCCGGGTGCCGAGGCCAGCACGCCGAATGCCTGTGGCCGGGGCTTGTTGAACACCAGCGGCGCGGCGAGTGCATCGCTGACCGCGGCGCCCGCTTCGCTCGCGACCAGAACCGCCGCGGCGATGTCCCATTCGTTGCCCCAGCGAAGCGTCGCGACGAGGTCGGCTTCGTCGGCGGCGACCATGGCGATGCGCAGCGCGATCGAGTTGGGTTTGTGGACCATGACGAGGTCGCGGTCGGCCTTGGGGAGCGCGTCGGTGGGTGTGCGGCTGCCGGGGAAGTCGGTGCGGGTGCCGGTCTGGAGGCGCACGCCGTTGCGGGTCGCGCCCTGCCCTGCGACCGCGTGCCAGCGTTCGTCGCGCGAGGGCGCTTCGAGGATCCCGATCACCGGGCGGCCGCGGTCGACCAGCGCGATCGAGACACACCAGCCGGGCCGTGCGCGGATATAGTCGCGGGTGCCGTCGATCGGGTCGACCACCCAGAGCAGGTCGTGCGCGAGGCGGTCGGCATTGTCGGCGGTTTCCTCGGAGAGCCAGCCCGCCTCGGGGAGCAGCGTCGACAGCCGCGCCTTGAGCATCCGGTCGATCGCGATGTCGAGTTCGCAGACCGGGCTGCCGGGTGTCTTCTCCCAGCGCTGGAAGTCGGTGTCGAAGCGGTCGAGCGCCATCGCACCGGCCTCCTGCGCGATCCCCGCGACCGCGTCGGCCATCGCGCTGAGCCATGCCGGAGACCGCGGCGGACCGCGGTAGCGCTCAGCCACTCGCCACCGTCATGCCCTCCACGCGCAAGCTCGGTACGTTGACGCCGTAGCGGAATTCGAGGTCGTTGGCGGGGGTCATCGCGAGGAACATGTCCTTCACGTTGCCGGCGATCGTGAACTCCGCGACGGGCGTGGTGATCTGGCCATTCTCGATGCGGAAGCCGGCCGCGCCGCGGCTATAGTCGCCGGTCACGCCGTTCGCGCCGCCGCCCATCAGTTCGGTGACGTAGACGCCCGTTTCGATGTCGGCGATCAGCGTTTCGAGCGGAACGTGACCCGGCTCCATGAACACGTTGCTGGTCGACACGCCGGGGCCGCCGCCGATACCGCGCGCGGCGTGGCCGGTCGGCTCGAGGCCAAGCTGGCGCGCCGAGGCCGAATCGAGCAGCCAGCGTTCGAGCATGCCGTCCTCGATGATCTCGCTCGGCGAGACGGGCAGGCCCTCGCCATCGAACGGACGGGAGCGCAGGCCGTGCGGGCGGTGCGGATCGTCGCGGATCGTGATGCCGTGCGCGAACACCTGGCTGCCAAGCGAATCAAGCAGGAAGCTGGTCTTGCGCGTGATCGCCTGACCCGAGATCGCGCCGAGCATGTGACCGATCAGCGACCCACCGACACGGCGGTCGTAGACGATCGTGGTCGGACCGCTGACGAGGCGGCCGGGGTTGAGGCGGGCGACGGCCTGCTCGCCCGCGCGGCGGCCGATCGCTTCGGGCGATTCGAGATGCGCGCGTAGACGGGCGCTGCTGTGCGCGTAATCGCGTTGCATGGCGCTGCCTTCGCCGGCGAGCACGCTGGCCGACACGCCATAGCCGGTCGCGGCATAGGCGCCGGCGAACCCGTGGCTGGTGGCGAGCGCCCAAACGCTGCGCGACGCGCTGGCGCCGCCGCCTTCGCTGTTCGAGACGCCGGCGACGGCGCGGGCGGCGTCTTCGGCTTCGAGGGCTGCGTCGCGGAGCTGCTCGGGGCTGACTTCGCCGCCGTCGTCGAGGCCGAGCATTGGGGTGATGCCGTGGAGCAGGCGGTCGGCGGGGGCGAGCCCTGCCCAGGGATCTTCGGGTGCCTCACGCGCCATCGCGACCGCGCGTTCGACGAGCGCGTCCATCGCGGTGGTCGACAGGTCGGAGGTGGAGACGCTCGCGGAGCGCTGGCCGACGAACACGCGCAGGCCGAGATCCTCGCTCTCGGAACGGCCGATATCCTCGAGCTTGCCGAGGCGGATCGACACGTCGAGCGCGGCGTCGGCGGCGAAGACCGCATCGGCGGCGTCGGCACCGGCGGCCTTGGCGCGCTGGACGATATCGAGGGCGCGGTCGCGGGCTTGGTCTGGAGTCAGCATATCAGCGACTTAAGGATGCAGCGTCGTGCCGACAACCACGCAGGCGAGGAACATGAGCAGTCCGGCGAACCGGTTCGCGCGGAAACGCGCGAGTGCGGCGGTGCCGGCGCCCTCCTGCGTGTCGGGTTTGAGCGTGACGACCTGCCAGCCGAGGTGGAGCGCGACGGGGACGAGCGCGGCGATCGCGAGCGGATCGGGACGGACGGTCCAGAACGCTGCGGCCCAGAACGCGACCGCGGCGATGTAGAAGATCCCGACGCCGGCCTTCACATGGCTGCCCATGCGGAGCGCCGACGAGCGGATGCCGATCATCGCGTCGTCCTCGCGGTCCTGCAGTGCGTAGATCGTGTCGTAGCCGATCACCCAGGCGATCGCGCCCGCGTAGAGCAGCCACATCGGCGTATCGAGCGACCCTGCGATATCGCCCCACCCGACCAGCAACGCCCAGGAGAAGACGATGCCGAGCCAGGCCTGCGGCCACCAGGTGATGCGCTTCATGAACGGATAGGCGGCGACGGGGGCGAGGCTGGCGAGCGCGACGATCGCGGCGAAGAAGGTGAGTTGCAGCAGGACGGCGAACCCGATCAGGCAGAGCAGGACGAGCCAGATCCAGGCGAGCTTGATCGAGACGAGCCCGCTGGGGATCGGCCGGGCCCGCGTGCGCGCGACCTGCGCGTCGAGGTCGCGATCGACGATGTCGTTGAACACGCAGCCCGCGCCGCGCATCGCGATGCTGCCGAGGAGGAGCCAGAGAATGAGGTCCCAACGCTGCACCGCGCCGCCGGCGAGCGCGACGCCCCAGGCGCCGGGCCAGAACAGCAGCCACCAGCCGATCGGCCGATCGAAGCGCGCGAGCAGTGCGAGGCCGCGGAGCGTTGGCGGGAGGCGGCCGACCAGCCCTCGGTGTTCGCTGTCGGGGACGATTTCCATGGGCGCGGGCTGGGTCTGCATGGCGGAGGCGTAGGAAGACGGCGTTTGGCGCGCAAGCCTTTGCCGGGTAGGGTCGAGGGAGTGGCGCGTTCGGACCCTCTCACATGATCGGCCTGTCGGTCGCGGTCGGCCGCTTCGTCGAGGCGTTGTTCTGGGGAATCTTTCGCGTCGCCGGCGCGGTTGCGGGGGTGCTGATCCTTGGCGTTATCGCGGCGGTGCTGGCTTGGGTGGTGGCGCGGAAGAAGTGGGCGCGGCGGGGGCGCTGAGGTGTCGCTCTCGGTAGATAAGGCCGTCTAGGGCCGATCCCTGGTGGCCGATCATTACGCACCGCCCGCTAATTGGCTGATCTAGAGTAGGATCCGCTCGAAACTCACTCGCCCGCCATCCTGACGAAAGTCAGGATCCAGAGTAACGGACGGCGCGCTCATGGCTCTGGATCCTGACTTTCGTCAGGATGACGGAGTTTGAGGTGAACCGCGCTTGCCGGGAACCATGGGCTCGCGCGTTGGACGGTGACGACCGGCCATCGTCCCCTCCTCCATCTGCGCTGCCCACGCCTCGCGCCCGGCAAATCCAGATAGCCGCCGTTCGTGATCCTCCCCCACCAGGGGGGAGGATTGAGACGCGAACTTTTGCGGCACGAGCGTCACCATTGCGGCCCCTCCCCGTGCCGGTGCGGATTTGCTAGGGCACTGCGATGCCCGCAACCCCAGCTTGGCCGCCGCAGTCCACGCCGCGCCTCTTCGTCGATACCCCGCTCGCGATCGGTCCGCTTCCCGTCGATGGCCCCGCCGCGCATTATCTCGTCGGGGTGATGCGGATGAAGATCGGCGATCCGGTGAAGCTGTTCGACGACCGCACCGGCGAGTGGCTCGGCGTCGCGGCGAGCGTCGGCAAGCGTGATCTGGTGCTCGACGTCACCGACCTGCTGCGACCGCGCGAGGACGTGCCCGATCTGTGGTTGTGCGCCGCGCCGCTGAAGAAGGGCCGCGTCGACTGGATGGCGGAGAAGGCGTGCGAGCTCGGCGTCGCGCGGCTGCAACCCGTCGTCACGCGGCGGACGATCGTTGACAAGCCCAATACCGAGCGGCTGCGCACGCAGATGATCGAGGCGGCCGAGCAATGCGGGCGCACCGCGCTGCCCGAGGTGACCGAGCCGGTGAAGCTTGCCGCGCTGCTCCGCGACTGGCCCGAGAATCGCGCGCTGTTCTTCGCCGACGAGACCGGCGGCGTGCCCGCGCTGGAGGCGATGCGCGCGCGACCGGGGCCGGCGGCGATCCTGATCGGGCCGGAGGGCGGCTTCGATACCGACGAACGCGAGGCGATCCGCGCGCACCCGCACGCGGTCGGGATCGGGCTGGGCCCTCGCATCCTGCGGGCGGAAACCGCAGCGGGCGCGGCCATCGCGCTGTGGATGGCGGCGGCGGGCGATTGGCGCGGATAACTAGGCCGGGGCGCAATACCCTACCGATTGGTCCGAATCCCCCCTAGCGGGCTCGTTCATCGCCGCGTAAGGCGCGGCAATGACGACGATACCCGCTCCGAAAAAGACCAGCCCGATGATCGAGTCGCGCGACCAGTTGATCGCCAGCTTCGCAGCCGGCGAAAAGCCCAAGGACGCATGGCGGATCGGCACCGAGCACGAGAAGTTCGTCTATGCGAATAGCGACCATCACGCGCCGTCCTATGACGAGGCGGGCGGCATCCGCGCGCTGCTCGGCGAGCTGGAGCAATATGGCTGGAAGCCGGTCATGGAGGGCGGCCCCGATGGTACGCAGAACGCGATCGCGATGTCGGGCGCGGACGGCAGCATCAGCCTGGAGCCTGCGGGTCAGTTCGAGCTGTCGGGCGCACCGCTCGATAGCCTGCACGAGACCTGCGCCGAGACCGGGCGGCACCTCGAACAGGTAAAGGCGGCGGGCGACAAGCTGGGCATCGGTTTCCTCGGGCTCGGCATGTGGCCGGACAAGACGCGCGCCGAGCTGCCCACCATGCCCAAGGGGCGCTATGCGATCATGCTGCGGCACATGCCGCGCGTCGGCAGCATGGGGCTCGACATGATGCTGCGGACCTGCACGATCCAGGTGAACCTGGATTACGCGTCCGAGGCGGACATGGTGAAGAAATTCCGCGTCGGGTTGGCGCTCCAGCCGCTGGCGACCGCGCTGTTCGCGAACTCGCCGTTCACCGAGGGCAAGCCCAACGGCATGCTGTCGTATCGCAGCCATATCTGGTCGGACACCGATCCGCATCGCACCGGCATGCTGCCGTTCGTGTTCGAGGATGGCTTCGGCTATGAGCGCTATGCCGAGTACGCGCTCGATGTGCCGATGTATTTCGTCTACCGCGAGGGCAAGTATATCGACGCCGCCGGGCTGTCCTTCCGCGATTTCCTGAAGGGCGAATTGTCGGTACTGCCGGGCGAGAAGCCGACGCTCGACGACTGGACCGATCATCTGTCGACCGCCTTCCCCGAGGTGCGGCTGAAGACGTTCCTCGAAATGCGTGGCGCGGACGGGGGCCCTTGGAACCGGATCTGCGCGCTGCCGGCCTTGTGGGTCGGGTTGCTGTACGACCAGGGTGCGCTCGATGCGGCGTGGGATCTGGTCAAGGACTGGACGATCGACGAGCGCCAGGCCTTGCGCGACGGCGTGCCGAAGCTCGGCCTGAACGCGCCGATCGCGGGCGGGGGCACGCTGCGCGATATCGCGGGGCAGGTGCTCGACATCGCCGGCGCAGGGCTGTCGGCGCGCGCGCGGTTCAACCGCGCGGGCGACAACGAAACGGGCTTCCTCGATCCGCTGCGCGAGATCGTCCGCAGCGGCAAGGTGCCGGCGGAAGTGCTGCTCGACAAGTATCACGGCGTCTGGGGCGGCGACGTCTCGAAGGTGTACGACGAGTCCAGCTTCTAACCTCTCCCCTTCCGCTCGCGGAGGGGTCGGGGGAGGGCTTGGCCGCAGGCGCTTCGGGCACGGCGTGGGTTATCCCCTCCCCTAACCCCTCCCGCAAGCGGGAGGGGAATTAGCCGCGCAGTTTGGCGAACAGCCGCGGCACGAGGCCGTGGTGCGCCATCCACGCGTCATAGGCGCGATAGGCGGGGTCGAGCTTCAGATGACGCTCCTCGGTCTTGGCGCGCCAGTAATAGACGCCGCTGACCGCGGCCATCAGCAGCGTCGCGCGAGTCGCGTCGACCATGCTGCCGAGCGTCAGCACGGGGATGGTCGACAGCCACCAGAACAGGTTCTTCGATAGATAGGCCGGATGGCGCGACACCGCATAGGGGCCGTGCGTCAGGATGCCGCGGTTGGTAAGGTTGGAGAACCGGAAGCCGAACGCCATCGTCGCCCAGGCGTAGATCGCGGTCAGGCCGACCAGGATCGCGCCGACCAGCGCCAGCGCGATCGGATGCCCCTGGAACCAATAGGCCCAGTCCGACGTGCCGGGATGATAATCGAGCGGACCGCCGGGGGTCATCAGGATGAACGGCGGATAGCACATCAGCGCGGGCAGCCACGCCGCCGCGAACGGGTTGGCGCTGCGGATATGCGAATCGAGCGGGCGGAACGTCAGCAGATACCCGACCGTCGCGAACGCCACGTCGATCAGAAACATCAACGTCACCAGCCAGCTCGACAGCGCGACCGGGTCGTGGAGCACGGTCGCGACATCGCCGCGGACGAATTCACCGAACCCAGGCGGCACGATCGCCAGCATGAACGCGAGGAAGAACGTCTTCACCCCCCAGGCGCGCAGATGGCCATAGATCGCCTCGGGCTCCACCCCCGCCTGCCCGGTCATCCAGGCCCCGAGATGCCAGGCGCCGTCGCGCGGATCGACCAGATAGCGGTCGATCCAGAGGACATAGGGGATCGACACGACGAACAGGATCGGTGCGGCGTTGGTGAAGCACCACATCGCAAACGCGAAATTGCCCTGCCAGTAGAACCGCCCGGCGCCATAGATGACCGCGATCGCCGCCCATGTCGCCCATAACCCGGCAAGCTTGGTGAGGCTCAGGTCGAGCGTCTCGCGCCACGGCTTGCCCGCCGACCAGTCGATCCCGGTGGTCGGGCTCAGATGGACCTTGTCGACGATCAGCGACCAGAGGATCATCGGCAGGCCGCACGCGGCGACGTTGGTTAGCGCCGAATAGGGCCCGTCCATCCCGTAATGCCGCGCAAGCCCGATCCAGGCCAGCACGCCGACCAGCCCCGACAGCCCCGCCCCATGGCTGACCGCGGATTTCGGCCGGGGATCGGGCGTGGCGGAAACGGCAATCGCGGGGTCGTGATCCATGCCCGGGGACTAGCGCATAATGGTAATGAAGCCATGAAGCATGTGCGCAAGCCGCCACACGGACGCTTGCGCCGGGCGCGTCGCGACGCTAGTTCCTGCGCTCGCTTCGACGCGTCGGGCGGGTATAGTACAATGGTAGTACAGCAGCCTTCCAAGCTGAATACACGGGTTCGATTCCCGTTACCCGCTCCAAGTCGCGCTTAGCGCGCCCCCGACCGCATCGCGCTTCGGGCCCCGGCCTTCATTCCGCGATCAACGGCCCCAGCAGGCTTGCCATCCGGCGTCGGCCCAGCGTCGTCAGGCGGACGTGCGAGCGGCGTCCATCGCGTTCGTCGCGGGTCCGTTCGACCAGGTCGGCGTCCTGCAACATCGTCAGATAGCGTAGCGCGGTGGCCGAGGGCGCACGCGCGCCGATACAGACCGCCGACACGCTGAGCTGGCGATTCTCGTGCTCCGAAATGAACAGATCGAGCAGGATGTCCCAGGCGGGCTCGGAGAATAGCGAGATACCGAGCAGCTCGTCGCGCATCTTGCGGACGGCATAGAGTCGCTTGGCAATCTCCACCAACGCCGTCGACGAGGCCGTACCGGGCGCCGGATCGACGGCAGGCAGGCTCAGGACGGGCAGGAACGTCAGATGCTGGGTGGCAGGCACGGGCACAACGGCAATGGTGTAAGTCATAGACGTCTTCCGAATATGCGTCATCGCAGGGTCGGATCCTGGCGACTCCAGTCGAGATCCCAGCCACGGGCCCGGATCCTGCGCGAGTGCCTGACGGTCCCGATCACGAGAAGCAGGACGATGGGATAGCTCCAGGCGGCGGAGAGGACGGCATGGACGAGCCGGATCACGTCGGGGCTGATCGCACGGGTCAGGTGCGCGCCCGTCCCCAGCGCGTGGAGCGCGGTGGCCCAGGCCGGCCAGAACCGATCGGCCTTGAGCGTAATCGTGATCATCACCACCAGCAAAAGGAGGTCGACGATCATCACGCCGCCTTCCAGACCCACGAACAGGACCGGGATATTGCGCTGGACCAGTCCGGTCGACACCGCTGCAAGCAGCAGTGCCAGTCCCGTCAGGCGCTCCGGTGCGCCGCCTCGCAGCAGGGCATAGGCCGACGCTGCCGCCTGTATCGTGTAGAACAGCCAGACCCGATCCAACTCAACCCCCCAAAGCTGGACCGAAACCGGCCGTTCAGGCCACCGCTGCCAGGCGAACCGGACCGTCGGCACGCAGCGCGCCTTCGTTCGGCGGGCATTCGGCGGTATCGCCATAGCCGTAGAACTGGCCGAGACCGATCTCGGCGCGGACGTCGACCAGCGCGCGATGCGCCTCGACGAAGCGTTGGCGTGCGTTGATGATGTCGAGCGAGGCCTGAGACAGCATCTGCAGCGCCAGCACGCCGGTGCCGACGGGCAGGTTGGCGGCGACCCGCTGCTGCAACAGCGTCGAGACACAGGATGCGGCGAGCATCGCGGCATGATCGACTGCAGCCTCGGCTTTCAGGAAATCGGTCGTGACCTTGTCGGTCGCATCGCGTCGCTGCTTCAACATCGTCGTTCTCCCCGAAGGCACCATCGTCGCGGTACCGTGTACGGGAGCGATGCGGTCTCGGTTCGATCGCAACAGGTTGGTCAACGTCATCGCCATGTTGATGAGCGCCATCGACGTGACGGCGATCAGGCCCATGAGCGCGATCAGTCGGACTATCCTGTCGCCAACCGAAAACCGATTGCGCGCCACCCCTGTCGATCCGCTAGCTCCGGACAGGCCAAAGAAGCGGCGAACAAGCCCCCACGGCTCGATCTGCCTCACGTCTGGCGTGTCGGCGGGGGGGCTGGGAACGTCGATTGGTTCGGATGGTAGCCGTTCGTACGTCGGCGCCTGTCCGACCGTCGCGACGAGATCGCGGGGCGGCACGACCTCGTCGACGCCTCCCCGCTCATGCTGCTGCAGCTGGCGGGCCGCCTCGAACCGAGTGGCGACGCCGAGGATCTGGATCGCGCGCTCGATCCGCTTGTCGATCGCGGACGGCGACACGCCGACCAACGCCGCGATTTCCTTCGAATTATGGTGAGTCAGTACCAGCCGCAGGCAGGTGCGCTGGGCTTCGGTCAACTGATCGATGCGTCCTGCGGTCATGCCGTGATGGTAGCGTGATCACTGTCCGCTTGCACCTATTGTGTCACCGGCGGGAAATGGCGCCCGGTGGCTGGCGCCGCCGCATGGCGGGGACAATCAAATCAATATGGTAGGAAGATTTCCGCGAACGCAGGGATCGGGTCGGTGGTGATGCGCCGCGTGGGGGGCTTGCGGGGCGTCTGCAAATTGTAAAAATCTGCGTAAAGACAGTTTATGACAGCGACTCGGTGTCGGAGCGTCGCGATGCTTGGCGGGATACGCGCCGCTGACGCACGAAGGGCCGGGGATTGCGCCCCGGCCCTTTGCTTTGGGTAGTCTGGTCGGAACGGAGGACCGGCGAAGCCGGCCCTTTTCGTCGGACGGGACTGGCGGCGAAGCCACCAGCCCGCCGGCCGTTCTGATTTCGTGGCGGGGCCAGCATGCTGGCCCCGTCCGAAATCAGAAGTCCATGCCGCCCATGCCGCCCATGCCGCCGCCGCCCATGGGCATGGCGGGCTTGTCTTCGGGCATCTCGCTCACGGCCGCTTCGGTCGTGATCAGGAGGCCTGCGACCGATGCCGCGTTCTGCAGCGCGGTGCGGACGACCTTGGTCGGATCGATCACGCCGGCTTCCACCAGGTTCTCGTAGGTGTCAGTCGCGGCGTTGAAGCCGATGTTCGAGTCGTTGCCGTCGAGCAGCTTGCCCGAAACCACCGCACCGTCATGACCCGCATTCTGCGCGATCTGGCGAACCAGAGCCGTCAGCGACTTGCGGACGATGTCGATACCACGCGTCTGGTCTTCGTTCGCACCGGTCAGGCCGTCGAGGACCTTGGTCGCGTACAGCAAAGCCGTACCACCACCGGGGACGATGCCCTCTTCGACGGCTGCGCGGGTTGCGTGCAGTGCGTCGTCGACGCGATCCTTGCGCTCCTTGACTTCGACTTCCGACGAACCGCCGACCTTGATCACCGCAACGCCACCGGCGAGCTTGGCGAGACGCTCCTGGAGCTTCTCCTTGTCATAGTCGCTGGTCGTGTTCTCGATCTGCTGGCGGATCGCTTCGGTGCGGCCCTTGATCGAGTCATGATCGCCGGCACCGTCGACGATGACGGTGTTGTCCTTGTCGATCGTGACGCGCTTGGCGGTGCCGAGCATGCCGAGCGTGACGGTCTCGAGCTTGATGCCGAGGTCTTCCGAGATCATCTCGCCCTTGGTCAGGATCGCGATGTCCTCGAGCATCGCCTTGCGACGATCGCCGAAGCCCGGTGCCTTGACCGCTGCGACCTTGAGGCCGCCGCGCAGCTTGTTGACGACGAGCGTGGCGAGTGCCTCACCCTCGATGTCCTCGGCGATGATCAGGAGCGGACGACCCGACTGGACGACGGCTTCCAGAATCGGGAGCATCGCCTGCAGGTTCGACAGCTTCTTCTCGTGGATCAGGATGTAGGGATCCTGAAGCTCGACGGTCATCTTCTCGGGGTTGGTGATGAAGTAGGGCGAGAGATAGCCGCGGTCGAACTGCATGCCCTCGACGACGTCGAGCTCGAATTCGAGACCCTTGGCTTCCTCGACGGTGATCACGCCTTCCTTGCCGACCTTCTCCATGGCTTCGGCGATCTTCTCGCCGACTTCACGGTCGCCGTTTGCCGAGATGATGCCGACCTGCGCCACTTCCTTCGAACCCGAAACCGGCTTCGAACGCGCCTTGACGTCCTCGACGACCTTGACGACGGCGAGATCGATGCCGCGCTTCAGATCCATCGGGTTCATGCCCGCTGCGACCGACTTCATGCCCTCGCGGACGATGGCCTGCGCCAGAACCGTCGCGGTGGTGGTGCCGTCACCGGCGATGTCGTTGGTCTTCGAGGCCACTTCGCGCAGCATCTGCGCGCCCATGTTCTCGAACTTGTCCTTGAGCTCGATCTCCTTGGCGACGGTGACGCCGTCCTTGGTGATGCGCGGTGCGCCGAAGCTCTTGTCGATGACGACGTTGCGGCCCTTGGGGCCCAAGGTCACCTTGACCGCGTCGGCGAGGATGTCGACGCCGCGGAGGATGCGCTCACGCGCGTCACGACCGAATTTTACGTCCTTGGAAGCCATGTCAGCTGCCCTTTCGATGGAGTGAAGTATAGGAAGTACAGACGCTGGCGCGGATCTCGCGGCCAGCCTTTCTCGGCCCGTTCACGTCAGCAAAGGCCGACGTTTCCGAGCCCGTCGGGGTCAGCCGACGATGCCGAGAATGTCCGATTCCTTCATGATGAGGAGATCCTCACCGTCGACCTTGACCTCGGTGCCCGACCACTTGCCGAACAGAACCTTGTCGCCGGCCTTGACGTCGAGCGGGGTGATCGTGCCGTTCTCGGCGCGGGTCCCGGTGCCGACGGCGACGACTTCGCCTTCCTGCGGCTTTTCCTTGGCGGTGTCGGGGATGATGATGCCGCCAGCCGTCTTCTCTTCGGCTTCGAGGCGCTTCACCAGCACGCGATCATGCAACGGACGAAAGTTCATGGGGTCCATGTCCTTTTGGGATTGTGACAGATTTCTGGCACTCAGGGAGCCCGAGTGCCAACACCCGGCATATGTGGACGCCCGCGACCCATGTCAAAGGTTCCCGCGGAGAAAATTTTTCCTACCGGCGTGGGTTTCGGGCATCGTGCCGAGGGGGCTGCCGCGCGGACGCGGCAGCTGGCCGAGGGCTGCCGGTCTCCTGCGTTCGTAGGCGAACAGTGGCGGATACGCCTTCCCCTTCCCCCCCTTCTCTTCTGCTCCCCTTCCGCTTGCGGGAGGGGTCGGGGGAGGGGCGTGTCCGGGCGGCGCGTTGGTGGGACGCCCCTCCCCTAACCCCTCCCGCAGGCGGGAGGGGGACTGGATGGCGCTCGGGGTAGAGCCAGGGACTTGAACCAGGCCTGTGTTGGCCTCGTAATACAGGCCATTTACGAAGGCCTGCGGTTGCTCTAGCTCTCGTGCCATGACCGATACCGCTGCGCCGTCCTACACCCCTGCCCCGTCCTACACCGATCCGGCCCGCCCCCCGCGGCGGAAATGGCGGCTGGTGCGCGGGGTGTGGAAGCTGCTCGTCGCGATCAAGGATGGCCTTGTCCTGCTCGCGATGCTGCTGTTCTTCGGGCTGATCTTCGCGGCGCTCAACGCGCGGCCGGGGACCAAGGCGATCAAGGACGGTGCGCTGGTGCTCGACCTGAACGGGTCGATCGTCGAGCAGCCCGAGGAGCAGGCCGCGTTCGCCGCGCTGTCGGGGCAGAGCACGACTCGTCAGTTCCGGTTGCGCGACGTGGTGCGCGCGATCGACACCGCGCGCACCGATGGCCGCGTGAAAGTGCTCGTGCTCGATCTCGACAGCTTTGGCGGGGCCTATCCCGCGGCACTCGGCGAGGTCGGCGACGCGCTCGCGCGGGTGCGGGCGAGCGGCAAGCCGGTGCTGGCCTATGCGACCGCGTACACCGATGGCGGCTATCGCCTCGCCGCGAATGCGAGCGAGGTCTGGGTCAACCCGATGGGCGGCACGATCTTCATGGGGCCGGGCGGCAACCAGCTTTACTACAAGGGCCTGATCGACAAGCTGGGCGTCAACGCGCACGTCTATCGCGTCGGCCGCTACAAGTCGTTCGTCGAGCCCTACACGCGCGCCGACCAGAGCGAGGACGCGAAGGCGGCGAGCACTGCGCTGTACGGGACCCTGTTCTCGCAGTGGCGCGAGGCCGTCGCCAAGGCACGCCCCAAGGCGCAGATCGCGCAGTTCATGAGCGCGCCCGACAAGGTCATCATCGCCGCGAACGGCAACATCGCCGAGGCCAATCTGCGCGCCGGAATCGTCGACAAGCTCGGCGACCGGATCGCGTTCGGCCGGCGCGTCGCCGAGATTGCCGGGTCCGACGACAAGAAGCCCGCGGGCAACTATGCCAGCATCACCTACGACACCTGGGTGAAGGCGAACCCGCTGCCGACCGGCGGCGACTCGATCGGCGTGCTGACGATCGCTGGCGAGATCGTCGACGGCGAAGGCGGCCCCGGCAAGGCGGCGGGCAAGACGATCGAGAAGGCGGTGCTCGACGGGCTCGCCAAGAAGACGCTGAAGGCGCTGGTCGTCCGCGTCGATTCGCCGGGCGGATCGGTGCTGGCGTCCGAGCAGATCCGGCTCGCGATCCTCGAGGCCAAGCGGCAGAAGCTGCCCGTGGTCGTGTCGATGGGCGGCCTGGCGGCGAGCGGCGGCTATTGGGTGTCGACGCCGGCCGACGTGATCTTTGCCGAACCTGGCACGATCACCGGCTCGATCGGCATCTTCGGCGTGGTGCCCACGTTCGAGAACGCGCTCGCCAAGATCGGCGTGACCAGCGACGGCGTAAAGACCACGCCGCTGTCGGGCCAGCCCGACATCACCGGCGGGACCACGCCGATGTTCGACGCGATCGCGCAGGCCGGCATCGAGAACGGGTATCGCGCGTTCGTGTCACGCGTCGCCGCGTCGCGGAAAATGACGCCCGCGCGGGTCGACGAGATCGGCCAGGGTCGCGTCTGGGACGGCGGCACCGCGCGGCAGATCGGGCTGGTCGACCGGTTCGGGACGCTCAAGGACGCGATCGACGAGGCCGCCAAGCGCGCCAAGCTCGATCCGGCCAAGGTTCATGCCGAATATCTCGAGAAGAAGCCGGGCTTCCTCGCGACGATCGCGCAGGATTTCGGCAATGACGGCAGCGATGACGATGCGGGCGGCGGCGATGCGTTCGCGCATGTCGCGGCGGACCGTCGCCAGATGCTCGCGCGTGCGGTCGGCGACATGAAGCGGCTCGCGACCTCGGGTTCGGTCCAGGCGCGCTGCCTCGAGTGCGGCGGGATG
This sequence comes from Sphingomonas sp. Leaf28, assembly GCF_001421685.1. Taxonomy (NCBI): domain Bacteria; kingdom Pseudomonadati; phylum Pseudomonadota; class Alphaproteobacteria; order Sphingomonadales; family Sphingomonadaceae; genus Sphingomonas; species Sphingomonas sp. Leaf28. The sequence continues at coordinate 205,489 of NZ_LMKX01000008.1, read as the reverse complement.
GGGCCGACGACCGCCGGCTTTAGCGACGCCAAGCTGCTCGACCTGTTGCTGGCACGGATCGGGTTCTGATGGTCGCCGCCTCTGCAAACGGGGGCGGCATCGTCATCCGCGCCGCGGTTCCCGAGGACGCGGCGTCGATCGCGGCGATCTATGCGCCGCACGTGCTGGTCGGGACGGTCTCGTTCGAGACCGACGCGCCCGATGCGCGGCAGATGCGCGCGCGGATGGCGGCATCGGACGGGCTGTATCCGTGGCTGGTCGCGACGATCGGGGCCGAGGGCGGCGTGCTCGCGTTCGCCTATGCCGCGCCGTTCCACAAGCGCGAGGCGTACCGGTTCGCGTGCGAGACCACGGTCTATGTCGCGGACGCGGCGCAGCGCCAGGGCGCGGGGCGGCTGTTATACGAGGCGCTGATCGATACGCTGCGCGCGCAAGGCTTCACCCAGGCGATCGGCGCGATCGCGCTGCCCAATGATTCGTCGATCAAGCTGCACGAGGCGGTCGGGTTCCGGCGCGCGGGCGTGTACCGCGAGGTCGGGTACAAGAACGGCCGGTGGATCGACGTGGGGCATTGGCAGTGCCAGCTGAACGACCCCGCGGTGCCGCCGGTCGAGCCGCGACGGTTTGCGGATGTTGGTGTGGTGCGGGGGTGATTCCTTCGCCCGTGCTTCAGGCGCTCGCAAACTCCTGCCCCACCCCGGCGAAGGCCGGGGCCCAACTGGAAAGGTTGGAGTAACGGATCGCTACGCACATCAGCTAGGTGTCCCATTTGGGCCCCGGCCTTCGCCGGGGTGGGGTGCAGGTCGGTAGCTTTACCACCGCTTAGAGATCAGGCTGATGAGCGGGGTCAGACACCTCTGCTCTCCTTGTTCTACACAACGGGTGCGGTTAGCGCCGCCCCCCGTATGCCGGGAGCGCGAGGTGGAAGCGGATCGCGGCGGCGCGGAGCGTGAAGCCGGCGCTGGCGGCGATCACTGCGGCCCAGGACAGGGGCATGCCGAGCAGCACCAGACCCACGTAACTCGCCGAGGCGAGCGCCGCCGCGGTCACGTACAGCTCCGGCCGCATCAGGATCGACGGTTCGCCCGCGAGCACGTCGCGGATGATGCCGCCGACGCACGCGGTCATCACCCCCATCAACGCCGCGGGCACGGGGGGCACGCCGTAGCCGAGCGCCTTGGCCGCGCCGTAGACCGCATAGGCCGCCAGCCCGACCGCGTCGAACCAGCCCAGCGCCTCGCCCTTCCACCAGCGTTCGGGCGTCACCCAGATCAGCAGCGCCATGCTCAGGCACACGCTCGCCGCGCGCGCATCGTGTACCCAGAAGACCGGCGCGCCGATCAGCAGGTCGCGCACGGTGCCGCCACCGACGCCGGTGATGAGCCCGAAGAAGACGAGCGTCACGAAGGTCTGCCCGCGCTTGGCCGCCGCCAGCGCGCCCGACGCGGCGAACACGGCGAGGCCGGCAAGGTCGAACCAGGGCGCCGCGACCGGCAGGAGCTGGGCGGGCAGGATCTCGACGGGCAGCGGGACGGGCAACATCGGGCCGGCGTAACCGCCCGGACCTACAGCGTAAAGCACAAGGCCACGCGTCGGCAGCCCGATGCTGTACGAAGATGAACGGGGTGTTGTTTTTGGTTCATGCAACCGCGGCTATGGTGTCCTCGTTACAGCATCAGATCAATTCACTAGGGAGTTCCAACATGCGTAAACTCATTCTCGCTCTCGGCTGCAGCGCCATGGTCCTGCCGACCGTCCTGATCCCGGTTTCGGCCGCAGACGCGCGCGATCGTCGCGAATGGCGTGGCCGTGACGGCCGCGTCTATTGCAAGAAGAGCAACGGCACGACCGGCACGATCATCGGCGGCGTCGGCGGCGCGCTCCTCGGCCGCACGGTCGACACGCGCGGCGACCGTACGGTCGGCACGCTGGGTGGCGCGGTCCTCGGCGGCCTTGCCGGTCGCGCGATCGACAAGGGCACGAGCAACAACAATCGTCGTTGCCGCTAAGACGCCTAACTGACTGTCAGCGGCAAATTCGATGCCGCTAATTCGGTCGTCATGCGTTGGGAAAGGGCGTCGCGGGAAACCGCGGCGCCTTTTTTCCTGTCCAGACGAAGGATCCCATGATGACCACACGCAGCGGTTCGGCAAAGTATGAAGGCCTTGGCAAGAGCGGCAAGGGTCATGTCTCGACGCAGTCGGGCGTGCTCTCGGACAGCCCCTACGGCTTCAACACGCGGTTCGAGAACGAGCCGGGCACCAACCCCGAGGAACTGATCGCGGCGGCGCATGCGAGCTGCTTCACGATGGCGCTGAGCTTCGCGCTCGCGGGCAAGGGCTATGAGGCGGGCACGCTCGAGACCTCGGCGAAGGTCACGCTCGACAAGGACGGCGACGGCTTCAAGATCACCAAGTCCGCCCTCACGCTGAACGCCAAGGTCGAGGGTATCTCGAAGGACGAGTTCGAGGCGATCGCCGCCGACGCCAAGGCGAACTGCCCGGTGTCGAAGGTTCTCAACGCCGAGATCACGCTCGAGCATAATCTCGCCTGATACCAACGTCGTAAGGCTTTCGGCCGGCTGAACGCGGTGTAGTTTGCGGTTCACGCAACTCCCGCTTTGGCCGGCCGTTCTTTGCGCATCGAGTCAGGAGACGAACAATGCGTATTGCCCTTCTTTCGGCAGCCCTTGCCGCCACGGCGTTCGGCGCGATCCCCGCGACCGCGCAATCGACGGTCCGGGGCGCCAACCGCGAATATAACGACCAGGTCCGCGACGCGCAGCGCGACTATCGCCGCGACGTGCGCAACGCCGATTCGCGCGGCGACGTGCGCGATGCGCGCCGCGAGTATCGCGAGGAGGTGCGCGACGCGCGCCAGGATCGCCGTGGCGACATTCGCGACATCCGCCGCGACAACGGACGCAACGGCAATTGGCAGCAATATCGCGGCTATGATTACAACCGCTACGAGCGGGGCCAGCGCGGCTATTTCGCCGACCGCTATTATCGCGACGGGCGTTATTACCAGGAGCGCCGCCTGGGTCGCAACGACCGCATCTATCGCGGCGGCAACGGGCGCTATTACTGCCGTCGCAACGACGGCACGACGGGGCTGATCATCGGTGGCCTCGCGGGTGGTGCGCTGGGCAACGTGATCGCGGGCGGTGGCTCGCAGTTGCTCGGCACGCTGATCGGTGCGGGCGGCGGCGCGGTGCTCGGCCAGTCGATCGATCGCGGCAACGTGCGCTGCCGCTGATCCGGTATCGCTAGTCCGACGGAAGGGCCCGGTGGAAACGCCGGGCCCTTTTTGCGTCAGATGATGCCGCCGCCAAGGCTGAGGCGGAGCGCGAAGATGATGATCAGGACGATGTTGAGGTTGCGTCCGCTGCTGCTCGACGAGAGCGCACCGACCGCCGCGCCGACGATCCCGATCGGGATGACGAGCCAGTTCATCCAGCCGAGCAGCGGAATGAAGGCGACGAGGCCGAGCGCCAGGGTGACGAGGCCGATGAGGATGGAGACGAGGTTCAGCATGAGCGGAACATGGCGGTGGGCAGGCGCCGGAGCAAGATCATCCGCGCGCAAGCCGGGGCGGCGCGTAAAACGCTTTCTTCACCGTCATTCGCGCATAGGATGGCGGTGATGAGACTTTCCTGCCGCCCCGCCCTGATCCTTTTGCCGCTCGCGCTGGCGTCGTGTGGACGGTCCTCGACCGACCAGCAGGATCTCAACAGCCTCGATGCCGAGCTGACCAACGGCTCGGCGCGCGATCCGGCGCTGACATCGGCGCTTGGCGGGCAGATCATGGTCGATCCCCGGCTGGCGCAATCGTCCAACACCGATGCGGTGCGGCCGCCGACCCAGCCGGAGGGCGCCGCCGTCCCCCCCGAGGGGCCGCTCAAGCCCGATCCGGTCGACCCGAAGACGTTGCAGCGCGCGCCGGCGGCGTCGAACGACTGCCCCGAATGCAAGACGGCGAACGGTGCGCTGACGCTAGGCGCGCTGGCCGAGCGGCAGAAGACCCCGGATGCGGGGATATGCGCGCAGAAGATCGGCTATTCGGCGGGATGGGCGAACCGGTTGCCCGCGGACCTGCCGCTCTATCCGGGCGCGCGGTTGACCGAGGCGGCGGGGGCGGATCGTGACGGCTGTCGCCTGCGCGTGGTGAGCTTCGCGAGCAGCGCGCCGATGCAGAAGATGCTCGATTATTATTACACGCGCGCGCGGGCAGCGGGGTATTCGGCCGGGCATAGCACCGACGGGCGGCAGCATGTGCTGGGCGGGGTTCGGGGGAACGACGCGTATGTGGTGTACGTGACCGCTCGGGCTGGCGGCGGGAGCGATGTGGATATGGTGTCCAACGCTGGTCGGTGAGGATCGGGTGAAGCGGTTCCGCGATTATTCCACCCCGGCGGAGGCCGGGGTCCAATTGGGAAACGCAGCGGACTGAGCGCGTTCCTTCGTTACTGCGACCTTTCCAATTGGGCCCCGGCCTTCGCCGGGGTGGATAGGGGGATGCTGCAGCTTCCCTACTATGTTCTCCCGCGAAGGCGGGAGCCCAGGCTGGATCCCCGCCTTCGCGGGGAAACACGTTGTTCGGGCTATGCGCCCCACGACGCGCTTCCCTAACCCCCACCTTTCCGTTCGGCGCGATTCGCGCTAGGGCGCGGCGATGTTTCCCCTTCTTTATGTCATGGTCGGTGGCGCGGTCGGTTCCGGCGCGCGCTATCTGACCGGTCGCGCGATGACGGCGCTGCTCGGACCCGACTATCCGTTCGGTACGCTGGCGGTGAACCTGATCGGCGGGCTGCTGATGGGCGTGCTGGTCGGCGTGCTCGCGCGGAACACCGCGTCGGAGGCGTGGCGCCTGCTGCTCGCGGTCGGCGTCCTGGGCGGCTTCACGACGTTTTCGAGCTTCTCGCTCGACGTCGTCACGTTGATCGAGCGGGGCGCGATCGGCGTCGCGTTCGGCTATATTCTCCTTTCGGTGATCGGCTCGATCGTCGCAGTATTCGCGGGTCTCACCGCAGTAAGGGCCATCGCATGACCGCGGGCAAGAACGATAGCGACTCCGGCTCTCGGGAGTTCAACGTCGGGTTCGACGATGACGGCATCCGGCTCGACCGGTGGTTCAAGCGGCATCTGCCCGACACGAGCTTCACGACGGTGGCGATGTGGGCGCGCACCGGCCAGCTGCGCGTCGACGGCGCGCGCGCGACTCCGGGCGACCGGATCGCGGCAGGCCAGATGCTGCGCGTGCCCCCGCCCGAGGCCGACAAAGCCGCCGCCGACGTCGACAAGCCCAGGCGGGTGCGCGAGCGCGTGATCCTGTCGGACGAAGAAACCGAGCTCGCGCAGGGCATGGTGATCCACAAGGATTTCCAGGCGTTCGTGCTGAACAAGCCGCCGGGCCTCGCGACTCAGGGCGGCACCAAGACGACGCAGCATGTCGACGGGCTGCTCGACGGGCTCCAATATGACAATGAGGGCCGGCCCAAGCTGGTCCACCGGCTCGACAAGGATACGTCGGGCGCGCTGCTCGTCGCGCGCACGTCGCGTGCGGCGGCGTTCTTCGCCAAGGCTTTTTCGGGCCGAACCGCGCGGAAAGTGTATTGGGCGCTGGTGGTCGACGTGCCCTCGATCGAGGACGGCATGATCGAGCTGCCAATCGGCAAGCAGCCGGGTACCGGCGGCGAGAAGATGCACGTCGACGAGGCCGAGGGCGCACCCGCGCGCACCCGCTACCGCGTGATCGAGCGTGCGGGCAACCGTGCGGCATGGGTCGAGCTGCAGCCGTTTACCGGGCGCACGCACCAGTTGCGCGTGCACATGGCGGCGATCGGCCACCCGATCGTTGGCGACGGGAAATATGGCGGCGCGGCCGCGTTCCTGACCGGCGGGATCTCGCGGAAGATGCATCTGCATGCGCGGCGCATCAAGGTGGACCATCCCGATGGTGGGTCGATCGACGTGACCGCCGGGCTGCCGACGCATTTCGAGGAAAGCCTGAAGCAGCTGGGCTTCGACGAGAAGCTCGGCGATGCGCTGCAGCTCGACGAGAAGACCGCGCCGACGCGCGAGCAGATGAAGTCGCGGGCGAAGGCGCATGCGAAGTCGGTTCGGAAAGAGCGTAAAGGTGAGCGGCGTGGGCGCGGGGTTGTCGAGGACAAGAAGCCGGCTGGCGGTAAGCCGGGGGCGCCCAAGACGGGCGGGCCTCGGACGGGAGCCGGGTCGACGTTCGGGGCGCCGCGGAGTGGGCCTCGGGTCGAGGGTGCCAAGCCTGGTGGCCGGGGTCGTTCGGGGGGGAAGCCGAGTGGGCCGCGTACGGGGCCGGGTTCACGGTGATTTAGCGGACCTGTCGGCACGCTAGTCTAACGCCACCCCAGCGCAGGCCGGGGCCCAATTGGAGAGGTGGGCGTAACGGAGGACTGTCCTTCGTCACCGACGTCCCCCACCTGGGCCCCGGCCTTCGCCGGGGTGGAGTGGGTGTTGGGGGCGCTCCTTACTAATCGGTCCTCCGCGGAGGCGGGGGGCCGGGGGCCGCGATCGTCGGCTCTGCTTGATTCCTGGGTCCCCGCCTTCGCGGGGGAACAGTGATGGGCCGAGTACCGGCTTACCGCATCCACCCCCGCAGCAACCGCCGCACGCCTTCGGTCACCGTGCCGAACACCAGATGCGACGCGACGCCGTACAGATGCGTCGACGGCGCGGTCTTCCACGGTGCGGCGCCGAGGCCCACCGCGGGCACTGCCGCCTCGTCGAGCAGCGCGGTGTTCGCCAGCGCGAACGCGGTGCCGTAGCCTGCCGTCACCGCCGGGCGATATTCCGCCGCGACCGCGTAGACGACCCCCAGCCCTGCCCCGAGCGCGTAATGCACCGCCTGCCCGGCGAGCGGCTTCCGATCGTCGGGGACTTCGTGTCCCACCACCGCCTGCGACAGCTTGTCCGCCGCCTTCTCGGTCGCGGGTTCCGCGTCGCTGTCCGACGACGACAGCGCGGCGACGCCCGCCTGGAAGCGATCCATCACGAACGAGGCGGCAAGCCCCGCGACCAGGCCTGCCGCAGCGGCGGCCCAGATGTTCGGGGTGTCGGTCGGTGCGTGCGCCATCGTGGATCTCCAAAAGCCTGCGAGACGAACCGTCGAGGACGAGGCGCGTTCCGGTTTGGCGTTCCCTCGTTCGCCCGGCTGATCTACGAGGCGGGGATGCGTTGGAAAATCCCATGATCCGCCTTGCCGTGTTCGATTGCGACGGCACGCTCGTCGACAGCCAGGCGAATATCTGCGTCGCGTGCGAGCGGGCGTTCGAGAAGGCCGGGCTCGTCCCGCCGCCGCGCGGCGAAATTCGCCGGATCGTCGGGCTCAGTCTCGTCGAGGCGATGCAGGTGTTGCTGCCACAGGCCGACGATGGCCTGCACCGCGCGCTCGCCGCCGACTACAAGGCGGCGTTCCATGCGATGCGCGCGAGCGGCGAACTGGCCGACGAGCCGTTGTTCGACGGGATCGCCGACGTGCTGACGACGCTCGCCGACGACGGCTGGGTGCTCGGCGTCGCGACGGGCAAGTCGGACCGGGGACTCGCGCATATCCTTGCCGCGCATGGGATCACCGATCGGTTCGTGACGCTGCAGACCGCCGACCGCCATCCGTCGAAACCCGATCCGGCGATGCTGTTCGCGGCGATCGCCGAAGCGGGTGCGACCGCGGCGACCACCGCGATGATTGGCGATACGAGCTTCGACATGGCGATGGCGCGCGCGGCGCGAGTGCGCGCGGTCGGCGTCGCCTGGGGCTATCACGCGGTCCACGAACTGTCGGATGCGGGGGCGGACGTCGTCGCGACCGCGGTGCCCGAACTGCTGCACATGGTCGCGGATTCGAGGACGCGGCCATGACCGACGCCGAAAAGCTGGCGCAGCGGCGCTGGTTGGTGCTCGTCGTCGTGCGGATGGCGGGGGTCGCGGGCGCGTTGCTCGGGCTGATCCTGATCGCGCGCGCGCATGATATGGGGCCGAAGATCCTCGGGACGGCGATCGTGCTGTCGGCGATGGCGATGATCGCGACGGTGCCGCGCAGCCTGGCGCATCGCTGGCGGAGTCCACCCCAATGAAGCGGTTCTGGAAAGACGTGGCGATCGATGCGGATCGCGTGGTGACGCTCGATGGCAAGCCGGTGCGGACGCCCGGGCGGCGGCCGCTGGCGTTGCCGACCGCGGCGCTGGCCGAGGCGGTCGCGGAAGAATGGCGCAGCGTCGGCGAGACGATCGATCCGCGGACGATGCCGTTGACCGGCCTCGCCAATGCGGCGACCGATCCGATCGCGAACGATCCGACGCAGTTTGCCGCGCGACTGGCGGCGTATGGCGAGAGCGACCTGCTCTGCTACCGCGCCGACGGGCCGCCGTTGCTGGTCGAACGGCAGGCGGCGGCGTGGGATCCGCTGCTCGACTGGGCGCGCGGCCGGTATGACGTGACGTTCGCGGTGACTGCGGGGGTGATGCACGTCGCGCAACCCGACGCGACGATCGCGCGGCTGCACGAAGCGGTCGCGGCGTATGACGATTTCCGGCTGGCGGGACTGTCGCCGGTGGTGACGCTGACGGGATCGCTGGTGATCGGGTTGGCGCTGATCGAGGGCGAGATCGACGCGGATGCGGCCTGGGCGGCGGCGGGTCTCGACGAGGATTGGTCGATCGAGATGTGGGGCGAGGACTGGCAGGCGGCGGAGTTGCGCGAACTCAAGCGCAAGGAATTCGCGCGCGGCGTCGCGTTTCTGGGGATGCTCTAGCGGCTACTCGCCCAAATCGCCGTCACCCCAGCGAACGCTGGGGTATCCTGCTTGGCGAGCGCTGCGGCCCGAACAGGGAGATCCCAGCTTTCGCTGGGATGACGGATGGGGCTGCTATTCGCCTCAGCGGGTCAGGCGGCGGATGAAGCCGATCAGGCCGGTCTGGCGCGAACGCTTCAAGCGCTCCGCGGCGAGGATCGTCTTCACACCGCGGATGCAGCTGTCGACGTCGTCGTTGACCAGGACGTAATCATAGCCGTCCCAGTGGCTGACCTCGTTCGCGGCGCGCGACATGCGCGCGTCGATCACCTCGGTCGAGTCGGTACCGCGGCTGGTGAGGCGGCGGTGGAGTTCTTCCATCGAGGGCGGGAAGATGAAGACGCGGACGACGTCGCCGCCGGCGATCTGGAACAGCTGCTGCGCGCCCTGCCAGTCGATGTCGAACAGCACGTCCTTGCCCGCGGCGAGCATCTCCTCGACCTGCGCGCGTGGCGTGCCGTAGCGGTGGTTGAAGACATGCGCCCATTCGAGGAACTCGTCCTTCGCGACCATGTCGCGAAAGCCCTCGAGATCGGTGAAATTGTAATCCTTGCCGTCGACTTCGCCCGGGCGCATCGCGCGGGTCGTTACCGAGACCGACATCTCCAGCTCATGCTCGTCTGCGAGCAATCTGCGCGCGATCGTCGACTTGCCGGCGCCGGAAGGCGAGGACAGGACGAACAGGACTCCGCGGCGACGGAAACCATGCGGGTCGGACGGAAGTGTGTGGGGCATGCGCGCCCTTGCCGCGGACTGCGCATGGGCGTCAACCCATGCGCGGCCCGCTTGTGTCATTCTGACGGCGGATCAGTAGCCTGCCTTGCGCGCCTTGTTGCGGTCATACGCCTTCTTGGCCGCATAGCCGCCGCCGAGGATCATGCCGAGCGGACCCATGCGGCGCATCAGCCCCATCGCGACCACGCCCTTGACCGCGCCCGATGCGCCGCCCGAACCGTCGCGACGGCCCATTTCGCGGCCAACCAATGCACTGATGATACGTCCGATCATGACTTAACCTCTCCGAAAACCTGGTCCTTGAGTTCCGCTGCACCGCGCAGCACCGCCCAGCCGATCGCGTAGGTCACGGCCAGCGGCACGACGATCTTGAGTACGTTGGCGGTGATCGCACCGATGATCGCGCCGTCCGCATTGCCGTCGTCGCCGCTCAGCGAATCGATGCCTGCGCCGATCAGCGCGCCTATGGTCGTTGCGCCCACGTAATTTCTCCTTCGCGTGTGGCGGGTTAGCGCGCGAAGGGCGTTTGGGTTCCCCGCCTCACCACCATCCGTCATCCTGACGAACGCCAGGACCCAGAGCCACGATCGTCTCGCTGAGTAACCCTGGATCCTGACTTTCGTCAGGATGACGGTGGGGGGGTGTACACACCACCCGTCATCCTGGACTTGATCCAGGATCCAGAGTTACGACGCGCGACGCTTATGGCTCTGGGTCCTGACTTCCGTCAGGATGACGGGGTGGGGCGGTTAGCGGCCGAGCATCGACTCGGGGCGCACCACCCGTTCGAAGGTCTCGGCATCGACCAGCCCGAGCGCGAGGCCCGCTTCCTTCAGCGTCAGTCCTTCGGCATGCGCGTGCTTGGCGATCTTCGCGGCGGCGTCGTAACCGATCTCGGGGGCGAGCGCGGTGACCAGCATCAGCGAACGGTCGAGCAGGTCGGCGATGCGGTCGCGATTGGGCTCGATGCCGTCGACGCAGCGTGTCGCGAATCCTTCCATCGCGGTCGCGAGCAGGTCGATCGAGCGCAGGACGTTCGCGCCGATCAGCGGCTTGAAGACGTTCAACTCGAGATGGCCCTGCATCCCGCCGACCGTCGCCGCGACATGGTTGCCCATCACCTGGCCGGCGACCATCGTCAGCATCTCGCACTGGGTGGGGTTGACCTTGCCCGGCATGATCGAACTGCCGGGCTCGTTCGCGGGCAGGTCGATCTCGCCAAATCCGCAGCGCGGGCCGCTACCCAGCAGGCGGATGTCGTTGGCGATCTTCGTCAGCGCGACCGCCAGCGTGTTGAACGTGCCCGACAGATGGACGAGCGGATCGTTCGAGGCGAGCGCCTCGAACTTGTTGCGTGCGCTGACGAACGGCAGGCCGGTGATCGTCGCCACTTCGCCTGCGAACGCGTCGCCGAAACCGGCGGGCGCGTTGAGGCCGGTGCCGACCGCGGTGCCGCCCTGCGCGAGGATGACCATGCCGTGGCTGATCGCGGGCTCGATCCGGTGGCGGCAGCGATAGAGCTGGTTGGCATAACCGGAGAATTCCTGGCCGAGCGTCAGCGGCGTCGCGTCCTGAAGGTGCGTGCGGCCGATCTTGACGATGTCGTCCCAGGCCTTGGCCTTCGCGTCGAGCGCGGCGTGGAGCCGGTCGAGCGCGGGGATCAGCCGCTGCGTCGTGGCGAGCGCGGCGGCGATGTGGAGCGCGGTCGGAAAGCTGTCGTTCGACGACTGGCTCATGTTGACGTGATCATTGGGGTGAACCGGCGACTTGCCGCCGCGCGTACCGGTGAGGACCTCGTTGGCGCGGCCGGCGATGACCTCGTTGACGTTCATGTTCGACTGCGTGCCGCTGCCGGTCTGCCAGATGACCAGCGGGAACTGGTCGTCGAGCGTGCCGTCGATGACTTCCTGCGCGGCTGATTCGATCGCGTCGGCGATGGTGGCGTCGAGGCCGTGGGACCGGTTCACGCGGGCGGCGGCCTGTTTGACGAGCGCCAATGCGTGGACGATCTCGATCGGCATGCGTTCGCGGGTGCCGAACGGGAAGTTCTCGACCGATCGCTCGGTCTGCGCGCCCCAATAGGCGTCGGCGGGGACTTCGATCGGGCCGATCGAGTCGGTTTCTGTGCGGGTGGTCATGGGGAGAGAACCTTCCGGGGCTTGCGTGGGTCCCTCGCCCCTTCGGGGAGAGGGAGGGAGGAGCCGCAGGCGACGGAAGGGAGAGGGGATTTGTCGAAGGTGCACGGAGCCTCATGCCCCTCACCCTTCCCACCGCAAGCGCGGCGGGCCCCTTCCCTCTCCCCTGAAGGGAGAGGGAGAAACGGTCACTTCTTCCGCTTGAAATCCACCGCGACGACGTTCGAGCCGTCTTCGATCGGCACCGCGGTGGGGCCGTCATTCTCGGGTTCGTCATGCTCGCCGAGCGCCTCGTCGGCGCCCTCCTGCGCCTGGAAGCGCAGTTCGAAGCTGACCGCGGGATCCTGGAACGCGGTGATCGCCGAATAGGGGATCACCAGCTTCGACGGGACCTGGTTGAAGCTGAGGCCGATCGAGAAGCGCGTATCGTCGACGACGAGGTCCCAATAGCGGTTCTGCATGACGATCGTCATCTCGTCCGGGAAACGCTCGATCAGCCGCTTGGGGATGTCGACTCCCGGCGCCTGCGTCTTGAAGGTGATATAGAAATGATGCTCGCCGGGAAGCCCACCGGCCTCCGACACGGAGCCGAGCACGCGGCCGACCACGGCACGCAGGGCTTCTTGCACGATCTCGTCGTACGGAATCAGGCTATCGGGCAGTCCATCGCTCATTCCCTCTGGGTAGCGGTATTCGGATGCCGGTCAAGATTGCATGCGTCGTGGCGCACGTTATGGGAGGTGGCATGCGCACCGCCACGATTTCCCGCTCCACCGCCGAGACGGCGATCGACGTCACCATAAACCTCGACGGGACCGGCGTTTACGACGTCGAGACCGGGGTTGGTTTCTTCGATCACATGCTCGAACAGCTCTCGCGCCATTCGCTGATCGACCTGACCGTCCGCACCAAGGGCGACCTCCACATCGACGAGCATCACACCGTCGAGGATACCGGTATCGCGATCGGCCAGGCATTCGCGCAGGCACTCGGCGACAAGCGCGGGATCACGCGGTACGGCGATGCGCTGTCGCCGATGGACGAGACTCTCACGCGGGTGGCGCTCGATATTTCGGGGCGGCCCTGGCTCGTGTGGAAGGACCTGTTCTCGCAGACGCGGCTCGGCACGATGGATACCGAGATGTTCGAGCATTTCTTCCACAGCTTCGCGCAGGCCGCGGGTATCACGCTGCACGTCGAGACGCTGTACGGCACCAACAATCACCATATCGCCGAGGCCGCGTTCAAGGGCGTCGCGCGCGCGCTGCGCACCGCGATCGAGATCGACCCGCGCAAGGCCGACGCGATCCCGTCGACCAAGGGGATACTGTAATGCTCCCCTCCCGCTTGCGGGAGGGGTCGGGGGAGGGCCTGGCCGCGATCGGCGAGGTTGCGGCCAGGCCATCCCCTCCCCTAACCCCTCCCGCAAGCGGGAGGGGAATGTGAGTCTCGCGCTGATCGATTACGGCGCAGGCAATCTCCATTCGGTCGAGAACGCGCTGCGCACCGCGGGCTGTAGCGACCTGATCGTTACCGCCGACGCGGACGTCGTCGCGAAGGCCGACCGGATCGTGCTGCCCGGCGTCGGGGCTTATGGCGCGTGCGCCGCCGCGTTGCGCGCGGTGCCCGGCATGGTCGAGGCGCTGAACCGACGCGTGCGCTACGAGGGCGCGCCGTTCCTCGGCATCTGCGTCGGCATGCAGCTGATGGCCGAGGCGGGCGAGGAAATGGGGACGCATGCCGGGCTCGGCTGGGTCTCGGGGCGCGTGCGACGGCTCGAGCCGGGCAGCAGCGACGCGAAGGTGCCGCACATGGGCTGGAACGACGTCGTGCCGGCGTGCGCGCATCCGCTGATCGAGCCGGGCGAGGCGTATTTCCTGCACAGCTTTGCTTTTGAGGGCGCCGACGTGCTCGCAACCACCGAGCATGCCGGCGCGGTCACCGCGGCGATCGGTCGCGGCACGATGATCGGCGTGCAATTTCATCCTGAGAAGAGCCAGCGCTACGGCCTGGCCTTGCTCGAACGTTTCCTGGAGTGGCGGCCATAAATACCCCTGCGAGCCTCATCATCTTCCCCGCGATCGACCTCAAGGCCGGGCAAGTCGTCCGCCTCGCCGAGGGCGATATGGACCGCGCGACCGTCTATGGCGACGATCCCGCCGCGCAGGCGATGCTCTTTGCCGATGCCGGTGCCGAGCATCTGCACGTCGTCGATCTCGACGGCGCGTTTGCCGGTGCCTCGGTCAATGGCGACGCGGTGCGCGCGATCGTCGCGCAGTTTCCGGGGCATGTGCAACTCGGCGGCGGCATCCGCACGCGTGCCAATGTCGAGGGCTGGTTCGATCTGGGCGTGTCGCGAGTCGTGATCGGCACCGCCGCGCTCGAGGATCCCGACTTCGTGCGCGGCGTGGCGAAGGATTTCCCTGGCGGCATCGTCGTCGCGGTCGATGCGAAGGACGGCATGGTCGCGACCAAGGGCTGGGCCGACGTCTCGACCACGAGCGCGGTCGATCTTGCGCGGCGGTTCGAGGATGCGGGGGTGGCGTCGTTGCTGTTCACCGATGTGGGGCGCGACGGGATGCTCAAGGGCTGCAACGTCGAGGCGACGGTCGACCTCGCGCGCTCGGTCGACATTCCGGTGATCGCGAGCGGCGGGGTCAAGGGAATCGCCGAGATCCACGTCCTCGCGCTGCATGTTCGCGACGGGGTCGAGGGCGTGATTACCGGGCGGGCGCTGTACGACGGCCGGCTCGATCTCGCGGCGGCCTTGAGCGTGGCGAAGGCCGCATGAGGATTCACGCGGAGACGCGGAGACGCGGAGATAGTGAGGATTTTTCGCGCAGAGGCGCAGAGAGCGCGGAGGTAGTGCGCGGCAGCATTCATCTTTTTGCTACCGGCGTCGGTATCCTGCAGGCTTCGCTGCTCCCCCTCTTCTCTGCGGTCTCTGCGCCTCTGCGCGAAAAAGCCTTCTTAGCGGCTCCGCCGCGTCTCCGCGTCTCCGCGTCTCCGCGTGACCATTTTCTTCGGGCAGGCGCATGACGGTCCGCGCCAGAGTCATCCCCTGCCTCGACGTCGCCGACGGCCGCGTCGTGAAGGGCGTGAACTTCGTCGAGCTGCGCGACGCCGGCGATCCGGTCGAGCAGGCGCGCGCCTATGACGCGGCCGGGGCGGACGAATTGTGCTTCCTCGATATCGGCGCGAGCCACGAGGGCCGCGGCACGATCCTCGACGTCGTGCGGCGGACGGCGGCGGTGTGTTTCATGCCGCTGACGGTCGGCGGCGGCGTGCGCACCGCGGACGACGCGCGCGCGCTGTTGCTCGCGGGCGCGGACAAGGTCGCGGTCAATTCCGCTGCGGTCGAGCGGCCCGAACTCGTCGCCGACATCGCCGAGCGCTTCGGCAGCCAGTGCTGCGTCGCGAGCGTAGACGCGCGGCGGTCGGGCGAAGGCTGGGAGGTGTTTACGCATGGCGGCAGGCGGGCGACCGGGATCGACGCGATTGTGCATGCCTTGAAACTCGCGGAACTGGGGGCTGGCGAGCTGCTCGTCACCTCGATGGACCGCGACGGGACTCGGAGCGGTTACGACCTCGACCTGATCCGGGCGATTTCGGACCGGGTCGGCGTGCCCGTGGTCGCTAGCGGCGGCGTGGGCGGGCTCGACGATCTGGTCGCGGGGATTCGTGACGGGCATGCGAGCGCGGTGCTGGCGGCATCGATCTTCCACTTCGGCCAGGCGTCGATCGGGGACGCGCATGCGGCGCTGGCGGCGGCGGGGATCCCGGTTCGCACGCCGGTTCGTACGGCCTGACGCGCGTGCCGGTGCTCACCGTCCTTGCGGTCGAGTCCGGGCATAGCGGCGTCGCGCATCCCCCCACCGGGCTGGCGCTGTCGGACGTCGCGTTGTTCGTGTTCGCGGCGACCGGGGTCTGGCTGGTCCGGCGCGCGTTGCGCAAGCGGTTCGCGAAGACCAGGCCGCCCGGGGGCACGCTCAAGAAGGATTGACCCGCCTGCCGCGCTGCGTCAGCACGCCGCGCATGGACCCCGTATTCGACCGCCTCGAGGCGACCATCCGCGCACGTCGCGATGCGCCCGCCGACACCAGCTACACCGCGAGCCTGTTCGCCAAGGGCCGCCCCAAGATCGCGCAGAAGCTCGGCGAGGAAGCCGTCGAGACGGTGATCGCCGCGTGCTCGGGCGACGAGGCGAGCATCGTGCCCGAGGCGGCGGACCTGATGTTCCACTTGGCGGTGCTGCTCGCGGATGCGGGGTTGAGCCTGGACGACGTGCGCGCGGAGCTGGAGCGGCGCGAGGGCGTCGGCGGGCTGGTCGAAAAGGCTGCTCGGGCGGGATGACCTGCTCCCCTTCCGCTTGCGGGAGGGGTCGGGGGAGGGCATGACGATCACGCTCCGCCGGGATCGGGACGGCAAGCCCCTCCCCTAACCCCTCCCGCAAGCGGAAGGGGGATTTATGCCGATCGACGCCACCCAACCTTACGACGACCAGAACATCTTCGCCAAGATCCTGCGCGGCGAGATCCCGTCCAAGCGCGTCTACGAAGACGACTTCGCGATCGCGTTCCACGACATCAACCCGCAGGCGCCCACGCACCTGCTCGTGATCCCCAAGGGCGCCTACGTCTCGTGGGACGATTTTTCCGCGCGCGCGCCGGACGCCGAGATCGCCGGTTTCATCCGGGCGGTGGGTGCGGTCGCGCGTTCCGCGGGGCTGGTCGAGCCGGGCTATCGGCTGCTCGCGAACATCGGCCAGGACGGTCACCAGGAAGTGCCGCATCTGCATGTTCATGTCTTTGCCGGACGCCCGCTCGGGCCGATGCTCGCGCGATAGGCCAGCTTGGCCGCACTAAAGCGTTGCACGTAATAAAATTGCCATTAGGCTCGCCGCTTTATTGAACGACCGCGCCGCCGGGGGGCGGCCAAGGGAGAATTGATGGCCACTCGACCCGCAATGGGTCTGCTGTCGCGTATGACGCTCCGCAAGACGGTGGAGCAGGTACAGCGCGAGACGCAGACCAGCGAACTCAAGCGCACGCTCGGTGCCTGGAACCTGGTGTTCCTCGGCATCGGCTGCATCATCGGCGCGGGCATCTTCGTGCGGACCGGCAATGCCGCCGCGCTGCATGCCGGCCCCGCGGTGCTCCTCTCGTTCCTCGTCGCAGGCATCGTCTGCGCGCTCGCCGGGCTTTGCTATGCCGAGCTGTCGTCGACGCTGCCCGTCTCCGGATCGGCCTATACCTATAGCTACACGACCATCGGCGAGTTCGCCGCATGGATCATGGGCGCGCTGCTGCTGCTCGAATACGGGCTGGCAGCCTCGGTCGTCGCGGTCGGCTGGGCGGGCTATGTCGTCAGCCTGCTGGGCGATTACGGCGTCGTCATCCCGGTCGAGCTGACCGGCCCGACCGGCCATCACGTCCAGAAGGCCGGCGTCGACATCCTCGTCAACGGCGCACCGGTCGAATATCTGTTCAACCTGCCCGCCTTCCTGATCTGCATCGCGCTGTCGTGCCTGCTGGTGGTCGGCGTGTCGGAGAGCGCGAAGGTCAACAACGTGATCGTCGCGATCAAGATGACCGTGATCATCGCGTTCATCCTGATCTGCGGCTGGTTCGTGATCCAGCATTACGACACGCTGAAGCAGAACTGGGACCCGTTCATCCCGCCCTCGACCGGCGACAAGGGCGAATTCGGCTGGGGCGGCGTGTTCCGCGCGGCCTCGATCGTGTTCTTCGCCTATATCGGTTTCGAGGCGGTCTCGACCGCGGGCCAGGAGGCCAAGGACCCGAAGAAGGACATGCCGGTTGGCATCATCGGCAGCCTCGTCGTCTGCACGATCCTGTATATCCTCGTCTCGATCGTGATGACGCTGATCGTGAACTACAAGGAACTGAACGTTCCCGATCCGGTCGCGGTCGCGGTCGACGCGCTGGGCCCGCAATGGGCGTGGTTCGCGCAGATCATCAAGGCGGGCGCGATCATCGGCCTGACCTCGGTCGTGCTGGTGCTGATGTACGGCCAGACGCGTATCTTCTACACCATGGCGCGCGACGGCCTGCTGCCGCGCGTGTTCGCGACCGTCCACAAGAAGTTCAAGACGCCGTGGGTCAACACGCTGGCCGTGGGGATCATCACCGCGTTCGCGGCCGGGTTCTTCGACATCAACGTGCTCGGCGACATGACCTCGGTCGGTACGCTCGCCGCGTTCGCGATCGTCTGCCTGTCGGTAATCTGGCTGCGGCGCACGCATCCGGAGATTCCGCGCGGCTTCAAGGTGCCGCTCTATCCGGTGCTGCCGGCGCTCGGCATCGTCGCGTGCGGCGCGCTGATCCTGACGGTCGAGTGGCGCGTGCTGGTTTTCTTCTTCTGGTACACGCTCGCCGCGATCGCGATGTATTTCGCGTACGGGATGCGCAACAGCCGGCTCTATCACGGGCTGGACGACGAAGCGGGCCCCGAAATGGGCGAATATGTCGGACCGACCCACCACTGATCCTGGGTGATCTAGGACGCAAAAAGGGCCGCGGGAGGAAACTCCCGCGGCCCTTTTTTTGTGTCCGGGCCTGCGCACCGTAACGGCGGCGGTCCCCCTCCCTGATCTTCCCCCGCCAAGGGGAGGATTGAGGGGGCCTTGGGCTCAGCCGATATACTTGGCGGCGAGCGCCTTCATGTCGACCATCGGGCGCGCGCCGACATGGCTGATGATCTCGGCTGCGCAGACCGCACCCAGCTTCAGCGAGGCGTTCAGGTCGTAGCCCTGCGCCTGGCCGTGGAGGAAGCCCGCGGCGAACAGGTCGCCCGCGCCGGTCGTGTCGACGACCTTGGCGATCGGCTCGGCCTTGACCTCGGCGCGCGTGCCGTTCTGGAGCGCGCAGGCGCCATGCTCGCCGCGCGTGACGACCAGCGTCGGCACCTGTGCCGAGATCTTGGCGACCGCGGCGTCGAAATCCTCGGTCTCGGCGAGTGCTGCCAGTTCGCTCTCGTTGGCGAACAGGATGTCGATCAGCCCGTCGCTGAGCAGCTGGCGGAAATCGCCGCCGTGGCGCGAGATGCAGAACACGTCGCTGAGCGTGAAGGCGACCTTGCGGCCTGCCCCGCGGGCGCAATCGATCGCGGCGCGCATCGCGGCGCGCGGCTCTTCGGGATCCCAGAGATAGCCCTCGAGATACAGGATCGCGCTGTCGGCGATCATCGCCGTGTCGATCGCCGCGGCGGGGAGGAACTGGCCTGCACCGAGAAAGGTGTTCATCGTCCGCTGGCCATCGGGCGTCACGAAGATGAGGCAGCGGCCGGTGGTCGGGTCGCCCGCGCGGACCGGGGTGGCGAACTCGATGCCGATGCTGCGGACGTCATGCGCGAAGACCTGGCCGAGCTGGTCGTCGGCGACCTGGCCGATGAACCCGCACTTGCCGCCGAGCGCGGCGACGCCGGCGACCGTGTTGGCCGCCGAGCCGCCCGAAATCTCCATGCCGGGGCCCATCTTGGCGTAGAGCGCGTCGGCTTCCTCCGACGAGAACATCAGCTGCATCGAGCCCTTGGCGACGCCGATCTCGGCGATGAACGCATCGTCGGCGGTGGCAAGGATGTCGACGATGGCATTGCCGATCGCGACCACGTCGTAGGTGGGGGTGCTCAAGGGGAGTCTCCGGGCGGTATGGGAAAGCCTATGCCGTAAATGGCGGGGGGGATTGGTGCAACTGGTGTGGAGGGATGGGGGCAGTGCCCTCCGCCGACACGCGATGCCACGCAATCGGATCTGCACCACCCCGGCGAAGGCCGGGGCCCAATTGGGGAACGATCATGGCGACGGGCATCGCTCCGTCACGACGACCTTTCCAATTGGGCCCCGGCCTTCGCCGGGGTGGTGGCCCTGAGGGGATTTCCGTAATTTCGTGAGCTTCGCAGGCAGGTGGTGACGATGCAGCAGCATCCTGCTTTCTCTTCTGTTCCCTCGCGAACGCGGGGGGCCAGGGTCTCGGGCGGTGTGCGTGGTTTAGCTGGGCCCCCGCGTCCGCGGGGGAACTGTAGGGTCGGACGCCCGGAGCCGCATGACGGCAGCCTCGCGTTGACGTCGCGCGCCCCTCGCGCCATCCCCGCATCATGATCCGCGCCCTCCTCCTCTCGCTCGGCCAGCTCACCGATCCGCCGGTCCTGCGCGTGTTCGTGAAGTCGATGCTCGTCACGCTGCTCGTCTTCGCGTTGCTCGGAATTGCGACATGGTGGGGAACGCAGGCGGCGTTGGCGGCGTGGCTTGGCTGGCACACCGACGGGCTCGCCGCGGCGTTTGCGCTGTTCGTCACGATCCTCGCGCTGTGGCTGTTGTTTCGCGCGGTCGCGATCGCGGTCGTCGGGATCTTTGCGGACGAGGTCGTCGAAGCGGTCGAGGCGCGGCATTATCCCGAGGCGTTGCGGACCGCGCGCCCCGTCGCCTTCGCGCGCAGCCTTGCGATGGGATTGCGCTCGGCGGCGCGCGTCGTGCTGGTCAACCTGCTGATGTTGCCCGTCTATATCGCGTTGCTCGTCACCGGGGTCGGCACCGCCGCGGCGTTCTTCCTCGTCAATGGCTGGCTGCTCGGGCGCGATCTGGGGGACATGGTGGCGGCGCGGCACATGGATGCGGCGGCAATGCGGGGCTGGCGTGCGACGACGAAGGGCGGGCGGTTCGTGCTGGGGCTTGCGAACACCGGGCTGTTCGTGGTTCCGATCCTCAACATCGCCGCCCCGGTTCTGGGCGCGGCGATGGCGACGCATTATTTCCACACCCGAAATTTCCGCAAAGGCCGAGCATGACGCGATTGACGATGACGGGACTGGCGCTCGCACTCGGCGCCGGGCTGGCGGGGTGCGCCGCACCGGTGGCCAAGCCCGCGGTCGGACGGCCCGCTATCCCCTATACGAGCGTCGGGCTGGAGCGCGTGCTGGGCCAGGACGCCGCGGGGCTGACCCGGCTGTTCGGCCAGCCCGATGCCGACGTCCGCGAAGGCAGCGCGCGCAAACTCCAGTTCCAGAGCGGGATCTGCGTGCTCGACGCGTATCTCTATCCCAAGGGATCCGACGCCCCCCGCGTCACCTATCTCGACGCGCGCGAACTCGACGGCAGCACGATCGATCGCGCAAGCTGCGTCGCCGCGCTGACCCGGCGCGAGGGCGGGAAATAGGCCTCGGCCGCCGGCGATCCCGTAGCAGCGAAGGTTAGGACGGCGCGCCGAGACGGGACAGCGCCCAGTCCGCGGCGTCGCGCACCACCGGGTTTTCGTCTGCCAGCAGATCCTGCACGAGCGGGGCTAGGCGTGGGTCGCCGCTGTTGCCCGCGGCGATCAGCGCGTTGCGGATCATGCGGTCGCGGCCGATGCGTTTGATCGGGGAGCCGGCGAAGACCTGACGGAAGCCGGCGTCGTCGAGCGCGAGGATGTCCGCCAGCTCCGGCGCAACGAGTTCGGCGCGAGGGTGGAAGGCTAGGTTCGCGTTGGCGGCGGCGGCGAACTTGTTCCAGGGGCACACGGCCAGGCAGTCGTCGCAGCCATAGATCCGGTTGCCGATCGCGGCGCGGAATTCGTGCGGGATCGGCCCGGCATGCTCGATCGTGAGATAGGATATGCAGCGGCGGGCATCGAGCTGGAACGGCGCGGGAAATGCGTCGGTCGGGCAAGCGCCCAGGCAGGCGGTGCAGGTGCCGCAGGTGTCGACGCCGCCCTTGTCCGGGTCCAGATCGAGCGTGGTGTAGATCGCGCCGAGGAACAGCCAGCTGCCATGATCGCGGCTGACGAGGTTGGTGTGCTTGCCCTGCCAGCCAAGCCCGGCGGCTTCGGCGAGCGGCTTTTCCATGACCGGCGCGGTGTCGACGAACACCTTCAGATCGAACGGGGGCAGGTCGCGTCCCGCTTCCGCCGCCAGCCAGCGCCCGAGCGCCTTCAACTGGCGCTTCACGACGTCGTGATAGTCGGGGCCCTGCGCATAGACCGAGATGCGCCCTACCCCGCCCTCGTCCGCAAAGCGCAGCGGGTCGTCCTTGGGCGCATAGCTCATGCCGAGCGCGATGACGCTACGCACCTCGGGCCAGAGGCCGGCGGGGCTTTCGCGGTGGTGCTTGCGCTCCTCCATCCAGATCATGTCACCGTGGCGGCCGTCGGCAAGCCATTGGTGGAGCCGTTCGCCCGCGCGCGGCGCGGCATCCGCGCGCGCGATTCCGCAGGCGGCAAAACCCAATTCGGCCGCTTTGGCCTTCAGTCGGTGTTCCAGCTTGTCTTGCGCCACGTCCGCCCGCTACCACGAGGCCAGCCTCGAGAGGAAGATTGCGCGTGAACGATGAATGGGCGGTCACCGCCAGCGGAATCGTGAAGCGGTTCGGCGACCGGCGCGTGGTCGATGGCGTCGACATGATGGTGCCGCGCGGCTCGGTGTACGGCGTGCTCGGGCCCAACGGCGCGGGCAAGACGACGACGCTGCGGATGCTGCTGGGGATCATCGAGCCCGACGCCGGATCGCGCACATTGCTCGGCTACGACAATCCGCGGGATGCGAGCGACCGGGTCGGCTATCTGCCCGAGGAACGCGGGCTGTATCCGGCGATGAAGGCGCGCGAGGCGATCGCGTTTCTGGGGGCGCTGCGCGGACTCGACTGGAAGACCGGGCGCGAGCGCGCGGTGGTGCTGATGGAGGCCGCCGGGCTCGGCCATGCGGTCGACGAGAAGATCCGCAAGCTGTCGAAGGGCATGGCGCAGCTGGTGCAGCTGCTCGGCTCGGTCGTGCATCGGCCCGATCTGCTCGTGCTCGACGAACCGTTTTCGGGGCTCGATCCGGTCAACCAGGAACGGCTCGAGGCGCTGATCCTGGCCGAGCGCGACCGCGGCGCGACGATCCTGTTCTCGACGCATATCATGAGCCATGCCGAGCGGCTGTGCGACCGGCTGGCGATCATCGCCGGCGGCAAGCGCCGGTTCGAGGGGACGGTGGCGGACGCACGCGGGATCCTGCCGCAGCGGGTCCATTATACCCCGCACCGGCCCGACCCGGCGATCCGCGGCGTGCTGCCTACGGATGCGGTGGCGGACGGGGACAGCTGGCGGTTCGAGCTGCCGGACGAGGGGATCGAGAGCTTGCTCGTCCGGCTGATCGACGCGGGGTATGGGATTTCGGGGCTGTCGATCGAGCGGCCCGGCCTGCACGAGGCGTTCGTCCGGATCGTCGGCCAGCATGGCGACGTCGCCAAGGAGGAGGCTGCATGAGCCGTTTTCGCCGGACTCTCCGCCAGACCTTCACGATCGCGCGGCGCGATTTCATCGCCACGGTGTTCACGCCGATCTTCCTGCTGTTCCTGTTCGCGCCGGTGATCATGGGATCGTTCGGTGCGATCGGCGGGATGGGCGCGGCCAGCGTCAGCGGCGGCGCGCAGGACAAGACCCGGATCATCGCGATCGTCCCCGCCGGGACCGCGCGCCCGATCGTGCAGGCCGACACGGGCCTGCGCGCGATGTTCCGCGACGAAGAAGCACCGCCCGCGCTGACCACGGTCGCACCCGCCGCCGATCCGGCCGCGCAGGCGCGCGCCGCGTTCGAGACGAAGGACGTCGATGCGTCGGCGGTGCTCTACGGCCCGCTCGACGCGCCGCACATCCTGTACGGGCCGCGCGGGCGGCGCTCGGCGGATTATCTGGGCGTGCTCGCGCAGACGACGCTGGCGGCGCAGAATCTGGGCGGCGCGCTGCCGGCGATTGCCGCGACCAAGACGCCGGTCACGCGCTCGACCACGTCGGTCGGGGGCCAGCACCAGTCCGCGTTCTTCGCGGTGTTCGGGATCTTCTTCCTGACGCTGTTCCTGTCGGGCCAGGTCGTCGGCACGATGGCCGAGGAGCGCAACAACAAGGTGATCGAGGTGCTCGCCGCCGCGGTGCCGCTCGAATCGGTGTTCTTCGGCAAGCTGATCGGGATGTTCGGCGTCGCGGTGCTGTTCGTCGCGTTCTGGGGGACGGTCGTCAGCCAGATCACGACGCTGATGCCGGCGGGCGCGGCGGCGGCGCTGGGCGACCTGACGCCTGCAGTCGGCGGACCGACGTTCGCGCTGTTGTTCGCCGCCTATTTCAGCATGGCGTATCTGCTGCTCGGCTCGGTGTTCCTCGGCGTCGGCGCGCAGGCCTCGACGATGCGCGAGATCCAGATGCTGTCGCTGCCGATCACGATCCTGCAAGTCGCGATGTTCGGGCTGTCGTCGGCCGCGGTCTCGCGTCCCGGCAGCTGGATCGCGACCGCTGCCGAGCTGTTCCCGCTGTCGTCGCCGTTCGCGATGGCCGGGCGCGCGGCGAACTCGCCCGAGCTGTGGCCGCATGTCGCGGCGCTCGCGTGGCAGGCGCTGTGGGTGACGATCTTCATCACGGTGGGCGCGCGGCTGTTCCGGCGCGGCGTGCTGCAATCGGGGAGCGCGCGGCCGTTCTGGCGGCGCAAGGCCAAGGCGACCGCGTAGGGCGACTCAATCCTCCCCGGCCGGGGGGAGGATCCTGGGCCTTCGGATCAACCCTATTGACATAGGTGTCAGCAAAGCTTCTCCTGTGCCAAAATATAGGAGGGTGACGATGGCGACTCTGGCGCGGGACGTGGACGTAGCGGTCGATCCGCTCGATGTGAGTCGCGCCGAATTGTATCGCGACGATGTGTGGCAGGCCCCGTTCGCGCGGCTGCGCGCCGAGGCCCCGGTCCAGTATGTCGAGCACTCCGACTATGGCCCCTATTGGTCGATCTCCAACTACAAGGGGATCGTCGAGGTGGAGTCGCTCCCCGAGCTCTATTCGTCCGAGGCGGGCGGCATCACGATCGCCGATTTCGTCGCCGAGCGCGACGTCCAGATGCCGATGTTCATCGCGCGCGACCAGCCGGTCCATACCGGCCAGCGCCGGACCGTCGCGCCCGCCTTCACGCCGAGCGAGATGACGCGGATGTCGGGCGATATCCGCAGCCGCACCGCGGCGATGCTCGACAGCCTGCCCTGGAACACGCGGTTTGACTGGGTCGACACGGTCGCGATCGAACTCACCACGCAGATGCTGGCGATCCTGTTCGATTTCCCCTGGGCCGACCGCCGGAAGCTCACCTTCTGGTCCGACTGGGCGGGCGATATCGAGCTGGTGAAGAGCGAGGAGCTGCGCCAGCAACGCCTCGTCCACATGTTCGAATGCGGGTCGTATTTCAAAACCTTGTGGGATGCGAAGATCGACAAGGAGCCGACCCCCGATCTGATCTCGATGATGATCCATTCGGACGCGATGTCGCACATGGATCACAATGAATTCATCGGGAACCTCATCCTGCTGATCGTCGGCGGCAACGACACGACTCGCAATTCGATGTCTGCGCTCGCCTATGGGCTCGACAAGTTTCCCGACGCGCGCGCCAAGCTCGAGGCGGATCCGACGCTGATCCCCAATGCGGTGAGCGAGATCCTGCGCTGGCAGACCCCGCTCGCGCACATGCGCCGCACCGCGACCGCGGATACCGAGCTGATGGGGCAAGCGATCAAGGCGGGCGACAAGCTGATCCTCTGGTACATCTCGGCGAACCGCGACGAGAGCGTGTTCGGCGACGATGCCGATGCGATCCAGGTGGATCGGCCCAATGCGCGGCGGCATCTGGCGTTCGGGCACGGCATCCACCGCTGCGTCGGCGCGCGGCTCGCCGAGATGCAGATCGCGATATTGCTGGAGGAGATGGCGAAACGCCGGATGCGCGTGAACGTGCTGGAGGAGCCGGCTCGCGTGAACGCGTGCTTCGTCCACGGCTATCGCACGCTGCCGGTGGAAATCAGCAAATACTGAGCGTTGGCGTCACCTTATCGGTCGGTTCGCGCGTACCTATATCCGAATCATGGAGACCGATATGACCCAGGACCGCCGCGCTTTTCTCACGCTTGCCGGAGCGGGTGTCGCCGGCTTTGCGCTCTGGGGATGCACGTCGCAGCCCGCACAGGCGGCCGAGCGGTTCGAGGTGACGCTGACCGACGCGCAGTGGCGCAAGAAGCTGTCGCCGGATGCGTACGACACGCTCCGCAAGGAGGGTACCGAGCGGCCCTATTCGAGCCCGCTGAACGGCGAGCACCGCGCGGGGATCTTCGCGTGCGGCGGATGCGGCCTACCGAATTTCTCGTCGAAGACCAAGTTCGAGAGCGGCACCGGCTGGCCGAGCTTCTGGCAACCGATGCCGAACGCGGTGCGGACTCGGGTCGATTCGACGATGGGGATGGCGCGGACCGAGGTGCATTGCCGTCGGTGCGGCGGGCATCTGGGGCATGTGTTCGATGATGGGCCGAAGCCGACGGGGAAGCGCTATTGCATGAACGGCGATGCGCTGACGTTCAAGGCTGCTTGAAGGCTTTCCGCCCGCGATGGGCGTCGCTTATCGCTGTTAAGCGAAGATTGTTTCCCCGCGAAGGCGGGGATCCAGACTGGGCTCCCGCCTTCGCGGGAGAACAAGGGGGGCGGGCGGATCGGCCCTTTTTGCGCTTTTAGAGATGTGCGTCGCCGTCGCAGCACATTGACCAATGCACCTCCCCGGCGAAGGCCGGGGTCCAATTGGGAAACGTCGCTGATCGGCGTTGCGCGCCGTCACCGAAACCTCACCAATTGGGCCCCGGCCTTCGCCGGGGGGGTGCTTCTTTAGGGTAGCGTTTGGGCGTCAAACTGTCCGGGGGGGATCAGTGCGAGACGTTGGGGCGGTAGCGGGTGCCGGACCAGCCTGGCACCACATCGCCCAGCAGAACCTCAGTTCGCCTCGTTCACCAGCGTGAAGATGCCGCGGGGGTCGGTCGGGCCGTGCTGGATGGTCGCGAGCTGCGCGGCGTTGGCGCGCTGCGTTGCGGTGACGGTGCGCGTGGCGCTGGCCATCTGGAACGAGGGCTGCGCAGGCGCGTCGAGCGTGCCGCCGGCCGGGGCATGGCCCGAATAGATGAAGCCCTTGGTCGGATAGGCCGAGGTGCCGAGACCGCCCTGCGGACCGTACCAGACCTTGACCATGCTCCAGTCGCCGGCGTCGGAAACGTCGACCGCGCGGACGTTGGTCTCGACCGCGCCGGGGCGCGACCAGTTGGCGTGGGTGAGGAGGACTTCGCGGTCGCTGACGACCTTCGAGACCATCGCGACATGGCCGACGCGCATCCGCGAGGTCGGCGAGAAGGCGAGGACCGAACCGGCCTTCGGGGTGTGGCCACGCTCGTAGCGCCCCTCGGCCTGGCTCCACCAGGTGTTTGCATTGCCGCGGATTTCGATGCCCGAAACCGAGCGGGCGAACGTCACGCACTGCCAGAACTGGGCCGCTGCCGGTGTGGCCGTCATCAGGCCGCACGATACCACCAGCGCAAAACGCGCTGCTAACGCCTTGAAATTCATCGAGACCCCCCGGCCAAAACCCGTTTGTCGCAGTCTGGCTACGGGAGGTTCGATTTAATTGAAAGCGCACCGGGAACCATATCCGACGAAGCGTGTTGCCGCACCGACCAACGCCCATATTCGTCAGGCAGACTGGCTCAGTTCATGAGTTTCCAGCCGGTTATGCGGTCCACGGTGACCTGCGTGACCGCATGATAGCCCGGCCGCGCCTTGCCGTAGATGTCCATCGCGAGCTTATGGCCCCAGTCCCCTGAGTCCATCAGCTGCTGGAACAACGGCGCGACGAATTTCCGCCGGCCCTGCGAGGTCAGGAACTGCTCGGCCGAGGCGTCGGCGGGCGCGTAATGATTGGCGAGCGCGAGTTGCAGCCAGGCGAAGCGGATCTCGGCATTGCCCGTGCTGTTCCAGCCGAATGCTTCGTCGAGCGCCTTCAGCCGCTCGGCGGGGAGTTTGCGGGGGAGCTGCGACAAGAAGCGCGTGATCTCCTGCGTGGTCGCCTTGCCCGGAACGCCGGACACGGGCCCGCCTGCCGCATAGGCCTTCGCCGCGGCATCGACTGCGGGGAACGCAGCGGACGTGACATGCACCGCGTTTGCCGGGATGCCGGGGCTGTAGACCCAGGTGTCGACGCCGATCGTCTTGGCCTCGGCGGGGGTGAGCAGCTTCGATTTCAGGTCGGCGAGGAAGCCCGCGCTGGTCTGCGGCTGGAAGGCGTGACGGTCGAAATAGCTGCGCAGATACGCATCCCAGCGTGCGCGGCCGACCTGCTTCTCGATCGTGCGGAGGAACGATGCGCCCTTGTCATAGGCGATCTGAGTCATGCCGTCGTCGGGATCGCGCGCCGCGTCGAGATCGAGGTGGAGCTGCGTGTCCTTCGCCGCCGGACCGCCGGCCTCTTTCACCGCGGCCATCATGTCGGTCCAGGCGAGGTCGGCCTCCATGTCGGCGCGGCGCTTGCCGTACAGCGCCTCCATGATCCGGTTCTCGAAATAGCTGGTGAAGCCCTCGTTGAGCCAGAAATCGTCCCAGGTCGCGTTGGTCACGAGATTGCCCGACCAGCTGTGCGCGAGTTCGTGCGCGATCAGCGACACGAGGCTGCGGTCGCCCGCGATCGCGGTCGGCGTGGCGAAGGTCAGCGTCGGGTTCTCCATGCCGCCGAACGGGAACGACGGCGGCAGGACCAGCACGTCGTAGCGGCCCCAGCGATACGGGCCGTACAGCCCTTCCGCGGCGGCGACGAACTTCTCGAGTTCGCCGAATTCATAGGCGGCCTTGGGGAGCGTGGCGGGTTCGGCCCAGATACCGGTGCGCGGGCCGGTCGACTTGAACGCGATATCGCCGACCGCGAGCGCGATCAGGTAGGGCGCGACGGGCTTGTCCATCTTGTACTGGAAGGTGCAGCGATCGGCGACGCAGGTCGGCTTGCCCGTCGCGAGCCCGCTCATCACCGCGGTGAGCTGCTTGGGGACGGTGATCTTCGCCTCCCATGTCTGGCGGATGCCGGGGGAGTCCTGAGTCGGGATCCAGCTGCGGTTGAGGATGGCCTCGCCCTGGCTGAACAGGAATGGCTGCTTCTTGCCCGCGGTCTGCGCCGGGGTGAGCCATTGCAACGCCTTCGCGTCGGGCGACGAGGCGTAGGCGATGCGGATTGTCCTGGCGCCGTTCAGCGTCACGGTCAGCGGCGCGCCGTGGATCTTGTCGACCGCGCCGACTTCGTAGGCGAGCGGTTTGCCGTTGGCGTCGGTGATATTGACGATCTTGAGGCCATTGTCGTCGAGCACGAGCTTCGCGCCCGGTTTGGCCAGGATGTCGAGCGTCGCGATCCCGCGGATCACGTGCGTTTCGAAATCGGCGGCGAGATCGAGCGCGACGTGCGTGACGCGCGCCTCGGCGGGGCGGGCGTAGCTGTGCGGATCGCGCGCGTCGGGGGTGGTGAGGATCGGTGCGATCGTCTGCGCGACGGCGGGGGATGCAAGGACGAGCGTCAGGGCGGTGGCTAGTGCGGGGATACGCATGGAAACTCCGATGTCGCCGTTCCCCGAGGGCGGGAAGGCCAGGCGTCGGTCCTAACGTGCAGTTCCGCTTGCTGAAAGGGAGGGCCGCGCAACGCCTGCCGCTGGCCCCGTCATCCTGACGAAAGTCAGGATCCAGAGCCGTAAGGGACAGCCCTCCGTCACCCTGGGTCCTGACTTTCGTCAGGATGACGAAAATGCTTAGGTCGGTTTCGTTGCCAGCCGCGCCAGCCGTGCCTCATGCTCCACGCGCCCGAACGGAAACCGCGCGAAGAAATACGCCGAGACGCAGGCGAGCGCGACGTACAGCCCGGCATAGATCAGCGTCAGCCGGTCGATCGTCGCGACCGGCACCGTCCCCGGCGTCGCCTTGGCGGGGAAGCCCGCGACCGCCAGGATCATCCCGGCGAAGAAGATGCCGATCCCGCTCGTGCATTTCTGGACGAAGAACGAGCCCGCGAAGAACACGCCTTCGGAGCGTCGCCCGGTCTTCGCCTCCGAATCCTCGACCACATCGGCCATCATCGACGCGCCGAGGATGAACCCGGTGACGTTCGACGCGGTGCCGAGGATGAAGAGCGCGAACAGCATCGGCAGCAGCGCGCGATCGCCGACCTCGGGGAATACGCCGAGCATCCGCAACCAATAGGGCGCAGTGTTGAGCGCGGCGCCGAGCAGCACCGCGGCGAGCGCGACCCGGGGCTTGCTCCCCGCCCTGCCCAGCCGGGGCGCGGCGAGGAACGCGAGGAACACGCCCGAGAACAGCGCAAGGGTCAGGTAGACGAACACCGGTCCCTTGAAGCCCCAGACATAGGTGTAGAGATAGTTCGACATCGCATAGCTGATGCCCTGGATCGTGTACGCGCAGACGCCCGCCGCCATCAGGATTGCAAACGCGCGGTTCTTCACGGTCTGGCGGAGTTCGGCGAAGGACTCGCGCAGAGTCTGGCGGGCGATCGGCGGGTTGGGGAGATGCCTGATCTCGTGGTGCGTGCCGAGCGCGGAGACGAGGATCGCGACGCCGATGGCGATCGCGCCCGCCAGCGCGAACCCGCCATAGCCCGCGCGGTTGAGCAGGCCGTTCGGGAACGCCGCGGTGGGGCTGAGGAAATATTGGTACGCCGACAGCAGCATCAGCAACCCGCCGACCCAACCGAACAGATAGCGATACGCCATGATCCGCGTCCGCTCGTCATAGCCCGAGGTAAGCTCGGGGGTCAGCGCGACCGACGGCACCTCGTAGCAACTCACCGCGCTGCGCACGAGCACCGCCATCGCGAACAGCCAGACGAGCGTCTGCGGCTGCGACAGCATCGCCGGCGGATTCCACAGCAACAGCCAGCCGATCATGATCGGCAGCGCCGACGCGTACATCCACGGATGCCGCCGCCCCCACCGGGTCCGGGTCCGATCGGAGAAGAACCCGACCGCGGGATCGACGAACGCATCGATCAGCAGCGCCATCATGATGACGAGGCCGACCGTCGCGGAGGGCAGCCCGACGACCTGGTTGTAGAACAGCAGCAGGAACGTCCCGAACCCGGAATCCTTCACCCCGTACGCCACCGCGCCGAAGCCATAGCTCGCCATCGTCGCGGTCGACAGCCGCTGGGCCGGGGCAGTCATAAAGAGGCGGTCATTTCAGGCTGTCGAGGATCGAGAACAGCGACGGTTGCGCGGGGTCCCAGCTCGGCCGCGTGCCGATCGTCATGCCGCCGTCGACCAGGATGTGCGTGCCGGTGATGAAGCTCGCATCGTCGCTGGCGAGGAACGCGACCGCCGCGGCGATGTCGTCACCGGTCCCGGGGCGACGGATCGGCTGCGCGTCGGCGGCAATGTGCGCGATCATCGCGTCGGCCTTGCTGGTCTTCGCCGCGTCGAGATCGAGCATGCGCGTGAAGATGTTGGTGACGATGAAGCCGGGGACGACCGCGTTGACGCGGATCGCGTGGCGCGCGAGATCGGCGGCGGCCTGCTTGGTCAGGTGGAGCACCCCGGCCTTGGCGGTCGAGTAAGCGGTCGGCGCGTAGCCGGTGCCGAGCGCGGAGACCGACGAGGTGTTGACGATCGCGCCGCCGCCGCGCTTCGCCATCAGCGGCGCGGCGTAACGGATGCCCAGCGCGACCGAGCGGAGGAGGAGCGCCTGCGTGCGGTCCCAGTCCTCGGGCGAGATCTCGCCGATCGGGTCGCGCGATCCGCCTGCGCCGGCATTGTTGAACAGGATGTCGAGCCCGCCCGCCTCGTCCGCGGCCTGCATCAGCGCCTCGATATCGCCCGCCTGGAGCACGTCGGTACGCTGAAACTCGATGCGGCCACCGGATTCATCGGCGAGCGCGCGGCCGCCGGCCTCGTCGATGTCGCCGATCAGCACGCTCGCGCCCTCGTCGGCGAGCCGCAGCGCGGTCGCCCGGCCGATCCCCGATGCGCCGCCCGTCACGACCGCCCGCTTGCCTGAAAACCGCACCCGCTCTCTCCTGTTTTGGCGAGCATAGTACGGCCCCCACCCTCGTCAATATGGGCGGCTTCGAATAACGGGTTTGCAGGAACGCCGCCGCGGCGATACCAAGCGGGCAAACATTCGGAGGATGCGCCATGGATACCACCACCCTGTTCCGGCTCGACGGCCGCGTCGCGCTGATCACCGGCGGCAGCCGCGGGATCGGCAAGATGATCGCCGCGGGCTTCATCGCGCAAGGCGCCAAGGTTTATATCTCATCGCGCAAGGCCGCGGCGTGCGAGGAGACCGCCGCCGAACTCGGGCCGAACTGCATCGCGCTGCCGCAGGACGTGTCGACGGTCGCCGGGTGCAAGGCGCTCGCGGCGCAGTTTGCCGAGCATGAGGGCAAGCTCGACATTCTCGTCAACAATGCGGGCGCGGCCTGGGGCGTGCCGTTCGAGGATTTCTCGGAAGCCGGCTGGGACAAGGTCATGGACCTCAACGTCAAGTCGCCCTTCTTCCTGACTCAGGCGTTGCACGCGGCGCTGAAGGCGTCGGGATCGCGCGAGCGACCGGCGAAGGTGATCAACATCACGTCGATCGACGGCCAGCGGCTCAACCCGTGGGAGACGTACAGCTATCATGCGTCGAAGTCGGCGCTGATCTATCTGACCAAGCGGATGGCGGCGCGGCTGGTGACGGACTCGATCAACGTCACCTCGATCGCACCGGGGGCGTTTGCGAGCGACATGAACAAGGCGGCGCGGGACCATGGGGATGCGGTGGCGGAGGGGATTCCGGCCAAGCGCGTCGGCGTCGACGAGGACATGGCGGGCGCGGCGATCTACCTCGCCAGCCGCGCCGGGGACTATGTGATCGGCGAGACGATCACGGTCGACGGTGGCCTCGTCCACGCTTCGCTCGGCACCAGCATCGACGCGTGAGCTGATTCCCTCGCCCCTCCGGGGAGAGGGAGGGAGCAGCCGCTTGGCTGCGGAAGGGAGAGGGGCTTTGGCGGATACGGCGCGAGCCTCACGCCCCTCTCCCTTCCCACGGCAAGCGCCGCGGGCCCCTTCCCTCTCCCCGTAGGGGCGAGGGAGATTAGCGGGCGATGCCGCCTGCCGCGAGGACGGCCAGCGTCACCAGTTCGCTTGCGGTCGAGGTCATCGGCGCGACCTGGACGGGCTTTTCCATGCCGATCAGCATCGGGCCGATTACCGAGTCCCCACCCAGCTCGCGCAGCAGCTTCGCCGAGATATGCGCGGACTGGAGACCCGGCATGATCAGCACGTTCGCGGGGCCCGACAGCCGTGCGAACGGATAGTTCGCCAGCTGCTTGGGGTTGAGCGCGACGTCCGGCGCCATCTCGCCCTCATATTCGAACCCGACCTTGCGCCCGTCGAGCACCGTCACCGCATCGCGGATATTGTCGAGCCACTCGCCCTTCGGATTGCCGAAGTTCGAATAGCTGAGGAACGCCACGCGCGGCTCATGCCCCATCCGGCGTGCGACCGCGGCGGTCTGCTCGGCGAAGTCGGCGAGCTGCTCGGCGGTCGGACGTTCGTTGACCGTCGTGTCGGCGATGAACACCGTGTGGCTCTGGCCAACGAGCAGGTGGATGCCGAACGGCGTCTTGCCCGCGAGCGGATCGATCACGCGACGGATCTGGCGCATCGTCTCGCCATAGGTGCGCGTGATGCCGGTGATCATCGCATCGCCCTCGCCGAGCTGGAGCAGCAGCGCGCCGAAGATGTTGCGGTCCTGGTTGACCATCCGCTCGCAATCGCGCCGCAGATAGCCGCGCCGCTGGAGCCGCTCATAGAGGAAGTCGACCATCTTGGGCACCAGCGGCGAGACGCGGCTGTTGTGCAGCTCGAAGCTCTCGGGATCGGTGACGCCCAGCGCGCGTAACCGCTCGGGCACGTCGTCGCGGCCGACCAGCACGGGCGTGCCATAGCCGCCTTCCTTGAACGCGATCGCCGCGCGCAGCACGACTTCCTCCTCGCCCTCGGCGAAGATCACGCGTTTCGGATGCGCGCGCGCGCCCTCATACGCCATCGACAGCACCGAGGTGGTCGGGTTGAGGCGCGCGCGCAGCGAATGACGATACGCCTCGATGTCGAGGATCGGCTTGGTCGCGACGCCCGACGCCATCGCCGCCTTGGCGACCGCGACGGGGACGACCTCCATCAGGCGGGGATCGAACGGCGCGGGGATGATGTAGGTCGGGCCGAAGCTGTGGCTGACGCCGTACGCCGCGGCGACCTCCTCGGGAACGCGCTCGCGCGCGAGTTCGGCGATCGCGTTGGCGGCGGCGATCTTCATCGCGTCATTGATCCCCGTCGCGCGGACGTCGAGCGCACCGCGGAAGATGAACGGGAAGCCGAGCACGTTGTTGACCTGGTTCGGATAATCCGAACGCCCCGTCGCGACGATCGCGTCGGGCCGCGCCGCCATCGCCAGTTCGGGGCGGATCTCCGGCTCGGGGTTGGCCATCGCGAAGATGATCGGCGCGGGCGCCATGTCCTTGACCATCTCGGGCGTCAGCGAGCCCGCCGCCGACAGGCCGAGGAACACGTCGGCGCCGACCAAGGCCTCGGTCAGCGTACGCGTCTCGGTGATCGCGGCGTGCGCGGACTTCCACTGGTCGACGCCGTCGCGGCCTTGGTAGATCACGCCCTTGCGATCGCACAGGATGACGTTGTCGCCGCGCACGCCCATCGCCTTGACGAGCTCGGTGCAGGCGATCGCCGCCGCACCCGCGCCATTGACGACGATCTTGACCTCGGACAGCTTGCGGCCCGTCAGCAGGCACGCGTTGATCAGCCCCGCGGCGGTGATGATCGCGGTGCCGTGCTGGTC
The DNA here is from genome assembly GCF_001421685.1 of Sphingomonas sp. Leaf28. Lineage (NCBI taxonomy): Bacteria > Pseudomonadati > Pseudomonadota > Alphaproteobacteria > Sphingomonadales > Sphingomonadaceae > Sphingomonas > Sphingomonas sp. Leaf28. Next base: position 171,099 of record NZ_LMKX01000008.1, on the reverse strand, counting down.
GTCATGGAAGACGGGGATGTTCATGCGTTCGCGCAACGCCTGCTCGATGATAAAGCATTCGGGCGCCTTGATGTCCTCGAGATTGATCCCGCCGAACGTTGGCTCCATCAACTCGACCGCGTCGATGAAGCGGTTCACGTCCTCGGTCTTCAGCTCGATATCGATCGCGTCGACGTCGGCGAAGCGCTTGAACAGCACCGCCTTGCCTTCCATCACCGGCTTCGACGCGAGCGGGCCGAGATTGCCCATGCCGAGGATCGCGGTGCCGTTCGAGATCACCGCGACGAGGTTTCCCTTGGCAGTGTAGTCATAGACGGTCGCGGGGTCGTCGTAGATCGCCTGGACCGGCACCGCGACGCCGGGCGAATAGGCGAGCGCCAGGTCGCGCTGCGTCGCCATCGGCTTCGATGCGATGATCTCGATCTTCCCCGGCCGGCCTTCCGAATGGAACAGCAGCGCTTCGCGTTCGGAGAATTGGAGCGTTTCGTCGGACATGGCGGGGCCTCGCGGGGGATCGTTAGGTTTGGAGGACCTTCTAGGCAGGTGGCCCGCGTTCGTCACCCCGGACACTTCGCCCCAGGGCTTGGCGCTAACCACCACCCCGGCGCAGGCCGGGGCCCAAGTAGGAAGGCTGAAGTAAGGACAGACCGTCCTTCGTTACCGCCATCCCCCACTTGGGCCCCGGCCTTCGCCGGGGTGGTTGTGATGAGCGGGGGTGGTGCGGATAAGGGGCGGTTGGGGTGCGCACCCGAGCCTCACGCCCCTCACCCTCCCACGCTGCGCGCGGGCCCCTCCCTCTCCCCGAGGGGAGAGGGGTTTTACGGGGCGCGGCTTTTCGCTACCCGCACCGTGATGTCGCACCCCGCCCCTACCCCCATGATGACGCAGTATCTCGGCCTGAAGGCAGAGGCGCAGGACTGCCTGCTGTTCTACCGCATGGGCGATTTCTTCGAGCTGTTCATGGACGATGCGCGGACCGCCGCCGCGGTGCTCGACATCGCGCTGACCGCGCGCGGCGAGCATGAGGGCAAGCCGATCCCGATGTGCGGCGTCCCCGTCCATGCCGCGACCGTCTATCTGCAACGCCTGATCAAGGCGGGCCACCGCGTCGCGATCGCCGAACAGGTCGAGAGCCCCGCCGAGGCCAAGGCGCGCGGCGGTTCCAAGGCGCTCGTCGCGCGCGCGATCGTCCGCGTGGTTACGGCGGGGACGCTGACCGAGGAGGCGTTGCTCGACGCCCGCAGCGACAATTGGTGCGTCGCGATCGGCGAGGTCGGCGGCAGCCTCGCGATCGCCGCCGCCGACGTCTCGACCGGCCGGTTCGAGATCGTCGAGGTCGCAGCCGACGCGGTCGACGCCGAACTCGCGCGGCTTGGCGCGGCGGAAGTCGTCGCCGCGGAGGCGAGCGTGTTCGAGGCGGCCGCCACCACGCTCCGGCCGAAGCTCGACTTCGACAGCGCCGCGGGCGAGGCGCGGCTGAAGCGGCTCTACGGCGTCGCGACGCTCGACGGATTCGGCCAGTTCGGCCGCGCCTCGCTCGCCGCGGCCGGCGGGTTGGTCGCGTATCTCGAGCATAACGCCAAGGGCACGATGCCCTTCCTGCGCCCGCCGCGGATCGGTCGCGCCGCCGAAACGATGGCGATCGACGCGGCGACGCGCGAGAGCCTCGAGCTCACCTGCACCACCGGCGGCGTCCGCAAGGGCAGCCTGCTCGACGCGGTCGACCGCACCGTCACGGGCGCGGGCGCGCGGTTGCTGGGGGCCGATCTCGGCGCGCCGCTGATGGATGCAGCCGCGATCGATGCGCGGCTCGATCTCGTCCGGCTGTTCCATGACGACCAGGCCGCGCGCGAGCGGTTGCGCGCGACGCTGCGCGCGCTCCCCGATATCGGCCGCGCGCTCGGCCGGCTCGCGGCAGGGCGCGGGGGCCCGCGCGATCTCGGCCAGTTGCGCGACGGGCTCGACGGCGCATGGAGCCTGGGCGAGCGGCTCGACGGGATCGACTCGCCGCCGCCGCTGCTGCGCGAGATCGCGCCGCGGCTGCGCGGGCATGGCGCGCTGATCGACCTGCTCAAGCGCGCGCTGGTGCCGTCGCCGCCGATCGAATCGTCCGATGGCGGCTATATCGCGGCAGGCTATGACGCCGCGCTCGACGACCTGCGCGATGCGGGCGCGGGCGGCAGGCGCGCGATCGCCGCGTTGGAGGCCGAGTTCCGCACCACCACCGGTGTCACCGCGTTGAAAATCCGCCATAACGGCGTGCTCGGCTATCATGTCGAGGTGCCCGCGCGCGCCGCCGACCCGCTGATGAAGCCCGAGAGCGGCTTCACGCATCGCCAGACGCTGGCGGGTGTCGTGCGTTTCAACACGCCTGCGCTGCACGAGGTCGCGGCGAAGGTGTCGCAGTCGGGCGCGCATGCGCTGGCGGCCGAAGCGGCGCATCTCGAGGAACTCACCGCGCAGGCGCTGGCGGGGCGCGAGGCGATCGCCGCGACCGCGGATGCGCTCGCGCGGCTCGACGTTGCGGCGGGCCTCGCCGAGCGCGCGGCGGAAGGCGCCTGGGCGCGGCCGTCGCTGGTCGACCACGCGTGCTTCGAGATAGAGGGCGGGCGGCACCCGGTGGTCGAGGCCGCGGTCGCGAAATCGGGCGACCGGTTCGTCGCGAACGACTGCAACCTGTCGGAGAGTTCGCGGCTGTGGCTCGTCACCGGCCCGAACATGGGCGGTAAATCGACCTTCCTGCGCCAGAACGCGCTGATCGCGGTGCTGGCACAAGCGGGCTCCTATGTCCCCGCGACCAAGGCGACGCTCGGGCTGGTCGACCGGCTGTTCAGCCGAGTCGGCGCGTCGGACAATCTCGCGCGCGGGCGATCGACCTTCATGGTCGAGATGGTCGAGACCGCGGCGATCCTCGCGCAGGCGACGCCGCGATCGTTCGTGATCCTCGACGAGGTCGGGCGCGGCACCTCGACCTATGACGGGCTCGCGATCGCCTGGGCGGTGGTCGAGGCGATCCATGAGGACAACCGGTGCCGTTGCCTGTTCGCGACGCATTATCACGAGCTGACGCGGCTGGCCGAACGCTGCGAGGCGCTGTCGCTGCACCATGTCCGCGCGCGCGAGTGGAAGGGCGAGCTGGTGCTGCTCCACGAGCTCGCCGACGGGCCGGCGGATCGCAGCTACGGGCTTGCGGTCGCGCGGCTCGCGGGGATGTCGCCGGCGACGGTGGCGCGCGCGAAGGCGGTGTTGGCCAAGCTCGAGGCGGGGCGCGCGAAGACCGGCGGGATCGCCGCGGGGCTCGACGACCTGCCGCTGTTCGCCGCGGCCGCGCAGATCGAGGAGGTCGCGTGCGACGTGCTCCGCGAGGATCTGGCGAAGCTCGACATCGACGCGATGAGCCCGCGCGACGCGCTCGACGCGCTGTACCGGTTGAAGGCGCTCGCCAGCGAGGGGTGATTCCCCCCGCCCCCGACACGCCGCCATCCTGGGCTCGACCCAGGATCCAGCGTAACGGACCGCAGCATCCGCCGCTCTGGATCCCAGCTTTCGCTGGGATGACGGACAGGGGTTGGGGAATGCATAGCGCGTTGATCTCGCGTCCTAGTATCTCATGATACGACGATGCTACGCGGCAGCCGAATCAGTGGAGCGCGGGCGTTGGGCGGACATCATCACGAGCATTCTCAAGGCCATGACCAAAGTCATGCCGGGCACAGTCATGGCGGCCATAGCCACGCGCCAGCCTCGTTCGACCGCGCGTTTGCGATCGGGATCGGGCTCAACATCGTCTTCGTCGCGGTGGAAGCCATTGTCGGCCTGCGGATCGACTCGGTCGCGCTGCTCGCCGATGCGGGGCATAATTTGTCCGACGTGCTCGGCCTCGTCGTCGCCTGGGGCGGGACGATGCTCGCGCGGACCGCGCCGACCAAGCGCTTCACCTATGGGCTGAAGGGCTCGACGATCCTCGCCGCGCTGGCCAACGCGCTGCTGTTGATGGTCGCGCTCGGCGCGATCGTGCTCGAGGCGTCGCAGCGCTTCTCCGATCCGGCCCCCACCGCCGGGCTGACCGTGTCAATGGTTGCGGGCGTCGGCATCGCGGTCAACGCGATCACCGCCTGGATGTTCGCGCGCGGGCGCAAGGGCGACGTCAACATCCGCGGCGCGTATCTGCACATGGCGGCCGACGCGCTCGTCTCCGCAGGCGTGGTGATCGCGGGGATAGTGATCTGGCGCACCGGGCTCAGCTGGATCGATCCGGCGGTGAGCATCGTGATCGCGATCCTCATCTTCTGGCAGACCTGGGGCCTGCTGCGCGAGACGGTCGAGATGTCGCTGTCCGCCGTCCCGCGCGGGATTGCGTTCGACGATGTCGATGCGGCGCTGTGCGGCCTCCCCGGCGTGGAGAAGATCCACGATCTCCACATCTGGCCAATGAGCACCACCGAACCCGTGCTGACCGCGCATCTGGTCATGCCAGGCGGCCACCCCGGCGATCATTTCCTGAGCGATGCCAGGACGATGCTGCACGACAGGTTCGGGATCGGGCATGCGACGTTGCAGGTCGAGACCGGCGGCGACCATGACTGCTCGATGGCGGACGCGTCGACGGTTTGAACTTTTCCGGCTCGGTGCGGGTTACCCTGACACAGATCAGGAGAGTATCTCATGAAGAAGCATCTTATCGCCGCGTTGATGTCGGTCGCAGTTGCCGCCCCGGCGATGCTGCCGACCGCGGCGACCGCCCAGCGTCACGACGACCGACGCGACCGCGATCACCGGGATCGTGACGACCGTCGTGGTGGCGATCGCAACTGGCGTGGCGACGACCGCAACTGGGATCCGTCGCGCAGCTACCAGAACGGCAACTACCGCGAGCGTCGTCTCGGCCGCAACGACCGCATCTATCGCGGCAATGACGGCCGCGCCTATTGCAAGCGCAACGACGGCACGACCGGTCTGGTGATCGGTGCGCTCGGCGGCGGCGCGCTGGCGAACCTGATCGGTGGCGGGACGCTGGGTACGCTGGCGGGTGCCGGTGGCGGCGCACTGCTCGGCCGCTCGGTCGATCGCGGCAACGTGAAGTGCCGCTGAGCCCTAGCCTGTTCTAGAAACGAGAACGGCGGCCGAGCGATCGGCCGCCGTTTTTGTGTCTGCGCTTGATCCTGTCCCGCCAGGGCTGGGATTTACCTTAGTACGCCCGGGCGACCGCGAACTCGACCGCCTCGATCATCGCGTCCTTGGCGGGACCGTTGGCGAAGCCGCCGATCGAATCGATCGCGCGCTGGCCGTAATGGCGGGCCCGCGCGAACGTGTCGTCGATCGCACGCGTCGAGCGGATCAGGCGAATCGCGTGTTGCAGGTCGGCGTCGCTGTCGCGGCGGCCCTCGACCGCGTCCTTCCAGAAGGCGCGATCCTCAGCCGAGCCGCGCGCATAGGCGAGGATGACCGGCAGCGTCATCTTGCCCTCGCGGAAATCGTCGCCGGCATCCTTGCCCATCGTGTCCGCATCCGAGACATAGTCGATCGCATCGTCGACCAGCTGGAACGCGATGCCGAGGTTGCGACCATAGGCGTCGAGCGCGGCCTCCTCGGCCTCGGGGCGATCCGCGACGACCGCGGAAATCCGGCAGGCGGCCGCGAACAGCGCGGCGGTCTTCGCGCCGATGATGTCGAGATAGCGCTCCTCGCCGAGATCGACGCGGCGTGCGGCGGACAGCTGGTTCACCTCGCCCTCGGCGATGACCGCGCTGGTCGAGGACAAGATCTTGAGCGCCTTCAGGCTGCCCGCCTCGACCATCAGCTCGAAGCTGCGGCTGAACAGGAAATCGCCGACCAGCACGCTGGCGGGGTTGCCCCAGATGATGTTCGCGGTGCGCTTGCCTCGGCGCAGGTCCGACCCGTCGACGACGTCGTCATGGAGCAACGTCGCGGTGTGGATGAACTCGACCGCAGCGGCGAGCAGGTGATGCTGGGTGCCAGAATAACCGATCAGCTGCGCGCTCGCGAGCGTCAGCATCGGCCGCATCCGCTTGCCCCCGCCCGCGATCAGATGACCGGCGAGTTCGGGGATCAACGGAATTTCCGACTCCATCCGGCCGCGGATCACGGCATTGACCTGATCCATATCGCCGGTGACGAGCTTGACCATCGGGTCCAGCGACGGCTGGGACTCGGGATTGGGACGTACGGCTTCGAGGCGGTGGACGGTGGCGCTCATCTCCCCGAGCCTCTGACGCCTATGCCCCGGCAAAGCAACCCTTGGCGCCGATCGCGGCCCCCTTCTGCGCTTGCCCAAGAGGGCGCGCGCCCGCAAAAGGCGCTTCGAACCAACGAAAGGGTGCGCGGGTGGCCGACGAACTGCTGAACGGATATCGCCAGAGCATCGACAATATCGATGCGGCGCTGATCCACATGCTCGCCGAGCGTTTCAAGGTGACGCAGGCGGTTGGCCGCCACAAGGCGCTGCACGACCTGCCCCCCGCCGACCCCGGCCGCGAGGAACGCCAGATCGCGCGGCTACGGCAGCTGGCGGCGCAGGCGCAGCTCGATCCCGAGTTTTCGGAGAAATTCCTGCGCTTCATCATCGACGAGGTGATCCGCCACCACGAACGGCTCGCGCACAAGCCGGACTAACGCGCGGTTGAACGACAGCGCCCCGCTTGAGTCACGGGCGGGGGCGCGTGAAAAAAACGTCATTCGGGCTCCATTTGTCGATCATCCGAACGCGTGCAATCGGTTGCGGATGACATGGTTGCGCCGATCCTTGCTCGCTCTGGTCGTGGTCGTGCTTGGCGCGACGGCCTTCATGGGCTGGCTCGGCTATTTCGGCGGACCGGTCTTCACCGATGTTCCCGCGCTCGAGTCTGCGACCACGCCGCGGCGCGCGTTCGCCGTCGTGCTGCTGACCGGCGATCTCGGCTACAAGATCGGCATGGCACCGCAGATCGCGCACCGGTTCGCCGCCGACGGTGTCCCCGTGGTGGCGGTCAACACGCTCACCTATCTGCGCACGACACGGACGCCCGCGGAGATCACGAGGCTGATCGCCCGCGCCGAACAGCGCGCGCTGCGGTTCGGCCATGCCGACCGGGTCGTGCTGATCGGCCAGTCGTTCGGCGCGGACATGCTCCATGTCGGGCTCATCGGACTGCCCGCCGACCTGCGCGCGAAGATCGCCAGGGTCGCGCTGGTCGTGCCCGAGACCACCGTCCAGTTTCGCGCCTCGCCGAGCGAAGTGTTCGATTATTGGACACCGACCACCGATGCGATGCCGACGGCGCGCAGGCTCACCTGGGCACCTCTGCTCTGCGTGCAGGGCGTCGACGAGGCGGAAAGCCTGTGCCCGCGGCTGACGCAAGCCAATGCGCGGCGGATCGCGCTGCCCGGCGGACACCCGCTTCACCGCGACACGGATGCGCTCTACGACGTGCTCTCGCGGTTCGTATTCGCGGATTGAGGATCGACCGATGATTCCTGCAGTGTTGGCGCTCGCGATGATCGCGGGGGGGGCCGTTCCAGCGTCGCCGGTGGAAGGCGTCTGGCATAATCCGAAGAACAGCGTGGCGGTGAAGACCGGTGCGTGCGGCGACAAGCTGTGCGGCTGGGTCGTGCGCGCCGATGACGAGGCGCAGGCCGACGCGCGCGACGGCGGCACCCCGAAGCTGATCGGTACCGCGCTGCTCCGCGAATACCGTCCCCATGGTCGCAACACATGGTCGGGCCAGATCTTCGTCCCCGACATGGGTCGCACCTTCGGCTCGACGCTGACCTTGCTCGACGCGAACACGATCGCGGTGAAGGGGTGCCTGATCGGCGGCTTCCTGTGCAAGACACAGACGTGGCGCCGCGGTTGACCCACGTATCGCGGATCCGCGACTGGGTCGCGCACCGGCGCGGGACGCTGATCGCGCTGGCGGTGCTGGTCGTCGCGGTGCTCGGCTTCGCGGCGATCCACAAGCTGACCGCGGAGATCCGCCTGTCGGAGGTGCGCGCCGCCTTCTCGGCGCTCGGCTGGCCCGAATTGTCCGCGTCGATCGCACTGACGATCGTCAGCTATATCGCGCTCACCTTCTACGACACGATCGCGCTCAAGGTGATCGGCCATCCCTTGCCGTGGCGCACCGCGGCGGTCGCGTCGTTCACCAGTTACACGATCAGCCACAATCTCGGCCTTGCGATGCTGACCGGCGGCTCCGCACGCTACCGCGTCTATAGCCGCGCCGGGCTCGACGAGGCCGCCGTCGCACGCGTCGTCCTGATTGCGGGGGTGACGTTCTGGGCGGGCGTGATCACCGTCGCCTGCCTGTCGATGGCGCTGCATCCGGGGATGCTGCCGATCGTCAAATGGACGATGCCGCCGCTGCTCGAGCGGACGATCGGCATCGCGATCCCGCTGGCGATGCTGGCGATCGTCCTGCGCTATCGCCGCGGCGGGGCGCTCGCGCTGTTCGGCTGGCGACTGCCGCTGCCCGATGCGCGGCAGGCGCTGGCGCTCGTGCTGGTGTCGACGGTCGACCTTGCGGCGGCGAGTGCCGCGCTGTTCGTGCTGCTGCCGAACGCCTCGCCCGAGCTCTATCCGGTGCTGTTCCTCGGCTATGCGGTGGCGATCGTCGTCGCGCTGATCAGCCATGTGCCCGGCGGGCTCGGCGTGTTCGAGGCGGTGATCATCGCGACGATGCCGCAGGACAATGCGACGATCCTCGCGGCGCTGCTCGCCTATCGCATCATCTATTATGTCGCGCCGCTGGTGCTGGCCGCGGTGTTGATCGCGGTCCACGAGGGGCGGCAATGGAGAAACCGGGGGCGCAACCGGGAGCCCGGCCGCGGTCCCGATCCGCTCGCGATCGCGCTGCCGCTGGCGCCGCTGCTGCTCGGCGTGCTGGTGTTCCTGAGCGGGGCGATGCTGCTAGTATCGGGCGCGCTGCCCGCCGCGCCTGGACGCATGGATACGCTGGCGACGATCCTGCCGCTGCCGATCAGCGAGATGGCGCATGTCGCGGCGAGCCTCGTCGGCGTCATGCTGCTGTTCGTGGCGCTCGGGCTCTACCGCCGGCTCGACGGGGCGTTCTGGGCGGCGCGGATGCTGCTCATCGCGGGCGCGCTGCTGTCGATCGCCAAGGGCCTCGATTACGAGGAGGCGACGATCCTGCTGCTCACCGCCGCGGCGCTGCAATGGACGCGCGCGGCGTTCTACCGGCGCACGCGGCTGACCGCTGAACCCTTGTCGCCCGAATGGCTGGTCGGCGTCGGCGCGGCAATCGGCTTGTCGGTGCTGATCGGGTTCTTCGCCTATCGCCGGGTCGGCTATTCGAGCGACCTGTGGTGGCAGTTCGAGACCAACGGCAACGCCTCGCGCTTCCTGCGCACCAGCCTCGCGGTCGGGTTGCTGTTGATCGGCGCGGCGATCTGGCGGCTGTTCGCGGCGGCCCCCATCCCCGTCCTCCACGACACGCTGCCCGACGACGTCGCGACCGCCGCGCTGGCGCATGCCGACCGGACCGATGCGATGCTCGCCTTTACCGGCGACAAGCGCTTCCTGGTGTCGGACAGCGGCGACGCGTTCCTGATGTACCAGGTCAAGGGCGCGAGCTGGATCGTGCTGGGCGACCCGGTCGGGCCGAGCGAGGCCTGGTCCGAACTGCTCTGGGCGATCCGTGCGCGCGCGGATGCCGCGCAGGGCCGCCTGCTGCTCTACCAGATCGGCCTCAGGATCGTGCCGATCGCGATCGAGATGGGGCTGAAGCTCGTCAAATATGGCGAGGAGGCGACCGTCGAGCTCGACGGCTTCACGCTCGACACGCCCGACATGCGCAGCGTTCGCAAGGCGAGCCGGGTCGCCGAACGCGCGGGCGCGGCGTTCGCGGTCGTGCCCGCCGCCGACATGCCCGCGATCATTCCCGAACTGCAGGCGATCTCCGACTGGTGGCTGGCCGACAAGCATCATGCCGAGAAGAGTTTCAGCGTCGGCCGGTTCGAGCCGGGCTATCTCGCCCAGTTCGACTGCGCGGTGGTGCGGACCGAGGGCCGCATCGTCGCGTTCGCCAATGTCTGGGGGACGCCCAACAAGCAGGAGCTGTCGGTCGATCTGATGCGCCATGCCGAGGACATGCCGCAGGGGGGCATGGACTTCCTGTTCACGCGGCTGATGCTGTGGGGGCATGAGCACGGCTATCGCCACTTCTCGCTCGGCATGGCGCCGCTGTCGGGGATCGAGGCGCGGCGGCTGTCGCCGACCTGGTCGAAGGTGGCGGCGTTCCTGTTCCGTCACGGCGAGCGATTCTACGGCTTTGCGGGGCTGCGCGCGTACAAGGAGAAGTTCCGGCCCAACTGGACGCCGCGCTACATCGCGTCGCCGGGCGGCACGTCGCTGCTGCGCGGGCTGATCGATTTGCAGGCTTTGGTGAGCCGGTAAGGCTTGCTAGGGCCCCCCGCCTTGCTAGGGCAGCGTGATGAGTTTTCTCCTGGCAATCGAAGGCGCCGACGGCGCGGGCAAGGCCACCGCCTCGGCACTGGTGGTCGAGCAACTGCGCGCCACCGGCCGCACCGCCGAGGTCGTGTCGTTCCCGCGCTATACCGAGACGGTCGGCGGCTGGGCGCTCGGCGCGATGCTGGCGGGCACGCTGCCGCGCGACACGTCGCCCAGGGCGGCGGCGGTGCTGTACGCGCTAGACCGGATGGAATCGCGCGATCACCTGCTCGCGACGATGGCGGCGAACGATGTCGTGGTGTTCGATCGCTACATCGCGTCGAACATGGCGTATCAGGCGGCGCAGGTCGCTGCCGACGAGGCCGACGCGATGATGGCGTGGATCGCCGACCTGGAGACGGGGTCGTTCGCGCTGCCCAAACCCGACCTGTCCGTCTATCTCGACACCCCCGCCGCGATCGCGCGCGGGCTGATCCTGAAGAAGCGCAAACGGTCCTACACCGACGATGCGTTCGATGCGTATGAGGCGGATACCGGGCTGCAGGACCGCGTGCGCACCAACTATGCAGCGATGGCGAAGGCGGGGTTGCTCGGGCGGTGGGCGACCGTCTCGACGGTGAGCGACGGCGCGTCGCGCCTGCCCGCCGAGATCGCCGCGGAGATCGTCGCGCTTCTCGCCTGAGCTGGCCCCGGCGAACCGCGTATGATCGGGCTTAGCGTCCGCACCTTCCATTGCGTATGAGGGCGGCCATGACGGACCCCGCTCTCCACGCCACGATCATGCTCGCCAAGGACCAGACCGGTCGAGTCGGTGCCGAGCGGATCGCGCTGCTCCGTGCGATCCGGGCGAGCGGCTCGATCAGCGCGGCGGCCAGGGTCGTCGGGCTGAGCTACAAGGCGGCGTGGGACGCGGTGCAGGTGATGAACAACCTGTTCGACCGCCCGCTCGTGCTGCCCGCGGCGGGCGGCAAGGACGGTGGCGCGAGCCCGATCACCGACGCCGGCATCGCGGTGCTCGACGGCTATGCGGTGGCCGAAGCCGAGCTTGCCAGCGCGATGGCGCGGATCGAGGCGAGCGTGTCGAACGGGCTGTCGCTGAAGCCATTGCTATGGGGAATCGGGATGAAGACGAGCGCACGCAACGTCCTGCGCGGCACCGTGTCGCGGGTGACGCCGGGGACGATCGATGCCGAGGTGACGCTGGCCGTCGCCGAGGGGATCGAGATCGTCGCGACGATCACGCGCGGCAGTGTGGAGGATCTCGGCCTCGTCCCCGGCGCGACCGCGCTCGCGCTGATCAAGTCGAGCTTCGTCATCCTGGCGCGCGGTGACGATGGCCTCCGCACCTCGGCGCGCAACACGCTGGCGGGCACGGTGATCGCCCGCGACGACGGTGCGATCGCCAGCGAAGTGACGCTGGAACTGACGCCCGGCAAGACGCTGACCGCGACCGTGACCAGGGAGAGTGCCGACGCGCTCGACCTGCAGATCGGCACGCGCGCGCTCGCGTTGATCAAGGCGAGCCATGTGATCCTGGCGGTCGAGTAACGCCTGTTCGCGACGGGGGTCCGCACCCTCCCTTCTCCCGTCATCCTGACGAAAGTCAGGATCCAGGGTAACGCGCCCCTGCCCTGCTTTGCTCTGGATCCTGACTTTCGTCAGGATGACGGGGGCGCGGCTGTCCCTGTTTCATGACGGCACGCGGGCAGCGCAACAGTATCAAGCCGGAACCGATCCTAACTTTTCTGTCATGAATCGATTCCGCATTGCAGCATAAGTAAACGCCATTACTTAGCACGCTAATGACTTCTCCCCGCCGTTCGCTCGAATCCTCCTATGCGCGCACGCTCCTGCCGCTCGCCAAGATGTGGCGACGGGCGGCGGATCGCGCGCTCAGCGACATGAACGTGTCCGCGTCGATCGGGTGGGCGCTGGTGCAGGTCAGCCGGCTCGGCGACGACATCCGCCAGACCGACCTGGCGAGCGAGCTCGACGTGACGCAGGCCTCGCTGGTCCGGTCGATCGACCAGATGACCGCAGCCGGGCTCGTCGAGCGCCGCCGCGACCCGGCGGATGCCCGTGTCAGCCGGATCCGCCTCACCACGCATGGCCGCACGCTGGTGACGACGATCGAGGCGAAGTTCGGCACCTTGCGGCACGAGATGCTCGACGGTGTGACGGACGACGATCTGGCCGTCGCGCTGCGCGTCGCGGAGCAGCTCGCGGCGCGGTTCGCGGCGGATCGCGCACGATGATCCTCGCCCGGTTCGGCGCGAAGGAAGCGCTCTTCTCCGTCAAATGCCTGATCGCGGCGATGCTGGCCTATTATATCGCGCTGCGGATCGGGCTGACCCGGCCCTATTGGGCGGTGACGACGTCGTACATCGTCGCGCAGCCGCTCGCAGGTGCGGTGCTGTCGAAGGCGGTGTTCCGCGTCGCGGGAACGGTGCTCGGCGCGGTCGCCGCGGTGGTGCTGGTGCCCAACCTGGTCAACGCGCCCGAACTGCTGTCGCTCGGCCTCGCACTGTGGCTCGGCGTGTGCCTCTATATCTCGCTGCTCGACCGGACCCCGCGCGCCTATGTCTTCCTGCTGGCCGGCTATACCGCGAGCATCATCGGGTTTCCCTCGGTCGCGGCGCCGGGCGCGGTGTTCACGACGGCGGCGTTGCGCGTGCAGGAGATCACGATCGGCATCCTGTGCGGGAGCCTGATCCATGGGTTCGTCTTTCCGCAGACCGTCACCGCCGCGTTGCTCGGGCGGATCGACGCGATCCTGGCGGATGCCGAACGCTGGTCGCGCGATTCGCTCGCCGGGGCGTCCGATACCAAGCTCGACCGCGACCGCCGCCGGCTCGCGCTCGACATCAACGAGCTGCACCAGCTCTCCATCCATCTGCCGTTCGACACCGCGCGGTTGCTGCCGCGCGTGCGGACGCTGCGTGCGCTCCAGGCCGAGCTGTCGATGCTGTTGCCGCTGGCCAGCGCGGTCGACGACCGGATCGTCGAGCTAACTCGCGGCGCCGACGCGCCCCGCCCCGAGGCGCTCGCGCTGATCGAGGACGTCCGCGAATGGCTGCGCGACCCGCCGCAGACCGAGCGGCGCGGCGCGAGCGCGGAGGCGCTGATCGCCCGCGCCCACGCGCTGGAGCCGCCCGTCGGCGACGGCCTGATCTGGCGCGACGCGTTGCGGCTCAGCCTGCTGGCGCGGCTCGCCGAACTGATCGACGCGCATCGCAACGCGCGCGACCTGCGCGACCAGATGCGCTCGCCGTCGCGCTCCCCCGTCACCCCCGCCGTCGCGCGCCTGCTCGCGCGCACCGCCAAGCGCCCGCTCCACCGCGATCGCGGCATCGCGCTCCGGGCGGCGGCGGGCACGATCATGACGATCCTGCTGGGCTGCGCGTTCTGGATCGGCACGGGCTGGGCGGACGGTGCCGGCGCGGTGCTGATCGCCGGCGTGTGCTGCGCGCTGTTCGGCAACAGCGACGACCCGGCGCCGGCGATCATGGCGTTCTTCTACGGTACGATCATCGGCCTCGTCGTCTCGGCGGTCTATGCGTTCGCGATCCTGCCGCGCGTGACCGATTTCGTGACGCTGGCGGCGGTGCTGGCGCCACCGATGCTGATCGGCGGCATGTTCCTCGCGCGGCCGGCGACTCTGCTGGTGACGCTGGGCGCGTTGCTCGGCGGGCTCAACACGGTCGGGCTGAACGACCGGTTCGGCGGCGGCTTCGATAGCTTCGTTAATGGCGGCATCTCGCAGTTGATCGGGACGCTGTTCGCGGTCATCACCGTCGGCCTGTTCCAGACGATCGGCGCGGATACCAGCGCGCGGCGGCTGATCCGCGCGGGCTGGCGCGAACTGGCGACGCGCAGCGACTCGCCCGGACGACCCGATGCCGCGGGCTGGGTCGCGCGGATGCTCGACCGGATCGGCCTGCTCGCGCCGCGCCTCGCGCTGCAGGGCGAGGATCCGGGCAAGCCGCTGCTCGATGCGCTGACCGACCTGCGCGTCGGCGTCTCGGTCGGCGAGCTGCGCCAGTTGCGGCTCGACGGTACGCCGGACGAGGCCGCGATGATCTCGCCGGTCCTGCGCGGTATCGGCGCGCATTACCGGGCGCTGCGGCCCAACGAGCCCGCGCCGCCCGAACCCGAGCTGCTCGCCGGGATCGACACCGCGATGGCGGGGTTCGCGACCTCTGCGCCCGATCGCCACCGGACCGGTATCCTCGCGCTCACCTCGCTGCGGCGCAACCTCTTCCCCTCGGCCCACGCCTATGGACGCCCTGCATGACCGGTGAAATCTCGATCGGCGGCGTCTACCTGCCGAGCATCCTCCTGCTCGCGATCGCCGCGGTGCTGCTGACCGCGATCGCCACCCGGCTGCTCGCCTTTGCCGGATTCTACCGCGCGGTGACGTATCGGCCGCTCGTCGATCTCGCGCTCTTCTTCCTCATCCTCGGGCTGCTTGCCCTGCTGACCGGACCTCCCGCATGACCGCCCGCCTGAAATCGCTGCTCGCCCCGCTTGGCCGTTCCGCCGTCACGATTGTCATCGTCGCGCTCGCGGTGCTGGTCGCCCTCTGGCTGTGGAAGCGGTACGAGACCGATCCCTGGACGCGCGACGGGCATATCCGCGCCGATATCGTCCGCGTGACCCCCGATGTCGCCGGCCTCGTCACGCGCGTCGCGGTGCACGACAACCAGGCGGTGAAGCCCGGCGACGTGCTGTTCGTCGTCGATCGCCCGCGGTTCGAACTGACGCTGGCGCAGTCGGACGCGTCGATCGCGAGCGCGCGCGCGACTCTGCTCCAGGCGCGGCGCGAGGCACAGCGCGACCTGGCGCTGGGCGATCTGGTCGCCAAGGAAACGCACGAGCAGAATGTCGCGCGCGTCGCCACCGCGTCGGCCGCGCTTGCGCAGGCGCAAAGCGCGCGCTCGACCGCCGCGCTCAACCTTGCGCGCACGACGGTGCGCGCGACGGTGCACGGGATCGTCACCAACCTCGATCTCCACCCCGGCGACTATATCGCGACGGGCGCGCAGGCGATGGCGCTGGTCGACACCGATTCGCTGCGCGTCGAGGGCTATTTCGAGGAAACCAAGCTCGGCAGCATCCATCTCGGCGACCCGGTCCTGGTGCATTTGATGGGCGAACCGCAGGCGCTGCAGGGTCGGGTCGACAGCATCGCCGCGGGGATCAACGACAGCGAGCGGACGAACACGACGAACCTGCTGCCCAACGTCAACCCGACGTTCAACTGGGTCCGCCTCGCGCAACGCATCCCGGTGCGCGTGAAGCTGACGCGGGTTCCCAAGGGCACGCAGCTGATCGTCGGCCGGACGGCGACGGTCACGGTGCAGCCCAAGGTCCAGCCGGGGGCGGCGACATGATGCGCACGCGTTCCGCCTCTCCCTTGCTAGTCCGTCATCCTGACGAAAGTCAGGATCCAGGGTTACGAGCGACGCCGTTTGCGGCTCTGGATCCTGACTTTCGTCAGGATGACGGAGGGGGTGGGGTTGCCCCCGCCCTCAAGCGTCGCGGTATCGCCGCGAGCATCCTCGCGCTCGGCCTCGCCGCCTGCACCACCGCCGGCCCCAACTACGCGCGCCCCGACACCGCCGTCGTCAACCGCCCCGCCGCGCAGGGCAAATTCGACAGCGGCACCGAAAAGGTCTTCGTCGACACGCCGCTCCCCGATCACTGGTGGCAACTCTACGGCGATCCCCGCCTCGACGGGTTCGTGACCGAAGCGCTGACCGCCAACACCGATCTGCGCGCCGCCGATGCGAACCTGCGCCGCGCCGATGCGGTCGTCGCCGAGGTCGCCGCGGGGCGGACGCTGTCGACCGTGCTCGGCGGCGGCACGTCGCTCGACCGGCCCTATACGAGCGGCGGCAACTTGCCCGGTACGCTCGACTACAATCTCGGCATCACGCTCGCCTACCCGCTCGACCTGTCCGGCCGTATCCGCCGCGGGATCGAGGCGGCGCAAGGCGATGCCGAGGCAGTCGCTGCCGCGCGCGACACGGTCCGCGTGACCGTCGCCGCCGAGACCGCGCGCAGCTATGCCGCGGCGTGCACCGCGAACATGGTGCTCGCCGCGAACAACCGCGTGCTCGCGCTGCAACGCCAGACGCTGGGAGTGACGCAACGCCTGCAACGCGGCGGCCGCGGCACCGCCTTCGACGTGACCCGCGCGCGCACCGCGGTCGACCAGAGCGAGGCGCTGATCCCCGCGCAGATCGCCACGCGCACCGCCGCGCTGTACCGGCTCGCCACGCTGATGGGCCGCACCCCCGCGGACTATCCGAAGGACGTCGCGACGTGCGCCAGGCCGCCCGCTCTCACCCGTCCGCTGCCGATCGGTGACGGCAGCGCGCTGATCCGCCGCCGCCCCGACATCCGCGGCGCCGAACGCACGCTGGCCGCCGCCACCGCGCGGATCGGCGTTGCGACCGCCAACCTGTATCCGCAGGTCAGCCTGGGCGGCTCGGCAGGCTTCACCGGCCCCGTGTCGTCGCTTGGCTCGGGCAACGCGTTCCATGTCGGGCTCGGGCCGCTGATCAGCTGGAGCTTCCCCAATCGACCGGTCGTCCGCGCACAGATCGCGCAGGCGGGCGCCAGTGCCGACCAGGCGCTCGCGCAGTTCGATTCGACCACGCTCGAGGCGTTGCGCCAGACCGAGACCGCGCTGTCCGCCTATGCGCGCGAAGGCGACCGCAACGCGGCGCTGCGCCGCGCGCAGTCCAGCGCCGCGCGCGCCGCGGATCAGGCGGGGACGCTCTACCGCTTCGGCCGCACCGATTTCCTGTCGCTGCTGACCGCGCAGGCCGCGCTCACCACCGCACAGGCGAACCTCGCCGCCTCCGATGCGCTGCTCGTCGATCGCCAGGTTGACGTCTTCAAGGCGCTGGGCGGGGGGTGGCAGGCATGAGGCTGCGTCGGCGCGGGCTGGCGTCGATCAACAGCGAGATCCGCGACGGCATCATGCCCGCCGCCGACACCATCGCGCGCGTCGCCAAGGACCCGGACGCGCGACCGCATACGCCCAGCAACTACCGGATCACCGCACTGATCATCGCCTGCGCGCTGTTCATGGAGCAGATGGATTCGACCGTGCTGGCGACCGCGCTGCCGACCATGGCGCGCGATTTCGGCGTGCCCGCGACCAGCATGAGTTCCGCGCTGACCTCGTATCTGCTGGCGCTCGCGATCTTCATCCCGGCGAGCGGACGCTTGGCGGACCGGTTCGGCTCGCGCACCATCTTCCGCGCGGCGATCCTGATCTTCGTCGGCGGATCGATGCTGTGTGGTCAGGCGACTAGCCTGCCGTTCATGATGGGCGCGCGCTTCCTCCAAGGCTTGGGCGGCGCGATGATGATCCCGATCGGCCGCCTCGTCCTGCTGCGCAGCGTCGCCAAGGAGGACATGGTCCAGGCGATGTCGTGGCTGATCATGCCCGCGCTGATCGGCCCGATCCTGGGGCCCCCGGTCGGCGGCGCGATCGTCACCTATCTCGACTGGCGCTGGATCTTCTATCTGAACGTGCCCATCGGGCTGCTCGGCGTCGTGCTGGTGACTCGCTTCATCGGCGAGGTCCGCGAGGATCGGCCAGCGAAGTTCGACGTGCCCGGGTTCATCCTGTCCGGCGTGTCGCTCGGCTGCCTGTTGTTCGGGTTCGAGATGACCAGCCGCACCGGCGAACTATCGCGCGCGATCGCGCTGATCGCGGTCGGGCTCGTCGCCGGCGTCGCCTATATTCGTCACGCCAAGCGGCGCAGCGACCCGATCCTCGACCTGTCGCTGATGCGGATCCCGACCTTCCGCCTGTCGGTGATCGGCGGATCGCTGACCCGCATCACGCAGGGCGCGCAGCCGTTCCTGCTGCCGATGATGCTCCAATTGGGCTTCGGCATGACCGCGGCGGCGAGCGGCGCGATCACGATCGCCGGTGCGATCGGCTCGCTCGCGATGAAGAGCCTGGCGCCGCGCGTGCTGCGCCGCTTCGGGTTCCGCAACAGCCTGATCGTCGGCGGCCTGTGCGCCAGCTCGGGCTATGCCGTCGCCGGGCTGTTCCGCCCCGACTGGCCGGTCCCGGCGATCTTCGGCGTGCTGATGCTCTCGGGCTTCTTCATGTCGTTCCAGTTCTCGGCGTACAACACGATCGCCTATGACGAGATCCCGTCGTCGCGGATGAGCAGCGCGACCAGCTTCTACGCGACGTTCCAGCAGCTGATGCTGTCGCTCGGCATCTGCGTCGGCGCGGCGTCGCTGCATGTCGGGATGCTCGGCACGGGCGCGACGCGGCCAGCACTGACCGACTTCACGCTGGCGTTCCTGGTGGTGACGGCGGTGTCGGCGTCGGCAACGATCTGGAACCGCCGGTTCGCCAAGGATGCGGGGGCGCAGTTGAGCGGGCACAAGGCCTGACACCCCCTCCGTCATCCTGACGAAAGTCAGGACCCAGAGCCAGGAACGACACCGCATTTTACCCTGGATCCTGACGTTCGTCAGGATGACGTGGGGCGTTAGAGTGCCGTGGGGGCCGGCAGCGACGGCCGCGACAACACCGACACATGCTCGCCGGGCTCGACGAACATCCCGTGCGACGACGCCCACCGCCCCGCCTTCTCGCTCGCGGTCAGCATCGTCAGGAACGGGCTGAGCAACAGTCCCAGCGTCACCGGCGCAAGCCAGGCCGCGGTGACCGGCGCGAACGGCGTCACCAGCAACAGCGCCACGCCCACCCCGACATGCCAGCGATAGCGCGGCATCACATCCGCCAGCGACAGCTCATGCGCATCGCGGTTCTGCGGCGCCCAGCCGGACTTGCGCCCCATCAGGATCCCGACCAGATCGATCGTCTGCGTCAGCGCGATCACCGGCGCGGACAGCATCGAGAACGGCACGTCGATCAGCACCGACCGGACGATCCCACGCCGTCCGCCGAACCCCGCCCGCCGCTCGGCATTCGAGAATGCCCAGATCACGCTCAGCAGCTTGGGCCCGAACAGCAGCAACAACGTCACCGCCAGCACCTGCAGCGAGGTCTGCGCCTCGACGATGTTGCGCTCGCCGATCAGCGCCTGCACGACGCTCGTCGCGATCATCAGCAGCCACACCGGCGAGGTGATGAACGCCGATGCGCCCATCAGCAGTTGCAGCCGGCTGACCCAGTGGAACCCCGACGCGCCGAGCAAGCTCAGATGCTGGATATTGCCCTGCGCCCAGCGCCGGTCGCGCACCGCCGCGTCGATCAGAGTCGGCGGATATTCCTCGAACGTCTCCTCGGTCATCAGCATGTGGACGCGCCAGCCGCGCCGACGCAGCAGCGCCGCCTCGACCATGTCGTGGCTCATGATGACGCCGCCGAACGGTGCGCGGCCCGGGAGATCGGGCAACCCGCAGCTGCTCGCGAACGCCTCGATCCGGATCAGCGCGTTATGCCCCCAGAAGGTCGCCTCCGACCCAGACCACCAGACGAGGCCCGCGGTCGAGATCGGACCGTACAACCGGCTCGCGAACTGCATCCACCGCTGGAAGAACGTCACGCCGTTGATCACCGCGGGCACGGTCTGGAGCAACGCCACCGCAGGCCGGCGTTCGAGCACCTGCGCCATGCCAATGATCGTGTTGCCGCCCATCAGGCTGTCCGCATCGAGCATCAGCATATAGCGATAGCCGCCGCCGAACCGCCGGATCCACTCCGCGACGTTGCCCGGCTTGCGCCCGACGTTCACCGTGCGGCGCCGGTAATAAAGCGCGCAGTCGATCGTCGGTGCGAGCGCCTGCCACGCGGCGACCTCGGACGCTTCCGCCGCTTCGCCCGAGTCGCTCAGGATGAAGATGTCGAACCGATCGGCGACACCACCCGCCGCGATAGCGCGCGCCATCCACGCGATCCGCTCGAACACCGCCGCGATATCTTCGTTGTGGACCGGCATCAGGATCGCGGTGCGGCCCTCGAGCGGTTCGGACTGGCGTGGCGTGGGCACGAACCCCGGATGCCCGCCCGTCATCAACAGCACGAAACCGATCGCGGCGTTCATGAAGCCGAACGCGATCCACGCGAACAGCGGGAAGAACAGCGCGAGCAGCGCGCCGTCCCACAGGCTGAGCCCGTCGGCGAGCAGCGATTCCTGCACCGCCGACGAGGCCGCGGTCGCGAGCAGCCCGGTCATCAGCACGAGGATGATCCGGCGCGCCAGCATGTCGTCGGACGACACGACCATCCCCGGCCCAGATTCAGGCGCGGTCCAGGGCGGTGGCGGCCCGTCGAACCGCTGCGGCGGCATCTCGATCGGCGATTCGCCGGGCATCATGGCCGAGGTCGCCTGCATCAAAAGATCGGGATCAGGACGGTTTCGCTGAGCGCGCGACCACCGCGCGTGAGGAACAGCCGGACGTCGGCAGGGCCCTGCGCATCGGGCGCGATGTCCGCGGTAATCCGCCAGCGGTTCTTCTGGCCGACGACCGGATAGGCCGCACTCGCCAGTACCTTGCCGCGGACGACATCGATCTTGGGCGTGACGCCGCTCTGCCGATCGAGGCCCGCAAGCCCGTCGCCGAGGAAATCGACCACGAGCTTCCTTGCGCCCTTCACCGGCTCCGCCCCCGGTCGTCCGGCGATGCCCTGCCAGCAATCGACGACATGCGCCGCACTCGCGACCGCGGTCGGATCAGTCGATCGCCACGACAAAGTATAGTCGAACTGCAACCGCTGGCCCGCCTTGGCAGGCACCGCCGGCGTCCAGAACGAGACGATATTGTCGACCGTCTCACTGTTGGTCGGGAACGCATAGAGCATCACCGCGCCCTTGCCCCAGTCGCCCTGCGGCTGGACCCAGAGATTGGGCCGGCGATCGTAGAACGCGCCGTCATCCTGGTAATGATCGAAATTGCGGTCGCGCTGGATAAGCCCGAAGCCCTTGGGCGCCTGGTCGGCGAAGCTGTCGAGCGTCTCGTGCGGCGGGTTGTTGAGCGGCCGCCAGATGCGTTCGCCCGCGCCGGTGAGCAGCGCGAGACCGTCCGAGTCATGGATCTCGGGACGCCAGTCGACCGCGGCGGCGCGGTTGCCCTCGCCGTACCAGAACATGCTGGTGGCGGGCGCGATGCCGAGCCGCTCGATGTCGCGGCGGACGTTGAGGACGCTGGACACGCGCTGCTCGACGCCGCCCCCCGCGACGTGCCGCGATTCGAACCGGTACGCGCCGGTGACGCTCGCGCCGTCCATCAGCGCGTAGATCGTGTAGGCGTCGGCGCCGGTGCGCTCGATCCAGAATTCGGTGAAGTCGGGGAATTCCTCGCGACCGGGAAGCCCCGTGTTGATCGCAAGGCCACGCGCGGACAGGCCGTACTGGTCCTGCGCGCCGGCGGTACGGAAATAGGAGGCGCCCTGGAACGCCATCCAGTCGCTGGTCCCGCCCGGCGCCATCGCGCGGAAGCCGGCGATGCCCAGCGCGGCGGCATGGCCCTCCTCCGCCTCGAACAGGTCGCGCGCAAAGTCGATGCGGCGCGCCTGCCCGCCCTCGACGACGTTGATCGCGACGGGCGTGGGGGCGTAGCGGCCGAGCGGGAACAGGCGGATACCGCCAGCCAGCGTCTTGTCGGCACGGAAGCGGATGCTGCCCACCTTGTCGTAATCGATCGCGGCGGCCGCGGTGACCTTGGCGGGCGCGCTGTACGGCTTTGTGGCCAGCGTCGCGGCGCGTTGCTGGAGCGCCTCCCACGAGAACGGGGTCGCCTTGCCGGGCGCTGTCCGCATCGCCGCGGCGGCCTGCGGGAGGACACCCAACAGACCCAGCGCGGTCATCACTTCGCGTCGACCGATCATGCGGAACGCTCCCTTGTCGTCATTATGCTGCAACGCGGTAGCATAAGGCCGTCGCGCGCGCGCGTCGACAGGTCCCGCCCCGGGCGCGCCCTATCGCTCGACGCGGCGCCAGCGCGCGCTGATCCGGACCCGGTCGTGGATATGCCCGCCGACGACCACCAGCATCGCACCGGCACTCGCGCAGAGGAAGCCGATCATCGCGAGCAGCAGCGCAAGCACGCCGTTCGCCGGATGCAGACCCGCGAGCGCGTGGATCGCGGTGACGGCGATCACCAGCGACAGGACGCCGCCCGCGCGCAGGCTGAGATCGGTACGGAGGCGGGAGGCGTCGGTCATGCGACACCCCAGCTATCGACCGTCGCATAAGCGTTCGAGATCGATATCGCGGGGGCACCATAGTCTTCGCATAGTGCGTGACATCGTCATCCCGACGCTTGGCGCAGGCCACGAGCCCACGCCCCCTTGTCCTCCCGCGAAGGCGGGAGCCCAGTCTGGGTCCCCGCCTTCGCGGGGACACATGCTGTTGGTCGACTCAGGCGTCGACGAGCAGCCGGTAGCCGACGCCGAGTTCGTTCGCGATCACGCTGCCGACACCGCCTGCGCCTTCAAGCTTCTGCCGCAGGTTGCGCACGACGATGCGGAGATATTCGATCCGCCGGTCATGGTCCGTCGGCCACGCCGCCTCCAGGATCCGCTGGTGAGTCACGACCCGGCCCGGATGCGCCGCGAGTGCCGACAGCACGTCATACTCCTTGCGGGTCAGGTGCGCCTCCTCCTCCCCGCGCCGCACCAGCCGGTGCTCGAAATCGATCTCCACGCCGTGCGCGCGCAAAATCGTCGGGCGCGCCGTCGCCTCGCCGCGCCCGCGCAACGCCACGCGCAGCCGCGCGAGCAGCTCCTCGGTATCGAACGGCTTGGTGACGTAATCCTCGGCGCCGAGATCGAGTGCGGCGACCTTCTGGTCGGTCGCCTCGCGCGCCGACACGACCAGCACGATCGGATCGCCGAGCTTCTTCAACAGCGGCACGAGCTCCAGGCCGTCGCGATCGGGCAGCCCGAGATCGAGCAGCACCGCGGTCAACGGCCGGCTGCCCGCAATCCGCAGCGCCTCGCGCGCGTCGACCGCCTCCTCGACGCCGTACCCCGCCCGCTCCAGCGTGTTGCGCAGCAGCCGCCGGATATGCAGCTCGTCGTCGACGATCAAGATGGTCTGTCCGCTCACACATTCGCTCCATCGGTCTCGCGGACGAGCAGGTCCTTGGGAAAGCACAGCGAGAACCGTGCGCCGGGCCGGTCTTCGCGGTTGCCGGCCTCGACCCCCATCCCCATCGCTTCGGCGAACGCCTTGACGATCGCAAGCCCCAGCCCGGTCCCGCCGATCGCGCGGTCGGAGCCTTCGAGGCGGCGGAACGTCTCGAACACCTCCTTCTCGCGGCCGGGTGGCAGACCAGGCCCCTGGTCGATCACCGACAGCCGGAGCATCCCGAAACGATGCTCGGCGCGCACCACGACCGGCGTGCCCGGGTCGGCATAGCGCCCGGCATTGTCGAGCAGGTTGAGCAGGCAGTGGTGGAGCAGCTGCGGATCGATGCGGACCAGCGGCAGGTTCGGCGCGACGTCGAGGTCGATCGCATGCCCCTCGAGCACGCGCTTGGTATCGTGGACCGCGCCGGCGACCGCATCGGTCAGGTCGGTCGGCTCGAGCCGCAGCCGGAGCGCGCCCGCCTCGACCCGCGCCATGTCGAGCAGATTGCCGACGAACCGGTTGAGCCGCGCCGCCTCGCTCTCGATCGTGGCGATCAGTTCGGGGGTGACGCCGCGGTGCAGTTCCGCCGCCGCCGCCATCACCGAGGTCAGCGGCGTGCGCAGGTCGTGGCTGACCGACGACAGCAAAGCCTGCCGCAACCGATCGCGTTCGCGCACCGCATCGACGTCGCGCATCTCGACCTCCAGCCGCGCGCGTTCGAGCACCAGCGACGCCTGATCGACCAGGCTCATCAGCAGCGGCAGCTGGTCCGACCGCACCGGATCGCCGCCGACGTCGCGCGCGAGGCCGAGTACCGCCAGCGTGCGCTCGCCCGATCGGAGCGGCTGGAAGAACCATTCCGATGCCGCCAGCGTCCCCGACCCGCGTCCCGCCGGCGCGCCATTGTCATACGCCCATTGCGCGGCGGCCATCTCCATCGTCTCGAGCCGGTAGTCCGCGCCGTTCGCCGCCTGCACCGCAAGGCCCGGGTCTTCGGCGACGAGGATCACCGCGCGCACGTCGAACAGCCGCCCGATCTCCTCGCAGATCGCGCGGGCGAGCGCGACGGGCTCGTTCAGCGACGTCATCTGCCGCAGGAACCCGGCGAGCGCGGCGTTGGTGCGTGCGCTGGCCGCGGCGATGTCGGCCTGCGCGCGGACCCGCGAGGTGAGCTGGCTCGTCACGAACGCGATGCCGAGCAGCACGAGGATCGAGATCACGTTTTCCGGGTTGCTGATCGTCAGCGTGCCGGTCGGCGGCAGGAAGAAGAAATTGTACGCGACCGACGAGGCGATCCCCGCGAACAGCCCCGTGCGCAGGCCGAACAGGCTGGCCGCCGCCATCACCGGAAGCAGGTACAGCAGCGCGACGTTGCCGAGGTTGAGGATGTGGAACAGCGCGCTGGCCACGCCGGTGACGCCCGCCACCATCGCCGTCGTCCAGGCGTAACCCGCCTTGCTGCCCCAGCCGCCGACATGTCTCCGCCGGCCCCGCGTGGTGCCCCCCTCCATCGGCAGGACATGCACCGCGATCCCCGGCGTCTCGCGGACCATCTGGTCGACGACCGAGCCGTGGCGCATCTCGAACCAGCGCGACCGGGTCGACTTGCCGACCACCAGCTGCGTCGCGCGCGCCTCGGTCGTGAAGGTCTTGAGGCCGTCGACCACCGAGGCCGCGGGGACGGTCGCGACGTCGCCGCCGAGCTGCGTCGCGAGGTTGAACACGCCGGCGAGCTGGCGATGCTCGGCCTCGCCGAAACCCTGCGCGCGCGGCGTCTCGATATATACCGCGGTCCAGGGCGCGTGCATCGCATCGGCGATCCGCTTGGTCGCGCGGACGAGGCCGAGCGCGCCGGGCAATTCGCTAATCGCGACGACGATCCGCTCGCCCCCCGCCCAGGTGCCGCCGACGCCGAGCGCGCGGACATGTTCGAGCATCTGCGCATCGACCGCCTGCGCCGCACGTCGCAGCGCGAGTTCGCGCAGCGCGGACAGGTTCGACTTCGAGAAGAAATGCGCCAGCGCGCGCGTCGCCTCCTGCGGCAGATAGACCTTGCCCGCCTTCAGCCGCTCGATCAGCTCGTCGGGCGGGATGTCGACGACCTCGATCTCGGCCGCCTCGACGATGCTGTCGGGGACGGTTTCGCGGACTCGCACGCGCGTGAACGACGCGACGACGTCGTTGAGGCTCTCGATATGCTGGATGTTGATCGTCGAATAGACGTCGATGCCCGCGGCCAGCAGCTCCTCGACATCCTGATAGCGTTTGGGGTGGCGGCTGCCGGGCGCGTTGGTATGCGCGAGTTCGTCGACCAGGACGAGCGTCGGCGCGCGCGCGAGGATCGCGTCGAGATCCATCTCGTCGAGCGTCCGCCCCTCATAGGGGATCGGCTTGCGCGGCACGATCTCATGCCCGCGGGTGAGCGCTTCGGTTTCGACGCGGCCATGCGTCTCGACCACGCCGATGACGATGTCGACGCCGGCGCGACGGCGTTCGGCGCCTTCGGAGAGCATCTCGAAGGTCTTGCCGACCCCGGGCGCGGCGCCGAGGAAGATCTTCAGACGGCCGCGACCCTCCTGCGACGCCTGTCGGAGAAGGGCCTCGGGCGATGGTCGCGTGTCGTCGTTCAACGCGCGCCCGTTGCGTGCGGCCCGGTTGCGTCGAGGGCGCGGTTGAGCGCCAGGACGTTGACGCGCGGTTCGCCGAGGATTCCGAACAGCGCGCCGTCGACATTGGCGGCCACCAGCGCGCGGACCTTGTCGGCAGCCACGCCACGGACGCGGGCGACGCGCGCGACCTGCGCATAGGCCGAGGCGGGCGACAGGTCGGGGTCTAGCCCCGACCCCGACGCGGTGGCGAGATCGGCGGGCAACGGCCCGGTCACACCTTCCGCGCGACGCTTGGCGACATCGGCCTTGGTCCGATCGACGAGCGCCTGGCTGGTCGGCCCAAGGTTCGACCCCGACGAGGCGAGCCCGTCATAGCCCTTGCCGGCCGCCGAAGGGCGAGTCTGAAAATAGCGATCGGTGGTGAACGCCTGCCCGACCACGGTCGAGCCGATCGCCTTGCCGTCGGCGACGACGAGGCTGCCGTTCGCCTGGGTCGGGAAAATCGCCTGTCCGATGCCGGTCATCGCGAGGGGATAGACGATCCCGAGCAGCAGCGCGAACAGGATCGTCATGACGAACGCAGGGCGAAGGGCGGAGGTAAGATCGGATGTCATTCTGTCGTCTCCATGTGTCCCCGCGAAGGCGGGGACCCAGTCTGGGCTCCCGCCTTCGCGGGAGAACAAATTCACGCTAAGCCCAGCGCACCGACGAGCATGTCGATGAGCTTGATCCCGACGAACGGCGCGATCAGGCCGCCGAGACCGTAGACCGCGAGATTGCGCGCGAGCAGCGGGCCCGCCGCCATCGGCTTGTACGCGACACCCCTGAGTGCGAGCGGCACCAGCATCGGGATGATGATCGCGTTGAAGATGATCGCCGACAGGATCGCGCTTTCGGGCGAGCCCAGCCGCATCACGTTGAGCACGCCGAGCCCGGGATAGAGCGCGACGAACATCGCCGGGATGATCGCGAAATACTTCGCGACGTCGTTCGCCACCGAGAAGGTCGTCAGCGCGCCGCGGGTCATCAGCAGCTGTTTGCCGAGACCCACGATCTCGATCAGCTTGGTCGGATCGCTGTCGAGGTCGACCATGTTGCCCGCCTCGCGCGCGGCCTGCGTGCCGGTGTTCATCGCCACGCCGACATCCGCCTGCGCCAGCGCGGGCGCATCGTTGGTGCCGTCGCCGCACATCGCGACCAGCCGCCCGCCCTGCTGTTCCTTGCGGATCAGCGCGAGCTTGTCCTCAGGGGTAGCCTGCGCGAGGAAATCGTCGACGCCGGCCTCCGCCGCGATCGCCGCCGCGGTCAGCGGGTTGTCGCCGGTGATCATCACCGTGCGGATACCCATCGTGCGCAGCTCGCCGAAGCGTTCGCGGATGCCCGCCTTGACGACGTCCTTCAGGAAGATCGCGCCGAGCAGCCGGCCGTCCATCGCCACCGCCAGCGGCGTGCCGCCGGCGCGCGCGATCTCGTCGGTGATCCGGCGCAGCTCGGTCGCAGCCGCGGTCGCCCCTGCCCCCGGATTGGCCTTCAGGATCGAATCGACCGCACCCTTCTGGATCAGTGCGCCGTTCACCTTCACGCCCGAGATGCGGGTCTGCGCGGTGAAGGGAATGACTTCCGCATCATCCGGCAAAGCCGTCGTCGTCACGCCGAACTTGTCGCGGGCGAGGACGACGATCGATCGGCCTTCCGGCGTCTCGTCGGCAAGGCTCGCGAGCAACGCCGCCTCGGCCAGTTCCTCGTCGCGCGTGCCGCCGACGCTGCGGAACTCGCTCGCCTGGCGGTCGCCGATCGTGATCGTGCCGGTCTTGTCGAGCAGCAGCACGTCGATATCGCCCGCCGCCTCGACCGCGCGACCCGACTTGGCCAGCACGTTGAAGCGCACCAGCCGGTCCATGCCGGCGATGCCGATCGCCGACAGCAACGCGGCGATCGTCGTCGGGATCAGCGTGATCAGCAGCGCGGCGAGGATCGCGACGGGCACGCGGCCGCCCGCATAGCTCGCAAAACCCGGGATCGTGCCGACCGCGATCAGGAAGATGATCGTCAGCCCGACGAGCAGCAGCGTGAGCGCGATCTCGTTCGGCGTCTTCTGCCGCTCGGCGCCCTCGACCAGCGCGATCATCCGGTCGAGAAAGCCCTCGCCCGGATTGGCGGTGACCTTCACGCGGATCTCGTCGGAGATGACTCGCGTGCCCGCCGTCACCGCGGACCGATCGCCGCCTGCCTCGCGGATCACCGGCGCGCTCTCGCCGGTGATCGCGGCCTCGTTGACCGAGGCGACGCCCCAGACGACTTCGCCGTCCGCGGGGATCAGGTCGCCCCCCCCAGCGCCACCGGCACTGACGAGGACGATATCGCCCGCACGCAGCGCGCTGGCGGGGACGGACTCGACCTGGTCGCCCTTCATGCGACGCGCGGTCAGCTCCGCCTTGGTCGCGCGGAGCGACGCGGCCTGCGCCTTGCCGCGGCCCTCGGCGAGCGCCTCGGCAAAGGTGCCGAACAGCACCGTCAGCCACAGCCAGATGACGAGTTGGATCTTGAAGCCGATCGAGAGCCCGTCGCCGCCGACATTGACGAGGATCGTCAACAGCGTGGCGACGACGGCGGTGACGAACATCACCGGGTTGCGGATCAACTGCCGCGGATCGAGTTTCCGGAAAGCGTCGCCGATCGCCGGGATGATCAAGTCGGCCGTGAACAGCGACTTGGTAGGGGTGCGTGCCATTTTGGCTTGTCCCGTCAGAAGGTTTTGCCGCTGATCATCGCGAGATGATCGGCGATGGGACCGAGCGCGAGGCTCGGCAGGAAGGTCAGGCCGCCGACGATCAGGATGATCCCGACCAGCAGGCCGATCCACAGCGCCCCCGTCGTCGGGAACGAGCCTGCGCTTTCGGGCGTGTACTTCTTCGCGGCGAGCGACCCTGCGATGGCGAGCATCGGCACGATGATGAAGAAGCGGCCGAGCCACATCGCGACGCCGAGCAGGCCGTTGTAGAACGGCGTGTTGGCGGTCAGCCCGGCAAAGGCCGACCCGTTGTTACCGACCGCGCTGGTATAGGCGTACAGGATCTCGGTGAACCCGTGCGGCCCCTTGTTCAGCGGCCCCGCCAGCCCGTCGGGCAGCACCGCGCTGAGCGCCGTGAAGCCGAGGATGACGAGCGGCAGGATCGCGATCGCGAGCACCGCGAGCTTCACCTCCCGCGCCTCGATCTTCTTGCCGACATATTCGGGCGTGCGACCGACCATCAGCCCGGCGACGAACACCGCGAGGATGGCGAACAGCAGGAAGCCGTAGATGCCCGCACCGACGCCGCCGATCACGACTTCGCCGAGCTGCATGTTGAGCAGCGGGATCATCCCGCCAAGCGCGGTGAAGCTGTCGTGCATCGAATTGACCGCGCCGCACGAGGCCGCGGTGGTGACGACCGAGAACAGGGCGGACGCGGCGATCCCGAAGCGGACCTCCTTGCCTTCCATGTTGCCGCCTGCGACGCCGATACCGTGCAGGATCGGGTTGCCCGCGGCTTCCTGCGCATAGGTGATGGTGACGCCGGCGAGGAACAGCACGAGCATCGCCGAGAGGATCGCCCAGCCCTGTTTGGTGTTGCCGACCGCCTTGCCGAACGTCCAGGTCAGCCCGAAGCCGATGACGAAGATCGACAGCATCTGCACCAGGTTGGTGAGCGCGGTCGGGTTCTCGAACGGATGCGCCGAGTTCGCGTTGAAGAAGCCGCCACCATTGGTGCCGAGCATCTTGATCGCTTCCTGGCTCGCCACCGGGCCAAGCGTCAGCGTCTGCTTGAGGCCCTCGAGGGTGGTGATGTCGACCGTGCCGGCCAGCGTCTGCGGCACGCCGCTGGCGATGTAGAACAGCGTCACGACGATGCAGATCGGCACTAGCAGGTAGAGCGTGACGCGCGTCACGTCGGCCCAGAAATTGCCGATCGTCGCACTGGAGCGCCTGGCGAACCCGCGGAACAGCGCGAAGGCCAGCGCGATGCCGGTCGCCGCCGACAGGAAATTGTGGATCGTCAGGCCGAACATTTGGGCAAAGTTCGACATCGTCGATTCGCCCGCATAGCTCTGCCAGTTAGTGTTCGCGGTGAAACTGATCGCGGTGTTGAACGCGAGATGCGGGCTGAGCCCGGCGAGCCCCTGCGGATTGCCCGGCAGCACGCCCTGCAGCCGCAGCACCGCATAGGTCAGCGCCATCAGCACCGCGTTGAACGCGATCATGTGCAGCGCATAGCGGCGCCAGCCCTGCTCCTGTTTCGGGTCGATCCCGCTAAGCCTGTAGAAGCCGGTCTCGACGGGGCCGAGAATGACGTGGAACGGCGTGCGGCGGCCTTCGTACAGCGCGAACAGCCACAGCCCGACGGGCTTGGTCAACGCCAGCAGGATGCCGACGAAGCCCAGGATGAGGATCCATCCTTCGAATGTCATGCGGACGCGCTCCTAAAAGCGTTCGGGACGGATCAGCACCGCCACGAGATAGAAAAGCAGCCCGACCGCGACGATCGCGGCGAGCCAGAGGTCGAGGGTCATGGCTGCGTCCTCACGCGTGGTCGCACAGCCGGACATAGGCGAGCGTTGCCGCCACCAGTCCGAGCATGAACGCTATCCAGAGTAGATCCTGCATCGATCGATCCTTCAGAAGGCGGCGGTGAGCGAGGCGACGATCGTGCCGTCGGCGATCGATCCGGTGCCGTCCTGCCCGCGCGAGAAGCTCGGCTGGAGATAGGCGGCACGGCGACGCGTGATGTCGGTGTCGACATAGCTGACGTTGAGAGTCAGGGTCTTGTACGTCGCGTCCGCCCCCAGCGACCAATCCCAATAGTCGCCGGTCGGCGCCGCGCTGGTGGCGTTGGGGCCTAGGCCGTCATTGCCCCAGCTATGGCCGATATGCGCCTTGGCGGTCAGCGGCGTGCCGGCAATCGCAAACGCGCCGTCGCCGGTGAGGTAGAGGTTGTCCTGCTTGTCGCCCGCATCGGTATAGATGCCCGCCGCGGCATCGGCGCCGGTGCGGTACCATTTGCCGAGTGCCTGCTGCCTGGGCGCATAGAAGGCGCTCGCGGTCAGCGTCGCCGGGCCGGTCGTGCCGCTGAGCTTCACATAGGGTTCGGCATAGTCGGTCTTCGACGCGCCGCCCGGATACATGTACCAGGTCAGCCCGACGTCGAGCGTCGCGTTGTCGGCCAGCTTGTGCTTGTAGCCGCCGATCAGGTCGAGCTCCATGTTCGAGCCGCCGAACGTCCCCCAGCCCGCCAGGTTCGAGCCCCAGGCGCCGACATAGAAGCCGCTGTCGTGCGCGATCGTCAGGCCACCCTGGATCGCGCCGTCCTTGTCCGACTGCGACACGCCGCGCAGGCGATAGTCGGTCGCGAGCGTGACCGAACCGCTGACGGTCACGGGCGAAGGCGGGGCGGTGTCCTGCGCGAAGGCGGGCGTGGCGAGACCGGTCAACAAACCGGCGGCGGCGACGAAACGAAGACTGTGCATTGCTATCCCCATGCGCGGGCGGCCGAAAGACTGGCGCACCGCGAGGACTGGCAATTAGGCCTTGGCGACGTAGCAATTCGAGATCGATTGCCCGCGTCCCGCGTATGTTTCGCGTAGTATTGTCGGAATTATCGCGCGCTGCGACGCAGGAGTGTCCACCCCGCGATACCCGACAGGATCGACCCCGCGAACACACCGATCTTCACCGAATCCATAGCGTGCGGCGCGCCGGCGAACGCCAGCCCGCCGATGAACAGGCTCATCGTGAAGCCGATCCCGCACAGCACCGCCATGCCGTAGACCTGTGCCCAGCTCGCCCCCTTCGGCGCCGCGGCGAGCCCGACCGTGACCAGTCCACGGATCGTCGCGAAGATGCCGATCTGCTTGCCGAGGAACAGCCCGAGCATGATCCCGACCGGCAGCGGCGCGATCACGTCCGCCGCCGCCATCCCGCCGAACGCGATGCCCGCATTGGCGAACCCGAACGCCGGCACGATTAGGAAGCTCGACCAGGGCTGGAGCGCATGCTCGAGACGCTTCAGCGGCGGCTGGCCACCGCCCGTCCGCAGCGGGATCGTCAGCGCGACCGCGACGCCCGCCAACGTCGCATGCACGCCCGACAGCAGAACACCGTACCAGATACCGATGCCGATCAGCAGATACGGCAGCAGCGACCGCACCCCCGACAGGTTCAGGATGACGAGCACGCCGAGCCCTGCACCCGCCGCGAGCAACGGCAGCAGCGCGATATGGCCGGTATAGAACAGCGCGATGACGAGGATCGCGAGCAGGTCGTCGATCACCGCGATCGCGGTCAGCAACACCTTGAGCGAGGTCGGCACGCGCGACCCGAGCAAGGCCAGTATGCCGAGCGCAAACGCGATGTCGGTCGCCGCCGGGATCGCCCAGCCGCGCAGATTGGCGGGCGTGCCCATGTTGACGAGCAGATAGAGGCACGCCGGCACGATCATGCCCGCAAGCGCGGCCGTACCGGGCAGGATGCGCTCCCCCCAGGTCGAGAGATGCCCCGAGACGAACTCGCTTTTCACCTCCAGACCGATCAGCAGGAAGAACAGCGCCATCGCGCCGTCGTTGATCCAGTGCTCGACGCTCATCCCGGCGACCGCGTGGTGCAGCGTCGCGACATAGGTCGGCGCGAGCGGCGAGTTGGCGACGATCAGCGCGGCGATCGTTGCGCCGAGCAGCACGATCGCCCCCGCCGCATCGCCCGCGAAGAAACGCCGGATCGCGGTCAAAGCCCTTCGCCACCGACCCATTGCGCGTTCGACAGGCGGCGCGCGAGATCCCAGCTCTGGACCCGGATGTCGGGGACCGCGACGACCTCCCACAGCCCGCCGCGGGTCATCGGCCCGATGCAGTGGATGCGGTCGTCGGGCGTGCCGTCGGCCCGGATCGCGCGCGATTGCGCATCGACGTCGACGCCGAGGCGCAACGGATCGGGCCGGATCGCCCCCGCCGCAAGCAGATGCTTCACGAGCGGCTCCTCGGAGCGCAGCAGATCGCCCTGCGGCCCGGTGCAGTTGACGATCCGCGCGGCGCGCGTGACGACCGGATCGGTCTCACCGCGTGGTCGCCAGCGCAGCGTGGCGTGGGTTCCGTCCGCTTCGGCGGACACGATCTTGCCCGCTGCCACCGTCAGCCGCCCGGACTCGACGAGCGCTTCGACCCGCTCGGCGACGCGCGGTGCGAGGCGATGGCGGTGGACATCCCAATAGGGCCGCAGATGCCGGAGGAAGCGTCCGCGCACCTCCTGCGACGCGGCCGCCCACAGCATCTGCGTGACCGGCCGAAGCTCGTCCACCGCGCACCGCCAGCCTTCGACCGCGGCCCTTGCACGGACGTGACGGACGAGATCGGTCAGCCCGCCCTGCGGCTTGTCCGCGACACCGCGATGCGCGGGCGCGCCGTCGACGTGGCGGCGCGGCGACAGACCGCGCCGCGAGGTGGCCAGGATATGGCCCTCGAAACCCTGCGCATCGAGCAGCAACGCCGCATCGATCGCGGTCAGCCCGGTGCCGACCAGCACGACGGTGTCGTCCGCGCCAAGCCCTTCGGCGAGATCGGCCGCCCACGGATCCGCGCAATACACCCCCGCCGGCAACGCGTCGGGCTGCAGACCCGGCGGCGTATGCGGCGGCAAATTGCCGAGCGCGAGCACCGCGGTGTCGGCGGCGATGGTCCGCCCGTCCGCCATCGTCAGTTTGACGCCGTCCCCTGTCACCGGATCGATCGCGCAGACCTCGCCCTCGACATGGACCAGCCGTCCGTCCGAGTCCGCGATCGCCGCATCGAGCAGTTCGCGCAGATATGCGCCATAGGTGGTGCGCGGGACGAAGGTGGTGCGGTCGCCCTTGCCATGCGCCTCCAGCCAGCGGACGAAGTGACCGGGATCGTCGGGCAGCGCGCTCATATTGCCCGCGCGGACGTTGAGCAGGTGATCGGGATGCGCCGCGCTGTACGCGACGCCGCGCGCGAGCTGCCGGTCGCGTCGCTCGATCAGCGTCACGCGCGGGCCCTCGTGCCGCATCAGGTTGACCGCGAACAGCGCGCCGGAGAACCCGCCCCCGACGACGACGACATGATCCTCGGGGCCCGCAATCCGCGGCATCGTCGCTCGGTCGTCCATCTGTTCGCTCACCCCTTCTGTCGGGGCACGCCATGCCCGATCCGGCGCGGCGAGCCCAGCCCATGGCGCCAAGAACTCAGTCCCCCCCCTCCGTCATCCTGACGAAAGTCAGGATCCAGAGCCATGAGCGCGCCGTCCGTTACTCTGGATCCTGACTTTCGTCAGGATGACGGGAGAGAATAGGCGAACGCGGTCTCAGCCATCCCCAAGACGGGACAGTCTACGGCCGGAACGCCCCGATTCCGGCGATCGCCATCTTCGGCTGCGCGGTCGCGACGCTCGTGAAGCCCAGCATCAGATACCGCGCCTGACGTGCCTTCGCGAAGGTGATGCGCTGCGTCGCGCGGGCATAGGCGATGTTGCCGAACTCCCCCTCGCCCGCGGGCGTCCAGGTCTTGCCGTCCTCGCTCGTCTCGACACGGTAGCGCCCCGGCGGGCCCGCATCGGGCAACGCCTGACGCGTCGGCGTCAGGCTGAACCCTGCGACCTGCTCCGCCTTCCCCATGTCGATAATCAGCATGATCACGCTCGTGGGCGTCGGCGCAGGCGTCGTCCAGACGGTCGCGAGATCGTCGTCGAGCACCGCCTCCGCACCGGGCAAGGCAGGCTTGAGCGCGCCCGCCAGCGATGTCTCCCCCGCGAAGTCCGGCTTGCCCGATTTCATCGCCAGCGTGTGCTGCGTCGCCCCCGCAATCGTCCACCCGGTCTTGGCGATGATCTTGTTCCCCGTCGCCTGCGACGCCGCGACCGCGACCGGCGCGACGCTCAGGAACAGCGACAGCTCGGTGATCGCGGGGCACGCCGGCGCCTCGACGATCCGCAACCGCACGCGGCGCGCGGTGACGGGCGCGGGCAGCCGGACGATCCGCTGCGCGCCGATGCACTCGTGCACCGCGACCTCGCGCCACGCGCCTTTCGCGTCCGCCACATCGATCGCGAACTTCGTCACGCGCACGCCGAGCGCCAGCGCCTCGCGGATCCGGATCAGATCGAACCGGCGCCCCGGCGGCAGGTCGAGCACCAGCGACGGCGTTTTCACCGCATCCGGCGTGCTCCAATAGGTGTCGGGATTGCCGTCGAGCACATTGGCAGCCGCGAACCGGGGCCCGCGAACCGCCGAGGCGGTCGCCACCGCGCCCTTGGTCAGATCGGTCGCGAAGCTCGCGCGCAACGCATCGCCGAACGATTTGAGCGACGCCAGATCGGGCTCGGCGATCAGCCCGCGGCGATCGGGCGGCAGGTTCAGCATCATGTTGGTGCCGCGCCCGACCGACTCGTCATGGAACTGCATCAGCCGCTGCGGCGACTTCACCTGCAGATCCTCGTCGGCATGATAGAACCAGCCGGGCCGGATCGACGTGTTGGTCTCCGCCGGCCACCAGAGCGGCGCACCGCGCACGCCCGAATTGCCCTCGGTCTGGACATAAGGATGGTTCGGCATCGTCGGCCAGCACGGATCGCCCGCATGCCCGTCCTCGTTCCCGACCCAGCGGATATCGGCGCCGAGCGGATCGAACGTGCACGCCATCGGCTGGAGCTTGTGCACCAGCGCGATGATCGACGGCCAGTTATAATATTTCGGCGCATCGATCTTCCGCGCCTCGCGCGCGCCGCCATAATAGCCGTCGCCACCGTTCGCGCCATCGAACCAGACCTCGAACAACTCACCATAATTGGTGCAAAGATCGGTCAACTGCGCGCGGAAATACTCGACATAGGCGGGCGTGCCGTAATCGGCGCGGTTGCGATCCCAAGGCGACAGGTACAGCCCGTACGAGAGCCCGCCCCGCCGGCACGCGTCGCCGAGTTCGCGGACGATATCGCCCTTGCCGCCCTTGTACGGGCTGTTGCGGATGCAATGCTCGGTGAGCCTGGTCGGCCAGAGGCAGAAGCCGTCATGATGCTTGGCGGTGAGGACGAGGCCGGTCAGCCCCGCGCTTTTCGCCGCGGCGACGATCTGGTCAGGATCGAACGCGGTCGGATCGAACAGCTTGGGGTCCTCGTCGCCATAGCCCCATTCCTTGTCGGTCCAGGTGTTCAGCGTGAAGTGGACGAAGCCGTAACGCTCGCGCTTGTGCCAGGCGAGCTGACGCACGCTAGGCGTCGCACCCCACGGAGCGGGCGCACCGACGGGAGCGGCGGCATTCGCACGACCAGCGGCAGCGGTGGCTAGCGTACCGGCGATCAACGCGCGGCGATTGAGATCCAAGGTCATCGCGAAACTCCGGTTGTTGCTGGCGGCCGATCCGCGGGCGCGCGGCCAAAATCACGGTTGGGCGTCGCGCCCATCTCGAACACGAGCCGTCCGCCGCGGACGATATCGGCATGCGCGACCCAGCTCTTCGTCCACGGACGGCCGTTCCACGTCACCGACTGGACATAAGGCCGGTCGGGACCATTGCCGCGCGCCTCGACGACCAGCGTCTTGCCCGCACCGACGCGCATCTCCGCCCGATCGAACAGCGGACCGCCCAGCACATAGTTCGCACTCACCGGATCGACCGGATACAGCCCGAGCGCGCTCAGCACGAACCACGCGCTCATCTGCCCGCAATCGTCGTTGCCGATAATGCCGTCGGGATCGTCCTTGTACATCTCGGTCAGCAGCCGGCGGACCATCGCCTGCGTCTTCCAGACAGTACCGCAATAGGCGTACAGATAGGCGACGTGGTGGCTCGGCTCGTTGCCATGCGCATACTGCCCGACCAGCCCGGAGATGTCGGGCGGCGCATCCTTGGGCAGCGTCGACGGCGCGTTGAACAGGCCGTCGAGCTTCGCCTCGAACTTGGCATCGCCGCCCATCGCCGCGATCAGGCCATAGACGTCGTGCTGGTTGAGGAACGTCGCCTGCCAGCCATTGCTCTCGGTATAATCGCGCCACTTGCTCGAATGGCCGAGCGCGATCGGATCATAGGGCGTCGTCCAGGTCCCGTCCGCGAGCTTGGGCCGCGCGAACCCGATCGACGCATCGAACACGTTGCGCCAGTTGCCGCTCCGCTTGCGCAACCGCGCCGCCTCGGCAGTCGCGCCCGCCGCATCGGCCAGATGCGCCGACGCGTAATCGTCATACGCATATTCGAGCGTGCGCGAGACCGACTCGAACACCGTGTCGGCGGGGATGTAGCCCATCGTGTCGTACGGCTTGATCCCCAGGCTGTTGTCGAGATTGGGCATCGCGAAATCGAACGACCGGCGGCGCACGTTCGGCCACGCTGCGGCATAGTTCGCCGGCACGCCCTTCGCACGCGCCTCGGCCATCACCGACACCGAATGCCAGCCGATCATGCAGCCCGTCTCGACGCCTTGGAGCGGCCAGACCGGCGGGCCGTAAGGGCTCTGCTGCGTCTGGCGGATCAGGTCGCCGACGAGCTCCGCGGTGCGCTGCGGCTCGATCAGCGTGAGCAAAGGATGCAGCGCGCGATACGTGTCCCACATCGAGTAGCTGCTGTACGCACGGTCCTTCCCCGTGACGCTGTGCACCCGCCGATCAAGCCCGACATAGCGCCCGTCGACATCGGAGAAGAGCGTCGGAGCGAGCTGTGCATGGTACAGCGCGCTCGCCATGATCGTGCGCTGCGCAGCCGTGCCTCCCTCGACACGGACCGCAGCGAGCGCGGGCGCCCAGCTCTTGGTCGCATCGGCACGGTAGCGATCGAAATCCCAATGCCGCGCTTCGGCGGCAAGGTTCGCGCGCGCGCCGGGGACGTCCACCGCGGAGATGCCGGTGCGGATCACGATCGGCGCGGCGCCCGCGTCGTCATAATGCAGCACCGCCTTGACGCGCTTGCCCGCGACGCCCTTCGCGCCCGCTGGCTGCGGGGCATCGCCATCGCCGTAGAACACGATCCGGTCGGGCTGGCGCGACAGCTGCATCGCGAAGTGGATCCGCCGCCCCTTCGCCCAGCGGAATACGCGGCGGCTGCCGGTCAGCATCCCGGTCGCGTCGAGGTTGAGCGAGGCATCATCGATCAGCACGCCGTGATCCCATTTGTCGAGGATCAGGTGCGACAGGTCGACCAGGATGTGCCCCGCCCCCGCCGGGAAGACGTGGCGCTGGATGCCGGTCCGCTCGGTCGCGGTCAGCTCCGCACGCACGCCCGATTCAAGCGTCACACGGTAATAGCCGGGCTCGGCATGCTCGGCGGTGAAGCGCTGGCGATACCCCGCATCCGGATCGGCGAGCGTTCCCGGCACCAGCTGCACCTTCCCGCGCGTCGGCACCACCAGCACGTCGAGCATGTCGCCGATCCCGGTGCCCGACAGATGCGTGTGGCTGAAGCCCATGATCGACGTGTCGGTGCGGTGATAGCCCGAGCACGCATCCCAACGCTCGACATCGGTATCGGGGCTGAGCTGCACCATCCCGAACGGCACCGTCGCGCCCGGATAGGTGTGGCCATGCCCGCCCGTGCCGACGAACAGGTCAGGTGCGGTCGTCTTGGCGGACGTGGCGGCGAACGTCGCGCGCGCGGTCAGCGCGAGCGCGCCGCTTCCGGCGAGCAGCATACGGCGGGAGATGGTCATGCGCGGACTCCGAGAAGTGCGGGGCGTTTGGCGGCGATGTCGACGATCAGCTCGCCGAACAGCCCGTTCGCCCAGGCGAACCACGACCGCGTGAACTTCGCGCCGTCGTCCTGGTTGAAGGATTCATGCATGAACCCGGTGCCGCCATGCGTGGTCTTGAGCGCAGCGAGGCTGCGCGCGACGGTCGCATCGTCGCCCGTCTCGAGCGCGTTCAGGCCGTGCATCACGATCGCCATCGGCCAGATCTCGCGCAAGCCGGTATGCGGACTCCCGATCCCGTCCGCCGCCGTGCCGCTGAAGAAATACGCGTTGTCCTTGCTCCACGCGCGCGCGGCGGTGCGCCGCCAGAGCGGGTCGTCGGGCTTCACCGCGCCGAGATAGGCCAGCCCCGACAGGCTCGGCACATTGGCGTCGTCCATGAAGATCGCGTTGCCATAGCCGTCCGTCTCGTACGCCCAGACCGGCTGGCCGTCCGCACCTTTGGTCATCCCATGCAGCCGCAACGCCGCCTCGACCTCGTCCGCCAGCCCGCTCGCATCGGCGGCCAGCGCCGTGTCGTGCCGCACGCGCGTCGCCAGTTCCGCGACCTGACGCAGCGCGCGCACCGCGAAGATGTTGGACGGGATCAGGAACGGCAGCACGCACGCATCGTCCGACGGGCGGAACCCGCAATGGATCAGCCCGACCGGCCGCGACGGCGGGCCATAGCCGTCGAGCGGCATGCTCTCGCCGACGATCGGCGACGACCGGCGAAAGCGATACGGCCCCGGCCCGTCCTTGCGCTGCTGTTCGCGAAACGTCCGGATCGACGCGCGCGCGCCGTCCGCCCACAGCGCGTCGAACGGCACGGTGTCGCCGGTCGCCTGCCAATAGGCGTGCGCGATCCACATCGGGTAGCAGAGCGAATCTATCTCCCACTTCCGCTCGCCCACGCCCGGCTTCATCACCGTGTCGTCGGTCAGCGACCAGCTCAGATTGGTCTTCGCCGACGGGTCGTGCATGAACGCGTTGGCATAGGGATCGATCAGGATGCACCGCGCCTGTCGCGCGATCAGCCCGCGGAACAGGGTGCGCAGCGCCGGATCGCGCTTCGCCAGCGGCAGATACGGATGCACCTGCGCCGAGCTGTCGCGCAGCCACATGCAGTCGATGTCACCGGTGATGACAAACGCATCGGGCTTGCCGTCGACCGCGCCCATGAACACCGTCGTGTCGAGCGTGTTCGGGTAGCAGTTGCCGAACATCCAGGCGAGTTCGGGATCGCCGATCTTCGCCGTGACGCGCGCGATCTCCGCTTCGACCGCGCGGCTGGTGTAGCGGCGATCGCCGAGCTTCGGGCGCTTGCTGACGAACGACGGCGCGGCGGATCGCAGCGGTCCCGAGAGGCCGAGTGCCGCGGCGCCCGCGATGAGCATGCGACGATCGATCATTTCGGCAAATCCTTGGTTCCCGTCACGGTGAAGACGGTATCGACACCCGGCCCGTCACCGGGCTGGCCGCCACCGATATGCAGCCGGTATTCGCCCGGCACGACGCGGCGATTGCCCGCCGCATCGACGCTGCTCATCCCCCGCGGATCAATCGTGAATGCCACGCGCGCCGTCTGCCCGGGCTTCACTGTCTCGCGCCTGAACCCGACGAGCTGGCGTTGCAGCACCGGATCGTTGAAGCGCGGCTTCACCGCCGGTTCGGGCGGCACCAGATACGCCTGCACCACTTCGTCGCCGCCAGCCTTGCCCGTGTTTTTCACCGGGACCTCGACCGTAAAGCTCTCACCCGCCGCGATAGTGCTGCGCAGCAATTTGGGTGCAGCATAGGCGAACTGCGTATAGCTCAGCCCGTGGCCGAAGCCCCAGAGCGGCGTGCCCGTGAAGTAGCGATAGGTCCGCTCGCGCATGTTGTAATCGATGAACGCGGGCAGATCGCGCGTCTTCGCGTAGAAGGTCAGCGGCAGGCGCCCGCCCGGATTGTTCGCACCCGTCAGCGTCTCGGCGATCGCCTGACCGCCCGCCTGGCCCGGATACCAGCCGACCAGAATCGCATCGGCATGCGCCTTCGCCCAGGTGAGCGCGACCGCGCTGCCCGTCATCAGCACGACGACGAGCGGCTTGCCGGTCGCCTTGGCGGCTTCGAGCAACTTCACCTGCGCGGCGGGCAGCCCGATATCGGTCCGGTCGCCGCCCGAGAAGCCCGCCACCTCGATCTGCAACGCCTCGCCCTCGACCGCGGGCGACAGCCCGACGAACGCGACGATCGCATCGGCCTCCTTCGCCGCGGCGGTCGCCTCGGCGATCTGCGCCTCGGCAGGCGCGGTCCAGGTCAGCCGCAACCCCTGATCCTCACCGCTATGCGCCAGCTTGACGCGGATCGAATGCGCGCCCGCGGCCAGCGTCACCGGCGCCTCGACAGCCTTGCCGCTGCCATCGTCGTCCGCGACCAGCTTGTCGTCGATCCACAGGCGCGCCGGATCATGCCCCTTGCAGTCGAAGCAGCGCGGCACGTCGAGCCGGAACACATAGTCGCCCGCCGCCGGTGCGGTGACACTGCCCGTCCAGCGCACCGAGAACGCCGCCGGATCGATCCCCGGCGCGGGCGCGGTGCGATCCCAGTCGAAATCGATCAGCCGGTCGGCGCGGACCACCGGCGTCCCCGCGAAATCGCTCCCCCGGAAATACTCAGCCCGCAGCGACAGCGCGGTATCGGGCACCGGCACCGGCACCCCCTCCGCGATGCTCGATCCTTGCGAATAGTGGACACCGCCAAACGCCGTCCGCAGCGCGGCGAGCGGCGTGACGGGGGCCGCGGCGGTGCCATGATAATTCGCCTCCAGCACATCGACGCTGTCGGCATTCGGCCCGATCACCGCGATCCTTGCCGAGGGTTTGAGCGGCAGCACGCCATTGTTCTGGACCAGCACCATCGCCTTGCGCGCCGCCTCCAGCGCCAGCGCGCGGTGCGCGGGCGTATCGAACTCGGTCGGCTTGATCTTGTCCCAAGGGCTCGTCGCGCCGAACGCGCCACCCAGCATCCGCCGCACTGCAAACGTCCGCGTCAGGCTCGTGTCGAGCGTCGCCTCGGGCACCAGCCCGCGCCGCACCGCATCGCCGAGCGCCGCGTAGGTCTTGCCGCAGTTGAAATCCATCCCCGCGGCGATCGCCGCCGCTGACCCGCTCGCGGAATCGGGCCGGTAATAATGGTAATTGGCGATATTCCCGACCGCGTCGCAGTCGGACACGATCAACCCCTTGAAGCCCCATTGGTTGCGCAGCGTTTCGGTCAGCAAAGGCGCCGACGCGCACACGGGAACCCCGTGGATCGCATTATACGCGCACATCGTCGACAGCGCCCTGCCCTCGGTCAGCGCCATCCGGAACGCCGGCAGATACGTCGCCTCGCGGTCGTGCGGCGAGATATCGACATCGAACCCGTCGCGCCCCGCCTCGGGACCGCTATGCGCGGCGAGATGCTT
Organism: Sphingomonas sp. Leaf28; assembly: GCF_001421685.1. Taxonomy (NCBI): domain Bacteria; kingdom Pseudomonadati; phylum Pseudomonadota; class Alphaproteobacteria; order Sphingomonadales; family Sphingomonadaceae; genus Sphingomonas; species Sphingomonas sp. Leaf28. The sequence continues at coordinate 128,837 of NZ_LMKX01000008.1, read as the reverse complement.
CGGCGTGGCGATGACCTTCGGGTGCGCCAGATCCGGCCCCTGCAACCCGCCGATAAACGCGACGCCCAAGCGCCCCGTCAGGTACGGATCCTCGCCATAGGTCTCCTGCCCGCGGCCCCAGCGCGGATCGCGGAAGATATTGATGTTGGGCGACCAGATCGTCAGCCCCTGATAGCGTTCGCGGTCACCCGCCGGCAGCGCGTTGGACTTCGCGCGCGCCTCGGTCGACACGACGTCGCCGACGCGCCTGAGCAGCGCCTCGTCCCAGGTCGCGGCAAGGCCGATCGCCTGCGGAAACACCGTCGCCACGCCGTTGCGCGCGAGCCCGTGCAGCCCCTCGTTCCAGTAATCATAGGCGGGCAGCTTTAGCCGCGGGATCGCCGGCGCGACACTCTGCAACTGCGCCGCCTTCTCGTCGAGCGTCATGCCCCGCACCGCCGGATCGACCGTCTGCGCGAGCGCGGACGAGGCGAGCAGCAGGCCGGGAACCAAAGCAAGCCGTGCAAGCTTGGACGAGAGGCAACCTCTCCCCCCATCCGTCATCCTGGGCTCGACCCAGGATCCAGAGCCACGGGCGGCACGGTTCGTGGCTCTGGATCCCAGCTTTCGCGGGGATGGCGAGGTGGTGATGAGCCTCACGACTTCACCGCCGCGATGCCCGCCAGTGTGCGGACCGTCAGCGCGCGCCGCAGCGCTGCCTCGGACTCCTTGGACGCTACAGTCACGGTAATGCTCTCCCCCGGCAACAGATCGAACGCGTTATCCGACGGCGTCGCCTCGAGCTTGCCGAAATCGAGCCACACCGCGCGCGCCAGCTTGCTCGCGGTCAGCGTCAGCCGATCGCCCGCCCATGTCGCGGTCAGCCCCGGATCGGGCAGCGTCATCGTCTTGGGCGCCGCCGACACGAGCGCGCGCGAGGTCACGCGGCCCTCCACCAGCAACTCCGCCACCGCGATCGTCCGCGCCGGATCCCCGCCCGCGAACAGCGCCGCATCGGGCAAGGTAGCGACCGCCGTTGCGGACAAGGGCGCCAACGTCGCCGGCGTCTCGGTCGTCGCGAGACCCTTCCCGTCGACGTCGAGCGTCCGCACGCGCCACACCGCCGCGGTCGGCACCGTCGCGTCGGAAATCAGGCTGATCTTGGTCGCGCCATCCTTATGCTCGGCAGCAATCGCGAGCGGCGCATAGAAATGCCGCGCGCGAAATTGCAGCGCCTTCCAGCGGCCGTAATAATCGATGCTCGCCCACGACGCGCCCGGCCAGACGTCGTTGATCTGCCAGAACAGCGACCCCATCGTCACCGGTCGGCACGCCCGGTGATGCAGCGCGGCGAGTTCGATCCCCTCGGCCTGCATCATTTGGCTGAGATACACGAACTCGGCGAAGTCGCGCGGCTCGCGGTATTTCTCGCGGATGTAGAACAGCAGCCGATCGTTGCCCTCGCCTTTCAGGAATTTCTGGTGCGCCTTCATGACGGGCGAGGTCGGCGAGAAGTCCGCATTGGTCGCAAAGCGCCGGATCGTCTTCATCTCGGGCATCGACTGCAGGCCATATTCGGACATGAAGCGCGGGCAGCTGTCGAGATACGCCTCGACGGGTTTCTTGCCGCCCCACACATCCCAGTAATGCCGGTCGCCATCGCCATCGATGTCGGGCTTGTCCTCGTAATTGCTGCTCGGCGAGCCCGGCCAATACACCGCATCGGGATCGCGACGTTCGGCGGCATCGCGCAGCACGCGGTCGAAGATCACCGCCATGCCGACGCCGATCCGCTCCTGCTCGTCCGCGCCGACCGCCTTCTTGTACGCGATCCGGTCGGACCAGTTCGCCCAGCCGCTCAGCACTTCGTTGTTGCCCGCCCACAGCACGATCGACGGATGCGCCTGGAGCCGGTCGACCTGTTCCTCCGCCTCGATCCGCACGGTCTCGCGGAAGTCGCGATCGGGGGGCGTCACCGCGCCGCCGAACATGAAGTCCTGCCACACCATCAACCCCATCTGGTCGGCGATGTCGTAGAACGCGTCGTCGAGATAATAGCCGCCGCCCCATACGCGGATCATGTTCATGTTGGCGTCGCGCGCGCCGGCCATGACGGTGCGGATCTGGCTTTCGGGAACGCGCGCCGGGAACATGTCGAACGGGATCAGGTTCGCGCCCTTGGCGAATACGGGGATGCCGTTGACGACGAACGCGAACCCGCGGCCCTGTGCGTCCTTCTCGCGGCGCAGTTCGACGGTGCGCAGCCCGGTGCGGCGTTGGGCGGAATCGATCGTCGCGCTACCGTCGGTCAGCGTCGCCTTCACGGTGTACAGCGGCTGCGCGCCATAGCCCGCGGGGAACCAGCGCTGCGGGTTGGCGATGCTCACCGGCACCGCGACATGGCTTGCGCCCGCCGCGACGGTGACGGTCCGCGCCGCCTGCGTCACCCGACCATCGGGCCCGGTCACCGCGACCTGCACCGTGACCGGACGCTCCGCGCCCGCGACCACGTCGAGTTCGGCCGACAGCCGCGCCTCGGCCTTGGTCAGCGCTTCCTGCGTCACGCGAAACGCCTCGATCCGCGCGTCGTCCCACGCCTCGATCCGCGCGGGCCGCCAGATGCCCTGCGTGACGATCCGCGGGCCCCAGTCCCAGCCATATTGGTATTTGGGTTTACGGATATAGGGCGAGGTCTGCTTGCCCATCGGCTCGTCGCCGAACATCGAATCATATTCGCCGGGCAGCGGATTGGCGGTCTTGAGCACCATCGGCTGCAACGTGCGGATCGGCGAGCGGAAGGTGACGAGCAGGTCGTTCGCACCGGGCTTGAGCACCGCCTTGACCGGCACGCGCCAGCGCCGGTGCGCATTGTCCGCGGCGAGCAGCTTCGTGCCGTTCAGCCGCACCTCGGCAAAGGTATCAAGCCCGTCGAACACCAGGTCGACATGATCGCGCGCGAGTTGGTCGGACGTCATCTTCAAGGTGGTGCGATACTGCCAGTCGGTCAGCCCGACCCATTGGATCTTCGCCTCGTTCAGCCCCTTATACGGATCGGGCACGATCTTCGCCGCCATCAGATCGGTCTGCGCGCTGCCCGGCACGGTCGCGCGGAGCCAGCGCGCCGCCCTGGGATGCGCCTTCGCGGCCGCGGTATCGGCCGGATCGATCCGCATCGACCAGCCGCTGTCGAGGACGACGCTGGTCCGCGGTGCCGCCCAGGCCGGGGTCGCAGCGACCGCGGCGAGCAACAAAAGAGCCGTGCGCCGCATCACTTCTTCTCCAACAACTGCATCGATTCGACCGCGTAGAACGGCGACTCCATCGACGCCGTGAACGTCAGGCAGATATCCGCATCGCCCTTCCCCTGCGGCAACGTGCCGCGGAAGGTCATGCGGTTGGGGCTGGTCGCGGGGTCCGGCAGCGGGAACGTCCCCGCGATCGTGCCGTCGCAGCCGCCGGTGCGCACCACGAGCTCGCCATACGTCGTCACCGCATAGTGCCGCCGCAGCGCCTTCTCGTCATGCGCCAGCCCGTAATGCCGCGGCAGCCGCGCGACATCGACGGTGAACCCGCGCGCCACGTCGAGCGGCGCGGCCGGGTACATCGTGCACGTGTCGAAGATGTTGACGTTGAACACCGGCGTGTTCGCGGTCGCCTCCGACGTCAGCGGCACGCGCAGCCCGATCGCGCCATCGGGGCAGGCGACCAGCTCCGAACTCGACCGACGCAGCAACGCGGCACGGCTCGTCTCGAACAGCCGCGGTTCCGCGGTCGGACGACCATCGGTGGTGAAGGCCGCGGCACGGATGGTCACGCCCGGCTTGACCGACAGCGGTGCGGCATACGCCTTCGACCGCGCCGTCGGCAGCTTGCCATCGAGCGTATAGCGGATCGTCCCATAGCCCGTCTGCGTCGCCAGCGTCACGGGCACCTTGCCGCGACGCAACGCATCGCCGCGCGTGCCGGCAATCGTGAAATCGACTGCGAACGCACTGTCCGCCGCCGCAATCCCGGCGCGCGCATAGCGCCCCATCTGCGGCTCGAGGCGCGAGACGAAATTGTCGAAGTCGCGCGTCGACCCCGGCGACCAGGTCCGCTCGGCGAGCGCCGACAGCCGCGGGAAGGTCGCATGCTCGAGCTGCTGCGGCGTCACCAGATATTCGCTGAACGCATTGATCTGCGCGCCGAGCACATGCTTCGCCTTGTCGGGCACAAGCCCCGCAGGCGCAGGCTCATACGCATAGAGCCGAGCCAGCGTCACGATCGCATCGCCGTTCGAGATACGGCCCGGCGGCTCGTCGCTCCGGTTGCTCTGCAGGCTGTCGAGATACAGGATCGGCGCAGGGCTCAGCACCACGTCATGCCCCTGGTTCGCGGCCTCGACGGCCCCCTTCTCGCCGCGCCAAGACATCACCGACGCCGATGGCGGCAGGCCACCCTCGAGGATCTCGTCCCAGCCGATCAGCCGGCGGCCGTGCTTCGCCAGATACTCGCCGAGCTGGTCGATCATCCAGCTCTGCATCTGCATCTCGGTCTTGAGGCCAAGCGCCTTCATCTTCGCCTGCACCGCGGGCGATCGCTCCCACTGGTCCTTGACCGCCTCGTCGCCGCCGAGATGGATGAACTGCGACGGGAACACCTCCATCAGCTCGTCGAGGACATGCTTGATGAAGGTCATGCTGCGATCCTCCGGGCTGAACAGCCACGGGTTCACGCCCCAGTCGTGGCCGACCGCGGGCCGATCGCCGAGCACGCCGACTTCGGCCGGATAGGACGCGACCGCCGCCTGCGCATGACCCGGTAGATCGATCTCGGGCACGATCGTAATCGCGCGATCCTTGGCATAGGCGACCAGCGCCTTCAGCTCGGCCTGCGTGTAGAATCCGCCGACCTTCTCGCCCGGCGCGCCGCCCGCCGACGGCGGTGTCCGCCACGCGCCGATCCGGGTCAGGTCGGGATAGCGCTTGATCTCGACGCGCCAGCCCTGATCGTCGGTCAGGTGGAGATGCAGCACGTTCATCTTCTGCGCGGCGAGCTGATCGACCATCGCGTACAGCGTCGGCATCGGCACGAAATGCCGCGCCGGATCGATCATCAGCCCGCGCCATTTGAAACGCGGCGCATCGCGGATCGTCATCGCCGCGAGCACGACCGGCTTGCCGACCGCCGCATCGGGGCTGAGCAGCTGCGCCAGCGTCATCGCGCCGTGGACGAGCCCCGCGTCACCACTCGCTGCGATCGTCACGCCCTTCGCGTCGACGCTCAGCACATAGGCCTCGTCGCCGGTCACGCTCGCGTCGCGCACGAACCGGATCGGGCCCGTGCCCGCGTCGCTAGCGAGCGAAAGCCCCCGCACGACCTTCACCTGCTGCGCGAGCAGCTTGGCCGCGGTCTTCGCGCCGGCATCGCCCGCGACGATCCCCGCGCCCTCGCCGATCGTCAGCGTGCCGGCCTTCGCCTCGATCGAGGCGGGCATCGGAATGAGCTTCGGCCCCTCGGCCACCGCCGCGGTCGAGGTCATCAGCAGCGCGAGCACCAGGGGGCGGAGACGGATCATGATGGGTCCTTCGGTAATTGCGCCGGGTCGGGCGGGAAGGCGGCGGAGCCTGCCTTGAATGGTTCATACTCACGGACGACGCCGCCTGCGCGCGCGCCCTCCGCGGTCAGGATATCGACCGTGATGGTGACGGGCGTGAGTCGGCCCGACCAGCTGGCGGACACCGTCGCGGTGCCCCCCGGCGCGATCACCGGCAGCGCCTGTTCGCCCTCGCCGAGCACCACGCGATCGCCGCCCATCGCGCGCCAGTGCAGCCGCGCACCGACCAGCGGATAGGAGGGCAACGCCCCCTTCGCGGCGCCCAGGACGGTGGCGGTGAAGCCGGTCGGCGTCTCGCCCGCCATCGTGAGATCGACCTTCGCGGAGACCGCACGGTTGGCCGCCTCCCACGCGAAATAGCTCGGGCGGCGCTGGCGGTCGGGATCGACCAGACCGTGATCGACATACCCGTCCGCAAGCCCCGCGAAGAGGTTCTTGTTCGAGCGATAATCCGCATAGCTCCAGAAGATCGCGCCGCCGACCCAGGGCCGCGTCGCGAACGCCGCGAGCTGATCCTTGAGATTGTCGGTGCGCGCTACGTCCGCGCTCGCGCTGTCCTTCGAGAACGGCCCCGGCCAGCCGAATTCGGAGATCACCAGCATCCGGTCCGGATACGCCTTGTCGAACGCATCGAGCCACGGGCCGACTTTGTCCGCGCCGCCGCTCCAGGTTCCGAAATAGGCGTTGGCCATCACGAAATCCGCCTCGACCAGCGCGGGCACGCGGACCGGACGCTCCGCGATCTGCGAGTCCGCCAACGTCACGAACCGGCCGGGATCGATCGCGTTGATATGCGCCTTCATCGCGTGCACGAACGCGAGCCCCTGCGGCGTCGCAGCCTCGCTCTCGTTCATCACGCTCCACGCGAGGACGCTCGGATGATTGCCGCTTTCGGCGATCATTTCGGCCATCATCGCCTTGGCGCGCACCAGCAGCCGCGGATCGCCCAGTTGCGCCGCGGTCATCTGCCAGATCGGGATTTCGGGGATCAGCAGCATGCCAGCGCGGTCGGCGGCATCGAACACGCTCTGCGGCTGCGGATAATGCACCGGCCGCGTCAGCGTGACGTGCAGCGCGGCCAGATCGCGCATGTCGTGCAGGATCGTCCCGCGCGTTTCGGCGGCCCCTTCCCACGGCGAATCCTCGTGCCGCGTGACGCCGGTCAGCCGCACCGCGACATCGTTGACGTAGAGCCGACGATCGCGGATCGCGAGCGTGCGCAGACCGACCGCGTCCTCGCGCCGGTCGAGCACCACGCCCTTCTCGTCGCGCAGCTCGGCGACGATCCGGTACAGCTTCCCCGCGCCGATCTGCCACCGCTGCGGCTTGGCGATGACCAGCTCGGCATCGGACGTCCCCGCCGACGACGCCGCAACCGTCAAACCCGCGAAGGCCCGCGCGACCATGCGGCCGTCCGGATCGATCGCGACCGTCGTCAGCGAATAATTATGCGGCGTGACGTCGACATTCTCGATTGCGATGCCACTCGTGACGGTCGCGCTGTCGGCCTTCAGGACCTGCCGGATCCGCTGGCGGCGGATCAGCCCGCGCTCGGCGATCCGCAGCGACACGTCGCGCGTGATCCCGCCGCTATGCCACCAGTCGTACCAGACGTTGCCGGAGCCCGCCAAGCGCATCGCATAGCCCGGGATCGTCGCGAACCCCGGCCGATCGTCGGCGGACACGACGATCCGGTTCGCGCCCGGCTTCAACACCTTCGAGACGTCGAGATCGAACGCGGTGTGCCCGCCCTCGTGGCTCCCGACGAGCGTCCCGTTCACCCACACCCGCGCGGCGTAGAACACCGCGTCGAAATGCAGTTCGAGGCGCTTGCCGATAATCGCCTCGGGCACGACGAGCGTCCGCGCATACCAGCCGACGCCCTCGGCCCCCGCCCCGCGGGTCAGTGGCCAGCTATGCGGGACGACGACGCTCTCGGCCCCCGCCGGGTTGGCCTTCAGCCAGGCCGGATCGGCGGGCGCATCCTTCGCCAGCCAGAAGCTCCACCCCGTATCGAGGTCGAGCTGCTCTGCGGTGGCGGGCACCGGCGCCAGCATCAGGACGGCCGAGGCGAACCCGGCACTCCCGTGCCAGATCCGCCGCAACCCTGCCCTGATACATCCCGATATCATGCGTGCCGTCGTACTTCCGTAGAGGAGGGTGGCGCGCCGGTCCCGACGCGCCCGAGACGTCACATCCGGAACGATACCGATGCCGCGAACGTGCGACCGTTCTTGTAGAACGCAGTCGGACGATCGCGCGTGCCGCTATACTGGGTGTAGGTCGAATCCAGCAGGTTCTGCGCGTTGACCGTTAGCGTGACCGCCTTGGTCAGGTTGAACCCGGCCGAGAAGTCGAGCTGGCTGTACGGCGCCACCATGTCGATCGAGTTCAGGCGACCGATCGCGCGGAAATAGGCCGAGCGGTAGTTGTAGCTCAGGCGCGCCTGGAACGGCCCGTTTTCGTAATAGGGGATCACGTTGACGGTGTGCTTCGACAGATAGGGCAGGTTCAACCCCTCGTCGGTCGAGCTCTCGGCGTAGGAATAGTTCGCCTGCAGGCCGAAGCCATGCCAGATTTCGCCCTGGGCCGAGACCAGCGCGCCGTTGACGTTCGCCTTGCCGCCATTGAGCGGCTGCGACACGAGATAGGACGCGTTGGTCTGCGTCAGTTCGTTGAAGAACGTCTGGCGGCTCAGCCCGTTGAGGATGTAATCCTTCACCTCGCGACGGAACAGTTCGAGCGACAACAACGCGCCTGCGCGCGGATAATATTCCGCCGACAGCTCGTAGTTGGTCGACTGATACGGCTTCAGGTTCGGGTTGCCGCCGCTGGCATCGAGCGTGATGTCGTTGCGACCGACCGAACCGCCGAGTTGCTCGTAGCGCGGCCGTGCGATCACCTTGGCAACGCTGCCGCGGAAGATCAGCTGCGCGCCGGCTTCATACGCGACGTTCAGGCTCGGCAGGAACTTCAGATAGTCGTTCTGCACGCGCTGCGGCACGATCGTCGGCAGGGTGCCGTCGGTGCCGGACACCTGGTCGGCATAGTTCGACACGTTCTTGGTATAGACCAGCCGGCCGCCGACATTCCCGCGAAAGCCGCTCTGCTCGAAGTTCAGCTGGACGTAGTTCGCCGCGACCGTCTCGTCGACGATGTACGACGCGGTCGGCTTGGCGACCGGGATGTTGATCGAGTTCGCCAGGATGTCGATCACGGCCTGCTGCGACAGGTTGATGTACTTGGTCGCGTTGCCCGTGCCGCCGGTGCCGTCGAACGTGCCGTTCGGCGTGGTCGACGTATCGACGCCGAGGCTCGCGAGCGTGTAGTTCGAGGTCGAGTAATTGTTGAAGCCGCTCGCGTTCAGGCGGTTGCGGTGATCGGTGAACTTGCCGCCGATCCGGATCTCCTTGAACGGCCCGGCTTCGAACGGGATGACCGCATCATAGCCCGCGTAGTAATCGCGATCGATCGTCTTGGAGAAATCGATCCCGCCCGCGCGTGCCGCGGTCAGCTGCGTGCCGTTGACGATCACCGGCGCACCGTCGATCGTCTGCGCCTGCGGACTGTTGCTGCGACGGTAATTCGCAGGATTGGTCAGGTCGCCGCCATATTCGACGTTCGCGCTGTCGGAGGTGAAGCCGTAGCTGTACGGAAGGTCGGTCCGCACATCGAACAGATATTCGGGATTGCGCCCGCCGATCGCCTTGCTCCAGCCGCCCGTCGCCGACAGCGTCGCGCCGCCGGGGCCTTCCCATGCGGCTTCGAAGTTGAGGTTGTCGGTGGTCAGCTTGGTCTTGCGGATCAGCAGGTCGAGCTGCGCGCTCTGGCTGCCCGCCGATGCCGCGCCGAAGCTCGCATTGGTGACGACGCCGTTCGCGACCGTCGCCGACTGGAGAACGTCGCCGCTCCACGCGCCGGGGATGACGTACATCGACTGGCTGCTATTGTTGTAGTTGCCGTCGATGTGCAGGCCGTTGAGCGTCAGCGTGATGTCGTCGGTCGGCTTGGCCTGGACCGTGCCGACATAGCTGATGCGCTTCCGCTCCTGCGTGAAATACGCGTAGTTGATGCCGAACGGCGACACCGCATTGGCGAGATCCTGACGCGTACCGCCGGTGACGGTCGCATTCGGGTTCTTCAGGACCGGCTGGCCGCTCGCGTCGCGCACGAGTGCGCCGTTCGTATCCTTCTGGAAGAAGCGATCCCCGGCGTTCTCGAACCCGAAGAATTCGACACCCGACCGCGTCAGGCTCTGCTTGTCGTAGGTGACCGCGCCGAGCACGCCGAACGTGCCGGCATCGTTGTGCCAGCTGTACAGGCCCGAGGCGCGGACGTTACCCTTGTCGGCGCGGTCGTTGTACGAATAGCCGCCCGAGGCGAAGATCGAATTGGCGGGCGTGTCGAGCGGACGGCGCGTGCGGACGATGACCGTGCCGCCGATGCTGCCTTCCTCGATCCGCGGCTCGGGCGACTTGTAGACCTCGAGGCGCTCGACGAGCTCGGGCGCGAGCAGCGAATAGTTGAACGTGCGGCTGGTCGGATCATTGTCGTTGCCGCCCCAATCGGCCGACGCCACCGCATGGCCATCGAGCAGCATCCGGTTGAGCGCGGGATCGGTGCCGTGGATCGCGACCTTCTCGCCCTCGCCGAAGCGACGATCGATGCTGACGCCGGGAACGTGCGAGAGCGACTCGGCGACGTTGCGATCCGGGAACTTGCCGATCGCCTCGGCGCTGATGACGTCGACGATGGCGTTGGCCTGGCGCTTGACCGCGATCGCGCTGCGCAGGCTGCCGCGGATACCGGTGACGACGATGTCCTGGCCGGTATCCTCGGCGGCGGCAGGCGCAGCGGCCTGCGCGTCGGCGGCTTCGGTGGGCGTCGTGGTCGGGGCGGTCGTGGGCGCGACCTGGGCTGTCGCTGACGGGGCGGAGAGGAAGCCTGCAAAACCGAACGCGATCGCGCTCGACGTCAACAAAACCTGCTTACGGAAAACCATCGTCAAAACCCCTTCCCAATCGACGCCGCAGCGTCATTCCGACCCGGACTATCGCCGCGTCACCGCTATCCAACCGCTGGTACTGTTTTGGTTACTATCTGAGCAGCTTGGTATGAATATCGTATAACCAATTTGATTGGGAAATCCATCGGAAATTACAGTTTGGTTACCTGCCGAGGGAACTTTTGCGACGGTCGGACAACCCGTTGTTTTCGGCCAGTTTAGTCTCGACCTACCGGGTGCTGGAGCGCCTGGTCGTGTCAGGATGCCGCCGTGGCGATAATACCTTTTCTTGCTCTTTGTTGGCGATTTTGTCGTTGAACGCGCCGACTCCATCGGCCAGACGTAATATAATTACGACCAACTGAAAGCCTGCGAATGACCCTCGAAATCTGCGTCGACGATATCGCGGGCGTGGACTCGGCGGTCCTGGGCGGTGCCGACCGTCTCGAGCTGTGTTCGGCGCTGTCGCTCGGCGGATTGACCCCGGCGCCCTCGCTGATCGCGACCGCGCGCGGACTCCCCATCCCCGTCCATATGCTCGTGCGCCCGCGCGAGGGCGGGTTCCGCTATACGCCCCCGGAGGCCGCGATGATCGCCGCGGACATCGCCGCCGCCGCCCAGGCCGGGCTGGCCGGAGTCGTGATCGGCGCGAGCGCCGCGGATCACACGCTGGACGCACCGCTTCTGGCACATCTCGTCGACCACGCACGGACCTGCGGGGCGGACCGCGGCGCACCGCTGTCGCTGACGCTACATCGCGCGTTCGATCTCTGTCCGGATCTCCCCGCCGCGCTCGAGACCGCGATCGCGCTTGGATTCGACCGAATCCTGACCTCGGGCGGCGCGATCAAGGCGATCGATGCGCTGCCGATGCTCGCGACGCTCCACCGCGCGGCCGCCGGGCGGATCGTCATCCTGCCTGGCAGCGGGATCGATGCGGGCAACGCGACTCGGTTCCTCGATGCCGGCCTGCGCGAACTCCACGCGTCTTGCGGCGCCGCGCTTCCGCTGGCGGCCGACGATGCGCTCGAACGCGAATTCGGGTTCGCCGCGACCGGCAGGCGGGCCACCGATGTCGACCGCGTTCGTGACCTGAAGTTGGTCCTTGATCGCTTCGCTCGCCAAGCCGCTTGAACAATACCAATATATAACGTATCCACCCTCTGCTGCCTGTCGCGATGCTCTCGGCATCCATACCGGCACCATCGAAAGTTGCCTTCATGTCCATTTCAACGAGCATTGGCAGGTTCCGGGATGGCAATCCTGCGCCGTTGTACGTCCAGCTCCAGCAGCTGATCCGCGATGCGATCAACCGCAACGTGCTGGCCAAGGACGACGCGCTCCCCGCCGAACGCGATCTTGCGGTCGAATATGACGTGTCGCGCATCACCGTCCGCAAGGCGATCGGCGGGCTGGTCGAAGAGGGACTGCTGACCCGCCGTCGCGGCGCGGGAACCTTCGTCGCGACGCGCGTCGAGAAGAGCTTTTCGAAATTGTCGTCCTTCTCGGAAGACATGCAGTCGCGCGGTCGCACGCCGAGCAGCGCGTGGGTCAGCCGGACGATCGGCATGGTGACGCCGGAGGAATCGCTGTCGCTCGGGCTGTCGCCGGGCTCGGCGGTGTACCGGTTCCAGCGGATCCGCTACGCCGACGACACGCCGATGGCGCTCGAATATTCGACGATCGCGGGATATTGCCTGCCGACGATCGATGCCGTGCAGGACTCGTTGTACGAGGCGCTCGAAGCCGCGGGCAACCGTCCGGTGCGCGCGCTGCAACGCCTGCGCGCGGTTCATTTCAGCCCCGAGCATGCCAAGATGCTCGGCGTCGACGCAGGCCATGCGGGCCTGTTCATCGAACGCCGCGGCTTCCTGCGCGACGGGCGGGCCGCCGAATTCACCCAATCCTATTACCGTGGCGACGCGTACGACCTCGTCGCCGAACTGAACGACATCTGACGCCGGCGCACGGGCGCCGGCCGGGGGGCTTACCGTGACCGAGACTATCGATACCGCCGGCAATGCGGCGTTGCCGCAGACACTGATGTTCAGCGAGGCCGCCGAGGCCGCCGATGCGGTCGCCCGGCTGCTCGCCGCCAACCGCGACGCGCTGGCCGCACTCGGCGAGCGGCTGCGCGCCGCGCCGCCCGCCGTCGTCGTCACCTGCGCGCGCGGGTCGTCCGATCACGCCGCGACCTATGGCAAATATCTGATCGAGACTCTGCTCGGCGTCCCCGTCGCCTCCGCCGCGCCGTCGGTATCGTCGGTCTATGCAGCGCCGATGGCGCCCGGCACCGCGCTGGTGATCGCCGTGTCGCAGAGCGGCCGCAGCCCCGATCTGCTCGCGACCGTCTCGGCCTATCAGGCGGCCGGCGCGCACGTCGTCGCGTTCGTCAACGACGAGGAGTCGCCGCTGGCCGCGATGGCCGACACGATGATCGCGCTCAAGGCCGGCCCCGAGCGCTCGGTCGCGGCGACCAAATCCTATATCTGCGCGCTCGCCGCCTTCGCCGCGCTGACCGCAGCCTGGTCGCAGAACGACCTACTGATCAAGGCGATCGACACGCTGCCCGACATGCTCGCGCTCGCGTTCGGCGCGAACTGGACGTCGGTGGTCGACGCGCTGGCCGATGCCAACAACCTGTTCGTGATCGGCCGCGGCTATGGCTACGGGATCGCGCAGGAAGCCGCGTTGAAGCTCAAGGAAACCTGCGCACTCCACGCCGAGGCGTTCAGCGCCGCCGAAGTCCGTCACGGACCGATGGCGATCGTCAATGACGGCTTCCCGGTGATCGCGTTCGCGACGTCCGACATGGCCGGCGACGGCGTGCGCGAGGCGGCGGCCGAGTTCCGCACGCGCGGCGCGGTCGTCTGCCTTGCCGATGCCAAAGTGAACGGCGACACCGAACCGGCCGCCTACACCGCGCACCCGGCGATCGAGCCGATCCTGATGATCCAGAGCTTCTACCGGATGGCCAACGCCCTCTCGCTGCGTCGCGGCCTCAACCCCGACGCGCCACTCCACCTCAGCAAGGTCACGAAGACGGTATGAGCGGCGTCGAAATGAACGAATCCCAGTTTCACGTCGTCAATGGCAGCGTCGTCACGCCGGACGGGCTGATGAACGGCGCAACGATCCGCGTCGTCGGCGACCGGATCGCGATGATCACCCCGCTCGAACGCGCGCCCGCCGACGCGGTCGATCTGGGCGGCGGCTGGCTCGTCCCCGGCTTCGTCGATACGCAGGTCAATGGCGGCGGCGGCGTGCTGCTCAACGACCAGCCGACCGTCGCGGGTATCGCCGCGATCGGCGCTGCGCATGCGCCCTATGGCACGACCGCGTTCATGCCGACGCTGATCAGCGACACGCCCGACGTGATCGAAGCGACGCTCGACGCAATGGATGCCGCTATCCTGGCGGGCGTGCCCGGCGTGGTCGGCGCGCATATCGAGGGACCGTGGATCAACCCGGCGCGCAAGGGCATCCACGACCCGGCCAAGTTCCGGTTGCTCGACGACGACATGATCGCGTTGCTGATCCGTCCGCGCAAGGGTCGCGTGATGGTGACGCTGGCGCCCGAGCTGACCGATCCGGCATCGATCGCGCGGCTGGTCGCGGGCGGCGTGATCGTCAGCGCGGGGCATACCGATGCGGATTACGAGACGATCGTCGCGGCGGCCGGCGCCGGGCTCAGCGGCATCACGCATCTGTTCAACGCGATGTCGCCGCTGCTGCACCGCGCACCCGGCGTCGTCGGCGCCGCGCTCGACGACCGCCATGTCTATTGCGGGCTGATCGCCGACGGCTTGCACGTCCACGACGCCGCACTCCGCCTCGCGCTCAACGCCCGCCCGCACGACCGCCTGATGCTGGTCAGCGATGCGATGCCGTCGGTGGGTGCGGTCGACAAGGATTTCCGTCTGCAAGGGCGCCTGATCCACGTCGAGGACGGCAAGTGCTTCGGCGAGGACGGGACGCTGGCCGGCTCCGATCTCGACATGGCCGGCGCGGTCCGCAACCTGGTCGCTCGCACGCATGCCGACGTGGTGACCGCGGCGGCGATGGCGTCGACCAACCCCGCCGCATTCCTCGGCCTGTCGCACGAACGCGGCGCGCTCGCGTCCGGATTGCGGGCGGACTGGGTCGCGCTCACGGCCGATCTGAGGCCCGCGGGCACCTGGATCGGTGGCCTCAAGATTGCCGACGGGATCTAGCATGAAACCCCTCATCCTGACGTCGCCCCTCCAGGGCTGGGCATCGCCTCTCGAGGCGGTCCCCGACCCGGTCTTCGCCGAACGGATGATGGGCGACGGGATCGCCGTCGACCCGACCGGCGATTGCCTCCATGCGCCGTGCGACGCGGTCGTGCTGAGCGTCCATGCCAGCGGCCACGCGATCACGCTGCGGACGGCCGAGGGCGCCGAGCTCCTGATGCATATCGGGCTCGACACGGTCGCGCTCGGCGGCCGCGGGTTCAGCCCCTGCGTCACCGAAGGCGCGACCGTCGAACGCGGCGACCCGCTGATCCGCTTCGATCTCGACCTGCTGGTCTGCGAAGCGCGCGCGGTCATCACGCCGGTGATCGTCACCAACCCCGAGCGCTTCACGATTCTTCGCCGCGAAACCGACAGACTGGTCGGCGTCGGCGAGGCGCTGATGACGCTCGAACCGCGCGACGGTGCCGCCGATGTCGCGATCGTCGAGGGTGACACCGTCCGCCGTACGATCGTTGTGCCTTTGGTCCACGGCATCCACGCGCGGCCCGCCGCGCGGATCGGCGAGATCGCGCGGAAATTCGTGTCCGAGGTGAAGATCACCAAAGACGAGCGCGACGGCAACGTCCGCAGCCCGGTCGCGCTGATGGCGCTGGGCGTAAAGCTCGGCGACGAGATCACGATCGCCGCCACCGGCCCGGACGCCGCCGACGCGCTCGCAGCGATCGGCGACCTGATCCTCGGCGGCATGGGCGAGAAGGCGCCCCCGGGCGTAAACGCACCCGCCCCAACCGCCCCCTCGTTCCCCCGCGAAGGCGGGGGCCCAGGAATCTCGAACGATAGCGCCCCTGACTCCTGGCCCCCCGCCTCCGCGGGGGAACAGCCAGTCGCCGTGGGGAAGGTTTTGACCCTCCCCGCCGACGGCCGCCTCCCCGGCGTCACCGCCTCCCCCGGTATCGCGATCGGCCAGGCCGGACTCTTCCGCCTCGCCGAGATCGCCGTCGTCCGCGAAGGCGCCGACGCAACCACCGAACGCACCGCGCTCGACGCCGCGCTCGCCACCGTCGCAGACCGGCTCGCTACCAAGTCGGCAACCGCAACCGGTGCCGAACTCGCGATCCTGACCGCGCATACCGCGCTGCTCGACGACCCCACGCTGACCGACGACGCACACGCGGCGATCACCCGCGGCGACAGCGCCGCCTATGCCTTCCGCACCGCGATCCGCGCGCAGGCCGATGCGCTCCACGCCACCGGCGACGCACGTCTCGCCGAGCGCGCCGACGACATGCTCGATCTCGAACGCCAGGTGCTCCGCGCACTCGCCGGCGAGGATCTCGACGAACGCCTCAGCTTCCCGCCCGGCACGATCCTGCTGGCGGACGACCTGCTCCCCTCGCATCTGCTCGGGCTCGACACCGCGTCGATCGTCGGCTTCTGCGTCGAGCGCGGCGGGCCCACGTCGCACGTCGCGATCCTCGCCGCGACGATGGGCCTCCCCGCGCTCGTCGCGATGGGCCCCGCGCTCGCGGAGATCGCCGCCGGCACGCCGCTGGTACTCGACGCCGGCGCGGGACTGCTCCACGTCGCCCCCGACGCCGCGACGCGCGCCACCGCACAGACCGCGTTCGACGCACAGACCGAACGCCGCCGCGCCGCGCTCGCCAACGCCGCGCGCGAATGCCGCACGCAGGACGGCGTCCGTATCGAGGCGTTCGCCAATCTCGGCTCGGCCGACGATGCCGAGTCCGCGGCCCGCAACGGCGCCGAAGGCTGCGGCCTGCTCCGCACCGAATTCCTGTTCCTCGAACGCGACAGCGCGCCGAGCGTCGAGGAACAGACCGCAGACTACCAGCGCATCGCCGACACGCTCGACGGCCGCCCGCTGATCGTCCGCCTGCTCGACATCGGCGGCGACAAACCCGCGCCCTATCTGCCGATCGCAGCGGAGGAAAACCCCGCACTCGGCCTGCGCGGCATCCGCGTCGGGCTCGCGCACCCCGAGATGCTCGACGCACAGCTGCGCGCGATCCTCGCGGTCCGCCCCGCGGGCCAGTGCCGCATCATGGTGCCGATGATCGCAAGCCTCGCCGAACTGCGCGCGGTCCGCACCGCGCTCGACGCCGCCGCTGCCGCGACCGGCCATACCGAGCCTGTCGCGCTCGGGATCATGATCGAGACGCCCGCCGCCGCGATCACCGCCGACCTGCTTGCCAGCGAAGCCGACTTCCTCTCGATCGGCACCAACGACCTGACGCAATACGCGCTCGCGATGGACCGCGGCAATCCGGCGGTCGCCAGCGACCTCGACGGGCTCCACCCCGCCGTCCTCCGCCTGATCGCGCGCACCTGCGAAGGCGGTGCGGTCCACGGCAAATGGACCGGGGTCTGCGGTGGGCTCGCCTCCGATCCGCTCGCGGTGCCGATCCTGATCGGGCTCGGCGTCACCGAATTGTCGTCCGCGCCCGCGCTCGTGCCCGAGATCAAGGCGCTGGTCGCGACGCTCACGATCGACGCCTGCCGCGCGCATGCCGCGGCGGCGATGTCCTGTATCTCAGCCGCGGACGTGCGAACGCTCGCCCGGAGTTTCCGCCCATGAAGTCGCTGCTCGAAGCCCTCCAGCCGCTCGGCCGCGCGCTCATGCTGCCGATCGCGGTGCTCCCCGTCGCAGGGCTCTTGCTACGCCTCGGCCAGCCCGACCTGCTCGACATCGCGGTGCTCAGCGCCGCGGGCGACGCGATCTTCTCGCATCTCGGCCTGCTGTTCGCGATCGGCGTCGCGACCGGCTTCGCGCGCGACGGCAATGGCGCGGCGTGTCTCGCGGGCGTGGTCTGCTACCTCGTCACCACGCAGGGCGCGCAGGCGCTGATGACCGTGCCTGCCGACGCGCTGAAAGGCCTGACCGGCGACACGATCGCGCTCGCCATCGCGGCGTGGAAGGCCAAGGCGATCGCGCGGCTCGACGTGCCGATCGGCATCCTGTCAGGGCTGATCGGCGGGAGTTTCTACAACCGCTTCTCCGCCATCGCGTTGCCCGAATATCTCGCCTTCTTCGGCGGACGCCGGTTCGTGCCGATCGTCAGCGGTCTCGCGGGGCTCGCGCTCGGGATCATCGTCGGCCTTGGCTTCGGCGCGCTGAGCACGGGCATCGACGGCCTGAGCTACGGGATCAGCGGTGCGGGCGGGTTCGGCCTGTTCGCGTTCGGGCTGCTCAACCGGCTGCTGCTCGTCACCGGGCTGCACCATCTGCTCAACAACATCGTCTGGTTCGTCGCGGGCGACTATCACGGCACGACCGGTGATCTCCGGCGCTTCTTCGCAGGCGATCCGGAGGCCGGCGGGTTCATGGCCGGGTTCTTCCCGGTGATGATGTTCGGCCTGCCCGCCGCGTGCCTCGCCATGTACCATGCGGCGCTGCCCGAGCGGCGGAAGGCGGTCGGCGGCATGCTGCTCAGCCTCGCGCTCACATCGGCGCTGACCGGCGTGACCGAGCCGATCGAGTTCAGCTTCATGTTCCTCGCGCCCGTGCTCTACGCGATCCACGCGGTGCTGACGGGCGTGTCGATGGCGCTGATGAACGCGCTGGGCGTCAAGCTCGGCTTCGGCTTCTCCGCCGGGCTGTTCGATTACGTGCTGAACTACGGCAAGGCGACCAAGCCGCTGCTGCTGCTCCCGGTCGGCCTCGCCTATGCCGCGATCTACTACGTCCTGTTCCGCACCGTCATCAAGCGCCTCGACCTCCCGACCCCGGGTCGCGAGCGCGATGCGCCGGTAGCGGCGGTGCCGATCGCAAAGAGCGAACGCGGCGCCGCGTTTGCCGAAGCGCTCGGCGGCGCCGCGAACCTCACCAGCGTCGGCGCATGCACCACCCGCCTGCGCCTGATCGTCGCCGACCAGGGGGCGGTCGACGAGGCACGGCTGAAGGCGCTCGGCGCGCGCGGCCTGATCCGGCCATCGGACAACGCGCTCCAGATCGTGCTCGGCCCGATCGCCGATTCGGTCGCGGTCGAGATCCGCGATGCGATCGCGGCGGGTGGCGTCACGCCCGTGGCGGCCGCTCCGCTGCCCGGGGTTGCCGACATCCGCCTCACGCCGGCGACTCTGGTCGCGCTGGGCGGCGCGGACAATGTCGAGGCCGCGACGCAGCATGGCACGCGCCTGCGCATCCGCCTCAAGGACACCGACCGCGCGTCGGCGACCGCGCTCGAAGCGCTCGGCGTCCACGCGATCGCGCGCCCCGCCCCCGGCCTGCTGCATCTGCTGACGACCCCGGGCGCAACAGTCGTCGCGTGACACACAGATAGACACATACGAGATGTTTCATATAAATCGGCAATACGGCCTGACATATGAGACATGATCGGACACATACCGGGACATCCCTACAACAACGATCCAGCAAAACATCGCTGGATAATCTTAGACCCTATACTGTCATCTTCGCTCCATATCGGATCGATCGGACTGCGGCCGCAATCAGCGGATCGCAGGTCGATCGATCTTCAAAGGGGTTTAGATGCGTAAGACTTTATTCTGCGGCGCGGCGCTCGCGGCGCTGATCCTGCCCGCGATGGCACAGGCGCAGTCGACCGGCACGGTCGACGCGGAATCGGATATCGTCGTCAGCGGGTCGCGGGCCAAGCCCGACGTCAACGGGATCCAGACGCCCGACACGCCCAAGGCCAAGGCGGTGCTGACTCAGGAACTGATCGAGCGTCGCACGCCCGGCCAGACGATCCTCGACACGATCAACCTGGTGCCCGGCGTCAACTTCACCAACAGCGATCCTTACGGCGGCTCGGGTGGCCAGCTGCGCATCCGTGGGTTCGACGGCAATCGCATCTCGCTGACGTTCGACGGCATTCCGCTCAACGATTCGGGCAATTACGCGATCTATTCGAACCAGCAGCTCGACCCTGAGCTGATCGAGCAGGTCAACGTCAACTTCGGCGCGACCGATGTCGATTCGCCGACCGCGAGCGCGTCGGGCGGCACGGTGAACTACCGGTCGGTGATGCCGAAGGACAAGCTGGGCGCGACCGTCGCCTATTCGCACGGCACCAACGACATGAACCGCGTCTTCGCCAAGATCGATACCGGCGTGTTCACCTCGTTCGGCACCAAGGCCTGGGTCTCCGCCAGCGAGCAGCGCTACGACCAGTTCCGCGGATCGGGCGAGATCAACCGCCAGCAATATAACGCCAAGCTCTACCAGCCGATCGGCAGCAAGGGCGATTTCATTGCGTTCGGCGCGAACTACAACCAGAACCGCAACAGCTCGTACAGCAACCCGACCCTGGCCAATATCCGCACCAAGCTGGGCGCGTCGGTCGTGCCCTCGACCGGGGTGAGTGCCGACACGCCCTACACGCTCGACCTCAACAAGGCCCAGTATGACGCGGTCTTCGACGACACGTCGAACGCCTATCTGTACGACCAGAGCTGTTCGCTGCCCTCGGCGAGCGGCGTGAACGGCACCAGCCAGAACGACCGGTCGTCGTGCGGGAATGCTTCGGGCACGGCGATCAACCCGTCGAACACCGGCAATTTTCGCATCAATTCGCGCTACACGCTGAGCGAGAAGCTCGTCTTCACGTTCGACGGTGCGTACAGCTTCACGCGCGCCAATGGCGGCGGCTCCGCGGTCTTCGCCGAGAGCAACGCCAACGCGACCAACGGCGCGGGCACGGCGGCGGCGACCAGCGTCTACACCTATCAGCTCCAGCGATTGGGTGCCGGCACCGCGGCGGGCGTCGATATCAACGGCGATGGCGACACGCTCGACTACGTCCGCGCCTATTTCCCGTCCAACACGCGCACGCAGCGTTTCACCGCGATCGCCGGGCTTCGCTATGACATCGACGCCGACAATGCGGTCCGCTTCGCCTATACCTGGGACCGCGCGCGCCACCGCCAGACCGGCGAGGCAAGCCAGCTCGACTCGACCGGCAATCCGTACGACGTGTTCAGCGCGCTCGACGGCGAGGGCAGTTCGGCGATCCTCGACGCCGCGGGCAACGTGGTCAACAAGCGCAACCGCCTGTCCTATGCGATCCTCCACCAGGTCTCGGGCGAGTATCGCGGGTCGTATTTCGGGGATGCGCTCAAACTGACGCTCGGCCTGCGCGCGCCGTTCTTCCGCCGCAACCTGACCAACTATTGCTACACGATCCCCGGCAATTCGAGCGACGGCTATTGCACCTCGCAGACCGCCGCGCAGGTTGCCGCCAACCCGACCACCGCCACCTATGGTGCGCCGTACAAGAACCGCATCAAGTCGTACAACGCGGTGCTGCCCAACGTCGGGCTGACCTATGCCTTCACCCCGAACGCGAGCATCTTCGCCAGCTACGCCAAGGGCTTCTCGGCACCGCGCACCGACAATCTCTATGCGTTCGACGACGTGAAGATCGCGCCGGTGAACGAGGTGAAGCCCGAGAAGACCGACTCGTTCGATCTCGGCCTGCGCTATTCGTCGCGACTGATCCAGGCGCAGCTCGCCGGCTGGTACATCCATTACGACAACCGCATCATCTCGACGCTGACCACGCTCGAGGGCGGCGGCACGCTGACCACCGATCGCAACGTCGGCACGGTCAAGAGCAAGGGCGTCGACGCGAGCCTCGGCATCACCCCGATCCGCAACGTCTCGCTCTACGGGTTCGCCTCGTACATCGACGCCAAGCTGCAGGACGATGCGGTCGACCCGACCACCGGCGCGATCACCGCGGCGACCGCGGGCAAGTTCGTCGTCGAAACGCCGAAATGGCAATTTGGCGGCCGCGTCCAGGCATCGTTCGATCCGGTTTCGATCGGCGCGCAGGTCAAGCATGTCGGCAAGCGCTACGTCACCGACGTCAACGACCTGATCGCGGCGGGCTATACCACGGTCGATCTCGACGCGCGGTTCGACCTGGCATTTGCCGGGCTCGACAAGAGTTTCTTCCAGCTGAACGTCTCGAACCTGTTCAACGAACGCTATTTCGGCAATCTGAGCACCGGCACCTCGTCGGCGAGCACGACGCGCTACACGTTCGGTGCCCCGCGCACCGTGATCGGCTCGGTCCACTTCGAGTTCTGACCCGAAACCGCCCCGTCGTCCTGCGGGATGACGGGGCGGCCTTCGAAAAGGCGGCGCATGAAAAAGGGCGGGGTGGTGACCACCCCGCCCTTTTTCATGCCGACCGGCGCTGTCCCCCTTCCCTTGCGTGGGGAGGGGGACGGGTTCGCCTAGAACTTGACGTTCGTGCTGACGAAGAACGCCCGGCCATACGGGTCGTAGGTCGACGGATAGGTGTTCGCCTGCTGCTGGTTGTCGCCCATGATCGGCGGCTGCTTGTCGAAGATGTTGTTCACGCCGACCGACCAGGTGAAGCCCGGCTTGATGTCGAACGCCGCGGTCAGGTCGAAATAGTGATACGCCTTGATCCGCTCGACCGCATAGACCGTACCGCTGTCGTCGTCCTTCACCGGCGAGAGGTAGCGATAGAGCACCGACACGGTCACCGGACCGGTCGAATAGGTCGTCCGCGACGACAGCCGCCACTTCGCATAGGGGTTGCCGCAGGTCTGGCCGAACTTGCCCGCGCAGTTGATCGTCAGATCGGGAATCGCGGCAAGCGGGTTGTAGTTGAACGCGATCAACCGGGTTCCGCTGACTCGGAAATCGAGCTTGCTGCTCTCCGCACCGAACGCACCGAAGCCGAGTGGCAGGCCGTAGCGCGCCTCGAAATCGACGCCGCGGGTGGTGACGCCGCCGGTATTGGCCAGCGTGTTGACCGCATCGGTGATCGCATAGCTGTTGGAATCGCGCGGCAGCGACGAGCAATAGCTGGCGTTGTACGGCGTGTAGCCATTGTCCGCATCGCCGTAGCAGGCGCGGATCAGGTTCGTGGTGCCGACCGTCGAGATGTAGTTGGCGATCTTGATCTTGTAGTAATCCACCGTCAGCGAGAAGCGCGGCAGGAAGCGCGGCTGCAGGACGATGCCGCCCGTATAGGTATCGGAGGTTTCCTCGCGCAGCGCGGGGTTGCCGCCGTTGACCGTCTGGATCTGCGTGCTGCCGCCGTCATAGGCGGTACCGATCAACGACGCCGGGACGCCCGTCGACACGCAGCTTGCGTTGAGGTTGGTGTTCGTCACCGCGACCGCGGTCGTGCACGGATCGGTTGCCGCCGGGAAATCCTGCGACGAGCCGCTGTAGAGATCGGACACGGTCGGTGCGCGGACGGCCCGCGAATACTGGCCGCGCAGCGACAGGTCGTCGATCAGCGACCAGACCACGCCACCCGAATAGGTGTTCACCGACTTCGCCGCGGTCGAATAATAGGAATAGCGATAGGCGCCATTCACTTCGAGCTTCTTGATCAGCGGGATGTTCGCCAGCAGCGGGACCGCGAGCTCGGTATAGGCTTCCTTGACGTCATAGCCGCCGCTCAGCCCCTCGCCCGCGTTGAAGCCGACGACGTCGCCCGACGACAGCGCGAAGTCGGGATTGTAGCTGCCATGTTCGCGGCGATATTCGGTACCGAACACGATGCCGACCGGGCCTGCACCCAGATCGAACAGGTTGCGGTTCGAGATCGACGCGCTGGCGACCTGCTCGCTGATCGTGCTGGTGTTCTGCGCGGGGATGGTGATGAAATCGGCCGCTGCCGCGCTGATGTTGCCCGCGCCGAAGATGTTGAGCGGCACGCACCCGTTGCTGGTATCCGAGCAGACCAGGTTGCCGCTCGCATCATAGGTCGTCCGCAGCGCCTGCAGCACGCGGCTGCGCGAGACGTTGCCCGACTGCGTCTCGGTCGATCGGGTGCGCGAATAGCTGTAATAGGCGTCGTAGTTCCAGCCGCCGCCGATATCGCCATTGGCACCGAGCACCGCGCGATAGGCGGTGTTGTCGAGGCTCGACACGCGCGCGCCGACTTCGGTCAGGCGGCGGTAGATCGTCGAGGTGACATAGCCGTCGCCGTCGGTATCGCGGCCGCGGAGCAGCGCCTGCGAGCTGGGCGACAGGAACGACGAATCGACGTCGAGCGCGACCGATCCGGTGAACGGCGTCGGCGCGAGCTGGTTCTTCACGCGGTTGTTGATGAGCTGGCCCTCGGCATACACGTTCAGCGCGGGGCTGACCTCGTAATGCGTCTGCGCGCTCATCAGGAACCGCTGCTGCGGGACCTGGAGATAGTTGGACGGCGCGTAGTTATACGCGTCGGTCGACGCATTGTACGGCGTGTAGCTGCCATCGGTCTCGAACTTGCGGTTGACGCCGCCGAGCGCGAACCGCGTGCCCTCGATCGAGCCCGAACCGCCGGCGATCAGCCCGCCCGCACCATCGTCGACCAGCGCCTGCCGCGAATAATCGCGCGCGGACTGAAGGATGCCGTTGCGCTTGGTATAATCGAAATAGATCGTCGCATTGCCGCGGCCGTCCTCGAAATTGCCGCCGATCAGCAGGTTGCCGTTGAAGGTGCCGCCGTCGCCCGCCTCGTTGATGCGGTAGTTCGCCCCCGCCGCGACGCCGCTGAAGTCCTTCTTCATCACGAAGTTGACGACGCCCGAGATCGCATCCGAACCATAGACCGCCGAGCGGCCGCCGGTGACGATGTCGACGCGCTCGATCAGCGCGGCGGGGATGGTGTTCAGATCGACGACCTGGTTCGAATCATACGCGACGTACCGGCGGTTGTTGACGAGCACGAGCGTGCGCGTCGACCCGAGCCCGCGCAGATCCGCGGTCGCGACGCCGCCCCCGGGGTTGTTCGAGGCCGCGGTGGTGCTGGGGATCAGCTGCGGCAGGTCCTTCAGGACGCTCTCGACGTTGATCTGGCCCGACAGCGCGATCTCCTTAGCGCTGACGACCGAGATCGGCGAGGCCTGCCTGAGGCTTTCGCCGCCAAGCCGCGAACCGGTCACGACGATCGTGTCGCCGTCGGCGGGCTCCGCCTGACCCGCGGCGTCGGGCGCAACGGCCGATGCGGGTGCGGCGGGCTCGGCCGGCGTCGTGTCAGCAGTTTGGGCCCAAGCCGGACCGGCGATACCCAACAGTAGAGAGGACGCCAAAAGGCGTGCGCGGAAATCGAGACGCATGAATATACTCCCTGAACCGCGATCCTTGACCGCCGCGGCAGATGTTGTGGGGTACGGATAAGGTCCGCCACTCAGGTCTGCGATGCGATTTCCCGCGCGACAAGCGGTGTTCCAGTGTTCGCCGGATTAGGCCGCCGGGTGTCGTCTTGCGAACACGGTTCTATTCATGCCCTTTCATCAAACTGTCATACCGTTACAGTTGTTACAAGATTGTAACGGATGGCGGACCAGCCCACACTCTTCGCGACGACCAGACGCCGGGGCCGGACATCCGACAGGGGCTGTATGCTCCAGCGCGCGCGTTTGGCGATCGCCTGGCCGGGCCGCGCGACGGCATCGAACCGGACCGTCCGGCAGATCGAGGGATAGTCCGCCCCGCTCACTGGCGCCCCGCTCACTGGAACGTCGCCCCGCCGGCGATCGCCTTGGACGGGCTCAACCCCTGCTGTTCGAGGAACTGGTTGAGCCCCGCGACCAGATCCTGCGCGGCGCTGCTGGTGAGCGCGATCCGGCCGACGACGACGCGGTCGATGCCCGGCGGCTGGCGGGTATGGTCGCAGCGCGCGCTCTCCAGCGTCAGCACGATCACGCCGCTCAAATTCGCCAGCCCGGCGAACCCGGTCGCGAAGATTTCGGGCGCGAAGGGATTGTCGACGATCGGCGGCGAGGCGGCGGGACGGATGGGGTCGGGTGCGGATACACCCTTGATGGCAACGCGCATGATCGGCCTTTCCTGAAGCAGGCGCGGCAGCGGCCTGCGGGGCAGTAGCTAGGGCGCGGGAATGTCCTGGAAATGTCCCCGCGGGCGATCCGTGACACGCCTGCGACATATGCGCGTTCCGGCGGGCCGGACGGTCGGCGGCGGCAGCGTGGACGCGGCGATATGTTGCACGCCTGCGATCTGGCGAAACACGGGAACATCCCGGGGAAACATGCTCCCCATAGCGCCGCGGCTCACTCCCGGAGACGCAGGCATGATGTTCGATTTAGGCGCCGGTTCCCTGGCCTTGGCCATGGCTGGAACACTGGCGACGCCGGTCGCTGCCGCCCAGACCCCCGGACCGCCCCCCGGGCAGCCCCTCGGGTCTACCGCCCCGGCCCCCCTGCCCGTCGGCCGCACGATCAAGACGCTCCGTGTCGAGGGCGCGCAGCGGATCGAGGCGGAAACCGTCCTGAGCTACACCAAGCTGCGCGTCGGCAAGCCCTATACCACCGAGACGCTCGACCAGGCGCTGAAAGACCTGCAGGCCAGCGACCTGTTCGCCGATTATTCGATCGCGGGCGTCGCGGACGGCAACATCGTGCTGCGCGTGCGCGAGAACCCGATCATCAACCGCATCCTGATCGAGGGGAACAAGGCGCTGAAGAGCGACAAGATCACGAAAGAGATCAAGCTCGCCCCGCGCCAGATCTTCACGCGCACCGCGGTCCGCCAGGATATCGCGCGGATCCTCGAACTCTATCGCCGCCAGGGCCGGTTCGCCGCGGTCATCGACCCGAAGATGGTGACGCTCGACCAGAACCGGGTCGATGTCGTGTTCGTCGTCAGCGAGGGCCCCAAGTCCAAGGTCCGCCAGATCAACATCCTCGGCAACACCGTGTTTTCGGAAAGCCAGATCCGCGCGCAGATGGCGACCAAGCAGGCGCGCCTGAGCCGCCTGCTGTCGTCGGCGACCAGCTACGACCAGGACCGCCTCAGCTATGACCAGCAGAAGCTGCGGCAATTCTATCTGACGCAAGGCTATGCCGATTTCCGCGTGACCTCCGCCGTCGCCGAACTGACGCCCGACAAGAAGGATTTCATCATCACCTATGTGGTGGAGGAGGGGAAACGCTACAAATTCGGCGACGTCAGCGTCGACAGCCAGATCCGCGACTTCGACAGCAAGAAGCTGGCGGCCACGTTGCCGCTCAAGAAGGGTGACTGGTACAATGCCAAGCTCGTCGAGGATTCGGTCGACAACCTCAGCCAGACCGCGGGCCTGTTCGGCTATGCCTTTTCGGAAGTGAACCCGGAGTTCCAGAAGGACGCCGACACGCTGACGATGGGGATCAACTTCAACATCGCCGAAGCCAAGCGCACCTATGTCGAGCGCGTCGAGATCAACGGCAACACGCAGACCAAGGACAAGGTCGTCCGCCGCGAGATCCGCCTGGCGGAGGGGGACGCCTTCAACAGCTTCCAGGTCAAGCGGTCGGAGGACCGGATCAACTCGCTCGGCTATTTCCAGGACAAGATGACGATCAAGCAGCTGCCGGGCTCGGCGCCCGACCGCGTGATCCTCGAGACCAACCTGGAGGAGAAATCGAGCGGCGAGCTGCAGCTGTCGGCGGGCTATTCGAGCCTCGAGAGCTTCATCGCCTCGGCCAGCATCACGCAGCGCAATTTCCGCGGCATGGGCCAGGAGCTGCGCGCCAATGCCAGCCTGTCGAGCTATTCCAAATCGGTCAGCCTGGGCTTTACCGAGCCGTATATGTTCGACACCAACGTCGCGCTCGGCGGCGATATCTTCCGCCGCGACTACAGCTCGTACAGCACGACCGGCGACAGCAACGACACCACCTACGAACAGGTCTCGACCGGCTTCCAGATCCGCGCCGCGGTGCCGCTCACCGAATATTGGTCCGCCACCGCGCGCTACGGGCTGTCCTATGACCAGGTCACGCTAGACGAGGACACCTATTACACCAACGGCGCGTGCGACCCGGCGATCGCCGGCGCGTATCTGTGCGACGCGGTGGGCAATCGCTGGACCTCGTCGATCGGCTATTCGCTGGTGTTCGACAACACCAACAGCCGGATGCGCCCGACCAAGGGCAGCAAGCTGAGCATCAGCCAGGATTTCGCCGGGCTGGGCGGCGATACGAAATATATCCGCAGCACCGCCAACTACACCAAATACATGAACCTCGGGTCGAGCTTCATCCTGTCGGCGCATGCCGAAGGGGGCTATATCAAGGGGCTGGGGCAGGACGTCCGGCTGACCGACCGCTTCTACCTCGGCGACCCGCAGATGCGCGGCTTCGACATTCGCGGCGTCGGCCCGCGCGTGACGCGGACCTATTACGACACGTCGACCGTCCCTGCGACGCTGTCGAGCACGAACAGCTCGAACACCCAGACCGCGCTGGGCGGCACGACCTATTACCAGGCGCGGCTCGAGCTCGAACTGCCGCTCGGCGCGGGTGCGCGCGAACTGGGTCTTCGTCCGTCGATCTACATGGATGTCGGCGCGGTGTTCGGCGGCAAGCAACCCACCCTCACCGACACCTGCGCCGCCGCCAACACCGCCTCGATCGCGTGCGTCGCGGGCACGCGCCAATATACCAACACGTCGGGCGAGCTGCTGTATCTGGATTCCGCGGGCTCCAGCACGACCACCAACACCGGCACGCCCTACACCTATTCGCTGGGCACCTATAAGGAGACCTATTCGGGCAACACCGCCAGCCCGCGGCTGTCGGTCGGCGTGGGCGTCAACTGGACCTCGCCGTTCGGCCCCTTGCGGATCGATCTGGCCAAGGCGCTGCTCAAGGCGCCGGGCGACGACAGCAAGCTGATCACCTTCAACATCGGCGGCCAGTTCTAGACGAGGCTTGTCGCGCGTGGCGTCCCGCGTCAGAACGCGGCAACCTCAAGAGGAAGGATGCCCCATGTCCGTCAAGATCATCGCCTTCGTCACCGTGAAGCCCGGCAGCGAGGACGCGTTTGTCGACGCCGCGCGCATCTGCGTCGCCGCATCGCGCGCCGAGCCCGGCGTGCTGCACTACGACCTGTGGCGCGAAGCCGATGGCGAGCGCCGCTACGTGTTCAACGAGCTCTATGCCGACGACGCCGCGGTCCAGCAGCACATGGCATCGGACCATTTCAAGGCATTCGGGCTGGCCGCGCGCGATCTCGCCGCCGCGCGCCCGGTGATCATCCAGAACCACGCGATCGACGTCGCCGAATAAGCGGCACGGCGCGATGCGCGTGATCATGGCAGGGCTCGGCGACATTGCGCGCAAGGCCTATCTCCCGGTGCTGGCAGCGACGCCGGGGATCGAGCTCCATCTGGTCACGCGCGATCGCGCCGTGCTCGCCGCGCTGGGCGAGACGTACCGGATAGCGCACTTGCACGACAGTCTCGACTCGGCGCTGTCCGCGACGCGCTTCGATGCCGCGTTCGTCCATTCGGCAACGCCCGCGCACCCCGAGATGGTCGAGACGCTGCTTGGCCATGGTGCCGCGGTGCTGGTCGACAAGCCGCTCGCGGACACGTTCGACGCGGCCGCACGGCTGGTCGATCTCGCGCACCGCCAGCGCCGCCTGCTCGCCATCGGGTTCAACCGCCGCTTCGCACCCGATTATGCCGCGCTGCGCAGCGAACCCCGCGCGTTCATGCTGATGCAGAAGCATCGCCACGCGCAGCCCGACACCCCGCGCCGCGTGGTGTTCGACGACTTCATCCACGTCGTCGACACGCTGCGGTTCCTCGCCCCCGGACCGATCGCCCGGACGCAGATCGAGACGATCGTCCGTGACGGCCTGCTCAGCGGGATCACGCTGACGCTCGCGGGCGATGGCCATCACGCGATCGGCACGATGCAGCGCGACTCCGGCCTCGACGAGGAGCGGCTCGACGTCATCGCCGCCGACCGCCGCCGCTCGGTCCTCAACCTCTCCGAAACGCGCGACCAGGCCGGCACCGACACGCACGCGCGGCGCGGCGACTGGACCCCGGTCACCCGCCAACGCGGCTTCGAAGCGATGTGCGCCGACTTCCTCGCCGGCGTCCGCGAAGCCCGCCCGACTGCGGCCGAAGACATCCTCGCCACCCACCGCCTCTGCGAAGACATCGTCCGCCATGCCGAGGCGATCACGCGATAGAATCAACAGGCCTCGCACGCACCGTCTGGTTTGGGGAGGTTAGCTGCCATTCACCCGTTCGAACGTGTGGGAAGGCGCATCACTCCTATCCATTATCTCAAGGCTGAAAGGGCCACCCTGACGATCAAGTCGTAATTTCAGCGGGTTCGCGCTTCTATCAATGTCGAGGCGGCCGCTTGCGACACTTACTAAAGCATTAGGCAGCACATAGGCCCCGCCCTTATCGTATTCGACCGTATACTCGAGAATCTCGCGATCGTGTCTCATCTCACCGTTCCGGAAGGCGATCGAGCCACAACACGCATTTGCGTATGAACCGTTTGCAGTTCCAATCGGTAGCGTTGGTGGGAACGCCCACCAATAGAGCGGAAGCCCGCCGAAAACGGCGGCCAAGCCGACAAGCCGGATAATATTAACCGTACGCATCTTCGAGATATTGGCCGGTTCCGCGGGGCCGTCAACGTCCGACTCTGGGCGAAACACGAACCAAACCGCCGACCGGACGATCCCCCAAAAGACGACAATCCGTGTATAGGGGCGCCTCGACATCAACCGAGGGCCTTCCGTTTTGCAGATCGTTACCCTGTGCCTGTTCCTGTTGCTCGCCGTCGTCATCAGCGGGATGGCGTCGCGGATGTTGCCGTCCGCCTTGCCGCGGCCGCTCGTTCAGATCGCGCTGGGGGCCCTGATCGGCATGGTCGCGCATGTCCGCGTCGAGCTCGATCCCGAACTGTTCTTCCTGCTGCTCGTTCCCCCATTGCTGTTCCTCGACGGCTGGCGGATTCCGAAGGACGAGCTGGTCCGCGATCGCGGCGCGGTGCTCGGGCTCGCGCTCGGGCTCGTCTTCCTGACCGTGCTGGGCATGGGCGTGTTCATCCACTGGCTGATCCCGACGATGCCGCTGGGCGTCGCGTTCGCGCTGGCGGCGGTCGTCTCGCCGACCGATCCGATCGCGGTGTCCGCGGTCGCGCAGAAGGCGCCGATCCCGAAGCGGATGATGCACATTCTGGAGGGCGAGGCGTTGCTGAACGATGCGTCGGGGCTGGTCTGCGTGCGCTTCGCGATCGCCGCGGTACTGACGGGCAGCTTCTCGCTCGGCGAAGCGACGCTGACCTTTGCGTGGATGGCGCTCGCCGGCGTCGCGATCGGCGTCGGCGTCACCTGGGCGATCGTCGCGAGCAAGGCGGCGTTCGCGCGGCGGTTCGGCGACGAGACCGGCTCGAACATCCTGGTCAGCCTGCTGATCCCGTTCGCCGCCTATCTCGCGGCCGAGCATGTCCATGCCTCGGGCGTCCTGGCCGCCGCCGCCGCGGGCATCGCGATGACCTTCACCGGTGCGACCAGCGGAGTCGCCGCCGGCACGCGGATCCGTCGCCGCGCGGTGTGGGACATGCTGCAATTCACGCTCAACGGCGTGATCTTCGTGCTGCTCGGCGAGCAATTGCCCGAGGTGTTCGTGCGCGCGCGCGATACCGTCACCGCGACCGGGCATGTCAGCCCGTGGTGGCTGGCGATCTATGTCTTCGCAGTCGTGCTCGGCCTCGCGGTGCTGCGCTATGGCTGGGTGTGGGTGTCGATGCAGTTGACGCTGCTGCGCGCGCGGCGGCACGATGACGCCGCGGTCAGCCCGCCGCGCCGGATCATCGCGGCGATGTCGGCGGCGGGCGCACGCGGTGCGATCACGCTGGCGGGTGCGCTGACTCTGCCACTCACGCTGAACGACGGGACGCCGTTCCCGGCGCGCGATCTGGTGATCTTCCTCGCGTCGGGCGTGATCCTGTCGTCGCTCGTGATCGCCGCGGTCGCGCTGCCGCTGCTGCTGCGCGGATTGAACCTGCCGCCCGACGAAGGCATCGCGGCGGCGCGCGATCGGGCCCGGCTGGTCTCCGCCAAGGCGGCGATCGCCGAGCTCGATCGTGTCCAGCACCAGATGGCGGAGGGGCGCGACGATCCGGATCGCTTCACCGACATCGCCGCGCGGCTGATGGACCAGTATCGCGAGCGGATCGACAGCCTGGCGACGCTGCCCGAGGACCGCACCGGCCAGGCGGATGCGCCGATCGAGCGCGACATGCGGCTGGCCGCGGTCCGTGCCGAGCGCAATGCGATCTTCGATCTGGCGCGGCGGCGGGAAATCGGCGTCACGCTGGCGGAGCAGCTCGGCCGCGAGCTCGACCTGATCGACGCGCGTCTCTCGCGCCAGGGGCTTGCATAGCACGGACGGGACAGAGGTTTTGCGCTCCGCCTGTCCGTGTGACTGAAACCGGCGGAGCGCAGAAGGTACGCATTACTAAGCGAATCCTCTGCGGACCGCTTTGCAAGGACTTGGTGAATTTCTGGTGAACGGTGGCGCCCCGCCCGTCCGTGCGACACTCTCGTATCCGGGCGGGGCGCCAAGGACGCAGCGCCATGAAGCGCGCATCACTGGTGATAAGCTAGCATTAGATCGCCGGAGCGGAAGCACGGTCCGTCACGCGTGCGGCTCGCTTGGTCCGATATGTGTCCAAACCATGTCCGCCGCAGCGCGTTTCGCGCCGCAAGGACGTCGCGAAGGGCCGAACCGTCAGTCCTTCGTCGGCGTCTGCGCGTCGACCGAGGCGGGCATTTTCAGCTTCCGCAGCCGCGCGATCACGTCGCGCGCGCCCGCCGGGGCGACCTGCAGGAACAGCGCGAACAGCGCCTCGTCGTCGAACGTCTCGAGCGCCGTGGCGATCGGCAGCGCGATCGCCTGACGGCTGCGTGCACCCGGCTGCGCCTCCAGCACGATCGTCCGCCACGCCATGCCGACCGGCGCCGCACCTGTGACGTCGGCGAACTCGCCCGGCACCATGTTGCGGATCCGCAAGCGCCGCGTCGACGCCTTGGCGAACCACGCCGCGTCGCCTGCCGTCGCGATCTCCACCGCCAAATCCCGTCCGTTCATCGCCTGCCTCATATCCCGTCGATCGTCCTTGATGCCGCGCGGTGCTGCGGAAGCGCTCGCGATGCAACCCGCGCTCGGCGAAGCGGCGCAAACTGATGCCCGGATACCACAGCCGCTGCCCTCGGACAGCAACCGCGATATTCGCTATTGATAATAGTTATCAAGAACGGTAGCCGGCGCGCATTACGAAAGGGATCCCATGACACGACGTTTCGGCATAGCCGTCCTGCTGGCCTCGGCGACGACCGCCGCCCCCGGACTGGCGCAGACCGCCCCGGAGGCGCCCGCCGCCAGTCTCGACACCGGGATCGTCGTCGTCACCGGCCAGCATGCGCGCAACCAGGCGTCGTCGGGTACCAAGACGGACACGCCGCTGGCCGAGACGCCGCAGTCGATCACCGTCATCACCAGCGACGATATCGCGGGTCGCAGCCTCCAGAACCTCAACCAGGCGCTGCGCTTCGTCGCCGGCGTCACCCCCGAAACGCGCGGCGCGAGCGCGGAGGTGTACGACCAGTTCAAGCTGCGCGGGTTCGATGCGCCGGTATATCTCGACGGCCTGAAGCAGTTCGGCAGCAGCTCGGGCTATGCGGTGCCGCAGGTCGACGTCTCGCGGCTCGACCGGATCGAGGTCATCAAGGGGCCCGCGTCGGTGCTGTACGGCCAGTCGAGCCCGGGCGGCCTCGTCGCCGAATCGAGCAAGCTCCCGCTCGACCAGGCGTTGTACGGCGCGATCAGCGGGACCTATGGCAATTACGATCTCTACCGCGTCGATGCCGATCTCGGCGGGCGCGCGGGCGAGGGCGTGCTGTGGCGGATCAACGGCAGCGCGAACGGCGCCGACACGCAGCAGAAATTCGGCAAGCGCGAACGCCAGACGATCTCGGCCGCGGTGACCGCGGGTGCGGGCAGCTCGACCAGCTTCACGCTGCTCGGCGCCTATTCGCATGATCCTTACAACGGCGATTACGGCGTGTTCCCGGCCAGCGGCACGCTGCTCGCAAGCCCCAATGGCAAGCTGCCGACCAGCTTCGACGGCGGCGAGGCGGGCAACCGGTTCAGCCGCGACCAGGCCGCGCTCACCTACATTTTCCGCCATGATTTAGGCGGCGGCTGGGCGTTCCGCTCCTCGGGCCGCTATCAATATGTGAAGGCGAATCTGGGGCTGATCTACACCGCGGGCGGGCTCGATTCGCGCGATCCGACCGGCCAGACATTCCTCCGCGCGTCTTACGCGACGCGCGAAAAGCTCAACAACTGGACGTTCGACAACCAGCTGAGCGGCACGGTCCAGACCGGGCCGATCAAGCACACGCTTCTCTTCGGCGTCGACCGCCAGGTCGCGCATTCGATCGAGGACGCCGCGTTCGGATCGGCGCCGTCTCTCAACGGCTATGCCCCGGTCTACGGCACCGTGACAGTCCCGCGGACGCCAGCGGCGGTGCCCGATCCGTTCGGGGGCTATACCGTGATCCGCCAGCGCCAGCAGGGCGTTTACGTGCAGGACCAGATGGCCCTCGGTGAACTCCGTGTCGTCCTGAGCGGCCGACAGGATTGGGCACGCGCGAAGCAGGTCAACCTCGGCGTCAAGCACGACGAGCGGTTCACGTATCGCGCCGCTGCGCTCTACACTCTGCCGTTCGGGCTGGCGCCGTATGTCAGCTATTCGACCTCCTTCGAACAGCAGCCCAGCCTGATAGAGCTCAGCGATGGATCGTCGGGTCTCGCTGATCCATCGCTTGGCAAACAGCTCGAAGCGGGCGCCAAGTTCACAGTACCGGGCACGCAGATCCTGCTCTCGGGCGCGTGGTTCCGGATCGAACAGACCAACGTTCTCACCTCGACGCCGAACTTCTCGCGATCGCGGCAGACCGGTGGCGTACGTTCGCAGGGCGTTGAGTTCGAGGGTACCGCACCGCTGCCTTACGGCTTCACTGCCCGCGCCGCGTTCAGCCGCCAGCGCGTCAAGGTCACCGAAGACGCCGACGCTCCGCAGCGCGTCGGCCGGGGTCTGGAGACCGTCGGCCGTGGCGGCGCATCGCTCGGGCTGGACTGGGCCGCACCGGAGGGCGCGCTCGCGGGGCTGACGATCGGCGGCGCGGTGCGGCATGTCGACCAGGTCTATGCCGGCGTCACGCCGGGCGAGACGCAGGGCCGCAACAGCCCGTCCTACACGGTCTATGACGCGCTGGTCCGCTACGACCTGGAGAAGCTCGCGCCGTCGCTGCGCGGGCTGAGCCTGGCGGTCAACGGCGCCAACATCTTCGACAAGAAGTATCTGACGTCGTGCTTCGCCAACTATAACTGGTGCTGGTACGGTAACCGTCGCACCGCCCAGGCGACGATCGGCTATCGCTTCTAGCGTTCCTTACACGGTCCGTTCGCGATCCTCCCCGGCCAAGGGAGGATCGCTGCAAAAATGTACCGCGTTTCCTGATGCGTGAGGGAAATTCGGGGGGCGCGAAGCTGCCGCCCTCTGGAAAACCGGCTGCCGCGACGGCACTTGGGGCTCGTCACTCCGGGCTCACGCCGGGTTGACGTGGCTACCCCGACGCCGCCACCCTCGTACGCGTACACGTAAGGATCCCGGTTTCCCCATGCAGCTTGTCATCGTCGAATCGCCTGCCAAGGCCAAAACCATCGAGAAGTATCTCGGCAGCGACTATCGCGTGCTGGCCAGCTACGGCCATGTCCGCGACCTGCCGCCCAAGGACGGCTCGGTGGATCCCGACGACCAGTTCGCGATGACGTGGGAGAATTACGCCGACAAGTCGAAGCAGCTCAAAGCGATCACCGATCTCGCCAAGCTCGCCGACCGCCTGATCCTCGCGACCGATCCGGATCGCGAGGGCGAAGCGATTTCGTGGCACGTCCGCGAAGTGCTGCGTGCGCGCAAAGCGCTGCCGAAGGAGGTCGAGCGAGTCACGTTCAACGCGATCACCAAGGCGACCGTCACCGAGGCGATGAAGAACCCGCGCGAGCTCGACGACGACCTGATCGACGCCTACCGCGCGCGCCGTGCGCTCGATTACCTCGTCGGCTTCACGCTCTCGCCGGTGCTGTGGCGCAAGCTGCCCGGCGCCAAGTCCGCCGGCCGAGTCCAGTCCGTCTCGCTGCGCCTGATCGTCCAGCGCGAGCGTGAGATCGACGTGTTCAAGCCGCAGGAATATTGGTCCGTCACGGCCGAGATGGAGCATGACGGCACCGCGTTCCAGTCGCGCCTGACGCAGTTCGAGGGCAACAAGCTCGATCGCCTGTCGATCGGCAACGAAGGCGACGCGCTGCGCGCCAAGCAGGCGGTGCTCGACGGCAATTTCTCGGTCCAGACGGTCGAGACCAAGCCCGCGACGCGCAACCCGCCGCCGCCGTTCACCACGTCGACGCTCCAGCAGGAGGCGTCGCGCAAGCTCGGCTTCTCCGCCGATCACACGATGCGGATCGCGCAGGGCCTCTACGAGGACGGCGCGATCACCTATATGCGTACCGACGGTGTCCAGATGGACGGCAGCGCGATCAGCGCCGCGCGCCACGCGGTCGCGAACCGCTTCGACGCGAGCTACGTCCCCGACAAGCCGCGCCAGTATCAGTCGAAGGCGAAGAACGCGCAGGAAGCGCATGAGGCGATCCGCCCGACCGATTTCGGCAAGGACAAGGCCGGCGGCGGCGATCATGCGCGGCTGTACGACCTGATCTTCAAGCGCGCGCTCGCCAGCCAGATGGCGTCGGCGCGGATGGAGCGCACCACGGTCGAGATGGCCGACGGGACGGGGCGCAACATCCTGCGCGCCACCGGTCAGGTCGTGCTCTTCCCCGGCTATCTCGCGCTGTACGAGGAAGGCGCGGACGACACGCAGGACGAGGACGCGCGTCGCCTGCCGCGGATGAAGGAGGGCGATGCCCCCGCCAAGAAGAAGGTCGACGCCGAGCAGCACTTCACGCAGCCGCCGCCGCGCTTCTCCGAAGCCTCGCTGGTCAAGCGGATGGAGGAGCTCGGCATCGGCCGTCCATCCACCTACGCCTCGATCATCAAGACGTTGAAGGACCGCGCCTATGTCCGGATCGAGAAGAACCGCTTCTTCGCCGAGGAGAGCGGGCGCCTCGTGACGGCGTTCCTCGAACGCTTCTTCGAGAAATATGTCGGTTACGACTACACCGCCGAACTCGAGGAGGAGCTCGACGACGTCTCGGGCGGCCGCGCGCAGTGGCAGTCGGTGCTCGACGCGTTCTGGCGCGATTTCAAGCCGCGCACCAACGAGGTGATGGAGCAGCAGCCCAGCGCGATCACCGCCGAGCTCGACACCTTCCTCGCGCCCTACCTCTTCCCCGCCAAGGCGGACGGCGGCGATCCCCGCCTCTGCCCGAATTGCGGCGAGGGACAGCTGGCGCTGCGCGGTGGCAAGTTCGGCGCGTTCATCGCCTGCTCCAACTATCCCGAGTGCAAATATACCCGCCGCTTCGCGCAGCCCGGCGGTGACGCGGAGGCGGATGCGGGTCCGTCGACGCTCGGCACGCATCCCGACACCGGCCAGCCGATCGAGCGCAAGTCGGGGCGCTTCGGCCCGTATCTGCAGATCGGCGAGGGCGAAGACCGCAAGATGGCGTCGATCCCGAAGGATATCGGCGAGCTCAACCTCGAATGGGCGATCAAGCTGCTCTCGCTCCCGCGGACGGTCGGCAATCACCCCGAGACCGGCGAGCCGATCATCGCGACGATCGGCAAGTTCGGGCCGTATCTCAAGCATGAGGGCAAATATGCGCGTCTCACGACCACCGCGGACGTGTTCGAGACGGGCATGAACGCGGCGGTCGTGAAGCTCGCCGAAGCCGCGGCGGGCGGCGGTCGCACCGCGCGCGGGGCGCAGGCGCCGCTCAAGATACTGGGCAACCATCCGCGCACCGAGGCGGAGATCAAGCTGATGGAGGGGCGTTACGGCCCCTACGTCACCGACGGCACGACGAATGCGACGTTGCCCAAGTCGATCGAGAAGGACCAGCTGACGCTGGAGGAAGCCGCCTCGCTGATCGACGCGCGCGCGGCGGCAGCGCCCGCGACCAAGAAGAAGAAGGCCCCCGCCAAGAAGCCGGCGGCGAAGAAGGCACCGGCCAAGGCTGTAGCCGCCAAGGATGGGGAGACGAAGGCGGCGCCTGCAAAGAAGGCTCCGGCGAAAAAGGCCCCCGCCAAGAAAGCCGCGCCAAAGAAGAAAGCGGAAGCCTAATCCTCCCCTGCAAGGGGAGGGGGACCATCCGAAGGATGGTGGAGGGGGGCTTCCCCGAGCGTACCGGTTCGTAAACCGAGCCCCAACAACGCTACAGTCCGCGGCGAGCCCCCTCCACCCTTCGCCAAGCGGCGAACGGTCCCCCTCCCCGTTCCGGGGAGGATCAGGCCGCGCGGCGCTGGGTCAGTTGCATCCAGTCGCGCGCGGCGCGCTGTGCCACCGAGATTTCGCGCGCGGTCATGTCCTCGGCGATCTGCGCGCGGCATTCCTGCGCCGCGATGTTGCCCGACACCGCCGCCAGGTTGAACCACTTGTGCGCCTCGATCAGGTCGAGGACTACGCCCGACGCGCCGGTCGAATAGACCATGCCGAGTTCGTAGCACGCCCGGTCGTCGCCGCGCGCGGCGTCCTTCAGACGGCGTTCGATCAGGAAATTCGCGCTCTTGAGACTGCTACCCATGGTCTGCCCCCAATGTTCGTTGGGGCAGACTGCGACGATTCCCACTACGGAATGGTTAATGGGTTAACGTCTCAATTTTACAACGCGTTGCGCTATTCGATCGCGATGTTGTCGATCAGCCGGGTCGCGCCCATCCGGGCCGCCGCCAGCAACCGCCGCGGACGGTCCGCCGCGGGGTTCTCGAAGAGCGTCTCCGCATCCGCAAGCGCGACGTAGTCGATCGCGAACCCCGCGCCGACCAGAGTCGTCCGCGCATCGTCGAGCACCGAATCGACATCCTCGCCCTTCGCGATCGCGCGCGCGGCCACGCCCAGCGCGCGTGGCAGCGCAACCGCCTGCTTGCGCTGCTCGTCGTCGAGATAGATGTTGCGCGACGACATCGCGAGGCCGTCGTCGTCGCGCTGCGTCGGCACGCCGACGATATCGATCGCGAAGTCGAGATCGGTGACGAACCGCCGGACGACCGCGAGCTGCTGGTAATCCTTCTCGCCGAAATACGCCGCGTCGGGGCCGACCTGGTTGAACAGCTTGGACACCACGGTCGCGACGCCGTCGAAATGGCCGGGCCGGGCCGCGCCGTCGAACCCGTCGCTGACGCCCGAGACTCGCACCGTCGTCGCGAAACCGTCGGGATACATCGCCTCGACCGACGGCAACCAGAGCAGGTCGCATCCCGCCTCGGTGAGCATCCGGACATCGGCCATCTCGCGCCGCGGATAGCGCGACAGATCCTCGTTCGGCCCGAACTGCTTGGGGTTCACGAAGATCGACGCGACGACCCTGGTCCCCGGCCGTTTCGCCGCCTCGATCAGCGCGACATGGCCGGCGTGGAGCGCCCCCATCGTCGGGACGAGCGCCACGCGCTGCCCCGCCGCACGGAAGGCGGCGACGCTGTCGCGCAACGTATTCAGGTCCCGGACGATGTCCACGCGAAACTCCTACTCGATAAGTGCGGTCGCGGCTTCTATGAAGGGTGACAGTTACGATCAATAAGGAAACGCGCGTTGGCCACGGGCCCGGATTCTTCCCTACCTTCGACGCACGTCATCGTGTTCGCCAACGAGAAGGGCGGCACCGGCAAGTCGACGACCGCGGTGCACGTCGCGATCGCGCTCGCCGCCAAGGGCGCACGCGTCGCGTGTCTCGATCTGGATCATCGCCAGCGCACCGTCGGCCGCTATCTCGACAACCGCGCGGAGACGATGCGGCGCAACGGATCGGTGCTGCCGATGCCGCGGCACGCGACGCTGTCGGCGCAGAGCGAGGACCAGTTCGAGGATCTGTGGCATTCGCTGTGCGAGGGATCGGACTTCCTCGTCGTCGACACGCCGGGCCGCGACGATCCGTTCGCGCGCACCGCCGCCGCGCTGTCGAACACGCTGGTCACGCCGATGAACGACAGCTTCGTCGACTTCGACCTGATCGGGCAGGTCGATCCCGAAACCTATCAGGTCACGCGGCCGAGCTTCTATTCAGAACTCATCTGGGATGCGCGCAAGCAGCGGGCGCGTGCCGATGGCACGACGATCGATTGGGTCGTGCTGCGCAACCGCCTCCAGCATATCGAGGCGCGCAACATGCGCCGCGTGTCGGATGCGCTGGCGCAACTGGCCAAGCGGGTCGGCTTCCGGATCATCCCGGGCCTCGGCGAGCGCGTCATCTACCGCGAGATGTTTCCCGCCGGGCTGACGATGATCGATTCGAAGGAATTCGGCAGCATGGGCCTCGGCCATGTCGCCGCGCGCCAGGAACTGCGCGAGATGATGGCGGCGCTGCAGCTGCCCGATATCGCCGCGGAGCAGCCCCCGGTGCCCGGCGTCGCTGCGTGAAGTGGATCGTCGCCGCCGTCTTCATCTGGCTGGCCTGGCATTATCTTCGCCCCAAGCCGAAGGCCAAATCTGAACGCGCGGTGGTGACGGACGAAGCCGAGGCGCGC
This sequence comes from Sphingomonas sp. Leaf28, assembly GCF_001421685.1. Lineage (NCBI taxonomy): Bacteria > Pseudomonadati > Pseudomonadota > Alphaproteobacteria > Sphingomonadales > Sphingomonadaceae > Sphingomonas > Sphingomonas sp. Leaf28. Next base: position 88,552 of record NZ_LMKX01000008.1, on the reverse strand, counting down.
TCGATCCTCGGCATCGATCGCACCGCGGACGCCGACGCGATCCGCAGCGCGCACCGCCGCCTGATCGCCTCGGTCCACCCCGACCGCGGCGGCTCGACCGACCTGACCCGCCGGGTGAACGCCGCGCGCGATCTGCTGCTGAAGCGCGCGCGCTAACCTTCCGTTCTCCTGCGAGCGCAGGAGCCCAGGGTTACGAATGCTATCGCTCTTGGCCCTGGGCCCCCGCCTTCGCAGGGGAACACTCGTGAGACATAATCGTCGAGAGGCCCATGACCCACCAGTTCGATCCGACCTCGCTGCGCGAATACGACATCCGCGGGATCGTCGGCAAAGCGCTCGGCCCCGCCGACGCGGTCGCGATCGGCCGCGGCTTCGCCACCCGTATCCGCGAGGCCGGCGGTCGCCGCGTCGTCGTCGGCTATGACGGCCGCCTCTCCTCCCCCGAACTCGAAGCCGCGCTAGTGTCCGGCCTGACCGCGGGCGGCGTCGACGTCGTCCGGATCGGGCTGAGCACCTCGCCGATGCTCTATTACGCCGAGGCCACGCTAGAAGTGGATGGCGGCATCCAGGTAACCGGCAGCCATAATCCCCCCGAGTATAATGGCTGCAAGATCGTACAGGCGCATGCGCCATTTTTCGGCGACGCCATCCAGGGGCTCGCCACGCTTGCCGCGACGGGTGCCTGGAGCGAAGGCGCGGGCATTGTGACGACCGCCGACGTCCTCGATGCCTATGTGTCGCGGCTCGTGGCGGGCTATGCCGGGGGCGCGTACCGGATCGGCTGGGACACCGGCAACGGTGCCTCCGGCCCGGCGATCGAGAAGCTCGTCAAGCTCCTCCCCGGTGAGCATCATGTGCTGTTCGCCGATGTAGACGGCAATTTTCCCAACCATCATCCCGATCCTACCGTGGAATCCAATCTTGCCGATCTGAAGCGGCTTGTGGTGGAGAAGAACCTCCATTTCGGATTAGCCTTTGACGGGGACGGCGACCGGATCGGCGCGGTCGACGGGCTGGGACGCGTGATTTGGGGCGATCAGATCCTCTCCATATTGGTCGAACCTGCGCTGCGCGAGCATCCCGGCGCACCGATCGTCGCCGACGTGAAATCCTCGCAAGCGCTGTTCGATCGAATCGCGGCATTGGGCGGCGAGCCGGTGATGGCACCCACCGGCCACAGCCTGATGAAGACCGCGATGACTCGCACGGGGGCGCCGATCGGCGGCGAACTGAGCGGGCACCTGTTCTTCGCGGGCGAATATTACGGCTTCGACGACGCGCACTACGCAGCGGTACGGCTGATCCGTGCGGTTCACCTGTCCGGGCAGTCGCTGACCGAACTCTGCGACGCGATGCCCGCGCTGGTGGCGACGCCCGACCTGCGCTTTCCGGTCGACGACGCGCGCAAGTTCGCGGTGGTGGACGAGGTGATCGCGCGGTTGCAGGCGGATGGCGCCGAGATGACCCTCACCGACGGCGCACGCGTGACGACCGCCGACGGCTGGTGGCTGCTGCGCGCGTCGAACACGCAGGCGATGCTGACCGTGCGCGCGGAAGCGAAGGACCAGGCGGCGCTCGATGCGTTGCTGGCGGAGGTCGATGCGCAGCTGGCGGCGAGCGGTGTGATCCGCGACGGACAGCCCAGATAGACCACCACCCCGGCGGAGGCCGGGGCCCAAGTGGAAAGGTGGAAATAACGAAGCGCCGGCATCGGTTAGCACCGTTACCCAATTGGACCCCGGCCTTCGCCGGGGTGGTGCAGGTTGAGAGCTTGCCCTCATAATTGAGTACCGACTTAGCGGGAATGTCGACAACGCGGGGAATGGTCGCAGGAATTAAGGCGACGGCCAGACCCGATTGACACGCCATCCCCCTCGCCTACCGTCCCGCCACCACCCCAAGGAGTCCCCCCGTGGAGCGCCCAGTCGATGAATTCCGGTCCAGCACGCGCCGCTGGCTGCTCGGCAGCTTTGCCGGCTGGGGAACGCTGCTCACCTGCCTGGTCGGAATCGGCTTCGTCCTGATCGGCGTCCGCTGGCTCAGGAACCGCAGCGCGACGTACGAGATCACCGACCAGCGGCTGATCATCAAGCGCGGCATCCTGTTCAAGACGATCGACGAGGTCGAACTCTACCGCATCAAGGACGTCCGGCTCGGCTATTCGCTGCTCAACCAGATGACCGATATCGGCACGATCACGCTCACCTCGAGCGATCGCACGACGGCGGGGGGCGAGTTCAGTCTCCGCGATATTCCGATGGCGCGCGAGCGTCGCGAAGGCCTGCGCAAGCTCGTCGACCGCGCCCGCCAGCGCCGCGGCGTCCGCGAACTCGATGTCGATGACGCATACGCGCTGGATTAAGCGCGCTTTTATCCCCACATGACGGGCATGGCGCCCTCCTATCCCAAGCCCAAACAGCAACCGCAGATGATCCGGGTCGTCGACCTGGAGACCACCGGCTCCGCGCCGCCCGCGCACGGAGTCTGCGAGATCGGCTGGCAGGACGTCGCGCTCGCCGAGAATGGCCGCTGGGAGATTTACGGCGAAGGCGGCAGCCTGCTCGTCAATCCCGGCCGGCTGATCCCGCCGGTCACGCAGGCGATCCACCATATCCTCGACGAGCATGTCGCCGACGCGCCGTGGTGGCATGACTGCGCGCGGCAGGTGCTCGATCCGTGGCCGCGCCGCCTCGCGCTGGCCGCGCACCGCGCCGATTTCGAGCAGAAATTCTGCACCCCCGCGCTGACCCGCGACGCCGAGTGGATCTGCACCTGGAAATGCGCGCTGCGGCTCTGGCCCGACAGCCCGAGCTTCTCGAACCAGGTGCTGCGCTACTGGCGCAAGCCACAGGGCATGGAGCATGAGCGCGGCCTGCCCGCGCACCGCGCCTTCCCCGACGCCTATGTCACCGCGTTCCACCTGCGCGACATGCTCAACGAGGCGAGCTTTGCGCAGCTGGTCGAATGGTCGCGCGATCCGGGGCTGATCCCGCGAGTCCGTTACGGCCCCGATCGCGGCAAGGAATGGTCCGAGCTCGATCACGAGACGCTGATGGCGTTTATGACCGACCGCGATCCCGATATCCGCTTCACCGCCAACCACGAAATGGACCGCCGCAGCGGTGGCGGGCGGGTCGGCAAGGCCAGCGCACAGGACCTGCTGCTGTAGCTGCCTGTCCTCCCCTGCAAGGGGGAGGATCATGCGGCAAACGCCCTTGCTTTGCGTCATGACAGTATCGCTGGCGTAACGACCGGCGGTACCGTAGATCAATAACCCATGGTAAGCGTACGCTTGAAATTGCCCTCGTCCGAGGGGCGGGTCGCCCGGTGGCTGGTCGCGTTCATGACGCTCGGTTTTATCGCGCTCGCCGCCGCCGCCGTCGCGATCGGCTGGATTACGGTCCGCAACCAGAGCTACACCGCCGAGATCCTCCACACGCAGGACGTCCGCCAGGCGATCGCGACGCTCCAGGTCGAGATGGAGCAGTCCGAGACTGCGCGGCGCGGCTATATTCTGGTTGGCACGCCACTGTTCGCCACCGCTTATGCGCGGACCGCGGGCAACATCGTCCCCTCGATCCGCGCGATCCGCCACCTGACCAGCGACAACCCCGCGCAGACCACCCGGATCGACCGGATCGAGTCGAGGTTCGTCCGGTTGCGCGCGCTGCGTACGCAGTCGATGACGCTGGTCGCGACCGGCCGGATCGCGGAGGCACGGCGCCGGTTCGCGGTCGATGCCAGCGTGCCGCTGATGCGCGGCATCCGCTACCGCCTGCAGGCGATGGCCGCCGACGAGGTTCGCCTGCTCGCGATCCGCACCGGGCACCAGCAACGCAGCAGCGCGCTGTTCCTCTCGGTCGCAGGGCTCGCCGCCGCGCTGCTCCTGGTCGTCGCGATCCTCGCGATCCTCGTGATCCGCCGCTACACCACCGATCTGGCGGGCTCGCGCGACAGCCTGCGCGATCTGAACGAGACGCTCGAGGATCAGGTCGCGACTCGCACCGCCGATCTCAGCCGCGCGAACGAGGAGATCCAGCGCTTCGCCTATATCGTCAGCCACGATCTGCGCTCGCCGCTGGTGAACGTCATGGGCTTCACCGCCGAACTCGCCACCGCCGCAGGCCCGCTCGCCGAGCTGATCGACCGCGCCGAGGCCGAAGCGCCGCATATCCTGACGCAGGACGCAAAGCTGGCCGCGCGCGAGGACCTGCCCGAGGCGATCGGCTTCATCCGCACCTCGACGCAGAAGATGGACCGGCTGATCAACGCCATCCTCAAGCTGTCGCGCGAGGGGCGCCGGACGATCGCGCCCGAACATATCGACCCCGCGCAGCTGGTCGACACGATCATCGGTTCGATGCAGCACATCGTCGATGATCGCGGTGCGGTCGTCCGCGTCGAACGGCCGATGCCCGCGATCGTCACCGATCGCCTCGCGCTCGAACAGATCCTGTCGAACCTGATCGAGAACGCGACCAAGTATCTAAAGCCCGGCCGTCCCGGCGAGATCGTCGTGCGTGGGCACAAGGAGCGCAGCCGGGTCATCCTGTCGGTGATCGACAATGGCCGCGGTATCGATGTGCGCGATCATCAGCGCGTGTTCGACCTGTTCCGTCGCTCGGGGCCGCAGGACCAGCCCGGCGAAGGGATCGGCCTCGCGCATGTCCGCGCGCTGGCCTATCGTCTCGGCGGCACGATCGACGTGCAGTCGACGCTCGGCGACGGTGCCACCTTCCGCCTCAACCTTCCCAGCGCAATGACGATTCAGGATAGCACGCCATGAACCAGCACCAGACCGTCGGGATCGTCATGATCGAGGACGACGAAGGCCATGCCCGGCTGATCGAGAAGAACATCCGTCGCGCAGGCATCCTGAACGACATCAAGCACTTCACCGACGGCACCAGTGCGCTCGATTTCCTGTTCAACGCGGTCGACGGTCCCGCCAAGAGCGGCCCGGCGATGATCCTGCTCGATCTCAACCTGCCCGACATGAGCGGGACGGACATCCTCACGCGAATCAAGGCGGAGGGCAGCCCGCTGCGCCGCACGCCCGTCGTCGTGCTGACCACCACCGACGACAAGATCGAGATCGAGCGCTGCTATGATCTGGGCTGCAACGTCTACATCACCAAGCCGGTCAACTATGAGAGTTTCGCGCAGGCGATCCGCCAGCTCGGGCTGTTCCTGTCGGTGATCCAGGTTCCCGACGCCGAGTGAGCGGGCCGAGCGTTCTCTACATCGACGACGACGCCGGGATCCGGCGGCTGGCGGCGCGTGCGCTCGAACGCCGCGGCTACCGCATGACCGTTGCCGAGACCGGCGCGGAAGGCGTGGTCAAGGCGGCGGCCGAGCGGTTCGACCTGATCGCGGTCGATCACTACATGCCCGGCATGGACGGCCTCGAAACGCTCGAGGCGCTGCGCCGCCTGCCCGATCCGCCCCCGGTCGTGTACGTCACCGGCTCCGAGGAAGGCCGCATCGCGGTCGCGGCGCTCAAGGCCGGCGCGGCGGACTATGTCGTGAAGACCGTCGGCGAGGATTTCTTCGACCTGCTCGACGCCTCGTTCGACCAGGTGCGCGCGCGCGCGCTGCTCGAACGCGACAAGGCGGCCGCCGAAGCCGATCTGCGTGCCAGCAACGCGCGGCTCGAGGCGCTGCTCGGCGAGGTGAACCACCGGGTCGCCAACTCGCTGCAGCTCGTCTCGGCGATGGTCCGCCTGCAGGCGACCGCGCTTACCGACCCGTCCGCGCGCGAGGCGCTGGAGGATACGCAGCGCCGCATCCAGGCGATCGCGCAGGTCCACCGGCGGCTCTACACGAGCAACGATGTCGAGAATGTCGACATGCAGGAATATCTCGGCGCGCTGGTCGACGAACTCGCCGAGACCTGGTCGACCGACGCGCTCCCACGCGCGCTGACGCTGCTCGCCGAGCCGATCCGCCTGCCGACCGACCGCGCCGTGTCGCTCGGCGTGATCGTCACCGAGCTCGTCACCAACGCGTGCAAATACGCCTATCCCACCAGCGGCGGCGAAGTCCGCGTCGTGCTGCGCCGGATCGACGACGACATCGTCCTGCTCGCGGTCGAGGACGATGGCTGCGGCATTCCGGAAGATGCGGTGCCGCGCGGGACGGGGCTCGGCACGAAACTGATCCGCGCGATGGCGCAGAGCCTGCAGACGATCGTCGAATACGACCCGACGCACACCGGCGTCCGCGCCACCCTGCGCGCGACGGTAAAGTAGCGAGCCCCACCTGATCCTCCCCCGCAAGGGGGAGGTGGCGCCGCAGGCGACGGAGGGGGAGGACACGGAACAGAGGTTGCCCTTCCCGCCCCCTCCGTCAGGCTAAAGCCTGCCACCTCCCCCTGGCGGGGGAGGATTGTAGGACTCGCCCCATCGACGAGCGTCGGCTCGACCGCGCGAAAACTCTGTTCGTGCTGTATCCCGTTCGTGCTGAGTAGCGACCGAGTAGCTTCGCAGAAGCGTATCGAGGGCGCGTATCGAAGCACAGGTTCCGCGCGCCAACCTGTCCTTCGATACGCCGCTTCGACAGGCTCAGCAGCTACTCAGGATGAACGGATGAGGACGAACGGATCAGGACCATTCGGCTTCGATCAGTTCGCCGGCTCGGACAACGGCGCGAACCGTGCGACCTGGTGGCCGACCAGCCGCAACTGCTCGATCACCGCAGGGTCGTTCGCGCCGCCCTCGTCGTCGAACTTCGTGACCTGCGTATTGATCGCCGCCGCAAACGGGGTCGGCCAGCCGCGCAGCGCGTGGACGATCGAGCGGAGCGCCGCAATCGTGCTGCCCGTCGCCTGCCAGCCATAGGCCGTCGCGATCAGCCCGACCGGCATGTCGGCCAGATACGGACGCTCGTCGCGCGCGGTTTCCTCGAGCAGGTCGAGCGCGTTCTTTACCACGCCCGAGATGCTGCCGTGATAGCCCGGGCTCGCGATGATCACCGCCGACGCCCCGCGCACCGCCTCGACGAACGCCTGCTCGTCCGCGGTCCGGGTCGTCGCCTTGGGGTCGTAGAGCGGCAGCCGCGCCATGTCGGCGCCGCCGAACATCTGCGTGCGATAGCCCTGCTTTTCGACCGCATCGAGCGCGATCCGCAGCGCGCGCTCGGTCGACGACACGCCGCCGATCGTGCCGCCGATGCCAACGACCAGCGGGAGAGTCTCGGAAGCGGCCACGGTTTCATCCTGTTCGAACGTCATCGACATGCTCTTCCCCGTTTCGTCGCGCGATGACAACCGGTCTTGGACACCAGGGGCGTCGCGCCATTCTGACTGACGAACGCTGTCGCTAAGCCTCCGTACACGTTAAGCATGGCCATACGCCTGACGCAGGCAAAGTCTTGCCCGAACTGTCGTAGAACGATAATACACCTGATGTCCGCCGCTTGGCCGACCCGCTGGAACGACCGATGCGCCCCGATCCCTTCGATACCAACCGTTCCAGCGCCGGCTCGCAGGGTGACCGAGAGCCCTATGCCTATGAACGCGAACGGCTGAGCACCGAACGCGAACGCCTCCGCCAGAAATACGAGCGTGAGCGCGATGGCGAGGACTTCGAGCCGTATGACGATCGCGACGCGACGCCGCCCTATGCCGCGCCACGCCGCAAGCGTCCGATCGGCCGGTGGATCCTGCGCGGGCTCGGCATCGGCATCGTCCTTCTGGTGATCGCGATCATCTGGCTGGCGATCACCGCGCCGCTCTCGAAATCGCTCCAGCCGCCGACGCCGCCTTCGATCACGCTCACCGCGGACGACGGCACGCCGATCGCGCGGCGCGGGGCGATCATCGGCAAGTCGGTCGATGCCGCCAAGCTGCCGCCGCACGTGACCCAGGCCTTCCTCGCGATCGAGGATCGGCGCTTCTATTCGCACTGGGGCGTCGATCCGCGCGGCATCGCGCGCGCGGCGTGGGCGAACATGGGCTCGGGCGGTGTGCGCCAGGGCGGCTCGACGATCACGCAACAGCTCGCGAAGAACGCGTTCCTCGATTCGGACCGCACCGCGACGCGGAAAATCCGCGAGGCGATGATCGCCTTCTGGCTCGAGGCGTGGCTGTCGAAGGACGAAATTCTCTCGCGCTATCTTTCGAACGTCTATTTTGGCGACAACACCTACGGGATCAGCGCGGCGGCCAAGCATTATTTCGGCCGCACCCCCGACAAGCTCAACGTCGGCCAGGCGGCGATGCTGGCCGGCCTGGTCAAGGCGCCCTCGCGGCTCGCCCCCACCTCGAACCTCGAAGGCGCGCGCAAGCGCGAAGCCGTCGTGGTCGGTGCGATGGTCGATGCGGGCTTCCTCACGAAGGCGGAGGGCGACGCCGTCCGGCCGCAGCGCGTGCTCGGCAGCCGCCCGTCGCAATTGCCCAACGGCACCTATTTCGCCGACTGGATCCTGCCCGAGGCGCGCGACCAGGCGGGCGAGATCAAGACCGAGGCGACCGTCCAGACCACGCTCGATCCGAGATTGCAGCGTGCGGCGGAGCGCACCGTCGCGCGCGCCGGGCTACGGCAGGCGCAGGTCGCGCTGGTGGCGATGCGCCCGGATGGCCGGGTCGTCGCGATGATCGGCGGCAAGGACTATCGCAAGAGCCCGTTCAACCGCGCGACGCAGGCGCGGCGCCAGCCCGGCTCAACTTTCAAGCTGTTCGTGTATCTCGCCGCGATGCGTTCGGGGCTGACGCCCGATTCGACGATCGAGGACCGGCCGGTGACGATCGGCGACTGGACGCCCAAGAACAGCGACGGCCGCTATCAGGGGACGATCACGCTGCGCCAGGCGTTTGCGCGCTCGTCCAACGTCGCGGCGGCGCGGCTGACGCAGCAGGTCGGCGTGAAGGCGGTGATCAAGGCGGCGCGCGACCTCGGCATCTCGACGCCCATCCCGAGCGAGGCGACGATCGGCCTCGGCACCTCGACCGTGTCGCTGCTCGAACTGACCGCCGCCTATGCCGCGATCGCGCGCGAGCAATATCCCGTGCAGCCGCGCGGGCTGGCCGACGTCCGCGAGAAGGGCTGGTACCAGTCGCTGACCGGCGGCGCGACCGAGATACCGTCGAAGATCCATGACGAGATGCTCGATCTGCTCGCGGCGTCGATCCGGAACGGCACCGGGCGGCAGGCGAACCTGACGGTCGATGCGTTCGGCAAGACCGGCACGACCTCGGACAACAAGGATGCGCTGTTCGTCGGCTTCGCGCGCGATCTGGTGGTCGGCGTGTGGGTTGGCAACGACGACAACAGCTCGAACCCCGGGCTGTCGGGCGGCGGCATCCCGGCGCGGATCTGGCGCGACTTCATGCAGTCCGCACTCGGCATCGCGCCCGTCGCCGCGCCGCCACCCGCGGTCGAGGAGGTCGATCCGGACGCGCTGCCCGCGGACGAGGAGGGCAATGCCGGGCTGCCGTTGGGCGGCGAGATCGAAGGGATGGGCTTCAACCTGAAGATGGGCGAGGACGGCACGATCTCGGTCGGCCCCTCGCGCCGCGACCGGCAGGAGGGCCCGCCGCCCCGCGACGATCGCCGCCCGCCCGAGGACGAGCCGGGGTATGACGGGGAGCAGTGACACGCTCCACCGTCCTCCTGACGAGGGGCAGCGATCCCCTCCCCCGCCGTCATCCTGACGAAAGTCAGGACCCAGAGCCAGGAATGACACGCCTCGTGGCTCTGGATCCTGGGTCGAGCCCAGGATGACGAAGCAGACGAGTGCGTCGCAGCCGAAGCCCCCGTTGGGCAAGGGGCTGCGCGCCCCTCCCTCCCCCCGTCATCCTGACGAAAGTCAGGATCCAGAGCCACGAATGACCCCGCCCGTGGCTCTGGATCCTGGGTCGAGCCCAGGATGACGAAGCAGAAGGGGACGGCTCGGTCGAAGCCCCCGCTGGGCAAGGGGCTGCGATCCCCTCCCTCCCCCCGTCATCCTGACGACAGTCAGGATCCAGAGCCACGAATGACCCCGCCCGTGGCTCTGGATCCTGGGTCGAGCCCAGGATGACGAAGCAGAACGAGACGGCTCGGTCGCCCCCCCCCGTTGACGGCATCACCGCATCGCAGCATGTCCTGACCATGCGCTTTTTCTCCGACAACGCCGCCCAGGTCCACCCGCTTGTCATGGCCGCGATCGCCGCGGCCGACACGCTCGACACCGCCTATGCAGGCGATGCGTGGAGCCAGCAGCTCGACGGCCGCCTGTCGGCGCTGTTCGAGACCGAGGTCGCGGTCCTCTGGGTTCCCACCGGCACCGCCGCCAACTGCCTCGCACTCGCCGCGCTCTGCCCCCCGCATGGCGGGATCGTCTGCCACCGCGACGCGCACATCCAGAACGACGAGGGCGGCGCGCCTGAATTCTACACCCACGGCGCCAAGCTGTTCCTTGCCGACGGCATCGGCGCGAAGCTGACGCCCGAGACGATCCGGACCGTTCTCGATGCGATCCCCGACGACGTCCACCGCGTCCAGCCGCACGCGATCTCGATCACCAACGCCACCGAATATGGCCGCGTCTACCAGCCGCACGAGGTCGCCGCGATCGGCGCGCTGGCAAAGGACCGCGGGCTCGGCTTCCACATGGACGGCGCGCGGTTCGCCAACGCGATCGCGCGCGTCGGTTGCTCGCCCGCCGACATGACGTGGCGCGCAGGGGTCGACGCGCTCAGCTTCGGCTTCGTCAAGAACGGCGCGATGAGCGCGGAGGCACTGGTCTTCTTCAAGCCCGACCTCGCCGCCGTCACGCAGTATCGCCGCAAGCGCGCGGGCCTGCTGCTGTCGAAGGGGCGCTATCTCGCCGCACAGATCCTGGCGATGCTCGACGACCATCTCTGGCTCGCCACCGCCAGCGCTGCGAACGACGCCGCCGCCACGCTCGCCGCCGCAGCCGGCGACCGCCTCGTCCACCCCGTCGAGGCGAACGAAGTCTTCTTGCGCGCCACGCCAGAGGAAGCCGCAGCCCTGCGCGCGCGCGGCTTCGACTTCTACGACTGGGCGGCGGGCGAGATCCGTCTCGTCACCGCCTGGGACAGCCCGGCGGACGCGGTCGGCCTGCTCGCCGACGCGATCCGGGAGTTATGACCCCCGCCCCGGCCACCCCGCCGCTACCGCCGATCCAGTCGACCCGCGCGGCGGTGCTGATCCCGTTCGGCATCGTCACGCTGATCTGGGGGTCGACCTGGCTCGTCATCCGCGATCAGATCGCGGTGGTGCCGCCGAGCTGGTCGATCAGCTACCGCTTCCTCGTCGCCGGCATCGCGATGGCGATCTATGCGAGCATCAAGCGCGAGAGCTTCCGGTTCGACGCGCGCGGCTATGCGTTCGCCGCCGTCATCGGCGTCGCGCTGTTCACGTTCAACTTCAACTTCGTCTACCGTGCCGAGCATTACGTCACCTCGGGGCTGGTCGCGGTGGTGTTCGCGCTGCTCCTCGTCCCCAACGCGATCTTCGGCCGCATCTTCCTCAAGCAACGGCTCGGGCGACAGCTGATGCTCGGCTGCGCGGTCGCGATGGCGGGGGTCGCGCTGTTGTTCATCAACGAGGCGCGGGTCGATCCGCATGGGCCGCGCTCGGCGACGATCGGCATCGTGCTCACCCTGTGCGGCGTGATGGCGGCCTCGGTCGCCAACGTCATCCAGGGCAGCGCGTTCGCCAAACGCTATCCGATGGCGCCCGTGCTCGCGATCGCGATGCTGATCGGCGCGTGCCTCGATGCGGCGTTCGCGTGGATCACCACCGGGCCGCCGGTGTTCGAGCCGCGGCTCGGCTATGTTGCCGGCATCCTGTACCTCGGCGTGTTCGCGTCGGCGCTCGCCTTCCCGCTCTATTTCAACGTCATCCGCGCGATCGGCCCGGCGAAAGCCGCCTATTCGGGCGTGATCGTGCCGGTGATCGCGATGCTGCTATCGACGCTGTTCGAGCGCTATCACTGGTCGACGCTGGCGGTCGCCGGCGCGGTGCTGTCTGGCATCGGGCTGGTCATCGCACTCAGCGCGCGCAGACCCGCGCGGTAATCGCGCCAGGCGGGCGTCCAGCCGAGCACGCGCTTCGCCTTGCCGTTCGCCACCCGCCGGTTCTCGTTATAGAATCCGCGCCCCATCGCCGACAGTTCGTCGAGCGTCACGAACGGCGGCGCGGGCATGCCGAGCAGCATCGCGGCGAACGCCACGACGTCGTTCTGCGACGCAGGCACGTCGTCCGCGAGATTATACGCCCCCGCCGGCGCATCGAACCCGGCGATCACGCCCGAGACGATATCGTCGACATGCGCGCGGCTGAACACCTGCCCCGGCTGCTCGATCCGGTGCGCCTTGCCCGCGCGTACGCGGTCGAGCGGCGAGCGTCCCGGCCCATAGATCCCGGGCAACCGGAACGTCCGCGCGCCAAGCGCGAGCCAGTCCGCATCCGCCGCCGCGCGTGCGCTGCGCCGCCCGCCGCCGATCGGCGCGGTCTCGTCCACCCACGCGCCGCGCGCATCGCCGTACACACCCGTCGACGACAGATAGCCGACCCATGCCCGAGTCCGCAGCAGGAGCGCGCCATAGCGGCCGAGCACCGGGTCCGCCTCATGCTCGGGCGGCACCGACGACAGGATATGCGTCGCCGCGGCGATCTCCGCGGTCACCGCATCGCTATCGTCGAACCGGATCGATTCGCCGCGGCCGTCGCGCGTGGTGCCGACGACATGCCAGCCGTCCGCCGCCAGTCGATCGCCAAGCCGCCCGGCGGTGTAGCCCAGCCCGAAGATCAGCAGCCTGCTCATTTGCGCACCGCCTTATCCGCCATCGGCCCCTTGTAGAGCGTCCCGAAATAATCGCCCGCATTCCACACCGGCCGCTGCGCGCCGTCGGCGATCTCGCGCGCGATCCGGTAGTTCGCATCGACGAACCGCACGCCCTGATCCCACAGGATCGGCTGCGACAGGTCGTCAGACGGCTTGTGGTAATTGTTCGCCATGAAATAGGCGACCGCGGCCTTGCCCGGCCCCTTCTGGCCCGGCCACAGGAACACTGCCGGAATGCCCTTCTGGACGAAGCGGAAATGGTCGGAGCGGACGAAGATTCCCTCCTCCGGCATCGGATCGGGCGACAGGCCGACGCCGATCGCCGCCACCGCCTTCTGCACGATCGGGCCGATCGTCGAGCGCTCGGCGCCGAACACCACCATGTCCTCGAACTTGTAGGTCAGGATCGGCATGTCGAGATTCACGTCCGCGACGATCGAGGTCAGCGGCACGGTCGGGTGGTTGGTGAAATAGTCGCTGCCGACCAGCCCCTTCTCCTCCCCGGTGACCGCGAGGAACATGATCGTCCGCTTGGGCGCCTGACCGCTGGCGGTGAAGCGCCTGGCCTCCTCGATCAGGCTGGCGATGCCGATCGCGTTGTCGAGCGCGCCGTTGTTCAGCGCGTCGCCCTTCACCGGTTTGGTGATGCCGATGTGATCGAGATGCGCCGAGAGCACGACGACCTCCTTGCCGACCACCGCATCGCTGCCGGGGATCATGCCGACGACGTTGCTGCTGGCGGCGGGTACGAAGCTCGTCTTGGTGGCGACGGTCAGCGTGCCGGGCAGCGGCATCGCCTTGAACTTGGCGTTGTCGCTGTCCGCCTGCTTGGCGATCCTGGTCCACGGCGTCTTCGCACCGGCGAACAGCTTGGCCGCGCCGGCCATGCTGACCGTGCCGAGCGACGGCGCGCCGGGCGCATCGACCTTGCCGGTGCCGTCGGGGTTCGCCCACGTCATCCGCGGCGTCGCGTAGGACTCCGCCATCTTGGCGAACGTGCGGACCTTGGCCGAGCGCGGGCTCTCCAGCGTGATCACGCCGACCGCGCCCTTGGCCTGCGCGATCGCCGCCTTGGTCCCGCCCGAACCGAAGAATGCGCGCTCCTCGCCACCGAACCGCGCGGGCGAGCCGCCGAAATAGGCGACGATCTTGCCGCGCACGTCGACGCCCTTGTAATCGTCCTGGCCATATTGCGGCGCGTCGATGCCGTAGCCGACGAACACGACCGGGGCCGACACGCTGGTTTCGGCCTTCGCGCCGTTCGCCGCAGGAACGTAGTCCTCACCGAACACGAGCGGCTGCGCCGCGCCGCGACCGGTCCACACGAAATCGCCCTTGCTCGCCGCCTTGTAGCTGACCAGCGGCACCGTCTGGAGATAGCCGCCCGCATCGCCGCCCGGACGAAGCCCCGCGGCATAGAATTGCGCGGCGACATATTGCGCGGCGATGTCGAATTCGGGACTCCCGGCCTCGCGCCCCTTCATCGCATCGGAGGCGAGGAACAGCACATGCGCCTTCATCGCCGCCTGATCCGCGGGCAGCGGCGCAGCGAGCTTTGCGTTCAACGCGGCGACCGGCGCCACGACCGGCGCAGTCTGGGGCGCCGTCTGGGCAAGGGCCGACGTAGAAAGCGCGAGCACCGCGAGCGCGCCGAGAGGACGATACATCCGGAAATCCTTGCAAAGGGAACGTGTTGCAGCGGCGTAGCATGCACCGACTCCCACGCAAGCTTTGGGTCGCGGGATCAAAGACGTTCCATACCGAGAAACACCTCCCCGGCGGAGGCCGGGGTCCAGTTGGGAGACAGTGCTGAACATAGGCTGCGCTTCGTCACCGCGACCTCTCCAACTGGACCCCGGCCTCCGCCGGGGAGGCGCAATGTTCGAATGAATGCGCACCAAGCTTTGGCTGGCGATAGATCGGCGCGGCCCTATATTCGCAAAGATATGCTCGACATCCAGAACAGTCTCGCCCACCCGCTCGTCATTCGCCGCGAGGATTACACCCCGCCCGAGTGGCTGGTCCCCGAGACGAGCCTGGATTTCGTCCTCGATCCGTCGACCACGCGCGTGACGGCAACGCTGTCGGTGACCCGCAACGGCGATCATGACGGCCCGCTGCGGCTCGACGGCGCGGGGCAGAAGCCGCTGTCGGTCACGGTCGACGGCGTCGCGATCAACGACTGGCGGATCGACGGCGAACAGCTGGTCATCCCGCTTGCCGGCGCGGCGCATGTCATCGAGACGCAGGTCGAGATCGCGCCCGATCGCAACACGCAGCTGATGGGGCTCTACGCGTCGGGCGGCAATCTCTGCACGCAGTGCGAGGCGGAGGGCTTTCGCCGCATCACCTATTTCCCCGATCGCCCCGACGTGCTCAGCGTCTATTCGGTCAGGATGACCGCGGACAGGACGCACTTCCCCGTGCTGCTCGCGAACGGCGATCCGGTCGCGCAAGGGCAGCTCGACGACGGCCGCCACTGGGCGACGTGGCACGATCCCTTCCCCAAGCCCTCCTATCTGTTCGCGCTGGTCGCGGGCGATCTCGCGGTCAACCGCGGCCGCTTCACGACGATGTCGGGCCGCGAGGTGTCGCTCGGCATCTGGGTGCGTGAGGCCGACCTGCCCAAGACCGACCATGCGCTGAAAGCGCTCGAACTCGCGATGGCGTGGGACGAGACGACCTATGGCCGCGAATATGACCTCGACGTGTTCAACATCGTCGCGGTCGACGATTTCAACTTTGGCGCGATGGAGAACAAGGGCCTCAACATCTTCAACTCGCGCTACATCCTGGCCGATCCGGATACCGCGACCGATTATGATTACGACGCGATCGCCGCAGTCGTCGCGCACGAATATTTCCACAACTGGTCGGGCAACCGGATCACCTGCCGCGACTGGTTCCAGCTGTCGCTGAAGGAAGGCTTCACCGTCTATCGCGACCAGGGCTTCTCCGCCGACCAGGGGTCGCGCGCCGTCAAGCGGATCGAGGACGTCCGGGGCCTGCGCGCGTCGCAGTTCCCCGAGGATTCAGGGCCGCTCGCGCATCCCGTGCGCCCCGAATCCTATCAGGAGATCTCGAACTTCTACACTGCGACCATCTACAACAAGGGCGCCGAGCTGATCCGGATGATGGCCGCGATCCTCGGCCCGCAGGGCTTCCGCGCAGGCACCGACCTGTATTTCGATCGCTATGACGGCACCGCGGCGACCTGCGAGGATTTCGTCACGTCGATGGAGGAAGGCGGCAAGGTCGACCTGACCCAGTTCCGCCTCTGGTATTCGCAGGCGGGCACCCCGCGCGTCTCCGCCAATCTTACCTACGAAACGGGCGTGTCGCCGGACGGCGATCGCGCGATGCTGCGCCTCGCCCAGCAGGTCCCCTCCACCCCCGGCCAGCCGGTGAAGTCGCCGATGGTGCTGCCACTCAGGGTCCGGCTGTTCGGTGCGGATTCGGGCCTGCCGCTGACCGACGAGCGCCTCATCCTGTTCGACGACACGCTCGAGACGGTCGTGTTCGACGGCATCACCGAACGCCCGGTGCTGTCGATCAACCGCGGCTTCTCGGCCCCCGTGGTGGTCGAGAGCAATCGCAGCGCGGCCGATCTTGCCTTCCTCAGCGCGCATGACGACGATCCGTTCGCGCGCTACGAGGCGATGCAGCAGCTGATGCTCGATACTTTGGTCGCCTCGGCGCAGGGCCGGCCCGATCATGCCGACGTGATCGCCGCGGTTGCCAACACGCTCGACGATGCCGAACTCGATCTCGCCTTCGTCGCCGAGGCGGTGCTGCTGCCGTCCGAAAGCTTCATCGGCGACCAGATGCGCGTCGTCGATCCCGAGGCGATCTTCCGTGCGCGTGAATCATTGCGCCGCGATCTCGGAACGCAGCTCGAGGCGCAGTGGCGCACCGCCTATGCGCGCGCCGATGGGCAGCCCTACGCCTATACGCCCGAGGGCAAGGGCCTGCGTCGCCTGCGCACCGTCGCGCTCGGCTATATCGCCGCGAGCGGCGCAGACGATGCCGCCGACCTGGCGTTCGCGCAGTTCGAATCGGCGGACAACATGACCGACCGGATGGGCGCGCTGACCACGCTGGTGAGCAGCGAGTCGGCAATCCGCACGACCGCGCTCGACATCTTCTACAGCCAATATTGCGACAACGCGCTGGTGCTCGACAAGTGGTTCCAGGCGCAGGCGCTGTCGTCGCGCGACGATACCGGCGCGATCGTCGCAGGCCTTGCCGACCATGCCGATTTCAGCCTGAGCAACCCCAACCGCGCGCGATCGCTGATCGGGGCGTTCGGCGCCAACCAGCGCGCCTTTAATACCGCGGATGGGAGCGGGTATCGGTTCCTCGCCGACCAGCTGGTTGCGCTCGACCGCCTCAACCCGCAGACCGCGGCGAAGCTCCTGCCGCCGCTCGGCCGCTGGCGGCGGTTCGATTCGGCGCGCGCCGGGCTGATGTGCGCAGAACTGGAGCGGATCGTGGCCACGCCGGGGTTGTCGAAGGATCTGTTCGAGCAGGCATCGAAAAGCCTGGAGGGGTGATCCTGATCCTCCCCCGCCAGGGGGAGGTGTCTGGCACTCGCCAGACGGAGGGGGCGGACGGGGAAACCGCTGTTCCGTGTCCTCCCCCTCCGACGCCTTCGGCGCCACCTCCCCCTGGCGGGGGAGGATTAGGGATCAGGTGACCTACCGCCGCGCGCCGAAGAACGCGCGCAGGATCCCGGCCGCTTCGGTCTCGGCAATGCCCGCATAGATTTCGGGCCGGTGGTGACAGGTCGGCTGACCGAAGAACCGCGGCCCGTGCTCGACCGCACCGCCCTTCGCATCGGGCGCCCCATAATAAAGCCGCGCGATTCGGGCATGCGCGATGGCGCCGGCGCACATCGCGCAGGGCTCGAGCGTCACCCATAGATCGCAGCCTTCGAGCCGATCGCTGCCCAGGGCCAGCGCAGCGGCACGAATCGCCTGGATCTCGGCGTGCGCGGTCGGATCGGACAAGGTTCGCGGCGCATTGGCCGCCACGGCTATAATAAGGCCGTCCTTCACGACGACCGCACCGACCGGGACTTCACCGGCCAGCGCAGCATCGCGCGCCGCGTCGAGCGCGCGGCGCATGGGGTCGGGGACGGGGAACATGGCCAAACGCCCTGCCCGCCCCGCCCCGTCAGGTAAAGATCAGTTCGGCGCCTGACTGTTGGCGGGCTTCTCGACGTTGATCGTCGGGACCGCGACGGTCTTGTTCTCGGTACCGAGCGTGACCTTGGCGACGTCCGCCTGGAACTTCGGCGCCTGGACGACGCCCTGGCGGGTCTGGTCGATGTTGATGATTCCGAAATACATAAGGCCGACCACGACCAGCACGACGATCGCGAGCAGCGACAAGAGCGTACGCATAAGACATCCCCTTTTCTTGAACAGTTCGATAGCGTAACAACGTCCGCGAACGCAGCGGGTTGCAAGACCCGTACTGCGCGGATCGCAAGACACGTTTTGCGTGAATCGGTTGACGAAAGCCGGCGTGCCAGCTATCCGCGCGCCTTTCCGGGGTTCCTCCCGACACTTGAATAGGTAATCACATGTCGCGCATTTGCGAACTGACCGGCAAGGGCCGGATGGTCGGGAACAACGTCTCCCACGCCAACAACAAGACCAAGCGCACGTTCCTGCCGAACCTGCAGAACGTCACGCTGCTTTCCGATTCGCTCGAAAAGGGCGTCAAGCTGCGCGTTTCGACGCACGGCCTGCGCACCGTCGAGCATAATGGCGGCCTCGACAACTGGCTGGTGAAGACCTCGGACGACAAGCTGTCGCTCCGCGTTCGTCGCCTCAAGCGCGAAGTCGTCAAGAAGATCGCAGCCTCGGCAGTCGCCGCCTAACAGCGACGGTTGTCGGTTGCCGCTCGGTAGAGCGGCGGGCGAGACGATCACCGCGGCCCGCCCTGCATATCGCAGGGCGGGCCGTCGGCGTTTGTGCGTCTAGCGATCGAGCCGGAACTTCAGCAGCAGCGTGCGCTGGAGGACCAGCTGGTTGTCGTCGGACACGATCCAGACGATCGTCGCGCCATTCTCGATCGTGGTGTCGATCCCCTCGAAATTGTCGTGGATCAGCGGCGCGTCGATCGTCGCGACCAGGCGCCCCCTGGCGATTCGCCCCGCCGCCACGTCGCGCCGGTCGATTCGCGATATCCGCGCGGAGAATCGGAACGGCAGGCGGAATCCGCGATCGAGCGCCAGCAGGTCGCCGTTCGGCAACGCGGTGACGTCCGACGGATCGTACCGGCCATAGGGCGTGTAGGCGAATCGCGCCGGCGCCCCGCCCGCGGTCGGATCGCGGCCGAAGATCAGCGCCTGTCGCGTGTGCAGCCGGTCCGCCTCCGACCCGGTCCAGTCGGGGCGCCGCACATGCGCCTCCTCGCTGATGACGACGAATCGACCGTCGGGCAGCCGCGCCATTGATTCGGGGCCGCCATTGGCCGGCCACTTGCGCATCGCCTCCGGAGCGACCCGCGCCTCGTACCGGGCGAACCCCGGCGCATAGCGCCAGATCGAATTGCTATCCTCGAACCCGACCCAGATCTGGCCCGTCTTCGGATCGATCGCCATCGATTCGCTGTCGCGGTCGCGCTTCTCCCAGCCGATGCCGGGTCCGGCGGGCAGGTTGCTGAACGCGATTCGATGCGGGCGCCAGTCGCCCCCCATGTCGAACTGGACGATGTTGCCGCCGTCGCTCAGCAACGTGAAGCGATGGCCGCCCGCGGCGCTGCTGACGTCGAGCGACGAGAATCCGCCGAACGCCGGATCGCGGCTGTCGAGCGCGACCCCGCCGAGATAGGTGAGCCCGCCGACGCGCACGTGCCGCGGATTGGTGCGATCGAGCATCACGCGGGTCGCGGTCAGCTGCGCGCGCTCGCCGAGCAGATCGAGCCGCGATTCGCCCGACCAGCCCGGCACGATCGCGCATACGCTGACGCAGACGAACAGGGCGGTGATCAGGCGTCGCATCGCGCCCTCATAGGGCCCCGCACGGTCCGCGGAAGCATGAACAGCGGATAACGGAGGCATTCAGGCTCGGCTCAATGCGAATCACCCATAAGCCTCTCATCGAGGATGGAAGCACGGCCACCGCCGCCGCCGAAATCCCCAACGGGAGACGCACGATGTTCAAGACTTTTACCCTCGCCGCCAGTGCCCTCGCATTGGGTGCAACCGCCCTCGTTCCCGCCGCCGCCGATGCGCAGCGCTACGGCTCGCGCTACGAGCGTGGCTACGATGGCTATCAGGGCGGCTATCGCGGATACGATCGCGGTTACGACCGGAGCGACTATCGCGAGTATCGCGGCAACGATCGCCGCTACAATGCGCGCAACCGTCGCGGTTGCGACAACACCGGCGGCACGATCATCGGCGCGCTCGCCGGCGGCCTGCTCGGACACACCATCGCCGGCCGTGGTGACCGGACGCTCGGCGCGGTCCTCGGCGCAGCGGGTGGCGGCCTCGCCGGCAACGCGATCGATAAGTCGGACAACCCGGGGTATTGCCGGCGGTAAGCCCGGCAACGGGCCGGTGCTCGCCGCGAAAGCGGTCGAGCAACCGCCGGCACGGACGGCGGGCAGGCAGCGCCTGACCCGACCGACGACGGCTTTGCCGACGTCCCGTCCGCCCCAGCCCAACCAGTTTCCCAGTTCCCTCGCGTAGCGTATCGAGGGCGAGGGCCGGCTTCCCGTATGGAGGCCGGCCCTTTGTTCGTCTGCGCCGCACACCCACGCAGGCACCGGTCGCGCTAGGCGATCCGATCCGGCACCTCGGCGGCATCCTGCGCGATCGCCGCGCTCGGCGCGACGGCCTCCCACGGGAACACGAACCAGTCCTTGGTCACCGTCCGGTCGATCGTCCGCGCGCTATACTCGATCCGCTCGGCCGAGCTGACATTGTCGATCAGCATCGCGAACCGCACCGCGCCGTCCACCGCACCCGCCGCCGCGAGCGCGCCACGCAGGTGCGTGATGGTCCGCCCCGAATCGTTGATGTCGTCGAGAAACAGCAGCCGCTCGCCATCGCGAGTCCGCTTGGCGAGTTTCACCAGCGGCGCGTCGGCAAAGTCCTTCACCTGGCTCGAATAATCGACCGACAAAGTCGGCAGGCCGATCGCGTGGCTGAGGAACACCGCGGGCACGAGCCCGCCGCGGCCGATGCCGATGATGAAATCGGGGGTCCAGGCGGTGTCCTCGGCCAGCTTGGCGGCGAGGACGTGGATCGCAGCGACGAAGTCGTCCTGCGGGATAGGGGTGAAGATCGGCATCGACCGATGCTAGCCGGTCGGGCCGACGACTTCACCCCAAAACCTGCCCCATCCCTTCGCGGGAGAACAAGGAGGCGGCAGATGGCCCTTCAGGATCAGATCGTCTCCAGCGCCTGCTCGAAATCGGCGATCAGGTCGTCCGGATCCTCCACGCCGATCGAGATGCGGACGAGGTTGTCGGTAATCCCCAGCGCCTGCTTGCGCGCATCGGGCACCGACAGGTGCGTCATGCCTGCCGGGTGGCTCGCCAGCGTCTCGGTCCCGCCGAGCGACACCGCGAGCTTGGCGATCTTCAGCGCGTCGAGGAACGCGAAGCTCTCGCGCTCGCCGCCCTTGAGGTACAGCGAGAAGGTCGAGCCGCCGCCGGTGCAATGGCGGCGATAAATGTCGGCCTGCCGCTCCATGCCGGGCTCGTCCTCGAGGAAGCCGAGATACGCGACACGCTCGACCTTCGGGTGATGCCGCAGGAAGCCGCAGACCTTCGCCGCATTCTCACCCGCGCGGCTCATCCGCAGTTCGAGCGTCTCGAGGCTGCGCAACAGCATCCACGCGGTGTTCGGATCGGTGATCGTGCCGATCGTGTTGCGCATCGTCCGGATCGTGTTGATGTGCTCCTTCGATCCGAGCACGCCGCCAGCGACCAGATCCGAATGCCCGCCGACATATTTGGTCAGCGAATAGACGACGATGTCCGCGCCGTGCTTGAGCGGCTGGAACCAGAGCGGCCCGAGGAACGTGTTGTCGATCGCGATCGGCGGCTTTTCACCCTTGAAGATCGCATCCCGGCTGGCGGCGACCGCCTCGACATCGACCAATGCGTTCGTCGGATTAGCCGGGCTTTCGAGATAGATCAGCGCGACGTTGCCGGTCGCGGCCTCGGTCATCACCGCGTCGATCTCCTCGCGCGTCGCACCCGCCGGGAAGTCGAGCCACTTCACCCCGAACTTGCCGAGCACGCGGCCGATCAGCGTCTCGGTCGCCGCATAAAGCGGGCCCGAATGGACGATCGTGTCGCCGGGCTTGACCATCGCGAGGAACAGCGTCGCGATCGCCGACATGCCGCTCGAGAAGGCGAGCGCGTCCTCCGCCTCTTCCCACACGCCGAGGCGATCCTCGAGGATCTCCTGGTTCGGGCCGTTGAAGCGCGAATAGACAAGGCCCTCGGCCCCGCCCGGACGCTTGCCGGTGACGCCTTCGAAATGGCGCTTGCCCGCCGCCGCATTGGGGAAGACGAAGGTCGAGGTGAGGAAGATCGGCGGCTTCAGCGAGCCTTCAGATAGCGACGGATCATAGCCATGCCCCATCATCAGCGTCGACGGCTTCAGCTTGCGCCCACCGATCTTCTCGACCTCTGGCTTGGGCGCGACTCGCGCGGCGACGCCGGTCAGGTCGGCTTCGGTCTCGGCGGGGATGGCGCCTGCGTTATCGGGGGTATCGGACATTCATGAGCTCCTGCGTGGCCCGTCTGGCGCGGACCGATCTGTCGAGCCTAAACGAGCGATGCAGGATTTGGGACCCGTTACAGCCCGATGATGCTGATCTGGCGGCCATAAGAGGGTTCGTCACGATGGGTCGCGCGGCGGTAGCTGAAGAAGCGCTCCCGGTCGGCGTAGGTGTCGAGCCCGAGCGCCTCGATCCGGCCGATCCCGGCGACCGCGAGACGGCTGACGACATAGGCCTCCAGGTCGAACTGATAATGGTCCGCGCGGCCATCCGCGAAGAAGCGCTCATTCTCCGGATCCGATTCGCAGAACCGGCGGATGAACGCGTCGTCGACCTCGTAGCTCGCGCGCGCGATGCACGGACCGACCGCGGCGACGATGCGGTCGCGGCGCGCGCCGATCGCCTCCATCGCGAGGATCGTCGCATCGGTGACGCCGCCGAGCGCCCCCTTCCACCCGGCATGCGCGGCGGCGACGACGCCGGCTTCCGCGTCGGCGAACAGCACCGGCGCGCAGTCCGCAGTGAGGATGCCGAGCGCCACGCCGGGTCGGTTGGTGACCAGCGCATCGCCGCGGGGACGCAGCGAGTCGTCGAACGGCGCGATCACGGTGACGACGTCGGCGGAATGGATCTGGTAGAGCCCGACGAGCGTGCCGCCCGGCAGCACCGCCTCGCTCGCACGCCGGCGGTTCTCGGCGATCGCGGCGGGGTCGTCGTCGGAGCCGATACCGACGTTGAGGCTCGCATAGGCGCCGGTCGACACGCCCCCGCGACGGCCGAGAAAGCCGTGGCGGACGTCGCCAAGCGACTTGGCGCGGATGACGTCGATGGTCATGCCGAACGATTTCCTCGTGGATCCACCCCGGCGAAGGCCGGGGCCCAAATGGGGGACAATGCTGACAGAGGACGGCGCATCGTTACTCCAACCTTTCCAATTGGGCCTCGGCCTGCGCCGGGGTGGTACTCATTTGCGGCACTATCGATCATCACAGGACGAGCCGCATGATCCGATCGTCGTCGGGCTGCTCGCCGACCATGAACACGTACCGGCCGATCTCGACGAACCCATAGCGCTGGTAGAATCGGATCGCGCGCGCGTTGTCGACATAGACGCTGAGGATCATTTCCGTCCGCCCGTCAGCCTGCGCGGCATCGATCGCCCAGTCCATCAGCGCGGGACCGACGCCCGCGCCATGCTGGTCGGCGCGAACATAGAGCTGGTAGAGTTCGACCGCCGTCCCGGGCCAGTCGCCGGGGAAGGCCACGGGGCCGATCTTGGCGAACCCGACGACCGCCGCGCCGTCGGTGGCGAGGCGGATCGTGTAGCTAGGGTCGCCGATCTGCGCGGGTAGCCCGTTCTCGCCGAACGCCTCGTCGAGAAACGTGGCGAGGTCCTGCGGGCGGTACAGCGTGCCGAACGTCTCGGTGAACGACTGCGTCGCCATCGCGGCGAGTGCCGGGCCGTCGGCGGGCACCGCATGGCGATAGGCGATCACGCGCCCATCCCTGCGAACGCCGCCGGGGTCGGCCAGGACGGCGCGGTGATCGCGAGCGCTTTGAAGAGCGTCCCCATGTCGTCCATCAACCGGCGGCGATCCGACGCCAGCGAGTCGGCGCGCGCGGGCGCCGCCTTGGCGAGCGCCGAGGTGCGCGAATCGATGCCGAGCCCGCCGAGCAGGTCGCGCTGGCTGACCGGCCCCCAGGCGACCGCGCCCTCGGCCTGCGCGGCGGCGGCGAGCGTGGTGAAGTCGACATGCGCGGTAAGGTCATGCTCGCCCGGCGCCTCGAACGGGTTGGCAAACGCATGGCCGCGGACCGCCTGCAAGCTGTCGCCGAGCGCTGGCCCCTCATAGCCATAATCGATCGCGATCAGCGCGCCGCCCTGGCGGGCGATCCGCTGCGCGAGGCCGCGGACGATCGCCACCGCCGCGGGCGAGGTCTCCAGGATCGAGCCCGCAGGCGCATCGCGGAACGGCTCGGGAATGACCGCGTCGGGCAGCGGCTTGCCCGCGATCGGCAGGAACAGCAGATCCTGCGCGGCAACGAGGCGTTCGTGCCACTGTTGGCGCTTGACGAGCTGGCGGATCGGCAGCGCGTCGAAAAACTCGTTGGCCACGACGATCAGCGGACGATCGGTGGGCAGCGTGTCGATCGTATCGTGCCACGTCGCACCGGGGACCCGCTCGGCCTGCGCGGTGCGGAGCGCCGGGCTGGTCTCGACGAAATGGACCGGGGGTTCGAGCCCCGCCTTCGCCATCGCGCGCGCTGCGTCGGCGGCGAGCGTCCCGCGACCGGGGCCGAGCTCGACCCACGCCACGTCCGGCCGCCCCGCCCGGTCCCACAGGTCCGCGCACCACAGGCCGACGAGTTCGCCGAACATCTGGCTGATCTCGGGCGCGGTGGTGAAATCCCCCGCGGCGCCGAGCGGGTCGCGCGTCGCGTAATAGTGCGCGTTGGCCGCCGCCATGTACTGCGCAACAGGGATCGGCCCCGCGAGTGCAATCGCGCGTGCGAGGCGTTCGGGAAGGGCGGCTTCGATTCCCCTTCCGCTTGCGGGAGGGGTTAGGGGAGGGGCTGGAGTATCGTTGGCCATGACGTTTGCGGCCATGCCCTCCCCCGCCCCCTCCCGCAAGCGGGCTGGGAGTCAGGCGACGCTCTGCGTCCCCGCGATCGACTCGACCCGCACGCGGCGCTTGGCCGAGGTCGCGACCAGATAGGCGCCGCCGACGATCATCGGCACGCACAGCCACTGGCCCATGTGCAGCCCGGTATGTTCGGCAAAGGCGCGCAGCTGCGAATCAGGTTCGCGGAAGAACTCGACGGTGAAGCGCGCGAGCCCGTAGCCCAGCACGAACAGCCCGACGAGCTTGCCCGGATCATAGCGCGCCTTGGTCTTCCAGAACGCGAACCACAGCAGCGCGAACAGGAGGATGCCCTCGAGCCCCGCCTCGTACAGCTGGCTCGGGTGGCGCGCCGGCTCGATCATGCCGAACGGCACGGTGCGCTCGAAGATGATGCCCCAGGCGACGTCGGTCGGCTTACCCCAGAGCTCGCCGTTGACGAAGTTGGCGAGCCGCCCGAAGAACAGCCCGAACGGGACGGCGCAGGCGATATAATCGTGCACGCGCAACCAGTTGAGCTGGTGCTTGCGCGCGAACAGGATCAACCCGATCGAGGTGCCGATGACCCCGCCGTGGAACGACATGCCGCCGTCCCACAGCCGGAAGATCCGCAACGGATGCAGGAACATCTCGGGCGCATAGAAGATCACATAGCCGAGTCGCCCGCCCAGGATGATGCCGAGCGTCGCGTAGAACACCAGGTCGTCGGCATGCCGCCGCGCCATCGGTGCGCCGGGCTGTGCGAGCAGCTTGAGCAGATACCACCAGCCCAGCAGGATCCCGCCGATATAGGCCAGGCTATACCAGCGCAGCGTGAAGAACCCGATCGAGAAGACATCGGGGTGCAAACCCAAGTCCTCGAAGCGGATATGACTGCCGACGGCAGCAGAAATGGTCGACAGGATCAAAGGCTTTTCCCCACGCGTTCGCCCCTGCATAAAGACGAGTAACGATAAGACCAAGTAGGAGAGCGATATGCGGACCGAGCTCGATGCGGCTATGGATTCGACGATGGCCGCGCTGACCGCGCCCGACGGCATGCTGGCGCTCGGTTCGGCCGAGCGGTTCGGGGTCGCGCTCCCGACGATCGCCGCCGCGCCGCCCGCGCTCAGTTACTATTTTGCGCATTATGCCAACGAGCATCGCGACGCCGTCTTCCTCGTGTCGGGCCCCGAGCGGCTGACGTTCGGCGAGGTCCATGCCGCGGCGGAGCGGGTCGCGCGCGCGCTGGTCGGCGGGCACGGCGTGGCGAAGGGCGACCGGGTCGGCATCGCGATGCGCAATTCGCCGTCGTGGATCGTGCTCTACATGGGCATCGTCATGGCCGGTGGCGTCGCGACGTTGCTCAACGGCTGGTGGCAGGCGGAGGAACTGGAAGCGGCGATCCGCGACGTCGATTGCGCGCTCGTCTTCGCCGACCCGCCGCGCGTGAAGCGGCTCGCGCAGATCGCGGGCCTTGCCGCGCCGGTGATCGAGATCGACGATACGCGCCCGATCACCGAGGCACTCGCGGTCGTGCTCGCCAGCGACGATCACACCGCGGACCTGCCGCCGCTCGGGCCCGAGGATCATGCGACGATCCTGTTCACAAGCGGGTCGACCGGCCAGTCGAAGGGCGCGCTGTCCGAGCATCGCGCGATCGTGCAGGGCATCTTCAACTATCTCGCCCAGGCGATGATGATGGTCGGCATCGCCACCGCGCAGGGCAATCCGCCGGTCGGCCAGCCGGTCACGCTGCTGACGATCCCGCTGTTCCACATCACCGGCGAAGTGCCCGTCTTCCTCCAGAGCTTCGCGATGGGACGGAAACTCGTGCTGATGCCGAAATGGGATGCGGGCGAGGCGATGCGGCTGATCGAGGCGGAGGGCGTCACCTATTTCGTCGGCGTCCCGCTGATGAGCTTCGAGATCCTCAACCACCCCGATCGCGCGAAGTACGACCTGTCCACCGTCACCGATTTCGCCGCGGGCGGTGCGCCGCGCCCGGTCGATCATGTCCGCCGGATCGACGCGGAGATGGGGGGCGGCGCGCCGCTGATCGGCTACGGCCTGACCGAGACCAACGCGGTCGGTACGGGCAACTGGCGCGGCAACTATCTCGCCAAGCCCAATTCCGCTGGCCGCGCGGGCGCGCCGCTGGTCGATCTCGCGATCCTCGACGATGCCGGCCACCCGGTCGACCAGGGTCAGCGCGGCGAGGTGTGCATCCGCACGATCTGCAACTTCAAGGAATATTGGAACCGCCCCGACGCGACCGCCGCGGCGTTCACCGCGGACGGCTATTTCCGCACCGGCGACATCGGCTATCTCGACGAGGACGATTATCTGTTCATCGTCGACCGCAAGAAGGACATCATCATCCGCGGCGGCGAGAATATCTCGTGCCAGGAGGTCGAGGCGGCGCTGTACGAGCATCCGGCGGTGGCGGAAGCCGCGGTGTTCGGGCTGGCGGACGAGCGGTTCGGCGAGGTCCCCGGCGCGGTGGTCGTGGTGCGCGACGGCGAGACGCTGACCCCCGACGATCTCTGCGCGTTCCTCTACCAGCACATCGCCGCGTTCAAGGTGCCGCAGCGGATCTGGATCTCGGACGCGCCACTGCCGCGGCTCGGGACGGAAAAGATCGACAAGGTCTCGCTCAAGGCCACCTACCGCGCGCTGGCCTGACTGTCCCTCGCCCCTACGGGGAGAGGGAGGGAGGAGCCGTAGGCGACGGAAGGGAGAGGGGTAGTGAGTCTCCCGGCACGGTCCCGGAGACCCACGCCCCCTCATCCGACGCTGCCGCGCCACCTTCTCCCCGTGGGGGAGAAGGGTTAGGGGCCACGGCATGATCAGCAGGCGCAGCATAATCGTCGGCGGCGGCGCGGGAATCGGCCTCGTCGTCGCCTGGGGCCTCTGGCCCCGCCGCTACGCGCCCACCCTCGTCGCTAACCCCGGCGAAACCCCGTTCGGCGCCTGGCTGAAGATCGGCACCGACGGCCATGTCACCGTAGCCGTCCCGCAGGTCGAGCACGGGCAGGGCGTCTACACCACCCTCCCCCAGATCGTCGCGGACGAGCTCGGCGCGGACTGGCGTACCGTCGGCGTCGAACCCGCCCCGCTCAACCCGCTCTATGCCAACCCCGTCGGCCTGCACGACCTGTTCGAAGGGCTGTTCGACCGCCTGCCCGGTCGCGTCGCACAGCCGCCGATGCTGACCGGCGGATCGAGTTCGATCCGGATGTTCGAACAGGCCTGTCGCGAGGCGGGCGCGGGCGCGCGCGCGCTGCTATGCATGGCGGCGGCAAAACGCTGGGATGCCGACTGGACCGAGGTGACCGTCGAGGCGGGCTTCTGCACGCATGCGGGCAAGCGCATCCGCTTCGCCGAACTGGCGGAGGCGGCGGCAAGCTTCGCCCTCCCCGATCCACTCCCGCTCGGGATCCAGGGCGCGGGCAAGCTCGCCGGCACGTCGGTGCCGCGGATCGACGCCGCCGCGAAGGTGGATGGCTCGGCGAATTTCGCGGGCGACGTCCGGCTTGCCGATATGGTGCATGCCGCGATCCGGCAGGGCCCGGTCGGCGGACGCCTGACCAAGGTCGATCGCGCGGCGGCCGACCGCATCCGCGGCGTGCTGTCGGTGGTCGACAACCCGCGCTGGGTCGCGGCGGTGGCGACGACATGGTGGGCGGCGCACAAGGCGCTCGACGCGCTCGCGCCGCGGTTCGAAAATGCCGCCCCCCTCCCCGATACCCGCTCGATCGACGCAGCGCTGGACGCCGCCCTCGCGCGTCCCGGCACGACGATGACGTCGGTCGGCGATGTCGCGGCGACCTTCCAGGGCGCCAAGCTCGTCACCGCGACCTATCGCGCGGGGCTCGGCCTGCACGCAGGCATCGAGACACGCAGTGCCACCGCGTCCTTCTCGAACGGCCGGCTCGAACTCTGGCTCGCGACCCAGGCACCCGGCCTCGCGCGAACCGCAGCGGCGCGTGCGGCGGGTCTCGGCGAGGACTCGGTCGTCGTCCACCCGATGCTGATCGGCGGGTCATTCGGCGCCGCACTCGAACCCGACATCGCCGAACAAGCCGCGATCCTCGCGGTCAAGCTCAGGCGCCCCGTCAGCCTCGTCTGGTCGCGCGGCGAGGAGTCGCTCCACGATCACTACCGCGCGCCGGCGGTGGCGAAGATGACGGCGCGGCTCGCCCCCAATGGCGCGATTCTGGGCTGGAGCGCAAAGATCGCGGCGCCGTCGACTGGGGCGGAGATGGCACGCCGGATGATGCCGGGCCTGGCGACCGAGGCCGCGCTGATCGGGGTGCGCGGCGACCGCTACGCCGTGGCAGGCGCGACGCCCGCCTATCGCATCCCGGCCTATGCGATCGATCACCACCCCGCCGAGATCGGCATCCCGACCGGCCATCTGCGCGGCGGCGCGCATGGCTACACCGCGTTCTTCACCGAATGCTTCCTCGACGAACTCGCGCATGTCGCGCAGTCCGAGCCGATGTCGTTCCGGATCGGCATGCTCGGCAGCGCGCCGCGCCTCGCGCGCTGCCTGTCGACCGCGGCGGCGCTCGGCGGGTGGAACGGCGGTGTCGCGGGCAGCGGCCAAGGAATCGCGGCGCATGCCTTTCGCGGCAGCTACATCGCGGTCGTGGCGGAGGCGCATCTGGGGCCCGACCAGCGCCCGGTCGTCGACCGCCTCGTCGCCGCGGTCGATTGCGGCGCGCAGATCAATCCCGACATCGTCCGCCAGCAGATCGAGGGCGGGCTGATCTTCGGGCTGGCCGGCGCGCTCGGCGCATCGACCGGGATCACCCGCGGGCTCGCCGACGCACGCGGGTTCGACACGATCGCGCTGCCGCGGCTGGCCGACACGCCCGACATCACCGTCGAGCTGATCCGCAGCGAGGAGGCCCCCGGCGGCGTCGGCGAACTCGGCGTCCCCGCGGTCGCGCCCGCGATCGCCAACGCGCTCCATGCGTCAACGGGCTTTCGCATCCGCAATTTGCCCTTAAGACCGGCAGCATGACCCTGCCCCCCGATCATCCGCCGATTCCTGCCCCCAAGATCGGCGTGCTGCTGATGAACCTCGGCACGCCCGATGGCCCCGATGCCAAATCGGTGAAGCGCTATCTCGGCGAATTCCTGTCCGATTCGCGCGTCGTCGAAATCCCGCAGATCGCGTGGCAGCCGATCCTGCGCGGGATCATTCTGAACACGCGCCCGAAAAAGTCCGCGCACGCCTATGCGCAGGTCTGGCGCGACGACGGATCGCCGCTCGCCGCGATCACCCGGTTGCAGGCGGCGGCGCTGAAGGACGCGTTCGGCCCCACGGTCCTGGTCGACTGGGCGATGCGCTATGGCAATCCATCGATTTCGGACCGGCTTGTCGCGATGAAGGCGGCGGGCTGCGAGCGCATTTTGCTCGCGCCGCTCTATCCGCAATATTGCGCAGCAACGACCGCGACCGCGAACGACAAGGCGTTCAAGCATCTGGCCGGCCTGCGCTGGCAGCCGGCGATCCGCACGCTGCCACCCTATTACGATGACGCGCTGTATATCGATGCGCTGAAGGATTCGCTGGAGGCAGGGCTCACCGCGCTCGACTTCACGCCGGATGCGATCGTCGCGAGCTTCCACGGGATGCCGAAGCGGACGTTGCAGCAGGGCGATCCCTATCATTGCCACTGCCAGAAGACCGCCCGGTTGCTCGGCGAGCGGATGGGGCGCGAGCTGACGATCGCCTTCCAGTCGCGGTTCGGGCCGCAAAAGTGGTTGGGCCCAGCGACCGACGAGACGCTCGTCGCGCTCGCCAAGGCCGGCAAGACGAAGGTCGCGATCTTCGCGCCGGGCTTCTCCGCCGACTGTCTGGAGACGCTCGAGGAGCTGTCGATCCGCGGGCGCGAGAGCTTCGAGGAGGCCGGCGGCACGCATTTCGCCTACCTCCCGTGCCTCAACGACAGCCCGGTCGGCGTCGAAATGCTGCGCAGCATTTTGGCACGCGAGCTTGAAGGATGGGTGCGGGCTGGCTAGCCTTTGCAAAAGGACGAACCTGAGGAGAGACTGATGGCACGCGTTGCAATTGTAACCGGTGGTACGCGCGGCATCGGCGAGGCGATCAGTCTCGCGCTTCAGGACATGGGGCTGACCGTCGCGGCGACCTATGCCGGCAACGATGACCGCGCGCGGGAGTTCACCGAGCGCACCGGCATCAAGGCGTATAAATGGGACGTCGCCGACTATGATGCGTGCCAGGCAGGCTGCGCGCAGGTCGCCGCCGATCTGGGCGACGTCGATATCGTCGTGAACAATGCGGGCATCACCCGCGACGGCACCATCCTGAAGATGACGTATCAGGATTGGAAAGAGGTGATGGACACCAACCTCGGCGGTTGCTTCAACATGGCCAAGGCGGTGTTCCCGGGCATGCGCACGCGCAAATGGGGGCGGATCGTCAACATCGGCTCGATCAACGGCCAGGCCGGGCAGTACGGCCAGGTCAACTATGCCGCGGCGAAATCTGGGATCCACGGCTTCACCAAGGCGCTGGCGCAGGAGGGCGCGCGGGCCGGCGTCACGGTCAACGCGATCGCGCCCGGCTATATCGACACGGACATGGTGGCGGCGGTGCCGGCGGACGTGCTGGAGAAGATCGTCGCGAAGATCCCCGTCGGGCGGCTGGGTCAGGCGACCGAGATCGCGCGCGGCGTGGCGTTTCTGTGCTCAGAGGAGGGCGGGTTCGTGACCGGGTCGACGCTGAGCATCAATGGCGGGCAGCATATGTACTGACGGGCACTGCCCGCAAGCGAAGCGAGCGGGCAGTGCCCGGCACGGCCGGCGGGTCGGTTTACCGAACCCGTCCGACGGCGGCTTTGCCGGCGGCGCTGCGTAGATGTCTACCGGACTACCAAGGGTAACTGCTTGATCCTGGGCCCCCGCCTTCGCGGGGTAACTAGCGGGGCAGCGCTGCTTGGACCGCCCCCCAGCGTCCGTGAACCACAAGAATGCCACCGCAAGACCCAGCAACCTGCTCCCTCTCCCCTCC
>NZ_LMKX01000008.1:0-56344 GCF_001421685.1 Sphingomonas sp. Leaf28 | reverse complement strand
CAGCCAAGCAGTGCAGCGCCCGGAACAGCCCCTCACCCAACCCTCTCCCCAGAGGGGAGAGGGCTAGCCCCGGCTCAACTACGCCTCCCGACCCTCACCCGTCGCTGGCGCGCTCGATATCCGCGCCGACCGCGCTCAGCTTCTCTTCCAGCCGCTCATAGCCGCGGTCGAGATGGTACACCCGGCCGACCGACGTCTCGCCGTCCGCCGCGAGACCCGCCAGGATCAGGCTCATCGACGCGCGCAGGTCGGTCGCCATCACCGGCGCACCGACGAGCTTGTCGACGCCGCGCACCACCGCGGTCCGGCCGCGCACCTGGATATCCGCGCCCATCCGCGCCAGCTCGGGCACGTGCATGTAGCGGTTCTCGAAGATCGTCTCGGTCAGCACGCTGGCGCCGTCCGCCTTGCAGAGCATCGCCATGAACTGCGCCTGCATGTCGGTCGCGAAGCCGGGATAGGGCGCGGTGGACAGCGTCAGCGGCTTCAGTCCGCCGTCCGCGGCGACGCGCACGCCGTCCTTGGTCGGCGTCACCGACACGTCTGCCTCGACCAGCGCGTCGAACGTCGCGCCCATGTCGGGGATCGCCACGCCGACCAGTTCCAGGTCGCCACCGGTGATCGCCGCGGCGCAGGCATAGCTGCCCGCCTCGATCCGGTCGGGCATCACCGCATAGGTCGCGCCGTGCAGCCGGTCGCGGCCCTCGATCGTCAGCGTCTCCGTGCCGATCCCGTCGATCGACGCGCCCATCGCGACCAGGCAGTTGCACAGATCGACGATCTCGGGCTCGCGCGCGGCGTTGTCGATCACGCTCGTGCCCTTGGCGAGCACCGCCGCCATGATCACGTTCTCGGTCGCGCCAACCGACACGATCGGGAAGCGATAGCGTCCACCCGGCAGGCGCCCGCCCGGCGCGGTCGCCTTCACATAGCCCGCCGCCATCTCGAGCTCGGCACCGATCGCCTCGAGCGCGCGCAGGTGCAGGTCGATCGGGCGGTTGCCGATCGCACAGCCGCCCGGCAGCGACACCGTCGCCTCGCCGCCGCGCCCGAGCAGCGGCCCGAGCACGAGGATCGACGCGCGCATTTTCCGCACGATATCGTACGGCGCCTCGGTCGATGTGAGATTGCCCGCGCGGATCGTCATCACCCGGCCGAAATCCTCGGGCCGCGTACCCTGGATCGCGGTCGACGCGCCCAGCTGGTTGAGCAGATGGCCAAACCCGTCGACGTCCGCGAGCCGCGGCAGATTGCGCAGCGTCAGCGGCTCTTCGGTCAGCAGCGCGCACGGCATCAGCGTGAGCGCTGCGTTCTTCGCACCGGAAATGGGCAGGCGCCCGGACAGGCGGTTGCCGCCACGAATGAGAATACGGTCCATCCCGGGTGTGTATCGCGGCTGGCGGTGCGCGCAAGGGCCACGCAGCACGGACCCGACGAGCGGACTCGCGCGCACGACGCCCGAATGCACGCGCTTGATCGACTTTAATGCGCGGGAATCATAGCTTTGCTCTTTGTGCCCTCGAACATGGGGGACCATCACAGAGTGCCGGACAGCTGCTTCGCCGAACGCGTCGGCGATCTCATCGACTTGTCGATGAACGAAAGGGCTGCGTTAGCGCGGTTGGAGGAACGCCCGCGCGACTTGCGTCGCGGCGCGATCCTGCTGCGCGAGAACGATCCGCAGCCCGAGCTCTTCATCCTCCAGCGCGGCATGGCGATGAGCTATGTGCTGCTCGACGACGGCAGCCGCCAGATCCTTCGCTTCCTCCATACCGGCGACATGCTCGGCGTGTCGGCGCTGGTGTATCGCGATTCCCCGGAGACGGTGGTCGCGCTGACCGATTGCACGGTCTGCCCGTTCGATCGATCGGTGATGACCGCGCTGGTGACCGATCATCCGCGATTGTCGGCGATCATCATGGTGATGAACCAGATGGAAAAGGTCGCGCTGACCGACCGGCTCGCCGCGCTCGGGCGCACCTCTGCCAAGGCGCGGATCGCCGCGTTGCTGATCGAGATGCACAACCGGCTGCGCAGGCGCGACCAGGCGATCGGCAACAGCTTCACGCTTGGCGTCACGCAGGAGGAGATCGGCGACGCGACCGGGCTCACCGCGGTGCACGTCAACCGCATGCTGCGCCAGCTCGAGGAAGACGGGCTGATCCGGCGCGAGGGCAGCCGGGTGACGCTGCTCAAGGAGACGCTGCTGGCACAGGCGGCGAATTACATCGAACGCTTCGACGGGCTCGACCTGCGCTGGCTCCCGCCCGCGCGATAGGTTTCGCCTGCCCTCCTCCCCCGCCAGGGGGAGGATCAGCAAGGAAATCGGGTCAAGCGGTGAGGCTCACGCCTTTTCGAGCGTGCACTGCAACGGATGCTGGTTCTGCCGGGCGAAATCCATGACCTGGCTGACCTTGGTCTCCGCCACCTCATAGCTGAACGTGCCGCACACCCCGACGCCCTTCTGGTGGACGTGGAGCATGACGCGAGTCGCCGCCTCCATATCCATGCGGAAGAACCGCTGGAGGCACAGCACGACGAATTCCATCGGCGTGTAATCGTCGTTGAGCATCAACACACGGTACGGTGTCGGCTGCTTGGTCTTCGCACGCGTCTTGGTCGCAATGCCAGCGCCCGTGCCGCCGGTACCATCCTCGCCATCGTCACGGCGCTCGGCCATCGATTCTACGGCCATCATTTCAGAGTCCACCACCATGCCGTCAAAATATGGCATCCCGTCGGGCAAGAGCAAGGGGGCGCCGACACACGGCGCGCTAAAACCGCAACCGCAAAGGGGGCGACCGTCGCGTGACGGCCGCCCCCTCCTGTCGCGTCTGATCCTGTCGCGCTACCCGGGGGCAGCGCGGCGCCAGGCTCAGGCCGGCATCTTCATCTTGTCGGTCGCAACCGCGACCCGGTTCGAGATCGGCTGCGCGAACTCGCCGAACATCTTGAGCATCCGCTCGGTCGAGCGCGAGCCCTCGGCGATCATCGTGTCGAACGCGGTGCGCGCATAGTCGCTCTGCAGCTTCACGAACTCGGTCGGCGACTTGGCAGCGGCGAGCGTCTTGGCGGCTTCGGTCGCGTGCTCGAACGAGGTTTTGGCGTAATCGGCAGCTTCCTGGCCGAGCGCTTCGACGTTCTTCGCGGCGATCTTCGACGATTCGACCAGTGCCTCGATATTGCCCTTGCCGAAGGCGACGAAATCTTCGGCCATCTTCGCCGACTTTTCCATCGCGCCCTTGGCCTGCTCGGTGAAATCGGTGGTGGTCGTGCCGCCGAACCCGTTCGTGAACAGGGACTTGGTCTTCTCGGTGATGCTCTGGATCGTTTCCATGATGGCGTCCTTCGTTTCGCTGACAGGAATCCCCGGGGGCGCGGCGGCCGTGATCGGGGCGGCTGGTATCGGGGCTGGAGAGTCGGGATGCGGCGGTACGCAGTCTGCCGCAGGGGGCTGTTCGATCGCAGGCGTCATGGCGACCGGCTCGGGTGCCGGAGCCGGAACGACCGGCTCAGGCGCGAGAGCCATGACGACCGGCGCAGGCGCCGGCGGGACAGCGATCGACTCGGATGCCGGTTGCGCCGGCTTGGCGACAGTCCGAGGAGCCTTCGCGGTGACGAGCGGCTTCGAGTCGGACTTGGCCGTCGGTTTTACGATATCCGTCATCCACGCACCTCTCTTCGGAGTAATGTCGCGATCTTTATACACGATTCGCGGCGGCGCACAAATATCTTGTGCACTGCACCATGACGTGAACGGAAGGTAGCGCTACCGGCCTTTGACGTACGTCCCGGGCGCATCGCAAAGCGCTTCGAGCGACCCCGCGCCGGGTACCCTAACCCCTTTTGCCGACACGGTTTTGGCATCGATCGCGCGGACCCATTCGACCCAGTCCGGCCACCAGCTTCCCTTGGTTTCCGTCGCCCCCGCGACGAAGTCCGCTAGCGTCGTATGCGCCGAGGGATTGGTCCAATACTGATACTTCCCGGCGGCCGGCGGGTTCACGACTCCGGCGATATGTCCCGACCCCGCCAGCACGAACTTCAGCGGCCCGGTGAACAGCTGAGTCAGCTTCCACACGCTCTCGGCCGGCGCGATATGATCCTCGCGCCCCGCCTGGACATAGCTCGGCGTCGTCACCTTGGTCAGGTCGAGCGGCGTTCCGGCGACGCTGATCGCGCCGGGCTGCACCAGCAGATTGTCGCGGTAGAGGTCGGTCAGATAGCTCAGGTGCCATTTCGCGGGCAGGTTGGTCGTGTCGCCGTTCCAGTGGAGCAGGTCGAACGGCACGTAATCCTGGCCGAGCAGGTAATTCTGCGTGACATAGTTCCAGATCAGGTCGCGCCCGCGCAGCAGGTTGAACGTCGTCGCCATGTAGCGCCCGTCGAGAAACCCCTCGGGCGAGAGCGACGCGACCATCTTCAACTGCTCGTCGTCGATGAAATGCTGCAATTCGCCCGCCTGCGCGAAATCGACCTGGGCGGTGAAGAACGTCGCGCTCGCGACCTTCGCCGCCTCGCCGCGCGCCGCCAGCAGCGCGAGCGTCGCCGCCAGCGTCGTCCCGGCGACGCAATAGCCGATGGTGTGGACCGCCGGCACCTTCAGCGCGGCGCGGACCGTGTCGATCGCATCGACCTGCGCGGCGACATAATCGTCCCAGATCACGTCCTTCATGCTCGCATCGGCGGATTTCCACGACACCATGAACACCGTGATGCCCTGCTCGACAGCCCAACGGATGAAGCTCTTCTCGGGCGTCAGGTCGAGAATGTAGAACCGGTTGATCCACGGCGGGAAGATGACGAGCGGCGTCGCCAGCACCTTGGGGGTGGTGGGCGTATATTGGATCAGTTCGTAGAGTGGCGTGCGCTTGACCACCTTGCCCGGCGTCATCGCCAGGTTGCGGCCGAGCTCGAACGCGCCGTCGGGGGTATGCGTCACCTGCCCGCGGGCAAGATCGGCCATCATGTTCTGCAGCCCTTTGAGCAGATTCTCGCCGCGCGTCTCGATCGTCTTCTCGATCACCTGCGGGTTGGTCAGCGCGAAGTTGGTCGGGCTCATCGCATCGACGAACCCCTTGGTCGCGAACCGCAGCTGCTCCTTCTGCCTGGCATCGAGCCCGTCGACCGCCTCGACGCTGCGCAGCATGTGATCGCCGATCAGTTCGTAGCTCTGGCGGATCAGGTCGAACACGGGTTCGCGCCACTGCGGCGCCTTGAAGCGCTTGTCGGTGACGGGCGCGGGGTCCGGCGCCTTGGCGGGATCGAGGAACCGCTGCCACAGCGTGAAGCTCTCGTTCCAGAAATCGCGCGCGCGCGCCAGCGTGGCGGGGTCGGTAAGCCCGGGAATCGTGGGCATCCCCTCCGGCGGCGCCTGCATCGCGGCGAGCCCCTGCTCCATCATCATCTGCTGCGCGCGGCCCATCACCCAGGTCCAGTGCTGGAGATCGGGCAGGCTCGGAGCGGGAGGAGTTTCGGCCATGGCGTCCTCTGGTTTTTCGGGAGCTTAACGCAGGTGTGGCTGGAGCGGAAGCTTGCGCCACAACCGATTCATGCCGCCGCCGCTCTCTATTCCCGTCTCCCGCCCCACATCGCCACCCACCCTACCCCGTCACCCCAGCGAAAGCTGGGGTATCCCCCTTGTCGAGGCGAGCGGCCCAAACCCGGATACCCCAGCGTTCGCTGGGGTGACGGCGTTGGGAAATACGCTCCCGATCCAATTTAAGGGGACGAACGCGGTGGTACGGAGTGGGTGACGCCTCCCTTTAGCTGCGGTAAAGCATCCCCTCCTCCAGCTTGAGGCTGATCATGTCCGAAGATTTCTACCGCATCAAACGCTTGCCCCCCTATGTCATCGCCGAAGTGAACGCGATGCGGGCGGCGGCGCGCGCGGGCGGGGAGGACATCATCGATCTCGGCATGGGCAATCCGGATCTGCCGCCGCCCGAGCACGTCATCGAAAAGCTCGTCGAAGTCGCGCGCAAGCCCAGCGCGCACGGCTATTCGCAGTCGAAGGGCATTCCCGGCCTCCGCAAGGCGCAGGCGAATTACTACGGCCGCCGCTTCGGCGTCGACGTCGATCCCGAGACAGAGGTCGTCGTGACGATGGGCTCGAAGGAAGGGCTCGCCAGCCTCGCCACCGCGATCACCGCGCCCGGCGACGTCGTGCTCGCGCCCAACCCGTCCTACCCGATCCACACCTTCGGCTTCATCATTGCCGGTGCGACGATCCGCGCAGTGCCGACCACGCCAGACGAGGCGTATTTCGAGAGCCTGGAGCGCGCGATGGCGTTCACCGTACCGCGCCCGTCGGTGCTGGTGATGGGCTATCCGTCGAACCCGACCGCCGAGGTCGTCGACCTCGCCTTTTACGAACGCGTCGTCGAGTTCGCGAAGAAGCATAAGCTCTGGGTGATCTCCGACCTGGCCTATTCGGAGCTGTATTACGACGGCAAGCCGACCCCCTCGATCCTCCAGGTGCCGGGTGCGAAGGACGTCGCGATCGAGTTCACCTCGCTCAGCAAGACCTATTCGATGGCCGGGTGGCGGATGGGCTTCGGGGTCGGCAACAAGACGCTGATCGCGGCAATGACTCGCGTGAAATCCTATCTCGATTACGGCGCGTTCACGCCGATCCAGGCGGCGGCCTGCGCCGCGCTCAACGGCCCGCAGGATATCGTCGCGCGCAACCGCGAACTCTATCACAAGCGCCGCGACGTGCTGGTCGAAAGCTTCGGCCGCGCCGGCTGGGATATTCCGAGTCCCCGTGCGAGCATGTTCGCCTGGGCGCCTTTGCCGCCCGCCCTCGCGCATTTAGGTAGCCTTGAGTTCACCAAACAATTGCTGACTCACGCGCACGTCGCGGTGGCCCCAGGAGTGGGCTATGGCGAAAACGGCGAGGGCTATGTGAGGATCGCGATGGTCGAGAACGAACAGCGGCTCCGCCAGGCGGCGCGCAACGTGAAGAAATATCTCCAGTCGATGGGCGTCAACACGCCCGCGCGTGGCGCTGGCTAACCGCTTAGTGGATATCAATCCGTTGTATTCGGTGGCCGGCGTGCTCGTCGGCCTGATCGTCGGGCTGACCGGCGTCGGTGGCGGATCGCTGATGACGCCGCTGCTGGTGCTCGTCTTCGGCTTCCACCCGGCCACCGCGGTCGGCACCGACCTGCTCTACGCCTCGGCGACCAAGACGGTGGGCACCACCGTGCATGGCTGGCGCGGCACGGTCGACTGGCGAGTCGTGCGGCGGCTCGCGACCGGCAGCGTCCCCGCGGCGATCGCGACGTTGCTCGTGCTCAACCATCTCGGCGAGAAATCGTCGGACACCGGCCATGCGATCACCGTCGTGTTGGGCGTGACGCTGATCCTGTCGGCGGTGGCGACGTTCCTGCGCGGCCGAATCGTCGCGTGGCTGACGCCCCGCGTCGGCACGGTCCGCGGCGAGCGTCAGGCGATGCTGACGATCCTGCTCGGCGCCGTCCTCGGCGTGCTCGTCTCGCTGACGTCGGTCGGTGCGGGCGCGCTGGGGATGACCGCGCTCCTGATCCTCTATCCGAAGCTGCCGATCAACCGGCTGGTCGGATCGGACATCGCGCATGCCGTGCCGCTGACGCTGCTCGGCGGGATCGGACACTGGATCCTCGGCTCGGTCGACGTCGACCTGCTCGTGTCGCTGCTGATCGGCTCGATCCCCGGGATCGTCATCGGCAGCCTGATCGCGACGCGCGTGTCGGACCGCGTGCTGGTGCCGGTGCTGGCGACCGTGCTGGCGATCGTCGGCATCCGCCTGATCGTCTGACATGCGGCCGGGTTTCGCCTTCTCGACGCGGTTTCGCGTGCGCTATGCCGAGATCGACGGCCAGCGCATCGTCTTCAACTCGCGCTATCTCGAATATGCCGATGTCGCGGTCACCGAGTTCTGGGACTGGACCGGGATCGTCACGGCCTTGCCGGAAGTGTGGCCCAGCACCGAGTTCAACGTGCGCCGCACCGAGATCGATTATCTGAAACCGTTCCGCCTCGGCGATACGGTCGAGGCGTTCGTGCGGATCGAGAAGCTCGGCACGTCCAGCCTGACGAAGCGATTCGAACTGGCGCATGCCGAGACGGGCGAGCTGCATACGGTGATCACGATGGTCAGCGTGCATGTCGATCTGGAAACCGGGCGGCCGGTGCCGCTGCCGGACGCGATCCGCGCGGTGCTGGAGGCGTTGCCTTCGTCATCCTGACGAAAGGTGGCGTTACTCCGCCGCCTCGGCCTCATCCCCCGCGACCTCGCCCGGTAGCGCCCAGATCAGGTCCCCCTTCCCCAGCACGCGCCCGTCATGCGCGCGCACCGAGACGGGCTGCAGCGGCCGCCGATCGCGCGCGTCGACGAGGATCGGGAACGCCGGCACGCATGTCTCCCACCGCTCGCCCCATTGCCGAAGCGCGATCATCGTCGGCAGCAGCGCGAAACCCTTGTCGGTCAGGCCATAGGCGATCTTGCGGCGGTCCTCCGGGATCGGCTGCCGCTCCAGGATGCCGTGCTCGACCAGCCGCGCCAGCCGGTTCGCCAGGATATTGCGCGCGATGCCGAGCTCCGACTGGAACTCCTCGAAATGGTGCAGGCCGTTGAACGCGGCGCGCAGGATCAGGAACGACCAGCGCTCGCCCATCGCCTCCAGCGCGGCGGGCAGGCTGCATTCCAGCAGTGGTTCGCGCAATTTGCCCATCACGTCATCCTCGTCCGTGGGCAAGCGTACCGCATATGCCGCAGAAGCGAAACGCCCCACGCATTCGCTACTCATGCAGTCATTAGATCACAGTGATCCGACGCTTTTTGTTGCCAAAAGTCCCTCCGCGGCCCCATCTACGATCCGTGCTGCGCCAATATGAACTGGTCGATCGCGTCCTCGACTACGATCCCGACGCCGACGAGGCCCTGCTGAACCGCGCCTATGTCTTCTCGATGCAGGCGCATGGGAGCCAGAAGCGCGCGTCCGGCGATCCGTATTTCAGCCACCCGATCGAGGTGGCGGGCATCCTCACCGACCTGCACCTCGATGCCGAGACGATCGCCACCGCGATCCTGCACGACACGATCGAGGACACGGTCGCGACACCCGAGGAGATCGAGCGGCTGTTCGGGGCATCGGTCGCGCGCCTCGTCGACGGCGTCACCAAGCTCAGCAAGATCGAGGCGCAGACCGAGAACGAACGCGCCGCCGAAAACCTGCGCAAGTTCCTGCTTGCGATGTCCGACGACATCCGCGTGCTGCTGGTCAAGCTCGCCGACCGCCTGCACAATATGCGGACGCTGCACCATATCGCCAAACCCGAGAAGCGCCGTCGTATCGCCAAGGAGACGATGGACATCTACGCGCCGCTCGCCGAGCGGATCGGTATGTACGAATTCATGCGCGAGATGCAGTCGCTCGCGTTCGAACAGCTTGAGCCCGAAGCCTCCGAATCGATCCATCGCCGCCTTGAACAGCTCAAGCAGGGCGATGGCGACCGGATTGCCAAGATCGCGTCGGGGCTTAAATCGGTGCTCGCGCGCGCCGGCGTCGAGGCCGAGATTTCGGGGCGCGAAAAGCATCCCTATTCGATCTTCCGCAAGATGTCGGAGCGGCACATCAGCTTCGAACAGCTGTCAGACGTGATGGCGTTCCGCGCGATCGTGCCGACCGAGGAGGATTGCTACCGCACGCTCGGCATCATCCACCAGCGCTGGCCGATGGTGCCGGGGCGGTTCAAGGATTACATCTCGACGCCCAAGCGCAACGGCTATCGCTCGCTGCACACCTCGGTGATCCATGCCGACAGCGCGCGCATCGAGATCCAGATCCGCACCGCCGACATGCACGCGCAGGCCGAGTTCGGGCTGGCGGCGCACTGGGCGTACAAACAGCAGATCAACGGCAGCGACCGGCAGGTCAGCTGGATCCGCGACCTCGTCGAGATCCTCGATACGGCCGAAAGCCCCGAGGAGCTGCTCGAACACACGCGCATGGCGATGTACACCGATCGCATCTTCGCGTTCACGCCCAAGGGCGAGCTGATCCAGCTGCCAAAGGGCGCGACCTCGATCGATTTCGCCTATGCGGTGCATACCGATCTCGGCGACCAGGCGGTGGGCGCGAAGGTCAATGGCCGCGTCGTGCCGCTGTCGACGGTGATCGAGAATGGCGACCAAGTGCAGATCCTGCGCTCGAAGGGCCAGTCGCCGCAACCGCAATGGCTGAACGTCGCGACCACCGGCAAGGCGCTCGCCGCGATCCGCCGGCATCTGCGCCAGAAGGAGCGCGTCGAACAGATCGCGCTGGGCCAGAGCCTGTACGAGGACATCGTCACGCGGTTGCCCGCGCAGATCGGCACCGATGCACTGAGCCACGCGCTCAAGCGGCTGAAGCTGCCCGACGAATCCTCGCTGATGGTCGCGATCGCGCGGCGCACGCTGTCGGACGCCGCGGTGATGGAGGCGTTGATGCCGGGGTCGGCCGGCGCGGACGTCACGCATGCGTTGGCGCCGCAATCGAGCGCAATCTCGATCAAGGGCCTTACCCCCGGCGTCGCCTACGACCTTGCGACCTGCTGCCATCCGGTCCCGGGCGACCGGATCGTCGGCCTTCGCCGCCCCGATGCGGGGATCGAGGTGCATGCGATCGACTGCCGCGTGCTGGGCGAACTCGCCGAGCGATCGGAGAACGAGACCGACTGGGTCGACGTGGCGTGGGGCGACGAGACCGAGGGCGCGGTCGCGCGGATATCGGTGATGGTGAAGAACGAGCCGGGCTCGCTCGGCATCGTCTCGACGATCATCGGCGGGCACAAGGCGAACATCATCAACCTTCGGCTCGATACGCGCGACAAGAGCTTCCACACCAACGAGATCGATGTCGAGGTGCACGACGTGCAGCAGCTGATGCGGCTGATGGCGGGGCTGCGCGCGGCGGACGCGGTGCACACCGTGGAGCGGGTGTAGAAACATCCGACGATGACGGCGGGCGCAGCGGACGCTAGACGGGGGCGATGAACCGTCCCGCTCTCTCTATCGTCGTGCCCTGCTATAACGAGGCCGCGTGCCTCGACATCCTGCACGCCCGCATTTCCGGCGCGGCCAAGGTCGCGGTCGGCGACGATTACGAGATCGTCCTGATCAACGACGGCTCGCGCGACGACAGCTGGGACGTGATGCAACGCCTCGCCAGCGCCGACCCGCGGCTGGTCGCGATCAACCTGTCGCGCAACCATGGCCACCAGCTGGCGCTCACCGCGGGGCTCGATCTGTGCGCGGGCGAGCAGATCCTGATCATAGACGCGGATCTGCAGGATCCGCCCGAGCTGCTGTCCGACATGCGCGCGGCGATGGCGGCGAGCCAGGCCGACGTGGTCTATGCGGTCCGCCGCCAGCGCGCGGGCGAGACGGTGTTCAAGAAGGCCACCGCCGCCGCCTTTTATCGCCTGCTGACGCGGATGACCGAAACGCCGATCCCGCTCGAC
Organism: Sphingomonas sp. Leaf28; assembly: GCF_001421685.1. Classification (NCBI taxonomy): domain Bacteria; kingdom Pseudomonadati; phylum Pseudomonadota; class Alphaproteobacteria; order Sphingomonadales; family Sphingomonadaceae; genus Sphingomonas; species Sphingomonas sp. Leaf28. Next base: position 44,857 of record NZ_LMKX01000008.1, on the reverse strand, counting down.
ACGGGCGATTTCCGCCTGATGAGCAGGCGGGCGCTCGATGCGTTCCTGAGCTTGCCCGAACAGGCGCGCTTCATCCGCGGCATGGTCGCCTGGATCGGCTTCCGCCAGGTGCCCTTCCCCTATGACCGTGCCGAGCGGCTCGCGGGCGAGACGAACTACCCGCTCGCCAAGATGATCCGCCTCGCCTTCGACGCGGTCACCGGCTTCTCGACCGCGCCGTTGCGGTTTGCCAGCCATGCGGGGCTCGCGCTGACCGGCGTGTCGCTGCTGCTGTTCGTGTATATCGCGATCGGCTGGCTGTCGGGCAGCGCGGTGCAGGGCTGGACTTCGACGATGCTGGTCACCGTGTTCCTGGGCGCGGTGCAGATGTTCGTGCTGGGAATGATCGGCGAATATCTCGGCCGGCTATATGTCGAGTCGAAGCGCCGACCGCTGTATATCGTGGCGGATATCGCCGGCCCGATCCAGGGCAAGGCGACGCTGGGGTTCCGCGCGGAGCCGGTTGAGCCGGTTCAGGCGCCTGATGGCCTCCCGCCCGTTCGCGTCGACTAAACGAACGCCGCCTGCCCCATCACGCCTCCACCCCGGCGGAGGCCGGGGCCCAGTTGCGAAGGTCGCAGTAACGGCGCGCACCCGCAGTTGGCCACGTTCCCCAACTGGGCCCCGGCCTTCGCCGGGGTGGTGCTTGCTTGGTGCTTGCTTGCCAATTCGGGGAGGCATGCCACGCCCTGTTCCGTTCGTGCCGAGTAGAGACCGAGTAGCTCCGTAAGGAGCGTATCGAGGACTCGTATCGAGGTATGGGTTCCGCGCGCCAGCTATCCTTCGATACGCCGTCTCGATACGCTGCTTCGCAGCTACTCGACGGCTACCCAGGACGAACGGAAGGGCGCGCGCAGATACCTCGATCGCTACCGCGGCACCGCCAGCGTCACGATCGAAACCCCCGGCGTCATCGGCACGCGCCCGACCAGATGGCGTTCCAGCCGGAAGATCGTCTCGAACAGCGCGTTGACGGGCTTGGGCGGCGGGGAATCGTCGCTGTCGTCGCGCCCCGTCATCCGACCGGCGATCCGCGCCGCCGCCGCCAGCGGGAACAGCAGCGAATTGAAATAGCCGAGCTTTTCGGGCTTGAGCCCCGCAGTCTCGATCGCCGCCTTCAGCGTCGCCTTCGAATAGCGGCGGTGGTGGTGGTTCACGGTGTCGTGCGCGCTCCACATCCACTGGTGCGCCGGCACCGCGATCAGGATCTTGCCGCCGGGCGCGAGGCAATCCGCCATCGCCTTCAGCGCCGCGACGTCGTCCTCGATATGCTCGACCACATCGAGCACCGCGATCAGGTCGTAATGGCCCCGCGGCACGCCCGGCAGTTCGGGCAAGGGTGCCGCGCCGACCGGCTTGCCGAGCCGCTCGCTCGCGATCTCGCGCGCGGCGGGATCGATCTCGATCGCGTCGATGCTGCCGAACGCGGCCAGCATCGGCAGATTGTGCCCGGTGCCGCAGCCGATCTCGAGGATCTTGGCGTCCTTCGGCAACGCGCCGTAGCGCGTCAGGTAATCGGCGAGGATGTCGCGGCGCGCGCGGTACCACCAATGCGTGGAATCATGCGCGGCCATCCGGTCGTAGACGATGCGGTCCATCAGTAATTCGCCCAGTTCGTTGGAAGCATCAGTTGAAAACCCAGAGACGGTTGAGCACGAAGCTCAGGATCGCGGCAAGAAGCACCGCGGGGATCAGCGGGATCCACGGGTGCAGGTGAAACAGCGCGGTGCCGATCCAGGTGATCAGCGCGTTGAGCGCGAGCCCGGCGCCCTGGACGATCACGAACTTGATATGCCGCCCCGCCCCAGGCTCCTTCGCATGGCCCTTGAAGCTCCAGCGGCTGTGCAGGAAGAACCCGACGACCACCGCGACGACGAACGCGAACGGCACCGCGGCCACTGCCTGGCGTGGCGGGAAGACATACGCCGTCAGCGGCAGGTAGACGAGAGAATAGACGAGGCTCGACAGGCCGCCGGCAATCCCGAAGCGCACGAGCTGGCCGAGCACGCCGCTCGCCCGCATCTGCTCTACCTGTCGCCAAATCGCCTGCATGCCCGCCTTGTTCTTTACCAACACCGCGATAGAGCGACGCTTGAGATATGCCCGCGCATCTAGAGTGCGTGCGGGCCGGAGGAAAGCGTTTTGGATCAGGCACCACCGCGGCGGAATACGCTGCTCGACGCACTCGATCGGCATTGGATCGCCTTGTCGCTGCTCGCCTGGGTGGCGGTGGCGGCATGGTCGATGGTCGATCGCTGGGGGCAGGTCCGCTGGCTGTCGCTCGGCGATACCGACGACAACATGCGGCTGATGCAGGTCCGCGCGCTGCTCGACGGCCAGGGCTGGTATGATCTGCGCAACTACCGGCTGAACCCGCCGGTCGGGTTCGACATCCACTGGAGCCGGATCGTCGACCTGCCGATCGCCGGGCTGATCCTGGTCTTCCGCCTGTTCACCACCAACAGCTGGTCAGAGCGGCTGGCGTGCGGGATCGCGCCGCTGCTGCCGCTGTCGATCGCGATGCTCGGCATCGGCGCGACCGTGCGGCGGCTGATCAGCCCCTATGCATGGCCGCTCGCCATCGTGTTCATGGTCGGTGCGACCGGCACCATGCTGATGTTCATGCCCGAGCGGATCGATCATCACGGCTGGCAGCTGGCGATGCTGAGCCTCACGGTCGCAGGCCTGTGCGATACCAACGGCCGTCGCGGTGGCGCGATGGTCGGCATCGCGAGCGCGGTATCGCTGTCGATCGGGCTCGAGCTGTTGCCCTATGCGGCGATGGCGGGCGCGATCATCGCGCTGCGCTGGGTATGGGACCGGGCGGAGGCGGAGCGGCTGTCGATCTATGCGCTGACGCTGGGCGGCGGCAGCACGCTCGGCTTCGCGCTGTTCGCGTCGAACGCCAACCAGGCGATGCGCTGCGACGCGCTGACCCCGGTGTGGCTCAGCGTGATGATCGCGGCGGGGATGCTGCTGTTCCTGCTCGCGCGGTTCGGGCCCGCCTCGCGCGGCGCGCGACTGGCGCTGGCGGTGGTGGCGGGCGCGGCGATCGTCGCCGGGTTCGCGCTCGTCTTCCCGCAGTGCCTGGGCCGGCCGGAGGGCATTTCGCCCGAGCTGCAGCGCAACTGGCTGGACAATGTCCGCGAGGCCAAGCCGATCTACAAGCACAGCTTCCGCGTCGGCTTCGCGCTGGCGACGTTGCCGATCATCGGCCTGATCGGCGCGATCGTCGCCGCCTGGCGCGCGCGGCGCGATCCGCGCGCGGTCGGCTGGGCGGCGGTCGCGCTATTCACCGCGTTCGCCTGCGCGATGCTGCTGTGGCAGGTCCGCGCCGGCCCCGCCGCGCAGTTGCTGGCGATCCCGGGGGCGACCGCGCTCGGCTGGCTGATCCTGCCGAGGCTGCTCGGCAACCGATCGCTGGCGGTGCGCGTGCTGGGGACGGTCGGTGCGTTCCTGATCGTCTCGGGGCTGTTCGCGGGGATGGTGATCCAGTATTTCCCGATCGACCGCCCCAAGCCCTATGAAAAGCGCGTCAACATGGCGACCGGCAACTGCCTGCGCACGACGGTGCTGCTCGCGCTGAACAAATACCCCGCGCAGACGATCTTCACCTTCGTCGACATGGGCCCGCGGTTGATCACGATCACGCATCACGATGCGATTGCGGGGCCGTATCACCGCAACGGCGACGCGATCCTCGACGTCCAGCATGCGTTCGGGGGAACCGCGGACCAGGCGCATGCGATCGTCAAGCGCCACGGCGCGACGATGATGCTGCTCTGCCCCAACGCGGCGGAATCGACCAACTACAAGGCGCGCAGCCCGAAGGGGTTCTACGCGGAGCTCGCCAGGAACGAGGTGCCGGCGTGGCTGACACCGCTCCCGCTACCGCGCAATTCCCCGCTGCGGCTGTTCAAGGTGGATTGATGCCCACCGCCGTCATCCCGACGACAGTCAGGATGACGGCCTAGTGCAGCACCACCGACAGGCCATCGAGCACGAACTGCACCGCCAGTGCCGCCAGCAGCACGCCGAGCAGGCGGGTGATCACCGCCTCGATCTTCGCGCCCAGGATCCGCATGATCGGCCCGGCGGCCAGCAGCGCGACCAGCGTCAGCAGCAGGATCGTCACCATCGCGGCGAGCACGATCGCCGAGCGCTCGAGCCCGCTGTTGCGGCTCATCAACAGCATCACCGACGCGATCGAGCCGGGACCGGCGATCATCGGCATAGCCATCGGAAAGATCGAGACGTCCTCGGCCTCGGGGTCGCTCGCCACCTTGGCGGCGCGATCCTCGCGGCGCTCGGTGCGCTTCTCGAACACCATCTCGAGCGCGATCAGGAACAGCATGATGCCGCCGGCGATGCGGAAGCTCGCCAGGCTGATGCCCAGGCCCTTGAGCAACGCCTCGCCGAACAGCGCGAACACGAACAGGATCGCCGCCGACACGCCGACCGCACGGATCGCCATCGCCCGCTTCTGCGTCGCCGACGCACTCGCCGACAGCCCGGCATAGATCGGCGCGCAGCCGGGCGGATCGATGACCACGAAGAACGTAATCAGCGACGAGATATAGAGCTCGATCACAGCCCGGCCCGATCGAGCATGGCTTCGTCGACGGCAACGCCTTCGCGGCGCCCCGCCGAGACCAGCGTGTTGCGCAGCAGGCACGCGATCGTCATCGGCCCGACGCCCCCCGGGACCGGCGTGATCGCGCCCGCGACGTCGACCGCGCTCGCGAAGTCGACGTCGCCGACCAGCCCCGTCTCGGTCCGGTTGATGCCGACGTCGATCACGGTCGCGCCGGGCTTGAGCCAGTCGCCCTGGATCATCTGCGGGATCCCGACCGCGGCGACGACGATGTCGGCGCGGCGGATATGCGCGGGCCCGTCCGTCGTCCGGCTATGCACGACGGTGACGGTACAGCTTTCGCGGAGCAGCAGTTGCGCCATCGGCTTGCCGACGATGTTCGAGCGCCCGACGACGACCGCCTCGAGCCCGCTCAGGCTCGGCAACACGCTCTTGAGCAGCAGCACGCAGCCGAACGGCGTGCAGGGCACGAACCCCGGCAGCCCGGTCGCGAGACGACCCGCGTTGATCGGGTGGAAGCCGTCGACATCCTTGTCGGGGTCGATCGCCGCTATCACCGCCTGCTCGTCGATATGCTTGGGCAAGGGCAGCTGGACCAGGATGCCGTCGATCGCCGGATCGGCGTTGAGCGTCGCGACCAGCGCGAGCAGGTCGTCGGCCGACACGTCGGCGGGCAGCCGGTGCTCGATGCTCTCCATCCCCGCCTCGCGCGTCGCCTTGCCCTTCGAGCGGACATAGACGCTGGAGGCGGGATCCTCGCCGACTAGCACCACGGCAAGGCCGGGCGCCCGGCCCGCCTGTGTCCGAAAGGCGGTGACGCCGTCTGCGATACGGGCCCGGAGGCCGGCGGCGAAGGCCTTGCCGTCGATGATGGTCGCGCTCATGCCCGCGGCCCATAGAGCGCGGACGCGATTTCCGCCAGCGTAGCGACATCACCGGCGATATGCAGGCGCTTCAGCCGGGCGGTTTCGCCCGAGACGATCGTCACCGCGCGCCTGGGCACGCCGAAGCTCTTGGCGACGAGCGCGACCAGCCCGGCATTCGCGGCGCCATCGACGGGCGCCGCCGCCAAGCGCGCGGCAAGATGCTCGGGGGTGCCGGCGACCAGCGTGTCCCGGCCGCCGCGCGGGGTTACCCGGACGGCGAGCGCCAAGCCGTCACCGACCGCGCGCCAGGCAGCGGGTCCGTTCAATAGGCCGCGACGAGATAGTTCTGCGCGATGTTCGGGATGACGATGTTGGTCAGGATATAGAGGATCAGCAGCACGACGAGCGGCGACAGATCGAGCGCGCCGAAATCGGGCAGGATCCGGCGGATCGGGCGATAGAGCGGCTCGGTGATCTTCTGCAGCGCGTTCCACACCGTGCGGACGAAATCGCTCTGCGTGTTGATGACGTTGAACGCGATCAGCCATGACAGCACCGCCTGGATCACGATGACCCACCAGACGAGATTGAGCAGCAACTGGACGATCTGAAGAAGGGCGATCAAGGCGTGGGTCTCCGCTGGTATGATACTAATATAAGGGGACGGAGGGAGAACGAGAACCCCTGCGGTGATCTGCCCGCTCGCTTGCGTCAGCCGGGCACAAGCAGGGAGGAGGAATCAAAGGGCCGTTAAAGGCCCCCCGCCCCTAACGCGCGCGCCCCTTGGCGCTGACCAGCGTCCCCGCGCCCTGCTTGGTGAAGATTTCGAGCAGCATCGCATGCGGCACGCGGCCGTCGATGATCACCGCGGCGTCGACTCCCGAGCCGACCGCCGCGACGCACGTCTCGAGCTTGGGGATCATCCCGCCGGTGATCGTCCCGTCCGCGCGCAGTTCGGCGATCTTCGCCGGGTCGAGATCGGTGAGCAGTTCGCCCTCCTTGTCGAGCACGCCGACGACGTCGGTCAGCAGGAAGAACCGCGCGGCGCCCATCGCGGCGGCGATCGCGCCCGCCATCGTGTCGGCGTTGATGTTGTAGGTGTGGCCGTCCGCGCCGATGCCGATCGGGGCGATCACCGGGATGATGTCGGCCTTGATCAGCGTGTCGAGGATCGTCCGGTCGACCGCGATCGGCTCGCCGACGAAGCCCAGGTCGACATGGCGCTCGATCCCCTGCAGCTTGTCAGGCTCGCGGCCATGGCCGACCTTCTGCGCGAGCACGAGGCCTGCGTCCTTGCCCGAAATGCCGACCGCGCGGCCACCCGCCTGGCCGATCCAGCCGACGATTTCCTTGTTGATCGAGCCTGCGAGCACCATTTCGGCGATCTGCGCGGTCTCCGCATCGGTCACGCGCAGGCCGTCGACGAAGCGCGATTCGACGCCGAGCCGCTTGAGCATCGCGCCGATCTGCGGCCCGCCGCCATGGACGACGACCGGGTTGATCCCGACCGCCTTCAACAGCACCATGTCCTCGGCGAAATCGCGCTGCAGCTCGGGGTCGCCCATCGCGTGGCCGCCATATTTCACGACGAACGTCTTGCCCGCATAGCGCTGCAGATAGGGCAGCGCCTCGGTGAGCGTTTCGGCCTTGGCGAGCAGGGCGGGATCGGGCGTGTGATCGGTCATGCCCGCGCTTTAGCCAGTCGCGGCGCGTTCGTCATCGGTGAACGTGCGCCCTCTGCCCCGCCGTCATCCCAGCGAAAGCTGGGATCTCCCAGTTCGAGCCCCCGCACCCGCCAACGGGGATACCCCAGCGTTCGCTGGGGTGACGGACGTGACGGAAGTGTCGGGCGTGACGGAAGTGTCGGACGTGTCGGACGTCCCGAAAGGTCCGGATTTCACAGCGGACGCGCGTCCAGCCACCGCCCGAGCTTCACGAAGAAGGTGATCATGAACGGCACCAGCACGATCGACAGCACGACCTTGGTCAGCATCTGCCCCGCCATCAGCTCGACGATCGGCCGCGCGCCGAGGAAGGAGATGGTGATGAACAACACCGTGTCGATCACCTGCGAGACGATGCTGGCGATCATCCCGCGCAGCCAGACCAGCTTGCCCTCGCCGCCGCCGACCTGCCCCGCCAGCTTGGCGAAGATCAGCACGTTGAGCGTCTGCGAGATCCCGTAGGAGATCAGCCCCGCCATCATCATCCGCGCGCCCTGTCCGACGACGATCGGAAACGCGTCGACCGCGGGCGGATACATGCCCGGATCGTGCGGCAGCGCCAGCACCAGCTGGATCAGCGCGGCGGACACCAGCAGGGGTATGAAGCCGAGGCGGACCAGCAGCGTTGCGGTCTTCTGTCCGTGCAGCTCGGCGATCGCGCTGCTGAGCACGACCAGCAGCAGGAATGCGAAGATCCCCGCCTCGACCGCGAGCGGGCCGAGCGCGACCTGTTTGACCCCCAGCACGCCGGCGATGCACACCATGCCGCCATACAGCACGGAGAAAATGAAGAGCGAACGCGGGAACGCGGGAAGGTCTGTATTCATCGCCGCGGACGCTAGCGAAAACGCGCGCGCCGTCAAATGACAAGCGGGGCCGAAAACCGGCCTGTCCTCAAATGACTGGCGACCGGCGCCCGCCCGTGTCATGTCGGCCGCTTGCGCAGCCGGGGGGCCGCGTGTGTCATCGTACGAGAACGCAGGGCGTCCATGGAAAGACTAGTCATCGGCCTGGGCGGTATCGCCGTCATCCTCGGCATCGCCGTGCTGTTGTCGAGCGATCGCCGGGCGATCCGCCTGCGCATCGTCGGCGCCGCCTTCGCGCTGCAGGCGGGTATCGCCGTGCTCGTGCTCTATTCCAGCTTCGGCAAGGTCGTGCTCGGCGAGATGTCGGGCGGCGTCGCCAACCTGCTTGGCTATTCGCAAAAGGGCACCGAGTTCCTGTTCGGCAAGATGGCGACGCCCGAAATCGGCGGCCAGAGCTTCGCGATCGCCGCGCTGCCGGTCATCATCTTCTTCGCCAGCCTCGTCTCGATCCTCTATTATCTCGGCATCATGCAGTTCGTCGTGCGCTGGGTCGGCGGCGGGATCGAGAAGGTCATCGGCGTCTCGAAGGTCGAATCGCTGTGCGCGGCCGCGAACATCTTCGTCGGCCAGAGCGAATCGCCGCTCGTCATCCGTCCCTATCTCGCAGGCCTCACGCCGGCGCAGCTGTTCACGGTGATGACCAGCGGCATGGCTGGCGTCGCGGGCACCATCCTCGCCGCCTATGCGTCGATGGGGATTCGGATCGACTATCTGCTCGCCGCCAGCTTCATGGCGGCGCCCGGCGGCATCCTGATGGCCAAGATCATCATGCCCGACCGCGTGACGCCGCCCGAGGGCGAACTCGCGCTCGGCGACCTGCCCGGCGAAACGTCAGCGGGCGAACCGATGCCGCAGGCCACGCATGACGAGGAAAAGCCCGCCAACCTGATCATGGCCGCCGCGCAGGGTGCGCAGACCGGCGTCCGCCTCGCGGTCGCGGTCGGCGCGATGGTGCTGGCGTTCGTCGCGCTGGTGGCGCTCGCCAACGGCCTGCTCGGCGGGCTCGGCAACATGATCGGGCTGCCCGGGCTCAGCTTCCAGGGCCTGCTCGGCTATGTCTTCGCGCCGATCATGTTCCTGCTCAACGTGCCGTGGAGCGAAGCGGGCATTGCCGGAGGGCTGTTCGGGCAGAAGATCGTGCTGAACGAATTCGTCGCCTATATCTCGCTCGGCACGCAGCAGGGGCTGAGCGCACGCACGATCGCGGTCATCACCTTCTCGCTGTGCGGCTTCGCCAACTTCTCGTCGATCGCGATCCAGATGGCGGTGACGGGCAGCCTCGCCCCTAACCAACGTCCGATGATCGCCAAGCTCGGCCTGCGCGCGCTGGCCGCGGGCAGCCTCGCCAACCTGATGTCCGCCGCGCTCGCGGGGCTGCTGATCGGCTAAAATAGCGCTTGCTCCTGACGTAACGTCAGCGGCTATCCCGTCGGCATGGAAGACATGCTCGACATTGGCGACGTCACGCGGCGCACCGGCCTCACCCTTCGTGCGCTTCGGTTCTACGAAGGGCGCGGGCTGGTCTCGCCGCTGCGCACCGCGGGCGGGCGGCGGATCTACGGCGCCGGCGAACTCGCGCGACTGAACGCGATCGTCGCGCTGAAGCACGCCGGTTTCTCACTGACCGAAATTGCCGCGATGCTCCGTTCGGGGCCGGTCGATATCGGCCGGCTGGTGGCTGCCCGGCTGGCCGAACTCGACCAGCGCGCCGTGGCGATCGCGGACTCGCGCACGCTCCTCCTCTCCGTTCTGTCCCGCATCGATCATGGCGAGCCGATCGACGTCGCGACCCTTTGCTCGCTGATCCGTTCAGGAGACGACATCATGGATACCAACTGGCGCGGCGTTGTGGACCGCTATTTCTCACCCGAAGAGCAAGCGCGCTGGGGGGAGCGGATGGCCGACGTGCCCAACCTCGACCCCGGTGCGTACAACGCCCGCTGGCACGATCTCGGCAGCCGCATCGCCAAGGCGCTGCCGCTCGATCCCGCCAGTCCGGCCGCGCAGGCGTATCTCGATGAATGGCAGGCGTTGCTGGCCCCCTTCACCGCGGTCGCGACGCCCGAGATGATGGCGGGGGCAACGTCGCTCTACGATCGGATGGGCGAGTGGCAGGCGGATCAACCGTCGCCGTTCCCGGCCAACGTCTGGACGTTCATCAAGGCTGCCGGCGAAGCACGCGGCGCCGCCGCCTAGGTCGGCGGCAAACGCAATCGAGCCCGCCGCCTTTTGGCGACGGGCCCGACGACACTGCCTTTGGGGGGGGAAGGGGCAGATACTGACTCTTATAGTCGATTACGGCAGCATGACGGTGTCGATGACGTGAATTACGCCGTTCGACTGCATGACGTTGGCGATCGTGACGCGGCCCTTATGGCCCTTGCCGTCCATGATCCCCCAGCCGCTGCCGACCTTCCTGAACATCAGCGGCTCGCCCTGCACGGTGGTGTAGCTCGCGGTACCGCCATTCGCCTTCGCCTTGGCGGCGATATCGGCGGCGGTGATCGTGCCGGGGACGACGTGATAGGTCAGTACGCCCGTCAGCTGCGCCTTGTTCTCGGGCTTGAGCAGCGTGTCGACGGTGCCGGCGGGCAGCTTCTTGAACGCGGCGTTGGTCGGCGCGAACACCGTGAACGGACCCGGGCCCGACAGAGTCTCGACCAGACCGGCGGCCTTCACCGCGGCGACCAGCGTCGTGTGATCCTTCGAATTGACCGCGTTCTCGACGATATTCTTGGTCGGGTACATCGCGGCGCCGCCGACCGTCGGGTTGGTCTGCGCGGCGACGATGGCGCTGCCGCTCACGGCAATGGCAGCGGCGACGATCGCGGTACGAAACACGTGATTCATGGCTTCTCTCCTGCACGGAGCCTGTGGGCGGCTCACTGCCCGGAGATACGCGCAGTCTGATGGAAGGATGCAGGCGGCGTCAGAGATTTGCAACGAGTTTGGACCAAGCCGCGCGCTCGTCCTCATAGCGCCGCGTGACCACCACGTCGCTGGCGGTCGCGGTCGCCAGATCGACCTCGACCGAGCCGCTCCACTCGAACGTCGCATTGCCCGACAGCGTCACCATCGCCGCCGCACTCGCCTGTGCGCGGACGAGCCCGCCCTTGTTGAACACCGTCGTCTGCGTGTCGTACGCGATCCGCCCGGTCAGGCACGCGGCATAGGTCGACGCCGCCATCGCGCTGCCACAACTGTCGGTCAGCCCGACCCCGCGCTCGAACGTGCGCACGAACAGGTCGCGCCCCCGCAGTTCGACGAAGCTGACATTGGCGCGGTTCGGCAGCCAGGCGGGCGCGGCCTCGCATGCTTCACCGACGCGGACGAGCTCGGCCTCGTCGATCGCGTCGACGAACGTCACGAGATGCGGGTTGGGCATCGCCACCGCGGTGAACGCGCGGGTCGTCGGCAAGCCCGCGATCGGCGCGTCGACGACCAGGTCTGCCCCCACCGCCATCGGCCAGGCGGCGACGTCGAGCGACGCCGGCCCCGCAATCTCGCGGACGGTATAGACGCCCGCCGCGATATCGGCGTCGCGCAAGACGACCGCATCGCTCGTCTTGAGCAACGCCGTCGCGGTCTGCGTGCCCGTCGCGGCGAACCCGGCGCGCGCCACGCACCGCAGCCCGTTGAGGCACGTCTCGGATTCGCTGCCGTCCGAATTGAACATCCGCATCCCGAACGCGCGATCCGCATCGCCGTCGGTGAGCAGCAACAGCCCGTCGCCGCCCACCGGGCCCTGCCGATCCGCGAGCGCGCGCGCGACCGCCGCCCACGCCGCATCGCCGAGCGTCGACGCGCGCGCGTCGATCAGCGGGAAATCATTACCGGACCCATGACATTTGACGAGATCGAAGCGCATGCCTGCCATCTAGTCATGCGACCGCACCAAAGCGAGCGCCTAACCGATCGCATGATGCGCCGCCACCCGATCGAGCGCGAGCGTCAGCACCAGCCGCCCCGCCCGCGCCGGCCAGTGCAACGCCTTCTCCGCGACGGGCAGCCCCTCGCCCGCGCAGACCACCCGCCACAAGATGTCCGCCAGACCCGGCCCCGCCGCCGCCAGCGCCGAGTCGAACCGCGCCTTCGCCGCGATCTGCGCCGACGTCGGATCGAGCCCGCCATACCGGGCACCATCGACTCGCTCCGCCCAGCGCATCGTCACGCTCGGCGCGATCGACGCCCGCTCGTAATCCGCGCGCAATCGCTCCCCCGCCGCGAACTGTCGCGCATCGACCAGCCCGCGCGCGCGCAGCCACCCCAGCGGCGATTCGGCCACATTCACCGTCACCGTCCGCCCGCGCCGGGCCCCCGCTTGCTGCAGCACACCCTCCGAATCGATCGACCGTTCCACCAGTTCGCGCATCCACCGTCTCCCATTGCCGCTTCCGGTTGCCATATCGGCACGGTTGTAGGACAGAGGAATAACCCATCTGGTTTGGAGCCTGCCGATGATCACCGCCATCCGCGAAGTCCGCCGCGCCAAGGGCCTGACGCTCGAGGATGTCGCGCGACGCTGCGTCCCGCCGACAACGGCGCAGACGATCGGCCGGCTCGAAACCGGCACGCGTACCGTCTCGGTCGGCTGGCTCAACCGCATCGCCGCCGCGCTGGGCGTCGACGCCGCCGATCTCGTCACGCTGCCCGACCGCGCCGACCTGCCCGTCACCGCGATCCTCGATGCGCGCGGCGCACACGCCCCCCGGCGCACCACGACGGTCGCGCCCCCTCAGGTCGCATCGGGTCAGATCGCGGTGACGGTATCCGGCAGCATCGGCGACTATCGCACGGGCGACGCGATCTGGTGTGCGATGGTCGCGCCCGAGGGGTTTGCGACTGTGCTCAACCGCGATGTGCTCGTCCCGCAACCCGCAGGCCGGTTCGTCTTCGGACGGCTGATCGGATACAGCGACGGCGTCACCCTGTTGCCGCCGGGCGCGGGCACGCAGCCACAGACGATCAAGGACCCTGCCTGGATCGCGGTCGCGATCCGGCTCGTCCGCGACCTGTAACGATCGAATGCGGGGATGGTGGGCGATGACGGGCTCGAACCGCCGACATTCTCGGTGTAAACGAGACGCTCTACCAACTGAGCTAATCGCCCCCTCTCGGGTGGAGGTGCGATGCCAAAGCCCGGCGGCCGGGGCAAGCTAAAAGGGCGGACGCGGTCACGGAATCCGCAGATTCGCCCCGGTCGTGGCCAGGATATAGCCCCGCATCGCCTCGCTCGCGCGCTCGGAGAGCACCATGAACGCGCGTCGCCGGTCGTGCATGTCGGGGCGGCGTTCGAACAGCCCCGTGTCGGTCATCCGCGCGATCCAGCGCAACGCCGTCGTCGGCGCGACCGCGGCGGCGATGCACAGGCTCGACACCGAGACGCGCGCCTGTTCGAGTTCGGCCGCATAGAGGTCGAGCAGCATGTCCCAGCCCGGATCCTCGAACAGCGCGGTGCCGAAAAACTGGTCGCGCAACCGGCGCGCGCGGATTGCCCGCCGGACGTCCGCCGCACTCGGCCTGGCGAGCGACGGCTGCGCGCCGTAGCGAGTCGTCCGGTCGCCGACGATCGGCGCGGCGGGCGCATCGCCTGCAAACTCCGCCCGGGTCAGCCGCGCGAGCGCCTCGGCGATCCGCGCCACCTCGGTGTTCAGCCGCTCCAGCCGCATGCCATCGGTCTCGCGCCCCGCATCGAACACGCCCGCAGGGCTGCGCGTGCGCTCGGCGGCGACCACGATCGCCGCCACGCAGTCCGCGACGCCGGGATCGACCAGCAGCGTCGTACCGCCGCCCAGTGTCGCCGCCGCGACCGCATCGATCTGGTCGTCGTCCATCGCGACCACCAGCGCGGCCTCCAGGACAGCCGCGCGCGCGACGATCCGCGGCAGATGGTCGGCGAGGACGGCGGCGTCCACGCCCGCCGCCTCGACCACCACCAGCTGCGGGGTGGCGTGCAGGCCGAACGGCGCCTGCCACCCGATCCGGGCGACGATCCGCCCGCCGACCGCCGCCAGCGCCGCGGCGAAACGGTCGGGTGCGGCCTCTGCCGTAATCAGGATCGCGTCGATCCCGGTGTCGTACCGCGTATCGGTAAAGTCGCCGTCGAGTGGGGTCATGGCTATCTCCGCTAGGTTGCGAAGACTAGCCTTGGCGATCGCACGTATTACACCCGAACTGGATCGACTTTCGTTCGAGTTGGGGAACTTAACACCAGCGCCAAACCGGTCGCCTAGTCGAGCGCCTTCACGATATCCTCGACCATCTTCTTGGCATCGGCGAGCAGCATCATCGTATTGTCGCGGTAGAACAGATCGTTATCGACGCCTGCATAGCCGACTCCGCCCATCGATCGCTTGATGAACAGCACGGTCTTGGCCTTTTCGACGTCGAGCACGGGCATGCCGTAAATCGGCGAGGTCTTGTCGGTCTTGGCGGCGGGGTTGGTCACGTCGTTCGCACCGATCACGAACGCGACGTCGGTCTGCGCGAACTCGCTGTTGATGTCCTCGAGCTCGAACACGTCGTCATACGGCACGTTCGCCTCCGCCAGCAGCACGTTCATGTGCCCCGGCATGCGCCCCGCGACGGGGTGGATCGCGTATTTCACGCGGACGCCCTCGGCTTTCAGCTTGTCGCCCATCTCGCGCAGGACGTGCTGCGCCTGCGCCACCGCCATGCCGTAGCCCGGGACGATGATGACCTGCTCGGCCTGGCTCATCAGGAACGCGGCGTCCTCCGCCGAACCGCGCTTCCACGGGCGATCGATCGCCGTGCCGCCGCCGCTGGTATCCGCGACCGCGCCGAACCCGCCGGCGATCACGCTGATGAAGCTCCGGTTCATCGCGCGGCACATGATGTAGCTCAGGATCGCGCCCGAGCTGCCGACCAGCGCGCCCGTGATGATCATCGCGCTGTTGTGGAGCGTGAACCCCATCGCCGCCGCTGCCCAGCCCGAATAGGAATTGAGCATGCTGACGACCACCGGCATGTCGGCGCCGCCGATCGGGACGATCAGCAGGAAGCCGATGACGAAGCTCAGGATCGCGATCGTCCAGAACACCCATGGCGCCTGCTCGGTGACGAAATACGCGATCAGCCCGAGGATACCGGCGAGCAGCGCAAGATTGATGACGTGGCGCCCCGGCAGCATGATCGGCTTGCCGCCCATGTTGCCGTTGAGTTTCAGGAACGCGATCACCGAGCCCGAGAACGTGATCGCACCGATCGCGACGCCGAGCCCCAGCTCGATCCGGCTGACCGGGTGGATCACCGCGAAGGGCTGGCCGATCATCGGCACGACGAGGTCGGAAATCCCGAACGCCTGCGGGTTGAGATAGGCGGCGACCCCGACCAGCACCGCGGCGAGCCCGACAAGGCTGTGGAAGGCGGCGACGAGCTGCGGCATCGCGGTCATCGCGATGCGGCGTGCGGTGACCAGGCCGATCGCGGCGCCGACGCCGATCGCCGCGAGGATTTCGCCGACCGTTACCCAATCGATCATCAAATCGTGCGGGTTCCCCGGCGGGACCGCCACCGAGCGCAACGGGACATGCGTCACCAGCGTCGTCACGACCGCGATCGTCATGCCGATGATACCGAAGCGGTTGCCGCGCTGGCTCGATGCCGGGCTCGACAGCCCGCGCAGCGCGAGGATGAAACACACCCCCGCGACCAGATAGGCGAGCGAAGCCCATGGGCTGACCGTCAGTTCATGCATATCGCGTCCCCTCGCCTGGCGTGCCGCTCACTTGCTCGAAGCGGGCGCGACCGGCCGTTCCTTCTTCTTGTACATCGCCAGCATCCGCGCGGTGACCGCAAAGCCACCGAAGATGTTGACGCTCGCCAGCACCACCGCGACCAGCCCGAGCGCCTTGGCGACGCCCGAACCGGCACCGATCGCCCCCAGAACCGTCGGGGCGGCGGCGGCGATCAGCGCGCCGACGATGATGACGCTGGAGATCGCATTGGTCACCGCCATCAGCGGCGTGTGCAACGCGGGCGTGACCGCCCAGACGACGAAATACCCGACGAAACACGCCAGCACGAAGATCGACAGGATCGCGATAAAGTCCATTATTCGGTTCCCAACTCTCTCACGCTGCGGCGCGTGTCGCGGCAGGGACGGCGCGTCCCAATTCTTCGGCGGCTTCGATCCAGCAGGCGATCGAATCATAGGCGTTCGCGAGCGCGTCCTGCGGCGTGTCGCCATCGGATTTGCATCCCGGCAGCGCGGGGGCGGTCGCAAGGTACCCACCACCATCGGCCGCCGGGAGCGGCCGGATCACGACTTCATAATCCTGAGGTTTCACCGTCCGCTCCACAAGAGCCATAGACGCAACACTACCGTACATCATTCCTCCCCGGCACGGGGAGGGGGACCGGCCGCAGGCTGGTGGAGGGGGCGGGCCGCAGACGACACGATCATCGTCACCACGGCCTCGATATCCCCCAGCACGTCGCCGGCGGCCACACGCAGCACCCGGTGGCCATTCTGCGCGAAGAATCGGTCGCGATCAGCATCGCGCTGAGCGCGATCGCCGCGGCCGTGAAATTCGCCATCGACCTCTACCGCGAGCTTGGCGGCGGCGCAGTAGAAGTCGCAGACATAAGGGCCGAGGGGATGCTGGTGGCGGAATTTGAAGCCGGTCTTCTGTCCTCGCAGATGCTCCCAAAGCAGCACCTCTGGAAGGCTCATCTCGCGGCGTAGTCGGCGCGCCAGCGATACTTCAGGGCGCAGCATAGGCGGGACGCCCCCTCCACCGGCTGCGCCGGTCCCCCTCCCCGTGCCGGGGAGGATTGTCACGACGACAGCCGCGCGTTCACGATTCTGCCGCCTTGGGTCAGGCGGATCGCGTCGCCGATCTCGGCGTCGAGCGCCGGTCGCCCCGCGTCCTTGTCCCAGAACGCGCTCAGGAAATTGAACAGGTTGCGGCTGAACAGCGCGCTCGCGTCCGCCGCGAGCCGCGACGGCACGTTGCGGTGGCCGACGATCGTGACGCCGTTCACGACGACCACCTCGCCCGCGACCGAACCCTCGACATTGCCGCCCTGCTCGACCGCGAGGTCGACGATCACCGAGCCCGGCTTCATGCTTGCCACCTGCGTTGCCGAGATCAGCCGCGGCGCCGGGCGCCCGGGGATCAGCGCGGTCGTGATGACGATATCCTGCTTGGCGATGTGCCCGGACACGAGCTCGGCCTGCGCCGCCTGATATTCGGGCGACATCTCGCCGGCATAGCCGCCCGTCCCCTCGCCCTCGATGCCTGCGACATTCTCGACGAAGATCGGCTTGGCGCCGAGCGACTGGATCTGCTCGCGGGTCGCGGCGCGTACGTCGGTCGCCGACACCTGCGCGCCCAGCCGCCGCGCGGTCGCGATCGCCTGGAGCCCGGCGACGCCGACGCCCATCACGAACGCCTTGGCCGCACTGATCGTGCCCGCCGCGGTCATCATCATCGGGAAGGCGCGGCCATATTCGGCGGCCGCGTCGAGCACCGCCTTGTAGCCCGACAGGTTCGACTGCGACGACAGGATGTCCATCGACTGCGCGCGCGTGATCCGCGGCATGAACTCCATCGCCAGCGCCTCGTACCCCGCCGCGGCATAGGCCTCGACCCGGGCGCGTTCGGCAAACGGGTTGAGGCTGGCGACGATCCACGCGCCCGGCGCCACGCCGCCGAGCGTCGCCGGATCGGGGCCCTGCACGCCCAGCACGATGTCCGCCCCCGCCAGCGTCGCCGCACGATCCCCGACCGACGCGCCTGCGTCGGCATAGCCGGCGTCTGCGATCGACGCGGTCTCGCCGGCGCCCGTCTCGACCGCCAGCGTCGCGCCGAGCGCGATGAATTTCTTGACCGTTTCCGGCGTCGCGGCCACCCGCCGCTCGCCGTCCGCTTGCTCTTTCAGGACGGCGATCTTCATGAGATTAATGGATCAGCCAGATGACGAGCGCGACGACCAGCGCGCACCCGACCGCGCCCCATTTCATCATGCCGGTCACGCTCGAATAGGTCGCAGAATGCGCCTTCATGTCTCCATTGCCGGCCATGGTTCTTGTCCCAATCCTTTGTGTGCCACCCTCTACACCCAGACCTTAACCGGCACATTCGGGATCGCCAAGCGCGACATTTAAGGCGCCCTTTACTCGGTTGCGCTATTGCCCGTACCGGAACGGGACAGGATTCGCCATGACGCGCAACGGCCAGCGCCTAGTATTGCTGATCGACGACGAGCCCGCGCAGCGCCGGCTGGTGGCGACGCTTGCCTCGCGTGGCGGCTGGCGCACGGTTTTTGCGACGGATAGCGAAATGGCGATCGCCACGCTCGGCACGCAGGACGGGATGCAGCTCGACGCGATCCTGCTCGATCATTCCGCGCCCGACGGCGATGCGACCGCGCTGATCGCCGAACTCCGCGACCGCCGCCCCGCGCTGCCGATCCTTATGCTCACCGCCAATGGTTCGGTCGCGCATGCGGTCGCCGCGATGCGCGCCGGTGCCACCGACTTCCTCGTCAAGCCGCTCGCGCCCGACCGGGTGCTCGCCGCACTCGAAGCCGCCGTTGCCGGCACCGCCGCGGGCGAGCTCCGCCCGCTCACCGAAAAAATTCCGGCCCTCCTCGCGTTCGACGAGATCGTCGGCTCCTCGCCAGATTTTCGCGCGGCGCTAGCGATCGCGGCAAAGGCGGCACGCGCGCGCGTCGCGGTGCTGGTCGAGGGCGAGAGCGGAGTCGGCAAGGCGGTCGTCGCTGAAGCCATCCACGCAGCCTCGCCGCGTGCCAAGAAGCCGATGATCACGATCAACTGCGCGGCGATGCCTGCCAATCTGATCGAATCGGAACTGTTCGGGCACGAGATGGGCGCGTTTACTGGCGCGTTTGAGCGTAAGATCGGGCGGTTCCACGATGCCGATGGCGGCACGGTGTTCCTGGACGAGATTGGCGAGATGCCGCTCGAGGCGCAGGCCAAGCTGCTGCACCTTCTTCACACCGGCGAAGTCCAACCGATCGGCGGGCGGCAGTCGCGCGAGGTCGATGTCCGGGTGATCGCCGCGACCAACCAGCGATTGCTAGACGAAGTAGAGGCGGGGCGTTTCCGCGAAGATCTGTATTATCGGCTGAACGCGGTCCAGGTCACGATCCCGCCCTTGCGCGAACGGACCGGCGATATCCCCGCACTCGCCCGCCACTTGCTCGCGCGGATTGCCGAGCAACCGGGACTCCGACCGCTCGGCATTACCGACGCCGCGCTTACGCTGCTGGTCCATTACGACTGGCCCGGCAATGTCCGCCAGCTCCAAAAC
This sequence comes from Sphingomonas sp. Leaf28, assembly GCF_001421685.1. NCBI lineage: Bacteria > Pseudomonadati > Pseudomonadota > Alphaproteobacteria > Sphingomonadales > Sphingomonadaceae > Sphingomonas > Sphingomonas sp. Leaf28. The sequence continues at coordinate 25,468 of NZ_LMKX01000008.1, read as the reverse complement.
GCGCTCTTTCGCGCCGCCGTGTTATGCGAGGGGGCAGCGCTAACCGAGGAAGATTTCCCGCAGATCGCCGCGCTCGGCAACCGTCAGCGCGGCCCGGCCACTGTGGCCGCGGGCGGTGGCGGCGTGACGCTGTTTCGCCCCGACGGCAATCTGCGCGCGCTCGACGAGATCGAGGCCGACGTCATACGCCTTGCGATCGGCCACTATCGCGGCCGCATGACCGAGGTCGCCCGCCGCCTCGGCATTGGCCGTTCGACCCTGTACCGCAAACTCAGCGATTTGGGGATCGACAACGCTGCGTGAGCGCGGTGGTCAGACGGAGTTAGGCAAGCACCGCCTAATTACCAAAGCACACCCTTATCGGGTTTCAGCGGCTCGGGGGCAGGATCGCCGATCGCCTGTAACAGGTCGATCTCGATCGTCCGGCACATTGCGTTCAGCGGCACGTCGTGGATGGTGTCTGCGAACGGATCGACCAGATCGTCGCCGATCTGCAGCACCGCGAGGAACATCAGTCCGGCGATCGTCGAGCCTACGGGTGTCGCATAGCCCAGCGACTCAACCAGACCGATCGGCAGCAGCACACAGAACAACCGCGTAAACAGGCTCGGGAAGAACCGGTACTGGTTGGGAAGCGGGGTGTTCTTGATCCGCTCCATGCCGCCCTGTGCGTTGGCGATATCGACCAGGATCGCCTCGAACTGGGTCTGCTGGATCGTGTCGATCCAACCGTTGCGCCGCGCGATGTCGACCCGCCGCCCCGTACCGTCAAGCAGGCCGTTGGCGATATTCGTGCGATCGAGCGCAAACGAGGCCTCTTCCTTCGACAGGAACCGCAGTACCTCGGGTGGCGCGGGCTGCTTGCGTAGCTGACAACGCAGTGCGTTCACATAGGCGATCTGGCGCAGGACGATCGTCCGCTTCATGTCATGGCCCTCGGGCTCGGGCAGCATGTTGCGCGCCATCCGCGCGAGGTTGCGCGAGGCGTTGATCATCAGGCCCCAGAGGCCGCGGCTTTCCCACCAGCGTTGATACGCGGAATTGTCACGAAATCCGAGGAACAGTGCGAGCGCCGTGCCGAACAGAGTCAGGGGCAAGGCCGGCGCGTGGAAGGGCAGCACATAGTAAGTGATCGTGACGATCACGTCCCAGACGAACAGGCCCAGCAGCGGACGCCAGACCTCGCTCAGGATCTGGCCGAGACGTGGTGTTGCAGTAACGATCAAGCGACAGCTCCTTGTTAAGGTCTGCAACTAATGCGCGAAGCGGCGTTTCGCTGCAATGCAGCGGCGATCAGCCTCCCACCAGCGACTGATCGCGCATCCCGCGCCAGATCCTGATCGCCTGCACCGTCTCGGCGACGTCATGGACGCGCAGGATCTGGACGCCTGCCTCGGCCCCCTTCACCGCGAGAGCCAGCGAACCGGCGAGGCGCTGGCCGACCGGCGCCTCATTCGAGAGCGCGCCGATCAGCCGCTTGCGGCTGGCGCCGAGCATGATGGGGCAACCGAGACCATGGAAGATTGAGAGGCCGTTGAGCAGCGCGAGATTCTCCGCGAGCGTCTTGCCGAAGCCGATGCCGGGATCGACGATGATCCGCGACCGATCGACGCCGCCCGCGACGACCGCGGCGATGCGCGCCTCGAGCCAGTCGAAGACGTCGGTCAGCACGTTGGCGTACCCGCCGTCGCCGTGACCGCCTTTTTTCGGATCGGGCGAGTGCATCATCACGACCGGGCAACCGCTCCTGGCCACCACGCCGAGCGCGCGGTCGTCCCACAGCAGCGCGGCGACGTCGTTGACGATATGCGCGCCGGCGGCGAGCGTGGCCTCCATTACTGCCGCCTTGCGCGTGTCGACCGAGACGATCGCACCCGCGCGCGCCAGGCGTTCGACGACGGGGACGAGGCGTTTGATCTCGTCGCCTTCCCAGACCACCGCCGCGCCGGGGCGGGTCGATTCGCCGCCGACGTCGATCAGCGTCGCGCCCGCTGCGGCCATGTCGATCCCGGCGGCGGCCGCCGCGGCGGGGTCATCGACATGCTTGCCGCCGTCGGAAAAGCTGTCGGGGGTGACGTTGAGGATGCCGGCGACGACGGGCTGGTCGAACCGGAGCGTGCGGTCGCCGAGCTGGAGTGCGGCGCGGGGGCTGGTGATGGCGGCGTGGAGGCGGGCGGCGCGATCGCCGAGTGTCGCGACGTCGGCGACCGGGATCGTGCGTCGGGCGCGGCCCTCGATCACCTCATAGGCGGCGAACCACTGCATGCCGCCGGCGAGCCGTGCGACATTGCCGTCGGGATGGCCGATCGGGGTGTCGACGAACTGGACGGGGCGGAGGTGGAGGCTGGTCATGATCCCCTTTTCCTCAGATCCGTCGCTCGATCAAACCCACGCCGTTCGGCCCGAGTAGGCATCGAGCGCGTCGAGATGGCGTATCGAGGGACATGTACCTCGATACGAGCCCTCGACTACGCTCGGTCTCTACTCGGCACGAACGGCAATTCGCTAGACGGTCGTCGCCAGCAGGTACGTCTGGCGGAGGTCGTCGATCGGCTTCAGCCCCTTGTCGCTCTCGTAGTGCCAGAAACTCCAGCCGTTGCACGCAGGCGCGTTCTGCAAGGTCGAGCCGAGCTTGTGGATCGAGCCGATCGTCCCGCAGTCGCTGAGCAGCGAGCCGTCCGCGCGGATCGTCGCGCGCCACCGCCGCTTCGAATCGGTCAGCACCGCGCCAGGCGTCAGATACGCATTCTCGACCAGCACGCCGAACGCGACCTTGGGCTGCGTGCGCGGGCTCATCATCGTGCGGATCGCGGATTCGTCGAGCGGCAGCGCGGCCTCGATCCGCTCGTGCGCGGCCTCGATATAGTCGCCCTCGCGGTCGATGCCGATCCAGCTGCGGCCGAGCCGCTTGGCGACCGCGCCGGTCGTGCCGGTGCCGAAGAACGGATCGAGCACCACGTCGCCGGGCTCGGTGCAGGCGAGGAGGATGCGGTACAGCAGCGCCTCGGGCTTCTGCGTCGGGTGGACCTTGGTGCCGTTCTTCTTCAGCCGCTCGGTGCCGCCGCAGGTCGGGAATTCCCAGTCGCTGCGCATCTGGAGTTCGTCGTTGAGCGTCTTCATCGCGCGGTAGTTGAAGTGATACTTCGCCTTCTCGCCCTTCGACGCCCAGATCAAAGTCTCATGCGCGTTGGTGAAGCGCGTGCCGCGGAAGTTGGGCATCGGGTTGGTCTTGCGCCAGACGATGTCGTTGAGGATCCAGTAGCCGAGATCCTGCACCGCCGCGCCGACGCGGAAGATGTTGTGGTAGCTGCCGATGACCCAGAGCGAGCCGTCGTCCTTGAGGATGCGGCGCGCTTCCTTCAGCCACGCGCGGGTGAAGCGGTCATAGGCGGCGAAGGTGTCGAACTTGTCCCAGTCGTCGGTGACCGCGTCGACATGGCTGCCATCGGGGCGATAGAGTTCGCCGCCGAGCTGGAGATTATAGGGGGGGTCCGCGAAGATCATGTCGATCGAGTTCGACGGCAGCGCCTTCATCCGCTCGATACAGTCGCCCCTCAGAATCTGATCGAGGGGCAGGATCTGGTCGAGCGGGAGCGCCGGCTTGACGGCCGGTTCCGCTGCCTTCTTCGCGCGCGGCCGCGCGATCGTGTCGATCAAACCCATGTTTTCCGCCCCTTATCACCCCCATAGCGGCGGAATTGTCCGACTCCGTCAAGCAAACAATCGTTAACGGCGTTTCGGCGCGATTCCGTAGATGCGACCAAATGAGTCGGCGCGCGCCAGATGTTGAGTCGTGACAGACTCGCGGCTCAAGCCCTTGGGGTGTGGCGCGAAAGACTCAGCTCGTCGCTTCCTTTGCGAAAAGTCCCTCGCGCGCCAGATAGGCCGCGGCGACGGGCGCGAAACTGCGGCGGTGAATCGGCGTGGGGCCGTGGTCGCGCAGCGCCTTCATGTGGTGCGCGCAGCCATAGCCCTTGTTCGAATGCCAATTGTACTCGGGGTGGACGTCGGCGGCGGCGATCATGATCAGGTCGCGCGTGTGCTTGGCGACGATCGAGGCGGCGGCGATCGACAGCGATTTCGCATCGCCGCCGACCAGCGGGGTGGCGGGGTAGGTCCAGCGCGGCAGGCGGTTGCCGTCGACAAGGACGTGGCCCGGCGCGTGGCCGAGTTCGGTGGCGAGCGCGTCGACCGCGAGCGTCATCGCCTTCATCGTCGCCCAGTAGATGTTGAGCGTGTCGATCTCGTTGGGCTCGACGATGCCGATGCCGACGATCGCACAACCTTTCAGCCGCGCGTAGAGCCGTTCGCGTTCGGAGGCGGAGAGCTTCTTCGAATCGTCGATGCCGCGGGGGACGCCCTTGGCGGGCAGGATCACCGCGGCCGCGACGACCGGCCCGGCGAGCGGACCGCGGCCGGCTTCGTCGACGCCGGCGACGGGGCCGACGCAGAGCTTTTCGTGTTTCATGCCGGGCATTTGCGGTCTTTCAACTGGTCGAACGGGCTGACGCCGAGTGCATGTCCCATCGGACCGTGCCCTGCACCGAGCCCCGGCGCGTGTGCAAGCGCGGCGCGGACGAACGCGATTGCGCGCTCTATCGCGGCGTCGAGCGGCATGCCCTGCGCGAGGCCGGTGGCGATACCGCTGGCGAGCGTGCAGCCGGTGCCGTGCGCATGGCGGGTTTCGATGCGGGGGTTGGTCCAGAGGGTTTCGCCGGCGTCGGTGACGAGGCGGTCGGTGATCTGCTCGCCCTCTGCGTGCCCGCCCTTGATCAGCACGGCTGGGCCCAGCGCGCGCACGGCGGCCTCGCCGCCGAGGGCTGCGAGTTCGGGGAGGTTGGGGGTGACGAGCGTGGCGATCCGCATGAGGCGGGCGAACGCGGCGATGGTCGCCGGGTCGGCTAGCACGGAGCCGCTGGTGGCGATCATCACCGGGTCGAAGATGATCGGAATGCGTTTGGCGAGACGACGGTCTCCCCCACTTTGTTCTCCCGCGAAGGCGGGAGTCCAGTCTGGGCTCCCGCCTTCGCGGGAGAACAGGGAGGTCAGGCGGTCGGCTACGGCGTTGGCCGTCTGGGCCGAGCCGATCATGCCGATCTTTACCGCATCCACGCCGATGTCGCCGGCTACTGACTCGATCTGCGCGAGGACGATGTCGGTGGGCACCGGGTGGACTGCCTGTACGCCCAGCGTGTTCTGCGCGGTGATCGCGGTGATCGCCGTCGTCGCGTGGCCGCCGAGCATCGTCACGGTCTTGATATCGGCCTGGATGCCTGCGCCGCCGCCTGAATCCGAGCCGGCTATGATGAGGATTCTGGCGGTCATCGGCGGGCTGCGGGGAAAGTGAAGTATAGGAAGTATAGACGCTCGCGCGGTTTGGTCGTGGGGCGGTTTGGGGCCGCTGTACGGGGTTTGGCGAGGGTGGGGATCATACGCTGCGCTATGGCATAATCGGGGTGATGTAGGACAGGGCTATGCCCTGCCCCCTCCCACCCCGGCGGAGGCCGGGGCGCAACTGGGAAACGCTGATAACGGAGGGTAGCGGTCCGTTGCCTGGACCTTTCCAATTGGGCCCCGGCCTTCGCCGGGGTGGTAGAAGAGCCTGGTTGCGGCAGGACCCTAGTGTCGCCTGCCCGCGGCGGGCTTCTGCGGGGGCGCTTCGCCGAGCCGCGTCGGGCGGTCGAGGAGTTCGCCGCCGCAGTTCGGGCAACGCTCGTCTAGCGCGTCGCTGCATTCCGCGCAGAAGGTGCATTCGAACGAGCAGATGAACGCGCCGGGGGCATCGGCCGGAAGGTCGGTAGCGCAACGTTCGCAGGTGGGGCGCATCTCGAGCATCAGGCGGCCGCCTTGCGCACGGCGTCGCAGATCCGGTCGACGACGCGCTCGACCTGGCCGAGATCGTCGCCCTCGGCCATGACGCGGATCACGGGTTCGGTACCCGACGGGCGGATGACGAGGCGGCCCTTGCCGGCGAGTTCTGCCTCGGCCTGCGCGATCACCGCCTTCACCGATTCGTCGTCGAGCGGCTTGCCGCCGCCGAACCGGACGTTCTTGAGCAATTGCGGCAACGGCTCGAACCGGTGCAGCACTTCGCCGGCCGGCGCGCCCGAGCGCTTGACCTCGGCGAGGATCTGGAGCGCGGCGACGAGGCCGTCGCCGGTCGTCGCATAATCCGACAGGATGATGTGGCCGGACTGCTCGCCGCCGACATTATAGCCGCTCGACCGCATCTTCTCGAGCACGTGGCGGTCGCCGACCTTGGTGCGCACGAGCCCCAGCCCCTGTGCTGCCAGATGGCGCTCGAGCCCGAGGTTCGACATGACCGTCGCGACCAGCCCGCCGCCCGCGAGCCGGCCCTGCCGTGCCCAGCTTGCCGCGATCGTCGCCATCAGCTGGTCGCCGTCGACGATCGTGCCGGTCTCGTCGACGACGATCAACCGGTCCGCGTCGCCGTCGAGCGCGATGCCGATGTCCGCGCCGCTCGCGACCACCGTCTCGGCGAGCGTCTGCGGCGCGGTTGAGCCGACGCCGTCGTTGATGTTGGTGCCGTTGGGCGTCACGCCGATCGCGACGACGTCGGCGCCGAGTTCCCAGAGCGCGGATGGCGCGACCTTGTACGCGGCGCCGTTAGCGCAATCGATCACGATCCGCATGCCGTCGAGGCGGAGATTCTCGGGGAAGGTCGACTTGGCGAAATGGATGTAGCGGCCTTGTGCATCCTCGATCCGGCGGGCGCGGCCGATCTGGTCCGAGGTCACGAGCGGCACGTCGCCATCGATCAACGCCTCGATCGCGGCCTCGGCCTCGTCGGACAGCTTATAGCCGTCGGGACCGAACAGCTTGATGCCGTTGTCCGCATAGGGGTTGTGGCTGGCGGAAATCATCACGCCGATATCCGCGCGCATCGACTGGGTGAGCATCGCCACCGCGGGGGTCGGCATCGGCCCGACCATGACGACGTCCATGCCGACGCTGGTGAAGCCCGCGACCAGCGCGGATTCGAGCATATAGCCCGACAGCCGCGTGTCCTTGCCGATCACGACGCGGTGGCGGTGATCGCCGCGCAGGAAATACGCACCCGCCGCCATGCCGACCTTCATCGCCATCTCGGCCGTCATCGGCGAGACGTTGGTGGCGCCACGAATGCCATCGGTGCCGAAATATTTCCTTGCCATCGCTTGTACTTTCCGTCCGGTATCGGGTTCGCCATCGCTGATAGCGCGATGCAACACGAAGGGCGAGCATGTCGCAGGCAACACGGATATTGATCGCCCTGGTTGGTGGTATCGCGATCGGCATTATCGCCGCCGCGCTGGCGCCGGCGCAGGCGATCGCGGTCACGGCGGTGACGCAGCCGATCGGGTCGGCATGGCTGCACGGGTTGCAGATGGTGATCGTGCCGCTGATCGTCTCGCTGCTGGTCACCGGGATCGGTGCGACCGCGGAGGCCGCGCGCGCCGGGCGGATCACCGTGCGCGCGCTGGCGATGATGGTCGCGATCCTGTGGGCGGTGACGATCATGTCCGCGCTGGTGACGCCGCTGCTGCTCGAGGCGTGGCCGCTGCCCGCTGGCCTTGCGACCGCGCTGCGCACCGCGCTGACGACCAGCGCGCCGGTCGGGACGGTGCCGGGGATCGGTGCGTTCTTCGATACGATCGTGCCGACCAACGTCGTCGCGGCGGCGGCGGGCGATGCGTTCCTGCCACTGACGGTGTTCGCGCTGGCGTTCGCGTTCGCGGTCACGCAGCTGCCCGACGCGCAGCGCAGCATCCTGACGGGGTTCTTCCAGGCGGTGGTCGATGCGCTGCTGATCGTGATCGGCTGGGTGCTGAAGCTCGCACCGATCGGGATTTTCGCGCTGGCGTACGGGGTCGGCGCGCGGACCGGGACCGCGGCGTTCGGTGCGCTGGTGCATTACATCGTCTGCGTCTCGGCGATCGGCGTGGTCGTGCTGATCGCGGCGTATCCGGTCGGGATGATCGGCGGGCGGGTGCGGTTCGCCGCCTTTGCGCGCGCGGTTGCGCCGGCGCAGGCGGTGGCGATCAGCACGCAGTCGTCGCTCGCGTCGCTGCCGGCGATGTTGAAGGGTTCGGTCGAGCTGGGTGCTTCGCCTGCCACGGCGGGGATCGCGCTGCCGCTTGCGGTCGCCGTCTTTCGCGCGACGAGTCCGGCGATGAACCTCGCGGTCGCGCTGTACGTCGCGCATCTCGTCGGGGTGCCGATCGGGCCGGGGCAGCTCGCGGCGGGGATCGCCACCGCGGCGATCACGACGATGGGATCGGTGTCGCTGCCGGGGACGGTGAGCTTCATCGCCTCGGTCGCGCCGGTGGCGATCGCGATGGGGGTGCCGATCGAGGCTTTGGGGCTGTTCATCGCGGTCGAGACGGTTCCCGACCTATTTCGCACCGTCGGCAACGTGACGATGGATACCGCCGTCACCATCTCCGTTTCAGCGCGCAGTGACGCCAAGGAGATTCCGCATGAAGTATCGCACGCTCGGCCCTGATTTCGAGGTTTCCGCGCTGGGCCTCGGCTGCATGCCGATGGCCGGTATCGGCAAGGGCATGTACGGCGAGGCGAACGCCGACGAAAGCATCGCGACGATCCACCGCGCGATCGAGCTTGGCGTGACGCTGTTCGACACCGCCGAGATCTATGGTCCGCTGATCAACGAGGAACTGCTCGGCAAGGCGATCCGCGGCAAGCGCGACGGCGTCGTGATCGCGACCAAGTTCGGCTTCCGTTACGACGACAACGGGATGACCGGGGTCGACTCGACGCCCGCCAATGTGCGGCGCGCGTGCGAGGGGTCGCTGAAGCGGCTGGGGGTCGAGACGATCGACCTGCTGTACCAGCACCGCGTCGATCCGGGCGTGCCGATCGAGGACACGGTGGGCGCGATGGCCGAGCTCGTCCGCGAGGGCAAGGTGCGGCATCTGGGGCTGTCGGAGGCCGGCCTCGACACGATCCGGCGCGCGGCGGCGACGCATCCGATCGCGGCGTTGCAGAGCGAATATTCGCTGTGGGAGCGCGGGGTCGAGGACGAGATCCTGCCGCTGTGTCGCGAGCTGGGGATCGGGTTCGTGCCCTATTCGCCGCTCGGCCGCGGGTTCCTGACGGGGCAGATCACCGCGCGATCGGATCTGCCCGAGGGCGATTATCGGCGCAACGACCCGCGTTATTCGGAGGAGAACTTCGCCACAAATATGGAAATGGTCGCGGTCGTGAAGGCGATCGCCGACGCGCATGGCGCAAGCCCGGCGCAGGTGGCGCTGGCGTGGTTGCTGGCGCAGGGCGACGATATCGTGCCGATCCCGGGGTCGAAGCGCCGCGTCACGCTGGAGGACAGCATGAAGGCGGCGGAGGTTGCGCTGACCGCGGATGATCTGGCGAAACTGGATGCGGCGGCGCCGAAGGGTGGGACAGCCGGGCCGCGGTACGGCGAGAAGGCGCTGTCGATGACGCGACCTGAGGGGGCGCGACCGTCGTGGTGCGCCGGGGGGCGTGTGCCCTCCCGCAAGCGGGAGGGGAATTGCGGGCTTACTGGACGCCGTGCATCCACTTCTTGATGAGCGGCGAGATCAGCAGCAGCAGCACGCCGATCCCCGCCGAGACTAGCCCGATCGTCCAGAACACGCCCGCATAGGTGTCGAGGCTGACCTTCAAATTGGTCACCTGCCCGCCGACCGTCTCGACGCTCGCGACCTGTGCGACGATGCCCGCGACATATTGCGCGACCGAGATCGACAGGAACCACACGCCCATCATCAGCCCGACGACGCGCGCGATCGACAGCTTGGTGATCATGCTGAGACCGACCGGCGAGATGCAGAGCTCGGCGAACGAGTGGATGAAGTAGAGCCCGGCGAGCCACCAGATTGCGACCTTGAACGTCGGCCCGACCATGCTCGCGCCCCAGACGAGGAACAGGAAGCCGACGCCGACGCCGATCAGCGCGATGCCGAACTTGACCGGGATCGACGGCTCGATGCCCTTGGCCGCAAGCTTGGTCCACAGGATCGACATCACCGGCGCGAGCGCGACGATGAAGAAGGCGTTGAAGAACTGGGTCTGCCCGGCCGAGATGCTGAACAGGCCGAACACGCTGAGATCGGTGTTGCGATCCGCGAACAGCGTCAGTGACGAGCCTGCCTGCTCGAACAGCGTCCAGAACACGACGTTGAACACGATCAGCACCATCGCCGCGAGCATCATCTGGAACTCGCGCCGCTCGCCGTTGACGAACGACCAGATCAGGATGCCCGGCACCGCGATCAGGAACGTGCCGAACAGCAATTTGCCCATCAGCGACAGCGAGACGATGTAGCCGATGATCCCGGACCCCGGCACCGGCGGCTCGGCGTTCATCAGGTTGACGAACAGCAGGTAGAAGATCGGGATGCCGAGCAGCGCGAGCGCATAGATGCCGAGCGCGCGATCGGGGCCGCTGCGCACCGGCGGCTCACCGTATCCGTTCAATTTGCCGCCATCGAACTGGATCAGCGTCCACGAGAACAACATGCCGATCGCCGCCAGCCCGAAGCCGGCCCACCAGCCGAACGCGACCGCGAGGAACGGGCAGAGCAGCTGCGAGAACAGCGAGCCGAGATTGATCCCCATGTAGAAGATCGTGAACCCGGCATCGCGGCGCTTGTCGCCCTGCGCGTAAAGCTCGCCGACCATCGTCGAGATGTTGGGCTTGAAGAAGCCGTTGCCGACCGAGATCATGCACAAAGCGAGCAGCATGATCGTGACGTAGAAGCTGCTGCGTTCCGCGCCGGACTCGAAGCCGCCCTTCTCGACCGTCCGCGCGGTCGATCCGTCGGCCGCGAGCAACGAGACGGTGCCGTCGTCATTGCCCTTGATCTTCAGCTTGTTCGCGCCGTCGACGAGGTAGCGGACCTCGCTGTCGGCCTGTTCGACGACCTGGATCTCGTAGCGCTGGTTGGCGATCGTCGCATAGGGCTTGGCGGTCTCGCCGCCGAAGCACAGCAGCAGATAGCCGAGCGCCATGATGATCGCGCCGAACTTCACCGCCCGCTTCGAACCCAGATACTGATCCGCCAGATAGCCGCCGACCAGCGGCGTCAGATACACCAGCGCGGTGTAGCCGCCGTACAGGCCGGTCGCCTCGCGATCGCCGAACACGAAATGCTTGGTGAGATACAGCGTGAGCAGCGCGCGCATGCCGTAATAGCCGAACCGCTCCCACATCTCGGTGGTGAACAGCCGCGCGAGCTGCCGTGGGTGCCCGAACCAGGTTTCCCCGGCGGCCGGATTGATATGGGTGATATCCGGCTCTCGCGGGGTATCCGCGGTCGGGGTGTCCACCATGCTTACGCTCCCTAATACTCGTCTGGCCGCCGTCGGTCGCGGCGTCGTTATGCGCGCGCAACTTAACGACAAAGCCCGGACTGTAAATATCGCAGGGCAAAGCCTATCTCACATGCCATGCTCAACGATCGTTCCACGCCGCTGTCGCTGCTCGCCACCCGCCGCTCGGGCAAGCCGCGCGACCTGGTCGCGCCCGGCCCCGATTCCTACCAGCTGGCGACGATCCTCGAGATCGCGGCGCGGACGCCCGATCATGGCAAGCTGGCGCCGTGGCGGTTCGTCGTGGTCGGCGACGACCATCGCAAGGCGCTGTCGACGCTGATCACCGACGCGTACCTCGCCGAGCGTCCCGACGCGTCGCGGCTCGAGCTGGAGTCGCTCGACCAGTTCGCGCACCAGGCGCCGACTTTGGTCGTCGTCCTGTCGTCGCCCAAGGAGAGCAAGATTCCGCTGTGGGAGCAGGAATTGTCGGCGGGCGCGGCGTGCATGAACCTGCTGCACGCGGTCCATGCCGAGGGCTTCGCGGGCGGCTGGCTGACCAGCTGGGCGGCGTTCTCCGACACGGTGCGCGATGCGTTTGGCTCGGCATCGGAAAGGATCGCGGGCTTCATGTTCATCGGCACGCCGTCGCGTACGCTCGACGAGCGGCCCCGCCCGGATATGGCACGGTTGGTAAGCCATTGGGGATCCTAAGGACTCGACTATTCGCCCGATTGCTGTATTAGAACAGCATGACAGCGCTCAGCAGCGACGACAGCCCCGTATATATCCGTCTCCGCAGCACGATTGCCGCCGGGATCCTCCGAGGTGACTATCGCGCGGGGGACCAGCTTCCCTCGGTCCGCGCGTTTGCCGCCGAGCAGGGCGCCAACCCGCTGACGGTCGCCAAGGCCTATCAGAGCTTCCAGGATGACGGCTATGTCGAGGTCCGCCGCGGCGTCGGCATGTTCGTGATGCCGGGCGCGGCAGAGGCGTTGCGGATCGCCGAGCGCGAGAATTTCGTGACGACGCAGTGGCCGCGGATCCTGGGGCATATCGACTTGCTGGGGCTGGATGCGCGCGACCTGCTGGAGCGCGAGCGGGTCTGAGTCTTTACCCCACTCGCCCCCCTGGGCCTGACCCGTCCCCTTCCGTCCGCTTCCCCCCGTTCGTCCTGAGTAGTCGTCGAGTAGTGGCGAAGCCGCGTATCGAGAGGACGTATCGAAGGACAGGTTTGCACGCGGAACCTGTCCTTCGATACGCGCCCTCGATACGCTCCTGACGGAGCTACTCGGTCGCTACTCAGCACGAACGGCAGTGGGGATGAGTTTCAGAACAGCCCCAGCGCGGCGACGTCCTCGACGCTCAGGTCGATCCCGAACAACAGGCTCATGCGGATCCGGTAGACTCGCGGATCGGTGATCTCGCCGGCGGTCGTGTCGGTTCCCGAACGGCGCCGATAGTTGCGGCCGATCAGCGATGCGAAGCCGTTGGGCAGGACGATGCTGGCGATCGGTGTGTGCGTGAACCGGCTGGCGGGCGCAGTCGACGTCCAGTGGTTCGACAGCGCGAGATCAGCGTCGAAGACCTCGGCGAGTGTGAAGCTGTATTGCGGCTGGAACCCGCCGGTCTCGCCGCGGCCATCGGTGGTCATCGGATCGCCGTCGCGCAGCAGCAGCCAGCCCTGCTCGGTCGCATCGAGCCGGAAGCGCGCGCCGTCGGGTGCGGTCGCCTCGGCGCCGTCCGTCAGCGGGAGGACGGGCGTGTAGCTGCCGCCGAAGCCGGTGTCGGCAATCCAGTCCTGCCCGTCGATCGTGACCAGCGCAAAGGTGTGGGTCTGTGGCGGCGGCACGTCGGTCGCCGCGTACCAAACGCGCGCGAGCAGCGGGCGGGCGATGAAGCCGAGCTCGGCGAGCGCGTCGAGGAACAGGCGGTTATGCTCGAAGCAATAGCCGCCGCGGCGCGCGGTGACGAGCTTGGCGAAGACCGAGGCGCTGTCGATCGCGATGCCGCGGCCGAGCACGACGTCGAGATCCTCGAACGGAATCGCCAGCCGATGCGCGTGCTGGAGGCGGGCCAGCCCGATCGAGTCGAGCGTGGGGCGGGCGGGCATGGCGACACGGGTGAGATAGGCTTCGAGATCGAACATCGGTCGGGCTTTCACAGATTTCTGCTCCCCCCTTACCGTTCGTGCTGAGCGAAGTCGAAGCACCTGAGCGTGGGACCGGCCCTTCGACTTCGCTCAGGGCGCATGGACGGTGGAGGATCGGATGGGGGGTTGAGGGCAATGTGCGAGGGCGGGCCCCTACCCCACCCCGTCGTCCTGACGAAAGTCAGGATCCAGAGCCACACGCGATACCGTGCTTGGCTCTGGATCCTGGGTCGAGCCCAGGATGACGGGGCGTGATTAAGGGCAGCTCAGGCCGCGAACAGGTCCGCTTCGATCGCGTACAGCACCGCCGCGCTCGCAGTGGCCGCCGCGTTGAGCCCCATCGCCTCGGGGACGATCTGGTCGAGGTAGAAGCGCACCGCCGCCGCCTTCATCCGGCCGAAGTTGTCGGTGCCGGCAACGCCGCCCTGCCGCTCCATCAGCCAGCCGCAGGTCGCGACCGACAGCATCGTGAGGAACGGATAGCTCGCCGCGAGCTTGTCGTCGGCGTCCGCGGTGGCCAGGCGACGCCCGATCGCCTCGCACGCGTCGACCAGTGCGAGCAGCCGCTCATCCTTTGCCTCCGCGCGGATGTCGGCGATCAAGGCCGCGAACGCGCCGCCATTGTCGAGGCCGAGTTTCCGCCCGACCAAGTCGGCGGCCTGGATGCCGTTCGTGCCTTCGTAGATCGGCGTGATGCGCGCATCGCGGAAATACTGCGCGGCGCCGGTTTCCTCGACATAGCCCATGCCGCCATGCACCTGGATGCCGAGCGAGGCGACTTCGTTGCCGAGATCGGTGCCGTGCGCCTTGGCGAGCGGGGTGACGAGTTCGAGGCGGTTGCGCGCGGCGTGATCGCCCATGTTGGCGCGATCGACCTGCCCGGCGGCGTAGTAGACGAGCGCACGCGCCGCCTGGGTCTGCGCCTTCATCCGCATCAGCATGCGCCGGACGTCGGGATGCTCGACGATCTTGACCGACTCCTTGTTCGGCGAACCCGCGCGCGCCGACTGGACCCGGTCGAGCGCATAGGCGACCGCGCCTTGGGTGGCGCCCTCGGCGACCTGCACGCCCTGAAGCCCGACGTTGAGGCGCGCATTGTTCATCATCGTGAACATCGCGCGGATGCCGCCCAGCTCCGCGCCGATCAGCTCGCCGATGCAGTCGTCATTGTCGCCGAAGCTCAGCACGCAGGTCGGCGAGGCGTGGAGCCCCATCTTGTGCTCGATCGAGACGACGCGGACGTCGTTGAAGTCGCCCGGGGTGCCGTCATCCTTGAGACGGTATTTCGGGACTAGGAACAGCGAGATGCCCTTCGTCCCGGCAGGGGCACCGGGGGTGCGGGCGAGGACGAGGTGGACGATGTTCGGCGCCATGTCGTGATCGCCGAACGAGATGTAGATCTTGGTGCCCTTGATGCTCCACCTGCCGTCACCGAGCGGGGTGGCCGTCGCGCGGAGTGCGCCGACGTCGGAGCCTGCCTGCGGCTCGGTCAGGTTCATCGTACCGGTCCATTCGCCGGTCGCGAGATGGGGGAGGTAGAGTGCCTGCTGTTCGGGGCTGCCGTGATGCTGCAGCGCCTCGATCGCGCCGACGGTCAGCGTCGGGCAGAGCGCGAAGCCCATGTTCGCCGAGCCCAGCGTGTCGAGCACCGCGGTCTGGATCGCGAAGGGGAGGCCCTGCCCGCCCCATTCCTCCTCGACGCCGATCGTGCCCCAGCCGCCCTCGACATAATCCTTGTACGCCTGTGCGAAGCCGTCGGGCATGACGACGCCGTCCGGGGTCCATTTCGCGCCGACGGTGTCGCCGGTGCGGTTGAGCGGCGCCCATTCGCCGGCGGCGAGCTGCCCGACGCCTTCCAGGACCGCGTCGACGACGTCGTCGCTGGCGGCGGAATAGCGTTCGGTATTCGCGAGTTCGGCGATCCGCACGACATGGTCGAGCACGAAACGCTGTTCGGTGGTTGCTGGGGTGAAGGCCATCGCATCCTCTTATCGCTATGCTTTGCGCCCGCTATAGGCCTTCAGAATGACCCGTCCACACCCAGTGATTTTACCGTACGGCACGGCCGCGGTCGCCGAGGCCGCTGCGCTGATTCGCGCGGGTGGCATCGTCGCGGTGCCGACCGAGACGGTGTACGGGCTCGCGGCGGACGCCACCAATGCCGAGGCGGTGGCGCGGATCTATGCCGCCAAGGGGCGCCCGAGCTTCAATCCGTTGATCGTGCATGTCGCCGATCTGGCGGCGGCGGAGCGGATCGCGGTGTTCGATGCGGACGCGCGCGCGCTGGCTGCGGCGTTCTGGCCTGGGCCGCTGACGCTGGTGCTGCCGGTACGCAGCGGTTCGGGGATCGCAGCGCTGGTGACGGCGGGGTTGGAGACGATCGCGATACGCGTGCCGCGGCACCGCGCGATGCAGGGGTTGATCGCGGCGTCGGGGCGGCCATTGGCGGCGCCGTCGGCCAATGCGAGCGGGGGGATTTCGCCGACGACGGCGGCGCATGTCGCGGCGAGCCTGGGGGCGAACGTGCCGCTGATCCTCGACGATGGGGCGACGGAGGCGGGGTTGGAATCGACGATCGTGGCGGGGCGGAGCGTGCTGCGGCCTGGGCCGGTGACGGCGGAGGCGTTGATGATGCACCTCCCCGGGGGAGGCCGGGGCCCGGTTGGAACGTCGGATGTCACGGAGCGCGGCGCGGATCATCGCCGTCCCCCAACTGGGCCCCGGCCTTCGCCGGGGGGGAGTGCGGTCACCGCGCCGGGGCAGCTTGAAAGCCACTATGCGCCGAGCAAGGCGCTTCGGTTGAACGCGATCGATGCGGAACGCGACGAGTGGCTGATCGGGTTTGGCGATGTGGAGGGCGACGTGTCGCTCTCCGCCTCGGGGGATCTGGTCGAAGCCGCAGCGCGGCTGTTCGACCTGCTGCACGCGGCTGATGCGAATGACGCCGCTCGCATCGCCATTGCGCCGATCCCTGCGCACGGCATCGGCGAAGCGATCAACGATCGCTTGCGCCGCGCCGCGCATCGCTGACTCTCGTCATCCTGACGAACGTCAGGACCCAGAGTCCCGAGCGACACCCCCCGTAACACTGCGTCCTGACGTTCGTCAGGATGACGGGGGGTGTGGCTCGGCCGGCCGGTTTGAGGATTACGCGTTCACGGCCGCCTTCGACCGTGCCGCAAAACTCTTGCGCAGCTTCTGCAGCTTGGGGGGGATCACCGCCATGCAGTAAGGGTTCGAACGGCCCGACGTTTCCCAATAATCCTGGTGATAGCCCTCGGCCTCGTACCAGGTCGATGCCACCGCATCCTGCGGCGCCTCGATCGTCGTGACGATCGGCTTGGGGCTGTCGGCCTGCGCGCGCTCGAGCGCCGCCTGCATCTCCGACCGCTGCGAATCATCCATCGGGAACATCGCCGAGCGATATTGCGTGCCGACGTCGTTGCCCTGCCGGTTCAGCGTCGTCGCGTCATGCGTCGCAAAAAAGATGTCGAGCAGATCGCCGAGTTTCAGCTGCTCGGGATCGAACCCGATGCGGATCGCCTCGGCATGGCCGGTGTCGCCGCCGCAGACCTGTTTGTACGTCGGATCAGGCACATGCCCGCCGATATAGCCGCTCTCGACGCTTTCGACGCCGATCACGTCCTTGAACACAGCCTCGGTGCACCAGAAGCAGCCGCCGGCCAGCGTTACATAATCCGTCATTATGATCTCCTTTCTCCCAAGATAGGAAGCCGCTACCGCGCAACAAAGAGGAGACGTACATGATCGACGGCCCAAAGCTCGATGGTAAGGTAATGGTCACCGGCGGTGCCGGTTACATCGGCAGCCATGCGGTACTGGCACTTCTCGACGCGGGATACGGCGTCGTCGTGCTCGACAATCTGGTCACCGGGTTCGACTGGGCGGTCGATCCGCGCGCGACGCTGGTCGAGGCGAACGTCGCCGACGATGCCAAGGTCCGCGCCGCGATCCGCGACCACGGCGTGAAGGCGATCATGCATTTCGCAGGGTCGGTGGTGGTCCCTGAATCGGTCAGCGACCCGCTCAAATATTACCGCAACAACACCGCCGCCAGCCGCGCGCTGATCGAGAGCGCGGTCGTCGAGGGCGTGCCCCACTTCATCTTCTCGTCGACCGCCGCGACCTATGGCACGCCCGAAAAGGTGCCGGTCGCGGAGGGCGATCCGACCGTGCCGATCAACCCGTATGGCATGTCGAAGCTGATGACCGAGGCGATGCTGCGCGACGTCGCGGCGGCGCACCCGATGAACTATGCGGCATTGCGCTACTTCAACGTCGCGGGCGCGGATCCGCAGGGGCGCAGCGGCCAGTCGACGGTCGGCGCGACTCACCTGATCAAGATCGCGGTCGAGGCGGCGACCGGCAAGCGGAGCCATGTCGGCGTCTACGGCACCGATTTCGCCACGCCCGACGGGACCGGCGTGCGCGACTATGTCCATGTCAGCGACCTTGCCGCAGCGCATGTCGCAGCGCTCGAACTACTGGTCGCCGCGCCTGCCGAGAGCCACACGCTCAACGCGGGCTATGGCAAGGGCTTCTCCGTGCTCGAAGTGCTCGATGCGGTCGACAAGGTCACTAACCGGACGATCGAGCGTCGGCTGGAAGGGCGTCGCGCGGGCGATCCCGCGATGCTGATCTCGGACAATCGCGCGATCCTCGAGACGCTCGACTGGACGCCGCGCCACGCCGATCTCGACGGCATCGTCCGCGACGCGCTGGCCTGGGAGCGCGCGCTCGCCGAGAAGGGCCGCTAGGACGCGCCGCAAATCCTCCCCCGCCAGGGGGAGGTGGCAGGCAGTAGCCTGACGGAGGGGGCGGACAGGGAAACCGCGGTTGCGTGTCCTCCCCCTCCGTCGCTTCGCGCCACCTCCCCCTGGCGGGGGAGGATGTTAGAGTTGGGTGTGAGGATTCGGCGGGGTGCCGAAGGCGTGGCGCTCGCCGCCGATCGCGCGGCGCGCGCGGGCGGTCGCCAGCCACCAGGCGAGTGCCCAGAGCGTACCGAAGCTCCACCCCGCCAGCACGTCGCTCGGCCAGTGGACGCCGAGATACACCCGGCTGCAGCCGATCGCACCGACCAGCAGGATCGCGACGACGAGCAGATACGCGCGCGTCGCACGATGCTCCGTGACCTGCGACGCTAGCCCTGCAAGCGTTAGATAGACGATCGCGCTGTTCGCCGAATGCCCGCTGGGGAAGCTCATATGCGTGACGGCGACGAGATGCTCGACGATATCGGGCCGCGGGCGCGCGACGTGCAGCTTGACCAGCTCGACGACGATATTGCCGCCGATGCTCGACGCGACGATTGCGACCGCGGTCAGCCAGAGCCGCTGGACGATCAACAGGCCGGCGACGAGCACGACGACGATCGTCAGCACGATTCCACCGCCGAGCGCAGTCACGTCGGTGGCGACCTTGGGCAGCCAGGACGGGCCACCCCAGGCGCGCAGGCCCAGGATGATCGAGCGATCGAACGCGAACGGCCAATGATCGACCGCGAGACCGACGATGAGGATCAGGACAATGCCGACCGCGGCGACCGATGCGCCCGCGAGAATCGCCGGGACATGCCGCCGCCTGCTCGGCGCATCGCTCGAGGAATCGATGGTGGGTCCGCCGGGGCTCGAACCCGGGACCTCTCGATTAAAAGTCGCTTGCTCTACCAACTGAGCTACGGACCCCCGCCATCGTGGACCGCGCACCTAATCGCGTGGCCGCCGTCGGTCAACCAGTTGCGCCAATTGCCGTATCGTTCTGCCCGTCCGCGGATCGCGCCAGGCGGGCACGAGGTCGGCAAGCGGGGCGAGCACGAAGCCGCGCGTGCGGTACGCGGCGTGCGGAACGACGAGGCCGGGCGACGTCCATGCGCCCCCCGACCAGAGGATGATGTCGAGGTCGATCACGCGGCTGCCCCAGCGACGCCCCGCGCGCCGGCCGAAGCGCCGCTCGATTTGTTTCAGCCGGACGAGCAGCGTGGCGGGATCCTCGGACGTTTCGATCAACGCGACGGCATTCGCGTAGCGGCGATTCGAGGGGCCGAGCGGCGCGCTGGCGACGGTCGGCGACCGTGCCACGACGTCGCCCAGCGTGGCCAGCGCGGCCGCGATCTCGCGCTCGGGCGCCCCGTGCCGGCCGCGGCGGTTGGAGCCGAGCGCGATCACGTACGCAGCTGCCGGACGCGCGATCGGCGGGAGCGGGGTTGCAGGCGACATTTCGTCCGCCTAGCGCAATCGCATGGACTCCACACCTTACACCGCCGATCTTTCCGACTCCGCTGACGACGGCGTTATCGACGTCACCACCGTCTTCGCGCCCGTCGCCGCGCTGCCCGAGACCGAGCCGCCGCATGATTGCGCGCTCTGCCCCCGCCTCGTCGCGGTGCGCGAGCAATTGCGCGCCGAGTTCCCGACCTGGTGGAACGCCCCCGTCCCCGCGTTCGGCGATCCGGCGGCGTGGCTCGGCATCATCGGCCTCGCGCCCGGCAAGCACGGCGCGAACCGCACCGGCCGCGCGTTCACCGGCGATTATTCGGGGCAGTTCCTGTACGAGACGCTCGGGCGGTTTGGGCTCGCGACCGGCACCTATGGCGCCAAGGCCGAGGACGGGCTGGCGCTCGACGGTGCGATCATCCTCAACGCGGTGAAGTGCCTGCCGCCCGAGAACAAGCCGACCCCCGAAGAAATCCGGACCTGCCGGCCGTTTCTCGAGACGCAGGCGGACGCGGTGCCGACCGCGCGCGTGTTCGTGGCGCTGGGGCATATCGCGCACCAGTCTGCGGTGAAGATGCTGGGTGGACGGTTGCCCAAGGCTCGGTTCGCGCACGGGGCGGAGCATGTGATGCCCGATGGCCGCATCCTGATCGATAGCTATCATTGCTCGCGCTACAACGTGAATACGGGCGTGCTGACCGCGGAGATGTTCGACGCGGTGTTCGCGCGGGCGCTGGCGTTGCGCGAGACGATTTGAGACGCGCCTCGTCATCCTGACGAACGTCAGGACCCAGGGTAACCGAACGCGGTCCTGCTTGGCTCTGGGTCCTGACTTTCGTCAGGATGACGGATGGAGAGCACTCAATCCTCCCCCGCAAGGGGGAGGTGGCTGGCTCTTGCCAGACGGAGCGGGAGGCAAGGGTAACCGCCGTTCCGTGTCCTCCCCCTCCGTCACCTTCGGCGACACCTCCCCCTGGCGGGGGAGGATCGAGAGGGTGTCGTCATTCGATCACCCAGGCCTCGCCGGCTTCGGGCGTCCGAAAGCGGTCCGCGGCGATGTGTTCGCGTGCCAGCGCCGCGCGGAGGTGCTCGGGCGGCTCGTTAATGCCTTCCGAGGTGAGTTCGAACGTGCCCCAGTGGACGCCGATCGCATAGGCCGCGCCGAGTTGTTCGAACGCGGTCACCGCCTGGTCCGGACCGATGTGATTGTCCGTCTCGTGGCCTGTGAAATGATACGCGCCGATCGGCAGGATCGCGAGGCGGACCGGTCCTGCGCGGCGCGCCTCGGTGGCCCAGCGCATGTCGCCAGGGCCTGTGTCGCCCGCGAAATACAGGTTGCCGCCGGGCAGCGTCACGGTGAAGCCCGCCCATAACGTCGTGTCGCGGTCGCCGGGGTCGTATTGGCTCCAGTGATGCGCGCGCTCGACGATCACGTCGATGCCGGGACGCAGCGCCACGCGCCCGCCCCAGTCGCGCGCTTCCGCATGGACGCCGTTGCGCGTGAGGATCTGGTCGTTGCCGAGGCCCGTCACGATCAGCGGTTGGTCGCGGCGCCACAGCCGGCGCATCGCGTGCATGTCGAGATGGTCGCGGTGGTCGTGGCTGAGCAGGATCAGGTCGATCCTGGGCAGGTCCTCCAGCCGCACGCCGGGCGCGCGGACTCGCTTCACGCCGAGGAACTGCACCGGCGACGAGCGTTCGAGCCACATCGGATCGGTGAGGATGTTGAGCCCCTGCGTCTGCACCAGCACGGTCGAATGGCCGATCCACGTGACGCGCATCGTCCGGCCGTCGACCTGCGCCGGCGGTCGCGACGGCGTCACGGGGACTTCGGGCCAGCTCCGATAGGGCGGTTTCACCAGATTGCGCAGCAGCGCGACCGGGCCCTGTTTCTGCTCGCCGGCGCTCCCCTGCACGCCGTCCGGGTTGAAGAAGCGGCGGCCGTCGAAATGATCGCTGGGGGGAACGCTCTTCACCGACGGTGTCGCGCAGCCGGCGAGCAGCGCCACCAGCGGCGGCACAAGGTATCGAATGTGGCGTAACGTCATGGCGCGCTTACAAATATGTCACCCGACCATCAGCGTCCAGTCACGCGCGGGAGCATAAACCGACCGCCATGGACGACGATTTCGACGTGCGCGGACTGCATGAGCAACTCTCGGAGGAACGTGCCGCCAAGGGGGAGGCATTCGACCAGCGGATTGCCTTGTTCACCGCGGTTCTGGCGACGCTGGCGGCGGTCACCAGCTTTCTCGGCGGGCATACGCAGAACGAGGCGCTTCTCCACAAGAACGAGGCGGTGCTGATCAAGGCGCAGGCCTCGGACGCATGGGGCTATTACCAGGCGGAGGATCTCAAGCGGCATATCGCGCAGATGGAGGTCGATCTCGCGCCGCCCGGGGTCGATGCGGCGCGGATGGCGACGCAGCGGGCCGATATCGCACGCTACAAGGCACGCGGGGCCGCGTTGAAGCGGGAGGCGACCGCGCTCGACGCGCGATCGGCGGCAGCCGACTTGGATTCGGACAAGGCGTTGCGCCCGCACACGAAGCTGGCGCTGGCGGTCACTGCGATCCAGGTCGCGATCGCGCTGGCCTCGATCACCGCGCTGACCGGGCGGCGGTGGTTGCTGTGGGTAGCGGGCGCGGCGGCGCTGGTCGGCGCGCTGCTCGCGGGGATGGCGTGGTTCTAAGTTCTCGATCCTCCCCCGCCAGGGGGAGGTGGCACCGAAGGTGACGGAGGGTGAGGACAGGGAACGGCGGTCCTCCTATCCTCCCCCTCCGTCTGGCAAGCCAGCCACCTCCCCCTGGCGGGGGAGGATCGGGGTTCAGATGTCCTGAACCAGCCGACCGTAGAGGTCGGGACGGCGATCGCGGAAGAAGCCGAATGCGGCGCGGTGGCGCTTGACGATGTCGAGGTCGATCGTCGCGGTGATCACGCCTTCGTCCTCGCGGCCGAGTTCGGCGAGGATGTCGCCGCGCTCGTCGGCGATGAAGCTGGTGCCGTAGAAGGTCTGGCCGTGCTCGACGCCGACGCGGTTGGCGGCGACGATCGGCACGACGTTCGACACGGCATGGCCGACCATCGCCCGGCGCCACAGCCGTGCGGTATCGAGCGACGTGTCATGCGGCTCGCTGCCGATCGCGGTCGGGTAGAACAGCACTTCCGCGCCCATCAGCATCATCGCGCGCGCGGTCTCGGGATACCATTGGTCCCAGCAGACGCCGACGCCGAGCGTCGTCCGCCCCGCCTCCGACGCGTGCGGCCAGACCTTGAAGCCGGTGTTGCCGGGGCGGAAGTAGAACTTTTCCTCATAGCCCGGGCCGTCGGGGATGTGGCTCTTGCGATAGACGCCCTGGATGTTGCCGTCGGGGCCGATCATCGCGAGGCTGTTGTAATGATGCGGGCCGTCCGCCTCGAAGAAGCTGGTCGGGATCGTGACTTTCAGCGCCTCGGCGAGCGCCTGCATCGCGAGCACCGCCTTGTGTTCGCCGACGGGGGCGGCGTTGGCGAACAGGCCCTCGTCCTCGACGCGGCAGAAATACTCGCCCTCGAACAATTCGGGCGGGAGGATGACCTGCGCGCCCTTAGCCGCGGCCTCGTGGACGAGGCGCGAGACGTTGGCGATGTTGCGGTCGATGTTGGGCGTGAAGCCCAGCTGCAGCGCGGCGACGGTGATCTCTGTCATGGCGGCGCATATAATGAGCCCGCATGCGTTGTGCGAGCCTTTCGCCTCGCATCGAGCACCGTACGGTCGCCGTTCCCCGGCGGAAGCGGGGCTCCAGGGCTACGGGCGTTGCCCTGCGAGATGCTGGGCCCCCGCCTCCGCGGGGGAACAAGACCTCGCGCAGATTGACACGCGCCTGCCCTGTCCGACATGCGACCGGGGATGACGACACCCCCTCTTCCACCAAGCTGGCAGGCGCTGCGGCCCGAGTTCGATGCGCCGTACATGCGCGACCTCGAGGCATTTCTGGAGGCCGAGCGCGCTGCGGGCGCGCGCATCTTCCCAGACGACGCGGATCGGTTTCGCGCACTGGAACTCACCCCGCTCGATCAGGTCCGGTGCGTGATCCTCGGGCAGGATCCGTATCACGGCGAGGGGCAGGCGCACGGACTGAGCTTCTCGGTGCGCAAGGGGGTGCGGACGCCGCCGAGCCTCGTGAACATCTACAAGGAGCTCGAGGCCGATCTCGGCATCCCGCGCGCGCGCCACGGCATGCTCGATCACTGGGCGGCGCAGGGCGTGCTGCTGCTCAACGCAGTGCTGAGCGTGCGGATGGGGGCGGCCGCATCGCATCAGAAGCGTGGCTGGGAGCGATTTACCGACGCGGTGATCGCCGCGGTGAACGCGCAACCGAAACCTGTCGTGTTCCTCCTATGGGGGGCGTATGCACAGAAGAAGGCGGCGTTCGTCGACGATATCGCGACGGGCGGGCGGCACCTGGTGATCCAGTCCGCGCATCCGTCGCCGCTGGCGGCACGAACCGGGTTCTTCGAATCGCGGCCGTTCAGCAAGGCGAACGCCTTTCTCGAAACCCATGGGCGCCGGCCGATCGACTGGGCGCTGCCGGAGACATCTGATGACTGAGACCGCCAACGACGAGTATGTCTATGACGAAGCGACCGGCGAATGGGTCGCGGGCGGCGGTGCTGCGGCCGTGCCATCGGACGACGGTGCGATCGTGGTGCGCGATTCGGTCGGCAACGTGCTGGCGGACGGCGACCAGGTGACGCTGATCAAGGACCTGACCGTGAAGGGCGCAGGCCAGACCCTGAAGCGCGGCACGCTGATCAAGTCGATCCGCCTGACCGGCGACGCGCAGGAGATCGATTGCCGGTACGAGGGCATCAAGGGCCTGGTGCTGCGTGCGGAGTTCGTCCGGAAGCGGTGAGGCTGTCCTGTTGTCTGGGGCCCGCGGTCTTCTCCCGCGGCCCCTGGGCCGCTTCGCACGATGCGTAGGGCGCCCGACGTGAGGACCGTCGTCCGGAAGCCCGGCCCGTTGAGCTCAAAAGCGAACGGGCACAGTGCTTTTGAAATGCAATGCCTGCAAACGCAACAAAGCCCGCATAGTCTTATCGACTTTGCGGGCTGTGTTGGTTGCGGGGACAGGATTTGAACCTGTGACCTTCAGGTTATGAGCCTGACGAGCTACCGGGCTGCTCCACCCCGCGACGGTCCGGTTACGGACTGAGGGTAGATGACTTGTGNTGGTTGCGGGGACAGGATTTGAACCTGTGACCTTCAGGTTATGAGCCTGACGAGCTACCGGGCTGCTCCACCCCGCGACGGTCCGGTTACGGACTGAGGGTAGATGACTTGTGAATGGGTTTTGATATTCTGCGTGATGCATGTCGCACGGGCTTCAATGCCTGGCGACGACCTACTCTTCCATCGCTTGAGCGATAGTACCATTGGCGCAGTCGGGTTTCACGGCCGAGTTCGGAATGGGATCGCACCGACGCTATAGCCACCAGGCAATGGAGCCGGTGCGACATGCGTACGTGAATATCTGGGTCCCTCGAGCGTCGCCTTGCGGCGAAGCTTGAGGGTTTAAAATCGATACCGTGCAAGGTTTGTAGTGTGTTCGACCAATCCCTCGACGGCGAGGGGATTGGCAATCTGGCGTCGTCTTAATCATCCGCACTATCGTCTGACGTGCCGGGCGAACCCAGTGTTGTCATTGATGGTGTGAGACTCTCAAGCGCGAATAGAGCAATTAGTATCGGTTAGCTCCATGCGTTACCGCACTTCTACATCCGATCTATC